>NZ_MKUD01000042.1:0-60487 GCF_001898575.1 Spirosoma sp. 48-14
GAAAAATACAACGCCCTCCACAAGTATTGGCCTTGATCCCTTTTGACCTTGATCCATCCTTTTGACGTTGATCCGGAATCGAACCGGCAGGGGAGTGGCCTGAAAAACCAAAAAGCCAACCGTTTCGGGTTGGCTCTTGGTGGAATTAATGGTTAGCTGTGACCGATACGGGAATCGAACCCGTGTTACCGCCGTGAAAGGGCGATGTCCTAACCGCTAGACGAATCGGCCGTCTTGTGTACAAGACCCAACATTTTGGCTTTATTGCCGCTGCGTTGGCGAAACGTGGTGCAAAGGTAAGGCGATGTTTTTATAATGCAATACCTGACTGTAAAATTTTTTCAAAAAAAGGGTTTCTGCACGTTTTACTGCTATTTTTGAGGAGGTTAGCTTTTACAATTTTTTACAGCCTACATGAAACACATTTTATTGCTGGCAAGCCTGGTCGCTATGTCGCTGATGAGCTTCGCCCAGTCAACTCCTTCTTCGTCAACGAGTCTGTTAACGCCTGATCAATTTCTTGGCTACAGAATAGGTAGCCGATTTACCCCCCATTATCGTGTACTGGCCTATGCCGAACAGGTAGCTCGACAATTACCAAACCGGGTTAAATTAATTCCGTATGGAACAACCTATGAAGGTCGTCAATTAATGGTGGTCGCCATTGCTTCCGAAGCCAATATGGCTCGCCTGGAAGAAATTCGGACGAATAACCTGAAACGAATCGGCCTGCTGGAAGGCACACCTACATCGGCACCCCAACCGCCTATTGCCTGGCTGAGTTACAATGTACATGGCAACGAGGCTGTCAGTTCCGAAGCCTTTATGGAAGTACTGTACCGACTGCTGAATACGACCGATGCGGTTTCACAAAAAATTATGAACACGACGGTTGTACTGCTCGATCCGGGCCTGAATCCGGATGGGCACGATCGGTATGTGAACTGGTATAACCAGATGCTGGGTCGTACGCCCAATCCTGCTCCCAATGCACGGGAGCATAATGAACCCTGGCCCGGTGGACGATATACCCATTACCTGTTCGACCCAAACCGGGACTGGGCCTGGCAGACGCAGGAGATAACACAACAACGTATGGCACTTTATCAGCAGTGGATGCCGCAATTACACGGTGATTTTCACGAGATGGGTGTTGAAAGCCCCTATTATTTTGCCCCTTCTGCCAAGCCCTATCACGAAGATATTACACCATACCAGCGTCAGTTTCAGCAGATTATCGGCCAGTATTGCAGCCGCTACTTCGACCGGAATGGCTGGTTATACTATACGCGTGAACGGTTCGATCTGTTTTACCCCAGCTATGGCGACACCTATCCGACCTATAATGGGGCTATTGGTATGACTTACGAGCAGGGAGGAAGTGGCCGGGCGGGTCTGGCCATTACAAAAGCGGATGGCGATACCCTGACTCTTCGTCAGCGCATCGACCACCACTACACGGCGAGTATGGCTACTTTGGAGTCAGTGGCTGACCGACCAGCTGAAATTGTAAAGGAGTTCGGACAGTTTTTCGATAAATCCCGGAACACACCGATTGGCCCCTACAAAAGCTATGTGATTAAATCGAATGGCGACGCTGGACGGCTCAAGGCATTGCAGCAACTGCTGGACCGGAATAAAATTAGTTTTGGCGTAGCCGGGAAAGCTCAGACGGTAGCAACTGGTTTCAATTATACATCTCAGAAAACCGATAAAAACATTGCGATTGCAGCCGACGATATCGTTATCAGTGCCTATCAGCCTAAATCGACGTTGTTGAAAATTCTGTTTGAGCAGAATTCAGCCCTGGAAGACTCGGCCACCTACGATATTACAGCCTGGTCGTTGCCCTACGCCTTTGGTCTGCATACCTATGGCCTGGCATCCCGGATTGATCCCAAGCCACTTTCGTCTTCTACGCCGACGACCAGCACGGTTCCGGCGGCCTATGCGTACCTGATTCGCTGGCAATCGCTACCTGCCGTACAAACCCTGGCGGCTCTGTTGAAACAGAAAATACGGGTGCGGGCTGCCGAGAAACCGTTTGAACTGGAAGGGAAAACGTATGCGTCGGGAACGCTCATTGTGGCCCGCACGGGTAATGAGAATCTGGGCGATCGTTTGGGTACTGTAGTTGCTCAGGCCGCTGCGCAGACGGGGGCAGAAGTAATTCCTGTTCAGACTGGTTTCGTAACGTCCGGCTCCGATTTCGGTTCTGATTTTGTAACGGGTATGAAAGCCCCCCGTGTGGGACTGGTACTGGGCGATGGAACACCTCCGCCATCGGCAGGTGAGGTCTGGCATTTCTTCGACCAGGAGCTGAATTACCCCGTAACGCTGCTGGATGGCAATACGTTGGGTACCATAGAGTGGAATAAGCTGGACGTACTGGTGTTGCCTACGAATTACAACTATGGCCGAATCCTGAATGAGCGGACTCTGACGGCGCTGAAAGAATGGATTCGGGCAGGCGGTAAACTGATTGCTATGGAGCGGGCAGCCGCCTTCCTGGCAGGTAAAGAAGGGTTCGACCTGAAGGAGAAGTCTGAAAAAGAGGATGGGAAAAAGGAGAAAAAGGGCAATTCGGTCGATTCACTGAAAACGTATATCAATCGGGAGCGGGCTGCTATTTCAGACGATATTCCGGGTAGTATTTACCGGGTCAATGTCGATACGAGTCATCCACTGGGCTTTGGTTTGACGGGGGGCTATTATACCCTCGTTCAAAATGCCTTCAACTTCGATTTCCTGAAAGATGGCTGGAATGTCGGCTACCTGAAAGGCGACAATTACGTAGCTGGTTTTTCGGGTCGTAATGCAAAAGAAAAATTGAAAAACACCCTATTGATGGGTGTTCAGGAAATGGGTCGGGGTAGTGTGGTGTATCTGGCCGATGATCCGCTCTTCCGCGGTTTCTGGTACAACGGTAAACTGCTGTTCAGTAATGCAGTCTTTATGGTTGGAAACTAAAGTAATGAATAATGTATAATGGATAATGTAAAATGAATAATGGATAATGTAAAATGAATAATGGATAATGTATAATGGGGGCGATTAACATCCATTATCCATTATCCATTATTCATTTTACATTGTCCATTTTTTTAGATGAAAGCGATACTTTGTAAAGACTACGGGCTGCCCGATACGCTGGTACTGGAAGACATCCCATCGCCTACACCCGGCCCTGGCGAGGTCGTGATTCAGGTGAAAGCCTGTAGCCTGAATTTTCCCGATACCCTGACCATTCGGAATATGTATCAGTTTAAACCTCCCTTGCCTTTTTCGCCGGGAAGTGAGGCATCGGGAGTAGTAAAAGAGGTCGGTGAGGGCGTCAAACACCTTAAGCCGGGGGATCGTGTATTTACCTACGGGACACATGGGGGGCTGGCAGAAGAACGTCTGGTGGATGCTCGCACCACTATCCCATTGCCCGACGGCATGGACTTTATAACTGGCGCTTCAACCCTGTATGCATTTGGTACGTCGTATCACGCCCTGGAGGATCGGGCGAATCTGCAACCGGGCGAAACGCTCCTTGTTCTGGGGGCTGCCGGTGGCGTTGGTTTAGCGGCCGTCGAACTTGGAAAACTGATGGGAGCGACTGTTATCGCAGCCGCATCGACCAATGAAAAACTGGCCGTTTGTCAGGAAAAAGGTGCTACGCATCTGATCAACTACGCTACCGAGGACCTCCGTGGCCGAATCAAGGAGATTACGCAGGGAAAAGGTGTCGATGTGGTGTATGACCCGGTGGGCGATCGATGGGCGGAGCCTGCCATTCGATCACTGGCCTGGGGTGGGCGGTATCTGGTGGTTGGGTTTGCTGGTGGCGAAATTCCAAAGATTCCGCTTAATCTGGCCCTGTTGAAAGGAAGCTCGCTGGTAGGGGTATTCTGGGGCATGTTTGCGCAGAAAGAAGCCGCCCGTAACGGGAAAAATTTGCAGGAAATTGCTACCTGGGCTGTGCAGGGGAAGCTAGCGCCATACGTATCCAAACGTTACTCGCTGGCCGAAGCACCACAGGCCCTGACGGATATGATGGAGCGACGCGTGATCGGTAAAGCTGTTGTGCTTATTGACTAGTTGCTGGCTTGGCGTCAGTAACCTTGAACGGTCAGTCAGCCAGCCAATTTAATCTTCCGACAACGTCTTCAGCAGATCCCACGAAAAAGGCACCCAGAGTCCGTTGTGGGTATCCAACAGTTCGGTGGCTGCTTCGCAGGGAAAAATCTTGTAATCGAACTTGGTGTAGTTGTAGGCGATATAACCGGGATAATAGTAGATTTTTCGCTGACGACGGGCGTGATTAATTTTTTGCAGCATCAGAAACTTGCCCAAACTATGCTTGCGATAGGCAGGATGATAAAAATTCATGATGCCGGCAATGCTCTGAAAACCATCGTCAAAGATACCCGCTGCGATCAACTGGCCCTGATCGCGAACCTCAACAACATAGGTATCGAACACGCTATCGATAGCGCCATCGAGCAGGCACGATTCAACTGAGTCGGGCGCGTCGAAATTGATGGCACTTCGATACAGGGCGTACAGATTTTCCAACTCCTCCGATAATACGAACGGTTTGACGGCTACCGTAAATTGGTCATTGCTTCGAAGCAGACGGAGTTGTTTGGTGCCGTAGGTCACATCGGCCAGTACAATGCGTAGCCAGTAAACAGGACAAAGCTTGTTTTCAAACAGGATATACTGACACGTAAAGATGTCCTGCTGCATCCGAAAATAGCCCATATTCAGGCATAAGTCCAGTTTACTTCCTTTCATGTGTGGGTTAGATTATTGATCTGCACTAGGCTTAAAAGTACATAAAATAGCCCATTTCTATAAACAATGTGATCCAAAAACGGGTAGGCTACTTATTTTTTCACAGGTTTCGCCGACATATAAAATGTTAGTTTGCCTCCCTTAAGAATATCGGAATGGGTAATGGTCGGTTGCGCGAGGGGCTTCCCGTTCAGCAGTACTTTCTGAACATATATATTCTTATCACCCTGATTGACAGCTTCGACGGTGAATGTTTGCCCATTTTCGAGTTGCAAATGAGCACTTTTGACCGATGGGCTGCCTAAGGCATACTCCTCCGAACCGGGAGCTACGGGGTAAAAACCCATCGACGAAAACATGTACCAGGCGCTCATTTGGCCACAATCGTCATTTCCGCCTAATCCGTCGGGAGTTGGTTTGTATTGCATGGACAGAATCATACGGATACGCTCCTGCGTTTTCCATGGCTGACCCGCCCAGTTGTACAGATATGCAACGTGATGGGCGGGTTCGTTACCGTGGATATAGCCGCCAATGATGCCTTCGCGGGTGATGTCTTCGGTTTCGGCAAAGAATTTATCGGGTAAATTCATGGAGAAAAGGGTATCGAGCCGGGCCGCAAATTTCTTTGGGCCACCCATGTACTCGACCAGCGTAGTGGGGTCCTGCGGGACGAAAAAGCTGAAATTCCACGAGTTCCCTTCAATAAAGCCCTGACCATGCGTGCTATACGTATCGAACTCTTTTTTAAATGAGCCATTGGCCAGTCGGGGACGCATGAAATTGATCGATTTGTCGTAAACGTTCTTCCAGTTTTCGGAGCGTTTTCGGAAGGTTTCGTATACATCTTGCCGATTCAGTTTTTTGGCCAGTTGGGCAATGCACCAGTCGTCGTAGGCGTATTCGAGCGTGTGCGAAACCGAGTTGCTGCTGGCCGTAGCAGGTACATACCCTCTGTCCATGTACTCGCCAATACCCTCGTAACTGCGGTGGGTAGCTGTAGCGATACAAGCATCCAGTGCTTTCTGGTCGTCGCCTTTGTACACGCCTTTGATAATGGCATCGGCCAGTACCGATACGCTGTGATAGCCGCTCATACACCAGTTGTCGTTGGCGTAGTGCGACCAGATGGGCAGCATCTTTAGCGTACTCTGGTCGTAATGCTTCATCATCGACTGCACCATGTCGTTGTTGCGGGAAGGTTGCATGAGGTTGAAAAACGGATGCAATGCGCGGTAGGTATCCCAGAGCGAAAACGTGGTGTAATTGGTGAAACCGTTGGCCTGATGTACGTCCTGATCCAGCCCCTTGTACTGACCGTTGACATCCATGTAGGTGGTTGGGTTCACAAAAGCGTGGTACATAGCAGTGTAGAAGTTCACCTTGTCGTTCTCGGATGCGTCGATCTGGATTTTAGCTAATTCCCGGTTCCAGGCTGCCTGTGCCTCTGATTTCACCCGGTCCAAATTCCAGTGGGGAACCTCAGCCTGCATATTGGCCAGTGCATTTTCCTGGCTTACCGGCGACAGAGCCATTTTGAGTTTTACTGTCTCCCCATCCTGTGTGTCGAAATCGAAATACATCCGAATGCGTTTCCCGGCTATCTCAGGAAAATTGTGATTCTGGTCGAATTTCCCCCAGAACCCTTTGTAAACCTGTGGCTTATCCAGGCTCTGGCGGCCGTACGACTTGAACGGTTTTGAGAAGGAAAGGGCAAAATAGACCGTCCGGGTGCGAGCCCAGCCAGCCGTTTGCCGATAGCCCGTAATCAACGTATCGTTCACGACGCGCACGAACGTCCAGACTACCTTGTCGTCGTAATTGTAAATGCCGTGGGTTAAATCCAGAATAATGTGCGACTGATCGGACTTGGGAAAGGTGTACTGATGAAACCCAACCCGGTTCGAGGCCGTGAGTTCAGCCAGGATGTTGTGGTCGTCCAGTTTGACCTTATAATAGCCTGCTTCGGCTACTTCATTGGCGTGTGAAAAGGCGGATCGATAGCCAGATTTTGGATTGGAGGCCACGCCCGGATTCAGTTGCAGAGTTCCCTGCGTAGGCATAATCAGAAAATCGCCCAGATCAGAATGGCCTGTACCGCTGAAGTGGGTGTGACTAAAGCCAACAATCGTTTTGTCCTCGTACTTGTAGCCAGCACAGTATCGGTACACGTCGCCATTGTATTTGCCATTGAACTCATACGACAGCGTATCAGAGTCGGGGCTAAGCTGGACGGCACCAAACGGCACGGTGGCTCCCGGAAAGGTATGCCCCATTTTTTCGGTGCCAATCAGTGGATGCACATACGGGACAAGGTTTTGTTGAGCGAAGGAAGCGAAGCAGAGAAATTGGAGAAGGATGATCTGGCGAACAGTCATTTACGAACTATATTTTTTTTCGAAGATAGGCTCATTTTTGTCTGAAAAGCCGGTCTGGCCCTAAAAAATGGTTTGTGACGAGTGTATTGATACCAAATAGAAAGGATTGGGACACCTGCCCGTTGAGAATTTTTCTTTCTGCAACATTAATTGTCAAATGCGTGTTATATTGCCATCAAATGAGTCTATATGTTAGTGCAGACTAAACAAGAACTTCGTCGCTCAATAGCCTTAGTTGAATTTATTAGGGACTATTTTACGAAATCTGATTGGATACAATTGGCATGGATAACCAATAGTCTTACGGTAATAGAAAATCACCCTCGTTTACTGAGAAGTCTTGACTTTGGAGAGGATGATTATCAGGATAATATTTTTCAAGTTTTATCCGAAATAATAAATGCTAACCCTTCAAATATAGATGAGATAGAGAGGTTTGTTAATTTTAAAAAATTAACATTAAACCAGTTTCACAGTTCGACAGAGGAGAGGGTAACTACAGGATCAAATTCTGTTGATACACAACTTACACCCCTGCAGCTGATCGACCGTTCGCGGCACGGTCTGGCGGGCACTGAAGCAGGCCGGGTAGCTGCACTGCTTGGGATTACCGATAAGGAGATGGCTCGATTGCTGAACCAATCCGTAGCTACCTTCCATCGGCAGGTTAAAGCGACCCATCTCGACGCCCCAACGTCCGAACGGTTGTTGTTGCTCACCCGGCTTGCTACGTATGGTGAAGCCGTTTTTCAGGACAAGGGTAAGTTTACGCGCTGGCTACAACGGCCGTTGCGGCTTCTGGATAACCGTTCTCCGCTGGATTTGCTGGATAGCTCTACGGGTGTTCAATTGGTCGAGGATATTCTGGGTCGAATTGATTACGGCGTTTTTAGTTAATGCCAGCAACGGTCTATAGGGTTCAGACGGACAGCCATCGGGATACAATTCTGGATGGCATAGGCGCTCAGCTACGCGGAGGCCGATGGAATGTTCGTGGACGCCCTTTGGTCTATACGGCGACCACGCCCGAACTGTGTTTTCTGGAATACATGGTTCATCTGGAAGGAACTCCGCTTGCCGATCTGCCACCTTTGATCCTATGTGAAATAGAGATTCCTGACGATGCCATTACGTGGCTGGAAGCAGCCGATTTGCCATCCGGCTGGAACAATACACAGGTTACCCCGGCAGGTTTACCGCAGTTTATGGACGCTCAATTCCGACAGCATAGCACGTTAGGGATCGCATTGCCATCGGTTGTTGTGCCCTTATCGCCATCTCGCAATGTGTTGATTGATCCGCTCCATCCAATGAGCGTACAGTGCCGGGTTTTACGGATTGAACCATACCCAATTGATCCTCGATTGCCAACGGCAACCTTGTTGGCATGAAAAACGCTGATCGGTAGCCAATTGTGGGTAGTAGCTTATCATTATTTTATCCGCCGATTGTATGAATACGGGCCAGAATGCACAGTTGTTAGTGGTTGAAGACGAGCCTAAAGTAGCCACGTTCATCAAAAAAGGACTTCAGACCCAGTCTTATTCGGTATCGATTGCGCCGACCGGGGAAGATGCTAAAAGTCTGCTGGCCAGGACCCGTTTCGACCTGATTATTCTCGATGTCAATCTGCCCGATATAACGGGCCTGGAACTGGCCGAATACATTCGGAACCAACCCAGTCAGGTGCCTATTCTGATGCTGACAGCCCTCGATACCGTTGCCGATAAATTACTGGGTTTTGAGGCCGGTGCCGACGATTATCTGGCCAAACCGTTCGATTTTATGGAACTGCTGGCGCGAGTGAAAGTGCTCCTGCGTCGGGCACCCACGGTCGACGAGCCGGGCCGACTCTTGCGGGTATCTGATCTGGAGCTTGATCTGCACGAACGCGTAGCCCGCCGAAATGGACAAACGATCGATCTGACTGCCCGGGAGTATGCCTTGCTGGAGTACCTGATGCGGAATGCAGGCCGGGTGGTTTCGCGGGTCGATATTGCGGAGCACGTCTGGGATATCGGATTCGACACCGGAACCAATGTGATTGATGTGTATGTCAGTTATTTACGGGCCAAAATTGATAAGGATTCACCGAACAAGCTCATACACACACTGATCGGTATGGGGTATGTACTGAAAGAGAAATGAGCCTGCGCAATCGACTGACGCTGTTTTTTACGACCATCGTTTCGGTGGCGCTGGCCTTGTTTTGTCTGCTCCTTTACCTGGTTGCTGAGCGCTATCGGGAAACTGAATTTCAGAATCGCTTACGAGCCGAAGCCCTGACGGCGGGGCATTTGCTGGTCGGACGGGAACGGATCGGGCCATCGCTTTACAAGTTGATGGATAAAAATCAGCTGACCGTGCTACCCGATGAGGAAATTATTATCTACAATGGAAAGAACCAGCTAGCCTACGAAAGTGGCACGGATTACCTGACGCTGACTGAAGCTACGTTAAGTCGGATTCGGAAACAGAAACAGGTAAACTGGAAAAAAGGCGATCGCCAAATCGTGGGCCTCCTCTTTATCGACGACCGGATTCCGTTTGTCATTATTGCTTCGGCCGTTGACACGTACAATCTGCGGACGATCCAGAATTTTGCTAAACTGCTGGGTTTGGGCTGGTTTCTGATGACGGGTCTGATGGTCGTAGCCGGTCGTCTGTTCGCCGGAAGAACGTTACGGCCGATCAGTCAGATCAATCGCCAGATAGACGACATCACCGCCCTTAATCTGTCGCAACGGTTGCCCGAGGGCGATCAGGCCGACGAGCTGGCTCAGTTGGCACATCGCTTCAATCGCATGCTGAATCGGCTGGAAGACGCGTTCCGATTGCAACGTCTGTTCGTATCGCATGCTTCGCACGAATTACGAACACCTCTCACGGCCATAACGGGCCAGTTGGAAGTCTCCTTGCTGGCCGATGATGATCCCGACGAACTGCGGGCTACGATTCGTTCCGTACTGGACGATGTGCGTGGCCTAAACCGGATGACCAACGGGTTGCTGGCCTTGACCAATGCGAGTATGGATTCCTCGACCGTACCGATGGGAACTGTTCATATCGATACGCTATTTGGGCAGATTCAGCAGGAGTTTCAACGGCTTCACCCGGATTATACGCTTCAGGTAAGCCTGCCCGACGTGACAAAGACGGATTGGCAGGTGCTGGGCAATGAGACCCTTTTACGAACGGCTTTTTTCAATCTGCTTGATAATGGGGGGAAATTTTCAGACAATCATTCCGTATCGGTGAGCCTATTGGCCGAGCTAACTTCTGTTCAGGTGAAGGTGCATAATATGGGTTCTGTGATTCCGGCCGATCAGCTTACTGCGATCTTTGTGCCGTTCCAACGGGGGCGTAATGCAGGGGGGCAACCTGGTTATGGAATAGGCTTGCCCCTTACCGAACGGATCATCCAGATTCATAAGGGAACAATTGAGGTTGAATCCTCTACTGAGTCCGGCACGACATTTACCGTTACGCTTCCGCATTGACAGATAGTGGGATGGGGTAAACAGCCCAATAAAATTTCTAATCCCGTTCTAATGCGGCTCTAACACGAGCCTAACACCCATTCATGACCTTTGTACTGTCAATCAGGCACGGCTTACAAAAAGCTGTTTTTGACCGGGTTGACCATTCTAAAACTGACAAAGCCATGAAAGCATATCTTATTATTGCCGCCCTAAGTACCCTTACGATTCTCAACGCTTCGGCTCAGGACGATTCAAAATTACGTCGCGATGTGACCTACTCGACACATAACTATAAGCACCCAAACAAAGCCGCAACGGCGCATCAGTGGACTGATAAAAAGGGGGTAACGGTTAAAGCTCCTGCACTGAATCAGGGGCCCATGCTTAGCTATAAGCACCAGGCTCCAGGCCTTGAGCCGGTGGGTGGCGTCGTGACGGCGCACACCCCTGAAATGAACCTGGCCGTTCGGAATTATAAAATCCAGCGCGTGAGTGAGCCTCGTCCGGCTACAACGCCTGACTCAGAAGTAGCCTCCCGTGTACAACAAAACCAGAGCAATGCCGGAGGTAACTAACGGGAATCGACGGTGAGCGTCGCCCGGTAGTTGCCCGTGTTTACAGGTTGGCCCATAGAGCGGCCATTCCCTGTATGGGCCAACCTGTAAACATGCACCGACTCGACGGACTGTTAAATTTTT
This sequence comes from Spirosoma sp. 48-14, assembly GCF_001898575.1. Lineage (GTDB taxonomy): Bacteria > Bacteroidota > Bacteroidia > Cytophagales > Spirosomataceae > Spirosoma. The sequence continues at coordinate 11,344 of NZ_MKUD01000042.1, forward strand.
CTTTTCACTTTTCTGGTAGAAACATACCCTGAACCTGAGCAGACTATAGCATCAGGTTGCGAACCTTCGGAAACAGGTGTTCCGCCAGGTTCGCCTTATTTTTTATCATCAATTTCCCATCAATCATGTATTCACCCGATATCGCATTAGGCTTAGGCAGCCTCGTTTATGCCCTGTCTACGTTAGACGGGCGACCCCATCAGGAAGAAATGCAAACTGCCAAAGCGTTATTGGGCAGAGAACCTTATGGCTCAGTGGCCCTCAATGGCTTTTTTTTGCGGGAAGATGTAAGGGAATCAACCGAAGAAGCATACGCCTTTGGGATGCGTCGGTTAGTGAGCAGACGAACCGAATTAACGGATACCTTAAAACGCAGATTCGTCACAACCTTGCTGCGTGTTGCCCGATCGCATAAAGGTATTTCTGCCAATGAATGGCATTTTATCCGTCGATTCTGGCGCGAAATCCGGCACCTCTGACGAGGCTGTCGGCTAAATAATTGAGCGAATTAGCGATTGGGTGAGTATGGGTTTGATAATACAATTAAATACCCGTTTTTGGGTCAAGGAATAATTCGGCTTAATTATTTAGAGAGGATGGGCCAGCGTGTCCAACCGTAACGGTAAAGCATTTGTGCAGGGTGAGCTTAGTAGCACTACCGTTTCCACTCGCACAAAAGCCAACAGAAAGAACAAAAGTTCATTTTAGCATCTTAGCCTGCCTTGCCACAAATGCAATGTTGGGCGTTTGTTGTTTTTTACCGCACTATAATTACTTTAACATTAAACGTTTTTCCTTGTATTGTCTGTTCTCCTTCTAGTTCTTGGAAGTTGTTAATGTCTTGAATAGAATTTGGGGCATAGATAAAAAATATTATCTCTGTAAGAGTATTTACAACGTGGTAAGATTGTAAATCTTCTTTCATTTGTTTGGTGTACTTCTTATCATCTGCTTTGTCAATGTGCTTGACTTCTATTATAATTCCTTCGTCTTTCAAATAAAAGTCTAATCTTTTAGCACTTCCACCATAGTTGCTTGTATCGTCTTCATACTTGATTTCGGGAAACACTGATTTTAGGCTGAAATAAAGTAAATCTTGAACGTCATATTCATCATTGATAGCAATTAAAATTCTATTTTGTTTGTCTTTTCCATATCGTAAAGATAAATCTGTTATTTTTTTAACAGAGTTTTCAAAATTTTCTAAAATCCCAATTATCAAGTCTTTTGCAGATAATTTTTTGAATATAGTTTTCGTAACTGCTTGTTTACTAAAATGACTTTGCAATTCTGCTAATACAATCAAATCAATAGTTTCTAAGTCATCTCTGCTTAAATCGGTAATAAAACTATCAATTTCTGTTTCAAAGCTGTTCTGATAGATGTATTTTAAAATTTTAGTAGATAGCTCATCTGTTTTTTTAGATTTTAACTTACTTAAAAAATCTTGCTCAAATTCAGGGAAGAATTTTTGCACTAAAAAAAGCTCTTTTGTTGATGACTGTTTGATGAAATTTTCAAGGTGCTTGTATGCCTGACTGTTTTTATCCGAAGTTAAAGATATGCCAATAAGTTTATATTTGTCTTGCTTATAATGTGCTACTCTCTTGTTTTCAGGCTTATCAATTATTGAAAAGTCTTCGCTTATTGCCATTATTCTTTTATATCCTTTGGCAGCTAAGGTTTCTTCTTCACCCTGTAAATCATCTATATTTTTACTTAGTAGCTTGTTTTCGTCATAAATACGCAAGAAGCAAAACTCTTGAATAGTTGGGTATTCAAAAATCCTGTTCGCATTATTTTGTATTATGTCGTTTATCCATGTCATAACTAAATGAACCAAAGTTTATCAGTAATTTTTTCAGCACGCATTTTATCCCAATCATCAATCTCACGAAGTTTATCTAAAAGTCCCGACATAATAGATGGATACAAAATTGTAACTGTCTTTTTAGAGGGCAAAAAAGTCCTGTGCGAAAGATGGGAAAACCAAAAAATTTGTGTAGAAAGATAACGCAAGTCTTCAAAAGTTGAACGCTTATCAACTTCGATTTCTAATGGTATTGTACTTTCCTGAACAAAATGAACTAATGAACGATATTTTGAAAGTTCAATGTAAGTTCCCTTGGGCGTGGTATTTACTTGTTGGTCTTTTCCGAAAACTTTTATAATATCGTTATTAATACCGTTGTTTGAAAACAGCCTAAAATTATGTCCATAGGCAAGATGAACAAAAGCATACTTAAATGTAAGATTTTCAATTTGAAATTTCTGTATTACATTCTCAACGGCTTTTATCTCGTATTCTTTGCCTGCTGATTTGAAAAGATGAAAAACTAATCGAAACTCTGATTTTTTATTGATGATTTCTTGGCTTATTATCTTTGATAAAGAAATATAAAGATGATTTTCTAAATTTTTAGCGTAGTCATCAAAGGTTGATAAAGATGAGCAATCTCCTACCAAATATCTGCCGTCTGAATGAAATATTTGGGCTATTCCTAAAATTCTCTTGCCATCTTTATTTAAAGATGAGCCAATGCCTATCACTAATTCCTCCTTTCGTTTCTCAATATTCTGGATAGTCCAACCAATTCCACCAATCTTTGCATAAACATTGAGAGCGATATTATTCATTACAAATGAGTTCACTTTTTGTAAGTGCTTAACTTGTATATCTTGTGTCGAAATACCTCGCCCAAGTAATTTTGCTTTGCAAATAAAGTAAGGGCTTTCCTTTATATTTGCGATTTTTAGATGTTGTTCGTTTAATACAACAATACAAAGCAGTGATGATAAAACCTGCTCTTCATATACAGCATTTGTATATGTTTCAGTTTTAGTATCGGATAAGAATACAGGCAGGAAAATAGGTTTTATATGAAACATACTTCTAAGGCGTGTTTCAAGTTGATTGATAAAACCTTCTAAAATACCTTCATTGAATTTAGGACAAATAATGGAAATCTTAATTTCTTGGTTTTCAAAGAATTTAAAACTATATGGTTTTAGTCTTGAAATTACATCATTGTAATAGCCTTTTTCGGTTCTGTTCTCAAAATAGTATCTAATTGGGTCTTCTAATTTGTCGGCTTGGACTTTATCATTTTCAAGTGGTAAGTATTTTAGCGAAAATTCACTAAAAGTATTTTCACAAGGTAAATAGATATTATTTCGGTTTTTTTCAAGCCAATCAAAAGTTTGTTTAATGACTTTAAAGTTTTCTTGATTGTGTTCCAATACTTGCATTTGTACGTCAAAGTTTCCTTGTTGCCCTGTAGCTGATAAAAAACGTTTGATAGACTGTTTATTGGCAAAAATAATATTTTCTGTTCCTTTTAAATCACTACAAACTATACCCTTCTTTTCAAATTCATCTTTGCCAATTGAAAATTTTAAGTTGATACTTCTTGAAAGTACAAAAAAGAATGAAAGAGTACCATTATATGAGTTGAAAAAAGTATTAAAGTGAATTTGATTATAAGCGTTTAACCCTTTTATGTTCATAAATAAATTCTTTGAAGATGTAATACTCCAAAAGTGTTCTTCTTTTTTTTTGGAAACTTTAAAGCCTTTTGAATTCAAGAAATATTGAAGGATGCAGCTTTCTATAATTTTACCAATAATTTTAGGGTTACTTTGAATATTAACTCTTTCTTTTACCCCTTTTTTAATAATAGTTTCAGGGTTTATCTTTTTGTTCCAAAAATAGATACGTCTTTCTGTTTGCCCATTGTCAAGTTTTAAATCATTTTTGTAAAATTCATAATCAGGATTTTCTGTACGAAGTTTTTTATATGCTTCTATCGTAGCATATTCTTCATAAGATAAGTATTGTAAGTCAAAATAGTCTTTTTCAAACTTACACTCAAATATGTTTAGGAATAGACCTGTCATCAATCTGGTTTATGTTTTTGTTTCGTTTCTACAATAACGCCCAATGGCTTGGGCCTTGTCGAAGGCGGAAATTGTTAGCACTACCGCTCAAAAAAATTACAAATGTTCAATTACTTCTGTCACTCTAATAGATATTGTCAAGCCCCGATTTTGGCACTACCATTTTACCTGCTGTACTTATCCATTTACCGCATTGTTCCACGAAGGCCCAGCGTCATTTCTTGATGGTGTCAAGCAGTACTTTATTTGATTAGCGTTCTGTATGCAATTATTCTCGATTAGCCTTCTATTTACGATGTCTCTAATTCGTTTTAATCTTGGAATACATTTGTCTGTCCATGTTAAAGAATAGATGACTTTATTGAATGTAATCCGGCTAAATGCTCGGCCAATATCGATGTATTCCGTATTTGTCAAGTCATTGTTGATTTTACATTCGACGGCTTTATCTCCAAAGCTTGGAAGCATATCATTAATATTTATGGATTTTATGAGGTCAATAACGACAACGTTATTAACACAGCAATAGTCTTTCCACGACTGTGGGTGTCCGTTGCTTCCGTCATTTGGATGAAGCGAAGTTCCTGTCAAAGCTGTCGGAAAATACCTCCAAAACTTACTTTTATTTCTACCATAAAACCAAGTCGCAATATTTTCTTTTTCACAACTTGTGTCACTTGGATTAAATGTGCCAATTATTAGTATATTGCTTTTCCTAGCAATTGGTCTGTCGCAGAAGGACTGATTATCTTCTATAGCATTAAGTTGGTTAATATAACGATGTTCGATTGGCATGATGTCGGTCTTAGTATAGCAAGTAACGTTTTGGGGTTTTACGTTTGGGCGGGATTTGGAGCACAAAACTGTCTGCCAGTACTGAACTTGAATAGAAGCACAAAGCTCCAAGTTTGCACGTCATCCCGCCTGACGCAAAACCCGTGTTGGCAGCAGTAATTCTATTTATCGTTATTCGCTTGTGTCAATCGTTGTGAAACTGCTTTGTCAAGTAGTGCAGTTATTAATGGTTCCATATTAATGTTTCTAAGTTTTGATGAAAAAGTCATTGCACCTAACCGTAAGAATAATTTCCCTATTACTTCGTCCGCAAAACTGCTTGATATTACAGGAACACCTTCCCAATCAATTATAAGAGGATATGTAGGCTCTGCATTCATTAAGTTTACTATTTTAGTTCTAATCTGCTCACCTGAATGTCGTGTGCCGAATCCTGTGGTTTCTTCTTTCATTTTTAACATTAACGCATTTCGGTCATCCATCTCATAGATAATCTCTATCATGTCAACAGGCTTATACTCCTTACCATTCCTAAAAACTAATGCCTTCGAAACAGAGAACTCCTTTTTTATTTTTAATTGACCAGCAATTATTGTCCCTTGAAAATTTTGAAATTCTGTTCTTGGACTTTTCATTGTTTCGCTTTCAGTAGTTAGCAAACGTCCAAAACCACTTGTGATTTCAAATGAACCGCCTGTCATAGTAGTTACTCTTAATGAGCCTGCAAGACCGTTTCCTTGTCCGAATTTTGGGTTTCTTGTTACTCCGGCTTTTATTGCTTCACCAATTGCCTGTGCATCTGTTCTCAAAGTAGGAATACCTTCTTTAAGTGATGATAGTATTCCTTGTCCACCATCAACAACTGCAAAAGCAATTGTTCTATGTTGTGGGTATGTTGTTGCTTGAACGAAACCACCAATGTCAGACAATGAATGATTTAATACGTTATCCGTCAACTCATTTATGGACCATTCTAATCCTGAAATTATATCTCTTGGCAACTCCATATTACGAATAACAACATCCATTAGGTTGTCAACTGAGTTTTTTTGTTCTATTGCGTCTCTAAAAAGTGTCGTAACTAGATGTCTGTCGTGAGTGGATTCTGATTGCTCATATTGTTCAGGGGATAAAAAGAATGCCCAATTAACTGCTCTAAATAGTCTGCGTGTATGGTCGTCATTAGGTAAGACTATGTTCACGTTGTAACCTTCTTTTCTTAGCTTATTGACTGTTGTAATTATTGGCAGCATCCCATTTGGATATGCATTTATAACAGTTGAAAAGTCAATTGTTAGGTCACTGTTGCCCGTGTTTTTTAATACCGATACTGCTCCGCAGAAGTCAGCAACATTGAATGAGTTCACCTTCCCAGAAACAATAATTGTGCTGTCTCTTTGGCGAAACCAAGTCGTTCTACTGGGTTCTTTATATGGTCTGTAATGTTTCATTTATTATAACTGCTAACTCCTAAATATACGAAAGTTTTGCAGTATTTTATTGATTTTTTTGTGTTTTAAAAGTAAATAATATAATAATATTGTTGTATGGTATAGGTTACTCAAGATGGCTTATCTATTGAAAAGTATAGAATAATTGCACAATGATTCGCGCTAATCTGCTTTACACAACGAATCCTCCTTGTGCCGTCTAAGTGCTTGATAGGCAAGGAAATTAATCCGGTTAATCGCTTTTTATTGTGTTGCGCCTGCTAATTGGCATGAAAGATTCCCGACAGAATACCTTCTTTTTCATTATTTATTTTGACAAATAAAGTTTTCTAATTCTTCTCGTTAACCTGTGCGTAACCACACATATTTGTGCGAAATCGCACATTTTTTTTGCGACTAATATAGTGAAAATTCTATTAATCAGGGTGTTACGGGTTGGCATGTTGTTTGGCTGGTTATCTGTAGATGACAACACAGAAAATGGACAGAGAACTAGCCCCGGAAGTAGTGACCCGAAGTCGCAACAAAAACCTGCTGGTGGGCGTGGTAGTGGTGGTGGGGCTGGCCGTAGCCCTGACCTGGGCGCGCGATGCACTGAAAACCTCCGTCGAAGCAGAGAAAATACGGTTAGCGACGGCCGAGATCGGACCCGTTGAGAATACGCTCGATGCAACGGGGGAAGTGATTCCGGCTTTCGAACAGGTGATTACCAGCCCCATCCGGGCCAGCATCCGGCGGGTACTGCTCACACCCGGAACATCCGTAAAACCCGGCCAGCCCATCCTCGATCTTGATAAATCGCTGACGGAAATTGAACTGGAGAAAATAAAGGATCAACTCGAACTCAAACGAAACGGTATCGACCAGTTACGGATGAAGCTTACGAAAAGCCTGTACGATGCCGAAGTAAATGACCAGATCAAGCAACTCAATATCAGCAAACTAAGAGCCGAACTCGAAGGCATCCGCCGTTTGCAGAAAGTAGGCGGGAACACGGCCGAAGATGTCACCCGCTCCGAAAATGCCCTGCGCGTGGCTGAACTGGAAAAGAAGCAACTGGAGAATGATCTGAATTACAACCGGCAGTCGATGGGGGCGAGCCTGCGCGAAACAACCTTACAGGCGCAGATCGAAGAAAAAAATGTCAAAGAGTTACAGCATAAACTAAAGCAGGCCGACATCGTTGCCGATCGGCCGGGGGTGCTGACCTGGGTCAACGAAAATATTGGTTCGGCTGTCAACGAAGGAGAAATGCTGGCGAAACTGGCCGATCTGGCCAGCTTTCGGGTCGAAGGGTCCTGCTCAGATGTGTACGCCGATCAGGTGAAAGTGGGGCTGCCCGTTATTGTGAAAGTAAACGAGACATCGCTTCGGGGGCAGATCACACAGGTAAAACCCGCTGTCAAGAACGGCATAGTTCAGTTTGTGATTCAGTTGGACGATAACCGTCATACCTCGTTGCGGCCCAACATGAAGGCCGATGTGTTTATAGTAACCAACCGTACCGCCAATGCCGTTCGGGTGGCGAATGGACCCGCGTTTAAGGGAAAGCGGAAACAGTTTGTCTATGTATTGCCGAAAGGGGAGAAGGTGGCTCATCGACGGGAAGTGACCATCGGCCTCTCCAACTTCAATTTCGTGGAGATTAAGCAGGGACTTCAGCCGGGAGAACAGATCATTCTGACGGACCTGAGCGAGTACGAGCATCTGGAAGACATTACGATTACCCCGAAACGTTAGCCCCATGAACCGTCTCTACATCTTTCTTTTCGGCTTACTGGCGATGGCGGGGCAATCCTTCGGACAGGCACAGGTGATGACGCTCAGCGAGGTATTGCAACTGGCGCACGGGCAGTCAGTGGCATCGAAACGGGCCGCTACCCAGCAGCGTACCAATGTCTGGTCGTACCGCTCGTTTCTGGCCCAGTTCAAACCCCAGCTTAGCCTGGACGGAACCTTGCCGAATTTCACCCGATCGTATGTTCAGGTAGTGCAGCCCGATGGAAACATTCGATTTGAACCCGTTTCATACAACAACTCGACGCTGAATTTATCGCTTAGCCAGACGATTGCTCCCACAGGCGGGACCATTTTTATCCAGAAACAGATTCAGCGGTTCGATAATTTTATCCAGAACAATACCCTCTATAACGGTGTCCCGTTTGGTATTGGGCTGACCCAGCCACTTTTTCAATTCAATGTCATGCGTTGGGATCGTCGGATTCAGCCATTGCTGTATGCTGAAGGGAATCAGCAGCTTATTGAAAATCTGGAGCAGGTTTCGTTATCGGCTACGACCCTGTATTTTGATCTGCTGGTGGCCCAGGTGAATCTGCAAATTGCTGAAACGAACCGGGCCAACAACGATACCCTGTACCGAATTGCGCTGCACAAATTGGACCTGGGCCGGATTTCACAGAACGACCTGTTGCAGTTGAAAATGAGTGTGCTCAGTGCCGAAAAAGATCTGGCTTCGGCTCAGCAGACGGCGGCAGTAGCGTCGCTAAAACTCAAAACGTTTATTGGAGCGCGTGATGATCGCCCGTTCGAACTGGTTATTCCAGGTCAACTGCCCGTACTGAATGTCGATGTGAAGCGGGCGCTCGATGAAGCCACGGCCAACCGTTCGGCCGCCATCGCTTTCCGCCGACGGCAGCTGGAAGCCGACCGCGACCTAGACAAGGCCCGCAAAAATAACGGCCTGAATGCCTTGTTAACAGCAGGGTACGGGTTGTCGAATCAGGGGCCAAATCTGGGGGATATTTATGTGAAACCGCAGAACCGCGAATACATTTCGTTGCAGTTTACCCTACCCATTATGACCTGGGGCCGCGCGCAGGCAACAGTCGAAACCGCAAAAGCGAATCGTGAGCTGACCCAGCAGACGGTGGAGCAGGATAAGCTGACGTTTGAACAGGAAATTTTTACGCAGGTGACGCTCCTTCAGATGCTTCGCCAGCAGGTAACGCTCACGGCGCAGGCCGACCAGATCGGGCAGAATCGCTATCAGATCGCGCAGGATCGCTTTCGGCTCAGTGATTTGAGTGTGACCGATTTAAGTATTGCCACGCAGGAAAAAGACCGCGCCCGTCGGGATGCCATCCTCGCTCTGCGCGATTTCTGGCAGGCGCATTTTACCCTGCGTTTATTGACCTTATACGATTTTGAAACAAACCAGAAAATTAAATGAAGGAGGAGAGAAGAAAGGGGAAGGGATGAACGCTGAATCCTGTAATCCTTTCCTCCCTTTCTTTTCTCCTCCTTCCTCCCCCAAAAACCATGATACACCTCCAAAACATCGAAAAAGTGTACCGCACCAGCACCATCGAGACGCTGGCACTAAACAACATCAACCTGAATATCCGGAAAGGCGAGTTTGTCTCCATCATGGGGCCGTCGGGTTGTGGTAAAAGTACGCTCCTGAACGTGATGGGCCTGCTGGATGAACCCTCGAAAGGAACTGTCGAGATTGATGGACAGGCCGTTACGCAGTACCGCGACAAAGAACTGGCACAACTACGGAATCAGAAGATTGGCTTCATTTTTCAGAGCTTCCACCTGATCAACGATCTGTCGGTACTCGATAACGTCGAGATCCCGCTCCTGTATCGTTCGGCCAACGGGCGCCCGCGTCAGGAATACGCGAAAGATGCCCTGATGAAAGTGGGCTTAAGCAACCGGATGAAGCATTTTCCCAAGCAATTGTCGGGTGGGCAGAAACAGCGTGTGGCCATTGCCCGTGCCATCGTTGGTAATCCTGACATCATCTTGGCCGATGAGCCCACGGGTAACCTCGATAGTGCAATGGGCAACGAAATCATGAATATTCTCCAGCAGCTCAACAACGACGGGGCTACCATTGTGATGGTGACGCACGACGAACAAATGGCCAAACGCACCCACCGCCTGGTAAGGTTATTTGATGGGACGCAAGTACTGTAAAGAGCGAAAGAGTGAATGAGTGAAAGAGCGCCAAGTAACGGTTCACAATTTTCCTCCTCACTCTGCCCTCCGCTCTTTCACTCATTCACTCTTTCGCTCTTTAATCATGCTAACAAATTATATAAAAATCGCCTGGAAGGTTTTGCTGCGGCATCCGTTTTATACCTTCATTACGCTCTTCGGCATTAGTCTGACCCTGACGGTGCTAATGGTGCTGACGTCCTTTCTGGATCACCTGGTAGGAACGCATTACCCTGAAATGAAGCGTGACCGCTCGCTTTACCTGATGCTGATGGTTCAGCGCGACTCGGCCCACACGGGCAGAAGCTCCGGGCCAATGAGTTTTAAGTTTCTGACGAATTACGCTAAAACGCTGAAAACGCCCGAACGGGTAACCATTTTTTCCGCCTTCAATAGTTCCAATGCCTACGTGGGTTCGCAGAAAATTAAGCTGAAAACCAAATTTACCGACGCCGATTTCTGGCAGGTGATGGATTTTAAGTTTCTGGAGGGTAAGCCTTACAACGAACAGAATATTGCCAATGGCGATTACGTAGTGGTCATTACGGACGATTTCAGGAAACAGTATTTTTCTGACGCAACTGAATCCGTTATTGGCAAAGACGTTGATATCGAAAACATCCACTATAAGGTAATTGGCGTTGTGAAAGGCAGTCCCGTTACCCGGCCGGTAACCTGCGCCGACGTTTATTTTCCATACACGGCGCCTAAAAGCAACTACCAGCGAGACGGGATGCGGGGTGGATTCATGAGTATTCTGCTCGCCAGAGACAAATCGGACCTACCGGCTATAAACGAGGAGTTTCAAAGCCGCATTAGCCAGATTCCGTTGCCGGGTGTCGAAAATGGGTACAAATACACTACCCTGGAAGTAAAATCGGAGCCTTACGCAGAGAATTTCATCGGTCAGATTATAGATGGTGGCCCCGGTCTCAAGGCGATTCTGTTTGGTGTCATCGGATTTATCCTGTTCATGCTGCTGGGATTACCCGCGATCAACTTAGTGAACGTCAACGTGAGCCGGATTATGGAACGTGGGTCGGAAATTGGCGTTCGTAAAGCCTTCGGGGCGCCCGTTCGCACACTGGTCTGGCAGTTTATCATCGAGAATATTTTCATCACGTTCATAGGCGGGGCGATTGCCCTCTTGCTGACGAGCATCGTGATCTATTTCATCAACAGCAGTGGCTGGATCGCCTACGCCGATCTGACCATTAACCTGAGCGTCTTTCTAATCAGTATCCTGGTTTGTCTGATTTTCGGTTTCCTGTCGGGCGTACTCCCCGCCCTGCGCATGTCGAAACTTACCATTGCCGAAGCACTGAAATCTTAAAGAGCGAAAGAGTGAATGAGTGAAAGAGCGAACTGTTCGCTATCCATTATTTTTCACCCATCCGCTCTTTCGCTCATTCACTCTTTCACCCTTTATCATGATGCTACAACATCTCTTTAAACTCATCTGGAATAAGAAGAAGACCCACATGCTGCTGATTGTCGAAATCTGGGCTTCGTTTATGGTGTTATTTGGTCTGGCCACGCTGATCGTCGTGAACGTCGGCAATTACCGCGAACCGCTGGGTTTCTCGTACGAACGGGTTTGGGCAATCGGCCTGAATACGAATCAGGACACGACCGAACTGGCGGATAAAGTCCAGCGAATTGTCCAGCGATTAAACACTTACCCGGAAGTGGAATCGGTTTCGCGGATGAGCAGTAATTTCCCGTTTTCGGCTAATCAGATGAATAATGGCATCGAATACAACAAGCGTCATGTATTGGCTGATCATTATGTGACTGATGAAAATTTTGCCAAAACACTCGAAATGCCCGTTGTAGCGGGTAAGTGGTATCGGCATACAGATAGCGTGGGTAAATATTGGCCCATCGTAATCAACCAGAAGGCGAAAGAAGGGCTTTTTGGCGACGAAAACGCGCTGGGTAAAGTGGTTGGCGAACGGCTTAAGGTGGTGGGGGTCGTTGATAATTTCAAAGCCAAAGGTGAATTTATGTCGAATAAACCCGCCTACTTTGAATTAGTAAACGCAAAGGACTCCTGGAACAACACTATGCTGATCAGGGTGAAGCCGGGAACGGATGCCGTATTCGAAGCGAAAGTGGTAAAGGATATTGCCACGATGGTGAAAGGCTGGAGCGTAGAGGTCGACTATCAGACCGATTCCCGAAAGAATCAACATAACCTGGTGCTGGTGCCTGTTATCATTGCGTCCATTATATCCGGGTTTTTGCTGATCAATGTATCATTGGGATTATTCGGTGTCCTGAACCTGAGCATCGCCAAACGACGGGGCGAAATTGGCTTACGCCGAGCCATTGGGGCTACGGGCAGTGGGATTGCATCGCAGTTCATCGGTGAAATCTGGGTATTGGCTACCCTTGCTATGCTCATCGGTTTGCTCTTTGCGGCTCAGTTTCCAATTCTCAACGTGTTCGATTTGCAGGCTGGGGTATATATTACGGCTATCCTGATCGCCATCGCCGTTATTTACGGAATCGTTACACTCTGCGCCTTATTCCCCAGCCGTCAGGCAGCCCTGATTCAACCCGCCGTGGCCTTGCATGAAGAGTAGAGACGCAATACCTTGCGTCTCCTTTGCGTCAGCAACGGGGTCGTCTCCCTTAAATCTTTAAAAAACGGCTGCAAACGCCATACGGTCGGGAGACGCCAGGTATGTCGTCTCTACAGATTTTTACCATCATGCTTCTCATCATCGACGACGATATTGCTATTCAAACGTCTCTTTCGCTCCTATTTCGGAAAGAAGGCTTTCCAGTTAGGCTGGCCGATGGGCCGTTCGAGACGTTTGAGGTCCTGGATCAGGAAACCCCCGAAGCCATTCTGCTGGACATGAATTTCTCCGTCGATACATCGGGCGATGACGGACTGCGGTTGCTGCGCCGGATTCGGGAGCGGTTGCCTAATGTGCCGGTGATCCTGATAACGGGCTGGGGGAGTATCGATCTGGCTGTAGAAGGCATGAAGGCAGGGGCTAAAGACTTTATAACGAAGCCCTGGCAAAACGACCACCTTGTACAATCGGTGCGGACGGCATTGAATCTGGCCCAGGCGGCTCCAGCTTCACCCAACCGACGTAAACTCGACCAACAGTTTCAGTTTGAGAATATCGTTGGGGAAGATCCTAACCTGCTGGACATTCTGACTACTATCGGACGGGTGGCGCCAACCGATGCGCCCGTTTTGATTACGGGAGAAAGTGGAACAGGTAAAGAACTGATTGCCGAAGCTATTCACCAGAATAGCCGACGGAAGCGGCAGGCATTTGTAAAAGTCAACCTGGGCGGTATTTCATCGACGCTTTTTGAGAGTGAACTCTTTGGGCATGTACGGGGTGCATTTACCGATGCAAAAACGGATCGCGTCGGTCGGTTTGAACTGGCCAATAAAGGGTCGATTTTTCTGGACGAAATTGGCGATCTCGATCCGGCTAGTCAGGTGAAATTGCTGCGGGTATTACAGGACCGGACGTTTGAGCCGCTGGGGAGTAGTAAATCCCGAACGGTCGATGTACGGGTTATCTGCGCCACCAACCGGAATCTGGAAGAGATGGTCAGTAAAGGCCAGTTTCGCGAAGATTTGTTTTACCGTATTAACCTGATTACCGTTCGTTTGCCTGCCCTGCGAGAGCGCCCCGGCGACATTCCGTTGCTGGTTAACTACTTTGTCAGTAACCTTAAAACCATTTACAACCGACCCGATTTACGGGTAAGCGCTACTGCCCAGAAGTGGCTCAAAAATCTGCCATTGCCGGGCAATATTCGTCAGCTTAAAAATGTGGTGGAGCGCACCGTTCTGCTCTCACCCAACGATGAGTTACAAACCGACGATTTCGAGCGCAACCTTCCCCAAATGACCAGTACCCCGCACCTGGCACCCCATTCCCTGCCCGATGTTGGCACGATGACCCTGGAAGAAATGGAATACCAGATGATTCAGCGGGCAATGGCTTTTCACCAGAACCGGGTAGCGAAAGTAGCGCGCGCATTGGGCATCACCCGTTTTGCACTCTACCGCCGATTAGAGAAATTTGGTATTCCGTACGCTGAAGATTAGCGTGGGGCGAGGTGCACGGAGCGTGGAGCGGGACTTAGTCACCTTGTACCACGCCCCCTGCACCTCGCCCCACGCCCCCTGCACCATGCACATTAGCTTTCGAACCCGTTACCTGCTGTATATTATTGCTGTTCATGTGGCGATAGCTGGGCTGCTGTATCTGCTTTTACAGCAGAACAAGCCCTGGTTTATTGCCAGCGAACTGGGACTATTGCTGTCCATTTATATGGCCGTCAGCATTTACCGCCAGTTTCAACAGCCGTCCGAATTTATCGCGTCAGGAATAGAAGCCATTCGGGACAAGGACTTTACGGTCAAGTTCGTACCGACCGGAAATCGGGAAGTGGATGAACTCATAACCGTGTATAACCTGATGATCGACCAGCTACGCCAGGAACGCACCCGACAGATTGAGCAGCAGTTTTTTCTGGAAAAACTGATCGAAGCGGCTCCGATTGCCATCCTGATTTTCGATTTCGACGGGCAGATTGCGTCCATTAATCCGCGAGCCTGTCAACTGCTGTCGGTACAGCCCGACGACGTGGTAGGCAAACCACTGGATCAGATCGGGTTTTCGCTGCTGGCCCAAATGGCCGACATGACCGATGGTGACTCACGCGTAATGAAACCTAACGGAATCGAAACCTATAAAGTACAACGGTCGAATTTTATGGATCGGGGCTTCCGGCGGTCATTCCTGATTATCGAAGAGTTAACGCCGGAGATTCTGGCGACTGAAAAAAGCGCCTACAGCAAGGTGATTCGGATGATGGCGCATGAAGTGAACAACTCCATTGGTGCGGTCAATTCCATCCTGGGGGTTACTCAATCGTATGTCGATGAGCCGGATGTACAACATGCCTTGCGTGTGGCCGTTGAACGAAACGACCGCCTGAATCACTTTATGCGTCGGTTTGCCGATGTGGTTCGACTTCCGCAACCCCAGCGCCAGTCTGCCGATGTCAATGACATTGCCCGAAATGTTGTGCGGCTGATGCAACAGCAGGCCGAAGGAAAACAGGTCAGCCTGACCTATAAATCAGAGGGGGCCAACGCCCAATCTGTGGATGTTGAACAGCTTGAACAGGTATTGGTGAATATTATTAAAAATGCCTTGGAAGCTTGTAAGTCAGGCGATCAGGTTGACGTGTTTGGGGCGGCTAATGCGTTGATAATTCGCGATAACGGCCAACCGATTCCTGAATCGGCAGTAGCTAATTTGTTCAATCCGTTTTACAGCACTAAACCCGATGGGCAGGGAATCGGCCTGACCGTAACCCGTGAAATTCTCCTGAATCACCACGTCCAATTCTCCCTCCAGACCAAACCCGATGGCTGGACCGAGTTCCTGATTGAGTTTCCGTAACCAGCCGGTTTATCGAAAAAGCCATTTTGCCACCAGTCGGACGTAGCGAGGCATAATCACGAACGTCATCAACCCAACAATGACGGCGCTGGTTAGCAAGGCTCTGAAAGCTAATATTGACAAAAAAGGAACTGCGGCAAAAACGGGCGAAAGAAGCCACGGAACAAGCATCGAAAGCGGGTAAATGGCCGATAGGGTAATCAGAAATTGCTTGTAAGAGGGAGCCGTTTTGCTGCTGGGCTTAGGTGGCGTGAACCAGAATTCCAGCCCCGTTTTAATATCGATCGTTTCGTCCGTGTTCAGTAGGGGTCGTACCTGCTCAATCAGTCGTCGGCGGGTATCACTGTCCAGCCAGTTACGCAAATTCGTTTCCGATGAAAAGTGCAGAACAATGGTGTACTCATCACTCGTGCCGTGTGGCCGGATGATATTCACCCCCCGATGGCCTGGCGCTGACTGAGCCAGGGGTACAATCTCTTGTAGCCAATGTTCATAAGCCTCCACCTGATGTTTGTAAGGGCGTTGAACAATAATGGTCGTAACGGCGCTGTCTACTTCAATCGGGATACCGGCTGGCATGGCAGAACGTCTTTTTCGTGAATAGTCGTTGACTTTACGCTTAAAAATAAGCTAAAGAAATCTTTGATCAACTACAAATAGTCGGTAGATCGGTAATGTACCTACGCTTCTTCGGTCAATAGTGTTTTCTTTGGGTAGCGCATAACGAATCGGGGAAAGAAAAGTGCGGTGTTATTAAAACGGGATTAAAATGGTACTTTGCTGCTCTGTTCCAAATGCTCAGTTATGCCAAATCTTACCATTCCCGATCGGCCTTATCTGGTTGATGTAGAGCAACTTTTTCAGGACTTAGCCACTGACTCCAGAAAAGGGCTTTCGGCCGAAGAAGCCCACGCCCGACTGGAGGAATTTGGATCCAATGCCCTGCAGGAAACTAAACGTGAAAGTGCATTGACGATCCTGCTGCGCCAGTTTACAGGTGTGATTGTCTATATACTGGTGGTGGCGGCTGGGATCTCCTTTTTTCTGGGCGATACCGTCGAGGGCGTTGCGATACTGGCCGTACTATTGATCAATGCCGTGACAGGTTTTGTACTGGAATGGAACGCCCGGCAGTCAATGGACGCGCTCCGAAAGCTGGATAGCACACCCGCTCGGGTACTGCGCGATGGGCGCGTGCGCGAAATTGCCTCCGAAGACGTAACCCCTGGCGATATACTGGTGGTTGAAGCGGGAGATCTGGTGGCCGCCGATGCGAATCTGTTTCAGGTCAATCAGTTGCAGGTCGATGAATCGGCACTGACGGGGGAGTCGCTACCCGTCGAAAAACAGACGGCGATACCCGCCGAAGACGCACCATTGGGCGACCAGCTCAATCGGCTGTTCAAAGGGACAGCGGTAACGGCCGGAAATGGGCGGGCCATCGTAACGGGAATTGGCCAGCAAACCGAGTTAGGGAAAATTGCCACGATGGTCGAAGAAGCTAAACGGTCGGCAACACCGCTCGAAGAAAAGCTGGACGCACTGGCCAACGTACTGATCTGGGTAACAGTTGGGCTGGCTACGCTGTTTTTGACTGTCGGTCTGATTCGGGGAGAAGAGCCGCTCCGGCTGATCGAAACGGCACTGGCTTTGGCGATTGCTGCTATTCCAGAAGGCATGTCGGTGGTAGCCACCATTGCCTTGGCCTATGGGATGCTGCGGCTGGCTACCAAGAAAGTCATCGTCAAACGGTTATCGGCGGTCGAAACATTGGGTGGGACTAACGTGATATTTACGGATAAAACCGGCACGCTTACCCAGAATCGCATTGAGGTCAACACCATACAACTACCTGATCTATCGGCTGAAGTACAGGCGGATGCCGGAGCCCAAACGCTTCAGATTATAACTGGCAACCATGAAATTGTGGAGTCGGACGTGTTTCAGAAGCTGGTTCTGATCAGTGTGCTCTGCAACAATGCCGACTACGATGTTGTGGATGGAAAAGCCAGGGAAGTAGGCGATCCGGTAGAAGTGTCTCTACTGAAATTTGCGATGGCGGCTGGCCAGAATCCTGATGAAATCAACCGGGATTATCCACGCAGGGCCGAAAAAGCGTTCAGTTCCGATACCCGCATCATGGGTACGCTGCATGAGCACGAAAGTCGATACGTGATAGCTGTGAAGGGGGCCGCTGAAGAGATTCTGAATCGTTCTACATCTATTGACGAAAACACTCGGAAAAAGCAGTACGAGCTTTCGGAAAAGATGGCGGCCGATGGGTTACGTACGCTCGCTTTTGCGTATCGCGAGACGGATAAAACGACTGTACCCGGCGATGATTTTGCGGATAATGATCTGGCGTATCTGGGGCTGATCGGCTTTCTGGACCCGCCCCGAACGGAGGTGACACCTTCGCTTGAATCGTGTCGACGAGCGGGCATCAAGGTGATCATGGTCACCGGCGACCATCCCGCCACAGCCCTCGCCATTGCCTCGAAAGTGAAATTGATCGAACCTGGCGAAGAAATCGTTCTGACCGGAAAAGACCTTAAACCAATTGATCAGCTTACGGCCGACGAAACCGAAAAACTGCTCAACTGCCGGGTGTTTGCCCGTGTCAGTCCGGCGCAGAAACTCGACATGATCGAGTTGTACCAGCAAAAGGGCCATATTGTAGGCATGACGGGCGATGGTGTGAACGATGCCCCTGCCCTCAAGAAATCCGACATTGGCATTGCGATGGGGTTGCGGGGTACACAGGTAGCCGCTGAAACCGCCGACATGGTACTAAAAGATGATTCCTTTTCGTCAATTGTGGCCGCTATCGCACAGGGACGGGTTATTTTTGAGAATATCCGCAAATTCGTGCTGTTTCTGCTGTCGTGTAACCTGAGCGAGATTTTCGTGGTTACGTTTGCCGGTTTCCTGAATGTGGGAACGCCCTTATTACCGTTACAAATTCTGTTTATCAACATCGTAACTGACGTTTTTCCGGCGTTGGCCCTGGGCGTTGGTCGCGAAAATGCCAGCCTGATGGAGCGGCCTCCCCGTGATCCGAAAACACCCATTATGGACACCCGCGACTGGCGGACTTTGGTTCTGTATGCCTTGGCGATGACGGCTGCGGTGCTCGGAACGTATGGGATCGGAACCCGGCTGTTAGGGTTGAACCCGGATGAAGGCAACAACCTGACGTTTTATGCCTTATCGTTTGCGCAACTCATGCATGTGTTCAACCTGCATTCTGAGCGATCGTTTTTCGTCAACGAGATCACACGAAACCGCTATATCTGGTACGCCCTGATAGTTTGTCTGGCCATTCTGGCATTCACCTATTTCGTTCCGGTGTTGCACGACATACTCAATATTCAGCCCATGACCACCACCGAATTTAGCTTGATTCTGGCGTCTGGTATTGCTCCCGTCGTGTTAATCCAGCTTGTGCGGCTGATTGTCAGGGCGATGAAGTAATCCGAAGCAGTTTAGTGGACCAAAGGATTCCTGTATTTCCGACCTTCTTTCTTCACGGTTGACCAGGCCGTTTTTCGAAGTTGGCGGGCAAAATCTTTGTCGACTTCGGCAGGAGTGAAGGTTAGGTCCACGGGGGATTCCCCAAACAGAAAGCCATACCAGACCAGTCCGCCGAGGTAACAGCCAGCCGCATTGGCATGGTGTGAATCAAACCCCAGCTTGCCGTTGTTCCAGCTAAAGCCCACATGTAATGAGCGTGTTTGGTCGGGGAGAGCGGACGGCTGAGCCAAAGAAGCGTTAAACGCGGCATCGGGATGATACCCCCATTTCTTGCTGGAACTGATATGCCAGAATGCATCGCCATTTGGAATAATGGGTACCCCCAGTTCATCGGCAACGGTGTGATAGGCCGCCCTTGATTTTTCCCACATTTGCCGGGCATTATTCGCTGAATCCCCTTTGGCAATGCGGCTAAAATCCTTCGAATCGGATCGGTAGGCCCAGGTTTGATGAAAAACAACCGTTGCGTTGGGCTGTAGCTGTTTAACGTAGTCGTACAACTTTCGGGCGTAGGGTTGATAGGTGCTTACATCGCCTGAGAGAATTGAAGCCTGCTGAATCGTGACCACATCCCAGGTTCCGTCCGACAACAGCATTTTCAGCGATTTGCCGCCATACGGTTTGCCATTCGGATCGTCAGGATTTCGATCAGCAGCCTCCGCATGTTCCCAATGCCGTTGTAATGGCGCTCCACCGAGTTCCGCCCGACCGATCACAAGCGTATGGCCACCTTCTTTGGCCAGTTCAGGCAGGTATCTCGATGCGTTCTGCGAAAAACTATTCCCGATCAAAAACAGGCGAATCGACTTAGGGTTACGATTCGTATTCCGCGATTGAGGAAACGCCGAATCAACACCGAGAAAAAAGATAAAAAGAATAAAAACGGATGTGCCGTACCGATTGAGTGAAGTCATACGTGAGGAGCCAGACAGTGTATAGTAAACCGGTTTTAGACGTTCTCTACCCGTTTTCGGACAACAAACCAGTAAACATTACCCAAGAGCAGGGATTCTATAGGTAATTAATGGGCTGGTTTTACGGATTGTCCTTCCCAATGAGACAACCAACCCGATAACCATAGGAATAATGAGCTTGATCCTGGATAAACGTACATCAGCAATAGGAGCTTGAAGAATCCACGCCGGAATGTATAGGGAATATTGGCACCGTCGACATGCAGGATAAGCAGACCGAAAAGCATATACATGCCGAAAATCCAGAACAAAGTAGAAAGCCCTCGTGTATCCCGAAAGAAGACCAGATTTAGTAATGTGATGGCGAAAAAGACATAAACGGCATAGTTCCAGTAGGTATCGTGAAAGACAACTTGCTCGGTCATACCCTGAAAGATGGTTAGCAGGTTTCCAACATAGGAAGTTGGTGCTGCATGAATGCTACCTAAGTGGGTGTGGGGAGGTAATGGAACATAGCCTCGTAAAAAGCCGTAGTTCCAGAATAATACCGGAATTGAGCATACCAGCAGCAGGAGCGCTGCGTCTTGAATCGCCAGTATTCTACGGGCAGCTACTGTTTGGGCAACGATCAGTAGAGAGCCGATCGGGATAAAGAGAATCGTTTCGGTACGTGTCCAGCAGGACAGCGCCAGGAAAAGCATACCAGCGGTAAAAGCCCCTCGTTGTTGATCGTTCAGATACGTTTGTAAAAGCACAACCCCTGCCACAAAGAAAGCTGCATTGGCCCAGTCGGTCTGCACGAGAAAAGTATAGGCAAATAATTCGGGGCTACAGGCGAGCAGGGTGATGAGTAAACCCGCCAGCAAGGGATGGATCTGTGTTCGCAACTCGGCATACATAAATAGCCCAAATGAAATGACCAGTATGGTAAGCCAGATTTTCCCGAACGCATATGGGCCAACGCCATCCGCTGCCAATAGGTACAGAACTTGTTGCATCGCGGTGAATGGTGCGTAAAAAGGCTGGTTGCTGAACACCGATACCGACGGCAGGTGACTGGTAAACACGGACGATACGAGGGTGTGCTCTTTAACGGCAAACGTAGCTACCAGATCGGGGCCTACGATCGTATCGAACGGAAGGTTAGGATACCAGGCACATTTCCAGGCACTAATGAACAGGAGGTACCCCCAGAACGCCAGAAATGGTAACTCACCTAAGCGAACCGTCAGGTGTGATCGGGGGAACAGGCTCCGCAGATAGGCTCCACGATGCCGTAGCCCTATAAGCGATAGACAGGCTAGTAGAGCCAGCCCGATAAATAGGGGTGCTCGGGCAATGGGCAGGTGGGTAAATTCCAGCAAAAACGGTAACCCCGAACTAATCCCTAAACCCATAAGCATGGACAGCCCCAGTAAACTATACCCGTTGGCAACTGGGCGTAAGCGAGTTATCAGTCCGAAACCAATGAGAAACTGTGTGATGAGTACGAAAAAAATGGAAAAACTCATGGTTTGGAACGATGATAACGACGAGCCTGATCGGGTGTGTAGGCGAAGAAATGGGGATCGTATTTGCGAAACTCACTGAGAACCAGTGGTCGATTGTGGGGCTTGAAGGTCAGTAGAAAAAGCTTATTGTCGTAGGCCCAAAAGGTATGGGTTGCTCGCTGAAGTAGCGAGTCCGGGGTTGTCATATCAATCAAATGAACCGATTTGCCCAGGTGATAATACAGCACACTTGGATAGAGCCAGACGTACCCCGTTTCCTTCCCCTGTTGCCAGGCATTACGGATTAGGTATTGCTGGGGGGGAATTAGAAAGTAATCGTCCGGTCCGCAGCGCTGCTGGATTAGTGACGTAAACGTGTAGGCATCCCCATACCCTTCCAGTAGGCGTGCCGAAAGACTGGTTTGACTGGCCAGCCGCTGCCGTTGGTTATAAAATCGCTCCACGGTCGACATAAGCCATTCCTGATTTTTCGGAAGCCAGAGCAGCAGGGCTAAACATAGACAGCTACCTGCCAGGTAGGCAAATTGGATTTGCCAGTAATAACGACTTTGTTGACTCATGATCCGAAATACATAACTGCTTCATTGGTCCGACACCTGCGCTCAGAAACAGAAGGTAACTTTGTTTGGCTAAGTTAAATGCCAAAATTGACACATCGGCCCGAATCGAACCAAAACAATCGTTATGTTTGTATGGATATAACGATTAATAGACAAGCCGAATGAATCCGCTACGTTTACGAAATGGCATAGGCAAGATGATGGCTGCCGGAGTACTGGTTATCGTATGCCTCAGTAGTCAGGCCCAAACCGTTCTGACGATCTCTGGCGAAGTCACGAAGCCCTTAGCCTGGCAGGCAACTGATTTGCAGGAGATGCCGCATACAACCGTAACGGCTAAAGACCACGACGAAAAGGAACACCAGTATTCGGGAGTGCCTGTGTCGGAACTGCTTAAGCAGGCAGGCGTTACCATGGGTGGGCAACTACGAGGGAAAAACCTGCGAAAATATGTGATCGTCAAAGCGGCCGATGACTACGAAGCCGTATTTGCCCTGCCCGAACTCGACCCGGAATTTGCTAGTCGGTCTATTCTATTGGTCGATCGTGTCGATGGGGAGCCCTTAAGTAAGGACGTCGGCCCGTATCGACTCGTTGTGCCCGGCGAGAAAAAAATGGCCCGCTGGGTTCGGCAGGTGAACATGCTTGAGGTGAAGGTTGCGAACTAACTTGAATGAAAAAACTCGTATTATTTCTTTTGCTGTGCCCGCTTTTTCTTCGGGCTCAGCCACTTCGGGTAGCCGTGGCGGCTAATGCTCAGTTTGTTATGGAGGAGCTGAAGACCGCTTTTCAGAAAAAAACAAGCGTTACGGTTGAAACGATTGTTAACTCATCGGGCAAACTGACCACCCAGATTCAGCAGGGGGCACCGTACGATGTGTTTCTGTCGGCCGATATGGACTATCCGCAAACGCTTCACAAAGCAGGCTTGACCACAG
Source organism: Spirosoma sp. 48-14 (assembly GCF_001898575.1). Classification (GTDB taxonomy): domain Bacteria; phylum Bacteroidota; class Bacteroidia; order Cytophagales; family Spirosomataceae; genus Spirosoma. The sequence goes on from NZ_MKUD01000042.1 coordinate 34,363, forward strand.
CGGCTCCGGTTGTGTATGCATATGGGTCACTGGTGCTCTGGACTATGGGCGAACTGCCGGTGTCCACCAACCTGAACGTATTATCTGATCCTTCGGTGCGCCATATAGCCATCGCGAATCCGGCTACAGCGCCCTATGGTGAAGCCGCTATTGGCTTTCTGAAAGCGAAAAAGCTGCTGGCTACTGTACAGGCCAAAATCGTTTACGGGGAAAGTATTTCGCAGGTAAATCAATACATCCTGTCGGGAGCGGCTGAAGTTGGGTTTACGGCCAAATCGGTCGTGCTTGACCCAACCCTTGCCAAGCGGGGTCACTGGGTCGATGTACCACAAAGGGGGTATGCACCCATCGCTCAGGGGGTAGTCGTGCTGAAACGAACAACACAGCCGAAAGCTGCCGAACAATTTATGGCTTTTTTGCGTAGCCCGGATGCCCAGCGTATTTTGCAGAAATTTGGTTATCAATTGAAGCCGTAGTAGAAAAATTCTTGTTCATTACGGCATTTTCTTCCGTTCTCCTATGCCCATCGATTGGGAACCTATATGGCTGACGTTACGCCTTGCCAGCATCACGACCGTATTGCTGTTGTTGATAGGCGTGCCGCTGGCCAGTTGGCTGGCCTTAAGCCAGTTTCGGCTTAAGCCTGTAGTAGAAGCCATCATTAGCCTGCCATTGGTGTTGCCACCCTCTGTCGTTGGTTTTTATTTATTGCTTACCTTTAGCCCGGCGAGTGGTTTCGGTGCCTGGTTACTGCATCACCTGAACCTACAACTTGTTTTTTCGTTCGAAGGGCTGGTCGTAGCCTCGTTGCTTTATAGTTTGCCGTTTATGGTGCACCCAGTTCAGGCTGGGCTCGAAAACCTGCCTGTATCCTGGCGCGAAGCGGCCTACACACTGGGTCAGTCACCGAGCCGGACGTTGTGGCGAGTGCTATTACCTAATTGTAAACCCGCCTTACTGACAGGAATCGTTCTGACCTTTGCTCATACGATAGGGGAGTTTGGGCTGGTGCTGATGATTGGCGGCAATCTACCGGGTCAAACGCGCGTTGCGTCGATAGCCATTTATGATGAGGTCGAATTACTGCATTTCCAAACGGCCCATGCGTATGCTGCGCTGTTGTTAGCGCTATCGTTTGCTATTTTATTACTGGTCTATTTCGTAAATAAACGGGTAACTGTATGATCGAAATCGACCTGACGATGCCGCGTTTGTTTACGGAAGGACCTGGCGAGTTGAAAATGCGAATCGCCTTAGAATCAGGCAGTCTAACAGTGTTAACCGGGCCTTCGGGCGCTGGCAAAACTACCTTACTTCGACTGCTTGCTGGTTTAGAGATGCCTCATAGCGGACGAATTGCCGTTGATGATCGGGTTTGGCTGGATACGCAGCAGCGAATTAACCTGCCCCCACAAAAACGGTCCATTGGCTATGTATTTCAGGATACGGCACTCTTTCCAAACATGACCGTGCAGGAGGCCATTCAGTTTGCCGCCCCAAAAGGAGATCAGGACTTTGTGAATCAATTGATCGATATAACCGGGCTCCGTGCGTTTATGAATCAGAAGCCAGCTCAGTTGTCGGGCGGGCAACGGCAGCGGGTTGCACTGGCCCGCGCCCTGGTTCGGCGACCACAGGTACTTTTGCTCGACGAACCATTTGCCGCTCTCGATTCGCAGGCTAGTGAGACACTCCGGCAGGTCCTGTTAGCGCTTCATCAGCTATGGAAAACCACAACGCTGCTGGTTAGTCATCATTCCCAGGATACACGGGTATTGGCCAATCGGGTCATTCGGGTCGTACAGGGTCAGGTAGAGCAGGATGAACAATGCCTCAACGATGAATTACCGTCCATTGTGGAGCCTATAACCAATATCTCGTATCAGGAGGAGCATAGGCAATGGATTATCCAAACGGCCACCACCCAACTTCGATCTACTAATCCGGCATGGGGACAACGCAGAGTGGGAGATCTTATACAGGTTAGTAGTTCCATATAGTTTAGCACAGGCGGGAAGCCGGGAAGTCTGTTTTTGAAGAAAATTATTGTGATAATATTCTGAAAATTAGGTAGTTGTGGTTCGTTCGGTAGTGAACTTAGCAACTTCTCAAAGCGTTTAGTGTATATACTCTCAACGTATCTTCATGCCCGATTTCAATCCGTCGTTAATCTTATACACCGCCGATGCCCTTAACAGTCGGGGCAAAGCTGTGCTGGCAAAATTTTCCGAAGCTGAGGCACTGGAAGTAAAGCAGCATAATCGGTTACCTGATCTGGGACTGAATCATTTTAAGGTTAAATCGAATGTGCTGGTCTTGGGTCGGCTGAAAACCCAGGACATTAAATGGAGCGGCCGAAGTGCTGATTACATCGCTCCGAGTTTGGCAAACGGCTGTTTTGGCGGTTGTACCTATTGCTATGTAGATCGTCATAAAACGGTGAATCCGATTACGCTTTTCACCAATGTTGAGGAAAACATCGCCACGGTCAATGAGCACATTAATACGTTGCCCTGGCCTAAAGTGCCTAATCAGACCGATGACCAGTTGTATACCTACGACATTGGCTGTAATTCGGATATCTCGGTCGACTACGATTTAACCGATGGCATTCGGCAGGTATTTGATTTTTATCGGACGCATCCACGCGCCAAGGCGACGTTTGCGACGAAGTATGTGAATCGGGATATGCTCAATTTCAATCCTGAGCGAAAAGTGAGGATACGGTTTAGTTTAATGCCGGCTCACGTGAGTAAACTGGTCGACGTACGTACTGATAGTATAGAGAAACGACTGGCGGCTATCAATGATTTTTATGACGCTGGTTATGAAGTACACGTCAATTTTTCGCCGGTTATTGTCTATACCGGACCCGACGGTGACCGAAAGGCCTGGCGAAACGATTACCGCGATTTATTCCGTCAGTTAGATGCTGCCCTACGCCCGGAAGTTCGCCAACAGCTTAAATGCGAGGTGATTTTTCTAACCCATAACCAGTGGCAGCATCAGGCTAATCTGGCTATCAATCCCAAAGCTGAAGAACTACTGTGGGTGCCTGAATTACAGGAGAGTAAGGTAAGCCAGTTTGGTGGCTGGAATATTCGATACCAGCATCAGTTAAAGCGTAAAATGATCGAGATTTTTGAGCGTCTCATTCAGGAAGAAATCCCCTGGTGCCAGATCCGGTATATTTTCTGAACCAGGATTTAACGGATTTATGGATAAATCTGATTTTGCCAAAACGCTTCAAAGAAGCGAAAACAAAATCCCGCTAATCCATAAATCCGTTAAATCCCGGTTCAATGGGCATGTTGTTTGACGTACTCGTCCATCGAAAAACGCCCGGAGCCCAGAACCGTAAATGCCAGTAAAAGGCCCAGTACAATAAGCGATAACCACAGTTCCGAATTCAGGGGCGAAAAGCCCTGACGGATATTTACGAAGAAAACTGCCGCAACCAGAATGGGCAGTTGAAGGATGCACATCAGACGGGTCAAACACCCAAGCATGATCAGGAAGCCACCCATCAGATGCGCAAAGGCAACATAATGAACGGCCATAACCGGAAAAAGCCCAAAATGGACTCCTCCGACCAGTTGGTTCAGATACGCAGTGTCACTAATAAAACTGATTCCTTTCAGAATCAGGATAATGCCCAGCATAATCCGTAGGGCGTCGGTCCAGGCGGGGTGATGCGTGTCGCCCCAGTGCTCGATGCGCGTTAGTAGGTTCATATCTGTAAGCGGTTAGTGAATCTCAATCGAATCTACAGATAGAATCCCGTTAAAGCAAGTTGATTGCCAGTCTATTAATTATATTTTTTGATGGTTTAATCTAATTTTACTTTGTGGCTGGAAGCCGATCGTTTATAGTGAATAAACGTTAACGTACTTCTTCAAAAGGGCCGACATGCACTGGTGTGAGGTGAGCCATCTCATTAGGTTCGAACAGTCGTGACCGAATCATGAACCGAATACCAAGTGGAATTTCCAGCGAGAAACTGGCACCACGGCCAGGGGTTACATCGATGGTCAGGTGTGTATGCTGCCAGTATTCGAATTGATCCTGCGACATCCAGAAATCACACCCATGAACCTGGCCGAGCCAAACGTCCGACGAACCGATAATAAAATCGCCAGCCGGATAGCACATAGGCGAGGACCCATCGCAGCAGCCACCGCTCTGGTGAAACATCAGTGGGCCATGCTGGGCCCTTAATTGGTCGATAACGTCGGCAGCAGCCGTTGTACAGTCGATACGATTCATTGGGGTACACTAAGATTTGTAACAAATTTTGCTGCTATCTTACAAAAATTCCAATAGTATCCTCTTAAATACATGCAGAATCCTATCAATACGAAAAACAGACAGTATGGACCGTGAATACGAATGATAAATCAAAACGTATCGATGTGTTTTACTTAAAACATAATCTGCTATAACTATCACAAAAATCAGTGTTCTATTGTACCTTTGAGGAGTTATGGCAAAACAATCGGCTTCAAAATCTACGTTTACAGCGGCTACATTGGAGTTCATGCGTGAACTCGTTCAAAACAACAATCGGGACTGGTTTCAGGCAAATCGTAGTCGGTATGATGCGGCTAAAGCAGAGCTGGTGGGCGTTACCGAACGGGTTCTGGCAGAGCTGAGCCCATTTGAACCACTGGCCAATACATCGGCCAAAGATTGTATATTTCGAATCAACCGCGACATCCGTTTTTCAAAGGACAAAGCTCCTTATAAATCGAATCTGGCGTTTGCTATTGGGCCGGGCGGACGACATTCGGGTCGTATCGATTATTATGTGCATATCCAGCCTGATAACCAGTCGTTTCTGGGCGCTGGCATGTGGCAGCCAACCCCGGCTAATCTGGCTAAATTTCGGCAGGAAGTAGACTACAATGCTCAGGAATTGAAAGACATCATCGAAGCCGACGAATTCAAAGCGTACTTTCCCGAAGCGCATGGTGAAACGCTAAAAGTAATGCCGAAAGGCTATCCGGCCGATCACCCCGAAATTGATCTATTGCGCCGGAAAGAGCTGTTCTTTATGCATCGCTATACCGATAAAGAAGTACTGAAACCGAATTTTGTCGACGAAATTGTAAAGGGATGCCGCATCATCAAACCCTACTGTGATCTGCTGAATTATCTGTTCTACGACGAGAAAGAGGAGTCAATTACGTTATAAGTCGTTTTAGGGTTTCAAGGGAATACCGTTTTTGGGGTAACTGGTAACATTTTCGGCATAGTACGTACAGTTTTTCCCACAGGATTCCAGCCATCCCACGGAACTGGAGCCATTCTGGCATTTTGTGAAATAGCGGGGTTGCTGGCGATCGTAGAAGCGATAGACCTTACAGCCATCAACTTCGAAAAGCAATTCAACTTTAATATTTGGGTTACTTCCCTGTAAATTCATCTGGGCAGGAGCCAGACAAGAGAGGAGGTTTGTGCTGATCAGGTAGCAGCAAATCAGCGAAAGTTTTACTGATTTCATTGTCATGCGGTTTAGTTTTCGCATGAATGTAAACGCGACTGATTAACAGTCAACGAAATTTAAATTAAGTGTCTATTTAAAAAGGCTCACCAGTGTACTGGTGAGCCTTTTTAAATTTTGTATAGGTTTTACTTTACTCAACAGCAATGAGCGATACCGCTTTCGCTTCGAGTTGTGTGTCGCCCATAAGGTATAGATCAGCATACCGAGCCGCTTCGCGACCTTCGGAAATAGCCCAAACCACCAAAGATTGACCACGGCGCATATCACCAGCCGCAAATACTTTGGGGTTCGTCGTTGTCTGGTAATTCTGCGCTTTTACATTGCCGCGTTCATCATATTCAAGGCCCAGATCGTCCAGTAAACCATTGTGTTGTGGGTGCAGGAAGCCAGCCGCCAGCAAGGCTAGTTCGCAGGGAATGTCGCGCTCAGAACCCGGCAGTTCCACCATTTGCATCCGACCGTTTTCGTTTTTCCAGGTCAGGTCGACAATGCGAAGTGCTTTCAGATTGCCGTTTTCGTCACCGATGAATTCTTTGGTATTGATTGACCAATGCCGGTCGCAGCCTTCCTCATGTGAGGTACTGGTCCGCAGCATCATTGGCCAGTTTGGCCAGGGCGTGCTTTCGGCCCGCTCTTTCGGAGGCATCGGCATCAGTTCAATTTGCGTAACGCTTTTTGCTCCGTGTCGGTTTGAAGTACCGACACAGTCAGAACCTGTATCGCCACCGCCAATAACCACTACGTTTTTATCCGTGGCAAAGAGATCACCAGTACCATATTTTACGCCACGGTGGTCCACTTCAACCGGGCGCCCAGCTACCCGTTTGTTTTGCTGGCTCAGGAATTCCATCGCCGGGTAAATGCCTTTCAGCTCACGGCCTTTGATCGGTAGGTCACGCGGAACGGTTGAGCCGCCGGTGAGCATGATCAGATCAAAGTCGTTCAGAAGGTCTTTGGCTTTCAGGTCAACGCCTACATCAACACTGGTTTTGAAGGTTACTCCTTCGGCTTCCATAACCGCCAACCGACGGTCGATGGTCCATTTTTCGAGTTTGAAATCAGGGATGCCGTATCGTAATAGCCCCCCAATCTGATCGGCACGTTCAAAAACAGTTACCGTATGACCTGCTTTATTCAACTGAGCCGCAGCTGCTAAACCGGCAGGGCCAGAGCCAACAACAGCAACCCGTTTACCCGTCCGCTCTTTGGGTACTTTAGGGGTAACGTGGCCCCGCTCAAAGGCAACCTCGGCAATCGACTTTTCAATGAACTCGATGGCAACGGGCGGTTTGTTAATGCCCAACACACAGGACGCTTCGCACGGAGCAGGGCAGATACGGCCTGTAAACTCCGGAAAGTTGTTGGTTGAGCTTAAAATTTCGTAGGCGTAGGCCCAGTTCTGCTCGTAAACTGCGTCGTTGAATTCGGGAATGATATTTCCCAGCGGACAGCCGCTATGGCAAAAGGGCGTGCCACAATCCATACAGCGAGCGGCCTGCCGCTGCGAATCCTGTTCGGAATGAGGAACTTCAATTTCCTTGTAATCGTGAATTCGATCCTGTGCAGCGCGCTTTTTGGGTAATTCACGCGCAAACTCTAAAAATCCGGTAGGTTTTCCCATTTTACTTCGTTCTTATCCCTGCGTCACATCGACGGTAATATCCTGATAAACCACATTTTTGTCGCGGATCTGGTCGGCCAGCGAGATGCCACGTCCAGCCAGTGCCTGACGGAAATCGCCGGGCATCACCTTCACAAATTGACCAATCAGGTTGTCCCAATCCTGAATCAGGTTCAGGGCTACATTACTGGTCGTGTACTGGAAGTGTTTGTCAACGTATTCGCGAACGATGCTCAGATCTTCTTCGGTCAGGCTTTCCAGGCTTACCATTTCGCCGTTTACTTTCGAGGCAAACGTGCCGTCCTGATCCCACACATAGGCTACACCACCCGACATCCCGGCTGCAAAGTTGCGTCCTGTTTTACCCAGAATGATGGCCAGTCCGCCTGTCATGTATTCCAGACCATGGTCGCCAATGCCTTCGACCACAACTTTGGCCCCTGAGTTACGCACGCAGAAGCGTTCGCCCGCCATACCCCGGATGAAGGCTTCGCCAGACGTAGCACCATAGAACGAAACGTTACCGACAATGCTGTTTTCTTCCGGTTTGAACTGAGCTGTTCGGTCGGGGTATACAATCAGTTGAGCACCGCAAAGACCTTTCCCGAAATAGTCGTTGGCATCGCCTTCGAGTTCGAGTTTAATACCGCTTGTGCTGAAGGCGCCAAAGCTCTGACCTGCTGTACCGCGAAGTTTGATGTGAATCGTACTTTCGGGAAGACCAGGTCCACCGTAAACTTTCGAAATCTCGTTCGACAACATCGTGCCAATGCTTCGGTCGATGTTTTGTACGGTAAATTCACCATACACCGATTCTGCTGATGTCAACGCTGGTTGAGCCAGTTCAATCAGTTTTCGGTCGAGTACCTCTTCCAGGTGGTGATTTTGCTCTTCCTGCTTGTATTGAGCAACTTCGAGTGTCGTTGGTTCTTTGTACAGCAGCGCATCCAGGTTGATTTTCTTGTATTTCCAGTGCGCCATATTGTCACGAAGTTCCAGCATCTGCGCCTGGCCAACCATTTCATTGACAGTACGGAAACCCAGTTCTGCCATGATTTCGCGCAATTCCATCGCCAGGAAGGTGAACATATTCACGACATGTTCGGGCTTCCCGGTAAATAGCGCCCGGAGTTCTTTATTCTGCGTAGCCACGCCGACCGGACAGGTGTTGAGGTGACATTTCCGCATCATGATACAACCCGTAGCGACCAGAGCGGCCGTGGCCACACCAAATTCTTCAGCACCGAGTAGAGCTGCTACGGCCAGGTCACGACCCGTACGAATCTGACCATCGGTCTGTACGGTTACGCGCCCACGCAATTTGTTTTTCACCAATGTCTGATGCGCTTCGGCCAGACCCAATTCCCAGGGCAGCCCCGCATGGCGAATCGATGAAAGGGGAGAAGCTCCCGTACCTCCATCATGGCCCGAAATCAGGATATGGTCGGCATGGGCTTTGGCTACGCCGGCAGCAATGGTGCCTACACCCGCTTCGGATACCAGTTTGACGCTGATGCGGGCGGCTCGGTTAGCGTTTTTAAGATCCGAGATCAACTGGGCTAAGTCCTCAATCGAATAAATATCATGGTGAGGAGGGGGCGAAATCAGCCCAACACCAGGCGTTGAGTGGCGGGTCCGACCGATCCAGTCATCGACTTTAAAGCCAGGTAACTGACCACCTTCGCCCGGTTTTGCACCCTGCGCCATTTTAATCTGTAGTTCCTGCGCATTGGTCAGGTAATAGCTGGTGACCCCAAAGCGTCCCGAAGCAACCTGCTTGATGGCCGAGTTCATGCTATCACCATTTTCGAGCGGCTTGTAGCGAAGCTCGTCTTCACCGCCTTCGCCAGAGTTGCTTTTACCGCCAATCCGGTTCATAGCAATGGCCAGGGTTGTGTGGGCTTCCCACGAAATCGACCCGAACGACATGGCACCCGTAGCGAACCGTTTGAAAATACTTTCAATGGGTTCAACCTCGTCCAGTGGAACAGGAGTGCCTTTCTTGAACTTGAGCAAACCACGAATGGTGATCGCTTTCTGGGTTTGATCGTCGATGAGCTTCGAGTATTTCTTGAAGATCGCGTAATCGTTCTTGCGGGTTGCCTGTTGCAGCAGGTGAATCGTATCGGGGTTGAAGATGTGCTTTTCGCCCCGTTGCTTCCACTGATAGATACCACCTACTTCCAGACGAGGAGTGACCATTGGGGTCGATGGGAACGCTACCGAGTGGCGCACCTGAATCTCACGAGCGATTTCCTCAAGGCCCATCCCGCCAATCCGCGATACGGTTCCGGTGAAGTAACGGCTTACGACGTCCTGATTCAGCCCAAGGCATTCGAAGATCATAGCGCCCTGGTACGATTGCAGGGTCGAAATGCCCATCTTCGAGAAGATTTTCAGGAGTTCGCCATTGACCGCTTTCACGTAGTTTTTATACAACTTGTCGAGGTCGTAGTCTACGCCCAGCAATCCTTTTTCTTTCATGCTGGCAATGGTTTCGAAAGCCATGTAGGGGTTTACACCCGAGGCTCCGTAGCCAATGAGGGTTGCAATGTGGTGCGTTTCCCAAACATCGCCTGCTTCAACTACAATACCCACTTTACCCCGCAACCCCTGACGAATCAGGTGGTGGTGGATCGCCGACGTCGCTAAAAGGGACGGGATTGGGGCGTGGTTGGAGTCGATGGCCCGATCTGAAAGGACCAGAATCGAATACCCATCCTGAATGGCATCTTCAGCATAGCGACAGATACGCTCCAGTGCCCGTTCGAGGGATTTACCCAGGCCGTCGACGGTAAACAGGCAGTTGATGGTTTTCGCCTGAAACTTCGGTTGGTCGATAAACCGCAGTTTATCAAATTCTTTAGTCGTCAGAACCGGCTGTTCCAGTTCAACCTGATGGCAGTGTTCGGGTGACTCACTCAGAAGGTTATACGTTGCACCGACAAAGGAGATAAGCGACATAATCGCCCGTTCCCGGATTGAGTCAATGGGCGGGTTGGTCACTTGCGCGAACAACTGCTTAAAGTAATGACTCATGTGCTGGCTCTGCTCCGAAAGAACCGCCAGTGGCACATCAACGCCCATTGATCCCAGGGCTTCTTTGCCCGTTTCGACCATGGGAGCCAGAATCATCCGCAGATCTTCGGATGTAAAACCGAAGGCCTGCTGCATCCGAAGCAGTTTGGCCGGATCATACGGATTGTACGACCGAATGGGTGCTTCGAGGTCCTGGATCTTGATCTTATTATCGGCCAGCCATTGCTGATACGGTTGCCGGGTACAGATGTCGGCTTTAATTTCTTCGTCTGATACAATCCGGCCCTGTTCCATGTCGACCAGGAACATTTTACCAGGCTGCAAACGGCCTTTGGATACAACAATAGCCGGGTCGATGTCGAGTACGCCCACTTCCGACGCCATAATGACGACATCTTCATTGGTCACCCAGAAGCGCGAAGGACGGAGACCATTCCGGTCGAGGGTAGCCCCTACGATGCGGCCATCGGTGAACGAGATCGACGCTGGACCATCCCAGGGTTCGATCAGAGCGGCATGGAACTCGTAGAACGCTTTCCGAACGGGGTCCATATGCTCGTTGCCATCCCAGGCTTCTGGAACAAGCATCATCATCACGTGGGGGAGCGAGCGGCCGCTCATCACCAGTAATTCAATGGCATTGTCAAGATTGGCTGAGTCCGACTGTTTAGGGTCGCAGATGGGCAGCAGCATGTCCATCTCTTCCTTCGTAAACTTGGATGATTCGAGCAAACCTTCGGCCGCTTTCATCCAGTTGACGTTGCCTTTTACGGTATTGATTTCTCCGTTGTGAGCAATGTAGCGGAAGGGCTGGGCCAGTTTCCAGGAAGGGAAGGTGTTGGTCGAAAAGCGGGAGTGAACAACACCGATAGCCGATACGACCTCCTCGTTCTGTAAGTCCGGGAAGTACGGTTCAAGTTGCAGCGTGGTTAGCTGACCCTTGTACGTAATGGTCCGACAGGAAAGTGACGAAAAATAGAAATGGTCGACGCCCGCAATGGTTTCATTGATGATCCGGGTACTGTAATTCCGCAGAATATACAGTTTACGCTCGAAATCATCGGCATTGGTTATGTCGGCCGGGCGCTTGATAAACACCTGCTCCATTTGGGGCTCGGCCGAGCGTGAGCCATTGCCCAATTCACTGTTGTTGACCGGTACAACCCGGTAGCAGAGAAGCTCCAGGCCGAGCCGTTTCATCTTCCGATTCAGGATTGCACGACATTCTTCGCGAAGCCACACGTCTTTCGGGAAATACACCATCCCTACACCATATTCAAGAGCAGGTGGAAGGTGCACACCCAGTTTACGGGCTTCGTCGACGAAAAACTCATGGGGAATCTGGATCAGCAATCCAGCTCCATCTCCTGAATTGGGTTCAGAACCTACAGCGCCCCGGTGTTCCATTCGCCGAAGCATCTGGAGCGCATCCGAAACAATCTGGTGTGACTTGCGGCCTTTAATATGGGCCACAAAGCCGATACCGCAGTTGTCGTGTTCAAACTCGGGGCGGTACAGTCCCGCCAGTTGGTCAACCTGATCAGACATGGTCGTAACAGCGTTGGATATGGCCATTTTTTGAATAGCTGATTAACAGAATTGCAAAAAATAGAGCCGTTTATTAAGAAAATCTAAATTAACAGGATGCCCGGCCTGTGAATTAATCAAGGAGAAGGCAATCGAATTGAAGGGCGTTTGTGACAAAGTCACGCAATATACTACTAAAAAAATTTGGCAAAAACAGCTTTTGTCGGAATTTAATAGCAAATGGCCTGAATTGTGAATTTGATTATAAATCTTCTTGAAAAGTGAATATGTTCTGTTTGCAAATGAGTGCTCAGCAACCTGTTAAATCGATTACTGATACCATTAACCTAAAACTTCACGCTAGTTTCGTACTAAAATTATTGAAAACAAATTATCAGAATAAGCGTAGGTTTTTGCGCTAGTCCGGTTACCTGATAAGGCCTCCTATTCGATACTGCCAGTATGATATTGACATGAAAAAAGCCGCTCGATTGAGCGGCTTTGGGCATTTTTGTGATTCGGCTGGGATTCGAACCCAGGACCCATACATTAAAAGTGTATTGCTCTACCAGCTGAGCTACCGAATCGATTCCCGTTGAACAAACAGGGGTGTCGTCGTTTGGGATTGCAAAAGTAGAACTTTGTTTTTCTAAACGCAAGCAAAACGTTAAAAAAAAGTTAATCGCTGTGTTAGCTGAACGGCTTCAACGGCTTCACGGACGTCGTGGACGCGCAGAATGGATGCGCCTTTGAGCAGGGCTGCTGTATTTAGTACTGTTGTACCATTCAAGGCTTTATCCGGGCTGATATTTAGTGTTTTCCAGATCGTAGTTTTGCGAGAAAGCCCCACCAGAATAGGCTCGTCGAATAGTCCGAAAGCATCTAATTGGTTGAGTAGCTCAAAATTTTGGGCAGGTGTCTTGGCAAACCCGAATCCTGGGTCCAGAATGACATCCTTTAGGCCCAGTGCTCTCAATTCTGCTAGCCGAGTTGCCAGTTCATCGATAACTTCTGTCGTAACGTGCTTGTAGGTAGCCAGCGACTGCATGGTTTGCGGAGTACCGCGAATGTGCATTAGTATATAAGGTGTCGACTGCGAGCGACTCAATTCAGCAACTGTACTGAACATGTCGGGGTCAAGGCTACCACCGGATACATCGTTGATGAGTGCTGCACCGGCTGTTACCGCCTGACGGGCCACCGACGCCCGAAATGTATCGATTGAGATGATGGCATCAGGAAACTCAGACAGGATCGCTTCGATAACGGGTAAAACGCGGTCGGCCTCTTCAGAGGGGCTAACAGTGGCTGCCCCAGGGCGGGTTGAGTAACCGCCTATATCCAGAAAGGTTGCCCCATCGTCGAGCATCTGATGAGCGAGCTCAATAGCTTTGGCAGAAGGGCTATTATCGGTTGTAAGGCGACTGCCTGAGAAAAAGGAATCAGGAGTGGCATTGAGTATTCCCATTACGGCGGGTTGGGTTAAATCGACTAGTCGGCCCCGGCAGTTCAGCGTTTTTTTCGTAACTTTCGGCATGAAAATGTCATTCCTCGTCATTGATAGTTAGTCCTTGTCATTGACAGTCAGGCTCGTTTTTGCGATAAATGACCAGTGATGACAGTGAATGATGCTTACTCTTATGTCCACTACGGAAATCGAATATCGGCAGGTTATTCAACGCTGCCAAGACCTATTCCTGAAAAAAAATAAAGACTATGGTACTGCCTGGCGCATCTTGCGGCTTTCCAGCATTACCGATCAGATTTATATCAAGGCTCAACGGATTCGTACGTTGCAGGAAACGGGTGTGAGCCGGGTAGGTGAGGGAATAGAGCCCGAATTTGTCGGTATCATCAATTACTGTGTTATGGCACTGATTCAGTTGCAGTTAGCTGGTGATAAGCGAACAGATATACCTGCCGACGAACTCGAAATGCTTTACACGCAACAGATTGGCCGGGTTATTGATTTGCTTTTTGCCAAAAATCATGATTACGGCGAAGCCTGGCGCGACATGCGAATCAGCTCCATGACCGACATTATCCTGATGAAATTGCTCCGAACCAAGCAAATCGAAGATAATCAGGGTAACACGCTCGTTTCGGAAGGTGTTGATGCCAATTATATGGATATGATCAATTACGCCGTTTTTTGTCTGATCAAACTAAGTAATCCGGGTGTAAACCCACAGTAAAACGAATAGCGGGTTCCACCCGCGTTACGTGTATGAACACAGCAACGACCCAGCCTAAAGTAAAAACCGGTACCCCACCGATGTTGATTGCCGCCCGTATTGCCCGCATTCTGGTCGGAATAGTTTTTATTTTTTCGGGCTTAATTAAGCTAAACGACCCGGTCGGCACGCAGATCAAGTTCGAAGAATATTTCGAAGTGTTTGCGCAGGATGTGCCGTTTCTGCACGATTTCTTCATGGGGCTGGTTCCTTTCACGTTGGTTATGTCGGTGTTGTTCTGTGCTGCCGAGATCATCTTAGGAGTAGCCCTGTTGGCTTCCTACAAGCCTAAGATAACGGTCTGGCTGTTATTTTTCCTGATCATTTTCTTTACGTTCCTGACGTTTTATTCGGCCTATTTTAATCGGGTAACCGACTGCGGCTGCTTTGGTGATGCCATTAAACTCAAACCCTGGACGTCGTTCGGGAAAGATGTCGTTCTGACCGTACTGATTCTGTTCATCATGGGTCACCGGAACCGGTTGCGCTCCCGGAATACAGGCTGGCTGGTTGTGCTAACAACCGTATTTACACTAGGGTTAGGTATGTATGCGGTTCAATTCCTGCCTCCCATCGATATGCTGCCGTATGCTGTTGGCAAAAGCATTCCGGATCAGATGAAACCATCGGAGCCATTGCGGTATAAGTACCTGATGGAGAAAAACGGTGATGTGACCGAATTTGAAAAATACCCGACCGACCCGAGCTATAAATTCAAGGAGATGGTGCTGGTCAATGAAAAGGCCAAGCCCAAGATTACGGATTACCGCGTCTGGAATGATGACAGTGATTTTACACAGCAAACATTCGAAGGGGAAAAACTTTTCATCATTATTAAGAACACAAAAGATATTGATGCCGGTAGTCTGCCCGCTATTCGGGCGTTGGTAGAAGGATTAAAGGGATCGGCTGTATCGCCATTTATTCTCACCTCAACCAGCGATGATGAAATAAAAGCCTTTCGGAAGGAGTTTCAGTTAGAAAACGTACCCTATTATAAGGCCGATGCGACCGTCCTGAAAACCATCATGCGCTCCAATCCGGGTACATGGCTCCTGAAAAATGGGGTGGTCCGGGGAAAATGGCATTATAATTCAACGCCCGACGCGGCTGAAGTAATTTCTTTAAGTAAATAGGAGTGAGGAGCGAGGAGTGAGAATGGCCGGGCCGCGTAGGCTGGCGCAAGCAAAAAAGTACGTGTCAACCATTCTCACTCCTCACTCCTCGCTCCTCGCTCCTGACCTTGAAAAACATCTTCCTGATAGGCATGCCGTCGTCCGGCAAGAGTACGCTGGGGAAACGCATTGCCGACGCCCTGCATTACCGTTTTGTAGATACTGATAAAGTGATTGTTCGGGAAGAAGGACGATCCATTGCCGATATTTTTGCCCAGTCGGGAGAAGCCTATTTTCGGGAGGTCGAACGCCGGGTTTTACGCACCATACAACCCGGTAGTAGTAAAGTGGTATCGACAGGTGGAGGAATGCCCTGCTTCCATGACAACATGGCTTATATCAATGCTACAGGTATATCGATTTTTCTGGATGTGCCGATAGCCATTCTGGTTAATCGAATAATGGCGCACGCACAGGAAGACCGGCCCCTCAATAATCCCAGTAATCCCGAATTGCCTCTGATCTTACAGAAACGCTACGAAACACGATACCCAATTTACAGTCAGGCTAACATCATCATCACGGGCGAAACAACCGAAGAGGAAGTACTGCGACGGTTGGGGGAATGGCTTTAGCTTATTGCAGGTAATATCGGTTAAAAGTACCTGATTGAGCCGCAGCCAACCGCTTCATCGATAGGCTGGCCGTTAAACTGTGAATAGCTCCGAAAATAATCCAGCTTACTAGAATAAGTACGTAACTCATGCTTGAACAGCGCGTTGTGTTGCTAAAAAATGAGATCAGATATCATATAGTGCCACTTTTGTGTTAGTGGTATATTTTTTGCCAATTTTAGAGGAAAATTGCCGAGTATGCGTCTCTTCGTTATTTGTCAAATTTTCTTTTTAGTAATTAAATCGGATTGGGTAACGGCTCAATCGAAAGGCTGGCAGGAGTTGACGATTTCCAATGGCCTGTCGCAGGGTATGATCTTCGATCTTGAGCAGGATCGGAAAGGCTTTATCTGGATAGCGACAAAAGATGGCCTGAATCGCTACGATGGGTATAATTTCAAGGTATTTACCCATGATCCATACAATCCGTATAGCCTTTCCGATAATACCTGCTCGGCTTTATTGATGGATCGACATAATCGGCTTTGGATTGGAACCCTCAACAAAGGTCTTAATCTGTACGATGAACGGACTCAACGGTTTTACCACATTGTTATCCGGGATCAAAAAGTGCCAGATGGTGCCAGTTATGAAGTCAGACTATTGGCCGAAGATCCCCAGGGAAATATCTGGGTAGGTACCGGAACAGGCCAGCCCTTCAAGATCACATTGCCTGCTTCCCTTCAGCAGAACTTTCCCAATCAGCCTGATTTTACGAATCAGATTCAGCTCTCTCAACTTCAGCTTAACACTAAAGTCTATAATAGTCTTAACCTGGATTTCAGCTTTAAACCCAATGGCGAAGGCCTTACAGGACTCAACAATGGCATTTACGCCTTCAACTGGAAAAAACCGACAGGCCTTACAAAACTAAACCTGTTTCCGAACGATTCATCTGGCATTTTCGACTTCTATCACGATGTGCGGCAGGATTTTCTAGTTATTAGTACCAGTCATCAGCTCAAATGCTGGTATAAGGGCGTTGCAAAAACCATTGCTCTCCCACTCAGTAGCGGCCAGGGCGTAAAAATTAAGCCGATTGATGGCCATACAATTGCCCTTTCGGTAGCCAGTCATCTCTGGCTCTTTTCGCCTGCTGCGCTTTTTGGCAAAGACAGCCTTACCGAACAGAATGCCTTTTTGACCTTTCCGCCAAATCTGTATGCCGTTACAAAGCTATTTCGCGATAAAACCGGTAATATCTGGGTTGGTACCAGTGGCTATGGCATTCGCAAATTTAATCCACGTGTCAACCAGTTTCATTCCTACCTGCCCCGCACCTCGTTATCGCAGCTCTATGTCGATCAGCAGGGGCGCACGTATGGACGCTATCAGGATGCGTATGGGCTCATCGACCGGCAATCGACTCAATTATTGCCCTTTATAGATAGTAAACTTCCCGAAGCCGACCGAAAGCAATCCTTCCTTATGCAAGACCGTCAGGGCTTTTTCTGGATATCGAATACCCATTTTCAAACCCACGTGTCTGGCCTCTTCAAGTTTTCCAGCGACTGGCACCTACTCAGAAAATATCCATTACCAACTGGCCTCGAATTTGGTTACTGGGTGAACCTCACGCTGGAAGATCCTGACGGCAAGCTGTGGATGGGTGCTATGAAAGGAAAACTGCTTCGCTTTGATCCAAAAACCGAATCCTTTCAGGTTTTTAGCTATTTACCGGGCAGCAACAATGAAGCCGAAACCTACGCACTACTTCGCGAGCCTAACGGTACCTTCTGGATCGGTACGCAACAGGGACTGATTAGAGCCGAGCACCTGACCACGAAACCAGCGTACACCTATTATACAAACTCAACTACCAACCGGCAAAGCCTAAGTAATAATTTTGTGCTGAGTCTGGCCAATGATCCGAATGAGCCCGACCGGTATTTGTGGATTGGTACCAAAGGCGGAGGGCTCGAACGACTTGATAAAAAAACCGGTCAATTCAATCATTTTACCGAAGCGCAGGGCCTTCCGAATAAAGTCGTGTATGGTATTTTAGTCGATGAGTTCCGTAACCTATGGCTTAGTACCAATCGGGGTTTATCACAGTTCAATCCCAAAACGGAGCATTTTCGCAATTACACCCAGGCCGATGGGCTTCAGGACGATGAATTCAATACGGGTTCATTCTTTAAATCGGCATCGGGCGAGATGCTATTTGGAGGGGTAAACGGGCTGAATACCTTCCTGCCGTCGGAACTAGCTAAAGTCAACCAACTCCCTCCAACGGTGAATATCATTGCTTTGCGGATCAATAATAAACCCATTGAGGTTAGAGGTCCGGATGAAGTACTTCTTCAGGGCATCGAATACACCCAGCAACTCGATTTACGGCACGATCAGAACCTGCTCACGTTTGAGTTTGGAGTGATGGATTATACCAATTCGGCCAATAATCAATATCGCTATCGATTGCAGGGCATCGACGGCGATTGGGTTGAAGCGGGTACCAATCGATTTGCCAATTATGCGCAGCTACCATCCGGGAATTACCAATTGCAAATGATGGGGTCAGTGGATGGAGAACATTGGAGTAAGCCACTGGAACTACAGATTCGGATTCACCCACCGTTCTATCGTACCTGGTGGGCTTACCTGTTTTATTTGATCGTGATTGGGTTGGTAATCTGGTGGTTGAATCGTTTGCAGACCCAGCGGCTGCTGCTACAGCAACAGGTTGCGTTTGAACAGAAAGAAGCGGGTCGTTTAGCGGAGCTCGATTCACTGAAAACGCGATTTTTTACCAATATTTCCCATGAATTTCGAACACCTCTGACCTTACTGCTAGGGCCAATAAACGACCTTCGACAACGTCACCCGACCGACATGCTGTATCAGGTTATGTACCGGAATGCCAACCGGTTGCAATCACTGATTGGCCAATTGCTCGAACTGGCCAAACTGGATGCCGGAGAATTACAATTGGATAAACAACCGGGCAATCTGGTCGATGACATTCGGATATGGATCGCTTCGTTTGAGTCGCTGGCACAAAGCCGGGGAATTACCTTATCATTGACCCAAAACCGACCGCAGCAGTGGAAGCTATACGATGCTGATAAACTTGAAAAAATTGTAACCAATCTGATTTCAAACGCCCTGAAGTTTACGCCTGCTGGTGGCAATGTGCAGGTTGATGTGTTATACCACGAAACCAGGTCTGTAACGATCTATGTACGCGATACGGGAGTGGGCATTGCACCTGATCAGGTAAAGAATATTTTCGACCGGTTTTATCAGGCCGACGACAGTCAGCAACGGGGGTATGAAGGCACTGGTATTGGCCTCGCGCTGGTCAAAGAACTGGTTACCGCGATGAAGGGGCAAATACGGGTTGAGAGCCAACCCGGTCGGGGAACTACCTTTGTCCTTAACCTGACTCTGGAACAGGCAGAAGCTTCTGCTCAACTCAGTTCAGGAGAAATAGAACGAGATAGCTCTGAATTTACAGTTCAGGAAGCAGTTACTCAGGCGATTCCGTTGACCACCGATCTGGAAACATCATCCGATAAAACCGTTTTAATTGTCGAGGATAATGATGACCTACGGTTGTATATCCGGCATGTACTGGAGCCAATCTATACCGTTATCGAAGCGGTTGACGGACAGGATGGCTTAAATCGAGCTGTCGAAATGCTGCCCGATCTGGTTATTTGTGATTTGATGATGCCCCGGCTGGATGGCTTCGGATTCTGTAAGCAACTCAAAACCCTGGAAGCGACCAGCCATATACCGGTGGTGATGCTCACGGCTAAAGCCGACATGGATAGCCGAATCGAAGGGCTGACGATTGGAGCCGATGATTACCTGACCAAGCCCTTTGACCGGCAGGAGTTACAGCTTCGGGTTCGGAATCTGCTTCTGCAACGCGAACGATTGTTCGAATGGTTTACTGCCAATCAGGGGCCTAGGCCAGTGGCTCCGCCAGCCCTTACAGCCGAACAGAAATTTCTGGATCGATTGTCGGAGGAAGTATTTAAGCATATCGATGACCCCGATTTTAGCGTTGAAGCGCTGGCCGAAGCGGTTAACCTAAGTCGGGTACAGTTGCATCGAAAACTTAAAGCATTGACCAATACAACTGCTACCAACTTCATCCGAGACATTCGGCTGGCTCAGGCAGCCACGCTGCTCGCTACCCAGACCGACAGCGTAACGCAGGTAGCTTATGCAGTAGGCTTCGATAACCTGTCTTATTTCGCTAAAGTCTTTCAGGAGAAGTATGGCGTGTTGCCTTCTCAATACGGGAAACCATCGCTGCCAGAGAGCCAGAATCGAAGTCCTGATTGACGGATGAAAACTATTCAACCCCATTAAAAGCCCGAATTCACGGGCTTTTTTCATATCATGTAACATGAGTTGTAATGGATGTAACGTCAGTGTTAGCAGCTTAGGCCCAGATATAACTACTTGCCCGTCGATTTAGTCCAGCCTCATACGGTCAAAACCAGAGCCAGTTGTGATAGTACGAATGCAGGCTTTTCAACTCAACCTTTCCTCTTTTTTATTTATGAATCGACTGCTTTACGTCATCTTACTTTTTTTGGGTTTTGGGTATAGCAATCTGTTGTTTGCAACAGATAAATATTGGACAGGTGCTACCAATAATGATTGGAATACCGCCAGTAACTGGAACCCATCGGGAGTTCCTTCAAGTACTGAGCGAGTTTATATTTACTCAACAGCAAACAACCCTGTTATTTATAGTGGCACCAATGCAACATCGCTGGTTGCTCTTGTTAGTGGTAGCGGGGTAACGTTAACCATAAATAGTGGTGGCACCCATACAGGGCAAATTGCGGTAGAAGATGGTGGCCTTATAACAAACAACGGAACTGCCAATATTCAGGCCGTTGGGGGGGGCGTACTAGATGGAAACGGAATTACATATTATGGAGCGGGGAATGTTGGATCGATAGTAAATAACAGCACAATGAATATCAATGTGCTGTATAATTCATTCTATGTGTTTAACTATGGAACCTTCACTAATTCCTCAACAGGCGTAATCAATAGTAACGGCGCCGGATTTATAGCTAATGTAGGTACGTTTAGCCTATCAAACAGCGGAACCATTACTCATTCAGGTTCTGACATGGGTATAGGTTCAGGGACTTCATTAACTAATAATGCCTGTGGTAAGTTTATCGTTTCTGCCAACTATTACAACGATGGCACTGGCAGTACAGTCAATAATGGCCTTATTCAGATTGCCGGTGCATTGAATAATTCAAGCTCGTTTACCAATAACGGTGTTCTTAGCTATGGCTCACTATCTGGTAGCATTACGAAAAACAACGGCTCTGTAATCGTCAACAACAACCCAACCAATAGTACCATTTTCACCTATACGGGTACGTTTACTGGTACAATAAATGGCATTTATACCAACGCCAATGTTACTACATTAGCCGGTACGTTTACTGCCCCCAATACCTTTGTTCCTTCTGGACTGTCCGCTGGCTCGCAAACACTTTATGCGAAAATAATCCCATCGGGAGGGGGGTGTACGTATATCGTGCCCTTTACGTACGTAATGGCATCTGCACCTAATTTTACAATCAACCCGACAAGCAAGACGGTGTGTTCGAACAGTGGTACCACCTTTACGGTGGCAGCATCTAATTACGACAGTTATCAATGGCAGGTTAATACCGGGGGTGGTTTTACGGATATAAGTAATTCGACTCCCTACTCAGGAGTGACAACAGGAACCCTTACCATCAGCAATGTGGCCGGATTGAATGGCTATCAATACCGGTGTGTGGCCACGAACAGTGGTGGTAGTACGAATTCAACAGCGGCCACTTTAACGGTCTTGCCTGGCCCTGGTGCCACGATTTCTTATGCCGGAACCCCCTTTTGTGCAAGCAGCCCGGCCGTTAACGTAACCCAAACCGGAACAACGGGAGGGACGTATTCGGCCAGTCCAAATGGATTGAATATTAATCCTAACACGGGTCAGATTACCCCTGCCAGCAGCACGACGGGTACTTATTCGGTTACCTATACGATTGCGGCCAGTGGAGGATGTACTCAATTTACAACCAACACATCTGTCGTTATCAGCCCTACGCCAAATGCGACTATTTCCTATGCCGGCTCGCCGTTCTGCTTGAGCGGAGCAGCCGTTAACGTAACCCAGACCGGAACCACAGGAGGAACCTATTCGGCCAGCCCAGATGGGCTTAGTATTGATGCCAACACGGGCCAGATTACGCCTACCAGCAGTACGACGGGTACCTATACGGTTACCTATATGGTTTCTGCCGGTAGTGGATGTGCATCATTTTCGACAACCACTTCGGTGGTCATCAGTTCAGCGTCGAGTGCTGCCATTGTCTATGCCGGTTCGCCTTTCTGTGCAAATCTGACGCAGGGGGCTGTCACCCTTACGGGACCAACAGGTGGTACGTATTCGTCTAGCCCAACGGGGCTCAATATCGACCCCAGTACGGGTCAGATTAATCCGTCGCAAAGTACGGCTCGTACGTACACGGTCACCTATACCCTTTCTGCCGGTGGTGGTTGTTCGCCGTTTACCACGACACAGGTAACGATTGCAACGCCCCCCAATGCTACCATATCGTATACAGGATCACCTTTCTGCACCAGCGGAACAAGTGTTGCCGTCAATCGGACTGGCACGGGCGGAGGGACGTATCTCGCTAGTCCCAGTGGCTTGAGCATCAATGCCAGCACGGGCCGCATTACCCCAGGCAGTAGTGCACCAGGTTCGTATACGGTAAGCTACCTGATTGCTGGCAGCAATGGTTGCCCCGACTACTATGCCACTACGACCATAACCATTACGGAGGCTCCCAGTGCGACCATTGCCTATGCTGGATCGCCCTTTTGTGGCGATGGAACGGTGGCGGATGTCACCCTGACTGGAACCCCGGGAGGAACGTTTTCTGCTTCACCGTCTGGTTTAGTACTGGATGGAAGTACGGGCCAGATCAATCCGGTAGGTAGTTCGGCCCGCACCTATACGGTCACCTACAGGATTGCCGCCAGTGGCGGGTGTCCGCAGTTTACCACTACGGCTAGTGCTGTGGTTAGTTCATCGATCAGTGTCACGAATCCTTCAACCAGCACGGCACTACAGGGCTCAAACGTAAATCTGACCTTTAGCGCCACGGGCGGTACTTTTCCGTATACCTATAGTGTGGTGAGTGGAAGTCTGCCCAATGGTCTTACCGTATCGACGGACGGAGCGTTGTCGGGTATACCGACCCAAATTGGCGATTTCCCCATCTTGGTGCAGGTAACCGATGCCAACGGATGCACAAAGCTAGGGCCAAACTACAATTTTACGGTAATCGACGCTGCGCCTACCGTTACGAATCTGGCGGCCAATCCATCAAAAGTTTGTGTGGGGAGCCCTGTTACCTTTACGGCAACGATTGGTCGGGTAACGGGATCTTATAACTACACGCTCACCAATGGCAGTAGTACATCAATAGCGGGTACTAAAACGTCAACGTCTTTTAGTCAGGCTATAACGCCAGGTACCACAGGTACTCAAACCTTTAGCCTGATTATTGCCGACAATGGTCTGACAGGCAGTGCCTCCACAGTTGTACCCATAAACAGTTATCCGGTTGCTACTCTGGTGAATAATGGCCCCTTAAGTTGCACTCAGACAAGTGTCACCCTGACGGCTGGGGGAGGGAATAACTTCGTTTTTAGCGGGCCTGGTCTGTTGAGTCAGGATGCTGCGTCGGGTCTTGCTGAAGTGACTGTATCCGGCCTCTATTCGGTTACGGTGACAAATACGGAAACGGGTTGTTCAAGCACAACAACGACAACGGTATCCAGCAATACAGCAGTCGTAAGTGTTACTAATCCAATCATTACCACGGCTACAGTTGGCACAGCTTTCAGCCAATCCTTCACTGCAAGCAGTGGAACAGCCCCCCTGAACTTCAGCATCACAAGTGGTAGTCTACCCACTGGATTAACGCTGGCCACAACAGGGGTTTTATCGGGTACACCAATGCAAAGCGGTAGCTTCTCCATTACCGTGCGAGCTACGGACGCCAATGGCTGTTCGGGCGTAGGAGCGACGTATAGCTTGCAGGTTAGTACAACGGCTACCGTAACAACGGCGGCCCCCAGCAGCATTCTGGGTACCAGCGCTACGTTGGGCGGTACGATCACCGCCGATGGTGGCACTTCTGTTACTGAACGGGGAGTGGTCTATATGACAGGCAGCGGTACACCAACCACCAGCAATACCAAAGTAACGATGGGATCGGGAACGGGTAGCTTCTCTCAGACCGTAAGCAACCTGGTGAGCGGAACCACCTACTCCGTACGAGCGTATGCCATTAATGTAGCGGGTACTAGTTACGGAGCCGTACAATCCTTTACGACAATCAGTGCTACATCAGCCCCTGTTGTACTTACACCCGCGAATGGTAGTCAACTGAGTAACAATAGACCTACCTATACTGGCACAGCGACTCCGGTTAGTAGTGTTACCGTATTTGTTGATGATAGCTATGCCGGTGAAATTAATGCAGATGCCGTCGGTAACTGGAGCTTTACCCCGTCGGTGTCACTTCCTGATGGTACACATAGGGTTTTTGCACGGGCTGCGCTCAACAGTCTGACCAGTCCTAATAGCAATACCAACACCTTTTCAATTGATACGACTCCTCCACCGGGTCCAGTCGTCAGCACGCCGAACAATGGTACAACAATCAGCGATAACACACCGACCTATGCCGGTACGGCCGAACCCTTGAGTACCGTAACGGTGCGGGTCAATAGCTCAGTTATTGGTACTCCTACGGCCGATGCATCCGGCAACTGGAGTTTGACGCCTACGACTCCGCTGGCCGATGGACTTTATACGGTTAGAGCGACGGCAACTGATCCTGTAGGAAATACTGGCCCTAGTAGTAGTACGATCTCGTTTACGGTCGACACCACTTCGCCTACGGTAAGCATCACCAGCACTGCCCCGAACCCTACCAGCACTAGTCCTATTCCGCTCACCATCACCTTTTCGGAAACGGTATCCGGTTTTTTGATTGAGGATATTAAGTTTACTAACGGTACATTAAGCGACTTTACAGGGTCGGGGTCAAGTTACACTGTAAACGTAGTGCCCGGAACAACGGGTATGGTTTCGGTGAGTGTGGCATCAGGTGCCGCTCAGGATCTGGCTGGCAATAACAATAGTGCGTCGAATCTATTTTCGATCCAGTACAGCCCAATGACCACGATTAGCGATTTCACGGCTAGTCCTGATCCCGTTTGTGTCGGCAATCAGGTTACCTTTACGGCTAATCTGGGTAATTTGACCGGCTCCTATACCTATACGCTTACCAATGGCACGAGTACAACCACCGGTGCCAGTAGTAATACAAGCTTTAGTCAACAACTCACGACAACCGCTTCTGGTATTCAGGCCTTTTCGCTCACGGTAAGCAATAATGGTCAACGGGTCACTGAGACGTATGATTTAACGGTCAGCGAACTGCCTGCCGCAACACTTACGGCCAGCAATGGAGGAGTGCTCACCTGTGGCCAAACTAGTTTAACACTCACAGCTACGGGCGGAGATGACTATGCATTCAGTGGCCCCGGCATTCTTAACCAGGACCCCGAAAATGGAATTGCTGTAGGCAATGCACCGGGTACTTATTCGGTAACGGTGACCAACACAGAAACGGGTTGTTTTAGTAGTACCACCACTACCATCACCAGCAACACGACATCTCCATCAGTTTCTATCCTTCCACCAGCCAGTTCAACCCTTACCTGTACCACCACCAGTATCAGCCTGACAGCGACTGGAGGTGGTACTTATCATTGGGACAACAATTCGACCAATGCCATTCGCACGGTCACTACAGGAGGTACGTACTCAGTAACGGTCACGGGCTCCAATGGCTGTACGGCTACAGCAAGTACTGAGGTCAGTCAGAGTACGACAATCACCGGTTTCTCAGTAACAGGTTCGGGGACGGCCTGTGCAGGAGGACAGGTGACACTCACCGCATCCGGTTGTTCGGGCGGTACAATAACCTGGCCAGGAGGTATTACCGGTGCCGTATTTTCGACAACCATCAGTGGGCAATACACTGCTACCTGCACGATCGAGAATTGTACAGCTACGGCTAGTGGTACAGCCACAGTTGGAAACATCTTTACGATAACCACACCTGGTATTTCAACGGCCACCGTGGGTGCCTCAATCAACAATACATTGAACTGGTCGGTATCAGGAGGCAGCAGTCCGTATACGTTCAATTTCGGGACTCTTCCACCGGGTTTGAGCGTTACTGGATCAAGTTCGGCTTTCCGGGCTATTGGTGGTACGCCCACTCAGGCGGGTACTTTCCCCATTAGCCTGACTGTCACCGATAATCTGGGTTGTGCGCAGGTAG
>NZ_MKUD01000042.1:60635-113900 GCF_001898575.1 Spirosoma sp. 48-14
TACGCCCACTCAGGCGGGTACTTTCCCCATTAGCCTGACTGTCACCGATAATCTGGGTTGTGCGCAGGTAGCGCCCGCCTTTAGTCTGACGGTTAACTGCCCAACCTTGACAGCTAGTATTACACCAACTCCCAGCGCAACGTTAACCTGCGCCCAAACCAGCTTGACGCTGACGGCCAGTGGTGGCTCCAGTTATGCCTTTGCTGGGCCCGGTATTGTTAGCCTGAATGCTTCGGAGGGAACGGCCGTTGTCAATACATCGGGAGTCTATTCGGTTACGGTCACCAATAGTGCGGGCTGCTCAGCCACAGCCATAACAACCATCAGTAGCAATACAGTTCTGAATATTGCCACGGGAGCCTCTTTACCAATGGCCAATCTAGGAGTGGTGGTGAGTCTGACGGCTTCAGGGGCCACTACCTACCAATGGACGTCTCCCGCAACCGCTTCCTTAACTACACCCGCCACTGGTTCGGCTGTTTCAGCCAGTTTAACTACGGCTGGTGTGCAGACCTTCACGGTGGTAGCTACGGCCGGGGTTTGTAGTCAGTCAGCGTTAGTGAGTGTAACGGCTTTGGCAGGTCCTGACCTGTCGGCTATTCTGAGTCTGCCTGATGGCAACTTCACCGCAAAGGAAAGTAAAGGGCTTTTGGTTCAAGTACAGGAAGTTAATGGTTCTGTATCATCGGGCAATATTGTCATCACCATCACTGTTCCGACCGGCTACAGCATCAGCTTTGACAATACGCTAACGAGCCTTACGGTACCAGGTGGGGAGACAAATCCGGTTGCAGTGCAGAACAGCAAGTGGCATGTGAGCAATACAGTGGCGGGTCAGCAACTAAGTTTGGCTATCAATGGAGGAGAATCGGTGGGGGCCAACAGTACCCTGAATTTAGGCTTTACGATCACACGCACTACGGCTAATGCGGGGAGTAGATCGAATATCACTGTCAATGTGGCTGATGATGAGGGAGGGACCTACGATGTGAATCGACTCAACAACATCTACGCTCGCATTATAAATGGATTATAAATGAGTATCTAGTAACGAGGAGTTAGAAGCGAGAATGGCTGGCGCATATCAGATTTAATGCGCCAGCCATTCTCGCTTCTAACTCCTCGTTACTAGATACTTTAAAAAAACACGCCCATCGACAGCATCAGATTTGTATACCGATTGTTGGTAGCAACGGTTGGCGTATCCGAACTATTGGGTAATTCGAAAGGAGCATACCCTGATTTATAGGTTAGGAAGGAACCTGATAAGTCCGCAAAGAAACGATCATTACGAACGCCAAGTCCTGCCGAGAGTAAAAGCTTTGAACGGTCGGCTTTGGCTACCCGGTCCAGGTCTATTTTGTAGGCGCTGGGTAAATAGCTCGCACCGGCCCGCAGACGTAAAATACCTGCCCGGATTTCGGCACCGGCCCGCACGTTGATCACATTCTGGTAGGTGTCCTGTACGAATCGCTTGACATCATTCTTGAAATCGGTATTGTCCTGCTGATTCGTAAATGCCGATGTACGTACCCGCATTCCCTGATAATTGACGTATTCAGCCGTAGCCGTCAGGAAACCGATTTTGCCATTACCCAGAAAATACGTTGCACCGCCAGACGCTCGTAAGGGCGTTTGCAGGGTGTAGTTGAAATCATTTGATGGGTCAACGACATCTACGTAGTTTGTTGTTAACACTAGCTTGGGATCTTTTGCCACCGCGTTGAGCGTCTGACCAAATGTTTCGTTGGCACTGCTAAATGTTGGCGAGATAATTGTACCACCGACCTGGAACTGAGGAACGAGTTTATAAATGAACCCCAGCGAGGCATTGATACCACTGCCTTTTACATCCAGTCGATTGGTCTGGCCATAATTATTGAATACGACACCGTTGACAGGCGTTTCCAGAAAAACCACTTCCGACGAGTAACGTAGGTGCGTCAACGCCAGGGAGCCACCAATGTAGAACTTATCGTCTAAATTACCGGCATATGAAAATGTCCATTGCGAATGTGTACCCGAACGGTTAATCGTCGATCGCTGATCTTTTTGCACCGTAGCATCATAGCGAGTGTATGGTGGACCGGAACCGTTTGTGCCCAAATTGGTCGGGTTAATCAGATAAAGTCCGTAGGCCGCTGCTTCCCGAAAATCAGCCTGTTTGCTATTTGGGTAGAAAGAATCGCTTAGTTCTTTCTCGCTGTACTTGGCCGAGTTAGCTGCATTGATATACGTTTGGGCAATGGATGAGTTCGGATTGTTATTCAAGCCACGTGCATCGACGTAATCGAAAAAATTGACATTCTGCGAATAACTTATGCCAAACGCACTACGACGCCAGCGACGGCTGCCGTTGCTACTTCCTGGCAGTATCAAACCAAATTGACCAATGCTTACTTTTCCCGCGCTGCTATTGGTTTGCGAGCCTAAAAACGTATTCTGGTTATTGGCCGATGTAAACATCGGACTAATACTTAGCTCAGAACGATTATAAAAGGCAAGTCCAGCGGGGTTGCCCGATAAATTACTGGCATCGCCACCCAGGGCAGCATGATTACCACCAATGCCCCTAAACCGGGCGGTCCCATTCTGACTGAAATCGGAATACCGAAACGCATCATCAGCATATTCATAAGACGCTCCCTGGCTAAAAGCCAGATGCGAAAGCAACCCCAGGGCTACTGTAAAATAAAACGGTTTAGTCATGTTCGTAAAGCTTTATAAAAGCGTTGGTGGCGTATCTTAATCTATACGCATTAGAGCACCATAACGTATAAACGTTTAACGGGTGTGAAATTAGTTTTTATAAGGTATTCAGTTTGCCATTTACGCAGGGCTGGTACACAATTGCTTTCGTGATAGACTTACGTAATCGGTAGAGCGAATGCCTCACACCATGGTTAAAACGAAAATCCCCGCTAATTGTCCTAACTAGCGGGGATTTTTTATCGAAATTTAAGTAAGATTATTAGCGTGGGCCACGGCCGCCTGAGTGACCACCGCCACCCGAGAAGCCACCACCTCCGCCACCACTAGGAGCGCTGAAGCTTGGTGAGCTATAACTGCGGCTTGGCGCACTATTAAAGCTTGGCTGGCTATGGCTTGGCTGACTGAAGCTGGGCTGCGATTGCTGGTAGCTGCCTCGGCTAGGTTGATTAAAGCTAGGTTGGCTTTGGCTTTGGTAACTGCTTCGGTTGTTTCCACCTGTAAAGTTACCACCAGATGGCGTATAGCTGCCCCGGCTGCTTTCGCGCGGACGAGAGTAATATTCCGAACTACCTGAATTACTGTTGTACGAAGGAGCGGCAGAGTTGGCACTTACTCGCCCGTTGCTGCTACTGTTATCGTAGTAGTAATTGCCCCGGCTGCTGCCATTGCTTGGACGGGCGTAGTACCCATCGCCACGAGTCGTAGTCGTATTGGTTGCTGCGGCACGGCCACCGTTTGGATTGTACGAACGAGCTGAATTGTCGAAAGCAGACGTGTAACGCCCCGATGACCGGTCAAAAGTCCGATTGTATGTCCGGTTCCGATAAGGATCTGCACCCGTCACGTAGACGTTGTTTACGTAGACAGGGTTATAGAAGCCGCCGTATCCGTAATAGGGTGAATAGAACGGGCTGTAGAAGCCACCCATGCCGTATGCATACGAACTGTAGAACGGATCATAGAAACTGCCGTAGCCGAATGGCGAATAAAACGAATTGTACGCATAGGGGCTGTAAAATGGGCTACCGAATCCAAAGCTGAAGCCGGGATAGCCGTACCCAAAGGCACCCATCCCTAAGCCTAAGCCCATACCCGAATAGAAGCCGGTGTTGTTGAAGCCCCAGCGATTCCAGCTATACGCCGACGTCGTTGCCGCATTGTACCCATTCACGAAGCCTGAGTTGTAAGCATTAGTGCCGTCGTCGTTCCAGCCCGGATCGGGCGATAGACCACGATTCAGTTTGCGGGCACTCAGCTCGGTGTAATAATCGTCGGTGTTGGAATTGTAGCCCTGCTGTTCGTCGTTATAATCTGGATTCGCATTCCGGTTCAACCGCTGCTGACGTTGTGAGCGGCTGTAAGGCTGCGAACTGTACTCATCAGATTGCCGGTTGCTGGCGTAGACAGGTGAGCTACTACCAGCGCTACCATATAGGTCATCTACGTCACTGGCGTTCTGTGCCGTTTGCCGGCTGGAGGTACAACTCCAGATGCTCAGCAGCGCAGCCAACGTCAGATAAGAATATAGTCGTTGCGTTTTCATTTGGCAAGGGAATTAAAAGTAAAAAAGCTCATGCTTACTGCCTCGTCAATACTATAACACAGGATTGACTGGTTTAATTACAAAAATAGAGCAAAAACTTATCTTTGCAACTTCTTACCTATTAGACTCCAAATAGTTAATTAAGGTTTAATTCGTTTCTAAAATTAGTTTGAAGTTTATACCCTGACTGGTGCGTTTGGCTGATGCGCAAACAGTTAACGTTTTGTTTGCTGTGAAAGTTAGTCTATTTCGACCATCGGGTGCCGACCGTCAAACGTCAATTGTATGGCTAAAGCAATTCCGTCCCGTAGTGAAAACTACTCCGAGTGGTACAATGAGTTAATTAAAAAAGCCGATCTGGCCGAGAATTCGGCGGTTCGCGGCTGTATGGTTATTAAACCATACGGGTATTCAATCTGGGAAAAAATGCAGCGTGCGCTGGACGATATGTTCAAGGAAACGGGCCATACCAATGCCTATTTCCCGCTATTTATTCCTAAATCGTACCTCAGCAAAGAAGCTTCACACGTAGAAGGATTTGCTAAAGAATGTGCCGTAGTAACGCACTATCGGTTAAAAAATGCTGAAGATGGGTCGGGGGTGATTGTTGATCCGGAAGCCAAACTGGAAGAAGAACTTATTGTACGGCCCACCTCCGAAACGGTCATCTGGAGTACCTACAAAAACTGGATTCAGTCGTATCGTGATTTACCATTGCTGATAAACCAATGGGCCAATGTGGTTCGCTGGGAAATGCGGACGCGGATATTTTTGCGAACGGCCGAATTCCTCTGGCAGGAAGGACACACGGCCCATGCCACCGCCGACGAGGCTCAGGGCGAAACCCGGCAAATGCTCGACGTATATGCT
Organism: Spirosoma sp. 48-14; assembly: GCF_001898575.1. Taxonomy (GTDB): domain Bacteria; phylum Bacteroidota; class Bacteroidia; order Cytophagales; family Spirosomataceae; genus Spirosoma. The sequence goes on from NZ_MKUD01000042.1 coordinate 65,761, forward strand.
CGGTTCGCCGAAGAGTGGATGGCCGTTCCGGTCATTAAAGGGGCTAAAACACCTAATGAACGTTTTGCCGGAGCGGAAGATACCCTTTGCATTGAAGCGATGATGCAGGATGGTAAAGCCCTTCAGGCGGGAACGTCGCACTTCCTGGGGCAGAATTTTGCCAAAGCGTTCGATGTACAGTTTCTGAACAAACAGAATCAGCTGGATTACGTTTGGGGTACATCCTGGGGCGTTTCTACCCGGCTGATGGGAGCGTTAATTATGGCGCATTCCGACGACGATGGGCTGGTTTTACCGCCTAAGCTGGCACCGATTCAGGTGGTCATCGTGCCGATTTACCGAACGGAAGAACAGCTCGAACAGATTTCGGCTAAAATCAAACCATTAGTTCAGGAACTTCGGAAAGCAGGTGTTTCGGTAAAATACGATGATTCGGATGCGAACAAACCTGGCTGGAAATTCGCTGAATATGAACTTCGTGGGGTGCCCGTTCGTCTGGCAATGGGTGGCCGTGATCTGGAAAATGGCACTGTCGAAATTGCCCGCCGTGATCTGAAATCGAAAGAAACGGTACCATTCGAGGGGCTGACCGAACGGATTAAAGCCTTGCTGGAGGATATTCAACAAACGATTTACAACAAAGCGAAAGCGTTTCGTGAGGAACACACCTTTACTGTCGATACGTTTGAGGAGTTTCAGACGCAGATCGAAAACGGATTTCTGCTGGCCCATTGGGACGGGACATCTGAAACGGAAGAAGCGATCAAAGAAGCCACCAAAGCGACAATACGGTGTATTCCATTCGATCAGCAGCCTGAGGAAGGAGTTTGTGTTTATTCCGGCAAACCGTCGAAAGGGCGCGTAGTATTTGCCAGAGCCTATTGATTGAAATACAGTCTGTTCTCTATGCAGATCTTGATCGGGGCCAGTTACGTAACTGGCCCCGATTTTTTTGCCGAAATCCAGGACCTCTCTGAGGTAGTATCAGGTCGATCAATGCTTTCCCTATAGATACGCTTCGAATAACGGAGCCATCATGTAAGATGACATTTTGAATGGCAGATTCGTCGGTTGAAATGAGCGGTCTGCCGATGTTTATGCGCTTCCGGTCTATTGCATTTCCGAGAGTGCGTAAACTGCTGTTGATTTGATTGATAATTTGTAATTCTACATGATCCGATAGGGTAATCCGTATCGAAAACCTAACAAACCAGCCTATGAAAACCAGACGTTCGTTCCTACGCGATGCGGGAGCGTTGACCTTGGGAAGCTTCGTTTTACCACAATTGTCTCAGGCTACGTCACTTTTTGGCCCGATGGCCTCACGGCCCGTTGGCTTACAGTTATTTACCCTGTTCCGGCCCATGAGCGACGATCCGAAAGGGACGCTCGAAAAAGTTGCGGCCATTGGCTACAAAGAAGTTGAATCGGCCTTTAGCCTGAAAGGAGGTTATTATGGCTATACGGCAAAAGAATTCAGAAAAGTAGTTGAGGATCTGGGTATGAAATGGCGGGGACACCATGCCGGTGGAGCTCCTTTCCGGCCACGGCCTACACCTCCGGCCAGTACGACCGGAACACCCGGTGGCGGCCCTGCGGCTGGTGGGCAACGACCCGCAATGGATTTTTCTAAAATGCCACCTATGCTTAACCTACGAGACAATTATCAGGAGTTGGTCGATCAGGCTGCAGACGGGGGCTTGTCGTATCTCGTATGTGCCAGTACGCCCGTGGCTACTCTTGATGAAATTCAGAAGTCGATCGAAGTGTTTCAAAAAACGGGGGAGGCCTGTAAAAAGGCAGGAATCGGATTTGCCTATCATAACCACGCAACTGAATTTGATCCGGTAGAAGGGGGTAAAACACCCTATGAACTGATTCTGTCTCAAACGGATAAAGATCTGGTGAAGATGGAATTGGATCTGGCCTGGGCTGTTAAAGCCGGTAAAGATCCCGTCAAGTTATTTGCCGAACATCCAGGCCGTTTCCCGCTTTGGCATATCAAAGACATTAAGTCCGATCTGAAAACGATCACCGAGGTAGGCAATGGCGTCGTGAATTTTAAGAGTGCATTTGCGGCTGCGAAAACAGCAGGTTTAAACTATTTCTTCGTAGAGCAGGATATGGCGGCCCAACCCTTTGAGAGCATTACAACCAGCTTCACGTATTTAAAGAATCTACAGGCTTAATAACCCTTGCTATGAATCAGTTAAATTTTACCCGAAAATCCTGGCTGGCCCGCTGGAAACGCCCGTATACGGTAGCTTTAAATAGTCTGCTGGTGTTGGGTTTGGCCTCGTTTGTGGTCGATGAAGGGGCCATGAAACCCGACGAAAGCCGATTTACCCCCGTAGTGCTGGCCGAAGATCTCGATGAGCCGATGGTGGTTGACGTGGCCAAAGATGGAACGGCTTACATCATTGAACGGAAGGGAGCTTTCAAAAAATATGATCCGGTTACCAAAACCGTCGATCTGATTGGTACCATTCCGGTCAACACCAAATACACTTCTGCCGAAGGACGGGTGACCGAAGCCGAAGAAGGGCTGATGGGGCTGAGCCTCGATCCCAATTTCGAGCAAAACCACTGGGTGTATCTGTACTACGCCCACCCGACAGAGAAAAAACATATCCTGACACGCTGGGAACTGCGCGATGGTAAACTAGTCGATAAGTCGGAGAAAGTCATGCTTGAAGTGGCAACCCAGCGCGAAGTGTGCTGCCATACGGGTGGAGGCATGACGTGGGATCGTTCTGGAAACCTGTATCTAACGGTTGGCAACAACACGGGTAATCAGCAGGCGGCTCAAACGGATGAGCGCCCTGGCCGTAGCAGTTGGGACGATCAGGGACATGCCGGTAATACGAATGACCTGCGTGGTAAAATTCTGCGTATTCACCCGCAACCCGATGGAACCTATACCATTCCCGATGGAAACCTTTTCCCGAAAGGAACCGACCCGTCGGACCGTGCGAAAACCCGGCCTGAAATTTATTCGATGGGGCACCGGAACGCCTGGCGCATTTCTATTGATAGTAAAACCGGCTATGTGTATTGGGGTGAGGTCGGTCCTGATGCGACCTCCGATTCAGAGATTGGTCCGCGAGGGTACGATGAGTTGAACCAGGCCCGGAAACCAGGAAATTTCGGTTGGCCGTGGTTTGTCGGCAATCGGCAGGCGTTCCCAGTCTATGACTACGGTGAAAAGAAGCCTCTGGAGAAAAAAGATCCTGATCATCTGGTCAATACCTCGCCTAACAACACAGGGTTGCGTGACTTGCCGCCGGTGGCTCCCTCGTTCATTTACTACCCCTATGGTGTGTCGGAAGAATTCCCGCTGGTCGGTACAGGATCTCGTTCGGCAACGGGTGGCCCCATCTATCGCCAGGCCGATTTCAAAGGAGCCAAGCGGCCCTGGCCAGCCTACTACGAAGGCAAATGGATCGCTACGGATTTTTCGCGGGGTTGGATTATGGCCATTACGATGGATGCCGAAGGCAACTATAAATCGATGGAACGGTTTCTGCCCAGCTATCATCCCGTTGAGCCAATCGATATGAAATTTGGCCCTGATGGCGATATGTACATTCTGGAATATGGTAGCAACTGGTTCCGAAAAAGCAATAACTCCCGGCTGGTTCGCATCGAATACAATGGAGGTAACCGAAAGCCTGTTGTGTTTGCCTCAGCTAGTAAGCAAGGCGGCACTGTTCCACTGAAGTTAACGTTACTTGCAGATGGCACAAAAGACTACGATGGTGATAAGTTGAAGTACCAGTGGAAGGTATCGGCACCTGGTGTAGCTCCGAAAGTATTTAATGAGGCCAGTCCAGCCGTTACGTTCGACAAGCCAGGTGTATATACCGCCCAGCTAACGGTGACGGACCCTAAAGGAGCTTCGAACAGCCAGTCGGTGAAAATTATTGCGGGCAATGAGCCCCCTGCGGTAGCGGTTAATCTGAGTAGTAACAAAACGTTTTTCTTCCCGAATCAGCCGATTCAATACGCAGTTAGTGTCGATGATAAGGAAGATGGTAGCCTGACGGATGGTAAAATTACACCGGCACGGGTAGCCATGAGTATCGATTATACCTCCGAAGGGTTCGATTATGCGGAGGTGGTGCAGGGGCAGCGAAGTGTCGATGCGTCGACGCAGTACGCTGTTGCGCAGACGCTTATCAGCCAGAGCGATTGTAAGGTCTGCCATCAGGTTGCGACAAAATCAGTAGGGCCGATGTTTACGGCCATTGCTACCAAATACAAAGGCAGTGCCGATGCGACTGAAAAGCTGGTTAAGAAAATTCGCAATGGTGGAGTAGGTGTCTGGGGTGATGTCGCGATGCCTGGCCACCCGGCCATGTCGGTTGCTGATGCTGAGACCATTGTGAAGTATATCCTGAATGTCAACGAGAAAACATACAGTACGTTGCCCACAAAAGGAACCTATGTAGTCAAATTGCCTGAAGGCGACAATGGACAAGGTTCCGTATTGGTACGAGCTGCTTATACCGACAAAGGAGGAAAGGGCGTTCCGGCCCAGACTTCCGAAAATCTTATTGTGCTTCGTAGTGCGCAGGTGTATGCGTCGAGTGCTGCCGTTGTAAAAGGGGCCGAATTGAAAGCACGCGGTATGGGTGCTGGCATGAACGTGATTCCGTACGCAAATTCATACATCGGTTTCCAGAAAATTGACCTGACCGGCATCAAAAAACTTGATCTAAATGCATCCGCACAACGGCGGGAAGGGAGTGCAGGCGGTACAATTGAAGTACACATCGATTCGCCTACAGGGCCCATGATTGGTGAAGCTATGCTGGAAGTGGCCCCTGAAGTGGATATGGCGAAACTGATGGCACAAATGGAATCGGGGGCTGCCAATCAGACCGCAGCCGGAGCGCCAAAAAGTACGTCAGCGGCTGCTGCGGCTACCCCGCCACCTGCCAATCCATTCCGACGCCCGATTCCGTCTGTTAAGATGGCGTTGAAAGATACCGAAGGCATTCACGACGTTTATTTTGTCTTCAAGAACGACAAAGCCAAGTCAATTCAGCCACTGATGTCGCTGTCGAGTATAAAATTTATGGACTCAGTAAGCCAGTAGGCTGGTGAAAAATAAGTTGAGGGTTATTACCTAAACGATTTAGTTGTCTGATTTTTAGCTAACTATGTCTTTTGGGTAATGGCCCTCAGCTTGTTTTTAAACTTTCCAATCTTCTGGCGAGTTGCTAAAAATTAGTGATAGAGTAAACGCATGCCGGAAGTTCCGGTATTTTTGTAGCATTATTACAACAAACCATTTGTATCATGGCACAAGCAAAATCTGGCGACACCGTTCAGGTTCATTATACTGGCACGTTAGCCGATGGAACGATTTTCGATTCGTCGGCAGGACGAACTCCACTTGAATTTACGGTGGGCAGTGGCCAGGTGATTAAAGGCTTCGATGAAGGCGTTGCCGGCATGAACCAGGGCGAAAAGAAAACGATCAATATACCGGTCGAAGATGCGTATGGAGCAGCGAATGAAGAGATGATTTTTACGCTGAACCGTTCGGATATTCCCGATGATATTCCCCTCGAAGAAGGGATGACCCTGAATATGCATGAAGATGGAAATCCTCGACCTATTCCGGTTATTGTCCGTAAACTCAGCGATACCAGTGTAACGCTGGATGCCAATCATCCGCTGGCTGGTCATGATCTGACTTTCGAAATCGAACTCGTCGGTGTCAAATCGCCCTCAGGCTTGATTTTATAAATAGTATCAAACGAAGCGTGCAACGCGAAGAATAGGAAGCCCTATTCTTCGCGTTGCACGCTTCGTTTGATACTATTTAACCAGGTCCTCCAATTCCCGAAGGGCAGTTTGGATACCTCGTAAGTTAGCGCGGGCTACGTAAGCAGCCAACGCTACCGTAATAGCCCCTACATTCAGGGCAACGACAGGGTCCCCAATTCGGGTCAGACTTGTCTGTGCTTCTGTTGTTGCTTCCAGAATCTGGGTGGCTACATCAATGGCATTGGTAAAGGCAGGGCGGACAGTATGCGACTGTAAATCCTGCGATCGATTCAACAGACTGTTCTGATAGGCATTGAGGTCAAGTTGCTGCTCATGAGATAGTTCCGGCCAGTGATGTACCTGATATTCGTTCAGCGCACGGGCCATGTCGCAGTACCCACGGGTGATGGCAAGAAGTTGAGTTGGTGTAAAGTCTTCCATAAACAGATTCAGCAAGAATCGGCTCATTACTACGCAAATCAGACTGACTTGCCAGGTTAAGATAAAGCACTCCCCGGCACCAAGGCTTAACTTTTGAACGAACGGTCAAAATAAAAAGAGATTCTGATTCCAGAACTTTTAGATAAACCTGGACGCTAGGCATTCCGTTAATGAGGTATGAATGGAATGTCGCATGCCGTTGGATATGCCTGTATCAATCTGAGTTTACAGGCCGATAAGATCACTACCAACCGGGGAATGGTTCGGAAAACCTTTACCCAGCGGGGCATTGCCTATGCCTCCGAACTAGCGTTGAAAAACGTTCAGGATCTATTAACAATCGTAGACTGGAATCTGAAAAATGGAATTCGGCTCTTTCGTATTTCATCCGACCTGTTTCCCTGGGCTTCGGAATACCGTATTACCAGCCTTCCTGACTTTTCGGCTATTCGGGCTACACTCGAAGAGATCGGTACGCGCCCGATCCGACTGACGATGCATCCGGGGCCCTTTAATAAACTGGCCGGTGAGGGAAGTGTACTCGCTAATACACTGGTTGATCTGGAATATCAGTCCGAAATTTTTGATCTGATGGGTTTAGCACCCTCGCACTGGAACAAGATCAACATTCACGTGGGGGGCACCTACGGCGATAAAGTAGCCACCTTGACCCGATTTGCTCAGAACTTCCAGTTACTGTCCGAAAATCTACGCGCCCGCCTGACGGTTGAAAACGACGATCGCCAGAGTCTGTATACCGTCGCTGATCTGGTGTCGGTTTATGAGCGAACGGGTATCCCAATTGTCTTCGATTATTTTCATCATTCGCTCAATCCCGGCCATCAGACGGAAGAAGAGGCCTTTCTGACCGCTTTCAATACATGGGATGTACGACCCGTTTTTCATTACTCCGACTCCCGGCAACAGTACGAAGATCCCAAAGCCCGACGGGAAGCTCATGCTGATTGGCTTTATACAGTTCCGAATACCTACGGAAAAGAAGTGGATATTGTGTATGAGTGTAAAATGAAGGAGTTGGCGCTTATTAAGTTGAAAAACAGCTAGTTTTAGATGTAATTGGAATACTACTGAACGGTGAAGGAAATAGTAATGAATAGTACACACTTCCTTTCTAGTCAATAGCCAATTTCTAGCTCACCTTTCACTCTAAATCTAATGAATTCAAACGTCTTTTTTGACATTAAGGTAGGGAATGCCCAAAATACCATCCGTTTCGTAATTGAACTTTATGATGATGTCGTACCCCGTACGGCAGCTAACTTTCGGGCACTATGCACTGGCCAAAATGGCTTTGGTTACAAAGGCAGCCCTTTCCACCGAATCATTCCTGCATTCATGATGCAGGGGGGAGACATTACAAAAGGGAATGGAACTGGGGGCCGCTCCATTTACGGCGCTAAATTTGAAGATGAAAATTTTCAACTAAAACATAGCGGGCCAGGTATTGTCAGTATGGCTAACGCGGGTACAAATACAAATAGCTCACAATTTTTTATCACCTTCGGTAGAGCACCCCACCTGGATGGCAAGCATGTTGTATTTGGCAAAGTGCTTGACAATTATATTAGTAATCTCAACTACATTGAGCCATTTGGTAGTTCTTTTGGCAAACCTCTACAAAGCGTCATCATTACTGACTGTGGACTGATCGCTGAATAGCAAAAATGCCCGATTCAACCTAGAATCGGGCATTTTTGCTATCGAAACCATACTTCTTCCCCGGTAAGAACGTCGTTCTCTGCGCTATAGTACTACTCTGGATAGCCAGCCCCGCATGTATTTTTCCTGAACAGGAGCTTTCTCCGCAATGTCAATGTATCGATACCCCTGTAAGATGTTAAGCACCTTGATGATCAGTGCTGGATAGGGATGCGAATTCGTGAGCATAACCGTTTGCGGTCCCACAACCCCATCAATATCAATATCAGCATATAGCTGCTGATTCTGATTCAGCACGTTTAGCGCCCGTTGCAGAAACTGAGCCCCCACCTTAATACCCATATTGACGCTAGTATCAAATAGTTCATTGGCAATAGCCTGATTGACAATAAAGTCCAGTCGGTTGACATCCCAATACCGGGCTTTATAGGCCGATCGAACCAAACGCATGAGTTCAGCATTGGCGAACATCACGTTATCATAGTCGGCAGGTTTGGCAATCTTCTTAATCTGGTCGATAAGCACCCAGCCTGACCAATCACTGTTAGTGACACGGGAAATACCCCCAAACGTTTCCCCTCCATTATCATCCGGGTCGTTGACGTATCCGGCTTCAGTCTTTAAGGTGAGGTTGTAGGCTGTATTGAAAGCTGCCATAACTGGATTCGTTTAATTTCTACGCTACAAAACACAATCACCAAAGGGATTGCGCATTGCAAGGTATTCGTTACGGTAGTATTGAGTTTCCCAACCTTAGTGTTCGGTCGATCCACTTCGTATTCGGCCGAAAATTTCGAGGTTTTAGTTGCTGATCGATCACTGGGTTTTGGGCATTGCCAATCGACACGATTAATCGACGTTACGTTTAGGGATGTAGGTGATGTCGCTTTCCCGGTAGTAGGTTGTGTCTACAAAAAAAGCCCGCTACCGGGAAGGTAGCGGGCGGAACTGGTTGGGCGGTCAGACTTGTCCGAAAAGACTAGCCGCTAAGTTGAGATTGTAGTGAACTGACCGTGGTGGGTCAATTGATTGGTGCGACTGGCTTAGTGCCGAACATCAACACGCGTAATGAACTGCTTTTGGCTTGGGCCAACAACAAAAGTATAAGCACCATCAGGTAGGCTCGACAAGTCGAACCGACGGCTTTCGCCTTTGAACGAATCCGTCTGAACCAGAACGTTTTGCGTATCGTAAATAGCTACCGAAGCTGTCTCTACATTTTTGGCTGGCAGAACTACTTCGAACTTGTTCTTTTCGTATGCTGTCAGGATAGGCTCAGCCACCTGTTTCAGGCTACGCTCATCAACCGATACAGCGTTTGATTTGATCGTAATCCCCTGCGACATCCACCAGGCGTTGTTACCGGCTGTCAGATAGTACTGACCATCGGGAAGGTTGTTCAGATTGAACGAAGTAGCACCTTTAGCGTTTTTAGCGATGAAACCCTGGTACAACACGTTGCCGTCAGCATCGATGATTGCCACGTCAACAGAAGCACCAGGCTTTGTATATACACGTACTTTCTTTTGTTCGGACTTCTCAACTTTCACACCACCCATTCCTGAACCATTGTCGGCTTTGACATCTCCCATGCCTGCCAGACTCCATACTGACAAGAGTACAGCAATTGATAAACGGAACTTTTTCATTGGTTTGAAATTTTGTTTTAACCGTTACAAAATTGTGGGGTAAACTAGGTTTAATGCAATAGGTAGGTGGCTATATGATGAATTTGGGGTGAATATTCTTTTTTTTGTACAAATTGCTATTCGTTAAATAGGGTGATTATTGAAAAAGTACAAAAAGTCCCTCTTAATTACTAATTAATTGTATTTTTCTAATATTCCTAAAGAATAGGACTTTCGACGTTTGAAAACCTAGTTTTTATGTGTATAGTACAATTTGGTGATTTTTGGTATTTTTTCAATATTCTGAATACGTATCAATTAGTTCTTAGCCATATGAAATAGCTATTAAAAAAGTATAAGTTTTTAACTAAATAACCATGCTTGATTGTAGGCCTGTAAGTTGACCGTTTCCGGAAAAGGCCGTATTTATGTTCAACTTATCTGTAAGGACCAGGCGAGCACTCGACTGGCAGGGAAAAATCTACCTGAATGGCTTCGCTGGTAACACTCCGATAGGCGTGCTGGAAATGGCTCACCCCGATGCTGATCTGGCGGTAGCTAAAGCCGCTGCTCACATACAGATCCCGGCTATTTTCTCGAATCAGGCCTCGGTGTCGATGGAAGATTGTTCGGCTGTTATGGGGAATACTCTGCGTTGGTTTCAACTGTACTGGAGTCGTTCGCGTGAGTCGGTGGCCAGCTTTGTCAATCGGGCCGAAGCCTGTGGTTATCGGGCTAACTCCTCCAAGAAGCCGTTACATTAAATTCATTTAATCTGATTGCTCAAACTGGTTACGGACCGCGATAGTTAGTAGTTTGGCCGCGCAGCCTTCCAGATTAGGGTGCGTAGGTTACCGTATTTGCGATGTCGTCTAATCACTGTAATCGACATGGCTATTTGCTGAACCATTACTGTTTATAAATTTATGGATCAAGTACTAAAAGGACAGGTTGCAATTATTACTGGTGCCAGTAGTGGTATTGGGGCTGGGGTCGCTAAATCATTGGCTGCTGCTGGAGCCAAAGTAGTCGTTAATTACCCGGTCGAAGCGACAAAACCGGCAGCCGATGCGGTCTTGAAAGAAATCACGGATGCCGGGGGCGAAGGCATGGTGGCCCAGTGTGATGTCAGCCAGGAAGCACAGGTTATCCAGATGTTTGCCGATGTTGTGGCTGCGTATGGTACCGTCGATATTCTGATTAATAATGCCGGACTACAGCGTGATGCCAAGTTCGACGAGATGACTCTCGACCAATGGAATACGGTGATCAACGTAAACCTGACTGGTCAGTTCCTATGTGCGCGTGAAGCCATTCGGGAATTTTTGCGCCGGGGGCCACGACCTGACGTATCGGCCGCTACGGGTAAAATTATCTGCATGAGTTCGGTGCATGAGTTAATTCCCTGGGCTGGCCATGTCAATTACGCCACCTCTAAAGGTGGCATTAAAATGCTTATGCAGTCGCTGGCACAAGAGTATGGTGATCGTAGAATTCGGGTCAACAGCATCTGTCCGGGGGCTATTCAGACACCGATCAACCGGGCAGCCTGGGAAACGCCACAGGCACTAAATAGCCTGATGACCTTGATTCCGTATAACCGTATTGGGCAACCACAGGACATCGGTAATCTTGCTGTTTTTCTGGCTTCCGACCTCTCCGACTACATCACCGGGGCTAGTATCTTCATCGACGGGGGCATGACGGTATTTGAAGGATTTGCCACAGGAGGCTAATAATTAAAGAGCGAAAGGGTGAATGAGTGAAAGAGCGAAAACTTACTGGATAGATCGCTTTTTCACTCATTCATCCTTTCGCTCATTCACATTGTTCAATGACGACTGAAGAACATCGTTTAGAGGCTCCTGCATGGCGGCAGTGGGGACCGTATGTATCGGACCGCCAGTGGGGAACTGTCCGGGAAGATTACAGTGCCAATGGTGATGCCTGGAATTACACCACCCACGATATGGCCCGCAGCTATACCTATCGCTGGGGCGAAGAAGGAATTGCCGGTATCTCCGATGATAAACAACAGCTTTGCCTGGCCCTCGCGCTCTGGAATGGCAAAGACCCGATTCTGAAGGAACGGTATTTTGGCCTGACCAACAGCGAAGGCAATCATGGAGAAGACGTAAAGGAACTTTACTATTACCTCGATAATACCCCTACGCATTCGTACCAGCGAATGCTCTATAAATATCCACAGGCCGCATTTCCATATCAGCAGCTGGTGGACGAAAACCGACGTCGAACTCGTCTGGACCCGGAATTTGAATTGCTCGATACCGGCATTTTCGATGATGATCGGTATTTCGATGTGTTTGTGGAGTATGCCAAGGCGGGTCCGACGGATCTATTGATGACTGTCACCGTATATAACCGGGGGCCTGAACCGGCCGATTTGCATGTGCTGCCAACGCTCTGGTTTCGCAATACCTGGATATTCGGTGATGATTCCGATGGGGTGCCTAATTATCGACCGTCGCTGATTTTACAACCGGATAACTGTGTGTCGGTCGAAGATTCAGATTTGGGGCGTTACGTGCTGCATGCCGAAGGGCAACCGGAGTGGCTGTTTTGCGATAATGAAACCAATCAGGTTCGGCTTTATTCCAATCATAATGGTGCCCCTTACCCGAAAGATGGCATCAACGATTACCTGATTCATGGAACGCCAACGGTAAATCCGGCTTATACAGGTACCAAAGCGGCTGCTCATTACCAACTGACCATTGCCCCCAACGACTCAGCCGTAATCCGGCTTCGGCTGGAAGCACCGGGGCCTTTGGGTACTGAAATGAAAGCTCCTTTCGACGGATTTGATGCGATTGTAGCAACCCGTAAACAGGAAGCGGATGCTTTCTACGAACACATCCATCCACCCAAAGCTACCACCGATGAGCGATTGGTTCAGCGCCAGGCGTTTGCAGGAATGCTCTGGAGCAAGCAATATTATTACTACGACGTAACCCGTTGGCTGGCTGGCGACGAAAACCATCCGCCACCACCGCCCGAACGGTTGAAGGGTCGGAATCACACCTGGCTCCAACTGATTAATGCCGGGGTCATTTCGATGCCCGATACCTGGGAGTATCCATGGTATGCCGCCTGGGACTGGGCCTTTCATTGCGTTACTTTATCCGTTATTGATCCTGGTTTTGCCAAGCAGCAGCTCATGATGCTCACCAACGAGTGGTTTATGCATCCGAATGGCCAGCTACCGGCTTATGAGTGGAATTTCTCGGATGTAAACCCGCCTGTTCAGGCCTGGGCCGCCTGGCGGATATATCACCTTGAACTAGAACGAAAACCACCCGGCGAAGAAGACCTGACGTTTCTGCGGGCTATTTTTCATAAGCTGATGCTCAACTTTACCTGGTGGGTGAACCGGAAGGATGAGGTGGGGAACAATATTTTTGAAGGCGGATTCCTGGGGCTGGATAACATCGGCGTTTTCGACCGAAATACGGTTTTTCCGGATGGAAGCCATCTGGAACAGGCCGATGGTACTAGCTGGATGGCCATGTATGCCCTCAACATGATGCGGATTGCTCTTGAACTCGCTCGTAAGGATGCGGTCTACGATGAACTGGCGACGAAGTTTTTCGACCATTTTCTCTACATCGCCGGAGCTATAACCAGCATCGGACAGAATAACGAGGGGTTATGGGACGAAGAAGATGCCTTTTTTTATGATCAGCTTCGAATGAGTGATGGTAGCGTTCAGCGAATGCGGGTTCGAACGTTGGTGGGCCTGATTCCGATGTTTGCCGTAGAAGTGCTGGACGATACCCTGATGAAAGCCAATCCGGCTTTTCTGAAACGTATGGTCTGGTTCCAGAGCCACCGCCCCAATTTATATCATCAGGTTTCCCGCTACGATGAAAAGGGGAAAGATGAAAAACGGTTGCTCAGTTTACTGCGTGGATTCCGGCTGAAAGCCTTGCTGGCGAAAATGCTGGATGAAACCGAATTCCTGAGCCCGCATGGTATTCGGGCCGTATCGAAAGTCTATCGTGATCATCCGTATGAGTTTACACTGGATCATACCACCTTTCGGCTGACCTATACACCAGCCGAAAGCGATAGCAACATGTTTGGGGGGAACAGCAACTGGCGCGGTCCGGTCTGGATGCCAACCAATTACCTGCTGATCGAAAGTCTGAATCGGTTCTATGATTATTTTGGTGATAGCTTTACGGTCGAATATCCGATTGGGTCGGGTCAGCAGATAACGCTTAAAGCTGTCGCCCGCGAACTCACCAACCGGCTCATTAGCCTGTTTACAACCGATGCAACCGGTAAACGAGCGACGTTTGGGCAGCATCCAAAATATCAGGACCCAAACTTCCGCGATTATGTGCTGTTCTACGAATACTTCGACGGGGATAACGGGCGCGGAGTAGGAGCCAGTCACCAGACGGGCTGGACAGGATTGGTGGCTGAGTTGATCAATCGGAAGTATGGAAGTCTGGCGGAGTAAAAAGTTTGCATTTAAACACAGTCAATGAAACCGACGATCACGCTTGAATATTGCCCAAAATGTGGCTGGTTACTGAGGTCTGCCTGGATGGCGCAGGAATTGCTAACGACCTTTACCGACGATGTGCATGGGGTTCTGCTGCAACCTTCCGAGTTCAGTGGTCGGTTTTCGGTCCGGGTAAATGAACAGGTCATTTTCGACCGGAAAGTAGAGGGACGTTTCCCTGAGATTAAAGAATTGAAGCAATTAGTGCGGGATGTGGTCAATCCGGAAAAAGACCTCGGTCATTCGGACCGAAAATAACGCCCTGTTCAGCTATATACCGGTAACGTAAACCGCCTGCCCAAACGACCGAACTTATCAGAAGTCTGGGCAGGCGGCTTAGGATAAGCGCTAGTTTAAGCCAATACCGCTTCGAGCTGTTTGACCAGTTGGATTTCACTGAACAGTTTGACCTCTTCGCTCAGGGCCAGACCGCCCGTCTCCAGAACGCCATTGAAGCTAATCCCCCAATCACTCCGATTTAATTTGCCTATGATGGTGTAACCCGCTCGCACACCACCCCAGGGATCTTTTGTAATGCCACTGTATTCAACCTGTAGTTTGACAGGTTTCCGAACCCCTTTCATCGTTAAGTCGCCATATACAAAAAAGGTATCCTCATCCAGTTTCTCAATGGCTGTGGATTGAAAACTTAACTGGGGATAAGTTTCGGCTTCAAAGAAATCGGAGTTGCGAAGGTGATGATCACGTTGTTCATTATTGGTATGGATAGACGCAATTTCGGCGGTGGCCCGTATCTGTGCTGTGCTGAAATCGTCACCCTCAGTTTCTACTTCCACCTGAAATTGTTGGAAAGAACCGGAAATATTGCTGATCATCAGGTGTTTGATCTTAAAACCTAATTCGCTGTGTGTGGGGTCGAGGACCCATTTCGTCGTTGTCATAGAGTTGAAAAAATTAGCATTCTGAATGGAATTACCAATTGCGTCGGGCCAGGGACCGACTGGCAAAAATTGATACTGTTTAAAAAAGAATCCGTTGGGAGGCCGGTACGGTGGCTATGTGCTTCATGGTTCCTTGCCGGTATGCCTGATAAAGCCGTCGAATATCCTCCTGTGTATCAGCAATGAAGGGTCCATGCGACACGATGGCTTCGCCCTGTGGCTCTCCGGCATACAGAATAACCCTACCTCCGGCTTCACCCCCGGCAAGCTTCAGGTCACTGAGTACCTCATCGGAAGACCTGTTCAGCCAGCCCACCTGGTCCTGCTGGACCTTGTTAGCTTCGTCGCCCACCCGTATGCTTCCGTCAATCACGTATAAAAAAGCCGTGTAGGAGGCTGGAAGTTGCTGGATCGTCGTAGCGCCGGACGCTAGCTGAATATCGGCGATAATCATTGGGGCATAATTCTGGATTGGCGATTTGAGACCCGCCAGCGAACCGCTATACACCCTGATTGTCACCCCATTCTGGATAAGTGAGGGGACTTTCTCTAAAGGGAGGTCCTGTACCCTTGGTTCTGCCCACCGATCTTTTTTGGGTAAGTTTAGCCAGAGCTGTAGCAGCCGCATCGACGCCTTCCGATCGATGATTTCTGAGTGAACGATCCCACTACCGGCGGTCATGAGCTGTAAATCACCGCCTTTCAGCCGATGAGCCTCGTCGCCCATTTCGCCTTCCAGCAGTAAAGAGACCGTTTCAAAACCTGCATGTGGGTGTGGCCCACCAACGGGCTGCCCATCCTGTTTGTTGAGTCGATCATCCATCAGCATGATGAACGGATCACTCTCGGCAAAGTCGACCTGAATAACCGGACTGGCCAAGTGACCGGCTCCTAAAAAGCCCGGTTGGGCAGGTGGCGTATATATGTTGATTACTTTTCTACGAAGATTCATGGCATCGTTGACAATAGGGCTGACATGTTTGCCCTGATCGATGATGCAAAATTACTTCGTTTACTATACATTTGTAAGTACTATACTCTGGTATAGCCCTATACTTGAGTATAGTACTTGCAAAACGTCTCTTTTCTGCCGAGGTTATATAATGGAAACTACA
Organism: Spirosoma sp. 48-14; assembly: GCF_001898575.1. Classification (GTDB taxonomy): domain Bacteria; phylum Bacteroidota; class Bacteroidia; order Cytophagales; family Spirosomataceae; genus Spirosoma. Next base: position 81,836 of record NZ_MKUD01000042.1, read on the forward strand.
GCGCTCAAACACGAGGAATGTGTCAGCCTTTTACGCCCGATTCGGGATGCCCTGGATGTATTGAATGGTAAATGGAAGTTGCCGATCATCGTGGCCCTTACATTCGGAGAGAAGCGATTTGGCGAAATTGCCAAAGAAGTCCACGGAATTACCGATCGGATGCTCTCCAAAGAATTACGGGATATGGAGATGAACGGATTGGTGAAGCGAACTGTGTATGATACCTATCCGGTTAAGGTAACGTATACGTTAACTCCCCACAGTCAGACATTGGGAGGGGTCATTGAATCGCTGCGTAACTGGGGGGAGCTGCACCGGAAAAAGATCCTCTCAGATGACATTTAGGCAAAGTGCATCTAGGTTTCTATTGAACGTCGACCTCCATTTCCAGCAGCGCATAGCTTAAGCTTTTGCCATGCGTATCCATGGTGAGTGAGGTAGTAACCCCACCCGTCAGGGCTTGCTGACATACAAATTGAAGAGCGGGCAGATTGGGTAACTCGTAGCGGGTAACGTCACCGGCTACAATGTCTTTCAGATGTTCTTTCACCGCATTGGCAGTTACCTGATTACGTAGAAGCTCAAAATGTTCCGGCTTGAACGGGATAAGAGAAAGTGTAAGGGTGTTGCCTTTATCGCCCGCGCGGCTGTGGGCGATGTCGTATAGTTTGGTTTTCATGCGCTTAGAAGGGTGACATTAGGAACTACCTGATTGCGGTCGATCAATGTTGAGACAATACCGACCACCTCATGAATGTACTTACGGGCTCCACCACCGGCAGCCGGGCCATTGGTATACAACGCTTCAACCTCTTCGCCAACCAGTGCGGCCTGTTGCGCCGTAGAAGCCCGACCAGCTACCCGTAATCGGATTTCGTAGGGTTCAGGATAATGACCAAACGAGGTTCGGTGAACGGATGTGCTACCAATGTAATCGATACGCAGATCAGCGAACCGATCCTGAAGCCGTCCCTGTATGATGGCTCCGGCCAGTTTAGCGCGACCCAGTGCGTTGGCCCCTGCGTAGGAAATTTCACCTTCGCCAATAAAATCGGCTTCGTACCCAACGCTGACTTTCAGAGTGTCCGGTCGGGCTTGCCCTCGTCCTCCAGTTGCCTGTACCTGATTTGGTCCCGTTTCCTGGAGTCGTACCTGTGTGAAATCGGCAACCACATCAGGGGTGAAATAGCGGCTGGGGTCCATGACCTCGTAAAGTAATTGTTCTTTCGCTGTGGCTACGCTTAGCATACCTCCTGTTCCCTCCACTTTCCCAAAAACGGCCGTTCCATTGGCCAGTACATCGACAAACGGATGGCCCAAATGCGCCATATCTGCAACTTCTTTTCGACCCGGATCGGCGAAATAGCCACCCGTCAGTTGGCCTGCACATTCCATTAGGTGCCCAATAACCGTACCCTGCCCAAGTTGCTCCCAATTGTCCAGCGACCAACCTAATTCATGTACCAGCGGTGCGACAAACAGCGAGGGGTCGGCTACGCGTCCGGTAATGATGACCTGTGCATCCGTTGCCAAGGCAGGTAGTATGGCATCGGCTCCCATATAGGCATTAGCCGATAAAATGGCTCCTGATGTGTGTAGAGGTTTACCAGTTTCGAGAGCCGTCTCGTTACCTGTTAATTGATGAAAAACATCGTCTCCCGTAATGGCCGCTACGGTCAACGACAGATTGAGTCGTTGGGCAATTTCGACAACTTTCTGGACCGCAGCCAGCGGGTTTGCTGCGCCCATATTGGTGATCAACCGAACATGGTTGTTGAGCAGTACCGGCAGCAGCATCTCGATCCGACGCTCCAGGAGTGGATCGTAACCCGTGTCAGGGTTTTGCCGTTTCCGTTTCTGAGCCAGCGCGATAGTCCGTTCGGCCAGACATTCCAGCACCAGATAATCCAGCTTACCATGCTGAGCGAGTATAAGCCCCGGTTCGAGCCGATCACCCGAAAAACCTGCCCCACAGCCAATTCGTATTCGTTCTTTCATAAAGAATTTGTAGGTGTCAGTTTCTATCCTATTAGAACACAGATTTTTATGACGAGTATGATGTAACAGGATCAGCGAAAATCCTAATCATCACAAAAATCTGTGTTCTATGACAACTAAACGTGTATGGAACCCGTCAGCAAAGCCACAATGGTCATGACCAGCGTAGTACCCAGCGCCCATTTGATCGTAAATTTCTGATGTTCACCCAAATCGACTTCGGCAAGGCCCACCAGCAAAAACGTAGACGCGGTAAGTGGGCTAACCGGAAACCCTACCGTCATCTGACCCAGTAAAGCCGCCCGCCCAATCTCCAGCGGATCAATGCCAAATTGCGTGGCTGACTGGCTCAAAATAGGCACGACACCAAAATAGTACGCATCGGGTGTAAAGAGTAGGCTAGCGGGCATACTCGTGATGGCGGTTAGCGTGGGTAGCCAGGCGGCATGTTGCTGAGGAATGAGTGACACCAGCGAAGTAGCCATGGCGTCGATCATCTTGGAGCCCGTCAGAATACCGGAAAAAACACCAGCCGCAAAAATCATACTCGACACCATAAAAATGTTATTTCCGTGAATTCGCAGCACTTTTTGCTGGTCGGGGAGTTTCGGATAATTAATCAGTAAGGCCAGTGCGGCTGCTACCACAAACAGGGCAGGGGTAGGGACCCAGCCTTTCATAAGTGTCGTGATGAGCGCCACGGTCAGAAATGCATTGAGCCAGAATAATTTTGGTCGACGAAGTGCCTGTTGTTCATTCGTCAGATTTTCATGATGTACATAATCGAGCTGGCTAATACCCAATCGCTTACGTTCCTGAAGGCCAAGCCAGTATGCAACGGCCAGCACCCAGGCGATCCCCGCTAGTATAGCCGGAATGTTGGGGTTAAAAAGCTGGGTGGCATCTGTTTTAAGGGTAGACATAGCCCGAGCCGATGTACCCGACCAGGGCACCAGATGCAAGGGCCCAACGCTGAGTGCCACAATGCCTGGCAAGATCAGTTTGTTAATCTTTAATTGGCGGTAGATCGGTAAAAACGCTGACAGCACGATCATAAACGTAGCCGTTCCGTCGCCATCCAGGTGAACAATCATTGTCAGGATAGCAGTGCCGATAATCACCTTGAGTGGGTCGCCCTGAACGTATCGGATAATACCCGCAATAATGGGGTCGAACAGGCCCGCATCGAGCATGGTCGCAAAATAAAGTACGGCAAACATAAGCAGAATGCCTGTTGGCGCTACCTGCTTAATACCCGCCAGAATCATCTCGCCCAATTCTTTAGGGGAAAAACCGGCCATAAAGCCAATCGCTACGGGCACTAATACGAGGGCTGTTATGACAGATAGACGTTTGGTAATAATCAGCGCGAGAAAAATACCGATGGTGGCAAAACCGAAGAACGAAAGCATACAAGTAGGTAGGATTTAATCCAAAAGCCGGAAAGTGGACAAATCAAAAGTAAAAGTTCGACCTTTGTTGTCTTTACTGATACGTCGCTTTAGGTTTATGTACTCCGTAAACCTACACTTAACTGATTTACTGAAAAATGCCTTTACGTTCGCAAGATTGGTTTGGCCGCACCGGCAAAGACGGCTTTATTTACCGTGCCTGGATGAAAAACCAGGGATTCCCCCATCATGAATTTGAAGGAAAGCCCGTAATCGGCATTTGTAATACCTGGTCGGAACTAACCCCCTGTAACGCTCATTTTCGTGAACTGGCCGAAGCCATCAAACGGGGAGTTTGGGAAGCGGGTGGCTTTCCGCTGGAATTTCCGGTGATGTCGCTGGGCGAATGCCAGATCAAACCAACGGCCATGCTGTTTCGTAACCTGGCCAGCATGGATGTGGAAGAAAGCATTCGGGGAAACTCGCTGGATGCTGTAATTCTAATGTGTGGGTGTGACAAAACGACGCCTTCGCTGGTCATGGGTGCCTGTAGTGTCGATATTCCTACGCTGGTCGTATCGGGTGGTCCTATGCTGGCCGGACGTTTCCGGGGCAAGAAAATCGGAACCAGTGATGTCTGGCGGTTTGCTGAAGCCTACAAAATGGGGGAGATGAGTCAGGCTGATTTTATAGCTTCCGAAGCCAGTATGGCCCGTTCGCCCGGACACTGTGCCGTAATGGGAACCGCCAGTACCATGGCTGCTATGGTTGAATCGCTGGGCCTGGCCCTGCCCGACAATGCCACCATTCCGGCTGCCGACTCACGTCGGAAAGTGCTGGCGCACATGACGGGCGTTCGGGCGGTAGAGCTGGCTCGTCAGAATATTACTCCATCGCAGATTCTGACCCGTCAGGCGTTTGAAAATGCGATTATGGTGAATGCAGCTCTTGGTGGTTCTACCAATTTCATTCTGCACTTGACGGCCATTGCAGGCCGGGTTGGGGTAGACCTGTCGCTGGATGATTTCGATACGTTGTCTGCCAAAATTCCCTTGCTGACTAATCTACAGCCTTCGGGTGAGCATTTCGTTGAAGATTTGTTCTATGCGGGTGGTCTGCCGGCCGTGATTCGGGAGTTACGAAACTACCTCAACAACGACGCTATAACGGTTAATGGACGAACCATTGGCGAAAACTGCGCCGAAGCTCAGTGCTATGATCCAGCGGTAATTGCGACTGTTGATCAGCCGTTTAAGCCGGAGTCGGGGATTGCCGTATTGCGCGGAAATCTATGCCCGAACGGGGCTGTGCTGAAGCCATCGGCCGCATCGCCCGAACTGATGCAGCATACAGGGCGGGCGGTTGTTTTTGAGGATATCGACGACTACAAAGCCCGTATTGATGATCCTGATCTGGATGTAGACCCGTCGTGTGTGCTGGTACTGAAAAATGTCGGCCCTAAAGGGTATCCGGGTATGCCCGAGGTGGGTAATATGCAACTTCCAGCTAAAGTGCTGGCTCAGGGTGTACACGATATGGTACGTATTTCGGATGGGCGTATGAGCGGAACGGGCTTTGGTACGGTGGTGCTGCACGTTTCGCCCGAATCGGCGGTTGGTGGAAACCTGGCCCTGGTGCAAAACGGCGACCTGATCACGCTCGATGTGCACAACCGCAGTTTACACCTGCATGTATCCGACGAAGAACTTGCCGCCCGTATGGTTCATTTCAAACCACTCAATCTGGGATATGACCGGGGATACGTAAACCTATACATTCGCCACGTAACGCAGGCACACGAAGGAGCCGATTTTGACTTTTTACGAGGGGGTTCCGGTAGTGTAGTCAAGCGGGATTCGCATTGACAGTATTCGATTGCTGGTTTTTCTGTTTACGGTGGGCTGGCGCAAAAATGCTAAGGCGGCCCACCGTATTTTGTATCAGGCTTCCCCACAAATTCTACGCCGATTCAATAAATGAAAATAAGGCTATTTGTTCCATTTATGCCAAATCCATTATACGAATAGGTTCAGTTCAGCCGTTTAGGCCGATAAATCAACAAAAAAGGGAGTAAGTAGTTAACAAAAAAAATGATGGTAGTGTAAGACTGAGTCGACGGTATAGTAATTGTTACTTTTTAGTAAACATTGCCGTACCCGAATGCTTTTGCGTTACTTGTTTTTGTTAGCTGTTCTTAGCTTTATCTCGATCAAATTACCTGCACAAGCACCCCGAATTCGTTTGACCGAGTTGGCAACAGGGTTGAATCGGCCAACGGATATTGTTGCTATTAGTTCTAGCGAATTTCTGATCTCACAAACGGATGGACAGATTCGTGTCGTTCGAAACGGCGTTAAGCTTGTAACGCCTTATCTGGACCTTGGGGCAAAAATTCATGATACTACCTGGGAGGGAATTTTCGGGATTACGCTCCACCCAAACTACGCCAGTAACGGGTACATATATGTTAACTATTGTCGGAAGGGTGATCGGTCGGCGGTGTATGCCCGCTTTACCCGTAGTGCCACCAATCCAGATCAGGCTGATAGTTCATCTGAGTTTACGTTGCTGGTCGTGCCGTATCCGAATCCGCAGGGGGCGCACCGATCGGGCTGCCTGGGTTTTGGCCCTGATGGGTATCTCTATATTACGACAGGCGATTCGTGGCCGGGGCTTCGTGGATCTATTGGTGATCCCGATCGATTCGCGCAGAGTTTGCAAACGCCTTACGGGAAGATTTTTCGGATCGATGTCGATCATGGTACTCCATATGCTATTCCAGCCACAAATCCTTACAGTAGCCCCAGCGATGGGGTAGCGGATGAAATCTATGCCCTGGGTTTACGGAACCCCTGGCGCTGGAGCTTTGACCGGCTGACAGGCGATATGTGGATCGGTGATGTGGGGCAGGATGGTTGGGAAGAACTGAATTTTACCCCTGCGAATGCGATAGCACCACAGAACTACGGATGGCCCTGTTACGAAGGAACGCATGCGTATGATGCAAATTGCTCCGGGTCGGGTTCGTATCATATGCCTCTGCTCGACTATTCAGGCTACAATTATGGGGGTGGCGCATCCATCACTGGTGGTTACGTATATCGTGGCACAGCTTACCCCAAACTGTATGGGTGGTACGTGTATGGCGACTACCAACGTGGAACGTATTGGACGTTGAAGCGAGCCAATGACGGGACGTTTCAGCAAATTACACAACTCAGCCTGCCCACCGTAATGCCTGTATCATTTGGGCAGGACCCGAACGGTGAATTGTATGTGCTTTCCTTTTCAGAGGGAAAACTGTATCGCGTCATCGAACGGACTATAGCGAGTGTTAAAACAGGAAACTGGACTAGCCCGGATACCTGGAATTGCAACTGTGTACCCATTGCCGGCGACGATGTGGTTATTTCTGCCAACCATTCCGTAGACCTGAATCAACTGGTACAGGTTCGTTCACTCGATTTGAAAGGGAAACTGGCTTATTCGTCTGCAGGCAAGGTCAAGTTTGATCCCTGAAGGAGCGTATGCGCTTGCGAGGAAAATTTGTCCTATTTTCGCCACGAAATTATCCTTTACCCTACTTATCGATTGCATGACAAATTTTGCCCGACAGACTGTACTCATTACGGGGGCTGGCACTGGAATTGGTTTTGCCATTGCGAAAGCGCTCGTCCAGCAGGGAGCCAATGTCGTACTCAATGATTATGATCAGAATTTAGCCCAAACCGCAGCTCATCGTATTCAGAATGAATGCCAAACTCCCGAAGCCGGGACTTGTGAGGCCTGCCCAGGCGATGCGTCGGATGTATCGTTTATTCGCCATATGGTGGATACTGCTGTTACTCGCTTTGGATCGCTGGATATTGCCATTGCCAATGCTGGTATCACCATTTTCGGTGACATTTTCACGACCACGCCCGAAGCGTTTCAGAAAATTGTGGATTTGAACCTGCGCGGTAGCTTTTTTCTGGCACAGATGGCCGCTCAGCAGATGCGGTTGCAGGGGAAAGGAGGGAGTATCCTATTCATGTCGTCGGTCGTAGGGCATCTCGCCCATCCAGGACTACCTGTATACAGTATGACCAAGTCAGGGCTGGAAATGCTGGCCCGTCAGTTAGTCATCGACTTTTCACCACTCGGCATTACCATCAATTCGATTGCCCCAGGGGCCACGCTTACGGAACGAACCCTGGATGACCCTACCTACATTCCGATCTGGTCGCGGATTACACCAATGGGGCGCCCGGCCACGGTCGATGATATAACCAATGCTGCCCTATTCCTGGTGGCACCTGCATCCCGCCATATTACCGGCCAAAGCCTGGTCGTAGATGGTGGCTGGACAAGCGTTGGCGTGCCGCCGGTTTAATTTTGAATGATAGAATGAGTGAATGATAGAATAGAGTATTCGCTAGCTAATTCAATCACTCAATAACTCAATCATTCGATCATTCAATCATTCAAAATTATTTCCTCCCCAGCGTGATCAATACTACGCCAACGATGGCTACCAGGGCACCGATCAGAGATTGGCTGGAAAAAATTTCCCCTGCGAATAAGGTGCCTAAGAACATCGCGACAACCGGATTAACAAAGGCATAGGTGGCCAGAAGTTGCGGAGGAGCGTTCCGGGCCAGCCATGAATAGGATGAAAAACCGATGATACTCCCAAAAATGATCAGGTAAATCATTGACCCAATGGCTTTGGTAGGGGCGTCCAGAATGCTTAATGGCGTAACCGGCTCCAGTACCAGACTCACTAGAAGGCTGGCAACGCCACCTACAATCATTTGAATACCACTCGATATGGTGCCAGTAGGCAACGCCAGACGCGGTGTAAGCAGCGTGCCAATGGCCCATATTAAATTGCCGAAAGCAACAAATCCCGTACCGATCAATTTTGCATCAAGGCCAGCTGAGCTTTGCAGTTTATCCGGTTTCACCAGCAGGAAAATGCCGATAAGACCGACAACCAGACCCGCCAGTGCCAGATTGCTGGGTCGTTTTTTGCCGAACGAAACCCAGTTGAGTGTCAGGAGGTAAACGGGCAATAAGCCTCCCAACAGAGCCGCCATACCACTTGGAATGTACTGCAAGCCAATAGCCAGACAGCCATTTGAAATGGTGAGCAGCAAAATGCCAATCAGCCCGGCAGACTGCCATTCTTTTCGGGTTGGGCGCGGTGTTCCCGTTAGCCGTGCATAGCCATACAAAATCCCGCCTGCAATCAGATACCGGACAGCAACCATGTAAAGGGGGGGCATCCGTTCGGTCATAAAATGAATGAACAGATAAGTAGAACCCCACAAGATGTAAACGGAGATCAGGTTAGCCCAGAGCGTAAAACGGTCTGACGAATTTGAAAGAGGGGATGTAACGGCTTGCATACAATGGCTTACTGGTAGGCTTGTAACAAGCGAAACGGTAAATTTTCTCCGTCAAATCGGTCTATTTTCAGCATTTCTGAGATACATTATGAAAATTCTAAGCAGAATTTTATTTGGCGGACTTTGTCAAAGTTTCTGAAAAGGCGAGGCCCATTTGTTTGTATACGGATAAAGCCCTCTTCTTTAATCAATACGACACATCGGTATTATTGGCTTCTAGCTGTTTGATCTGAGGGGCATAGGGGCTTTTCATCGCTTCCTGTCCGAAAAGTGGATTACTTCCCAGAAAAACCTTTTTTAACCCTTTGAGGGAGAGAAGTATGGTTGGAAATTCGTGGAGATTATTGTTGTTGAACGATAACTCCTGCAACGACGACAACGTGCCTATAACGGCTGGCACCGATACATACCAGTTATAGCTCAAGTCCAGAATGCGCAACGATTGAAGGCGGCTGAATTCGTCGGGCAGTTGGCTCAGGTGGTTATGGTGGGCGTATAGTACCTGCAAATGGCGTAGTTTGGTGAGTGTTACGGGCAGGTTTCGTAGTTCGTTATGCGCTACAGCCAGTTGTTCCAGTCGCTTCATTTTGCCAATCTGCGGAGGTAATTCAATGAATTTGTTGTAGTATAAATCCAGCACTTTTACGCGCTTGAGACGTCCGATGGAAGTAGGTAGTCGTGACAAACCAACACTGTACAGGTTAAGGTCCGACAGTTTGCGCAAGCGCCGTAACGTTTTGACATCGGTATCAGTCAGGGTAGTCAATTTGTTGTAACCCAGCCATAAACTTTCAAGCCGTCGGTTCTGCCGGATGGATTCCGGGATTTTGGTGAGCTTATTACCCTGAATATTCAACGACCGGATGTGTTTGTTACGGGTAATGAATACGCTATCGTTGGGAATGGCGTTGAACAGCACACTTAATCGTTTGAGCGTTGGAATATCGGCTGTTAGTCGGGCTGGGAGTTCGTGGAGGTTGTTACGGGACAAATCCAGCTCTTCCAGTTTGGGGAAACGATACACCACTTCGGGAACGGTACTTAATTCCAGGTGATTAAATGCCAGCATGGTTACCGTATCCGGGCGCAGGGTCTTTTCGGCCGCTTCGACCGTACTGATGATGCCAGGACCCCGCCGAACCGTGCGTTTCTGAGGGGGTTGTCCAAGCGTAGTCATGGTAGAACGGCGAAACCCTTTTTCAGTCTTTATGGGAAATGGATGCTGCGTGTACCATTCCGTCAATAGTGCCAGTAGTTTGGTTTCCTGCTCACTCGATAATGACTGTCCATCAACCTGGCAAAACACCCACTCATACGAACCATCAGCGCGAATAAACTCCTGAGTCTGGAATAGAAGCCCAAGAGCGGGGAGCCGCTTTTTATTACGCTCAATAAACGTAAAAAACTGTTGATGCTGAGCATTTAAACTGTCGAAGTAGAGTTTCGTTCGTCCTGAAAAGGCCCCTTTCAACTGGCTCGACTTGCCTGCCTGAACAATAAGCTTATCGTAAGGTGGTGGGAAAGAACGCTCTAAACTCGACAGGGAAACGCCTAGCCGGGTGGTATCCCGTAAAAAGACAACCGGCGACTGGGCATAACCAACCAGTCCGGCCAGCATTAAATAGACAAAGAGTAGGCCCTTTTTCATGGTGTAACGGATTTTTTAGGTAAATAACGAAAAATATAGTTATAATAACCAAAAAAAACCGGGATTTAATGGATTTATGGATTAAACAGATTTTGTTGCGCTTTCATAAAGCCTGTTACAAAATCTGTTTAATCCATAAATCTGCTAAATCCCGGTCTAGTTTTTACCGCCACTCACCGACGAAGCCGGTTGCTTTTCGGCGGCTTTCTTAGCCGCTTTGGCGAAGTCGCCAGCTTTGATGATCGAGATTTTCGACGGGTCGATGTGCTTTTTCATGGCGGCATTAACCTGTTCAGGAGTCAGTGATTCCAACTTCTTCTCAAAATCAGCATCCCAGCTCATCGTCCGGTTCAGGTAGAGGTAGTTGTTGAGCGTAGCCGACAGGCTTGGGTCCTGTGCCCGGCCTACCATCCGCGATTGCAACAGACCCGACCGGGCCGCTTTAATCTCGTCGGCTGTAAAGCCTTCTTTTACTACCTTGTCCATTTCCTCCCGGAAGGCTTTTTCGAGCCGTTCTGCATTTTCGGGGTTGTAAATGGCGTAGGTCATGAACATACCCGTTTTGTCGAACGGATTGGCTTGTAGCTGTGAGCCAACGCCATAGCTGATGCCCTCTTTCTGGCGAATGCGTACGGCTAATCGTGAGTTCAGAAAGCCACCGCCCAGCATGTAGTTGCCTAAGACAAGTGCCGGATAATCAGGATCGTCGTCGCGCAGGGGCAGGTTGACACCGGCTACCATAAAGGCATTCGCTTTGTCGGGGGCTTCGATGCTTTGTGGCGTAGGCTTGATGTCGTTGTAGGGGCTTACCAGTCGGCTGAATGGTTTTTTCGCCTTCCAGGTGCCCAGTTCATCCATAACCGCTTTCCGAACGTTGGCCTCATCAAAATCGCCTACTACAGCTAGTGTCGCATTCTGGGCACCGTAGAAATCCTTGTGGAACTGCTTCAGTTCGTCCAGTTTCAGCGCTTTTACATCGGCCACATCTTCATCAGGAGTTGATGTATACCGCACATCATCCTTTGGGTAAGGGTTCATCTGGCGCTGGAAGGCTGTAAAGGCAAGCGCCTGTGGTTCTGAACGTTGGGCTTCAATCTGGGCCAGTTGCTCCTGCTTTAGCTTCTCAAATTCGTTGGCATCGAATGCAGGATGCTTCAGCATGTCGCTTACAATGCGGATCACGGCAGGCAGGTTCTCTTTGTTGGTTTTGATAATGGCGTTGACCTGGTTACCACCTCCAAATATATTCACCTGCGCTTTCAACTTGTCGAACTCATCTTTGATCTGCTGACGGGAGCGGGTCGTTGTGCCTTTGTCGAGCATCGACGCTGTAAAGACCGAGATCGCACTCTTATTTTTCAGGCTGTTTACATCGCCATACCGCAGGGTCAACCGAGCGTTCACCTCATTCCCACGGGTTGTTTTGGGCAGGAGGGCTAATTCAATGGTATTGGGCTGTTCAATTCGACGAGTACGGCCATCGATGTTGGCAGGAGAGGGGTCGAATGCTTCACCACTGGCAATAGCAGCCCGGCCTTTATAGTTTTTCACCATAGCCTCTACGTTCGGTGCCTCAGGCACGTCGACCCGATCAGGATTTTGTTCAGGAATGAACATGCCGACGGTTCGGTTCGAAGGTTTGAAGTAGTATTTAGCTACCCGTTGTACATCGGCAGGGGTTACTTTTTCGAGCGCATCCCGATACAGGAAGCCCAGACGCCAATCGCCGGTGGCAATGTATTCGCTAAGGGTGCGACCCAACCGTTCTACGTCTTTGAAGCTAAGTTCAACATCTTTCAGCAGTTTCGCCTTCGAACGTTCAACTTCATCTTTGGTTGGGGTTTTGATGGCTACTGAGTCGAGCGTGCCCAGTAACGCTGCCTTGGCATCGTCAATAGACTTGTCTTTCAGCATTTCAGCCGCAAAATAGGCGTATCCGGGATCTTTCGTCATGAACGAATAGCCGTATTCCTGCGAGGCTTTTTTCGTTTCAATCAGCGATTTATACAATCGGCCGCTGGGTTCGTCGGTCAAGAGGTCGATCAATACATCCATGACGGGGTAGTCGGGATGTGAGCTTGGCATAATGTGATACAGTGCCGAAACAACTTTGGTATCGCCCACCCGCCGGAGAACTACATCGCGTTCGCCATCCTGAACGGGTTCAATGCTATAAGTTGGCTGAAGCACCCGGGCAGGTTTAGGAATCGGACTGAAATACTCATTGACCAGCGCCAGCGTTTTGGCTTCGTCAATTTTACCGGCTACAACCAGTACCGCGTTGTCAGGCTGGTAGTATTTCTTGTAGAAAGCCTGGAGGTTCTCGATGGGCACTTTCTCCAGATCGGAGCGGTTACCGATGGTCGATTTGCCGTAGTTGTGCCACAGATAAGCCGACGAAACAACCCGTTCATTCAGCACGTTCTGTGGTGAGTTTTCCCGCATTTCAAACTCGTTTCGCACCACAGAAAACTCGGAGGCCAGATCTTCTTTTTTAATGAATGAGTTGATCATCCGGTCCGATTCCAGATCGAGCGCCCATTTCAGGTTTTCGTCCGAGGCCGCAAAGGTTTCGAAGTAGTTGGTACGGTCGAGCCAGGTTGTTCCGTTTGGCCGCGCACCATGTGACGTCAATTCCTGTGGGATGTTGGTGTGTTTGGTTGAGCCTTTAAAAACCATGTGCTCCAGCAGGTGAGCCATCCCTGTCTCGCCTAGCCCTTCGTGCCTCGAACCCACCAGGTAGGTGATGTTGACCGTAATGGTGGGTTTCGACGGGTCGGGAAAGAGCAGCACCTTCAGGCCGTTCTTCAGATTGTATTCGGTGATGCCTTCGACCGACGCTCCTTTGGTAACGCCCTCTGGAAGCTTATCCTGTGCTGTTGATGAGGTGAGGCTACCGACCAGTAGCGCAGCGGCCAGTATACCCGCACGGGACCATCCCGACCGGGACCATCCAGTCTGACCCAGAACTGGCTTGGTAATGTTGTTTCGCATAAACATACGGTTATGTTGGGTACTCAAATTAAAGATTCGTTAGTTACTGATAAATGAGAAAAATGTCAATGGGCTTGGTATGTACCTGCCAAAAGTAGGGATGAGTGGTTGTAAAATGACTAGTTATTTTTTTCTGAAAGACGAAACTAGACGTAAGGAGTTGCACCGCTGAGCGGTGTTTTCGTTAGCTAGTTAAAAGTTCGTATATAGTTGAAAAACTAGTTGATAAACTAAACGTATAGTTACGAATAAATCAAGTAGGATGGGTTGATTTGTGAAATTTTAACAGTAAAAGGGTGACAAAGTGCTGTTACTCTTCCAGCCAATGCCGAAATAGGGTCGATTTTTCTTTACTGACCAGCAATTCCAGTTTATCGTTGGGGCTTTTAAGTAGCACCAGCAACTTTTGGCTCTCCAGAGGTCTGTATCCGGCAATAGCGTCCAGCGCGATTAAGTACTGACGATTGGCGCGAAAAAACTGGGCTGGATCGACCAGTTCTTCCAGCTCATCAAGAGTTTTGTAGTCGGTAACTAGCTTTTTGCCGTCCGTTGTGTAGAGGTAGATCAGTTCATTTCGGCAAAAACAGGCTACATCCTGTTGAGGGACCGATATGATTTGCCGGATGTGATGTCCAGAAAAGCGACGTTTGTAGGTTGGGGCCGATGCGTTGTCGGCCAGGTGGTTCAGGAAGTGACGAAAATGGTCTTCGAAGCCCGATGTTCCATTTTGAGTCCAGCGGTGGAATTTTGATAAAGCGGCTCTAAGCTCTTCGGGGTCGATGGGTTTAAGCAGATAGTCAAGGCTGTTCAACTTAAACGCTCGTATGGCATATTCGTCATACGCAGTTGTGAAAATAACCGGGGTGTCGAGCCGGACCTGCCGGAACGCTTCAAAGCTAACTCCGTCGGAAAGCTGTATATCAGAAATGACCAGATCAGGGGAAGGTTGCCCAGATGTCCGGCGCAACTGAAAATACTCACAAATGGCCTGAACGCTGGCCAAAGGCCCTTCTAGGGTGGCCGTGGGTTCTAACTGCTGCACCAGCTTTTGAAGTTGTCGGGCAATCAGGGGTTCGTCTTCGATCAGTAGGATAGTCATGAGCTAGTCATTTTCTTCGCGTCATTCAATAGGAGATAGTCGCTGCCACAAATAACGGGAAGGAAAGCCAACGGATAACGATTAGTCGTTGGTTAGCAAGGGTACACGAACCTGAAACTCCTCGCCATTGTCCTCAATTTCAATCGGGCGAGGGCTCAGATAGCTATAGAGTAACTTCAGATTTTCTAGGCCCTGTTTATTGGATGTTTCGACCTGTCGCTTTTGTTGGATGGGGTTGGAAATGAGGAGGTAATTGTCAGTGTTACTGATCGTGACCGTCAACGGGCTGGCTTCGCTGATGGCGTTGTGCTTAATGGCATTCTCGATCAGAATTTGCAGCGTGACGGGCACAATCTGATACTCCAGGGCTTCGTCGGAAAGCTGGCAATGCAGCCTAAAAGCACCATCGAATCGGGTTTTGAGCAGCGAAACGTAGTTTTTGATAAATGCCAGTTCGGTTTCGATGGGCACCAGCGACTTGTCTTTGTGCTGAAGAACGTACCGGAATACTTTCGACAACTGTTGCAAAAACTGCCGGGCCAGCGTTGGGTTGTCATCGATCAGGCTGTCGAGCGAGGATAGGCTGTTGAACAGAAAGTGCGGGCTAATCTGATTTTTCAGACTGTCGAGCTGGACCTGGACTTTTTCTTTTTCCAACTGCGCTGTTTTAATCAGGTTTTCCTGCCATCGTTTCAGCAAATGACTGGCAATGAATCCCAGCGTGATAACCGTGTTGACCAGAAAAATGGTTACGACGATAATGATCGCCGAAAATCGGTTGAAAGGGCTCAACTGAGGTAGGGAGTCGGCAACTATGTACCTGACAATGAAGTATCCCGTGGCAAACAGGATCGTTTTAACAATGCCCCAGCCTCCGATCAGCTGCACCGCAATGCGCCAGCGAATGTTTTTTTCAAACGGGAGTCGCTGGTTGAGCCATTCGTTGAATAGATAATGAAATGCCCAGATCAGGTTGAACACAAGGAACGACAACAGAAAAAGACCGACCTGTAACTGCCAGGTGATGTCTGGAATAATCCATTGACGAGCCACAACGCCTGCCAGGGCCATCCAAAGCAGGACAACCTCGACGTATTTATTGAACTTTATTTTCATGGCTGGCAATGATCATTCCATCCGACATTTCAATAACGCGGTCGGTACGGGCGGCAAAATCGGGGTCGTGCGTGACAGCAATAATGGTCTGGCCTTTCTGGGCCAGTCCGCGAAAAATCTCAAACACGTTTTCAGTATTGGCCCGGTCGAGGTTGCCGGTCGGTTCGTCGCCCATAACGATGGTTGGGTCATTGATAAGCGCTCGGGCAATGGCTACCCGCTGCTGCTGCCCACCCGACAATTTGCTGGCGGGTTTACGGGCATAATCGGCCATACCAATCAGGCGGAGTTTTTCCATGGCTCGTTCTTCAACCTCTTTTTCAGGGTATTTACCCAGTTTCAAGCCCGGAAGCATCACGTTCTGCAAAGCCGAAAATTCGGGAAGCAGAAAGTGAAACTGAAACACAAAGCCGAGGTGTTCGTTGCGGAAGTGGGACAAAAAGTCCTGACTACGACCTTTTAACTTCGTACCCGCCATTTCGATCTCGCCTTCGTAATCCGTATCCATCGTTGATAGCAGGTACAACAAGGTCGATTTACCACAACCCGACTTGCCCACTATCGATAGAAACTCGCCCTGTTGCACCGTGAACGTAACCTCTTTCAGAACCTGAAATTTCTCTGGGTCGTAGAAGTATTTGTTAACATGCTGGGCCGAAAGAACCGTATTCATGTAGTAAAGAGCGAAATAGTGAATGAGCGAAAGAGTGAATGAGTTGTAGATTGGCTTGTCGCTCTTTCACTCATTCACTCTTTCGCTTTTTATAATTATCCCCGCAGAATGGCCACAGGATCGACCTGGGCGGCTTTTCGCGAGGGGAAAAAGCCCGCCAGTACCGTTGTGATCACGCCGAACAGAATCCCCATAACGTAATATTTCGGGTCGAAAATGACCGGAAACGTTTTCAGACTCAGGAAATCACCAGCATCGAATGGGGTAATCGACAACATGTAACTCAGGCCAAATCCGATTAGTAACCCGAGTAAACCACCCGAAAATCCGATGAAAATAGCCTGGAGCAGAAAGATGGCAATGATGTCACGCCCGTCGAACCCCGTTGCTTTCAGGATAGCGATATCCTTGATTTTGTTAATGACGGTCATGTTCATAATGTTATAAATACCGAAGCCTGCAACCACCAGTAAAGTCATCGATACCACAAACGTCATCACGTTCCGAATTTTTTCACCGGCCAGAATGGCCGTATTCGCGGTTGCCCAGTCTTCGGTGTAGTACCCATACATAGCCCGTAGCCGTTGCCCAAAGGGAATAGCCTGTAGCGGATCGACCATCTTGATATGGACATCGGTGATGTAACTGGGGTCTTTCTGTAGCATCTCCTGAACCGTCGACAGGTTAGCGTAGCTTTTGGTATTATCGACGGTTCCAACACCAAAGCCAAAGGTGCCGACCACGCGCAAAACCCGCGTACTGCCAATGGGGGTAGTGACTGTTACTTTGTCGCCAACCCGAACATTAAGTTTTCGGGCTAACACCGCGCCCATGAGTAAACCGTCCGGATTACTTTGCAGACCGCGCAGACTGCCCGATTTGAGCCGGGTGTTTAGTTTGTACAATCGGTTTTCGCGCTCAATGTCTACCCCCGAAATCGTTCCCGATAGTTGAATTGGACCGTTGTTATAAAAGGCCTGGGTAGCTACCTGGGGCGACACGCCCAGTACACCTGGTTCCTTTTCAATGCGCTCAGCAATGGCGATTCCGTTTTTGATTCGAGCCAGTTCATCTTTGGGCTTCTGGTGGTATACGACATTGAAATTGCCTGGATTAAGCTGATCGATCAGGCTGGGCCGTTGGGTGTTGACTTCATTATACAGCCGGATATGCGGACTGGCATCCAGGGCCGAATCTTCCAGAAACTGATTCACCCCCTGCATAAACGAAATCATCGTGATGAACATGGCAATACCAAACGTTACCCCCAGCATCGCAACAAGCGTTTGCCGCTTCTTGGCCAGTAAGTGTGTTTGTGCAATTTGAGAAGCGATTCGAATGTCCATTAGATTGAGTGATTGAGTGATTGAATGATTGAGTGAATTAAAGCGGATAAGCTATTCGCTCAATCACTCAATTACTCATTCGCAATTAGTTTAGAAGTCTCTGTCAGGCCACCTTTCACCTCGACCAGATCGAAGTTTTCGGCTCCTTTCTGGAACTTGATTTTTTGCTTTTTCCCATCCTGATTGACCCAGACGCTATCGGTGCCGAACACATATGACTTAGGAATAGTCAGTACATGCTTGTTCTGGCTGATGATGATGTTCGCTTCGAGGGTGAGGCCATAGTAGGCATCAGGACGTTCACCCACGAACTCTGCATCGACTCGGAATGACTGGTCGCTGCGGTTCAGCTTGGGATAAATCTTGCTGACATGCGCTTTAAATACTTTATCGGGGTACACATCTGCCTTCAGAACAACCTCCTGGCCGATACGCATCCGCCCAAAATCACTTTCATCGACAGCCAATTGCGCATACAGGTGATTGCCGCTACCAACCAGCGCCAACTGGTCGCCCACCCGAACAACCTCACCCGGATCTTTGTACACTTCATACACTTTACCATTCAGCAGACTGCGAATACGGGTGTTCCGCCCGGCTTCTTCCGACGAAACCAACTGACTGCGGTTGTTGGCCACATCGAGTTGAATTTGATCGCGGCTGCGCTGTAGTGTGTTGAGCTGGGCGCGAAGATTATTCTTCGAGAGGGTATAGTTTAGCTCAGCCCGTTCGAGTTCTGCTTTCGAGGTGGCATTCTGGCCGTACAATTCCCGAAACCGGTTGTAGTTAATCGAATCATTGGCCAGTCGGGTGCGGGCATTTCGTACCTGAGCTTCCAGTTCAGCCAGTACGGGCGAACCAGGCCCCAGATTAGCCCGTGCCTGTCGGTACGCGTTGGCGGCTGCCTGCTGACGCGCATCTTCCGTAGCGCTTTCCAGCACAAACAGGAGTTGGTTCTGCTGAATGGAATCGCCTTCATTGACGAGCCGTTTCTGTAAAATTCCAGCCGCATCGGCCGTAACAGTGTATTCGTTGCGGGGGTAAATATTGCCCGATGCATACACCGCTTCGGTCAAATCCCGATAGGTGGGAGAGAGGCCATCTGTACCGTTTTTGCAGGCGGTAAGCATGACTAAAGATACCAAAAGGAAACGTGTAGCTTTCATGGGAGTTGGTGAATCGGTATAGGGTTAACCCTATACCGATTTTATTGGCCACTTCGAATTTGAAGGATCGTTTGGTTAATAAATACGTTCGAAAGGTTGTTCAAATACCGGTTCTGGGCGGTCAGCGCTTCGTTGAATACGTTTAGGTACTGGTCGTAGGCGAACAGGCCAGATCGGTATTTGATCAGGGCGATCTGTACATTCTGGGCACTGAGCTCGTAATTCTGCTGGTTCAGATCCAGCGATCGAACCGCCTGATTGTAGGTATTGCGAATGTCTTCGTTATCCGTTTGTTGTTTATTGCGCTCATAATTAAGAGCCATTTCGGCGGCTTTGAGTTGCAGCCTGGCGCGGGTGATGTTACTGGTACGTAACCCACCTGAGTAGATCGGCCAGTTGAACTGAAGTCCGGCAACGCCGATTTCATACCACGGCTGGCTAAAGTTCAGGAAGTTGATTTCACTTCGTTGCGCCTGTTCCGTGTACCGACCGTATGCCGAAAGGGTAGGCCATCGCTGGAGCTTTTCCCGATTTAGTTGTAGTCTCGATAACTCGACCCGCGCCTGTTGTAACGTTAGTTGCGGTCGCTCGATCAGCGAAAGCGCTGTTGCAGGAATCGGAATGCTGGCTGGTCGACTGGCCAAATCTTCCGAGAGAACCAGGCTATCGGTAGGAGCCAGGCCGAGAATCAGTTTGAGCTGGTTTCGGTTGCGGATGTAGGCCAGTTGATTCTGGTAGAGTACATCGGCCGTAGTAAGTTGTACCGACCGGATTCGATTGTATTCCAGCGGTTCGATCAGGCCTTTATCCAGCCGGTCGCGGGCAATCTGGGTGAGTGTGTCGGCTGCAGAGAGATTGCGCTGAGTCAGTCGGATGGCGGCCGCCGTAAGTAACGTAGCATGGTAAACGCGGGCCGTTTGGGTCGATACTTCGTCCTGTAGAACCAGATTCTGAGTATCGGTAATGCGCAGGTTCTGTTCTATAATACCGATGTCGGCACGGGCGGGTCGATTGACGACTGGAACCGTTACTTCGGCCCCTGCTGCGAGTACGTAGGGTAAGCCAAACTGTACACTGCGGTATTCACCAGCAGGGCCACCCAGCAAAACGAGTGGAATCAGTTGAACGGGCAGCGAAAAATTGTAATCGAAATTGGTAAAAAAGCGTGCCTGAGGAAGCAGCGCTGCCCGAGTGGCCGATTGCTGTTGGCCCTGTACCAGTCGGTTTTGACGAGCATTCAGCAGGTCGGGATTATTCCGACGGGCCATTGCGAGTGCTTCCTGCACCGAAGCGACAACGGTTTGCCCCTGACTGGCAATTGAATGGGAAAGTAAATAGATGAAAATGAGCCGTTTCATGGGCGTAGCGAATGAATGCCCAAAGGAAATGAGTTTTTCTGAGCTGAATCAATCTGTTTGAGCGAAACAGAAGAAATAATAAACTAATCGACTATTTTGAGCTATGAATAGTTAGGGCGATGGGAGAGAAAGGATTGATTTGGTCAGGCTGAAGGCGTCTTATCGAATATTGCCACCCGGATGGAGACCGCTCGGGACACGGTCTGGAATAAACTGGTTGAAAGATGGATCGGTCAGTGCGTTCAGGAAGGCAATAAGTTGGTCCTGCTCCGCATCGCGCAGGGCGATTCGCTGTATTTTAGGATCTAACTGTTGCACCGTTACATTCGGATTCTGGGAAATGGGCTCGCCAATATCGTCGTAAAATTTAAGCACCTGCTTCAGCGTTTTGAACGTCCCATTGTGCATATAGGGAGCTGTCATCCCAACGTTTCGTAGCGAAGGTGTCCGAAAGGCATACGTGCCTGCCGCACCGGCATCGGTACTGGTTCGTTTCGGGTTGTCCGGCACCGATAAAACATGGAGTTTATAATCGGAAAACATCGGCCCTGCGTGGCAAATAGCACAGCCTTCATCCTTAAAAATAAACATCCCCTGTAGTTGCTGATCGTTCAGGGCCGTTTTCTCGCCTTTCAGATACCGATCATAGGGTGAATTCATGGCGACAAGCGTACGTTCAAACGTGGCAATCGCCTTACGTATGGTTGAGGCTGTGATCGTTTGTCCACTACCAAACGCTTTCTGGAACAGTTGCTGATATTCTGTGATTTTTGATAGTCGGGCTACCAGGCTATCGAGGGTAAGGGTTTCACTGTACGCGTGTCCACGCATCTCCTCAAATGTCGATAAGGGGCCTATTGACTGATTTTCGAGGCTTTGCGTTCGTGAGTCCCAGAACATGGGTGCCGTCGACGGGTCATACTTTCCGTTACTATCCATGCCATTCAGGGCGACGTTGAGAAGAGTCGGGGCATTTCGCATGCTAACGGGTATATCGTTGGGAGACCGGAACTGCCTGTTTTGCCCGAGGCCAACTGCATTGGTGCCGAGGGAGAGGTCAAGGCCATCCGTATAGGCATTGTTGGGATGATGGCAGGTCGCACAGGCAATATCTTTATTGCCCGACAGGATGGGGTCCCAGAACAAAGCCTGGCCGAGTAAAGCCGTGTCGTTGGTTATTGGATTGCTGACGGATGCAGTGACAGTTGGGGTATTCAACAGCGGAGAAATGCTCGAACTGGTATCTTCTTTGGTACAGGCATCGAGCACAACAGCGATGAATAAAATTATCGAAAGAAGACTAATCAAATGACTGCACTTCATATGAAAAGATCAGGTATAAATAACCAGTTTTCGCTAAGATGTACCAACTAGCTAACGAATTGTTTAGCTCGCAATAGTGATTAGTTGAGTTGGCGCCTAAACCAAGCCGAAATATACAAAACTTACACATTGACAGGGTATTAAATGGATTATTTTCATCGTTTTTAGCCAAGGTATCGCTGGCTTGCTATTGTAGGCAGTCACTCATTCAGGTTCTTGATCTGAATAGAGTTGACCGTATAAATACGCGATTATGTTCTGGAAAAGCAACGCGACAATAATTGCGTGATTGTGGAGAAAACGAGGAGGCTGTGAGACCGATTAATCGGAATGAACTTTCCTGAACGAGTGGTGACCCCTCTGGTTAACGAGTAACTAGTTGAGGTTTAGTTCCTCGCTGCCAGGAAGGTACATTTTGGGAAATCCTGTTTTATGGCTAGTTTCGGGGCATTTGACCAAAAGCAATATAATCTGTACCTCACTCTATGGTAGCCATTTTTGATAAAACCAGTTTCGATTTTGAGGACTTCGACGAAGAGATAGTGCTCATTCATATGCAGAGCGGTGTTTATTATACGCTGAAAGGCTCGGGTCCGGCAATTTTACGGTTGTTTCAGGACGGTTGCGCTACTGAAGATGTATCGGACTATCTGGCGAAGAGTGCTGACGGCGAATGGCTACGGGACGTGGAGGTATATATTGAGCAACTTCTTACTGAAGGTATTCTTGTTCAGGCAGAGGAGCTTTCTTCCAGTCAACCTGACCTGACTTCGTTGAGTGTGCAGGAGACACCAGTGCTCGAAAAGTTTGATGATGTTAGCGATTTGATCAAGCTCGACCCGATTCATGATGTTTCTGATTTAGGCTGGCCGCATAAGAAATAAATGACTGAGGGCTTCTGGCTGCTTCCTGAGCAGATTCAACTGGGTATACGAGCACCCCAATCGGTGTTACGGCGTTTGTCAACAGGGATTGTATTGCAACAAAAAAGTTCTGAATGGACTACGCGTACTGTCTGGGTCGACTGGGTTGAGGGCGATTACCTAATACATCGGGTTGCTTACTGGCAGCCTCATTTTACGCGTGAGGATGTTGTCTGGGCGCAACACGGGGAGGATTGGTTGTTTCTGGGAGCCGGATTTTTTCTGTCCTATACCCAGCGAACGGATTCTGCCCGGTTCTTTGCGCTTCCCGAATGGCTGGACGATGTATTCACATTCAGCTACCCATTTCTTAATTTGCTCGTTCAGATCCTGAATCGGCAAGGCTATACCCCGTTGCATGCTGCCGTTATTGGGTCCAACGATCGATTTGTACTCATTCCGGGTAAACAAAATACGGGTAAATCGACTACGGCTGCCACCTGGGTAGTACATGGAGGGCAATTTGTGACGGATGATTTTTGTTTTGTTCAGGCTGATGAGCCAACGACCGTGTATGGGTTTTATCCGACGTTCCGCATCCGCAAGGAGGCACTCCCATTCCTTAACCCCTATATCACGAGCGATAAGTTTCTACAAAAAGGAGATTCAAAGTTTTTTTTTAGCACATTGACGCATTGTACTGATCGGTTTGTTTCGCAGGCACCGATTAAAGCCATTTTTTGCCTGACACGTCAGGGGAGTACCCTGTCGCACACCTATGTGAGCCCACAGGTTGGGTTTTCCTACCTGGCTTCGTCCTTAGCCTTTGCTGTACAGCATCGGGCTTCAGGCCAGTTATGTATACAGGCTATCCGAAGAATGGTTCGGGAGTTGCCTGTTATTCAGATAAATCTGTCTCCTGATATGACTGAAAATTACGCGTATCTCAAGGAACTTATAGCGATGTGCTGATTCGCAGGTTTTCAATAAAGTCTTCTGACCAAAGCGCCTATTAGGAGAGACTCAGAATGTCGCGGATAAACCGATTTGCTTTGCCAACGAGCTCGTTGGGTTGTGTTCGTCGGAGGGAGCGATAATACCAGCGAAGAATGGCGTATACAATTGGCATTGTGAGCGTGTGCTCGGTAGATAAGCCACTGGCATTGGTCAGAACACCTAACCGCCATCTTGCATCACAAAACCTTTTCGATCTGATCAGCCAACGATTGGTGAGCGATGTGGGTTGGCTTTGGTAAAAGCTGATTTCTTCCGAAGCGTTTAAATTACAGACCATTGACAGAAACAAAAGTTGTTGAAGAGTAACCTGATAAAGGCCAGTCTGCTGGGTTATCAACCGTAAATCAGCCAAAGGGACCGGATATTTCCGGGTCAGAAAGGCAACGTCTACAATCCAGTGCCACTCATTGATAAACTGATAGTTAAGCATCAGAAAAAGGGCTAATTTCGGGGGCGATAATAACCGGAGCGAAAGGCCTCTGAAGGCATGGGTTTGGGTGTCATTCAGAAAAATGTCGTTGGTAAGGTGTTGGGTGTGATAAGGGGCCGGATAATAATGCAAGTCGATGTCTTTCAGGGTTTCATGCGTCAAGGTGCAGGCATGCATGTAGCCCCGTATATACGTATCGACGGAAAGCCTGGGGTATTTGAGGGTGTAGCCCAGTTGTTGCAGCGCATCAAGTGCCGGTTTAAAATCACCGGGCGCAATCAGGATGTCGATATCATTCATCGGGCGAGAGCCAAGGTCCTGGTACACATACGTATGCAAGGCAATACCTTTAGTAAATGCATACGTAAAGTGACCCTGCTCAAGAACGTTTACAATTGATTTCAGTTGCTGAAAGAGCCGGGAGTTATTGTAGAAGCTTTTTTTGTAAAGCCCCCCCAGCCGATCCTTTTGCGGATTCGTAATTAACTGAGCTTTGTATTTATGCCAGATCATGGGTAACAGCCGAATCACCGATTTGGGTACCACCCCCCGAAAGTCGGTCGCAGTTTGCCAGGTCAGGAAGTTTTTATACCCGGATTCGGTATTGGGGTCGAGGATGGCCTTTACCAGCAGTTGCTCGGTTGAATTGGGCAGACAATGCATCGTTATAGCTGGATCGTTTTCGTAAAAGCAATGGGGAGTTGATGGTGGCTGATCACAATCAGTGTCGTGTTAGTAGCTAATTGATGAATTAGCGAAAGGGTGGTTTGCTGACGGTCGGCATCTAGTGAAGAAAACGGTTCATCCAGAATCAACAGGTCAGGATTAAGAAAAAAAGCCTGAACGATCAGGAGCCATTTTAACTGACCAGCCGATAAATTTCGCGTGACCGAATCATACTGTGTATCCAATTGGTGCGGATATGTATTGAAATGATCTAAAAGCTGGCGACCGGAAAGCCAGCTAACAACCTCTTCCCGGTTGGCCGAAAAGTTGCCGATGATTTCCCAGAGTGAGCCACTATAACAACGGGGAGGTTCTGTAACGGCTGCTACCTGACGCCAGAACGGTACGCGTCCATGGCTATGTTGGGGTATCGCATCGATCCATACCGTTGTCGTTGCGTTGGTGTACAGACCTGTCAGGATTTTCCATAGCGTCGATTTTCCCTGGCCGTTATAGCCTTGTAGCCATACTTTGTCGCCGATGTCAATAGCAAGGTCCGGGTACCGAATGGCATGTGCCTGACCCTGGTAGGTAAATGTCAGATTTTCGATGCGAACGGGTTTGAATAGCATCGGTTGTGCGGTGGTGGCGTCTTCCGGTAGTGGCGTATTCAACCAGTTACTGATTCGTTCGGCACCTTCGTTCGCTTTCTGATAGGTGTAAAGAATATTGAGCACTTCCGCACTGATCCGCTTGATTTCCAGTAGTATCAGTGTGGCAATAGCCAGATCGGCCGCCGATAAGTCAGCTTTGGTTTGGAGTAGCCAAAGCCCTCCCCAAATAGTCGCAAGTAATATAGAGGCAACAGTTGTGGTGTACATCTGACGATATTGACTCAATTGGGCCGTTAATTGACCGAACTGTGAGAGGCTATTTCGAAGGCCGTTGAGGTATTGAGCTTCGCTGTGGTAAAGTCGAAACTGCAACGCATTGTCAACATAATTCTGTATGCGGTCCAGTACTGTAAGATAAGCCTGGCTATGTTGACGTTGGCGGATTTTCACCCATCGGTTTATCAGGTACGCGAATCCGAATAAGGCCATCGCAAAAGCCGAGACGCTAATAAGCTCAGTAAGTCGGCTCTTTGATAGTAAAGCCCATACCAGATAAAGCAGAATCGGTACATTCAGACCGATGTTGATAAAGAGCTCGCGCCAGAACTGAAACAAGTGATCCATGTCACTGACCATGGCTTTGCTAAAAGCGTTGGCATGAACCTGTTCCAGATCATTGGTCCGTGTACGGGAAAAATTATTTAGTAAGGTCATTTGTAGCCGATCAGTATTATACGAAGCCATTCGGCTAGCAAAATACGTGGAAGCAAAAGGGAGTATGATTAACGAAATACCTCTGAGGAATATACCTTTATAAGTACTGTCGCTTTGGTTGATGAGGTGGTATAGAATGATCGCCTGCGTAACACCCATCGATACTAATGCTACTGAATTAACTAGTTGAAGGTGTGTGTACTGTTTCCAGAAACGGAGAGCAATGTTCATGAAGCTAGGGAGTTTTCAAGCGCCAGCAGTTGAGCAATCTGCGTACGTAGTGCCGAATCGTCAGGATAGTCTTTATAGTAATGAATCAGGCCCCCTTCACAGCGCAGTGCATACATAATCTCTTCCTGAGAAAGGAGTCCTGGAGTATCAGTCAGTCGCTGTTTCCAGTTTCCCAGACCATCTAATGCTGCTTCGAGCGGTTGGTGAGGAATACAGGCTGTATTAGCTGCTTTAGGCAGCAATTGAATCATTCGCTGATAAAGCCTGACAAGTGCTGCTACATAGTCGGTAAGCTTATAATGGTTTCGTGTATACTCAAACGTACTTTGCGACAGCTTTTTATAAACTTCGGGTTTAGCCGATAGCATTTCAAGAATGACCCGGTACTGGTATTCGTCGTCGGCAACTATACCATTGATATTCGTATGGATATGATCGGCTATGTGGCTGTTTTTCAGGGCAATCACGGGCTTTCCCATCCATTGGCTTTCGCACATGATTTTATCGTATGAGCCGTAGGAGAGGGCGGTTTGCGGATTGCAAAGTACATGATAAGGTGCCATGTCGGCGTACAGATTGGTCGAAAAACCCCGGTATACAGCGTGTTGGGCCACCGCCAGATCGTTCTCAAACAATCTATCCATTCCACTGCCCCAAATATCGAAGCCGTACGAATTGATTGCCAGACCTTCGTGCAGGGCGATTAGCTGAGGATGAGTCTTAAAATAATTGAGCGTACCGGCATGAAATAGCCTGAAGGTGCTAAAATCGGGTGCGGGTGGGGGAGCATCGAGATCGGGGAGCCGGATCAGGCTGGGTAGAATGAGGGATTCTATACCCGGCCGAAGGTCTGTTGTTGGCGTGCGAGGATGAAGGCGAACCAGGGCATCGGCATTGGCATAGACCCACTGCGGTACAACCTGAGGTAAGGTAAGCCCATTGACCCGTACACTCAGGCAGAGCCTGTGAGGAACCTGCGTGTCGGCAAGAAATCGAAAAAAACGAAACAGGGAAGGGCAATTCCAGTAATGAACAACTGTTAGATCGGCCTGACTGATGAGTTTGCCAGCAAGCACCGACGATGGAGCCAACAGCACTTTCACACCATTGGCCACCGCTTCGGTCATAAACTGAGTACTTACTCCTTTTTCCAGAACGATAACGGTGGCCGACACATCAACACCAAGCCATCGCATGGTTTTTAGCTCGGTAAGAATGACCGGCATACCTCCCCCGTATGTCATTCGGGGAATGACGTAAAGGAGCTTCATAACGATTGTTGCTGCCGCATAATGGCCATCATTTCGGTGCGGTAGTGCTTCCGTTTGGTAATTGACAGGTTTTGGTCGTGAATACCTTTCAGAAGAAGGATGGCCGGGATAACTTCATACAAAAAACCTTGCCGGATAGCACGCATAAACCACTCATGATCAGAAGCTACGGTCCATTCTTCGTTGAAAAGTCCGAACTGGTCAAAGACGGTTCGCTTGAATAGAAAGCCACCGGGCGTCATTGCGACCCATTCGGCTCCATCGGAATCATTTGATTTAGTTAAGAAGGTAGTCACAGCCTGAAGGTTTGGCTTTTGGCTCAAAAGCGTGTATTGGCGGGCTAGCTTTTCGGGCTTCCAGCTATCGTCGGCATCCAGAAAAGCAATGAAATCACCACTGGCAGCCAAAATACCCGTGTTCCGTGCGTTGGCTATGCCATTCCCCATTTGGGAAATAACCCTGATATCGGGTTGTTGACGTAACCACTCCAGGGTGCCGTCCTGCGAGTTCCCATCAACAACAAGGATTTCGTCGGGGGCATGCGTTTGCTGTCTGATACTGGCCAGGCAGGATTCTATAAACGGTCGGGCATTTCGACAAATAAGTAGGGTTGAGATGACCATGTAGACTAAATAAGTCGTTGAAATACGTCCTTACATTTGGTTAATTCAGGGTGCGTGATAAAGTGTTCTAAATGGTTTATGATCTGCATACATCGCCCTGGTTCGTTGAAAGGCTGCAACGAACTTTCCCAGCCTACCCGGTTCTGATGTTTGGGAAAGAACTGCGGGTGTTTATGCAGCAATGCCAACTTCCGAATATCCTGATACTGGCTAAAGAGGGTTAACAGCAGCACGCTATAATCGTACCAGTCCTGTACTGGGCCATGTTTCTCATCGACAATCAACGAGCTTTCTTCGATTGCTGGATTAAAAGCCGGGAATAATCCCCGGATGTTAAATGAGGTTAAGTTAGTGGCTTCACCGTCGAAGCCGATGTTCTGGCACAGGTTAACCGTTGAGGTAATTATTAGACCATAATACATAGAGATTGTCATGGCCCATTGCAGGTCCCAGGATTTATACTGTTTCCAGAATTGATGTACGTATTTATGCCGCTGGAGCTTGGGCCGAAAGGAGTCAGAGTAGTAAGCTTGTATACGGGCGTCGAACTCCTCAATTGGCCAGCCTGGTTCAAATTGATACAATGCCCAGGCACGTCGCCAGGTAGCCCATCCCCAAATACTCGAATACTGGCTAAGAAAAGCATCACAAGTAGCTGCCTGATAGGAGATGAGCCCATTCCAGCCGGCTATCGACATGATGCGGGAGTCGTGCTCATAGCGGGTTAGCATGTGTTCACAAAATGTGAAAAAGGCGGGCGTTGCTACAATATCATCTTCCAGAATGATGGCTTTATCGCATTCACTGAACACAAGATCAAGACCACTCGCTACCCGATTGCCACAGCCAAGGTTATCTGGAGCATATATTCGGCGAACCTGACAGCTCCAGTCAACTTGTTCGGTAATTTCCCGAGCCTGCCGAACGCGTGAAGCATCCTGTTCGTCTTTAGGGCCATCGGCAATAACGTACAAACAGGATGGCCTGACAGCGCGAATAGCCTCGAATGAGCGTTTAGTTTTATCTGGACGGTTATAGATAATTAGTACAACAGGTGTATCCAACAGGCTATGTTAGCTTATGTGTAGGAATAGAAGGCCACTACAATAGCGGCTTTTTGGTGTGACAAGTTACTACATAGGCGCTGTTTTTTGAAGAAAAACCAAATTTGTTACCCTTAAAAACCAGCAGCCAGCAGGACACATGATAACTGTCCTGCTGGCTGCTATAGAAAAAAGCTTCGTTAACCCGATTCGGTTGGGAAGTAAAGTAAAACGGTATGAATTACAGATCGGCTACAGCTTTTTTGACTTCATCTTTCGTCTTACCCGTTTTTTGCTGGATTTTACCCCACATTTCGTCTTCCTGACCTTCTTCGTAGGCTAGGTCATCATCGGTAAGGTCGCCATAAGCCTGTTTAATTTTACCTTTCATTTCGTTCCAGGCACCTTTCAATGTAGTCTCGTTCATGATTGTAGTGGTTATAACGTTGTAAAAATGGATGAAACACCGAGTGGTAGAGATTCATACCTGTTAACTACATCAAGGATGTATCAGCGTTATGTTCTCCAACTCTGTATCTAGTCTATAAACTACACTGGAAGGGAATTGTTCTGCGTAATGTGTTCTGCTATCCGCTCGGAGTCGACATTCAGATGGAAAAGAACGCCTGATCGGGGTGTTGTAAAGCCTAGAAAATAAAGGCCATTCAATGCCGAATCGTTGAACCACAGGCTTTTGGGGTAACCCCGCTCATTGAGAACGAGATTTGTAATGGATTTATCCAGAAACGTGGCCAGGCCAGGCCGGTAGCCGGTTGCCAGAATAATTGCATCGAACGGGAGTTCCTGGCCATCGGTGAAGGTGACTGTTTTGGCATTGATCCGTTCGATACCTGGTACAACCCTGATTCTCCCGGCTTTTATCTGGTCGATGGTACCAATATCAATGACAGGCGTTTTCCCGCGTCGGTTATCATAAGTAGGTGGGTGCCTGGGTTTGCCTAAACCATAGGCCGACATATCACCGACAGTCAGTTTTTGGGTAAAGCCTGCAATCAGATCGCAGAGCCAATTGGGAAGTTTGCTAAGTAAAATAGCCGTATTCTGCGCTGGACGACCGAACATATCGCGTCGGATGATGTTGATGGGGCTACGTACCGAAATGGATGGATGTGCGTCGTGTTCGAGTAAGTCCAGCGCCAGTTCGGCACCCGTATTGCCCATACCCACCACCAGTACCTGCTCATTCCGAAAGGCGGCACCGTTCCGGTATTCATGACTATGCCAAATGATTC
The DNA here is from genome assembly GCF_001898575.1 of Spirosoma sp. 48-14. GTDB lineage: Bacteria > Bacteroidota > Bacteroidia > Cytophagales > Spirosomataceae > Spirosoma. The sequence continues at coordinate 112,063 of NZ_MKUD01000042.1, forward strand.
CCCGGAAATTGCGTTGCCCCGGCAGATCGGGGATGTTGGGGGAGCGGTTGTAGCCCGTTGCTACAATCACACGATCGGCCGTAAACGTATGCGTTTCGGTCTGAACATGCCAACTCCCATCGGGCGATGTGCCCCGTCGGACACTGACAACTTTCTGATTAAAGAGCGGCTTTATGGAAAACCGTTCGGCATATTGTTCGAGGTATTCCACAAAGTCCAGCCGCGAAACATAGGTTGGATAACTAGCAGGATATGGGACGTGTGGGAGAGCTGAATACTCCTTGACCGTATGCAGATGCAGCCGATCATAGTGGTTTCGCCACGAAAACCCGATATGGTCGCTGGCTTCCAGTATCGTAAACGGCAGCCCCTTTTGCGCCAGCCGACCGGCAATGGCTAACCCAGCCGGGCCTGCACCAATGATAAGCGTAGTTGTGGCCATTTGCTTTACGTCTGGCTTGGTTATTTGCTTCGCGTCATTGGTCGACATCCGCCGTAAACTATTCAGGCAAGCTGATTACGAATGACGCGAAGCAAATGACAATCAATCTATTTTATCCGTGTCCAGGTTTGGGTTTTGCCCAATAATGAAATACCCACATACCCGCGAACCAGCAGTGTGTTAGGGTCCTGAAGGGTCATTTTGCAGTTGTACTCTTTGCCATCTTCGGGGTTATAAATTTTGCCGTCGGCCCAGACATTACCGCCATCGTATTTGAAATTGTACATTAAGACCATATTCATCAACGGGCGAGAGCGTTTGGAGGCATCCGTGTTTTTCTCGTCCGTGCGAGGTTTGCCGGTAGCTGGATCGGTAGGTTGCCCCAGCCAGACAAGCTTACCAAAATAAGTACCACCCTGTTTATAGATCTGAACATGCCCTTTTTTTGTGCCATTGAGCCACGTGCCAACTACCGCATCCGAATCGTCGGCAGAGGTAAAAGCAGTGAGACTGAATACCAGTATGGCCAGTGACAGAAGAGAACGCATACGCTTCATATGTGTTTAGGAATTGATGAAATCCGTGTTTTTTGCTGTACTAACGTAAATATTGCAGAAAAATTCTGAAGCGGGATTCAACGGATTTTTAGATTTACAGGATTTTGCTTAACCTGCCTGTACGAAACAGGGCTTTTGCAGAAAGCAAAATCTGTTTTCATTCATCAATCTGCTCAATCACGCCGGGTGGCCGGTGCTATTTAGACTATGTTTCATCGTGACCCCAATCGCAGCTACCCAACCGAAACCGAATCGCGGGTGATTATTCGGTTTCAGGACTGCGATCCGCTTCAACACCTCAACAATGCCAAATATTTCGACTATTACTTTAATGCGCGGGAAGATCAGGTCGCCAAACTATATGATTTTAGTCCAGGCCAGTTGTTTCGGGAGTTGAAAACGAGCTGGGTTGTTTATCAGCACCAGATTGCGTATATCCGTCCAGCGTTGGTGAGTGAATGGATTCGAATCATGTCGCGGCTCATTTATTTCAATGAAGATACTACCGTTACGGAGTACATCATGACCGACGATGGGAAAACGCAGCTCAAGAATGTGCTCTGGGTGACGTCGAAATACGTCAGTGTGCTAACGGGGAAGCGTATTCCACACGACGAACGGGTCACCGAACTTCTCCAGACCATTCTGGTGCCGCACATCGACTTCCCAAATCTGAACTTCAACGACCGTATTCGCGATATCAAGCAACAGGTTTTACATAATCATTAATGTTGGGTGGATCAGACAGCCAATACCGTAGTGGTCGTGTTTCGTGGTACTGTCTTTCCATGCAAGAAAAATGGTATAATTTTTTCAAGATTCGACAAGTTTCTCCATAT
>NZ_MKUD01000043.1 GCF_001898575.1 Spirosoma sp. 48-14
ATCGGATGGATGGTTGACCACGTAGTGCATGAGTTTCATGGCTCCCGGTGAGGCATCGAACAGGCCAGAAGGGGTAGTTACGACCCAATCAGTAGAGTCAACGGTGATAAGTGTAGCAAGTTCCTCTCCAGTGACGGTGTTCCAGAGTTTGGTGGTGGTGTCTCCAGACCTCGACAGGGCATAGCGGCCATCGGGCGAGAAAGACACCGAAGAAATAAAATTTGTATGCCCAATGAACTGGCGAATCTCCCGCCCACTGCTTACTTCCCACAACCGAACCGTGTTATCCATAGCCCCTGACAGTGCGTAACGGCCATCGGGTGAGAAAGCCACGGAATTAACAACGCTCAAATGCCCTCTAAACTGGCGAAGCTCTCGTCCACTACTGACATCCCATAACCGTAGGGTGTTGTCCCCAGACCCTGATAGAACATAGTGACCATCGGGTGAGAAAGCCACGGAATTAACATTACTTGTATGCCCTCTAAACTGGCGTAGTTCTTGACCACTGCTCGTTTCCCACAACCTAACCGTATTATCGCTAGACCCCGACAGGGCATAATGGCCATTGGGTGAGAAAGCCACGGAGCGAACCCCGAACGTATGTCCTTTAAACTGGCGTAGTTCTTGACCACTGCTCACCTCCCATAGCCGAACCGTTTTGTCATCGTCGTATGACCCTGACAGAACATAGCGACTGTCGGGTGAAAATGCTACTGAACTAACACCGCTCGTATGTCCTTTAAGCTGGTGTAGTTCTTGACCACTGCTCACCTCCCATAGCCGAACCGTTTTGTCCATAGCTCCCGATAGGGCATAGCGGCCATTGGGTGAGAAAGCCACGGAGCGAACCCCGAACGTATGTCCTTTAAACTGGCGTAGTTCTTGACCACTGCTCACCTCCCACAGCCGAACCGTGTTATCCTTCATGTCCTCAAATCCCGACAGAATATAGCGGCCATCGGGCGAGAATACAACCGATTCACCATGGCTCGTATGGCCTTTAAACTGGCGTACTTCCCGTCCACTACTCACCTCCCACAACCGAACCGTATTGTCTTGAGTGTCCTCGGCCCCCGACAGAGCATAGTGACCGTTGAGTGAGAAAGCCACCGAAGAAACAAAGCCCGTATGTCCTTTAAACTGGCGAAGCTCCTGTCCATTAGTCACCTCCCACAACCGAACCGTGTTGTCCCAAGACCCCGATAAGGCATAATGACCATCGGGCGAGAAAGCCACTGAAGAAACAAAACTCGTATGTCCTTTAAACTGGCGAAGCTCCTGTCCATTAGCCACTTCCCACAACCGAACCGTATTGTCCCCGGATCCTGACAGGGCATAGCGGCCATCGGGCGAGAAAGCTACAGAGTAAACCGCACTCGTATGCCCTAGAAACTGGCTTAGCTCTCGCCCACTGTTCACCTCCCACAGCCGAAGCGTGTTATCATTTGACCCCGAGAGGGCATAGCGGCCGTCGGGCGAGAAAGCCACGGAACGAACACCACTTGTATGCCCAATGAACTGGCGAATCTCCCGCCCACTGCTCACCTCCCACAACCGAACCGTGTTATCTCCACCCGATAGAACATAGCGACCATCCGGCGAGAAAGCTACCGATAGAACAGCACTCATGTGCCCCTCAAGCCGGTGTAGTTCTTTCCCACTACTGATCTCCCATAATCGAAGCATTTTGTCCCCCGACCCTGACAAGGCATAACGGCCATCGGGTGAGAAAGCCACGGAGAAAACCGCACTCGTATGCCCAATGAATTGGCGAAGCTCCCGCCCACTACTCACCTCCCACAACCGAAGCGTGTTGTCCATAGATCCCGAGAGGGCATAGCGGCCATCGGGTGAGAAAGCCACTGATTCAACAGGACTCGCATGCCCAATTGGTACGATTAATTCGGGTTTCTGTGCGTGGACGAAGGGGAATTGAAGTAGAAACAAAAAAACTATGGCAATCAGTAAACGACTCATAACGGCTAGTGTGCGGTTTGAAGGTTGGCCATCAGGCTGGTATCGGTATAATTGGTCAGTAGCTTGCTGGAAAACACTTCGGCATAGCTGGCGGCATCTGGGTCGTTACGATGGTGCTGCTGGTAACGGTTTTGGATCGATTCCTGTAAGCGAGCCATAGCGTATTCGGCCAGCGCCTGCTCATCGGATTTCGTCACTAAAAAGAGAAGCGGGCTGTCAACTTGCCGAACCTGATGCCGGAACCGCCGGGCTAAGGACTGTGTATAAGCGCTGATATTGAACTTACATTGCCGAAGTTTGTCGGTCAATACGCGGGTACGCTGGTTAAGTTGCGTCTCTTTATCGTTCAGGGCCATTTTTTTCAGAGGGATGTCGATAATGTCCAGCAGGCTATAGTCGGCTTCATCCTCCCGGATTTCGTCAGCGTCGGCTATCGCCTGACTCACGTCGGCTGTTAGCTGTTGGGTTTGGCGGCAGATATATAACATTTCCTGCTTTATCGACTGAGTAGTGCCATCATAGGCTTCAATCGCCAGAATATGGTCGTCAAGCTGTTTCAATTGATTGGTCAACGTGGCAATTTGTTCGGGATGTTCTGTACTGGGCAATGTGAGCTGGTTATCTAAGGCAGTAAAGGGGACCAGCGAACTAACAAAGGCAATATCGTTCTCAAATTGATCAATGGTTCGGTCAATGTGACTTTTTAGCGAATCCGTCGGATTAATATATTGGCAACTGGCTAGCGAACATACAAGCAGCATTGTGCTCAGTAAATGTAAAAATAGAGATCGAATCATGGCTAAAGTTAAGCTATATAAAAAGCTGGAAAATCAGAAAAGCTCTTGAAAAACCTGGCTCCAGTTGTATGGAGCCAGGTAGAAACTGAACGGTATGGATGAAACCGGAAAGCCCTTTTGGCCTGAGGTTGTTACATTTGGTTATTCCCGTGGGATCAAGAAATGTAACAGGCTTATCAAAAAAAAACGATAATTTATGATGAGACACTCCTTATTGCTCTATGTAGTGGTGGCATATAGCTTACTCTCTCTCGAATTTTCATCGCCAAAACCAGCTGATAGAACGACTGCATTACGGCGAGTGTATGCTCGTCTGCTTCGGACAATTGGAAATCCCGTTGATGCGCCAACTTTACGTGTGTTGCCCTACACGATCGGTAAGCCGACTGGGCAGTTGGTGTACCAGGCCGATCCGGCTCAGATCGAAATCGGGGAGGATGTGCTGGATCTCTGTGCAACCTTTGGAGATAGTGCCGAGGCCGCTTTAGCCTGTTTACTCGGGCATGAACTGGCTCATTTTCAGTACCGCCATCGAAGTAAACAAGGGTTCTTTTCGCCTATTATTGGCAAAAATGGCTCTGCTGCTGATGCTTCAGAAAATCTAGAAGCTATCGCTGATCGCTCGGGTGTATTTACGGCTTATCTGGCAGGCTACGATGCCTTTGGTATAGCTCCAATAATTTATAAAGCCTTCTATGATAAATTTAAGAAACCTGATCAGTTGCCAGGCTATCCGACCAAAAACCAGCGACTCCAGATGGTGACCGATACGACTATTCGTGTGCAGGAACTAGCCCAACTTTTCGAAATCGGTGAAATTCGGTATCTCCTGCATGACTTCGACGGAGCCAGCCGCGATTTCGATGCGTTGGTTAGCCGCTATCCAAGCGCCACTACTGTCAACAACCTGGGGGCCATAAAACTCAATCAAGCTTTGGGACGTATGGAGTTAGCCCGTGATAACCAAAGATTGCGGTACAAATTTCCGGTTGAGTTCGATAGCGATAATCGATTGTTAGCATCAGGACGTCGGGATGGTACTTCCTATCAACAATTGCTGATTGAGGCCCAAAAGCTATTTACCAACGCCTTGCTCAAACAACCCACGCATCAGGCGTCTGCCCTGAATCTAGCTATTACGGAATACTTACTCGATAATTCAGAACAGGCACGTCAAACCTTGCTTCGCTATTTCTCCCCATTATCGGCTAATGCTCAGCTTATGATGGGAATCATTCAGGCCGATCTGGGCCGGATCAACGAGGCCCGAAAGGCCTTCAAACTGGCGGTAGCAAACAAGGCATTTCGGGCTGTCGATAATGAAACGTACTTCGAGGAAGGCCAGAAACCAGGCTGGCAGCAGTGGTTTAATCAGATGATGGCCCGATACCAACTCAAAGAGGGAGCTTCGGTATCCCTTCCTGCCTGGCCCGACAAGGCGTTGTTAGCCAAGTATCCTCCTGTACTGGTACTACCAGGTGATGTAAAGGTCGTACATAGTGGCTCACTGACGAGCTACCAATTGCGCATCACCAGCGAACCAACCACGAACGAAACGAAAAATGTACGGTATCGGGTAGTGAAAAGCAGGCAACTATCCCTGCAAGGCTTGGATAGCCGTAAGTTACCCAGCCAGTACGGCTCTCCAGCCACAATCATTGCCGGAACACGGGGGACTGTTTTCTATGGGTATCGAAAAGCTAAACAATGGTTGTTTCTTGAATACCTAGATAATCAATTAATTAGTTGGACAGCCGCCGAGCCTATTTAGCAGGTACTAATGGTTTACGAACTCCGAATGTTTCTTTGTCAAGTTGATAGGTTTGACCCTGGGGTGTTTTGAGTAGATAACCCCCTTGCATTCGGTCGGTTAAAGACCATTGTTGGGCATCTTTTGGCAGATCGGGCAGGTAAATGTGCAGGCTGTCGTCACTGCTCTGATACTCACCCCCAGCTGGGCCCTGGCTACTGAATTTGACCGGAAATGTCGTTTGTTTGACCGAACTATCTCCTGCCATCCCCAAGCCACGCTGGGTATAGGTTATCGTCAGGGCCATCGTTTGCGGTTGTGGGTCATAAAGAGCCAACCAGGCCAGGCCGACCACCAGCAGGATAATAGCTGCCGCCCGAACCCAGGTTTGTTGCCAGAAGGGTATGACTCGACCGGGTTCTTTTTTGCTGGTATCCGTCAGACCCGATTGGCTTGCCATGAATTTGGCAATTAGCTCATTGTCTTCGGCCTGGTGTTGCTCTTCAAGCTGGCTGTTGAGGGCCTTTTGAACCAGCACGTCGTTCCGAAACGTAGGATCATCGGCCAATTTTTGACGTACGAGCTCCAGGGCAGGCTCGTCAAGTTTTCCGGCCAGATATGCCTCAATAAAAATCCATTTGTTGTCGTCCGTAATCATCGGGGAAGAGGGGTGGTGTTAAGTTTTTTGTCCAGGCATTTGCGTAGCATTTTATTCGTCTCCGTAAGCCGTACACTAGCAGTATGGGCATCCTTGTAGCCAGTCCACCCGGCAATTTGCGCCATACTCAGTTTTTCGTAGCTACTCAGAATTTGTTCTTCGCTCAGTGGTCCTTCTTCATATCCTGTCCAAAAGGTGTTTACTAACCGTATCAGCAACTGTCGGGGCTGCTGTAGCTGTGCAAGACAGTCGCCTATAGCACGTTTAGCCTTATCGAATTCAATGCGTTTGGGAACACCAGGGCTAGGGGTCTCCGGAGTCAATGGTAGGGTTACAACAACCGTTTCGGGTTCGTCGTTGGCAGCCATTGGATAGTCGAAGGTCCCGATCTCATCATCTCCGGCTGATATATAGATTGTTTCGAGCCACTGCCACGGATTTCTTTGGTTTTTCTCTAACTGCTTCAATGCCTTTTTTCGGGCAATTCCTTTCACCAACGTTGACATTAGAGCCAGAACGGGCTTTCTGTTATTGATCATCTCAAAGAAAGTACTGAAGCTCTCGTTCAACACATCTTCAGCTATGTCTGTGGTTCGGAAGGTGAAATTCTTCAAAAAATGGCGAACAGTATCCTGGTTTTCAGCCAAGATGGTGCTCATGGCTTTGGCCTGCTGGGAGGGAGTTCCGTTTACTGCCAACCAGATATGCTGTTGTTCCCGAGTTAGTCGCTCAATAAAGGCCGTTTGTCTGAGTCGTTGTTTGGTGGCAACTCGCCGGATGTGTAGAGCTGCGGCCAGCGTCCGTTGCGTAATTTCATCAATAGCCTGTTGAGGAAGTGGGTCTGATTTTCTAGCTGAAGTCAGTAGGCTGGCAACAACGGGGAGTACCTGCGATATATAAAGATTGTTTTCCTCGGGAGTATTTGTAGCCATGGTGGAGGATCGAGTGGAGCACAAAGTAACGGAAAAATTCGCCACGCTACACTCCCGTAACGTGGCGACTGGTTTGCTGCTACTCATCTACCCCAGGAGGGCGGGTTGGCTTTTGGGGTGGATCATCATCGGCAACAGTTGTGCGGACAGTGGGCTGTGTTTTCAGCGGTACGGGCTCAACCGTAACTGATTCACAGCTACTCATCGCCAGCATCATCACCAAGCCGAACATGCCCAACCTGACCATAGCCGTAGCTTTGGGTTGTTTTTGCATATCGTTCACCCGTTTGCGGGGTATTTATGGTTGATGAAAACCGGCTCCGGGACGTCCGCATCAAAGCTTTCGAAGCAGGGTTTCAGAAGTGTATGCCCTGGCAGAGAAAAAAATCACAGCCTGCTCGAAAAAAATGTTACTTTCCCCGGCTATTGCGGAATATGAGTGTGAAAGCCTGATCCGCTCCTGCATGACTAGCCAAGACCTAACCTTGTACGAAGACCTCTGCTCCGAGGAACCACGCCGACTTGAAGCCGCTACCCGCCTGCTGACTCGTCGGGTAAAAACCATAGCTCTACGCATTGTGATGGGTAATAGTGGAGCCCGTTCTGATGTTGATGACCTTGTTCAGGATACGGTACTGGCCGTGTGGCAGCAGATGAAATCGGGACGTTATGAGGTTCGGCATGATACGCCATTAGATGCCTATCTGACCGCCGTAGTGCGGAACAAATGGTTAAAAACCCTGCATAAACGCTCTACGATAGCATTAACGGATCTTAGCGAATCAATTGCCGATGAGGTGCCTCCTGAACATTATCGGCTTTCAAGTCTAGAAGAAACGTTTGCCCAACTAGGTCAGGCGTGTCAGCAGTTGCTTCGCCTGTTTTATTGGGAAGGGTATACGCTGGATGAGATTGCCAGGCGGATCGGTATCTCTATGGATGCTGCCAAAATGCGAAAGTTCCGCTGCATGTTGCGGCTTGAGGAAATACTAAGAACGAAAAAACAATAACCTGTTATGCGACCAACCGATCAACTACAGCAATGGGAATGGATTGAAGCCTATTACCAGAATAAATTATCGACCGATGAACGACTTGTTTTTGAACAGGAACTGGCTACGGATGCTCAATTCCGCCAGACGGCTTTACGACTACAAACAGCAGACCGGGCGCTAAGAGACCTAAGTTTGGACTATACAGTTCGTAAAGCCATTCGGCAGGAGCTGGCTCAGGGACGGCTATTCCGCCGATTGCGCCTGGGGCGAGTAGTAGCAGCGGGATTGGTTGTGATTGGATTGGGGATAACTTACCTGACTTTCGACCGGGTTGATCTCCAAACCTACCGTGACGATGTGATGCTGACTCAACGCTATCGCGATTTAGACGATACTGGGCAAGAGACAGTAATGACCCCACAGCAGCGAACGTTTTATCGGGATTTTTTTGATGCTCAGGCATTTTTAGCGAATGGCCAGCCCGACATGGCGATCACGAACCTTGAGAATCTGGCGCGGGTTGACAGCTTACGGCCCTATTTTCGCCAGGCTGTACAATGGCACCTGATAAACGCCTACCTACTCAATAACCAACCCGATAATGCCGAAGCTACACTTCTGCTACTCGATCAGGCGGGGGCACCTGTATATCCTATTCACTTAACCGACCGATTGAAAGTATGGTGGCAAATTCGCTGGCAGAAGTTAATCGACTAGCGATATCGTTTCTGACGGATATGTATATACGTAAACAGGGTTATTAATATACCTGCCAGGCCGATTCCCCAAACCCAGGACCAGTTCAACGGCTTTGGGTAAACAGGTTGAGGATTGCCCATAAGCAACAAATGAGCCCAGAAATGAGGTGGACTATAGGCCCCTCCTTCTGTTTGTGCAGCTAAAAACTGAAGTTTAGCCTGTTGAAGGGCAATGTCGGTTGGCTTTCCTTGTGCAAGTTCATGGTAAAATAATCGTGTTAAGGTAGCTGTTGTACCATCATGCGCATTCCAAAGAGAGGTGATGACCTGTGGGCAACCCGCAGAAATAAACGCCCGACTTAGGCTCAGTAGACCTTCGCCCTCATGGAATTGGCCATTACCAGTCCGACAGGCACTGAGTACGGCGAGCCGAATGTGTCGTAGGTCGAATAAATTTAACTCATGCGCATAAAGCCGATGCGACGCCCCATCAGGAAAAAAAGCGATGAACGAATTGCCTGGGTCATTGTCATTGGCTTCTGCATGCGTTGCCAAGTGCAGTAATTGATGCGTTGGCAATAGGGCTATAAATGTATGTTTACTGGCGTTACCCGCCGTCGAGTGCGTTCCAGATAATAGATCGGCTTCAATGTCTGATTTGGGTAACGGATCATAAACGTCCTGCTGATCGCCCGCCTGGAGTGTTCTTGGGGCAGCAAAAGGGGCCATGTTCAACACCGATGGTTTGTTAGTCGGCTGTGCTTCGTACGTATCAATCACACTGTGCATCGAGTAGGCATAGGTAATCGCCATGTGTCGGAGCAAGTAATCGTTGGCGTACCGACCTGTTTCCAGCACTTCGAAGGGTATATAATGTAGAGGCCCATCACGCACAATAATCAATCGCCTACTCCCTTGCAATTCACCCCAGGCAGGGCCGATTAAGCGGTTGAACAACGATTGAGCTAGCTTCTGACCTGTATATTGAAATGGATCTGGATTGCGATATACTTCATTTCGGAGCAGGCTACATGCTCGATGCAGTTCTGGGCTCGTAATCGGTAACATCAGTACACGAACCCCGTTCGCCTTCACAACTGTCAGGAGTAGTGAGTCGGGGGTGAGGGTATACTGAAGCAGGGCGGTTTGCGAGTCAAGGTGATTTTGTAGGAACTTTATTTTATCCGGTTCAAGCTGTTTGTAACGATCGTAGGGGAGTAGTTGCTGGTACGTTCGATTCCAGGCTAACTCAGCGTTGATCAGTTCGGTATTGCTGGACTCCTGAGCCGTTTTTGGATTGTGTTCAGCCCAGTTTATTTTGGCCGTGGACAACCGTTTTTTTGCCTGTTGTAGCTGCTCCGCCAGGTGTTTAGGTAGTTGAAGGTAAGACATTTGTTGGTCGCCGACCAGTTCACGTAATACGGATGCGTTGCCTTGTTCCTGTCGGTGGAGTAAGGTTGCCAGTGTCGTTTTATTAGGTTGTTGCCGATAGCAGGCGAAGGCAACTGCGACAGCTTCGCGATAAGCTGGTCGGAGTTTTTCCTGTACAAGTAACTTCGTTAGTTCAGTACTGTAAGCTCGTTGTAACAGATCGCTTAAGGCAAAAGCCCGTTCATAGGTTTGATTGGCAAGCGCTAAATTACTCCCTTGGTCAGGTGTTAATTGTAGCAAATGAGCTTTCCAGCATAACGACTCAAATAAGTCTGGTCCATTCAGAAAATCAGTAGGAGTTGGATTCTGACGTAGATCGGAACTTCGAAATCGAATACTGGCCTGCTGGATGGCTTTCTGGGCGAAAGCCAGGGCGCCAGTCATGTCGTTCTGTTGCTGGGCAATACGACTCATCGCCAGGAGTCCTCGCCAAAGCAGTCGGTTCGATGGGCTAAGGCGTTGACCTTTTGCCAATGATTGCGTAACGAAGTGTTTTGCCAGCGCCAGTTGTTTTTTTTGCTCCCAATACTTACCCAGGGATTGATCGAGGTAAGCTGCCAGTTCAATGCCATCAGTTCCTTTTTTGGGTATATATTGTCTGGCTTCCCGTTCAAGCCGTAACACCGAATCGGTTCGTAGTTGGTGTAGTCGACATTCGATCAGACCCAGCAATAGTCCTCCTCGTATCAGGTCGGGACGAGTATAATGCCGGATGGAAGCCAGATACAGCGAGTCGGCCCGGGCGAGTGTTCCAATCTGTCGATAGAAGAGGGCAAACTGATTTTCGGCAATGGCTAGGTTAACCGGGTCTTGCAAGCGACCCAGCAGCAGCAATCGTTTCTGGTAGCATCGTTCTGCCTGTCGATAATCGCCCTGCTCCATAAACGCGGTGCCACGATTTCCCCAGAAAGCGGCTACATAGGCAAGGGTTTCCTGTTCAATGCGTGGTTGGGTCGTCAGGAGTGTTTCGGCCCGTTGCCAGAACCAGGTCAGGGAGTCGGGGCGGTCACGTCGGTGATACATTTCACCCAGGCTGGCCCAAAGCTTGAAACGAGTGCTATCAGCCAGCGGGCTTAACTGAAGCCCCGATCGGCATATAGTGGTAGCCTGGTGGTAGTCGTCTCTTACGTAATAAACAGTTGCTTTGTCGGCAAGAATATTGGCTGCTAAATTAATTTGGCCGCGCTGAAGAGCCATACGATACGCCTTTTCAAAAAGTTGAAGGGCATTAGCGGGCTTATCCAGATAGATTTTGTTGCCCTGCTTCTGAAGCTCCTCTGCCGACTGTGCTCGTGAGCTGAAGGCGCCCGATAGGATGGCCCAAAACAGGAGCCAGGTCTGGATATACTGATGGGGTTGTGAGCGTATCAAAAAAATAATGGCGTTGGTGTTACTTTTCATCTAAGTTAGCGAATATGAAAGAAATTTCTCGGCTATATGCTAACACGTTACCTTTCACGCCAACTTTGGCTGCTTTTCCTGTTGATGCCCTTGCTAGCCCAGGCTCAGATTGACTCACGTTTGCTAACGGCCATTCGCCAGAACAATCCTGCTGGCGTGCAGGCGGCTCTCAAAGCTGGAGCCAACCCCAATGCTACTGACTCCTCAGGAGCTACCCCCCTGATGTGGGCCTGTTATAAAGCCGACACCACTGTCGTAAAATTATTGATACAACGCGGAGCTAAAACCGAATGCCGGGGTGTGATTCGTGCCGATACTAGTACCTATTATGGTAACCTCACTGGTCTTGCTGCCGGACTTAATAAGCTTGCCTTACTGCGCTACTTGCTGGAAACGCTGAAACTGCCTGTCAATGAGCCAGAGTATAACCCCGAAACCAGGAAGAACGACGGCTGGACCCCAGTGGAGTGGGCCGCTGCTAATGGGCATCTAAGTGTATTGACTTATTTGACCGGGCGTGGTGCTGATTTGCGTGTAGGCAATGGCAACTCACTTATACTGGCATTGGACCAGAAGCAAGATCCCGTGGCCGCATTTTTAATAGATCAGGGCTTACCTCTACAACAGACTCATCCAGATTATAGCAAATATCAAGAGCGTTATTTAGGGATAATGGCGCTCTTATCGAGAGAATATTTAAAAAGAGGGCAGTACGATAAAGCTGTCTTGTTCGCGGAGAAAAGACGTTCTCTTTACAGTAAAACTATTAGTCAGAATGATGTGAAGTTTGCTAATATGACTAACGATTTAGCAGTAATAGAAAGGCTAAGGGGGAATTATAATAAAGCATTAGAAATATGTCTGGATGCTTTGGGTATTTATGAGAAAGCCCTTGGAAAAGAAAACCAGGATTATATCAGCCTTCTAGCTAATCTGTCTGTCATTTATCTAAAGCTTAATATATATGATAAAGCCTTATCTACTGGCAAAGAAGCGTTATCAATTGGGGAGCGAGTTTTAGGGAATATACATCCCACCTATGCTCTCTTATTTAATAATCAAGCCCACATATATGAACAACTAGGTGAATACGACAAAGCACTGCCGTTGTATATTGAGTGTAAAACCATTCAGGAGAAAGTTGGGCTTAAGCGAGATCCTGATTACGCCAATACATTGAATAACCTGGCAGTACTGTATAACAAAATGGGGCAATATGAAAAAGCGCTCCCAATATTTTTAGATTGCCTAAAACTTCAAGAAGCCATATTAGGGAAGCAGCATCTTCAATACGCAACAACATTGAATAATTTAGCTGGTCTATATGATCAAATGGGCAAAAGCGACGAAGCTTTTAAATTATATAAAGACGTCTTAGTAATCATTAAGGATTTGGGTCAAGGTCATGAGTATTTTGCCACTACATTAGGTCATTTAGCTAATCATTATAGGCGAAGAGGGCAATATGTTCAAGCCGATTCATTATTAAAAGAAAGTCAAAATATTCGAGAAGGTATATTTGGTAAGAATCATACCGCCTATTCAGTCTCCCTATTCTCGAAAGCCCAAAGTTATATATCGAATGGCCAGTTCTCAAAAGCTCTCCCGCTATTGAAAGAAGCTCTAATTATTAGAGAAAAACTGCTGGGAAAAATGCATCCTGATTATATCAATATACAACTGAGTCTTGCTAATTTGTATAAGGAAACCAGGGAATATCAAGCTTCACTCGAGTTGTATTTAGACTGTCTAAAAAACAGTGAAAAGACATTAGGTAAAGATCACCCAGAGTATAGTGATATACAGTACGGCTTGGCTGATTTATATGAGATTACTCACCAATATAAAAAAGCTGCCTCCTTACTAATTGAGCTACGGCAGCGATACAAAAGTCGACTTTTGAAAAATATTACGATTCTCAATGAAACAGCTTTAATTGAGTTTCAACGGGCGTTTGATCACAAAGATTTTACTTATTCTCTCACTAGAACGTCTAAAGATACCTCGCTCATGGGGCAGAGCTACAATGATGCATTGCTTAGCAAAGGAGTAGGATTAATGGCTGCTCAGCAACTTAATCATTTATTGATTAAAGTTAAGGATAACAAAAACATCACACTTATTACCCAGCTACGGGATACAAAGCAATTTCTAAACCGCCAGCTTACTTTGCCCCTTAGCCAACAGCGAGGTACAGACTCATTACAACGCTTGTCAGATGCACTAGAACAGCAGCTTGTGATGGGTTTACCTGAATATAGTGAATCTTTCAACACACTGCGTATCGAATGGCCTCAAATCAAAAAAAACCTTAAATCCGATGAAGCGGCTATTGAATTCATAGCCTTCGACTATTACCACGATAAGTATTATCCAAAAACAGGCATATTGTATGCAGCATTGGTGTTACGAGCAAGTTATAAACATCCCCAATTCATATTTCTGGGGAAAGAACAGGAGTTTGAAGATATACTTATTGCTAGTACGTCTTCGGCTAATCAGATCAATGAGTTGTACCGGGGCGGTGAGGCTGAAGGGGGGGATGGTAAAAGTCAACTCGCGCGAGGGCTGGCTCTTTCCCAATTAGTCTGGCAACCACTCGACCCATTATTGGAAGGGGTTAAAACAGTATTTTTATCTCCGGCTGGACGATTGCATCAAATTGCGTTGGCGGCTCTACCTTACCCGGCAGATACTAGCCAACGAATGATCGATCGCTTCCAAATTCGGCAGGTTGTTAGCACCCGGTTACTAGCACTACGCAATAACCAGATTGAACGCCCTTTTGCTAAAAATACTTTTAGAACGAGCCTTTATGGTGGTATTATTTATGATGCTAATAGGCTTAAGCTGCCAAGCCAGCTCAGTCAAAAGCCGTCAAATCAATTAGTCGATAACGAAAAAGTTAAGCCTTGGGATTATCTGCCCGGTACTCAAATTGAAGTAGATGCTCTACGTCGATTGCTCCCACGATCTCAAACAACTTTTCTGAATCGCTACGACGCTACCGAAGCTAGTATAAAAGCCTTGTCGGGTAGAGCTCCATCGGTCCTGCACATTGCCACCCACGGTTTCTTCTTCCCAGAAATTCCTAGACAAGAAAATGTCATAATGATCCCTCCAGGAGATAACATTACGATAGATGCGAGAGAGTTATCAGAAAAGGCTAGGAAAACCCGAGAGGCTGCCGATAAGCTGGCCGCTGCCAGCGACGAACGTAATCGATTCCAAGTATCGGAAAATCCACTGCTTCGGTCGGGTCTGGTGATGGCTGGGGCTAACTACGTCTGGAAAGGCGGTGCGCCCATTGAGGGCGTTGACGATGGTATTCTGACAGCCTATGAGTTGTCCAATCTGAATCTGAGTGGCACAGAACTGGTGGTGCTGAGTGCCTGCGAAACGGGACTGGGTCAGGTGAAGGGTAGCGAGGGTGTGTATGGACTACAACGGGCCGTAAAAATGGCCGGTGCGCGTTATCTGCTAATGAGCCTGTGGCGGGTATCCGACAAAGAAACAGCCGAATACATGACCTTGCTTTATAAGCGGTTATTAGTCAAAGGATCGGTGCCGGATGCCTATGCCTATGCCCAAAGTCAGATGCGACTGAAGTATCCAAAGGAGCCTTTCAAGTGGGCGGCTTTTGTGCTGGTGGAGTAACTCCTCGACTAAAACTCGAAAATTAGTTTATGCCCTCTGTTACTTTGGTGAGTACCAACGGAATAATCTAGTAAATCTGTAACCTGTCTCATGCTAACTCGCTTCTATCTACTCGTTCAAACCGTCATTGTTTCACTCTTTATCTCTTCTGCTTTTGCCCAGACACCTGTCGACAATCGGGGAGGTAAGGCCGAGACTGTTCCAACGACGTTGGGTTCAGGGACTACTTATGGCGTCGTAGTAGGGATTTCAACCTATCAGTTCCTCCCAGCCCTTCGATTTGCGGATCGGGACGCGCTCGTTTTTGCGGATTATCTCGTTCGCTCCAGGGGCGTACCGAAATCCCAGATTGAGACACTCATCAACAAAGAGGCCACACTTATCAACCTGACCGATGCCCTAACGACAGTCAAAAAAAAGGTAACTCCCGGAGATCGGGTCTATGTCTATTTTGCTGGTCATGGCGACATCGAAACCAAGAATGATAGCACCGAAAACGCTATGTTGATGCTCTACGGAGCTTCTCGCCAGGACTACAATGCAACGTTTGATAAATGTTACCTACGCGATATGAAACGCTGGCTCGATTCACTTACGCAGGCCGGAGCCGAAGTCGTGTTTGTAGCAGATGCCTGCCGGTCGGGGGCGTTTGCGTTGATGGGAGGGCAGATAGGGCAAAGTCGAACGATGCTGGGGCTTGGCAAAGAATGGACTGGACAGGTCAAAATTTTGTCCTGTGAGCCGGGTGAACTGGCCATTGAAGGTGTAGAATTCGGCAATGGCCGGGGATTATTTTCCTACTGTCTGGTCGATGGATTGATGGGCATGGCCGATAGCGACAAAGATCATGTGGTCACTAAGTCGGAATTGGAAGTGTACCTAAAAACAACGGTTCCGAAAACGGCCAAACCTCATATTCAGCATCCGGAACTGTTGGGTGGAGAGGGCGACATGCCCATCGGAACGGTCAATACAGATTCGCTTCGCACGTATCAGCAACGCAAAACCCGCGACTACTCCCTGTTGACAGCTACGCAAACCAAAGGCTTTGAAGAGGATCTGCTCCGGGGCCAGGATTCTACTACCCGGCGCGTATTTAAACTTTTCGAGCAGGCTCTTGCATCCCGAAACCTGCTACACCCTGCTGGTCAGTCGGCCATACATTACTTCCGGCAAATGCCTATTACTCGCAACAACGCCAAACTTCTGGGCCTGATGAAGCGAAACCTCGTGGCGGCTCTGCAAGTTCGAACAGAGGGGTTACTCCGTCCACTGTTGCAGAAGGTTAAGGATGAATTTAAAACATCGATATCGACCGCTCAACTCGACTCAACCATCGCAGAAATGGATACATCTATATTGCTGCTTGGGAAGGGGCACAACCTGATTCAAAACCTCACTGCCCGACGACTGTTTCTGCAAGGGAAAAGGCTGCTAACGACCAAACGGGAGCGTTACGAATTCAACGATACCTTGAGCCAGATGGCTATGGCCCGCTTCCGCGAGTCCATCAGACTTGAGCCAAATATGCCTTATACGTACTGGGAAATGGGTGCGGCCAGTCTGATACTGGGCCAGTTGGATTCGTCACTGATTTACCTCGAAAAATGCCTTGAATTAGTTCCCAATAGTAGTTCAATATGGAATGTGCTTGGCGCTGAATATCAAAGTCGGAACCAACTCCAAAAAGCCCAGACTTACTATGAACACGCTCAGCAAATCGCCCCCGATGATTTAGAAATACAAGCCTATTTGTCCCAAATTTCTCACCTCGTAGGTAACGAAAAACAGGTAGAGATTTATAGAAAAAAAGCGTTGGCCGAATATCAACGACAAAGTAGTGGACAAGCCAAGCGAGAAACAATGTTGGGTCTGGCAGAACTACTCCGATGCACGGGTCAACATGACAAAGCTATTAATCTATTACGAAACTTGCTCAAGACTGATTCGACAGATGCTGAAGTGTATCTTGTACTTTATAGGGTTTTTTCTGATCAGAAAAAATTTAGTGAAAGCATAACAGCAATTGAAAAGTTCATTCATTTATACCCAGCTTTTGGAATGGCTCATGCTATGCGGGGGTTTGAATACAACGCACGGTATCGGGCAACGAAGCAAGCTGCCGATTTGCACCAAGCGAACGAAAGTGCTGAAGAAAGTCTGCGTTTGAGTCCAGGCAACTACTATGGATTGTTAATTCGGTGTATGGTTGAGGTTGAGCGCCAAAACTACCGAGCTGCCTTGCCGCTGGCCCAACGGGCTATTTTGGTCAATACGTCACTTGCTGAGCCACACTTTATTTTAGGGATAATAAGTTTCGCATTGGGTGACACTACACAGGCTTGGATTAGTTTGGCTCATGCTGATTCCCTAAAATATAATAAATCAGAAATTTATCCATTTTATGGTATGCTCTATGAAATCCAAAAAAAATATTCATTAGCAGAACGGTACTACCGGATGGCCGACACGCTGAAGCCTAATATTCCAAGAACTTTGGCTGGGCTAATGCGAAGTTTAGCATTTCAACAGAAAAACCTGGAGGAAATTCTATCCCTCAGCCAACGGCTTCAAAAACTTACTCCTGCTAATGAAGAAGTCTGGACGATGGCTGGGTATTTGTATTATAGGCAAAAAAAATATGTTGAGGCACTTCCTGCTTTTTCTGAGGCATTTCGGCTAAATCCTAAAAATACAAAAACACTAAAAATGATTGATGAGATATCTGGTCTGACCAAGCAATATAAACCTGCTGCTGAAGCTTACCGACGGGCTTCTGACTTAGATACTACAAACGTTTTTTACGCATTTACGGCTGCAAACTTATTCTATGCTGACCGATTCGGCTTAAAACAACTGGATGAAGCCTTTACGATGGCCAGTCGGGCTGTGCATTTAGACGTAGTAAAGTATCCCATAGCTGCCCGGCGCGATTCTAATGTTAATGCGCGATTGGCTATCATCTATTCTTTATTAGGAAATATTTCGGATACCCGTCATGAACCTCAGCAAGCAATTGATTGGTATGAAAAATTTGTGCTGATTAATCCCGATAGTGTTTGGATCAGTCCGTATCATTTTCGTATTGGGTCTCTCTATCTCAATATGAATCAACCCGACAAAGCCGTTCATAACCTTAAAGAAGCCGTTCGGCTGAAGCCTGAAAATATCGAATACCATACGCAGTTAACAGTTGCTTTGGTTAGATCCGGCGATGCAGTTGCTGGTGAAGCCGAAGCAAAAGCATTATTGCGCCTAGACTCAGTCAACGTGCGAGGCACGCAAACACTGGCCGTTGCTATCCTACGACAGGGGCGGTATGCCGAAGCATGGCAATGGGGGCAACGGCTCGAAAAAATAACCCCACCTACCTCTTGGGAAGCCCCCTATTTCTATGCCCGCTGGTTTGCACGACAGGGAAACGTAAAAGAGGCTCTGCCTCAATTGGAGAAAGCCTTCAAACAAGGCTTCAGTACCAATGCCAGTGCCATTCTGACCAATCCCGATTTTGCCTCAATCAAACAGGACTCTGGATTTATGAGCTTGATTCGTACCTACTGCTCCGACAAGAAATAAAAGCATACTTCAACCCAATTTTTATCGGCCACCCTGTTACTCTTTAGCTGGTTTTCGGGATAACCAGCTAAAGACTCGTCTAACCTCAGTTCCTCTCGTTCTATGTCTATGCTGCGTCAACTTATTTTGAGTATTATCTGGGGCTTTTTGGCAATGTTGCTGCTGCCCATTACGCCTGGCTATGCACAAACCAAACGTGCGCTTATTGTTGCTATTGGAGATTACCCAAATAAAACCAACAAAAACCGGGGGGGCACCGAATGGCAAGATATTAGTTCAGCTAACGATGTGCCGCTTATCCGGGAGTCGCTGCGAAGACAAAACTTTACCGATATCATTGTTCTGCGTGATGCGGCAGCTACCAAAAGAGGAATACAGGCTGCCCTGGATACGTTGATCAGCCGGTGTAAAAAAGGCGATATTGTGGTGATCCATTTTTCGAGCCATGGGCAGCAAATAGATGATGACAACAAGGACGAACTGGATGCCTACGACGAAGCCATTGTGTGCTATGGCGCGCCTGTCGAAGCGACTGGCAACTTCAAAACGTATAACGGTGACCAACACCTTCGTGATGATGAACTGGGTTCGTTTATTAATCGGCTTCGCACGAAACTAGGCGCTGACGGAGATGTACTGCTGCTTGCGGATGCCTGCCATTCGGGTACCATAACCCGGGGCAATGCAGGTATGTCGTTAACTAGAGGAACAGATAAACCCATGCATTTGTCTGGTTACCAAAAACGAACAGCCAAACATGTTTCGAATCGGCCGCGTCCGTTTTTAGCGGATATCGCTTCTTTAACCGCCAGCCAGACAGGCATGGCTCCCTATGTGGTCATTTCTGCAGCCAGAGCCGATGAGGCAAATCAGGAATGTGTCACACCTGCAAACCTTCCGGCTGGATCGCTTTCGTATGCGTTTTCGCGATCAATGACTGGTATTCGTTCGGGGGAGACGTACCGCTTTTTGTTTAACCGCATCGTAACAGAATTGCAGCGGATGGGGAAAAGCCAGCATCCGGAAATTGAAGGCATGGTAGATCGGCAGTTGTTTGGAGGACAGGCGGTACCTCAATTACCCTATTATACGATTAGTGAACTGGCCGAAACCCGGCAACAGTTAATAATACCGGCGGGGCAGCTGGAGATGATTTATCCGGGAACAACGGTCAGCGTCTGTCCGTCTGGAACCACAGATCCAGCTAATACAACAAAGGCTATTTCAGGAACCGTAGCAGCGAGTACACTATTTAAGACCACAATTAACCTGTCGAAGCCCCTACCTAAAGGACTCGAAAGCGAATACTGGGTTTTCATCCGGGAACGAACCTTTGGGGATCTCAGTGTGCTGATAAGTCTCGACAGTCTCAAACAACCTGCCTTACGGCAACAGGTACAAAGCGTACTGACGAAATTGCCATTGGTGAAATTTGACCAGAAAGTCCCTGAGCTACTGGTCTGTCAGCGCGACTCGGCTGGTCTGCCCCGGGTCGTGATTCGGCGTACTTCTGATGGAGCGGTGTTTGGCAATTCTATCTGGCTGAATAAGCCGGCAGATGCGGAAAAGGTTAGTACCCGAGTTCAGGATTATGTGCAGGCGAAGTTTCTACAGAATTTTAACCCATCTTATCTGGGTATCAACCTCCGAATGGAGTTACTGCCGAACAAACCCCAAAGCCAGAATGCTTACGACACCACCAGCCGGGAGCCCTTTCTTCAAAACGGTATCCTGGCTTTACCTCCAGGTTGGGTTTCGGTGCGTGTTTCCAATACGGGCGACTTACCTGTTTACTTTTCGATTATTGACATACAGCCCGATGGCATTGTGTCTGTTATGTTTCCAAGGCCTAAATCGGACGATAAACCCGACGACTATCGGATTGAGCCAGGAAAAAGCCTGATTATTCCCAGTCGGGTAAAAATTTCTCCACCTTATGGAAATGAAACGTTTAAACTACTGGCCTCCCTCGAAAAATTTGACCTGCGTAACCTCATAAAAATTCGTGAACAGGGTGGCAGTTTAAGGGATAAAGGGGTAACGCATGTATGGGCAAAGGCTTTTGGAATGGCTCAGCTATTAGCTCGGGGAGGAACAAGTGAAGACAGTTTTCCCGAAACCACCATCGGCTCGTTTAGCTATCCATTCCTGATAATTCCAGCAACGCCATAAACAAATAGATCATGCGTATTTGCTTCTTCGGTGCGTCAAAATCAGAGAGATGGCAGGGAGAAGCAAATACGCAGAAATGAACATTCTGCTATATCACTCTTTCGGACTTTCTTTGAGGAGCCAGATGTCGGAAATTCGGGAGTTTTGCCGCCAGTTCAAGTGTGATTCTTCAGGTTGGTCGAACGTGACGCTAATCCGACCATCCTGCGTAGCCCACAAAGGCACAATCCATTCTTTCACGGTGTCGGCCTCCCGGTTATAGACGGTCGGTTCCAGACGCTGGCCATCGACCCGTAGCAGGGCTTCGCCAAATCCAACCACCCGAATAATATAACGCGACCCTGGATCAAGATTCATATAGTCGAGGGCAGGGCAGCGTTGAAATGTTTGCGAGGAAAGCCTGGCCCGACTGGACCCATTTTGCCACCAGGCAATATCCGTAGCATCGTCAGAAATCGTTTTAATGCGAGGGCCTTTGCTGATACTGGATACATCATCGTAAAAACTGCCTTTGCCGGGTGATTCCCAATGGGCGATGAACGTCAGACGAGCCAGTTGTTCATCCGGTGTTTTCATAGCCTTTACTTTGGGGAATTCGTCCGCCAGCCACCAGCGGTTATTCAGAGGGTAATCGACAAAGTCGAGTAGACAGCCTCGCTCGTACCCTTTGGCTTTATACTTCGGAACGCTGGTTTGAAGGCCGATCGATGTAAACAGGTCAGCGCATAACGTTTCAATTTTCTGGCGTAATTCGGGCGAAATCGGCTTCGTATCAGCCTGGTTCACCAGCGCAAGTGCCTGATTAATGACCACTTCGGTTCCTAGTTTATCAGCCAGAGCCAGTTGCGTGTTGGCTTTTTGTTCGAGCGCTTGTTCATAGAGCAGTCGTCGGCGGGTGTAGGTGTCGTAATAAGCACGGAGGAGAAAAAGCTGCCAGCGCCAGTTTGTAGCCAGTTGAGGGTGAGCTGTTTCTAGTTGCTTCCAGAATGTAAACGTGGCTTCGACTCCACCATTTTCGGCTAACGGCCCCTGCCAGTTGTGTTCAAGAGCCGCAATACCATCCGCAACGGGTGCCGCCAGTTCAGGTTTAAAAAAGAAACGTCCGTATTCTTCCAGAATCTCATAAACTGAGCGGTCGGGCTGCCAGCCGCGCATACTCCAGATGACTTTGTTTACATCGTCGTGGCAACCGTCGGAATAAGAAACGAATCCGTTGGTAAAGGGGGCCATGGCTGCCTGTACGCTGGCATAGAAATACGGCCGGGGGTTAGTGGCCTCGCGACCCAGAGTCAGTGCATAAGCCTGATCCCAACGGGCGACGGGGAATTCACAACGAACATTATGCGTGATGTCGGGGTATTGCCGAATCTGGTACTGTTGAGGAAGCCGATAGCGGGTTTCCGATAGCGAAGGGCTGCTGGGGCCATACACGACTCCTGCGAGCCAATCGGGCTTGTACTGAGCCAGATAGCCATAAAAATAATCGACCTGTTCGACGCTGAAACCTTGCAGCGACAGCCAGATTTTGGCCTTCGGATGGTATTTGATGAGCCGCGTGTGCAGGTCTTTCAGGAACGGCATTACCTCTTTAGGATGATTGTCGCCGGGGTCGCCACCCGGTACAAAAATATGGTCGAGCCGAGGGCAGCTTCGGTAGAAGGTTTCATGTAGGTCTAGCTCGGCACTCCGTTTGGCTATGTCGGTTAGGGAGAAGGTAGCGGGTGTCCAGACCCAGTAATCCAGATCGTACTTCTGGCAGATTTCACTCAGCCGTATCCGCATTTCGGCGGCAGGGATTTTAAAATGGGGACTAGGATTTTCGTCTTCGTGAAACGGGATACCCTCAACCGCATTTGTGCCGAAAATAGCCAGTTCCCGAATGTACTGGTCAAATTGAGCAACGGTCCACGCATCGTACGAATTGGCGGTTGTGCGATACCCCAGTTGATGCCCCCGAATTGGATAAGCCGGTGCCGTAGCGATGTTGATGGGGAGGGTCAAGTCAAGCTGTTTAGAACGCATTTGCAGGTTACGTAACAGCCATCCTGTTCCAAACAGAATTCCCCGGCTATCGGCTCCGATAACCCATAGGGTAGTCCCGGTTGTGCCGGTTTCACTGACAATACGAAATCCTTCCGGCTGTGCCTCTGGCCGATTGGTATCGGTATTGGTTGGAACAGACTGGCCATACAGGTCTTTATCGCCAGTAAGAACGAAGGCGATACGTACCGTGTTGGCAGGCCAGCCAGAGCGAGTCGGGAGGGTAATCCCGGTCCGTTTGGCGATTTCTTCCCGAAGCATCTGCGGGGCCGTCTCACGCATTGGCAACGATATAGATGGCGATACCAGTACCACCGCTCGCTGCAACGAAGTGGATTGAGCGTAGAGTGGACCGAAGCCTGTGAGGACCAGCAAAAGAACGGAGCGTAGCCAACTATAACTAACAGTCGGGTTCATAAGTGAGTAAGGGTAGGAATAGGAAAAAACTTATTGATTAACGGCACGCTGAACCTTTCGAATAGCCTCAGCAAACGATTCCATGTCGGTTCGGGTACCCAGCATAGCCTGTTGAAAAATCCAGACCGCTTCGTCGGTACAGGCTCGTTCGGCAACCGGGCAGTAGGTCTGTGAAT
Organism: Spirosoma sp. 48-14; assembly: GCF_001898575.1. Classification (GTDB taxonomy): domain Bacteria; phylum Bacteroidota; class Bacteroidia; order Cytophagales; family Spirosomataceae; genus Spirosoma. The sequence continues at coordinate 22,681 of NZ_MKUD01000043.1, forward strand.
AGTCGACCGAATCGGGAATGGCATAACACATCCAGTTCTTATTCTGGAAGACAGGCTGTTTGTATAGTGGATGTGGGTAACCCGATGAACAGGGTAGGCCTTCTGCCACCAGCATCTTTACGAATTCCTGTTTGGAGGTCTGGTTAAATCTGGATTTGTCGTACCGGAAAATATAAAGATGATAGGCATGAAGGATGTCGACCGGGCCTCGGCTCAGTGGCGTAATACCTGCTATATCGGCTAACAGACTGTCGAGATAGAGACCGTTTTCATTACGAAGATGCGTTTGTTCCTCCAGTCGCTTCAACTGTTCGCTCAGCAAAACCGCCTGTAGCTGGGTAATTCGGTAATTACAGCCCGGATTAAAATGATCGTACCATTGCCCCGACGGAAGCCGCCCCACGTTTCGCAGGGAGTTCATGGTTTCATACAGGGTATCATCGTTGGTGATCACCATGCCCCCTTCGCCCGAAGTCAGGTTTTTGGACGATTGAAAACTAAAACTGCCCGCGTCGCCAATGGAGCCTAGTTTCCGACCCTTGTATTCCGCTCCGTGGCCGTGGGCGGCATCTTCAATGACCCGCAGATTATGCCGACGGGCAATATCCAGAATGGCATCCATATCGCAGGGAAGGCCCGCAAAATGAACGGGTATGATGGCTTTGGTTCGTTCTGTGATGGCGGCCTCAATGGCGGTTGGATCGAGGTTATAGGTATCGGGGTGAATATCCACAAAAACGGGTACACAGTTGGCCTCCAGGACTACGGAGGCTGTCGCAATGAATGTGTAGGGCGGAACAATCACCTCATCGCCCGGACGAACCCCGCAGGCCATCAGTGCCAGTCGAAGTGATACGGACCCGTTTACACAACTGATAGCGTATTTTGTACCGCAATAGGCGGCAAATTGCTGCTCAAACTCGGCTACAGCCCCAGCGCAGTCAGGATTTCCCCATTGGCCAGACCGCACTATATCGGCCACAGCCTGAACGTCCTGCTCATCATATATGGGCCAGGGAAAGGTTGTGGTGATACTCTTTTCACCGTTATGGATGGCCAGTTTGGGGGCTATTTCTGATTGACTCATGGCGTATCGGGCAGACGACTTCGGTCATAATACGCTATAAAGCCTCTTTCTGACTATTCGAGTGGAGAATATTTGATTGAGCGATTGAGTGATTGGGTGATTGAGTGATTGGGTGAAAATCAGTTTGCGTCAGCAATTCACTCAACCACTCAATCGCCAATCACTCAATACACGACTGTGCTGATTAAAAAAGCGTAGGGTTTGGCCGATGTGTTTCTGCCAATAGTCCCAGGAGTGGCCACCTGTAAATTCGTCGTAGGTATGCGGTATCTGGTGAGCAAGGAGCCGCTGGTGTAACGCCCGGTTAGCTGCTAACAGATTGTCTTCGGTGCCGCAGTCGAACCGGAAAGGAGGGAGGCTCGTTTTATGCGTCAGCATCCAGTCCAGAACGCCATCCTGCTCGATAGCGGCCTTTTGTAAAGCCGAAAAATCCTGGACAAACTGACTCAGTTGCGTGAAATGCGTAATAGACGACAGCCCACTGAAAGCACTGAACAGATGCGGGTATTTAGCGCCCAACCGGAGTGCCCCGAAACCACCCATCGATAAACCTGTAATGAACAGTTGGGATGTTGGCCCTACACACGTAAACTGCTCCCGGATAACGCCAATTACATCATCGATAATCCAGGCTTCGTAATCTTCCTGCCGATGCGGCACATAGCCTGACCCGTCGCCGAAAAGACCATCCGATGGCATCACCAGCAACATAGGTTTGATCGCTCCCTGATCGATAAGTGCCTGAGCGGTTCGATGAACAGCGCCTTTGGCCGTCCAGGCCCAATGACTGCCATATACGCCATGCAGCAGTATGACTACCGGAAGGTTTATACTGGCTTCGGTCCCCTTCGGCTGAAAAACGGTCAGGTCGGCGCGTCGTTTCAGGGCGTTGCTTTTGACAGTAATTAATTGCAATCCGGCCTGTTCGGCCAGCTCGGTGGTGAAAAAACGGCTCATGCGTCAAATACAATAACACCTTTCGCATTTTTGCCTGCGTGCATATCGGCAAATGCCTGGTTCAAATCCGTCAAGGGATACGTTCGGGTTACCATCTGATCGAGCAGTAAATCGCCTTTGGCGTATAAATGCTGCAAAATGGGAAAATCGATCTGGGGGCGGCATTTGCCGTATAATGGATTGATATAGAGCTTGTCCCACTCAAACAGGTTCATATCGATCTTGATTTCCTGCTCGATACCGCTGACCTGAACGGCTACCCCTGCATTACGAACCATAGCCAGTGGAGCGGCCCCTAAGGCCGGAATGGCCGTGCATTCAAAGGCATAATCGGCCCCGCGCCCATTGGTCATGGATTTGACCTGCGAGGCTGCCTGCAACAACCCTTCGTCGGCTTTATCGGCCAAAACAGTATCGGTAGCGCCATAGACGCGGGCCATTTCGAGCCGTAATGGATTCACATCGACGGCAATGATCGGGTTGGCTCCGGCAATACGGGCTCCCTGAATCACATTGAGCCCAACACCTCCGGTGCCCAGCACAACAACCGACCGACCGGGTTTTACCTGGGCTGCATTGACTACCGAGCCATAGCCTGTCATAACGCCACAGCCTACAATGGCTGCCGACGAAAAGGGGATCTCGACCAGAATCTTTACACAGGCCGCTTCGCGAACCAGCGCGTATTCGGCCATAGTGCCCAGGCCAAAGGCGCGTTCAATGGGCGTGCCTTTGGCCTGCGTCGACGCAAGCGTAGCGTGGCCACCACTCACTTTGTTGCCTGCCGTTACGGCTGAATTTCGTTCGCAGATATGCTGATTCCCCTCCTGGCACTGAAAACATTCGTAACAAGGTATGGCCCAGTTCAGCATGACCGGATCGCCGGGTTGCAGATTGCGTACCTGACTGCCCGTTTTGACCACGATGCCAGCCCCTTCGTGGCCCATGACCAGTGGTTTGGCCCAGGATTGAGAATCCCAGTCGGTGTGGCAGATACCAGCCGCTTTGATTTGTATGAGCACTTCGTCGCCCTGAGGGTCGGCAATTGAAATCGTTTCGATGGAGTAGCTACCGTTTCCATCAGCAATGGCGGCTTTGCATTCAGTCATAGGTGAAAGGGGGACTAGCTGGTAAAGGAGGTAAAAATCGGCCTTTGCCCGTGTATAAAGAAAGGATAACCGGGTTGATACTGCTTTCAATTCTCGTTCCAGTTAGAAATTTCATTTTGTCAGAAGACCGGATTGATTCGGGAGATGCCTGGCCCAAACGCTCGCTATTTATTGAGCCTTTATGAGTAACTTGTTGCCACGCCTGTGCCTAAGCTCACGGCAAAAATATCCACAAACCTTTCCGTTAATCTGACTATTCCGACCGTTGTGACGAACCGTTTACTGCTGTTTTTTCTGGGATTTACACTGACCCTTCAGGCGCAATCGACTGATTCGTTGCTAAACCAGCTCCGAACTGCCCGGACTGATACGGTGCGGATTCGGTTATTGTACGAACTAGGATATACCTACTGGCTTAGTGGAAATGATTCACTGGCGGTGTATTACTGTAGCCAATCAGCAAAGCTCGCCAAACAAGTTGCGTTTCTGCCTGGAGAGGGTAAAGCCCGATTGCAGTTGGTACGCATTGAAGCCGATCGCATGGTCGATTTCGACGGAGGATTTACGCAGGTAGATACTGTTTTGCGCATAGCCGCTACGCTGAAAGACCGCCATATGGAAGCGGTAGCTTACATGCGCAAAGCGCAGTTGCTGGAAACCAACCTGACCCGCCAGCGGGAAATTATGCCTCTTTTCGATAAAGCGCAGGGAATCTTTACCGAACTGGGAGAGAAGTCGTGGCAGGGTACGGTGTATGGTGAAAAAGCGCAGTTCTTCGCTCGGACGGGGAATTTCAGCAAGGCCATTGCGTTTTTTCTGAAAGCCCGTCAGCTTCAAGAAGAAGCCAATGACCTGGCAGCTCTTCGCTCAACATTGCCGAACCTTGGTGTAGCCTATGCTGCGTTGAGGTTGTATGAGGAAGCGTCGACAACATTCGATGAAGCCGAACGGGTTGCTAAAAAGCGAAATGATAAAGTACTAGAGGCTTTCTTACTGAATCAACGGGCCGAAATACTCGAGAAACAGGGCCATTACGATGCTGCTCTAGGTGTTTTGGCAAAAGCTGTAGCCATCCACAAAGCGACGAAGGCCGCCTACTGGCTACCCAAAACCTACCTTCGAATCGGGAGGGTATATATCAAACAGAAGCAATTCGATAAAGCCTTAACCTATACCCAACTGGGCGATAAGTTGTTTCAGGATGTGACCGAATCCGACGATTTTCTGGATCATCTGGTTCAGATCAATTATGCGAAGATTTATCTGAACCAGCATCAGTACCAGCGAGCCATTACGTATGCTACCGGAGGGTTGACATGGGCCGCTGAATCTGATCCACCTTTACTGGCCGAAACATCTGAATATCATTCGATTCTGGCCCAGGCTTACGAAGGAATTGGGCAGTTGGATAAGGCACTGCTCCATTACAAAACATACAAAGCGGATTCGGACTCACTGCTCAACCAAGAATCGGTTCAGAAAGCCACCGCTTCGGCCATGAATTATGCATTTGATAAGCAGCGGCAACAGGCTCAACTAAACCTGCAAACACTGACGAACGATAAACTGACCCAGGCCCGTAATTTTCTGATCACAATTTCAGTACTGACTACGCTTCTGGCTGGCTTTATCTTTTGGTCGAACCGGAAATTGAAATCCAAAAACGAGGAGTTGGTCATAAAGAATCAGGAAATCGAAGACGCCTTGTTTAAAGGACAATACATCGAGCGAAAGCGGGTAGCCTCCGAATTGCACGACAACCTCAATACCAAACTGGCAGCGTTACGCTGGCGGATGGAAGCCTGGGACGTGGCGGAGTATAGCGAGGAGGATCGCGTCATGCACGAGGGCATGGTGCAGATGCTCGACGATGTGTACTCGGATGTTCGGTTGATTTCGCATAACCTGCTACCTACCGAATTACAGACGCATGGCCTGGCTTCTGCCTTACAGAAGTTGACAGATAAACTCAATTTCAATCCGAGCATGCAATTTCTGCTCAACATCAGCGGGGTAGAGAAACGGCCAACGGCAAAAATCGAATCGGAGTTATACTACATCGCCCTCGAACTGGTCAACAACAGCATAAAGCATTCGCAGGCTAATCAGGTTCGTATTGATCTGGACCGACAGCCCAAAAAGATCCGTTTAACCATACGGGATAATGGCGTAGGCTTTTCGCCTACATCACAGGCCAATGGCATTGGGATGCGGAACATCACCGCTCGTGTGGAAACCTTGAAAGGCGTGTATAAACTGGAGAGTTCGCCTGGTAATGGAGCCTGCATTCAGATCGAGGTGCCTTCCTGAAGAATTACTCATTTCTGAATAAATTATTCGGCTTGTGATTGGGAAGAGGCAAAGACGATGGTAAAAAAGTGTTTTCGGCAACGTAAACAGGAGTACAGTCTGGCGAAAGGAATCCGTCGGAGCCAACCTTCCCGATGCAGGCGAACTAATTTTTTCGACTGACATCTAGGGCATTGTGATCGGAAGCTGAACGTAGGAAAATTGCGATTCGCCATTGCTTGTGCTGAGTGTTAAGTATACAAAACACAAGTAATGGCTATTTTTACTATTGCTCGTCTGAGTGTGTGCTAACAAGGGTTATATGATGCTAAGACCTCCATCTACCGAAATTGGCTGGCCAATAACGTAACTGGAAGCAGGACTAAATAACCATAAAACCGCTTCGGCCACTTCTGTTGCCTTTCCAAGTCGTTTGATAGGTGCACCTTCTGTGGTTGCCCGCTCCGATAAATCGCCGGTGTTAAACATACTATCGACCATGGGTGTCTCAATCGTGCCGGGACATACAGCATTGATACGGATTCCTTTTGGCGCATACTCAACGGCAGCACATTTTGTTAGGCCCAGTACGCCATGCTTGGCAGCATGATAGGCAGAACGGCCAGCGCTACCAACCAGGCCGCCAATCGACGAGTTGTTGACAATGGCTCCGTTACCCTGCTTACGCATTTGCTGCAATTCGTATTTCATGCAAAGCCATACACCCTTCAGGTTTATATCGACAACCCGATCAAATACCTCCTCGTCCAGATCGGCTGTGTCTGTCATCGGCACCATGATACCCGCATTATTGAACGCAGCATCCAGTCGACCGTACACAGTTACGGTCTGGTCAATCATTGTTTTTACTTCTTTGGCGTTTGTAACATTGCATTTTACAGAAATGGCCTGACCACCTTGTGCGGTTATCGTCTCGACCACTGACTGGGCGGCTTTTTCATTGATATCGGCTACCACCACTTTAGCCCCTCTTGCTGCGGCCAGCAAAGCTACTGCTTCGCCCATACCACTACCGGCACCTGTTACCAGTACTACCTGTTCATCCATACCTGTGCTGCTTAAATTTTGATTGATTTTTCACTATCAGGCTCCGTTGTGACAACGGCTAATAGCGCATTACAAAACAATTAATTGATACAACGTGCTGAATAGTGCGGTTTCCACTTTCCTATTTTGTGTATTCCTGATCGGTTACCTGTTCCATCCAGGTTACCACATTGCCGTTTATGCTTTCCTGGATCGCAATGTGGCTCATTGCTTTATAGGGAGAAGCGCCATGCCAGTGCTTTTCATTGGGTTCGAACCAGATTACATCGCCGAGGTGAATCTCCTCGATGGGCCCTCCCTCGCGCTGCACCCAACCCATACCCGACATAACAATCAGGGTTTGGCCCGCTGGATGCGTATGCCAGGCGGTTCGGGCACCGGGTTCGAACGTGACCAGGGCACCAGCCGCTTTTGTCGAGGATTTCGTTGAGAATAGAGGGTCTATGCGCACTGCCCCTGTAAACCAGGCATCCGGGCCTATTGTGGAGGGCTGGGCTCCGTTTCTAGTGATTTCCATTCTTACTATATCTTAGTTCGATAAGCTAAAAGTGACGGTGATACGTCCGGTGCCCAGAGCCTCTGCCAATCCTGTGGGATCATCGATTTGTCCCAGCTTCGTATACGTATAGACTGTCGGAAACGATTTATAAAAGAGCACCAGCGTATTGCCACCATAAATCATCAAGTCGCCCGTTTGGATCGTGCCCGGATTGGATGAGTTGGTCGGGAGATTGTCCGCAAATCGGTATAGCTTCTCGTTGCCGTTCAACTCACTCATCTCAATTGTCAGGGGCAATCGGGCTTTACCGTCGGATTAGTGAGCAACGTGGCTTTGAATGTGCGGGAACCAATCCGAATTGAGAGCCGATTGGATGTACTATCGGTAACTGAAGGGGTATCGGTGTACGTGGTATCGGGTAGCCGTGGGTTTTCGAAAGTCATTAGATTATCGGTTTTGCAGGCCATACTACGTATAAAAACGAGCATGAGCGCACTCAGGAAAAGGCGACCCGGTCGTCGCTGGGCTACAAAAGCCCTGAACAGTTCGAACAGGAGTACGACACAAATCAGACAAATTCAGTGTACCGCTAAATCGGACCACCTCACCGAACTCTTTTTACTTAGGTAGATTGTATGGAAGATGATGTATTGTAGACTTCTTACTTAATGACAAAAATCTTACATTTGCCATCCTTGTAGGTCTATTTTTGTTTACAAAATATGAAAGTTGATTCACTCGCCAATAAAGTTTATATCGAAATCAGGCGCAAAATATTATCTAACCAGTTAGTAGCAGGTACACGCTTAAAAGAAGATCTCTGGGCTAAAAAGCTGGACGTGAACCGGATGGCGGTTCGCGAAGCATTGACGCGCCTTCAGGGTGAGCAACTGGTTGTCTTTGGCGAGAAAGGCGGCTATTTCGTGAAATCCATAACGGCCGATGATATTCGTGAAATACGTGAAATACGCGAAATATTGGAGTTGAGCGCCCTGCGGTTAGCGATCCAAAAGATTGATGATCAGCAACTTGCAAAACTAGAGGAAATCTGCAATGATTTCACCTCAATGGTTGCTCGTGGGTATTTGAGCGGAGCACTGGAGGCTGATGTTAAATTTCATGAAACCCTCATCGACTGTGCCGGTAATTCTAAGCTGATGGACATTTACCAAATCAGCAACATTCCCTTATTCCACCAAAAAATTGGAAAGACTCAGATCCACATGAACGATTATGAGCTTACCGACCAGGAGCACCGACAGATACTAAAAGGCTTGAAAGACAGAGATCTATCACTTGCTCAGGATGCCCTTATCAGGCATTTACTCCGGGGAGAAACGGCTTCGCTGGAGATTGAATAAATAGCCCATCTGCCCAATCAGGATTCACTATCCCTTCTTCTCTTATTGCTAATATTGTCGGTTTTTTCAAACGTACGCTTGAGTAAGCCTATCTGGCTGTATCCCACAATCGGATACAATGGCTAAAACCCAACAAGATTAGCCCTATTATTTCCGCTGATTTATCCGCCAGCCACACGTTCTCCTGTTGCCTACCTGTTCTTACGAAGAAAACGAACCTGAAACCCAACTCATTTCCCTACTCGGCCAGTTCTTTGGCTTGAAAAATATTTTTTTAGTTTCTCTTTTTATTTTGTTTACAAAATTTGCTTTTATTTGTAATCAAAAATAAGCCGAAACATATTGCGTAACTGATAGCAGGCCGAATAAAAGACCGCTAGTCGTATTGTTCATAGTCGTGCAATCCGGCTCGTTGACGAAAGCCTCCTAGGTAGCTACACACCTATAAGCTCCAGGCCACACCCTTGGAGTTGGTAAGGAACTTATTGCCCGATGCGTCCCTGTTACTGCCCGATTCTCAGCGTACACTTAACTCATTACCTATAATCTTTATCATGCGACTTTTTGACAAAAAACTACCTTATGAAAACACTAGCCAAACCATCCGTTAGTTTTCCTGATCGCAACAGCAGTACAGGCAAGCACATCCGGCGGGTTTTCTGTCTAACCCTCTTTTTCCTTGTAATCGAAGGAGCATTCTGTCTAATGAACCTGTCTACCGCGAATCGTGCCTTCGCCCAACCGGTAAAGCAGCTTACGGGGCGTGTGCTAGATAACCAGAAAAGCCCCGTTCCGGGTGCAACCATCGTAGCCAAAGGCAGTAATACGGGCGTTACAACCGATGCTGATGGGAAATTCACGCTTTCCGTTTCCAACGCCGTCAATGCGCTCGTCATTTCCTATATCGGCATGACACCCCAGGAAATTGAATTGGGCAATCGCTCGGCTCTGGGCGACATCGTTCTGTCGGAAAGCAGCATGGTCCTGCGCGAAGTGGTCGTAACGGCACTCGGTATCGAACGAGCAGCCAAAACCATTACCTATGCGATCCAGAAGATTGGTGGAGATCAAATTAACGAGGTTCGGGATGCTAACTTCACCAACACGCTTTCGGGGAAAATTGCTGGTTTAACCATTACCCCATCGGCAAATGGCCCTGGTGGTGCTACCCGGATCGTCCTTCGGGGGAACCGCTCCATTCAGGGCTCCAATAATGCCCTAATCGTTGTGGATGGGGTGCCTATCGACAACTCTACCCCTGCTGGTCAGGTACGGAACGATGCCGGAGGTCAGAGCGGTAGCGACGGGGCTTCGAGCATCAACCCCGATGATATTGAGTCGCTTAACGTATTGAAAGGAGCCGCCGGAGCTGCCCTCTACGGTAGCCGGGCCGCCAACGGGGTAATTATTATCACAACGAAAAAAGGGAAAAGTGGCAAGATCGACGTCAACATCAATTCGGGTGTGACCATCGACCGCGCCTTAACCACGCCCAACGTTCAGAACACCTATGCGCAGGGTTCGGGAGGGACCTACTCGACGCTGGCGGGCGGAAGCTGGGGGCCTGCCGTCAGCGGACAGAGTGTGACCAACTGGCAGGGAAAAACGGTCAATCTTCAGGACTATCCCGACAATATCAAAGACTTTTTCCAGACTGCCGTATCGACCAACAACTCGGTGGGCATAAGTGGCGGCTCCGATAAAGTACAAACCTATCTGTCGTATTCGAACAACTACATCAACGGTATAGTCCCCAATAACCGCCTGTCTAGAAACACCTTCAATGGCCGGATGAGCGTGGATTTGACGAACCGGCTATCCGTCGATGCCAAGGTTACCTACATGGTTCAGAACATTTACGATAAGCCAGGTGTAGGGGGAGATGGCCTGGTGGTTGCCAATATTTTCAGAATTCCTAGAAGTGTAGACCCCGAAACCTTAAAGTCGTATAAAACGGTGAACGTCAGTGGGGTTGAAACACCTACCTACTGGACCACCACCGACCCCGTGTACATGAATCCATACTGGACCATCAACAACACGCACCACGACGAGAACCGGAGTCGGGTAACGGGCCTGCTGGTCATGCGCTATAAACTTACCGACTGGCTGAATATTCAGGGACGGGTTAGCTCCGATAGTTACAACGATTTCATCACCCAGAAATACGCCAACAACACGGTTAACTATGCCCGTCAGCCGGGTGGTTATTACTCCGAAGGCAATGATTTCATCGCCGAACGCAACATCGATGTATTGTTGACCGGCACGAACCGCCTGACGAGTGATTTGAAAGTAAACTATAACCTGGGTAGTTCGGTGCTGACCCGCAGCCTGCGTCATCGGGTCAATATTGCCGATGGGCTGGGCTTCCCCAACAAGTATGACCTGAGCTATGCCACTACGCTAAAAGTAGAAGCTACCACCAGTAAACGGGAACTTCAGTCAGTTTACGGAACGGCCCAGTTTGCCTATCGGGACTACTTGTTTCTAGACCTGACCGCCCGAAACGACTGGTCGAGTACCCTGCCATCGCCTTACTCTTATTTCTACCCGTCGGTAGGTGTATCAGCTATCGTTTCTGAAATGATCAAGTTGCCAAACTGGATTAGTCTTGGCAAAGTGCGGGCCTCGGTAACGAAGGTGGGTAACGACGCCAATCCCTACCTGCTGGGCCAAACGTATAGCTATATCCGTGGGGGTTTTGGTGGCTATATTGCCAGCAGCAGCACCAAGGCCATTTCGGATCTTAAACCCGAGCTTACTCAGTCGCTGGAAATAGGTACAGAATGGGGTTTCTACAACAATCGGCTGGGTATTGACCTGACCTATTATAAGACCAATTCCAAAAACCAGTTGCTCCAGGTGGCCTCCCCCGCTTCGTCCGGCTATTCGACGCTGAATGTGAATGCGGGCAATATTCAGAATTCAGGGTTTGAGGTCATGCTGACGGGCAAGCCAATCGTCAAAAAGGATTTCACCTGGAATATGGGTCTGAATTATGCCCGAAATACCAACAAAGTACTTGAATTGTACGAAGGGGTAAGCCTGTTCTACCTTGGCTCATCGGCTAACGTGCGTATGGCTACGCCCGTTGTTAAAGAAGGTGGCTCGTATGGCGATTTATATGGCTACAAATGGAAAACGCTGAATGGTCAGTACGTAGTCGATGCCAATGGCGTTCCCGTAAAAACCGACGCTATTGAAAAACTCGGCAACTTTAACCCAAAATTCACCGCAGGCTTTAGCAACAGTTTTACCTACAAAAACTGGAATCTGAACCTGCTGATCGACGGTAAGTTCGGCGGCATCGTTACCTCGGGTACGTCGGCGCAGATGGCGTATGCGGGCACCTCGGCCAGTACAGTAGCGTTTCGGGATGCCAACTCCTGGCTGGTTCCGGGCGTAACCCCCACAGGGGAAACCAATACCGTTTCGGTAAATGCGGAGAAATTCTGGCAAACCATAGCGCAGGGCGATTACTCCTGGGGTGAGTTCTTCACCTACGATGCCACCAATGTTCGGGTACGCGAATTAACGCTGGGCTACAATTTCACCCGGTTACCCGGCTTTTTCAAACACGCCCGCCTGTCGTTTGTAGCCCGTAACCTGTTCTTCCTCTACCGGGGTAGCGCCATTCTCGATGTTCCGGGCATTGGCAAACGAAAAATGGATTTCGATCCGGAAGTAAGTTTCGGCAACAGTAACTTCCAGGGGGTAGAATACTATAATCTGCCATCGACCCGCAACATTGGTGTGAACCTCAAACTCTCTTTCTAAATGCTTTGATCATGTTAAAACGGCTAAATTCCCTTTATTCGGCAACCACAAAGCTTGTTGTGCTTGCGCTGGTAGGCATTGGCTTAGCCAATTGCACCAATCAGTTTGAAACACTAAATACCGATCCAACCAAAATCAGCAGCGTTGGTAGTACGGAGTACCCGTTTCTATTTGCCTACGCACTGATGACGCCTACGTTAAGCCCCGACAATTTTGAAGTAGGCGAAGGCACCATCGCGTCGGTATACTCGCAGTTTTTTGCGCAGGCTGCCCAGTCCTTCCCAACCGACCGATACGTTGTTCGGCAGGATTGGATGCCCGCCTGCTGGAACCCCGTCTATACGTCGGCGGCCCCGCAGCTCAAAACGATCATGGCCGGAACATCTCCTCAATCGGCGGAGAATGCGGTGGCAAACGTCTGGTGGGTTTGGATGTTTCACCGTGTAACGGATTATTTCGGACCCATTCCGTATTTCGATGCCGCTTCGGGTAAACGGTATGTCTCTTACACACCCCAGGACTCGATCTACTATGATTTTTTCAAAAAATTAGATGCCGCCACTACGGTCTTAAAAGCACATGCCACCGAAAAGCCTTTTGGCTCCTATGACCTGGTGTATGGCAAAAATGCCAATCCAGCCACAGCCTGGATGAAACTGGCCAACACCCTGCGCCTGCGCCTTGCCCTGCGAATCTCGAAAGTAAATCCAACCCTGGCCAAACAGCAGGCCGAAGCCGCTGTTACGGCGGGTGTGCTGACCGATATCGCCGATGACGCCTATATGCCCAAATCGACAACGACCTACAATGAATACAATGGGCTGGCCGTAACGGCGGGTTGGGACGATATTCGGATGAGCGCTACGATGGAATCCATTTTAAAGGGATATAACGACCCCCGGTTGCCTATTTACTTCCAGCCAGCGGTTTCTACAGGTACCTATGAAGGGGTGCGAAATGGGCTATTCACCTCCGAAAAAATTATTCCGATCAACTCCCGACCCTACAACTCGAATATGGGCACACGCTGGGTTAACTGGGTCAATAACGACTGGAAAACGACCTATAACGTTTCGCAGGATTTGATGCACGCTGCCGAAGCGTACTTCCTGCGGGCTGAAGGTGCCCTGAACGGCTGGAGTATGGGCGGTACGGCCGAAGAGTTGTATAAAAAAGGAATTGCCACATCGATGGCGCAATGGGGCATTACGGATCAGGCAGCCATAGCGGCTTATGTCATCAACACCGCCGTTCCTATTGCACCACAGGATGGCATGAATTCGCCAGCCGTCAACGACTACCCCGTAAAATGGAGTACGTCGACCGACATGCAGCGTAAACAGATTGCGCAACAGAAATGGCTGGCGCTGTATCCGGATGGTATGGAAGCCTGGGCCGACGTACGCCGAAGCGGTCTGCCGAAGCTGTATCCAGTCGTTCACTCTGAAAATACGGATTTACCAAGCGGTACTTTTATCCGGCGGATGCCTTTCCTGGACTCGGAAAAACAGACGAACGCACCAGAAGTTACCAAAGCCGTCAATATGCTGAGCGGGCCCGATAATGCCGCTACCCCGCTGTGGTGGGATAAAAACTAGTAGATAAAGGAGCGATTAGGTTGTACTGACGGGCTTCAGCCTGTGCTTCTAGTCAACGCATCACGAGCTGAAGCCCGTCAGTACAACCCCTAAGCCGCATCCTCGGTCTGTGTCCTCACAGAACGCTACCAATCAGCCTACTTTAAGGCGTTCTGTGAGGACACAGACCGAAACTTCTCGTGTCTACGACACGTAAGCACGAGAAGTTTCGGGTCCAACCGCTACACGGTCAAAATCTTATCATTAGCGTTATACATACCCTACTATATTTTAATCTACCAATCTGTATTTTGTAAACAAATATTATATAATTTCGTCAACAAATAAATCATAAAGCCTAGTAATGGTATTTCCTTAACCCATGAAGTTTTCTGATCTTAGCTACCCACAGATTAACCGCTATATCAACAAGGTACTTCTGCTTCCCCTCGGAGCAATTGAGCAGCACGGTCCGCATCTGGCGGTGTCAACCGATACGGATATCGTAACCAGGGTTGCTCAGGAAGCCGAGAAGGCCCTGCCCGATACGGTACTGCTCTGCCCAACCCTGCCGTTTGGCTCCAGTCACCACCATTTGTCTTTTGGCGGTACGATGAGTCTGGCACCGGAACTATACACGCAGGTAATTATTGATCTGGTACAATCGCTGGTGCTCAGTGGGCATCAGCGGATTGTCCTGCTCAACGGACATGGCGGTAACATTACCCCAGTGAAACAGGCACTGGCGGTATTAAGCAAACGATTCGATGCGAGTCATCAGCCAACCATTGCTCTGGCGACTTATTGGGAATTAGCCGGTAGCGTGTTCGCTGGAGAGACACCCATGGAAAGCCCCGCGCTGAGCCATGCCTGCGAATATGAAACGAGCCTGATGCTTCATCTTTTCCCTGAAAAAGTCTGGATGGATCAGGTAGTGCGGGCGCAACGACCAGAGCGAAATGGGTACATCGGCTGGGAAGACGATGAGCCGTATCGGGGCGTAACGGTCTTCAAACAAACCGAATTCATTTCCAGCAACGGTAGCAGCGGAGAACCACAACTGGGAACCCCAAAAAAAGGAAACCATCTATTCGATGCGGCCGTCAGGGCGCTGATTCAGTTTCTGGACGCCTTCAAAAACTGGCCTTTATCTGAAAACCTGGCAACAAAACCATGAAGAAACTGGAAATCAAACATCCCAACAAAGCGATCAACACAGGCGCTTATTCAGCTGGCGTTCTGGTGGGCGATCTGCTATTCGTTAGCGGTCAGGGGCCATTGGATCTGGTGACGGGCGAGGTGAAACACGGCACCATCGAAGAAGAAACCCTCCTGACGCTATCACACGTACAAAAGATTGTGGAAGCCGCCGGGGGAACCATCGACGACATTGTCAAATGCACCGTTCACCTGGAAGACATCAATGAGTTTGATCGGTACGACGCGGCCTACGGGTCATTCTTCACCGGCATACGCCCGGCCCGCACCACCGTCCAGTCGGTATTGTCGGATGGGATCAAGATTGAAATTGACGCCATTGCCCGGATTACATCTCCCACCCTTCAACCCCGTGATGTATGAGTTCTCAACTACGTATCGGAACGGTAGGACTTGGCCTGATGGGAAGCAGCATTGCTACCTGCATACTGGCGGCTGGTCATACGGTTACCTCGTTGATTAAAGAAATCGAAACCGCTGATGAAGCCCGGAATCGTATTCTTGGCTATCTACAGCAGTTAAGCCAGGAAGGGCTGTTGACGGATACACCTCAAACCGTTATCGAGCGCCTGACCATTACCGACGATGTGTCATTGTTGAGCAATCACCCCGTTGTAATTGAGTCGATTACCGAGAACATCGACGAGAAAAAACGGCTGTATCAACAGTTGGAAACGGTCCTCGCTCCTACGGCTATCATTGGGAGTAACACCTCGGCCATTCCAGTATCGGTATTACAAAGCGGCCTCAACCATCCTGAGCGGCTGTTGGGTCTTCACTGGGCCGAACCAGCGCACATTACCCGATTTATGGAGGTCATTTGCGGGAAAGATTCCGACTTAGCCTATGCCTACGAGATCGTTAAACTAGCCGAAAGCTGGGGCAAGGAACCGTCCTTGCTCAAGAAAGACATTCGGGGATTCATTACCAATCGGATCATGTACGCCATGCTTCGGGAGTCGTTCAATCTGGTTGAAAATGGCTACGCGACGATTGAGGATGTGGACCGCTCGCTTCGGAATGATCTGGGCTACTGGATCACCTTCGCGGGGCCGTTTCGATTCATGGACTTGACGGGCATTCCCGCTTACCTGACCGTTATGAAAGACCTGTTCCCTGACCTCAGCAACAGCACCGAAACACCGAAACTGATGGAAGAGCTGGTTGCCTCGGGGGCGAAAGGCGTGCAGAATGCCCAGGGATTTTACCCCTACACGCCCGAATCGGCCAAAGAATGGGAGGAGAAGTTCATCGACTTCAGCTACGACATCCGGAAACTCGCGCAAACCTACACGCCTACCGCTACCGACGATACTAAATGACACGTATTCAAACCATAAAGGCTACCGAAGTGATTGTTCCGGCCAAACCGGGCAGCCTGAACTCCGATGAAGTCATCGACAGCGATTCGGCCTTTGCCAAAAAATTCCTGACCGGTGAGCGTTGGACCGAGTTTGCCAACCAACCCAAATGGATCATTGAACTCACGCTGGCCAACGGCCTGACGGGTATTGGCGAAACCTACCGGAGTGCGTCTGGGGAGTTACTCCATCAGGCCATGCAGGATCTGGTTGGGCAGGATGTGCTAAAACTTAACTGGCGTCGCTTACCCATTGTTGATCAGCGCATTTACGAAGCGTTTGAGTCGGCGGTGCTGGACGTTGTTGGTAAGTTGCTCAATGTGCGGGTGTCCCAACTCCTGGGTGGTACGTACCGCGACCGGATTGATTGTTTTGGCTGGACAGGTCGCCGGACGCCGGAAGATGCTGCCCAGAAAGCGTATGAAGCGATGCGAAAAGGGCATAAGGCGTTCAAATTCAAATGCTCAGACGAAGATCCGGTTCGGCTCTGGACGGAAGCCATTCGGGACAAATGCGGTGATGGCATCAAAATCCTGCTTGACCCAAACCAGCGCTGGACCGATGTGGAGACAACCCTCCGGTTGATGGAAGGCGTTGACAGAACCATTATGCTGGGCCTCGAAGACCCGATTTTGCACGCCGATGTTACCGGGTTCAAGTACCTCCGCGAAACGCTGGGTATGCCCATGTACCGACATATTTCCCTGCCCTACACGCAGGACATTCGCGACATGATTGCCTTTGTTCGGGCCGATGCCGTGGATGGGTACAACATTAATGGGTCGGCCTACAACTCGGTGCTGCTGGCTGAAATCGCGCATCTGGAAGGTAAATCCTGCTGGCGGGGTTCGGAGGTGGACTTGGGCATCTCGGAAACGATGGGGCTGCATATTGCCGCAGCCAGCATCAACTGTACCATTCCGTCCGATCTGTTTGGCGAGCTGGTCCGCACCGACGACCTGATTACCGAACCCATCCGCTTCGAGAACGGAGCGGCTATCGTACCGACGGGACCAGGCTTGGGCATTGAGCTGGACTATGACGCGCTGGACACCTACAAAACGAATCAGTTTTTACAAGCGAGCTTATGAACAAGTCGATTCAGTCGTGGGCGATTCTGTTTTTCTGCAACCTGATCTGGGCCTTCCATTTCACCAGCATCAAACTGACGCAGGATCAGGTCGGGCCGTATTTTACCGTCTGGGCACCGATGCTGCTGGCCACGATTTTCCTGGCTCCGTTTGTCATCCGGGATTTTCGAAAGGGCGGCAAGAAGCTAAAGGACATCCTGATTTTCGTGCAGTTGGCCGCTCTCGGCGCCTTCCCCTCGCAGGTACTGATGACTTGGGGAACGCAGTATTCGTTAGCCAGTAATGCCGCCATTCTGGTCATGACCTTGCCCGTGATTACGGCCGTTTTCGCCTTTCTGATCCTGAAAGAAAAAATGAATACGGCCCGCTGGATCAGCTTTGCCATCGCCATCATTGGGGTGATTCTCTGCTCAACCGACGACATTAAACGGATGGACTTAAGCTCCCGCTATGCCCTGGGCAACGGCCTGATCTTCCTGGCGATTCTGGGCAATGCCTACTACAATGTGGGCTGCAAAAAAGTATCGGGCCAATACACCGAGATGGAGATGGTTTTTTATACCTACCTGGTGATGTCGATTCTGTTAACGCCCCTGGTGCTGTATTACGAGCCGGAGATGTTTGGGAAGGTTCCGAGCTTCACTACGAACACCTGGATCGGCATGATCTCGCTGACGCTCTTTCACAATTTCCTGTCGATGCTCCTGTTTTTCAAAGCGTTGAAGAATCTGGATGCTACGCAGGTCGCTTTATCGAATTACCTCATCACGTTCATGGGGTTACCCATTGCTGCCATCTGGCTCGGTGAAACCCTGAACCGACAGGCCATCATTGGTGGCATTCTCGTGCTGGCCTCAACCCTTATCCTATCCATTGTCGATAGTAAAGTACAACAAAAAAAAGTAGCTAACATTAATCAAGAACCGGCAAAGTTATGACAAACACAGACAACGAACTGTTTGGCGTAGTACCCATTATTCCAACACCATTTACCGAAAATGAAGAGATCGACGAAGACGCGCTCCGCAGTTTAATTGACTTTGCCATCGACGGTGGGATCAAGGCTGTTTGCCTGCCCGCCTACGCCAGCGAATTTTACAAATTGACCGACGACGAGAAATTACAGGTTGTACGGGTAGCCGTTGAACGGGCTGCGGGTCGGTTGAAAATCGTCGCTCAGTCGAATCATCCTTCGCTAAAAGTAGCCATCCGACTGGCGCAGGCTAATGTGCAGGCCGGTGCCGACGTAATCTCGCTGGCGGTTCCCCGAATTTTCAGCCTACCCGAAACCTCGCTAAAAGTATATCTGTCCGAATTTTTACAGTCGATCCCAAACACACCCGTTCTGATTCAGGACTTTAATCCCGGCGGCTCATCAATCAGTGTGGAATTCATCAAGGAGTTGATGGACGAGAACCCGAATTTCAAATACCTGAAACTGGAAGAACCCCTGTGCGCACCGAAGTTCGAAAGCATCATTCAGGCCACAAACGACAAAATTGGCCTGTTTGAAGGCTGGGGGGGGCTGTACATGCTCGAACTGGTACCCATCGGTATACGGGGTGTTATGCCGGGACTGGCCGTTGCCGACATACTGCAAAAGATTTTCACCCTGCGTTCTACCGGCGAAGATGCCAAAGCGTTCGAGTTATTCGAACGGGTAATGCCGCAGATATTCTTCTCACTCCAAAACATGGAGTTGTTCCACTACGCCGAGAAAGAGCTGCTGATTGCCCGTGGTGTACTGAGCAACAGCATCGCCCGAAAAGCCGCCTATATTCCCGACCCCTCGTCGATCAGCTACATACGGGAGCTGAACCAGCGCGTTCTCGACATAGTGAACAACGAAAAATATGCCATCCGGTCAGTGGCCAGTAGCCTTGTTGCTTAACTAATGAATAATGTAAAATGAATAATGGATAATGTAAGATGAATAATAAATAATTCAGGATAAATGACCTGATAGTCAACACCTCATTGTTCATTTACTCAAAACCACAGTATCATGGGAGAATTTAGCGGACAGGTTGCGCTGGTTACCGGAGCAGCCTCCGGAATTGGGTTGTCCATCGTACACAAGTTACTGGCCGAAGGCGCTCAGGTTGGCTTGCTCGATTTTAATGAATCCGCTTTACAGCAGGCGTTTGAAAAATACGGTCCGGATGCCTTGCGCATCGGCATCGACATCACCGACGAAGGTCGGGTAAACGAAGCCGTTTCGCAGGTACATGCACACTTTGGCAAAATTGACGCCCTCATTAACTGCGTGGGTATTACGGGGATCACAAACGTGCAGAGCCACGAGGTGAGCAGTGAAAATCTACACAAGGTATTTGAGGTAAACTTCATGAGCAGTTTTTATACCTGCAAGGCTACACTACCCTTCATGCTGGACCGGAGTTATGGGCGGATTCTGCACATTGCCTCCATTGCCGGGAAAGAGGGAAATGCAGGCATGCTGGCCTATTCGGCCTCGAAAGCAGCCGTAATCTGCATGGCCAAAGTACAGGGTAAGGAGTATGCCGAAAAAGGTATTACAGTCAATGCGCTGGCACCCGCCGTGATTCAAACTCCCCTGGTAGATGCCATGCCGGAGGTGCAGGTTAAGTACATGACCGATAAAATCCCGATGAAACGCTGCGGCACCCTCGACGAAGCAGCTAATCTGGCGGCTTATATCGTGTCGCCCAAAAATAGTTTTACTACGGGCTTCACCTTCGATTTATCGGGGGGACGAGCCACTTATTAGGTTGGTGTAGTATGGGGCGGGTGCTTACCCGCACTCATACTATCCACTATCTGGCGCGGGTATTTGCTCGTGCTCATAATCTCGTCAGCATTCGCTGACGCATGTGTAGAATTGCGAATGCGTCAGTGGATACTGACGAAATTATAGACACGTGCAAATGCACGCGCCAGCATACTATGAAACGCTTCTGGATTACCTGTATTCTTGTTTATTGCTGGAGTTTAACAGCACTGGCGCAGCAGCGTCCTATCCTTCTTCCCCAACCACAATCTATCCAGTATGGTCAGGGAGCGTTACCGCTGCAGAATCTGACGATTCATGTAGCGCCAAAGGTTCCTGCCGATGTTCTGTTTGCACTCAACGAACTCAAGAAAATCCTGAGCGAACGCACGGGGAAGACCATTACGCCCAGTTCATCAGCCAATACAGCTACCATTCGTTATTCAGTTAAAACGTCCGGCCAGGAATTACCCGAAACTCAGGAAGCCACCAATGGCAATCATCGGGAACAATACGCCATTACGATCTCGGCCAAAGGGCTTGACATCACGGCCCAAACCTCAACGGGCCTGTATTACGCCATACAAACGATCCGTCAATTGATTCAGGGTCAGGGAGCCAAGGCGACGCTTCCGTTCGTCACCATTAATGACCAGCCCAAACTGGCCTATCGGGGTGTCATGATGGATTTTGCGCACGGTGGCTTGCTGACCGTAGATGAAATCAAGAAACAGATCGATTTTCTCGCCCGCTGGAAAACCAATCAGTATTACTTCTATAATGAGGTCAGCATTCAACTGAACGGCTTCCCAACCCTGAACTACAAGGCAAGCTATTCGCAGGCACAGATCAGATCGGTTATTGCCTACGCCCGCGAACGACACATGGATGTGATTCCCTTTGTCAATTTCTACGGGCACCTGCACGAGCTGATTCGTAACGAGAAATACGCATCCCTGGCCATTGGGCAGTATGGGCACGAACTCGACCCGCGAAACCCTGCCGTCCAGACGCTTCTGAAAGACTGGATCAAGCAATACACGGCGCTTTTCAGTAGTCCCTTTATCCATGTCGGCTTCGACGAAACCTGGGAAACCAAGCGTCTGGCCAACGCATCTCCCACGAAGCTTGACCCCGAAGCGCTCTATATTCAGCAGCTCAGTTTTGTGAGCAACGAGTTCAAACAATACGGCAAAACGTTGCTGGCCTGGACGGATATGAACGCGTTCTACCCGAACATTCTGGCCAAATTCCCGACCGATGTGATCCCGGTCATCTGGGAATACTCGCCCGACACAACAGCCATCAACAACTACCTGAATCCGGTTCTGAAGGCGAAGAAGCCTTTTTTCATTCAGCCCGCCGTATCGGGTTGGGGACACATCTACCCCTCGGCCGATTATACCTACGAAAACATCAACCTCTGCCTGAAAGCGGGCCTCCAGCACAATACGCTGGGCTTTATCACGTCTGTCTGGACCGATTCAGTCGAGCCCTTTGTCCGGGCGTCCTGGTTGTTTATGGCCTATGGCTGCATTGCGGCCTGGCAGGGCACCGTACCCGACAAAACTACCTTTACCGGCCAGTACAGCTCGGTCGTTTACCCCGCCCATACGCAGGATATGCAGGCCGCTTTCGACCATATCGCAACGGCCGGTCAATATCTTGAAAAGTGTCTCGGCAAGAACACCCAAAGCCTACCCCGCGGTACACTCGTGGAAAGTTGGTCGAATCCATTTTCGGCCTATTATCTGGCCAACACCACCGAACACAAAGCTGATTTTGAACAGGTGCGCTTACACACCGAGGAAGCCCAGGCACGGCTGATCCGTGCGCTTCAGCAGGCCAATCCAGCCGACACTAGTTTCATTCAGTCGCTGCTGGTATCGGCTCGGTTGATCAACTATTCGGCCAGTCGGTTTTTATGGGCCAAAGCCATTACCGATCGCTGGAACAATGGGATGATGGCCCAACCGAAGGATGATTACGTATTCTATGATCTGACGTATCCCTGCCACAGCCTGCTAGTCGATGCCATGGACGAAACGGGGGAGCTCAAACAAGCCTACGCACAGGCCTGGAACGCCGAAAACATGCCGTATCGACTAAACACCATGCTCGGGCGATTCGACGTCGATTTTGGCCTCTGGCGAAAATTGCATCTAAAATTGCTGGACTATAAGATTCAGAAAAAGACCGAGCCCCTGAAATCCTTTGAGTTGATGTTTACCCCAGATTTTTAACCGACATGAACAATTCCCTCCAGTTTTTAAGTCCGATAGACGGTGATATGCTGCACGCCCGCGATGGTGTGACTACCCCCAACGGTCTGGAAATCGACGTACAGGTATCGGCACCTGCGTCTCATTATTTAACCCTCAATGGGATTGGAGCCAACTATGACCAGGGCGTTTTTTCGGGAAAGGTTCGCTTGAATCAATTCGACAATACGATTACGGTACATAACGTCACTACGGACGAAAGCAAATCCATACGCGTGTACTGGCTCCCGAATTTTGCGGGTCATTATCGGCTGTCGATTGACGATAACATCTGGTTTCTACGGGATATTTATCAACAGCAGGGCAACTACCAATCCTTGTTCGACAATCCGTATCTGGGCTTTTTGAAGCAGGTTCACACAACCTACGGCACCAAAATTCACCTTAACCTTTTTTATCAGACCGACGGGTTCAACCTGTCGCAGTTTCCCGACCGCTTCAAAGCCGAATGGCAGGCCAATGCCGACTGGCTCGGCCTGAGTTTCCATGCCTGGGGCGAGTTTCCAGATCGACCTTATCAGCAGGCGGGCTACGACCAGGTTGCCCACGATTGCGCCATCGTGAACGAACAGATTCAGCGATTTGCGGGCGAGGCCGTTATGGGCCCTGTCACAACACTCCACTGGGGCGAATCGACGGTGGAAGGCTCACGAGCCCTGCGCGATGCGGGGTACATCGGCCAACTGGGTTACTTCAATGTTGATGACGAGCTGCCACCCGCTTCCTACTATCTCGATGTAGAACAGCGTCGGCACCTGAAAAAGCGGTTTGTCTGGCACGATAATCAGGAAGACATCACCTTGGTTCGGGCCAGCATCGTTATCGACAAAACAGACCTGACCAACATTGGCCCTTTTCTGGATAACTACGCGAACCTACCATCGGGCCTGCCGCCCTTTGTCGATTTACTCGTTCACGAGCAATACTTCTATCCGTTCTACGAAGCCTACCAACCCGACTTTCGGGATCGTATTCTGACAGCGGTAAAATGGGCTACGGATAAAGGCTATAAACCTGCCTTTTTGGGCGATGCACTCTTTAATGAATAATGGATAATGTAAAATGAATAACTACCTGTCTATTTATCCGCAATTATCCATTCTACATTATTCATTGTCCATTCTGCAATAACTTTTATGGAAACGAATCGAAGAAATTTCTTAAAAACAGCCGGACTCAGTGGGTTGGGTCTGGTTGCCGCCAGTCCATTTGCCGCTTACGCCACAACACCCGACGAACTGGAAACGATTGGTGAACAGGCCAGCCGAACTCCTCCTCAGGTTTTTAATATGAGTGGTTATGCCGCTCCCAAACTGGATGTTGTGCGCGTTGGCTTTGTGGGAATTGGCAACCGGGGTATGGGAGCCGTTGAACGACTGAATCAAATCGAGGGTGTTGAGATAAAAGCCTTGTGCGACCTTCGGGAAGAGCGAGTTAATCTGGCAAAAAAGAAACTGGAAGCCCACGGCCACAAACCAGACCTTTATTTCGGGAATGCCGACGCCTGGAAAAAACTCTGTGAGCGCACAGACCTTGATCTTATTTACATCCTGACACCCTGGGCGTTACATACACCAATAGCCGTGTTTTCCATGAATCACGGCAAGCATGTGTGTGTAGAAGTTCCGGCCGCTAAAACCCTCGAAGAGTGCTGGCAACTGGTCGAAACGTCAGAGCGTACCAAAAAGCACTGTATGATGGTCGAAAACTGTTGCTACGATTTCACGGAATTGCTCAATCTGAATCTGGCGCGGCACGGCTTCTTTGGCGAAATCGTCCACTGCGAAGCCGCTTATATCCATAACCTACAGGAGTTAATCTTCTCGAAAGAGCACTTTTATCAGATGTGGGAATTAGAGGAGATGTACAAACGAAACGGCAACCTGTACCCCACCCACGGACTAGGGCCGGTTTGTCAGGTACTGAATATCAACCGGGGTGATCAGATGGATTACCTGGTTTCTATGTCGGGCAATGATTTTGTTTTGGGAAACCTGGCGAAGGAACTGGCGGCTAAGGACGATTTCTACAAAACGTACACAGGCAAGCCATACAACGGTAACATGAGCACGACCACCATCCGAACCAAAAAAGGGAAGACAATTCTGGTACAGTACGATGTATCATCACCAAGACCGTACTCCCGCATTCAACTGGTTAGCGGCACGAAAGGCGTTGCGCTGAAATACCCCGAACCCGCCCGGTACTCCACAGGCCATGAGTGGATGACGGAAAAAGAGATCAAAACGCTGGAAGAAAAATACATGCCCCCGATTGTAAAAAAAATGGGCGAAATCGCCAAAAATGTAGGCGGTCACGGCGGTATGGATTTCCTGATGGACTGGCGTACCATCGACTGTCTGCGAAATGGCCTCCCCCTCGACCAGGACGTGTATGATGCTGCATTATGGAGTTCGGTGGGGCCGCTGAGTGCCTGGTCGGTAGCGCACCGGTCCAACTCGATCGATGTACCGGACTTTACGGGCGGGTCGTGGCAGAAAAACAAACCCGTCGACATTGCAATGAGCAAAGGCGGTACTACGCAGGCAAAAGTATAATGGCTTTTTTGACAGGATTTACAAGATTGTAATCCAAAAAAATCCTGTAAATCATGTTAATCCTGTCAAAAAACTCTTTCCTAACATCATGAATTCATCAGCATCCGGTCGAAGATTCTTTTTAAAACAGACATCGCAGGGCTGTGCAGCTTTGCTACTGGCCCCCACGCTGCTTCAGGCCCAACAGGCTGTAGCAACGGGCAAACGCGTGGGCATGATTGGGTTGGACACCTCACATAGTACAGCGTTTGTAAAAGCGCTCAATGCCCCAGACGCCAATCCGAGTTACCTGGGTTATAAAGTCGTGGCGGCTTATCCGCAGGGGAGTAAAGACATCGAAAGCAGCACATCGCGCGTGCCGGCTTATACCGAAGAAGTCAAAAAGTTGAACGTCGAAATCGTTAGCTCCATCAGTGACTTACTTAAAAAGGTCGATGTGGTATTGCTGGAAACCAACGATGGCCGACTGCACCTCGAACAGGCGTTACAGGTACTAAAAGCAGGCAAACGCGTCTTCATCGACAAACCAATTGCGGCTTCGCTCCCGGAGGCTATTGCCATTTTTGAGGCTTCTAAAAAATACAATATCCCCCTTTTTTCGGCTTCGTCCCTCCGGCACATCAAAGGCATTGAAAACGTGACGAAAAGCCAGGTTGTGGGGGCTGATACGTTTAGCCCGGCGGTACTCGAAAAAACGCATCCCGACTTTTTCTGGTACGGCATTCATGGGGTAGAAACGTTGTACACGGTGATGGGTACGGGTTGCCAACAGGTGGTCCGCGTACATACCGATGGCACCGACATCATTGTAGGCACCTGGGCCGATGGACGTATAGGCACTGTTCGCGGAACCCGCACGGGAAAGCATGACTACGGCGGAACGGTCTTCACCCAGACGGGCAACCTGATACTGGGTCCTTACGGTGGCTACGAACCGCTCCTACACGATATTATCAAGTATTACGAGACTGGCGAAGTACCCGTCACGCCCGCGGAAACCATCGAGATTTTCGCGTTTATGGAAGCGGCCGATGAAAGTAAACGTCGCGGTGGGTCTGCCGTCACTCTCGAACATATTATGGCTATAGCGAAGAAATAATCTCAACCAGACAACCGCATGGCGCTCATTCGGCCCCTACATACACCGCACCAACAAACGCCTGAGTCAGCAACAAGAAATCGATTGAGATTGACGATGTTACTGTGGCTGGTGATATGGATGCATAACCCGGCTTTGGCGAAGGGTTGGAAAGCTGGAACAGCCAAAGGAGTTATTACCCCGAGAGAGGCCATCTGGCAGGCAGGTTATGCCTCCCGCACCCATGCGGCTGATGGAAAACTTCATGATCTATGGGCCAAAGCACTTGCGCTGGAAGACGAAACAGGGCATCGGGTCGTACTGGTGACGACCGATATACTTGGTTTTCCCAAATCCATGTCGGACCATATTCGCGAACGGCTGAACAGGCAGTTTGGTCTGACCAAAGCGCAGATCATTCTCAGTAGTTCACATACTCATTCGGGGCCGGTAGTGGACAAGGCCCTGCAGGATATTTACCCCTTCGAGGCCAGGGAGCAGGGAAAAATTGATCGCTATTCCCGCTGGCTGGAAGTGCAGATCATTACGTTGGTTGGCCAGGCGCTACAGAAACTGGAACCTGTCGAGTTATTCGCCCAAAATGGAGTGACCCGGTTTCAGGTGAATCGACGCAACAACAAAGAAGGTGCGCTTCTGGAACAGACGGAGCTGAAAGGCCCAAACGATTACGCTGTTCCGGTTATTAAGATTGTCGATTCCAATGGAAAGCTAAAAACCATTGTGTTCGGCTATGCCTGCCACCCTACGGTACTGGATGTATACCAATGGTCGGGCGATTACGCTGGCTTTGCCCAACTGGAACTGGAGAAAACGTATCCTGGCGTAACGGCGATGTTCTTTCAGGGCGCGGCTGGCGATCAAAATCCATTACCCCGCCGTACAGTACCCCTGGCTCGTCAGTATGGGCAGGAGTTAGCCGCAGCCGTTGATCGCGTACTCGACGAGCCCATGCGCAGCCTTGCCGCTCAGGCTCGCACAGCCTATTCGGAAATTGACCTACCACTTTCGGCTCCCCCATCCGAAGCCGAATTGACAAAGACCATTCAGGAAAACGAAGGTTACCTCAAGCGCTGGGCAACGCGTATGCTGGCCGAAACAAAGCACGGCAAACCCTTCCTAAGCCACTACACTTACCCATTGCAAATCTGGCGGTTAGGTGATCAATCCATCCTGAGTTTCGGTGGCGAACTCGTTATCCAATACGCCATTGACTGTAAAAAACGCTTCGGGCAGGACATTTTCGTGATGGGCTATGCCAACGATGTCATGGGCTACATACCTTCTCCCACCATTTTGCAGGAAGGGGGGTATGAAGGCGCTTCATCGCAGATGGTTTATGGCCTGCCAGCCACCTGGGCACCCGAGGTTCCGACCCTGATTTATCAGGAAATAAACCGTCTGGCCGATCAGATTGGACTACCTAAACGGAACTGATTCACGGACTACCAACTATACTATGCATCTAATAAACAACCGATTTCGTATTGCAGCCGTTGGTTTGGCTATAGGTCTATTGGTTTCCTGTTCGCATTACAAAGAAGCGCTTAGGCCTGAAGAGGCACTCAAAAGCTTCCACCTGAGCGATGATCGATTAGCGGTTTCGGTGTTTGCCGCTGAGCCCCTCGTGCTGGACCCGGTCGATATGGCGTTTGACGAAGAAGGCAACATGTTCGTAGTCGAAATGCCCGATTACCCCGTCAAACCCGACGATGGATCGCTACGGGGAGCCATCCGAATGCTGATCGATACGGACAGCGACGGGAAGCCCGACTCCGCAACGGTCTTTGCCGATCACCTCTCCGAAGCTACCAGCATTTTGCCCTGGCAAGGGGGCTTGCTGGTGACGGCTGCCCCCAACATCCTGTTCCTTAAAGACACCACAGGCGATCATCGGGCCGATGTGAAGGAAATCCTGTTCACCGGTTTCTTCGCCGACAACTCCGAAGCCCAGATTACCAACCTCCGGTACAGTGTCGACAACTGGATTTATGCATCCAACACGGGCCGGGAGGGCGAAATTCGCTTCACCCGAAATCCTAAAGCACCGCCCGTTTCGGTCAAAGGAGGAGATTTTCGGTTTCGCCTGGATCGCGGGCAGTTTGAAATCGAGTCGAGTTCGGGGCAATTTGGACTGGCTATCGACGACTGGGGCAATCGGTTCTTTACGGAAAATAGCCTGCACATTCAGCAGGCGCCCATTCCGGCCCGCTACCTGTACCGACATAAGCATCTTCCAGCCCTCGAACCTACGGTCAATATTTCGGACCACGACCCAATTATGTTCCAGGAAACCCCGGCCCCCTACTGGCGGCAGGAACGAACGAAACGGCGAAACCAGCAGTTTGAGGAGGCTCACCTCACCGATCGGCACGAATACGCCGATGACCACTTTACGGGGGCCTCGGGAGGTACCTATTATGGTGGCGACGCCTTACCGAAAGACTATTATGGGTCGATCTTTACGGGTGAAGTTGCGGGTAATCTCATCCACCGGGATGGGCTGAAACACTCGGCCACGGGCCCCCAATTCATCGCTCAACGGGCTACTCAGGAGAAAGCACATGAATTTCTTGCTTCAACCGATCCCTGGTTCCGGCCAGTCAACTTCACGGTCGGCCCCGACGGAGCGCTGTATGTGGTCGACATGTATCGGCAGCACATCGAAACACCCACGGCCATCCCGGAAGACCTCAAGGCAGACATGGATTTTATGAACGGCAGCCAGCTGGGGCGCATCTATCGAGTTGCGGATAAAGGGAGCAAAGCAGCTATTGTTCAGCCTAAACTGAGGAATAAAACCAGTGCCCAACTCGTCGGTTTACTAGCGCATACCAACCAATGGTGGCGTTTGCAGGCGCAACGCCTGCTGCTCGAAAAACAGGACAAATCGATTATTCCGGCCCTTCGGGAGATGCTCACCAACCACACCGATCCACGGGCTCGCTTACACGCATTTTTTACCCTGGAAGGCCTGAATGCACTGGATATAGCAACGGTAAAGCAGGCGATGCAGGATCACCAACCCGAGATCCGAACCTATGGCGTAATGCTGGCGGAACGGTTCCCGGCTACCTTACCCCAGATTATCGAAAAAGCTCGCGATTCATCGGTTCTGGTAGCGTTCCAGGCCGCCCTGAGTCTGGGTCAATTCCCGGCTCAACACGTTACCCCAGCGCTGGCAAGCCTGCTGGAGCAATACGGCAAAGACCCCTGGTTCCGAATGGCCATTCTCAGTTCAGAAGCGGGGTCGTCGGTAGCATTGGCCAGACAGTTGGTGCAAAACGGCCTCTTCTTTAAGGTCCAAACACCCGAAGCCAACGCATTTCTGCACGGCCTGGCCTTTGTAATTGGCTCCCGAAAGCGTGGTAACGAAGCCCCTGAGTTAGCCACCTTATTCGATAAGCAACCCCATTGGAAAGCCAGTGTAACGAACGGTTTGGCCGAAGGCAAAAAAACGAATTTGCCGTAATTCATCTATCGATATTTTCTGTCTGTGTTCGCACAGAACGACTGTAAATCGGCCTCGGTCAATGCGTTCTGTGTGAACACAGACGGAGGATACGCCGGAGTATAGCCTAAACAGTAATTATTCTAACGAATGAATATAATGACTAAACAACAACGCTACTCCCGACGACAATTTATTGGCAAATCCATTTTTTCGGTATCAACAGCTTTAGGGCTGGCGCTGGTACTGAGTAGATGTCAGTCTAAAACAACGTCCGGTCAGGAAGAGAAAAAGGCATCAGTCAATCCCTGTGAGGACTTTTCGGGTGTCAGCGAAACCGATTTACAAACCCGAAAAAAGCTGGGCTACGTCGCTCAGTCACCCCGGCCAGAATCGAAATGCGGCAACTGCAATTTGTGGCTTCCCCCCAAAGAAGGACAAAGCTGTGGCTCGTGTATGCTCTTCAAGGGCCCCGTTTATACAACCGGCTATTGTACCTACTGGGCTCCTCAAGGCAAGTAGAAACATCCTTTCTTCCTCCTAAAATCCGCCAGTCATGAAAAACAAAATCAGTGACCTATCTCTGGAATCCCGACGAAGCTTTGTCAAAAAAACGGTTATCGGAACAGCCGCGTTGTCGGTTGGGGGCGTTTTGCCGCAGTTTACCCCCAAAAGCTATGGTCGAATTTTGGGCGCTAATGAAAAAGTGCGCGTGGGGGTCATGGGTGTCAACAGTCGCGGATTGGCGTTGGCTGGCAACTACGCCCTCCAACCCAATTGCGAAGTAGTTACCATCTGCGATGTCGATTCAAGGGCAGCCGAAACGTGCATCAAGACCGTAGAAGGCATTCAGAAAACGAAACCAAAAAATCAGCCCGACTTCCGGAAAGCCCTCGACGACAAAGACATGGACGCGCTTGTCATTGCGGCACCCGACCACTGGCATGCGCCAGCGGCTATTCTGGCCTCCAAAGCGGGCAAACATGTGTATCTTGAAAAGCCCTGTAGCCATAACCCATATGAAGGCGAATTGCTGGTAGCCGTGGCGGCTAAGTACAAGAATATTGTCCAGATGGGTAACCAACGGCGCTCCTGGCCAAATGTGAGACAGGCTATGGAGGAGTTAAAGAATGGGGCCATTGGTCGACCTTATTTTGCCAAAGGCTGGTACACCAACAACCGGGCCACCATCGGTATAGGCAAACCTGCGCCCGTACCTGGCTGGCTGAATTATGATTTATGGCAGGGACCCGCTCCCCGACGTACTTATAAAGACAACGTTATTCACTATAACTGGCACTGGTTCTGGCATTGGGGTACCGGCGAAGCCCTCAACAACGGTACGCACATGCTCGATCTGATGCGCTGGGGACTGGATGTCGAGTACCCCAATAAAGTTACGTCGCTGGGTGGTCGGTATCGCTATCAAGATGACTGGCAAACCCCCGACACGCAGGTCATCAATCTGACCTTCCCGAACAACACAGCCATGAGCTGGGAAGGCCGAAGCTGCAACGGGCGAACGGTAGAAGGCAGCGATGTGGGCGTTACGTTTTACGGCGAAAAAGGCTCGCTGGAATACGGAGGTGGCAATGCCTACAAAATCTTCGACCTCGACAATAAGCTAGTCAAGGATATTAAGAACGATCTACCCATCGACCCCCGTAATAAAATGAACCCGTCGCAGGCATTAGACGCAACGCACATCCAGAATTTCATCGAAGCGATCAGGACAGGTACTCCCCTGACGTCAGGCATTTTAAGTGGTCATCAGAGCACGCTCCTTTGTCAGCTAGGTAACATTGCTTTACGCTCCGGCGATGCGCTGGCTATTGACCCAACGAACGGTCATATTCTGACTAATAAAAACGCCCTGAAATTCTGGAAGCGGGACTACGAGACGGGCTGGGAACCAACCCTGTAGCGTGGCCGATAGATTGTGTAACAGCTGTGATTACTTTTTATCCACCTGGTGGCCCGACTATTTTTCACCACGTCTCACAACAGCTTAGATACGATAAATTAGAACGAAATCTTGATCTACATCAAGGCTTTCGGTGTCTGGACCATGCACTTTTGCAGCGTCAAGAATGCAAAACAGTCCCGACATGAAAAAGAAACATTTTAAGTACATTAACACCCTGTTTGTGGTAATCCCGATGACGCTGATCATGGCGTTTGTCGGCCTGATGCGGAACTATGGCTTTGGGCCCGACTGGTTCCTGAAGTTCCTTAAAGCCTGGAGTGTGATGCTGCCCGTAGCCTATGCGGCTGCCTTCATCATCATTCCCAACGCACGCAGACTGGCGGAGCGGGTAGCCACCAGACCATAGATCAATTAACGCTGAATGAATGCACGAACAACTGAGTCGGTATATCAACCGTCAGATTAAGGTCAGTGAGGAGGAACTGAATACGATTCTTTCCTATTTCAGACCACTGACTCTAACCAAAAACGAAATCGTGGTAACCCACGGACAAACCAGCCAGCGAACCTACTTCGTTGGCAAGGGTTGTTTACGGGTATTCTTCATCGACGAGAAAGGTCAGGAAGCCACTCGCTATTTTGCCTTTGAAAACCAGTTTGCCACGGCACTGGTCAGCTTTATTACGGGCGACGCTTCCGAAGAATTTATACAGGCCGCCGAACCCACCCAACTGCTCTCCATCAGCCACCACGATTTTTATCACCTGTTGGATACGATTCCGCAGTGGGAGAAATTTTACCGCTATTATCTGGAAAACGCGTATGTGACTAATACCAAACGACTGAGGTCTTTTCTGATCCAGGATGCTGCCAAAAAATACCGGCTGTTACTAGCCGAAAATCCGGTTATTGTCCGACGTCTTTCCAATAAACTAGTGGCCTCGTATCTGAATATCTCGCAGGAAACCCTTAGCAGGCTGAAAGCTAAAGTGAAATGAAATCAACACGTTGAGCTGCATCAATGTTTTTCGGTAGCGGCTTTGTCAGATTTGCAGCCCATAAAACATTGATTGTATGAGATACCGTAATAACCTGGATTACATCTACAGCGGTGTTATTCTGAAGAAAGATAAATAGCTGAACATACCTTTCATATTAAGGTCCAAAGCCGTGATTTTGCCTGAATGTACTACGTACCAGGCATTACCGCCGATTTTTATTTAGGCAATCCATATCATGATCCTGTGAAAACCGCAAATCTTCCTTCTGGAATTATGAACCGGTTTACTAAATTGCCGACTTAGCGATCTGTACGTTTTCAAATGGGAAGGGAGCCCACTGGATTCAAGCGATTCAGCGAGGAAAAACGGTTTATTTTAATCA
The DNA here is from genome assembly GCF_001898575.1 of Spirosoma sp. 48-14. Lineage (GTDB taxonomy): Bacteria > Bacteroidota > Bacteroidia > Cytophagales > Spirosomataceae > Spirosoma. The sequence continues at coordinate 55,524 of NZ_MKUD01000043.1, forward strand.
ACCCAGGGGTAAGCATCTGGTCGATAACACGGCTGACAACTATTTGCTGATTGGGGATATAACATCTTTATCGCACCTGTATGAACTAAACAGAGGGCTTGCCATCCGCAAAAACGTCAGAAGTTTTATCTACGCAGAACATAACGATGACCTGTTTGCCGATATCGACCATAGTTTTCCACTGGACTGTCATGTTATGGATTCTGTACCTCCCGAAACGGTTCTGGAAAACATAAAGCAGATGGTTCCGGTAAACATTGACAACACAATTAGTTATAACTTGGGGCATCCTGCCATTTGTATGGCTATTCATACGCAACTCAAAAATGAGTATGCTGTATCAATACGGAATCTTCGCACGAAACCATTCTGGAAATGAGTAGGTTTCGACGAATTGAAAACATGGTTGATTAAATGCACTACACATAACATCGGTTTGAATATGCACGAACAGCTAGTAAAGCTCATTGCTCATAACGTACCATTTTCCCAAAAAGAACAAGCGTTGTGCGAGCAGTATTTTGAGCCGGTGCTTTTTCCGAAAAAGTGTATTCTTGAAGAAGAAGGGAAAATTCCGAAATACGTATACTTTGTTGTGTCTGGGTTTGTGCGACTATTTCATTATAATGACAAAGGCGATGAGGTGACAACCCACATCAACTGCCCACCCGGCTTTATCACATCGTATGTCAACTTCATCAATCAGGTAAAATCCAACGAAAACGTAGCGTGCGTTACGGAGTGCGAATTACTTCGGATTACCAGGAATAACCTGGATGTATTGACACAGCAAAGCACCGCGTTTAAGGATTTCAGCATTTTGATTTTTCAGCAGTCGCTCGCTTATAACGAAAATCGCTCAAACGAATTAGCCACGCTCCCGGCAGAACAACGATACCAAAAACTCATCGATAATTACCCGCATATAGTGCACAGTGTTCCGTTACAATACATCGCTTCGTTTTTGGGGATGAATCCGAAAAGTTTGAGCCGAATTCGAAAGGAGATGATTCGGTAACATTTGTGAAGCAGGGTTGCCTAAGCAAGCCTGAATTTTGTGTCGTAACTAACTGGCAAAACTATGACACAAAAAAATCTGGCCCTGGTTACAGGCGCTAACGGGCATTTGGGCAACAACGTAGTGAGATTACTGATTGACAAAGGGGTTCGGGCTTCGGTTCGTACCATCAAAAACAAAGAGCCCTTTGCCGGATTGAATTGCGACGTAGTACAGGCCGACATCACCGATAAGCAATCACTGATAAATGCATTGCAGGGCGTTGACGTATTTTATGCGGTTGGAGCCGCGTTTAAACTTTGGGCCAAAGACCCGAAAAAAGAAATCTATGACGTAAATCTCGAAGGTATAAAAAACACTATAGAGGCCGCAGTTGAAGCAGGCGTAAGACGAATTGTCTATGTAAGTTCCATCGCAGCGACGGAATTCACCAAACTTCCCATAAAAGAAAGCAACGGCTACAATACCGACCGCCGGGATATGTATTTCAACGCTAAAAACGACGGAGAGAAATTAGCCTTTGAATTAGCCCAAAAGCATAACATTGAACTGGTTGCCGTGTTGCCATCGGCTATGATCGGCAGCGAAGCCTTTGCTCCGTTAAATGTCTCATACAGCGTCATTAACCTGATTTTGAAAAAGCAGATTCCCGTTGAAACCGGAATCACCCTGAATTGGATCGACGTAAAAGACGTCGCCGAAGGGTGTTATCTGGCGGCCACGAAAGGCCGAAATGGCGAACGCTATATTTTAGCCAACGAAACATGTATGCCCATCAAAGACACGACCAGAATTGCCCAGGAGCTTTACCCCGAATTAGCGATTAAATTACCTATGGCAGTGCCCAAGCTCATACTTTTTGCCGTTGCCTGGTTTATGGAAATGGGCAGCAAGTTAACCGGAAAAGCGCCCCTGCTAACCACCAAAGACATCGCCATGTTTTCAGGACTGCAACAAGACTTTGATACGAAAAAAGCACGGACAGAATTAGGGTTCAACCCAAAAAATCCGGCACAAGCCGTGAAAGAGGCTATGCTGTATTTACGTAAAAATAGTAATCGGTTCAGCTAATGAAACGGGGGACGGCTAACATCGATAAGTCATTTTTGAAGCAACTACAAACTAGGCTGTTCACCCGTTAGCCATGCTTTTATCCCCACTAACCCTATTAAAACCGCCCCCACTTAAAACTAGTCTCTAAGCGTCTTGCCAAGTAGCGCGTCTTTGTTTAGGGTTAAAGCCACCCTATATACACAGTTTCACTTAATCTAATCTCAAAATATCCTCCTATCTGAGACAGCCTCCTGCGAATGGTTACAGAAGCTTAGGAAGGTTCATCTAATTAGAAAGGAGACGATTGAGGCTTACGCCGAAAAGACCGCTCGCAGTAAATGTTCTTTTAAGGTTTGGCTCACCGTAGTCAAGTTTGCCGACTGGCAGACACCTGAGGCTATTAAAGATACATTTGGGGCAGCCGATTTGCTCGGTAATGGCACCAACCGTATTGTGTTTGATATCGGCGGCAATTATTACAGAATGATCTGCAAATACGCCTTTGGAAAAAATCAGGTTCATCTATTTGTCTGCTGGATAGGCGCCCATGCCGAGTATGTTAAGCTTTGAAAGCATAACCAACAGTATACCGTAAATCATTATTAAAATGGAAACACTCAGATATCAACAGGTTAAACGCATTAAAATAGGGCGTTTGTTTTTAGAACCGATCTTTGTGGCATGGATTGGACTACTTTTTTCGCAAACGTACCTGACTTTCGATTGAATCGACGTAAACGGCATCTATTGCTTGATATATTGGTAATCACCTTGTTAGCTGTCATTTGTGGCGCTGATGATTATGAGGAAATCGCCCTCTACGGTCGGCAGAAAGAGCCCTTCCTGCGAACCTTTCTGAGTCTGCCTAACGGCATTCCATCCCATGATACATTTAATCGGGTGCTCAAATTTTTGGATAAGGACGCTTTTGCCGACTGTTTGTACCGCTGCCGGGCCGCCCTTTAGGTTTGTGTGCTGGTAATATTCCAAGA
>NZ_MKUD01000044.1:0-14627 GCF_001898575.1 Spirosoma sp. 48-14
CATTAGAGCTTGTTTTGTTCATAGGAATCGCCGTTATCAGGAATACCTCATTTTGCACGAATTACATCAGGCCGAGCTGACCGACGAAACCGTGCAGTTTGCCGATTTATCGAAAGCGGTAGAGGAAGTCATGAAAAAACTACCCGAAAAAACCTGCGAGGTATTTAAGTTGAGTCGTTTCGAGAATCAACCCGTGAAAAGTATTGCCCGGCAACTCAACCTGTCGGAAAAGGCGGTCGAATACCATATCACCAAGTCGCTCAAAGTACTACAGGAGCAACTTCGAATTTATCAGAACTGATCCGCCCAAACGCACCATCCCATGAACCAGTACGATTTCGATAAACTGATCGAGAAATACCTCGCCGGAGAAACCAGTCCCGATGAGGAAAAGCTGATGCGTGAGTGGTCGGACCACATGATTGAGCAAAGCCAGCTTACCATCAATCCCACCGAAAAACATACGCTTCAAACTCGCTTGTGGAAACGCATTTATACCAATACATTAGGTCAACAACCTTTTCTGGTCCGGTATGGTTGGTTCCGGGTCAGCGCGGTTGCCGCTTCTATCCTACTTTTTATCCTTGCCGGGTTCTTTGTCAGCCATCAGCTCAATACGCATCAGGCAGCTCGGTCAATTGCCCGGAAAAGCCCCGAATCAACAGGAAATATTACGATTAAAAACACATCGAATAAAGCTGAGAAGATCAGCCTGAAAGACGGCAGTTATGTATTGCTTAGCCCCCGAAGCAATCTGAGCTATCCGGAACAGTTCGGCACAAAAACGCGGGAAATATACCTTCAGGGGGAAGCCACCTTCGATGTTACCCGAGATACTTCCCGCCCGTTCATTGTTCATACAGGTAATCTGGTAACGCAGGTGCTGGGAACACGATTTACGGTAAAATCCTTCGAAGAAGACAAGTCGATTGAAGTACGGGTGAGCAAAGGCAAAGTCTCGGTGTATGAAGCCACCCGGAAATCGGACGGCAACCGCAATGGCGTTATTCTGATACCGAACCAGAAAATAACCTTCGACAAAGTATCGCAGAAACTGACACCTGGGCTAATCGAAACCCCACAAATGGTGCTGCCTCCCGACAACAAAGCCCACTTCGTATTCGATCGGGTTCCGCTGGGGCAGGTACTCGCTTCGCTCAGCAAAGCCTACGGCATTGAATTCATTGTCGAAAACCAGGCCTTGAACAAATGTGTGTTTAATGGCGACCTCAATGAGTTACCCCTTTATCTACAGCTTGATCTGGTTTGTAAGTCGCTAAATGCCACCTATGAACGGCGTGGTACCACCCTTTTCATTAATGGCGAAGGCTGTCAAAACTAGAAAAACAAACTTAACAAATCATCCTATAGAGTTAATATACTGGTAATACAGACAACCCTACTTTTGCGGGATGAAACCATTCGTCGCGCTTTAGATTGCCCTCCCACGCTCAATTTACCCAATTACTCATCTCTCTTTTTCATGAACATCGTATTATTATGACGAGACAATTTTACCTAAAACAGGTTTTGTGGAACGCCATGAAGACAACGGTTGTGCAGTTACTGCTCTTCGCTCTCTGCTACGGCCTGTCGTTTGCCCGCGACACGCACGCTCAGGAAATTCTGAATAAGGAAGTCACGCTGAAAATGGAATCGGTCGAAATCTGGAAAATCCTGAATCGACTCGAAAAACAGACGGATGTCAAGTTTGTGTACAGCACCAACAGCATTCGGGCCGACCAGAAAATGTCGGTCAATGTAGCAAATGGTAAACTCTCCAAAGTACTGGACGAACTGCTGAGTCCACTCCGCATTTCGTATGAAGTGGTAGGTAGCCGCATCCTTCTTCGTAAAAAGACGGTTGAAAGTACCTCATTCACACTACCTTCCATAAACACCCTGTCGATACCAGCCCTGGTCAGCGCTGACCTGACCATTACGGGAACCATCAGCGACGACAAAGGCGAAGTACTACCAGGGGTCAGTGTGGTGGTTAAAGGCACGCAGCGTGGTACAACGACCGACGCCAAAGGGCAATACCGTATTTCGGTGCCCGACGGTAAGGCCACCCTCATCTACTCGTTTGTCGGTTATCTGAGCCAGGAGGTTCTGGTGGGTAATCAGAGTGTAATTAGCCTGACGCTTAAAGCCGATTCCAAGTCATTGGAAGAGGTAGTCGTGGTGGGTTATGGCACGCAGAAGAAAGTGAACCTAACTGGTGCCGTCGATCAGGTGACCAGCGAAGTACTTGAAAACCGTTCACTGCCCAACTTATCGCAAGGCCTTCAGGGCACTATCCCGAACCTTAACCTAACCATGGGCGACGGGAAACCCATTCAGTCGCCTACCTTCAACATTCGGGGTACCACTTCGATCGGTCAGGGAGGGAGCGCACTGGTACTGATTGATGGTGTAGAAGGCGATCCAAGCCGTCTGAATCCGAATGACGTAGCCAGTGTATCGGTCCTGAAAGATGCCGCTTCGGCCGCCATTTACGGGGCAAGGGGTGCGTTCGGTGTGGTCTTGATCACGACAAAAAGTCCAACGAAAGACCGTACCAGCGTAACCTATTCGGTGAACCGCTCGATCAAAAGCCCGACTTCGGTCCCTAATTTTGTAACGAACGGCTACACGTTCGCCAAGATGTTCAACGAGGGCTGGTCGGCCTGGAACGACTATGCGCAAACCCCGCAGAACATCAACAAGACGGTCAAATTCTCGGCCGCTTACCTGGCCGAACTCGAACGTCGGAACAACGACCCCAGCCTGCCAAAGACCGTTGTAGACCCCACTACCGGCGAATATGTGTATTACGAAAACACCGACTGGTACGGCGAACTTTACAAGAAAAGCCTGAGCGCTACGGAGCACAATCTGTCGTTTTCGGGCAGTAGCGGCAAGGCTGATTTTTACGTAACGGGTCGCTATTATACCCAGGATGGTCTGTTCAGGTACAATTCGGACGATTACAAGATCATGAGCTTACGGGCCAAGGGTTCCATCCAGCTCTACCCCTGGCTGAAAATCACGAACAATGCCGATTTCTCGTCGATGAAGTACCATAACCCATTGAACGTGGGCGAAGGGGGCGGTATCTGGCGGAATATTTCCGACGAAGGCCACAACAATGCCCCGATGTTCAACCCGGATGGAACATTGTCTTACTCGGCCGCCTATACCGTGGGCGATTTCTGGTACGGCAAAAACGGCATCAACATGGACCGACGCGTATTTCGGAATACGGCCGATTTTGCCACGACCTTTTTCGATGACAAATTCCGCGTAAAAGGCAATTTTACGTTCCAGACCACCGACAACGATGAGTTTCGGACTCGGGTGCCGGTGCCCTATAGCCGCAAACCGGGTGTAATCGAATACGTCGGAACCAACTACAACGACCTGCAAAATCTGTATCGCCAGACGATCTACACGGCAACAAACCTGTATGCGGAATATGAACCGCGCTTCAGCCCCAACCATTACCTGAAAGTGCTGGCGGGTTACAACTACGAGCACTCGAATTTCCGTCGATTGGAAGTTGTCCGCAATGGACTGATTTATGCCGATGCACAGGACATTAGCCTGGCCCTTGGGCAGTCAATCACGACCAGTGGCGGCATGGAAACCTGGGCCATTCTGGGTGGCTTTTACCGATTGAACTACGCATTCAAAGACCGTTATCTGCTCGAACTGAACGGTCGTTACGACGGCTCGTCGAAGTTCCCATCCGATCAGCGGTATGCCTTCTTCCCTTCGGTATCGGCAGGTTGGCGCGTCTCGAACGAACCCTTCTGGAAAGTATCACCCAAAGCCATTACCGATCTGAAAATCAGAGCATCGTATGGGTCACTGGGTAATGGTAGCATTGCCTCCTATGCGTTTCAGGAACAGTTCAGCATCGCCCAGTCGGGCCGTATCCTGAATGGGGTGAAGCCGCAAAAAACCGGCCAGCCAACCGTTCTTCCCGATGGCCTGACCTGGGAAACCTCGACAACCTCTGACCTCGGTATTGATCTGGCGATGCTGAACAACCGACTGACGTTTACCGGCGACGCTTACATCCGCAAAACAACGGGTATGTTTACCGTAGGGATGACCCTGCCAGCCGTATTCGGTACCGATGTTCCGAAAGGCAACTACGCCGACCTGACGACCAAAGGCTGGGAGGCTGTTCTGACCTGGCGGGATAAACTCTCTGTAGGAAGCAAGCCGTTCAACTACGAAGTGCGATTGACTATGGCCGACTACTCGGCTACCATCGACAAGTTCAATAACCCTAACCGACGATTGTCCGATTATTATGTAGGCCAGAAAGTTGGTGAAATCTGGGGGTATGAAACAGCCGGTTTCTTCACCTCTACCGATGATGTAGCTCAATCACCGAAACAAAATCTATACAAAGCCTCCAATACCGGTCAGTGGCTTCCGGGCGACATTAAGTTCCGGGACCTGAACGGCGATGGTGTGATCAGCTACGGCGACAATACAGTTGATAACCCAGGCGACCGACGCATTATTGGCAACTCAACGCCCCGCTACACCTATGGCATCATGCTGGGAGCCGATTGGAACAACTTCTTCTTCTCGTCGTTCTTCCAGGGCGTTGGTCATCAGGACTGGTGGCCAGGTTCTGAAGCCAGCATTTTCTGGGGCCAATACAACCGCCCCTACAACAAATTACCGGAGTGGCAACTGGGCAAAATCTGGTCGCCAGAGAATCCAGACACCTACCTGCCCCGGTATCGTGGGTATGTATCGCAGAACAGCGCGGGCGAACTGTATCAGGCACAAACCAAATATTTGCAGCGGGTGGCTTATCTGCGTATGAAAAATATCCAGATCGGCTACAACCTCCCCCGAACCCTGATTCGGAAGATCGGGATGAACAGCGGACGCGTGTTCCTGTCGGGCGAGAATCTGCTAACCTGGTCACCTCTGTACAAACTCACCCGTGACATCGACATTGAAAATATTGGCCGGTCAGATGCTGTTTTAAATCCACCTACGAGTAGCGATCCTAACAGTAATAGCAGTGGTAACGGTAACAACTACCCGATTCTGAAAAGTTACACCCTGGGTATATCGGCCACTTTCTAACCTAAAAACGACATGACTATGATTACTCGATATAGCTGGCTTTTTCTGATAGCCCTTTTTCTGGTTGGCTGCAATGAGCTGGAACAGATACCCCAATCGACGGCCTCAAAAGGCGCTGTTTTCAGCAGCACCAGTGGTTTAGACTTATACGTAAACTCATTTTACGACGGCTCGACAACGGCTGTTTTTCCGGGCGCCAGCGACATCCACGAAGGCGATCAGATGGCCGATTATGCCGTCCGGACACAGGTGCCAGATTTTTTACGCCCCGGAGCCTATGGTCCTCAGCAAAGTTCAGGCTGGGACTGGCGTCAGTTGCGAAATATCAATTACTTCATTGCGAACCTGAACAGTCCGTCCATTTCCGCTACCGATCAACGGCACTACCTGGGTCTGGCCCGTTTTTTCAGAGCCTGGTTTTACTTTGAGAAGGTGAAGCGGTTTGGCGATGTGCCCTGGATCAACAAGGCGATGGGCGTTAACGACCCTGATCTGTATGACACGCGTGACCCTCGGGCTATGGTTATGGACTCCGTACTGGCCGACCTGAACTATGCCTGTGAGAACATCAAAACCACTAACGACAATACCCGTAGTCTGGTCACAAAATACGTTGCTTACGGATTCAAATCGCGTGTTTGTCTGTTCGAAGGCACTTTCCGAAAATACCGTACCAGCTATAACCTGGGGAGTACAGCCGAAAAATGGCTGAACGAATCTGTCAGTGCGGCCGAGAAAGTAATGAAAGAAGGTGGTTTCAGCATCAGCGAAACGGGCGGTACTGATAAGTCGTACCGGCAGTTGTTTACCAGCACCACACCTGTCACCAGCGAAATCATGCTGGCCTTCATCAGCGACGCTACACTGAGCGTGTATAACGATGCCAACTGGTGGTGGACCAGCGCTACCTACGGGGCTCGTGTCAGTTTGAACCGTACGTTCGTCAATACCTATCTGAACATCGACGGTACGCCTTTCACATCGAAGCCGGGTTATGAGACAATGACGTTCATGCAGGAAACCAAAAATCGGGATAAGCGCCTGCAACAGACCATTCGGACCCCTGGCTACACCCGCACCAACGGGGGTGCTGTAGAGCCCGGCCCGCCCGTTTTCTCCTACACCTACACGGGCTATATGCCAATCAAATGGTCGCTGGATGATGTGTATTATGATGGGGGCTCACGGAATATCAACTCCATCAGCATGATGCGCTACGCCGAAATCCTGCTGAACTATGCCGAAGCCAAAACAGAGCTGGGAACCCTCACCAACGACGACTGGGCCAAAACAGTGGGAGCCCTGCGGAAACGGGCTGGCATCAGTGCTGGACTGACAACCAAACCTACAGTCGTTGACCCTTATCTGCAAGCCAATTATTTCCCCGGCATTGCGGACCCGGTGCTGCTCGAAGTACGTCGCGAACGGGGTATTGAACTGGCGCTGGAAGGGTTCCGGTTTGCCGATATCATTCGCTGGAACCGTGGCCAGCTAATGGAACAGCAGTGGAATGGGTTTTATGTACCGGCGCTCGACACACCGATGGACCTCAACGAAGATGGCAAGCCTGATGTGGTGTTCTATAAAGTGAAACCCGCTACACAAATTGCGGGGGTTACCTATGTGAACGTCGCCGAAACAGTAAACGGTGTGGCGAATCCGCAGCGGCTCAAAAACGACACCTATGGCGAACTAACCTGGCTTACGAACATTACCCGTAAATGGGACGATAAATTTTATCTTTACCCCATTCCATCGAACGACCTGCTGGTTAACCCCAAACTAGGTCAGAATCCGGGTTGGTAGTTTACCTCAGGCATTTACCTCACGGCAGGGGGCAGTCGGCCGTTGCCGTGGGGTTATTTTTGTACATTTAACAATCGTTTTCATGCGCATCATTCTTTTTCTTCTGGGTATTTTCCTGATGGCTCAGCCTATACTTGCCCAAAAATCGGAACCCATTACGGTAGCCACATATAACCTTCGCTACAACACCAAAAACGATGGCATTAATGCCTGGCCGAATCGGAAGGAGAATGTAAAGGCACTCATTCGCTTCCACGAGTTCGATCTGTTTGGTACGCAGGAAGGGCTTCGCGATCAGTTGAACGACATTGCCGAACTGCCCGAGTATGCTTTCATTGGCGCAGGCCGTGACGACGGGAAAGAAGCCGGTGAGCACTCCGCTATTTTTTACAAAAAAGATCGCTTTAAAGTGCTCCAGTCAGGCAATTTCTGGCTGAGCGAAACGCCCGATAAACCCGGAAAAGGCTGGGATGCCACCTGTTGCAACCGCATCAGCACCTGGGCAAAGTTCACAGATCTGAAAACGAAAAAGGACTTCTACTTTTTTAATGTCCATTTCGATCACCAGGGTGTTGAAGCGCGTCGGCAATCGGGTAAACTGATGGTGGCCAAGATCAAGGAAATCGCCAAATCGGAGCCAGTGATTTTGACGGGAGACTTCAACTCGACGCCCGAAACCGAGCAGATCCAAACCATCAAAACGCTGCTGAGTGATGCTCATGATGTAACGGCCACGCCAGCCTACGGCCCTGAGGGCACCTTCAACAGCTTCAAATTTGATGCGCCGATGAACAACCGTATCGACTATATCTTCGTCAGTAAGCCGTTCAAAGTCTGGAAGTACGGAGTCCTGACCGACGCTAAAGAGCAGCGTTACCCATCCGACCATCAGCCCGTTCTGGTCAAAGTGACCATGAATTAACAAGGTGTTTTAGTAAACACAAAGGCACAGAGTACCCAGAGATTAAACGTTAAAACTCTGTGTACTCTGTGCCTTTGTGTTTAAATCAATTACTTGTTCAGCTTATCCAGGCGACGGATGGATTGAACTACCGAACGAACGGTATGGTAATTGATCTTCCAGGAATGGCTCATGTGCGTCCAGATCGGAACGCCCTGACGGGTCATCAGTGGCCACCACTCCCCCACCGGATGGTTTATCATCTTATCCATCAGAAACCGATGGACGTTCTCGTAAGCTCTCCAGTATTTCTCGTCGCCCAAAATTCGATAGGCATCCAGGAAACCGATCAGCACTTCAGCCTGCTGCCAGAACTCCTTTTCCCGGTCATAGACCTGCCCACTGTGTGATCCTTCCACAAAAACGCCCCCCTGTTCCCAGTCGACTCCGTAATCGACCGCATGCGAAAATGACTTGAGCAGTTGATCGCGATAGGTGTCGTACGGGATGTCCAGGATGTCCAGAGCATGAATCAGCAGCCAGGCAAACTCGGCATTATGGCCATAGCTCGTATTATCTTCGGCTTCCCGCTTGATGCCGTCTTCCGTAAACCGATCCCAACCCCAGATAACGTCGAATTTGATTTGAGGAGCAACCTTCCAGTCGGCCCAAAACTGAGGTATACCTGTTCCATACTCTGGATGCATGATCGTACCCACCAGCAGGGTTATCACTTCCAGCAACTTCCGACGGTGAAGCGGCTGTCGGGTGCATTCATACAGGGTCGTAAAAGCCTCCATCAGGTGCATATGGGCGTCGAGCGTTTTGCGATCCCCTCCGGCGGCACCAGGGCCTTTGAGCGTCCAATCGCGTTCAAACATCTCGAAGTACCCCCCATAGCAGGTATCGGCCGCGTATTTTTGCAACAGATCGAACACCTTTTGCGCATACTCAACCCCACGCGGGTCGCCGGTAGCCAGTGTGTATTCGCTCAAACAATAAATGGCGAAACTCTGCCCATACACAATTTTCTGGTCGTTTAGTACATCGCCTTTGCGGTTGGTCATCCAGTAAAATCCACCATGCTCCTCATCCCACATACGGCTCAACAGATAGTCGACACCATGCCGGGCCATATCAGCCAGTTTTCCTTCGCCATAACCAGCCCGATGAGCCGATGCATAGGTGTAAATAGAGCGTGTCTGGGCAATAAGTGATTTTTCGTCTTCGCCCGAATCGTTGCCAAACTGATCGAAATGGGTGATAAACCCTCCGTTCTCCGCATCGACGGCCCGATTGATCCAGAAGGGTAATAGTTCGTTAGTCAGGTGATTATGCAGTTCCTGACGACATTGCTGTACGACTTCGTTAGTCATTGGAATGGTAGGTATGATATAAATCAAGAATTTCTGGCAGACTGGCCGTTCCGGTCTGCCCTAGTTTTTGCACGGTAACAGCCGCTGCCAGATTAGCGAGTTCAAGGGCCTGCTTGGGTGTGGCTCCTGCCCCCATACAAGCCGCCCAGGTAGCCACTACGGTATCACCCGCGCCGACAGTATCGAGTTCGCCTTGCAAGGGTAATCCCTCCGCTGAATACACACCAGAATCATCGAGGTAGAGGATTCCTGCCTGCCCGCGTGTGATCAGCAAAGGACCGCTTATCTGCTCCCGCAGGACTGTTCCGTTTTCAATACACCACTGAATGTCAGCCTGTTCGGGCAGGTCGATACCCAGAAAATAAGCTAGTTCAGCCGTGTTTACTTTCAGGGTAGCTCCCCGCACCTGCTTGCCCACCGTACGCATATCGGCCACAAACCGAACCGTAGGAAAGCGTTCGATCAGGTGATTGAGTCGGCCGAGTCGATGTTCCGTCAGCAGAGGGCGGGGAAATTGCTGATTGATGATCAGTACATCTAGATTTGGCAACAGGCTTTCCAAACCCGCCAGTAACTGACCGAATTGCCTCTCTTCCAATTCATTAGCCGTTCCGAAATCGATCCGATTGGCTTCCCTGCCTTCGAACGGTTTTGTGTACAGGCAGGTATCCCACCCGTCCGAAACCACCTGCAGATATTGCGTATCGACGCCCAGTACGTGAAACAGATGCTGCATTTCGCGGCCGTACAGGTCATTGCCCACACAGCCAATGGCATACCCCTGCGACACACCAAGGGCGGCTAGATTCTGAATGACATTTCCGGCAGCACCCAGCGAAGCCCTTGGCTGACTTCCCCAGAATACATCCAGGCCTGTCTCGATGGATTTTTCGCCGGTTTGGGTTTTAAGGTTGAAATACAAATCGATGGCGAAGTCGCCGATAACGCCCACCTTCAGCGTGGAGAGTTGGTCAAAAATTGTCTGGATATCGGTAGTGGTCATTAGAACGGTAAAGCATTCAACTTAACTTTCACACTAAACCCATAATAGTACGGGGACTACTCACTTCGGGCTATTTCTACAGGAAGATTAAACGCTTAGGCTACATTTCTTAAACCGCGAAGGCGCAAAGTCGCAAGGAATAAGGTCCTGACTTATAAATCTTTGCGTCTATCACGTCCCTGCGGTTTTAGTTGAAAAGAACTCTGTCCGCCTTCCTGAGTAGTAAAACGAACAAAGAACCAGCTTCCTGAAACAGTAGGTTTTAGCCGTTATTTTAGATTGACACCCTGATCGTTCGTTAAAAACTTTTCGCATGTCTGATTCCTCTTTGCTTGATTTAGCCCCCATTACTCGTCATTTACGAGCCATGTTTGGCTCCCGGTTGTTGATTGCCGCCGTACATCATTTACCCGTTTTTGAGGAACTGGGTACCGAATCCCTATCTATAGAGGCTCTGCGTACCCGGCTCAATCTGGCCGAACGCCCGGCTATGGTTTTGTTTCCAGCGCTTTGCGCCATGGATTTACTGGCTTTCGATCAGCAAGAGCGGCTGTATATAACGGAGTTGGGCAAATACGTTACTCAGGCTAATACGCCTAACCTGACCGGATATCTGGGTCTGGAAAAAGACGATGCCGGTGTTTTGGAAATGGCTGCCCGGCTTCGGAACGATGGGCCGCTGGAGGCCGCTGAGGGCATTTCGTTCGTCAAAGACGATGAAAGTCCCTCGCCCATGGATGACCCCGGCCTGGCCCGTTTTCTGACGCTGGGACTAGCGGGTCGCGCCCGTCACCTCTCGCCCCTGGTAGCCGCCAACCTGACCAGACGCGAAGGCCATCTGCTCGATGTGGCAGGTGGCACAGGCTTTTACACCTACGAATGGTTACTGGCCAATCCGACGTCGACGGCCACGATACTGGATCGACCCGCTGTATTGACGGTTGCCGCCGAATTGCTGGACGAATTTGCCAAAAGTGGTCGCCCCGGTGCAGCTGAGGTTACAGAACGAGTGACCTTTCTGCCCGGCGATATGCTTACGGATACCTTACCCCAAACCGACATCTTACTAGCCGCCAGCCTTTTCCATGACTGGCCAACACCTACCTGCCAACATCTCGCTCATCGATTCGCCGAAGCCCTGCGCCCCGGTGGCGAGTTATGGGTTCACGATGCGTTTCTGAACGATACCCTGGATGGGCCGCTGGCCGTTACGGACTATTCGGCCCAATTATTCTGGAATACAAAAGGGCGCTGCTACAGCCGGGCCGAATACCGAAGCTGGCTTCAGGAAGCGGGTCTGCAACCTATGCCCGATACCCTCCCAACCCAGATGGATTATGGATTGATCTGGGCAAGGAAGAACAACACGAAAGACTTATTTTTTAGCCAATAGGCAGTAAAGTTGCTGTCCCGTTCAGCTTTCCCAAACAACGAATTATCGAACCTTCCGCCTACAATGAACCAGACACTTGCCAAATCCCGCTGGTACCGACTGCTACCCATCGCGTTTATTACGTATAGTCTGGCGTATCTGGACCGGGCCAATTTCGGATTTGGTGCGGCTAGTGGCATGGCAGCCGATTTGAAAATCACCCCGGCGATGTCGTCATTGCTGGGTTCGCTGTTCTTTCTGGGGTACTTTTTCTTTCAGGTACCCGGCGCGGTATATGCGGAGAAAAAAAGTGCGAAAAAGCTAATTTTCTGGTCGTTGATTTTCTGGGGTGGCCTGGCTGTAGCGACGGGAGTTGTGAGCAACGTCAATCTGCTGATTGTGATCCGGTTTATGCTGGGTGTTGTCGAAAGTGCCGTAATGCCTGCCATGCTGCTTTTTCTGAGTCGGTGGTTCACCAAAGCCGAACGTTCGCAGGCCAATACATTTCTGATTTTGGGCAATCCGGCTACGATTCTCTGGATGTCGATTCTGTCGGGTTATCTGATCAAATCCGTTGGCTGGCGGTGGATGTTCATTGTCGAAGGGTTTCCGGCTGTTATCTGGGCCTTTTTCTGGTGGAAACTCGTCGACGATAATCCTAAAGACGCCAACTGGCTGACCGAATCCGAGAAAGAGGCCGTGGCGGAGCAGCTTCGGCAGGAACAGCAGGGTATAAAGCCTGTTAAGAATTACGGCGAAGCGTTCAAATCCCGGATCGTTGTTTTGCTGAGTCTTCAATATGCCTTGTGGAGCATAGGCGTGTATGGCTTCGTGATGTGGTTACCCTCCATCATAAAAGCTGCGCCCAACATGACCATTGTCGAAACAGGCTGGTTATCGTCCGTGCCCTATGTACTGGCCATCATCAGTATGCTCGGAGCCTCCTATTATTCCGACAAAACCCTGAACCGGAAAGCATTTGTCTGGCCGTTTCTGTTGCTGGGTGCCATCGCTTTTTATGCATCGTATCTAGTCGGCGTCAATCAGTTCTGGACCTCGTTTGTTCTGCTGATTATTGCGGGTGGCGCCATGTACGCTCCCTACGGCCCTTTCTTCGCCATCATTCCTGACCTATTGCCGAAAAACGTAGCGGGTGGTGCTATGGCCCTCATCAACAGCTTTGGCGCCTTAGGTTCCTTTATTGGCGCCTATGTTGTGGGCTACCTCAACGGCACAACAGGTGGTTTTGGAGCCTCCTACATTTTCATGGCGGGTTCACTATTTTTATCGGCTATTATTACGCTCATTGCCGTTAAATCTCCTTCAAACCAACCCATACACAAATCCGAAAAACTTACGCTATAAGACTTTCTTTTCATCCGCCCATTGGGACCTATATTTTTTACGATAATTAATTTTTGTTTCAGAAATAACACAGAAACCACGCACTATATAATACAATAAAAGGCTAGAATAATTAAAATAAACACAAAAGCTATTACAAAAAATTCGCATCTTCAAGAATTGTAAGTCATTATTGTGGTACTCCATGACAGAGAAAGCATTACTTAACTATTTCCTGAGCAAAGTTTCTGTGGAGGATTTTTCAAAAGACTTACAGGACTCGCAAGTCAAAACAAGTTATGACACAACATCAGTTTATGTAATTCCCATTAGCAGAATTAATGATGAGGAGTATAATGTTACGCGCGACAACCTGATTCAGTTATGTAATGACACGTTGAATGCAAAGCTGACCTTAACAGATATAAATACCATTGCTTTTGCTATAATTACTTCTGAATTTTTCACTTGGGACGATACTGCAGATGATGCTGAAATAATAGAAACCGTGATTTACGACTGGGATAACCCGGAAATTGGTTTTAGCTTGTCTTTACACAATATTGCTTTGTGGAAACAATATCTACAAACGGGTGAATACTTATTGAACAAAGCGGAACTGAAGGAAAAATTTCGCAACGACAAAAAAAGACAGCAAGACCGATAGATACCAGCTATATGACATAATAAAGACGGCTTGCAACCAAAGGCTTTCCACTATATTGCTTTTAACATTGCATTGGCAATATGGCGGGGCGACGAATACATTCTCAGCTTTTTGTTCACTGCTCAACTTCGGTTTCGGCAGAAGAATAACACCAAGCAACTCAACAAACAATGAGCTTTTGTAAATTTTATCAGCATTGGTTACGGGCAGAAGGAACACGGAATACCGCCACATCGCCAATGCTTTTACGTTGACAGCCGAGCTGCAAAACAGCGTAAATTACTATACAAAACGATCTATACCTTTCGTATCCAGCCCCTGCAATTGTCGCGTTTACACCGCACTATCCTGATCTGCCCTGGCGAAATTTGTATCCTAACAAAAACCATTTCAAATGGCAATGAGAAAGCTAATCGTCTTATCCATGATTTCATTGGACGGAGTCATGCAGGGACCTGGTGGACCCGAAGAAGATACATCAGGCGGTTTCGAATATGGAGGCTGGGTGGCTCCCTACGACGACGAAGTAGATAATCAGGTTATGGAAAAACTCATGCAACCTGCCGATCTGCTTTTGGGTAGGAAGACATTCGAGATTTGGGAGAATTACTGGCCAGCGCATGACCATATATGGCCGGGTATCAATGAGGTTACGAAATACGTCATGTCCACAACCCGGCAAACGTCGGACTGGCGCAATTCCGTTTTCCTCAGTAGCCTGTCAGCCATCGAAGCACTTAAACGTTCAGAAGGATCGGATATCAACGTCTGGGGTAGTAGTGAGCTTATTCAACTGCTTTTGGCCAATGATCTGGTGGACGAACTCTGGCTTAAAATTTACCCATTGACACTTGGTAACGGTAAAAAGTTGTTTGGTGATGGTCCCATTCCGGCTGCCTTTTCCTTAACAGAAAGTACTGTTACGCCCAGCGGGGTAATCATTGCCCATTACAAACGGGCTGGGCAAGTCAAAACGGGTACGATTGGCGGGTGATGCTTGGCCTATAACAAGGCCATATTGCGTTTAGTGCTCTTTCCCATACGCCTTTTCTCCCGCT
>NZ_MKUD01000044.1:14670-46290 GCF_001898575.1 Spirosoma sp. 48-14
TATAGGCTTTGTTGAAATCCAGGGTCAGTTTTCCATCCTTAATGTCGCCGGTGCGCAGGTCCATGTAGCGGCCTCCGCCGTAGGTTTCTTTGCCGGAGGTAGCATCTTTAAACGGCAGAAACAGGTAGTCGCGGTATTCGGGTACGCGCATCAGATTCAGACTCCGGTATAGAGTCATTTGATGGGGCTTACCATGCAGTACAAATGACAGCCGCGCGTAGGCCACATGCTCTTTGGTTTTGCCGCTATAGGTCGGCATGTCGAAGGGTTCGGCTTTCGTTATCCGTTCGACCGTGGCCGTAACCCGGTAAGTTGAGTCGGGCGCGTAAAACTGAACAAACGCCAGATCGTCCGGTTTCAACGGGCCGCCCGCTGTGGTCAGCAAGTCCTTTTTGTACGTTTCGCGGTGTTTGGCAATCTGCTCGGCAAAGGGCGTTTGCGCCAGTGCAACCGTCGTCAGCAGACTCATCATCAACAACAGCCCCTTTGCTATAGTCATACTAGGTAATCTATCCATCCTTACAACGGCGTATTCAAAATAGCCAGACAGGTTTTAATGCCTGTCCGCAAATTACCGAGCCGCAGGTTTTCATTCGGGCTATGCTGGTTGTTGTCCATATTCACCAGAGGAACCAACACAGCGGGTACGTTCAACTCCTGAATGAACGGTACTACGGGAACGGTTCCGCCCATCATCCGAATAATCACCGGGTCTTTACCAACGTTTTCGGTGATCGCTTTACGCAACCAAACACCCATGGGCTCGTTAATGTTCGTTCGGAAAGCGGGCGTACCGGCACTTCCTTCAAAGAAAACGATTTGGGCGTATTTCAATCGTTCTTCAGGCGTCGGGGCATGGTCCAGTACAGTAAAGCCCTGCTTCTCAATATGCTTCCGAACCAGATCGATCATCCGTTGGCCATCGGTTTCGGGAACCAGCCGAATATCGAAACTGGCAACGGCCTCCTCCGGGATAATGGTACCGGAGCCTTTTCCTACCACAGCGGCTTTCATACCCCGAATGTTGAGCGATGGATACTGCAATGATTCCTGATAATTATGCCCTACTTTTTCCTCATCAGCAATCAGCAGGGTTTTATTGATCTCCTCCTTTTTATCGGGCACGGCAGCCATAATCTTCTGGGTCGCTTCGTCGAACGAAATACCATCGTAGAAACCCGGAATCAGCACCCTCCCCTGCTCATCCTTCATCGATGCAATCAACCGGGCCAGCCGGAACGCCGGATTCGGCGCATAATTGCCAAAATGACCACTGTGCTGCTGGGTGATTGGGCCATAGGTCGTTATGGTAAATCCAGCATTACCCCGACACCCAAACGTGAGCGTTGGAATATTCGATGAATGCATCGGGCCGTCCATCACAATCATGTAATCGGCCCGAAGTTTGTCTTTATGAGCGGCCAACGCACCTTTTAGACCAGCCGATCCTTTTTCTTCTTCCGTATCGATAATCACCTTCACATGAAAGGGGGGCGTTTTGCCTTCTGCCTGAACAATGTCGAGGGCGTTCAGCAACATAATGATTGGCCCTTTATCGTCGGAGGTGGAGCGACCAAACAAGCGCCATTCATCATTAACCGTTGTTTGGGGAAGATCACCAGCCAGCGCTTTGTACTGACCAGCCCCGTCTTTCTCCTTCAGCACAGTAACGAACGGATCTTTCTGATTCCATTCATTCGCCCGTACCGGCTGACCATCGAGGTGGAAATAAAACAGAACGGTCTTTGTTGCTTTGGGAAATGTTTTTTCAGCCAGTACTACCGGCAAACTGTTCGTTTTCAGCACACTGGTCTGAAAGCCACGCTTCGTGAATGCTTTCTCGGTCCAGGCTATATTTTTCGTGATGTCGGACGGATTAATGGCATCGTTGGGAAGTGCCACATACTCGCTAAGTTCGTCGATGGCAGGCCACATCCGCTTATCGACCAGCGCATCCATTTTGGCCGCTGTCAGCTTTTGGGCGGATAGGTTACCTGAAATAAGCGTTAACATAACCCAGCAGACCCATGATAGAAATGGTACAACGGCCAGTGGGAATCGCTGGGGCATTTTCGTGAATGTAGGTTTATGTCGGGTAGTCATCAGAGGAGGTTGTATCGTATTGTACACTAGCGAATGTACGGCAACCAGACGATTAATACCAATAATCTAACCCAAACACCTCCTTATGCCATATATATCATCAGATAATTCCTGAAATTCGCAATAATATACCCCATCCTACTCAGTTATGATTGCTTCGTCAGGGCGCCCATTATGCCTTATTGGTCATGTTGTCGATTCGCAGGGACACGAATCGGTTCAGACGATTCTAGTCCAGAATGGGCGAATTACAGCGATTCAACCAGGCAAGGTGCCGTTCTCACTACCCGACCTGATCGTGCTCGAACTCGCGGATCATGAGGTACTATTTCCGGGACTCATCAACTTACACGTTCATTCGGAATACAATATTTTCCCGCTCTGGCAAAGTCCGGCTGTCTGGAGTAATCGCTTTCAATGGCGGAATAATGAGCAATATCTACGTGACATCAAAAGCTTCAAAGACTATGTCGAAGCCAATTGGGTAACGGATTATCTGGATTTTACCCGGCCGTTCATTCAAGCCCTGACAGCCGAAAAAAGCACTGTAACAACGCCGGTTATGCTGGCATCGGCCATCAGCGAAGTCCAGAAGATGCATGGGGTTATCACTGAATTACAGGCCGTTGCCGGTGGTACGACCCTGGCCCAGCAAACCATTAAACTGGAAACGAATGCAAGCTTGCCGAACTTCATTATCCGGAACACAGGTGCCCCTACCGAACTAGGTCTGCCAGCCACCAAAAAAGTTTTTTCGGTAGTCGATTTCGTCAGACCGGGGCCTAATTTCGACCCACCGGGTAGTCCTATACGCGCTCAGGAAAATACAGCCGACTGGCCCATGATGCGCCATCCGAGCTTCAACGATTTTCTAACTTCCGTACAACAGGGGAACAATCGGTACTATGCGTCTATTGCCCATATTGCCGAAGGGCGTGCGGGTTATCTGCAAGCAGGCAAACCGGATGGATTTAGCCGACGGGAGTTTTCAGAGTTTCGACAGGCACTTGCCAGCCTTCCCAATAAAGACGCCTTGAAAACGGCTCATCTGACGCTTACCCACGCTTGTGGTCTGGATTATTCGGACCCATCGACGATTGATTTCCTGCGCGACAATCGCATTAGTATTGTCTGGTCGCCGGTGTCGAATCTGATTCTGTATCGAGATACCATTCCGGCACAAACGCTGCTTGATCAGGGCATCAATATTTGTCTGGGATCAGACTGGGCGCCAAGTGGCAGCAAACATGTTTGGGATGAACTGAAATTTGCCCGTCATTTCTGCAATGTGGTTGGGCTGGCAGTTTCCGATGCCCAGTTGCTCGCTATGGTGACCCAAAATCCGGCATTGGCTTTGGGTGATATACCAGCCGGGCGCATTCAAACTGGCTACAATGCCGATTTCTTTATTTTGCAGAAAAAGACTCCACAACAACCTCCTCTAACTGCCTTACTTACTCAGGATGATCGCTCGGTCCGGTGTACAATTGTGAACGGGCGGGTACTCTACGGCGATCAGGATCTATTCACGAATACGCTTTCGGTCGATTATCAACGCATTCCACCTGAAGAAGGTAGCGCGGCAGCTCAAAAGGCAGTGAGCATTAATTCATCGCTCAACTTCGACCTTTCCAGGTCACTAAAGCAGGTCGATGCACTGATGTATAGCTATGCATCGGAGTTTTTGCGTTCACCTAATCTGCGCCGAACCCGGTTACTCTCCACCGACGATCATCTGTATCAGACTCGTATCAATATGGTAAAAACGCATCTGGCCGAATTGATACAAAACCTAAAAAAATAGCTGACCAGGTTCAAGCTTAATCGGAACCTGGTCAGCATCCACTACTTACGGCATCAGCACCGTATCGATTACGTGAATGACCCCATTCGACTGGAAAACATCAGGAATGGTTACGGTTGCTACACCGCCCTTTGCATCGGTCAGTTCAATTTTCTTCCCTTTCTGCATAGCAGTCAGTGTACCACCCGCTACTGTTTTCAGGGTAGCTTTGCCGCCACCTGCTTTGATAGCCTTCATCAGATCCTCGGCGCTCATACGGCCCGGTACAACGTGGTAGGTCAGGATACCCGTCAGTGTTTGCTTATTTTCGGGCTTCACCAATGTTTCGACTGTACCTTTTGGTAGTTTATCGAACGCTTTGTTGGTGGGTGCAAAGACTGTAAATGGACCAGGACCCGACAGGGTTTCGACCAGACCTGCTGCTTTCACGGCGGCTACCAGTGTCGTATGATCTTTCGAATTAACGGCGTTCTCAATAATGTTTTTAGAAGGATACATAGGCGCTCCACCTACCGTCACCGTTTTCTCCTGGGCAAATGAAACCTGACTAACAGCTACTAAGCTGAGTATAGCAAATGCGATTTTAAGCGTCTTCATTGTTGTTTGACTTGGTTGATGTGTTTTGAAAGTTTACTGTGTGTCGACAACATGCAGACTTACGCACAGAATGGTAAGCTTGGATTGATGACTGGTCAAAAAAATTTACAACATCCTCAAAAACAAGCCCATACAGGCGCAAACCGTGTAGCTATTCATTAACGATGTGGCATAAAAAAAACGCCAGACAGAAGTCCGGCGCACAATCGGGTTACAAAGGAAGATGTGACGTGATAGAGGAAGAAAGCTGTACAAATATGAACAATAGACTTAACATTTCTTCATGTAAAAACACGCGAAAACAACGGTGGGAACAACGGTTTTTTTAACGGGTTTTTTCCCGTTTTTTTTACCAAAAACAACGCACTCACTAAAGAACAAACATATAATATGCTAATTACCAGAATCTTATCTGTAAATATATTTTCCCAGCTTTACGGATACCATTGCTTATGACTGGGTAAGCCCTTAGGTTTGAGCAAACCATCTAATCCATATATACACCATGAATACTCCAGTCAATAAAGAACCTTATCCTACCGATCCACTCAAACTTAAAGAAGCCTGCGAACGCTATGACCAACTCCTGGCTGAAAAAGATTTAAAAGGGTTTTATCGCGTCGACTTCTTTGATGTTGCCGAAATCAGGGCGATTCTGGATCTTTGCCAGTCTGAACATGCAAAAATCTATTACGGCATTGATGAAACAGGCCGCCACTTTTTATTCATGGCCCCTACACAGGCCGATGGTCGGGCCCGCGACGATGTTGATACAACCGTAGCTCCCTGCTGCTGTCAGATTCCGCCATGCCCTCAGGATGAGGATGATCGGTATACAAGTATGTAAATTGAGACTATGTGGGATACATATCTCTATATGACGTTATTGGGCGTAGGTGCTGGCTGGTATTTAGTCAACTACCGGATACTTACGCCCCCACTCCGAATTTTAGGTAGTGCCATTGCCATTACCTGGCTTGGCACTGGGTACAGCATTTATATAGGGGCTGTTCATCACAAACCCAATATCCATGTTTATCACATTCTTATCATTATCCAGTATGTGCTGTATGGGCTGATGTTCGAAAAACTGATCGATCAGCCGTTCGTCAAACGCATTATCCGGGTTTCGCTCGTTCTGTTTGCCCTTATATCTCTTTCGCTATCCCTTACCATCCAACCCTGGAACCAGTATAACTCCTATGCGACAACGCTCTTCAATGCCTTAATTGCCATTTGGTCCAGCTATTACTTATGGCGGATGTTTGTCGACATAAAAGTTGAAGCGCTGGAGCAGGAAGCCTCTTTCTGGATTTCGACAGGGCTGTTGTTTTCTTCCTTGGGAAGCTTCTTTGCCCAGGGATTGATGAATTATCTGTTAGCCAATACGGCTAATTACGCCATTATGGTTTACTGGATTCATGAATTAATGGATTTTATATTGTTTGTGTTTTTTTTGTTGGCTATATATATATATCTACGATATTTGCCACATACCCAACGATCTTAACGTATGCCTTCCTCTCCCCCACCCGATGTTGTTCTGGTTATTTTGGTGGGGACGTTACTTTTGCTCATCCTGGCAGGTTTTATTACCTCAATCATCTTTCTGTATAAGCAACGCCATAAGGCCCAGCAACAGGAAATGACTCGCCTTCAGGAAGTATATCAACGAGAACTTCTTCAGTCACAAATTGAGATTCAGAATCAGACACTTCTGCAGATCGCCCAGGATCTTCACGACAATATAGGGCAGTTGCTAACTGTAGTGACCATGCGCCTGAACACACTTGAAGACGACGTTCAGGAACCCGATACCCAGCAAGCCGTTCAGCAAACGCGCGACCTGGTCAAAACAATTATCCAGGAAGTGCGTATGCTTTCCAAAAGCCTCAATCAGGATGTGGTAGGCCGATTCGGACTTCTGCCCAGTTTAACGCATGAACTGGAGCGTATCGAGCGGAGCGGAAAAATAAAAACAACCTTACTTACCCAGGGCGAACCTTATTCGCTGGGCGAAAAAACCGAAATCGTGTTACTACGCATGGCTCAGGAATCGCTGAACAATGCGCTCAAACACGCAAGACCCCGCCATCTGAAACTCATAACCGACTATAGCCACGATGCCTTTGCCCTAACAATTGCAGATGACGGACGCGGATTCGATGTTGAAGAAGCCAAATCTCGCGACCTGAAGCAAACGGGGTCGGGGCTGTATAATCTTTATAATCGGTCGGCCCTGCTTAAAGGAACCTGTACCATTACCAGTCAACCGGGGCAAGGCACCCAAATTGAAATTCGTTTACCAGTTAATCCACCTATAAATGGCTCATCATTCGTAGCCAAACCCTAACTTATTCGCAGTCTACTTTCGGTAAGAAATCCTGACCCACTCCCTTACTTTGATGCCTTTCCAGATAGCCATTGTTGATGACCACCGGCTGGTAGCAGCGGGCATAGCCGATCTGATTCGAAAATTTGAGAACTACGACGTTCTGTTAATGGCCGAAAACGGTCTGGATTTACTCACCCAGCTAGACCAAAGTAGCCAGCTACCCGATATTGCGCTGGTCGATGTAAACATGCCCGAAATGAACGGTTTCGAAACAACCGAACAACTCCGACTGCGTTATCCCGCTGTACGGGTACTGGTTTTGTCGATGGAAGATCGGGAAGACCAGATCATCCGTATGATCCGAAATGGAGCCCGAGGCTACCTGCTTAAAGATTGCCGTCCGGCCGAACTTCGCCAGGCATTTGACGATGTGATGTCGAAAGGGTTTTATTATTCCGATTTCCTGGCAAATCATCTTGTCAATAATCTGGTGGCCCCCTCTACACATCCTGTCTCAACTCCGCCACAATCCTTTAACCTGAACGATCGGGAACAGGAATTTCTGACACTGGCCTGTAGTGAGTTGACCTATAATGAGATAGCCGAACGAATGTTTGTCAGTCCGCGAACTGTAGAAGGCTATCGCGACAGCGTTTTTCAGAAACTGAATGTCAAGACCCGGGTTGGCATGGTATTGGTTGCCATAAAACATAGATTAATAAAGATTTAAAAGAAGAGTGTCTATATCGGAACCATACCGACGATAGGCTGTTCGGGCTAATTTTATAAAAATCCGTTCACACGAATGCAATTGCGTTTTCATCGGGTCGACCTGCGCCTGAACCATACATTTACCATTGCCCACGATAGCCGCGACGTACAACCTTCGCTGATCGTAGAACTTCGGGACGGTGATCATCGTGGTTTTGGCGAGGCTACGGCTACCAAATATTACGGTATTACGATAGAGGGTATGATTGCCGCCCTGGAAGCCATCCGCGAGCCGATTGAAGCACACGAGCTGGCCACGCCCGAACAGTTCTGGGCCGATATGTACCCTCATCTGGAGCAAAATCCGTTTGCCCTGTGTGCGCTCGACCAGGCGGCCTGGGATTTATGGGGGAAACGCCGGGGCCAACCGCTTTACAAACTCTGGAATCTTGATCCTGCCAGTAGCCCCGTTACCGACTATACCATTGGCCTCGACACGCCCCAGCGAATGGTCGAAAAGATGCAGGAACGCCCCTGGCCGCTCTACAAAATAAAGCTGGGCCGTCCCGACGAGGATATTCATCTGGTGCAGACATTACGGCAACATACCGATGCCTTGTTTCGGGTCGATGCCAACTGTGGCTGGAGTGCCGACGAAGCCATTGCCAAATCCAGGCTTCTCAAAGAGCTGAACGTTGAGTTTATCGAGCAGCCCCTTCCGGCTGCTGACTGGGAAGGAGCCAAACTCGTGTATGAACAAAGCGCCCTGCCCGTTATTGCCGATGAAAGCTGCATCATCGAAAGCGACGTTGACCGCTGTGCCGGGTATTTTCATGGTGTAAATATCAAACTCACTAAATGCGGTGGTATCACGCCCGCCCGACGCATGATTAGCCGCGCTCGTGAACTGGGCTTACAGGTGATGGTTGGCTGCATGACCGAATCGAGCGTAGGAATTTCGGCCATTGCGCAATTGCTTCCCTTGCTGGATTATGCCGATCTGGATGGTGCTATGCTCATTGCCAACGACCCCGCCACGGGTGTTACGTTCGATTATGGCAAGGTCGTTTACTCCGTAGAAAATGGAACCGGAGTCCGTTTGTCAGGTGACCATAACTGATCGTAGCGAAATGAGCCCCTTTTTTAACATCGATCATCTACCCAACCGGACGATTCGTTACAACAGTCAGGATTATTTATTCTTCAGCGGAACAGCTTATCTCGGTCTCCCACAACGTGAAGATTTTCAGCAGCTTATGCAGGAAGCTATTCTTCGGTACGGCACCGTGTTTGGCAGCTCACGAAATGGCAACCTGCGTCTGGGTATTTACGAACAGGCCGAAGCCAGACTCGCGTCGGTAGTGTCGGCTGGGTTGGAAGAAACCCCGACAGCCCTAACCCTATCGTCGGGTATGATGGCGGGTCAGGTAATCATGAACTGGCTTCGTCGACAGGGCGTTACGTTTATTTATGCGCCCAATGCTCACCCGGCCATCTGGCACGAGCCAGCCGTTGCGTTACCCAGTGTGTCGTTCAGCGACTGGGCCGCACAATTGTCTGAACAGGTACATGCAACTCCGCCCGGCCCAATTGCTATTCTGACCAACTCGCTCGATGCTGTTTGCTCCGACTATTACCCCTTCGATTGGATTGATGCCTTGCCAAACGACCATCCGATTACACTGGTCGTCGACGATTCGCATGGGTTGGGCGTATTAAACAATGGGCGAGGTATCTGGCCGCAGCTTTGCAAAAAATCCAATGTGAATCTGCTGGTTACAGCTTCACTGGCTAAAGCCATGGGCCTTCCGGGCGGTGTTGTCCTAGGCACTACCGACACGATCCAATCCATTCGGCAGACTGCTTTTTTTGGGGCCTGTTCGCCCATGCCCCCCGCTTATCTCGATGTTTTTCTTCGGGCCGAAAACCTGTATACAGATGCCTACCAACGGCTTTGTCAGAACATCGCATTGGCCGAAGAATTGCTCCTGCCCACCGGGCTTTTTCACCATGCCAACGGGTATCCGGTCTTTTTTACTAAACGAGATGATCTCTACCCGTACCTGCTTGATCAGTCTATTCTGATTTATTCGTTTGCCTATCCAACAGCCGCCGACCGGGCCAACACCCGGATTGTGATCAGTGCCTTTCACACACCGGAAGATATTGAAACATTGGCCAGGCAGGTTCACTCCTTTAACCAATAGACCGCAGATTTTTATGATTGTTATGATTTACACTGATCTTAACAAATCATAAAAATCCGTGGTCTATCACTTCAAGCCTTCCAGAAAAGCCACACTTTGGGGGACCTGCTCCATCGAACGCGACGATTCATCTTCAATAAAGAAGTGCTTAACACCTGATTTTTTGGCCTGTTTCATTAGAGCGGCTATGCCTACATCGCCCTGTCCCAGCGTAACATTCGATTCAATATCCGAATGACCCGTCTGACTATCGGGGGTGCCGGGTTTACGGTCTTTCAGATGCATCAGAACAAACCGTTTTGGGTATTTCTGTAGCAAGGCAACCGGATCATAACCCGGCGATTTTACCCAAAACACGTCCATTTCGAAATTCACTACCTTACGGTCCAGGTTTTCGGCCAGGTAATCGAAAAAGGTACCATCCTGATAGGTTTGGAATTCGTAGCCGTGGTTATGATAGCAAAGCGAAATTCCATTTTCGGCTAAAAGTTTCCCGGCCGTGTTAAACACATCGATAGCCCGATCGGCATCATGAATCATGAATTTATCCCCAGCGTGGGGTATCCAGGTACAAACCACATATTTCGCTCCTAACGCCTTCGCTTCGGCCAGTACTTTCGGCACATTCGAATCGAGGTCCTCAAAACTGGCCCCCGTACTGACGGCTTTTATACCATTCTGATCCAGCAGTTTGCGAAAATCGCCCAGACTCATTCCGTAGGTTCCAGCTATCTCTGCCTCACGAAATCCCATTTGCTTTACTTTCGCCATCGTTCCCGGTACATCTTTCGCAAACTGGTCCCGAAAACTGTAAAGCTGAATACCGACGGGCGCGGGCTTCTGCGCCAGCGAAACCAGACTGTTCAAAAGCAGCCCAGCGAGTAGAAAGGAGAGTTTCATGAGGGTTTAGGGTTTGTAAGCAATGAATTACTTACCAGTTTGTGTTGTGAATGTACTCTCAAAAATCTTGTCGGCGTTGCCCGTCTCGAAACCTTCGCGCCGATGCTGACGGGCGATCTGATCGGCAGGTAAATCGCGAAACTGGGGAAGCACCCGACGTTCGGCAAACTCGACATACGACCCGGCAATCCGATAAACGTCGCCACCCGCAAATTCGGCATCGATCATCTGGGCCACTGTTGAAGCTTGGCGAAGGTCGCCGTCAGGGCTCACTTTAATGGTTCCTCCAGCCGTGTTGAGCCGAAAGCCCCGCCGTTCCAGAAAGGCTACGTACTCGTCGATGGTATTATAGCCCAATTTGAGGTTATGTACGCTAATGGTAAAGTGATTCAGATAATAACGGTTAAAGATAACCCAGGCAGCATACTCGCTCTCATCCAGCAGCCGCTGGTAATCCGCCAGCGTGGGCGTTGTCCAGAGTGGCTGGTGCAGGAACTGATCGACCGCAGCCGCATCGTCCAGATCCAATGAATCGACCGGGTCGCTGGTAACGGTATCGGTATACCGATGAATAATCTGTTGTGCTTCCTCCGAAAGCTCATGCACCCGCAACTCGCTAACAAAGATGCGCGGATAGTGTGGTCCGGGGGGGCTAAACCAGAAAGCGGTCAGCTTTTTCCCGGTGAAATTGAACGCATCCCGTTTTTCATATCCGTAATGCAGGAAAATCTTCTCGAACGACGCAATGCCCAGATTGGGTACGCCCATGGTCCGAAACGCAATGTGGTCATTTTCGATCTCGCTGGCCGCGCTGATAATGCCTTCATCGATCATGGCCTCAATAACTTTCTGAACATCGGGAACGCGTTCGCTATATCGTCGCATCAGGCCACCCAATACGGCATCGAGGGTCTGCGTAGTTGTTTGTTGATTGGTTAGCATGGGCAATGAATCGTCTTTTCAGGTTTTGTGGCTCAATATAATTGTTTATTGAACCGATCGGCTTTTGAAAACCAGATCGATGCGCCAACCCTTTATAGCCATGAAATTATTTCTATTTGATTAAAAAAAAATACCATAACAGTTGATTTTTTCTTTTTCAGACTTATACCTTTGCATAAACTAACTTAGTGCGTTAAGTAAAATGCAAAAGCACCTGCGCTGGTTGATTGTTTTCCTGCTTTTTATCGCCACAGGACTCAGCTTTCTGGACCGACAGGTGCTCTCCATTGCCATTCTGAAAATCCAGGAAGAGTTTAAGATTACGGACGTTCAATATGGCCTGATCAACACCAGTTTCCTGATTAGCTATGCCATCATGTTCACGCTGGGCGGCTGGCTGATCGACCGGGTAGGTGGAAAACTCGGCCTGGCGTTGTCAGTAGGTATCTGGTCGGTGGCGAATAGCCTTCATGCGGTGATGAATTCATTCACCCAGCTATTGACCTTCCGGTTCTTTCTGGGGATGGGGGAAGGCGGTTGCTTTCCGGGCGCAGCCTGGACAGTCTATCGCTGGTTCGACAAAAAAGAACGGGCTCTGGCTAACGGCATCGCCATTGGTGGCTCAGCCATTGGCGCAGTCGTAGCTCCACCGTTAACCATCTGGCTATCGGCTAATTATGGCTGGCGGGGAGGATTTTTAATACCCGGTCTGATTGGCATTGTCTGGGTAATTATCTGGTTGTTCATTCCGTGGAAAACAGAAAATCTGATTATCGAAAAAGCCAGTAAGCCGTCCGAAACGGTTCCTTTTTTACAACTGTTCAGGCAGAAAGCAACCTGGGTGTTTATCGTCATTCGGTTTCTGCTCGATCCGGTTTTCTATTTCATGATGTTCTGGATTCCGAAGTACCTGAGTTCGGTTCGTCATGTGCCTTTCGAGCAAATTGGAAGCCTTTTCTGGATACCGTTTCTAGCGCTGGGCATTGCCAACGTACTCGGTGGCTGGTTTTCGGGACAGCTAATTGCCTTTAACTTTTCAGTCAATAAAGCCCGCAAAACGGTCATGGGTATAGCGGCTATTTTGACGCTGGCAGCACCGGCCATCGAGTGGGTTTCGTCGGTCCATACAGCGGTTGCTCTCATGGCCGTGTTCATGTTTGCACATGGCTTCTGGATTACCAATTACATAACGGCCATTTCGGACATGTTCGGCCAGAAGGCGACTTCTACGGTTGTTGGTCTGTCGGGAACAGCGGGGGCCGTGTCGGGCTTACTGCTTAATCCGCTGATGGGTGTTGTGATTCAGCAGTATTCGTATCGACCATTATGGATTGCCTCGGGCTTGCTATACCCACTTGCGTTTGTGCTGCTACTCGTGCTGATTCCCCGAATCGAAGCTCTTTCGCTCGGAAACAAACGAGTTGCCCACAAACAGGGGCTAAGCGAAATAGGAGGCTAAGACACTGATTACAAACGTTATAAAACTCTTTTCCTTCAGTAGTTCGGCGTGTATAAACCTGGGCAATGATGGTTGGTAATTGTCCAGGTAACACGCTGATTATCGAAATACCTTAGGCTCTTTCTGTCATCCCGACGCAGGAGGGACCTCAAGCGTCAGGAAATTCGAGGTCCCTCCTGCGTCGGGATGACAGAAAAAGTGTAGGATCATTACCCGCAAAATCAACTTAGTGCACTAAGTTAACTATACAAAGGCATAAACTGAATATTATGAAAAATCCATCTCCAAATGGTTTGGCAGTGCAGCAAGCAGAATGGGTAAAACGTAAGAAAACACGCCCTCGCATTGGGGTTTTCGGCGTAGGTTATTTCAAATACTGGGGGCAGTTCGAGGGCTTGCTAGACGACATGATGCAAAAACAGGCCGTTTTCATCAGCAAGATTGAAGCGCTCGATACAGCCGAAATCATTGATTTGGGGCTCGTTGATGATGCAACGAAAGCGTATGAAATGGTTCCGAAACTTCAGGCGGCCAATCTGGACCTTATCTTCTGCGATATGCTCACTTACGCCACCTCGAGTACGTTTGGCGTCATCATCAAAAGCATCGACGTTCCGATTGTTCTGGTAGCCCTTCAGCCTGATAAGGCGATGGATTATAGCCGTGCCTCCACGTACATGCAGTTGTACAACGACGACATCTGTTCACTACCGGAGTTTGCGGGCGTAGCCGTTCGGATGGGTAAGAAAGTGCCCCAGATGATCATCGGAACCCTGCACGACGACCCGGCTGCCGATGCCGACATTGAAGAATATTGCCGCATTGCTGCCGTATTGCATGACCTGAAAACGGCGCGGATCGGCCATATCGGTCACCCGATTGAGGCCATGCTCGATATGCACTCCGATTCGACCATGCTTACGGCGCATTTTGGGGCACATATCGTCCAGTGCGAAGCGCATGAGATCGTTTCGCAATACCAGAAAGCCACAGAGCCCGAAATTGACGCCATTAAAGAGCGAATTCTGGCCTATTTTGACACCCCCGACCCTGTTTCGGACCCCATTTCTGAAAAACTACGCGACTCCGATCTGCACATTGCGGCCCAGGCTGCCGTAGCCCTGGAAAAATTCATCAAAGCTAAAAAACTGGATGGGCTGGCCTATTACTACGATGGCCCGGAGGGAAGCGACACCCGCGTCGTGATGTCAAACCTGATTGTCGGCAACTCGCTGTTACAAGGTGCAGGTTTTCCGATGTGTGGCGAATCGGACCTGAAAACCTGCATTGCCATGCTCATCATGGAACGATTGGGTATTGGCGGCAGCTTCGCAGAGTTTCACCCGGTCGATTTCAAGGAGGATTTCGTCCTGGTCGGGCACGACGGGCCGCATAACATCGCCATTGCCGAAGGTCAGCCGGTATTGCGCAGTCTGAAAAAATACCATGGCAAACCCGGTTTTGGCGCTGGTGTAGAATTCAAGATCAAGGAAGGGCCGATTACTATGCTCAGCATCAGTTCGACCTACGAAGGCAAAATGAAGTTCGTGATTGCCGAAGGCGAGTCGATCGCCGGGCCGATTCCCCCAACGGGCAATACCAATACGCGCGGCTTTTTCAAACCCAACGTTCGCACCTTCCTGAAACGCTGGATTAGCGAAGGCCCAACGCACCACTTCGCGCTGGGTGTTGGGCACCATGCCAAGACCATCCAGAAAATTGCCGACTACCTCAAAGTCGAATCAGTCATTATTTCTAATGAATAATGAAGAATGTATAATGGACAATGATTAATGCACAACAAACAACCCCAAGTATCTATCTGAATATCATACAGATACCTCAAATCCATTATACATTTTTCATTATCCATTTTGCATTAATCATTATTCATTACAACCGTTCTTAAACCTTAATTATTAACTCATGGACCACTTTATATTCCATCGACTGCGACTCTTAGTGATTGGCAGTATGCTGAGCCTATTGGCTGTTACGGTTGGGTTTGCCCAATCTTCTAAAGTGACGATTAGTGGTAAAATCACCACGTCGGAAGACGGTGACGTTCTTGTAGGAGCCACCGTAACCGAAAAAGGGACCACCAACGGAACCACATCGGACGCCAGCGGCAACTTCCGTATTAACGTTTCCCCCAATGCGACGCTGGTTGTCAGTTTCATTGGCTATGCCCCTCAGGAACTTGCCGTAGGCAATCGTTCACAACTTAACGTAGCGCTTAAAACCGACCAGCAACAATTGCAGGATGTGGTCGTGGTGGGTTATGGTACCCAGCGAAAAAAGGATTTGACAGGCTCTATCGTCAATCTGACCAGTAAAGATCTGGTACCTGTTCCGTCGGCCACAAGCGTCGATCAGATGATGCAGGGGAAAGTAGCGGGTGTCCAGATCACCCAAACCTCGGGCGCACCGGGCGGTAATGTCAACGTGATTGTGCGGGGTATTAGCTCCATCACAGGTGGTAACTCACCGTTATATGTGGTCGATGGCTATGCCATTGGTACAGGCGGTGGCGGGTCGGATTTAAGCAACTATGCGTCCAACTCGTATTCGGCCAGCGGGATTGCGAGTAGTAGTTCGGTCAACCGGATCAACCCGTTGAGCATCATCAATCCCGCTGATATTGAGTCGATTCAGGTCTTGAAAGATGCATCGGCAACGGCAATTTACGGTTCGCGTGGTTCCAACGGGGTCATCATTATTACCACCAAACGGGGCAAACTCGGCAAACCCACCATCAGCTTCGAGCAGTCGACGGGTATGCAGGAACTGGCGAAGAAAATGAAACTGCTCACCCCTCGCCAGTACGCGGAATACGTAGCCGAAGGGCGCGACAATGCCTGGGTATTTGCTGGCGGAAAAGCGTCGGACCCCAATAGCGTTCGGAGTACGGCCACGCAGGTAAAACCCGAATTTCGTAACCCTGGCCAATTTGCCGATCAGGGCTACGGCACCGACTGGCAGGACGTTATTTTCCAGAAAGGGATGGTTCAGAACTACCAGCTATCGGCCAGCGGAACGGGTAAGGATGTGAGCTATTACGTATCGGGCGGCTATTTTACGAACAAAGGCATCATCATTGGTTCCGATTTCAACAAGTTTACCCTTCGCACGAACATCGACGCCCACCTGACCGAGAAACTTAAAATCGGCGCTTCGTTTTCGGGTGCTCATTCGTATGGAAATTTCGCCCGCGCCGAAGGACACCTGCAATACCGGGGCTTGATTTCGGCAGCCCTCGCCAGTGATCCAACCATTCCGGTGTATAATGCCGATGGTACGCCCTATTCCGAATTTTCCAGCCCGACGGGTATTCCGGTCGAAAATCCGGTGGTGATCGCTGCCGAGTTCTCAGACAAACGAAACAACTCGAACATATTCACAAACAACTATTTGCAATACGAACTGATGCCCGGCCTTGTATTGAAAACGTCCGTCGGTGTCAACTACTCCAACAACGTTACCCGTTTGTGGAAATCATCGAAGGTAGGGTTGGCAACGAGTCGGACGGGGGCGGCAACC
The DNA here is from genome assembly GCF_001898575.1 of Spirosoma sp. 48-14. Lineage (GTDB taxonomy): Bacteria > Bacteroidota > Bacteroidia > Cytophagales > Spirosomataceae > Spirosoma. The sequence goes on from NZ_MKUD01000044.1 coordinate 31,269, forward strand.
GCCGGGGCAACTGAGATCAAGAGCTTAAACTGGCTGAACGAAAATACCATCAACTACCGCCATAAGTTCGGCCAGCACGATATCGACGCCCTGGCAGGATATACGATCCAGAAAAGCTCCGACGAGATTTTACAGGCGGGGGCTACGGGCTTTTCGACCGACTATGTTCCCTTCCTTTCGGCCGGAACGGTATCCAACGGCACCAACTACGTAAGCGAATGGGCCATTATGTCGTGGCTGGCACGGGTCAACTACGGCTTCGCCAACAAATACCTGCTCACGGCAACCATTCGAACCGACGGCAGTTCCCGATTTGGCGCCAAAAATCGCTGGGGGACGTTCCCTTCGCTCTCGCTGGCGTACCGACTATCGGACGAAGCGTTCATGAAACCCATTTCGGTGATCAGCGATCTGAAACTCCGGGCAAGCTACGGTATTGCGGGTAATAACCTGATTCCTAACTATGCTACGCAAGGTTTGTTAGGCGTATCACGAACCGTATCGAACGGGCAAATTGTGTCGGGTATTGTACCAACGAGTCTGGCCAACGACCAACTGACCTGGGAGCAGTCGGTGCAAACCAACCTCGGCATGGACCTTTCGTTGTTCCAGAATCGCCTGTCGTTTACCATCGATGCCTACCGGGCCTATAAAAAGAATCTGCTTCTAAACGTCACGTTGCCAGCGGCCTCAGGTTTCGGCAGTTCGGTTCAGAATATTGGCGAGGTTGAAAATAAAGGGCTTGAATTGACCGTCAATTCGCAGAATATTGTGAAAGGTCCATTCCAGTGGAACACCGATTTCAACATTAGCTGGAACCGGAACAAAGTCACGGCCCTTAATTCCGATGCCGCCCGCATTGTCACGTCCGACTATCAGGTAGCACAGGTGGGTTATGCCATTTCCAGCTTCCGGCTCCTGAATATTCTGGGTATTTTCCAGACGCAGGAAGAAATCAGCAAAAGCCCGATCCAGAACCCACGCGTTCAACCCGGCGACTACAAATATCAGGATGTGGATGGCAATGGCACGATCAACACGTCGGACAAAACCATCGTTGGTACACCCTGGCCGAAGTTTACCTGGGGTTTCGGCAACCGATTCAGTTTTAAGAACTTCAACTTGAGTGTCAGTCTGAATGGCTCGTACGGCAATCAGATTTATTTTCAGGGGGGTGAAGTTTCGCTCAACGACGCGGGCGTGCAGAATCAGTTAGCCGCTATCGCCAACCGCTGGCGCTCGCCGGAAAATCCGGGCGATGGTCTTTATACACGGGCGATTCGCAACGACTATGCCTTTGGTTTCAGCGCCGGAACGACCAAGTACCTGTTCGACGGGTCCTATACCCGCATCCGGGATGTAAACTTATCCTACACCTTCCCGACAGCGGTGATTGGCAAACTGAAGCTACAGGCCCTTTCGGTTTATGCCGATGTAACGAATCTGTACACCTTCACCAAGTATCCGGGCTACGACCCTGAAGGCAGCACAGGTGGCGACAATCTGGCGAAAAGTGGTGTCGACTTTTTCTCGTATCCGAACCCAAGGACATATACAATTGGCCTGCGTGTGACCTTTTAAATGAGCGAAAGAGCGAATGAGTGAATGAGCGAAAAAATCGTTAGTCACTCTACTTCGGCGCGGGACGGCCCGTGACGTCCAATTTCACTCTTTCGCTCTTTCACTCTTTCACTCTTTAGATCTCATGAAAACGAAAATCCTGGCCATACTTTTCCTGACGGCCACCTTAACTTCCTGCCATGATTTTCTGAATCTGAAACCAGCCTATCAGATCAGCGATCAGAGCTTTTACCAGAACCAGAACGACTTCGAAACGGCACTGGCAGGTGTGTACAGCACCTTCCGAGGGCTCTATAGCACCAGCAACATACTGTACATGACCGAACTAACGACCGACAATACCGAAATTCAGTGGTCGTCGCCCTCGGCCGATGAGATGCAGATGGATCAGAACGCCGTTACGCCAACCAACGCCTTTGTTCGGGGTGTCTGGAGTACATGCCTGTATACGATCTCGCAGAGTTCGAACATCCTGAACCGGATCGATGCGGTAAACTTCGACCAGACGTCCAAGAACCGGATCAAAGGCGAAGCACAGTTTCTGCGGGCGTTCAGCTATTTCTACATGGTTCGGCTATTCGGCAATGTCCCGATTACGAACACGACCTTTACCAGCCCGGCACAGGTAGCTTCGGCTGATCTGACACTGAAGCCCAAAGAGGACGTCTACAAACAGATTCTGGCCGACCTGACAAGTGCTGAAAGTCTGCTGCCAGCTACCCTGAATGCCGATAAGACCCGCGCTTCACAGATGACGGTGAAAGCGTTACTCGGCAAGGTGTATCTGACCCAACAGAATTATGATCTGGCCGGTACGAAGTTGAAGGAAGTGATCGATTCGAAGCAATATTCATTAGTAGCTGATTATAAAACCCTGTCGACGAACGGCAATACCAACCTGGCCGAAACAATTCTGGAAGTAGATTATCTGTCGGGGCAGTCGCTGGGCAACAACTATTCGGCGTTGTTCACACCAGCCATTACAAGCATGGCTATATTTCCGAATAATTTGCAGGGATCAGGTCGGATCGTGCCGACGCTGGATGTGATTAAAGCCTATGAAACGGGGGATGCGCGCAAAGCAATCTCGGTCAATGATTCCGTCACGCTGATTGGGGGCAAGAAATCGTACAGCCGCTATGGATTAAAATTCGTTGACTTCAAGGCCGTTGATTTATCCGACGGTGCGGTTTCGTTCACGATTCTCCGCTATGCCGATGTGTTGCTGATGTATGCCGAAGTGTTGAATGAACAAGGTAAACCAGCCGATGCGCTGCCTTATCTGAATCAGGTACGTCAACGGGCTAAGTTACCGACGCTATCTGGACTATCACAAGCGGATACTCGGCTGGCGCTGGAACGCGAACGACGTACTGAATTCCTGTTCGAAGGCCATCGCTGGTTCGATCTGGTTCGTACCGGACGTGCTCAGACCGTGCTGAATGCCCATTATGCCAGTCAGAAGCTGAACTTTTCGGTACAGGATTTCGAGTTGCTATTCCCAATCCCGCAGGCCGAAATTGACCTCAATCCGGCTTTGAAGCAGAATCCGGGGTATTGATTATAAACGTAGCGTGGGTGGAAACCCGCGATCTGAGTTCATAATCGCGGGTTTCCACCCACGCTACAGCAATAAATCCATTAAACCATGCGTGCGCAACTCATAACTTTTCTCAGCACTTTAAGTATTGCCATTTTTGGCTTTACCTATAGTACCGACACGCCTAATCTGGACAATTCGACGCTGCGGGGTAAGCCGTTCAATACCATCACGCTGGAACTGTCGCTGAAGCCATTCAAAAAAGCCGACAAAGCCTATATCGGGCAGGTGGCAACGGAGCTGTTTACGCAGTGGTCATCGCTGCTGCGGCATACGGATACGGTGTCGGTGATGCTCTGGACATCCGACGGCTCCGAGATTCTGGATTATACGGGAAAGCTGAATCAGCCGCTGGAATGGGCGAAGTATATGGGCAATCCGAATACCGAACACGAAGTAGGATCAGGCCCGGCCGACCTGTCGCTCCACCAGCGTGCGCTCCTGTACATGGACAACCCACCCGCTTTTACCTACGGCGACCTCAAATACATCATCCAGTCGCTGAAAGACGCGGGCCAACGCATTACGGGGAAACCCATCCGTATTGGCGCCACCTTCGATCCGGGACCAGAGTTTGCTCACTCAGACTTCAAGTACAAAAAACACCCCGAAATTCTGGGCGGCAATGCCATGGGCCATAAAACGATGGTCAGTTGCTACTCAACCCTGAATGCTGACAATCAGGCGTATGCAGGCTTTCCGAAAGGCATTCCGGCTAATACACCCTTCGGTACCTTTCTGGGTCGTCAGAGCCAGCATTTTCTGACCGATTTGGGTTATGATTACATCTGGCTCAGCAACGGGTTTGGGTTCGGGGTAGAAGGCTGGTCATCGACAGGTGCCATTTTCGACGGGAAAGCGTTTGCGTCCGAAAAATTAGCAAACACCCGTGAGTTGATTGCGGGATTCTGGAACCTGTTTCGGAAAGAATGTCCTGCTTTTCAGATTCAGACACGGGGTACTAACCTGTCTACGGGTGCCGATCTGGCCCGTGATGGTGTCGACCTGAAGCAGATTTACAGTGGACATTACAACATGCTACCTCCCCCCAACTCGCCCTGGGCGGCACTGGATGGTGATTTTGGACTCGAAATGGTGGGGTATATGTCGCGAATGGCTGAGCTGCCCGACGAACGCTACCTGTTTCGCTATTACACGCACGACCCCTGGTGGGTAAACAGCCCCTGGCTTGACCGCTACGGACAGGAACCGCACGATATTTACCTGCCGATGGCCGTTGCGCGAATCAACGCAAAAGGAGAGATTAAACTACCCACACACCTGAATTTCCTGACGGCCGATAATACCTACGGTGAAATGCCTGCACAGGTGCCCGACGAGGTAACACCGCACATTCTGAAAGCCCGTTATGATTCGCCAACGGCACCGGGGCCACTCGTTTGGGTGTATCCGTTCGAGGAATACCATACCTGGGCTTATAAGGATGGGAAACGCCTGCCCGAAATTTACTATGGCGACTGGCTGATTCGTCAGGCCATCAACAACGGCTTTCCGCTCAACACCATCCTGTCGACCAATTCATTCCAGAAAGTGGTGGCTTCTAAACCAACCGATTTCAATGAGTCGGTACTGGTATCGATTGTGCCTGAAGCCAATTCATCGCTCGAAAAATCACTGATCGACTTTGTGCAGAATGGCGGTAAACTGCTGGTATATGGCCCTGCCGATCACGCGGGCGCTGCGTTTATGAATCTGCTGAATCTGCAAAATACGTCGGCGCTGGAGGGCGATTTCCAGGTGAGTTCAAGCATCAACTTCGATAAGCTGGACAAGCCCTATCCTGATAAGATTACCCATCGCGCTTTGTTTTCGGGCGGTGGTGTCGCTACGCAGGTAAAAAACAAAGCCGACGCGGGCACGAAGGTACTGGCGAAAATGACGCAGGGCAGCAACAGCCGTGATGTGGTGTGGGTACGCGAAAAACCAGAGTGGAAAGGCGGCAAAGTAGCTTATGTACGGGGCACCAATTCCAGCAAATTTACCGGAGGAAAGCTCCTGACGCCCGACGACCCCGAACAACTGTTTACCGGCCCGTTACTGATGCGATACGCCTTGAACGAGTTTGGACTGGACTACCGCGTCGATAAGAAAAACCCATCCGTTAAGAGCCCGGTTCTGGCTATTTCCCGTAGCAGTAACGGTTTTTTCTTCTCTGGCTATTGCCCGAACACAACCGTTACGCACCGCTTCAAAATGCCGCAGGGCGCCCCACTACTGACCGGCTACGAAACCGATTTAACAAACGGATACTCAGTCTATAACCTACCAAAAGCCTGGCATAAGGAAAGCCGATTTTTTGTAGAGCAGCCGGATGGCATCGTCTCCTGTCAGGAAATGACGTCCGGGGTTCAACACATGAAACGCTGTGTACGACTGACGGGCCTCAAAAACGCTACGGTACGTATTTACCCCGATGAAGGTGTTACTGACCAGGGGCTTCATGTGTATGCGAATACGGGCTATCCATGGGGGAAAAAGCCACAGGCTGCCTTCAAGCCCGGCGATAAGAAGTACGGTAATCACTATGTCGTTGAACACGCCACCGGCGATTTGGTGGTGTTCTGGTGAAAATAGAACCGCACGAGCGGCCCCGACAGATTATTATGATTCTTATGATTTACTCAGATCTTCTCTGTGCTGTCGGTTACTGTGGTGTCGGTTACTAATAACCGACAGGTGAGGTTTCTTAAAACCGAATAAGGCAATAGGTTTTGAGAAACCTCACCTGTCAGATGAAAGCATCTGACACCACAAATTTTAAAAAATTCTCCCGGTCATGAAATTCATTTTTACACTTCCAGTTATTGGGTTGTTTGCGGCTATGGGTTTGTTTCAGAAGCCCATTCCGAAAGCCGATACAATTATCTATGCATCACTGAAAGAAGGGTTCAAAAATCCCCCCATCCACGCCCGGCCCAAAGTGTATTGGTGGTGGCTGAATGGGTATGTCGATACGGTTCGGCTGAAAGAAGAGCTCCAGGCCATTAAAAAAGCGGGAATGGGTGGTGTCGATATTTTTGAGATCGGCCTTCCCCCTGCCAGCGATGCCAACCGGATGATTCCGGCAGGGCCTGCCTTTATGGGCGATACCTCCGTAAGAACCATTGCGATGGCCATCCGGGAAGCCGGTAAGCTAGGACTGGAGGTCGGGCTGAATCTGGCCAGTAGCTGGAATGCGGGTGGCAGTTGGGTACAACCACAGCATGCCGCCAAAACCATATACTTCTCGAAAGTTACCACGAAAGGAGGTGACCAATCGTCGATTAAATTGCCTTTCCCGACCATTACGCCCGACCGACTAGGCAATAAGCGACCCATTGCGTATCGGCCCGATGGCAAGCCTGCGTATTATGAAGAAATTGCCGTAATCGCGCTACCCGCTGGTCAAAATGCCCAATTGGATACGACAAACATCCGCAACATATCCGCTTTTTTCGACCCAAAAACCGAACAGCTAACCTGGAAAGCACCTGCTGGAAACTGGGACATCTATCGGTACATCTGCTCCAATTCGGGTGAGCAACTGATTCGTCCGACACCACATTCGGTTGGGCCAATCATCGACCATTTCGATTCGACGGCAACCCGGATGCATGTGATGTACTTCATCGAACGCCTGAAACCTTTGCTCGGCGATTTCAGCAAAAGCCCGCTGAAAAACCTATACCTGGCCAGTTACGAAGCCAAGGAATTTACCTGGACGCCGACCCTGCCAGCCGCTTTCCGGAAACTGCATGGGTACGACCTCTATAAGTTTCTGCCCGCCATTTTCAACAAAGACTGGTATCGACCCGAACTCGCAAAATCGTTTCAGTTCGACTTCGACAATACGCTGTCGGAACTAATGATCAATAACCATTATCGGAAAGCAAAGGAAATCTGCAACCGGCATGGTTTACAGATCATTTCGGAATCGGGCGGGCCGGGTCACTTGCATCACATTCCGGTCGAAACGCTGAAAGCGCTGGGAGCACTGGACGTTCCTCGCGGAGAATACTGGTATAACCGGGAGTTCTTTATGGAGTCTGATAAAGATAGCCTGGTCGACATGATTTATCTGGTGAAGGAGATTGCAGCCACATCGCACATCTACAAACGCGGCATCGTCGAAGAAGAGTCGTTTACCAGTTACTGGGACTGGCAGGAAGGCCCTTCAGACCTGAAACCCCTGGCCGACCGGGCTTTTTGCGAAGGCATGAACCGACTGGTTATTCATGGGTTTACGCACAATCCGTCGGGCATGGGTTATCCGGGTATTGCATATTTTGCGGGTACCCATTACAACGACCGAAACGGCTGGTGGCCCAAAGTCAAACCGTTCAATGACTACCTAGCCCGCGTCTCATACATTCTGCAAAAGACGAATTTCGTGGCCGATGTGCTTCATTATTATGGCGACAACATTCCGAATCTGATACCGCCCAAAAACACCCGCTTTGCTGTTGGGCCCGGCTACGATTACGAGGTCATTAACACGGAAGTCCTGCTACGAGACCTGACGGTCGAAAACGGAAAATGGGTGCTGCCGGGGGTTGGCCAATATCGTGTTCTTCACATTGGCAACGAAGGAAAAACGCCACCAGCCGTACGGGCAAAGCTCAAGCTGTTAGCGACCAAAGGGGCCAAACTGGTGGAAGCAACGGATTCTCCGCTCAATACCCTTCAGTCCCTATCTATCGGACCCGACTTCAGTTATGCCGGGCAAACAGCCGATCAGCGGCATGCACCCATCGACCACATTCATTATCAACACAACGGCCTGGACTTTTACCTGATCCGAAATACGACCAATAGCTGGGTTTCGAAAGACTGTTTCTTTCGGCAAACGGCCAAAACACCCGAACTCTGGAATCCTGTAACGGGCGAAGTCAGTGCCATTTCTGCGTATCAACAAGAGACGAATCGTACCAAAATTCCGGTTTCGTTACCGCCTTTTGGCGCCTATTTCGTTGTCTTTACGCCAACGCCCACAGTCGCCAAAACCGTGGCTACAGGACTACAACATCCGGCATCCACGACTTCCATCATGGCGCTGGACGGCCCCTGGCAGCTTAGCTTTCCCAAAGGCTGGGGCGCTCCAACATCGGCTACGTTTCCTAAGCTGATTTCCTGGACTCAATCGGAACAGAAAGGCATCAAGTATTTTTCGGGCATTGCCACTTACCAGAAAACCTTTCAGTATAAACCAGTGGTGAGTACAAAACAGCGACTTTATCTGGACCTGGGTCGGGTTTCGAAACTTGGTGAGGTGTGGCTGAACAACAAACCGCTAGGCATCGTCTGGACACCGCCCTACCGCGTCGATATTACGGATGCGATCAAGCCCGGTTCCAACGTACTGAAAGTGGAGGTGGCCAATACCTGGTCGAACCGATTAACGGGCGATGCCCTGACGGGGGAGACGTTTACAAAAACGAACATCACCAAAGCCAACAAAAACCTGGTTCCCTGGGGAGAACTTCCGCTCATTGAGTCGGGATTGCTGGGACCGGTGAAGATATTGATGGCAAGAATTCAATAAAAGATAGCTACCGGCATTGCGCCCCTACGGGGCTTGGTAGGCGTGTAGGGTCATGAAAACTACCGACATTATGCCCCGCTGGGGCTTATACATAAAAATGGACATGGCAGCTATTAGCATTAAACTCCTCTGGCGCTTAGCACATAACATACCAATTATTTTCGTCGACATTATATTCTTCACGAGCCATTGATACAAACTATAAGTCTAAACGACAAAGTTAAGCCCCGGAGGGGCACAATGTCGGTAGCTATCGATATTACGCCCCAACCTAAAAGCCCCAGCGGGGCGCAACGTCGATAGCCTTAAATTAATTATAAAACCCAATAAAATATGGCCAATACATATACACAACTTGACATACAATTAGTATTCGCAGTGAAAGGTCGTGAGAGTCTGATTGAGAAAAGCTGGAAGGAAGAATTATACCGATACATTACCAGTATCGTGCAAAACCATAATCATAAACTACTGGCTATAAATGGGATGCCCGACCATATTCACATTTTCATTGGTTATAATCCTGCTCAGTTACTACCCAAATTGGTGGAAGAGATAAAGACGTCATCGAACAAACATATCAATACCAACCGGCTATCCCGCTTCCCATTTAGCTGGCAAGCAGGGTATGGTGCATTTTCCTATAGTCGTTCGCAACGCGCCGATGTGATTCGCTACATTGATCGACAGGAAGAACATCACCGACGAAAATCGTTTGGTGACGAATACCGACTCATGCTGCAAAAATTTGAAGTGGACTACAAAGAAGCTTACCTGTTTGAGTTTCTTGAGAACATAGCTGAATAAATATGACAGAATTTATAATGAAAGCACTGCTCCTGATAGCAAGTTTATTCAAGCTGTCCACCATCAGTTTGGCGCAACAAGCTGATTCAACGCAGTATTTAACGACTGTCAAAAACGAATTAACTGCTGTCTGGCCGAAAAACAGGACCATCAACCTGGTCTTTCATGGGCACTCAGTACCAGCCGGTTACTGGCACGACCACGAAGTCCATACCCTGGAATCGTACCCCAATCTCCTGCTGGCTAAATTAAAAGCCCGGTATCCATATGCCGTCATTAACGTGATTGTCACGGCCATAGGGGGCGAAAATTCCATTAAAGGACAGTCCCGGTTCGAGTCAGACGTGCTCGTTCATAAACCTGATGTGCTGTTCATTGACTACGCCCTCAACGACCGCTTTTCCGACATCAATAAAGTCCGGGAGGCTTGGGAGAAAATGATCCAATCAGCTCAGGCTCAACACATACCCGTTATTCTGCTTACCCCCTCCCCCGACCAGCGGCTGAACATACTCGATGACAAAAACCCACTGGAACCCTACGCACAACTCATCAAACAATTGGCTGATCAATACCATACGGGCCTGGCCGATCCCTACTCAGTCTTTAAACAGATTGCCAAACGGGGTGAGTTGACAAATTACATGTCGCACGTGAACCACCCGAACAAAGCCGGACATGAGATTATCGTGGGTGAGTTGCTGAAATGGTTCAGGAAGTAATCGGATTGGCAGGCCGCTGAAGCTGTTCAGTGTTGGCGATAACGGCAAATTTGTACTTATCACCGTGGTAGTATGACTGCTCGATCTCGACGATTTGATCGCCCGTACAGATCACCGCACTATCCAGCACAAAAACGGGAGTGGGTTTACTCAAATCAAAATTGGTGGTGTTGGGTTCCAGAATTTTCACCCCCAGCGTTTGCTGAACTTCTGCTATTTTCAGTCGGTAATTGTCTTCGTAGACTTTGAAATACGAAATCTCGGTAGGCAGCCGATTGATTTTGGGGCATAACGTCAGCGAAATGTATTTCACCTCATCCTTGATCAACAACTCGTCGGCATAGCGAAGCTGGTGCAACTTCATCACCGGCCCATCGATAATAAAATGTCGCCCGTTGATTTCCGACGAAATGCCGTCCTGTAGAATCGTCTTTTCCAGGACAATATTCTTAGGCGTAAACCCTTCCGCAATCAAGCTATCGTGAAACCCGCGCCGGGTCGCGTAGATGGACCCCAGCGTCCGTAGTAGGTGGTGATCTTCCGTGCGATTGAGTACATACGTACCCTTACCCTTGATCCGCCGGGCCCATCCTTTGGATTCAATTTCGAGCAAGGTTTTCCGGGCTGTTGTATTGCTGATATGGTAGGTTTTAATCAGTTCGTTTTCCGATGGAATCTGGTCGCCCGGCTGCAATTCGCCCCGTTTTATCTTGTCAATAATGCTTTCGCTCAGGGCAATGAATTTGGCCTTATGCGTTTCGGGTTCAGCAACTGTTCGTTTCTTTTCCATTCGGTGCAGCAATACCTACGTTTTCTGGTGTCGAGTTTATCTATTCACTATCCCGCCACCGGCTTCGTGCCAACAGCACTTCTTTACCTGAATCGCACTGACTTATCCGGTGTAACAGCGTATCGGAGGTTTCCGTTGCCAGTTCGATTCGAAGCTGGTCGCGCCAGTGGCTTTCTGTACGGTAAACTAAATCAATTTCGGCTAATTCCCGCGTCTGTAGCCAGGAATCTGTAACGGCTTCGAGCAACCAGCCTACATAGGCTACGTTATTGACATGGTGGTTCTGATCAATACTTAACCAACCTACTTCAACCGTCTTGTCAAGATCAGGCACGAAGGGGATCGTCTGAAAATCGGGCTTGGAGGAAAGCCGGGGTAGCGGTTCTGGCCCGGAAGGCGGTGTCAGGCTACGGATAAAATCAGGCATAGGCACCATCGTCCGTTTTTCGGTACTAAAGACAAGCCAGGTACTAGTGGCATCAGCCAATAAGGTATCATCTTCGGCCCGAACCTGAAAATCACGGTAGATAAAGTATTTCTCAACGGCTGTCGGATAAGTCGTCAGCCGAATGGTCTGTCCATATCGTGGATACTGGTGAATGCGCAGCCGGAACCGCATCAGCATCCAGCCAAAGCCGCGCCCTACCAGGTCGGCAATGCCAATGCCATAATCCAGTGCATTTCGGTTAGCCGACTCCTGCATCTGGTTCATCAGCGCCGGAATACTCATACGCCCAAAGGCATCGCATTCATAGCCACGCAGGGTGAACGTATCGGTTTGGATAAAAGCCATGTTGCAAAGGTACAACGGTACAGAACGTCGTCAACTATAACTATTTTCGGAAATATTTATCCTATTCTGCTAACTTACTATATATTTGCTAAATTGAGATAGATACCGTGTATGGCCGCTCCCAAATGCCCCAAATGTAATTCGACCGAAGCCGTTCGTAACGGCATCATTAACCAACGACAGCGCTTCCGTTGCCGACAGTGCAACTATAATTTTACGGTCGATAAAGTCGGGAAAGGTATCAGTACCTACTATGTCATCAAAGCCCTTCAGCTATATATCGAAGGAGTCAGTTTCCGCGAAATTGAGCGATTATTGGGCATTAGCCATGTTTCGGTGATGAACTGGGTCAAGAAATACCAGATCAAAGTACCCGAAAAAAACACCTATCACCCCACCTATAAAATCCTCAATCACAAAGAGCTAGCCGAGTTCATTACGAACAAGGACAATGTGGAAGGGGCCGGGATGATCATCACCGAATTGGGCGATAAGTTCATGCTCATCAAGTGGGAGCGCTTCCGGGATTAACCATACTGCCCCTACTTACTTACCCTGAATTAGTCAATTTTAACCTGCCACAGCCATTTCTATAGGAATTTAGCATATCCACATCATCGAGTTGCGTACATCGGTCAATCAGAAGCAGTTTTGAATCGCTTAACCTAAACTTCTTCCTGACCTAATGAATACATTTTCAAACCTTTTGCTGTGGGCTGGCGCTACTGCACTGGCAAGCGCCAGCCTCACGCAACCCGTCCGGGCTCAAACCAATACGGGCCCACAGTCAACGGGAAGCACAACCATGATCCCCATGGCGTCGTCGGCGGCTAACGCTCCGGTTACCGTATCGGCAACGACTGCTCCGACTAGTACCCCCGCATCGGCCAAACCAGCCGAAACACCCGTATTCTCCGTTAAGTTTACCGGCTTCGTGCGGAACGATGTATCCTGGGATTCACGTCAGACCGTAAACCTGCGCGAAGCCTCGGTCGATCTCTGGGCCAAGGACAAACAACTCGACATCAATGGCAACGACATTAATGCCGTATCGAATTTAAACATGCTGGGTATCAACAGCCGGTTGGGCGTAGCGTTCAACGGACCTGATGCCTGGGGCGCCAAAACATCCGGTTTACTGGAAATGGAATGGTTCGGGCCGTCGGACGCAGCCGTTGGGGGAGTACGGCTGCGCCACGCCTGGGCAAAGCTGGACTGGGCCAAAACGCAACTAGCGTTTGGCCAGTTCTGGCATCCGATGTTTGTGACAGACTGTTTTCCGGGCGTTGTCAATTTCAACACGGGTATTCCCTTCCAGCCGTTTAACCGCAGCCCGCAGGTTCGCCTGACCAAACACCTGAATGCCGACTGGCATCTGATTGTAGCGGCCATTGCCCAGCGCGATTTTACCAACTCGGGTATCAACGGCAGTTCGTCTGAATACCTCCGCAACACTTCTGTTCCAAATCTGCACGCTCAGCTTCAGTTGAAACGCGAGAAAGTACTGGCTGGAATTGCCTTCGATTATAAGGTGATTCGGCCCCGGTTATCGGTAGGCAGCGGCACTACCCTTCAGGAACTGAACGCTACCGTGGGTAGCACCGCCATCATGGGCTACCTGAAAGTGGTCAGCAGCCGAACCACCTTTAAAGCCGAAATTGTATCGGGCTCTAACCTGACCGACCATGTGATGTTGGGTGGATTTCTGGCCTACGGCACCAACGGTATCGAATCGTCGTACAAGCCCGTCAAAATCACGTCGATGTGGGCAGAAATTCACGGAAATGGCAAAAAAGTAGTACCGGGTCTGTTTGTTGGTTACTCTAAAAATTCCGGCAACGATCCGAACGCGATTGCTGCCTATGGCCGGGGTATCGGCATAACGGGTCGTGGGGGTATCGACAACCTGATGCGGATTGCGCCCCGCGTCGAGTTCATAGCGGGTAAATTCAAACTAGGCACCGAGTATGAATACACGGCAGCCGGGTATGGCACCTCGAACTCCGATGCTCGGGTAACTAGTGTCGAAACCATTTCCAACTCGCGTCTGCTGCTAACCACTACATTCGCTTTCTGATTTACGACAGAAAATAGAACAATTTCCGGCAATTGTTGACTCTTTCCCAAGGCTTTGCTAATTCGCATACGGAAACTGCCTGATCAATAGCCAGCCTCATTGTCAAATCCAATTCGAATCGTTCCTTAACCCCTTAAATACACTAATCGCATATGGTTGCATCGCCTGCATCCCCAAAAACCTCGACTGCCAGTACCCGCTCGCTAGTTAGCATTATTGGTGCGTCGTCGGTTGGTACCCTCATCGAGTGGTACGACTTCTACATCTTCGGTTCGCTGGCTACCGTGTTGGCTACCAAATTTTTTCCCGAAGGTAATCCAACGGCTGCTTTCCTCTCCACACTGGCTACGTTTGCCGCTGGTTTTGTGGTACGGCCTTTTGGTGCCCTGTTCTTTGGGCGTCTGGGCGATCTGATCGGGCGTAAGTACACGTTCATGGTCACGCTTCTGCTGATGGGTGGTGCTACCTTTGCCATTGGTCTGATACCCAGCTACGAGACCATTGGATTTCTGGCTCCGACACTGGTGCTGATTCTGCGGCTGTTGCAGGGACTGGCCCTGGGCGGTGAATACGGTGGAGCCGCTACGTACGTCGCCGAACATTCCCCTGTTGAAAAACGCGGTTACTGGACTTCCTGGATTCAGACAACGGCGACGGCAGGGCTGTTCATTTCGCTGCTGGTGATTATGGCTACCCGCGTTTCGCTGTCGAAAGAAGCATTCGATGACTGGGGCTGGCGGGTACCGTTCTGGGTGTCGATTATTATGGTCGCGGTGTCGTACATCATCCGCCAGAACATGCACGAGTCGCCCCTGTTCGCCAAGGCAAAAGCCGAAGGGAAAACATCAGCCAATCCCCTGCAAGAGAGCTTTGGTAATAAATACAACTTCAAATTTGTACTGCTGGCGCTTTTCGGGGCTACTATGGGTCAGGGTGTGGTCTGGTATACAGGTCAGTTTTATGCCATGAGTTTTATTAAGACGGTTTGTAGTGTCGATGCCATGCAGTCGGATGGGCTGATGTCGATTGCGCTGCTGATGGGAACGCCATTCTTCGTTGTTTTCGGCTGGTTGTCGGACCGAATTGGTCGCAAGCCCATTATGCTGGCGG
>NZ_MKUD01000044.1:46349-103179 GCF_001898575.1 Spirosoma sp. 48-14
GAAAAAACGACGTCCGAAACGGCCGTAACGGCCGACCCAAAAGCCGCTGGCGTGTCGATCAACACAGTGACTGTCAAGAAAGAATATACCGACGGCACCAAACTGACGGAGGTTACCAAAACTAAAATCCTGGCCGACCCATCTGCCGAGCCAGCCAAACCGGAGATCAAGAAAACCATTACCATCAACGATAGCGATCGCTGGACGCTGATCTGGCTGGTATTTGTTCAGGTCATTTTTGTGACGATGGTGTACGGCCCAATCGCGGCTTTCCTGGTCGAAATGTTCCCGACCAAAATCCGGTACACGTCCATGTCGCTTCCGTATCACATCGGTAATGGCGTTTTTGGCGGATTGCTTCCCGCTGTGGCAACCTATCTGGCAACTAAAGCGAAGGACGCTAACACGGCCGCCGAAAAAGCCGGTGAACTCCTTCCTAATGCGGCTCCGTATCTGGAAGGGCTTTGGTATCCGATCATCGTAACGGCTGTTTGTCTGGTTATTGGGGTCTTCTACATCAAAGACAAACGAGTAACGGATTAAGATTTACCCCTCCCCAACCCTCCCCTGAAATCAGGGGAGGGAGGCTTTCCGATATTGTCAACATTACATAAAATCATTTACAAAATCCTCGTACCGATAATCATCATGAACGCGATAAAACGAATTCTGGGTATTGTATGGCTGGCGATAGCTGCGCTGGCTGGTTATTTCGGTATTTTTCAGTTTGGGCTGCCCAAGCTGGCTACCGGCAAGCAGGAAGACCTTGTCTTTGGTATCATTATTCTATTTGTACTGATGCCGATCATTGTCGGCGGACTGGCTGTTTTCGGCGTTTACGCACTCCAGAACGAGTATGCCGACGAAGCGTAACCTCACCCCCGCCCCTCTCCAGTTTTAGGAGAGGGGTTTCAAAAACGGGTCTCTGTTAATTCAACACTAGCCGTTACAGAGTCCACTTTTTCAGCTTCCCACCGTGAAACGTGCCCGCCTTATTTTTTTAAGTCTGCTATTTGTGCTGCTGTTCAATGAGCCGGTGATTTCCATTGTCAACCAGCCCGTTCTGGTAGCCGGGTTGCCCATGCTGTATGCTTATGTGCTGGGCGTTTGGGCCTGTATGATCGGCTTGATTGCGCTGGTACTATACCGTTCACGTTCGGCCGACGACCCGTCCAACTCCGATGAATAGCCTTACGATAGTTGTCTGCTCGCTGTTATATCTGGGGCTGCTGTTCGGCATTGCCTTCTGGGCCGAACGTCGGGAGCGGACACTGGTCGCCCGGCAGAAACAGAGCCTCCTCAACAATCCCTACATTTACGCCCTGTCGCTGGCCGTTTACTGTACGGCCTGGACGTTCTATGGGAGTGTGGGGCAGGCGGCCACGCAGGGTATCAACTTTCTGTCGGTCTACATAGGCCCAACGCTGGCGGCTCCACTCTGGTGGATTGTGCTTCGGAAAATCATTCGCATCTGTAAGATTCACCGGATCACCAGTATTGCCGACTTTATTTCGGCTCGTTACGGTAAAAATCGGGGGCTGGGGATTCTGGTAACCGTTATCTGTGTGGCCGGTATTATTCCGTATATCTCCATCCAGCTAAAGGCTACAGCCGTCAGTTTCGCCCTGCTGTCGGGCCAATCGTCGGCTACGCACGCACCCTCGTTCCTGACCGATCAGGCGTTTTACATGACGCTGCTGCTGGGCGCATTCACCATTTTGTTTGGTACGCGGAAGCTTGAAGCCACCGAACGGCACGAAGGACTCGTAACGGCCATTGCCTTCGAGTCGCTGGTGAAGCTGATTGCGTTTCTGTCCGTAGGTTTGTATGTCACGTTTGGTCTGTTCGATGGGCCAGGGGATATTTTTGAACGAGCCAGCCAACAACCTGCCTTACAGGCCAGCCTAACCTTTGGTCCGGGGCATTCGTCGGCCGACTGGTTCTGGTATACGCTTCTATCCATTCCAGCTATTCTGTTCCTGCCCCGGCAATTTCAGGTGGCGGTTGTCGAAAATGTGGAGGAACGCCACCTCAATAAAGCCATGTGGCTGTTTCCACTCTACCTGTTTCTGATTACGCTGTTTGTATTGCCCGTAGCGTTTGGCGGTAAATTATGGTTTGGCAATACAGGGCTCGATGCCGACGGCTATGTTCTTTCGCTCCCGTTGATGACAGGCCAAAAGGGCCTGGCGTTGCTCGCTTACATCGGTGGGTTGTCGGCCGCTACGAGCATGATTATCGTGGAAACCACGGCCCTGAGCGTTATGATTAGCAATAATGTGGTGATGCCCTGGCTGGTTAGCCGCCCGGCCTGGCAACTGAAACTGGGCAATCAATCGAGTCGGTTTGTGGTGTACACTCGTCGGCTGGCCATTCTGACCCTGCTGCTGATTTCGTATGGGTATTACCGCGATGTATCGGACCGATTTTCGCTGGTTTCGGTGGGTATGATTTCCTTCGCGGCAGTAGCCCAGTTCAGCCCGGCCATTATTGGTGGCATCTGCTGGAAAAATGGGGCTCAGGCTGGGGCACGACTGGGCCTTATTGTCGGTACCGCTATCTGGTTTTACACCCTGATTGTGCCCACGCTGATCCCGGTTTTATTACCCGAATCATTACTGACCGACGGCCCATTTGGGCTGAGTTTTCTGAAACCACAAGCCCTGTTTGGACTGAACAGCCTAACCCCTATTGCTCACTCGGTATTCTGGTCGCTGTTTTTCAATGTGGGTTGTTATGTCTGGGGCTCCATCAACCGACCTCAAACGGCACTCGACCACAATCAGGCTATCCTGTTTGTCGATGTGTTTCAATTCAACCGCCCGTCCGAAAATACCGCCATCTGGAAGGGAAAAGTATCCGTCGATGCCTTACGCAAGCTGCTGATCACATTTTTTGGACCTGAACAGAGCCAGCAAACGCTGGAACGATTCGCTCGGCGCAACCGCCTGATTGATCGTCAGTCGTATGCCGATCCGGGGCTGGTAACGTTCACCGAAACAATGCTGGCCGGGGCCATTGGTACCGCTTCGGCCCGGATTCTGGTATCGTCTATTGCCAAAGAAGATCCAATTACGGTCGATGAGATTATCCGAATTCTGAAAACATCGCAGGAGCTGATGACCGTCAATAAAGAGCTGGAACGCAAATCGAATGAGCTGCAGCAACTGACCCAGCAACTTAGCGAAACCAACGAGCGGCTGAAACAGATGGACCAGCAGAAAGATGAGTTTTTGTCGACCATCACCCATGAGATTCGCACACCCATCACCTCCATTCGGGCGTTGACTGAGATTCTGCACGATAACGACGATGTCGATACCGCCACCCGGCAACAATTTCTCGGAACGGTCATCAAAGAATCGGAACGGCTTACCCGGCTCATCAATCAGGTACTGGACCTCGAACGGTTCGAATCAGGCCGAATGCGGCTTCACCTGGAACCCCTGCTCCTGCGCGACGTGATTAAAGATGCCGTTGAAGCCACCGCCCAACTGGCTTCGGAAAAATACGTGACGGTTCAGTTCCTGGCCAATTGCCCGCCTACGCCCGTCGTGGCCGACCGTGACCGGCTCATGCAGGTGCTGATCAACCTGTTATCGAACGCCATCAAATTCTGCGAACCCGAAAAAGGCCACATTATTGTCCGGCTGATTGTGGAAGGGGCTACCTGTAAAGTAAGCGTATGCGACAATGGCGCGGGCATTGATCCGGCACTCCATTCGCTCATTTTCGAGAAATTTTACCAGGTGCAGGGCGATCATCGAAAACCGAAAGGCAGCGGGCTGGGATTGGCGATCACGAAAAAAATCATAGAATTGCATAACGGTAGTATCGACGTAGACAGCCAGCCCGGACACGGTTCGGTGTTTACCTTCCAATTGCCGTTATCCACAGGGTAGCCCTTCCGGTTTTCGGTATCAGTCAGCGTAGTAACGCCCTGTTCCTGACTACCGACGGGAACCGTAAATCGAGCGTTATGGCTAATGTACTGATCGCCGACGATGAGCCGAATATTCTGCTGTCGCTGGAGTTTTTAATGAAAAAAGAAGGGCATAAGGTGTTCATTGCCCGCGATGGTGGTGAAGCGTATGAGTTGCTGCAACACCACAAACCCGATCTGCTGATGCTGGACATTATGATGCCCCGCATGAACGGACTCGAACTGTGTAAGTATGTAAAAAGTACCGATGGGTTTCAGCATAGTAAAATCATTATTCTGAGCGCCAAGGGAAAAGAGATCGATATACAACGCGGATACGAATCAGGGGCCGACCTCTATGTAGCCAAACCCTTTTCGACCCGCGACCTGGTTGCCAAAGTAAATCAACTTCTGTCGGCCTGACCCCTGGCCCACTACGTCTGTTTGTCATGGCGTTACCTGGGGAAGCTGTCAGAAACTAAACCCCAATGACCATGGAAACGCAGACGCTTTCCTATCTCAACGAGTACCGGCGTAGCCTCGACGACCCAGCCGCCTTTTGGGCCGAACAGGCCGGTGAAATCCCCTGGTTTCGCAAGCCGGGCCGCATCTTATCGACCGACTCGGCCGGACTGACCCGCTGGTTTGCCGGGGGGAAACTCAACACCTGTTATGCCGCTGTCGATTACCATGTCGAAAATGGCCGGGCCGATCAAACGGCCCTGATTTATGACTCGCCCGTTACCAATACCGTCCGTCGATTCACCTATACTGAACTCCGCGACGAAGTAGCCCAACTAGCCGGTACCCTAAAACGATTAGGTGTGCAACGGGGCGATACGGTGGTGATTTACATGCCGATGGTGCCCGAAGCGGTGTTTGCCATGCTGGCCTGCGCCCGTATCGGTGCCATTCATTCGGTAGTGTTTGGCGGATTTGCCCCACACGAACTAGCTTTACGCATCGACGATGCTCATCCCAAAGTAATCCTGTCGGCATCCTGCGGTATCGAGTTCGACCGGGTAATCCCCTACAAACCCCTGCTGGACGAAGCGCTACGGCTGGCCTCTTTTTCGCCTAAACACTGCCTGATTTTACAACGTCCCATGCAGGAAGCCGAACTAACCCCCAGCCGAGATCTGGACTGGGCGACGGCGGTTCGGCAATCGCTTATGGCTAATATCGTTCCGGTCAATGCGACCGACCCGCTGTATATTCTGTACACATCCGGCACTACGGGTAAGCCCAAAGGGATCATCCGCGACAATGGTGGTCATGCTGTGGCGCTGAAATACAGCATGCGGGCTGTGTACGATGTCCAACCCGGCGATACGTTCTGGGCCGCTTCGGACCTAGGTTGGGCTGTTGGGCACAGCTATATTGTTTATGGGCCTTTACTCCACGGCTGTACGACTATTCTGTTCGAAGGCAAACCCGTTCGCACACCCGACGCGGGTACGTTCTGGCGGGTGATCCAGCAACATGGAGTCAAGGCTTTTTTTACGGCGCCAACGGCGTTTCGGGCCATCAAAAAAGAAGACCCGGAAGGTTTACTCCGCCAGCAATACGACTTATCATCCCTGAAATACGTGTTTGTGGCCGGTGAACGCTGCGACCCACCCACGCTACATTGGCTGGAACAAACGGTAGGGGTTCCAGTCATCGACCACTGGTGGCAAACCGAGTCAGGCTGGCCGATGGTTGCCAATCAGATGGGCATTGAATCGGTCCCCGTCAAGGCTGGTTCGTCGACTCGTCCGGTAGCGGGGTTCGATTTACAGATTCTGGACGAACATGGTCAGCCACTCGGCCCCAACGAAGAAGGATACGTTTGCCTGAAACTGCCGCTGCCCCCCGGTTGCCTGCCAACACTGTGGAACGACACGCCCCGTTTCCGTCAATCGTACCTCAGTCGGTTTCCAGGCTATTACCTCACGGGCGATGGTGGATTTGTCGATGCCGACGGGTATGTGTTTATTATGGGCCGTGTCGATGATGTGATTAATGTGGCCGGGCATCGACTATCGACCGGCGAAATGGAAGAGATAGTGGGTAACCACCCAGCCGTCGCCGAATGTGCGGTAGTCGGTATTGCCGATGAACTGCGCGGACAGCGACCGATTGGCCTGGTTGTCCTCAAAGACGGTATCTCGACGGAAGAAGGCACATTGGAGAATGAATTGGTAACCATGATTCGCGATACGATTGGAGCCGTTGCGTATTTCCGGCAGGCAACCATCGTCAAGCGATTACCCAAAACGCGCTCGGGCAAAATCCTGCGAAAAACCATTCGCCAGATTGCCGATGGCGAACCCTTCACAATGCCTTCTACGATTGATGACCCGGCCATTCTGGATGAAATCAGGAACCGCTTATCGGAACGGAGCATCGGCAATGCCTTCGCGTTTGCCGGTTTGTAACTACCGAGAAAGGCTTTGCCCAACGCATTCTATCAGACTAGTGACTGATTCTATCAAAACGCGTATATCTATAGCAATTTAGCAATTTTCGACTTCAGAAATTCCAACCGTTTGGCTGTATCTTCCTACTTTTACTTGTCCTTAGTTATTCCGGCCGGACGGTATCGGCGATCGACCAGCCAGCATAAACCCTTTTGTACCCATGCGTATCAGAACCTTTGACGAATATCAGTCAGCATACAACCACAGTGTTGAAGACCCGGAGAGCTTTTGGGCCGAAATTGCCCAGGAATTTCAATGGCGCAAGCCCTGGAAAAAAGTACTACAATGGAATTTCCAGCAGCCCGATGTAAAATGGTTTTTGGGCGGTAAACTCAACATCACCGAGAATTGCCTGGACCGCCATGTGCACGAAAAGCCGAACTATCCGGCCATTATCTGGGAACCAAACGACCCGGCTGAGCCAAGTGTTACGTTTACCTATAAAATGCTACACGAGTATGTGTGCCGTTTTGCCAACGTCCTGAAGCGCAATGGTGTACAAAAAGGTGACCGGGTTTGTATCTACATGCCAATGGTGCCCGAACTGGCTGTTGCGGTACTGGCCTGTGCCCGTATTGGTGCTATTCACTCGGTGGTGTTTGGCGGGTTTTCGGCCCAGTCCATTGCCGACCGCATCAATGATGCTAAATGCTCGGTGGTGATTACCTCCGATGGTGCGTTACGGGGTAACAAAGCCATTCCGATGAAAGATACGGTCGATGATGCGCTGATCGGCTGCCCTTCGGTGAAACGAGTTATCGTGCTCACCCATACCCGCACCGCCGTTTCGATGCTGAAAGGTCGCGATGTGTGGTGGGAGCAGGAAATGAAGCAGGTCACTTCCGACTGCCCAGCCGAAATCATGGACGCCGAAGACCCACTATTTATTCTATATACTTCAGGGTCAACGGGTAAGCCCAAAGGGGTAGTTCATACCTGTGGAGGCTACATGGTATTTGCCGCCTACACCTTCCAGAATGTATTTCAGTACGAACCCGGCGATGTCCATTTCTGTACTGCCGATATTGGCTGGATTACGGGGCACAGCTACATAGTTTATGGCCCGTTGCTGAACGGAGCTACCTCACTCCTGTTCGAGGGTGTACCGACCTGGCCCAATGCCGGACGGTTCTGGGATATTGTCGACCGTCATCGCGTTAATATTCTGTACACCGCCCCAACGGCTATCCGGTCACTGATGGGATTTGGGTTGGAACCGCTGGAAGGTAAAGACCTGAGTTCGCTCCGGGTTTTAGGCTCCGTTGGCGAACCGATCAATGAAGAAGCCTGGCACTGGTACGACGAGCACATTGGTAAAGGCCGCTGCCCGATTGTCGATACCTGGTGGCAGACCGAAACGGGCGGCATTCTGATCTCTCCGCTGGCGGGTATCACCAAAACCAAACCAACCTTTGCCACGCTACCGTTGCCGGGTGTGCAACCTGTTCTGGTGGACGAAAATGGCAAGGAGATCGAAGGCAATGGCGTGAGTGGGAACCTGTGCATGAAATTCCCCTGGCCAGGTATTTTACGAACGACCTGGGGCGACCATGAGCGATGCCGCACCAATTATTTTGCTACCTATCCGGGCTTATACTTTACCGGCGACGGCTGCCTCCGCGATGAAGATGGCTATTACCGCATCACAGGTCGGGTTGATGACGTACTGAACGTATCAGGCCACCGGATTGGGACGGCTGAGGTCGAAAATGCCATCAACATGCACACAGGTGTAGTGGAAAGTGCCGTCGTCGGTTATCCGCACGACATCAAAGGACAGGGCATTTACGCTTATGTGATTACCGAAAGTGATCCCGATCATAGCTCTGACCTGATCCGCCGGGATATTCTGGCTACGGTAAGCCGCATTATCGGTCCCATCGCCAAGCCCGATAAAATTCAGTTTGTCAGTGGGTTGCCCAAAACTCGCTCGGGCAAAATCATGCGTCGAATCCTGCGTAAGATTGCCGAAGGCGATGTCTCGAATCTGGGCGATACCTCCACCCTACTCGACCCCAATGTAGTGGAAGAGATCAAAGCGGGAGCGCTAATTGAAATAAAAGCCTGACCGGGCTAACCGAGTCATAAAAAATGGGCGTTGAGATTGATCTCAACGCCCATTTTTTATGATTGTAATTCCTGTTCTTAGGGATTCGGAATCGCTTTTACTTCGATCTTGGCACCATTGGCCGTCGAGAACCCGTACGATTTGATAAGAGCCAACCAGCTTTGATCGCTCGGGTCAGTAGAATTACCAGCAATCTGGCGGCTGAAGTTTAGGTTGGTTTCGGTCAGGTTATCAAGCGTCCAGGTGTCAACCGATCCTGACGAACTGGTAAGAATAAATGCCGTTTCACCGGTGTTGAATTTCCAGGTTCCTGTTGTCGTCGTACCGGGTAAAATCACCTGCGAAAACGACTTATCAGATTTGAAGTTCATATACGACGACGAAAAATCGACCAGGTTACCAGCACCGCCCCCTTTTGTGTAAGCCGTTACGGGTATCGTTCCTAGGGTGACCGACGCCGTCTGGAACTGCCAGTTACGCGCGATCAGATCCGATTTGGTTTTCGCGGCAGGTGTATCATCTTTTTTACATCCCCAAAGAAGCGTTGCGCTTACGAAAAATAGAGCAAAAAGCTTTTTCATGATTTGGTTACTAAAGAGAAGTTTAGTGAATTCTTTACCCAAAGTAAGTGAATAAATAGGAAACCTACTGTGCTTTAGTGAGTAAAAAAATAGCCGAGCACTCCAGAATTACACACAACTCGTTCAGAAACTCTCCTACACTATTGATTATGAACCTTTTTTCATACAAATCAACTCCTTACGCAGTCGCTAATTCACGCGGTTTGTGCGTGGTGTTCTGGCGGTAGAATATCCGGTAAATGATTGGAAAAATCAGCAGTGTCAGAACAGTTGCGGTTATCAGCCCACCAATCACTACGATAGCCAATGGTTTCTGAGTTTCAGAGCCAATACCGGTCGA
Organism: Spirosoma sp. 48-14; assembly: GCF_001898575.1. Lineage (GTDB taxonomy): Bacteria > Bacteroidota > Bacteroidia > Cytophagales > Spirosomataceae > Spirosoma. Next base: position 55,723 of record NZ_MKUD01000044.1, read on the forward strand.
GATAGCCGCTGGAAGCAAGCCAATGGCCGCCATCAACGCCGTCATTACGACCGGGCGAATACGCGTCTGTACTCCTTCGCGAATGGCTACATCAAGCGGCATTTTCTGTTGGCGGTTATTATTAAACACCGAAATCAGGATAACGCCATTCTGTACACAGATGCCAAACAGCGCAATAAAACCTACCCCGGCCGAAATACCGAAGTTCATACCCGTAACGTGCAGGGCCAGAATGCCTCCAATCAGGGCGAAGGGCACGTTAAGCAGCACCAATCCGGCATCTTTTGCATTGCCAAAGAGAACAAACAGAATGACAAAAATAGCCGCCAGACTCAGCGGAACCACCTGCCCAAGCCGCTTGGTAGCCCGAACCTGATTCTCAAACTCGCCCGTCCAGTTGATTGAATACCCTTTAGGCAAATTTTTTAAAGCGGCATTGACCCGCCGTTGGGCATCGGCAATCGTGCTCCCCAGGTCACGCTCGCGCACCGAAAACTTCACCCCGATGAACCGTTTATTATTATCACGGTATACAAAAGCCGGGCCGGTAACTTCCCGAATCGTTGCAATTTCCCGCAAAGGAATTTTGTTGCCGCGCAGGGTGGGCACCATGAGTCGCATGATATCGTCTTCGGTTTTTCGATAACTTTCGCCGTAGCGTACCCGAATATCGAATTTGCGCTCTCCTTCGTACAGAATCGACGCGGTTTTACCCCCAATTGCCATTTCGATCACGGCCTGGGCGTCGGCCGTCGAAACGCCATATAAGGCCATTTTCTGATCGTGAAACAAGACACTGATTTCGGGCTGGCCAATATTGCGGAGAATACCGACATCTTTTACACCGGGCACATCGTGAATAGCGGCCAGGACGGTGTTGGCCAGTTTGTTCAGCTCGTTCAGATCATCGCCAAAGATTTTTACGGCATTGCTGGCATTCATTCCGGCCACGGCTTCGGCCACGTTGTCGATGATCGGCTGAGAGTAATTGTAGTTGATCCCCTGAAACTGTTTCAGCTTCGCATCCATTTCTTCAATCAGCTCATCGGTCGTAATTTTTCGCGTCCAATCGTCTTTGGGCTTGAGATTCACCTGCATCTGCACATAGTAAAACCCCGACGGGTCCGTCCCATCATTGGAGCGGCCCGTTTGCGACAAAACCCCATTAACCTCTGGAAATTCCATCAGTTTTTTACGCAGTATCCGCACCATGCCAACCGTTTGATTCAACGAACTACTCATCGGCAATTTAGCCTCTACCCACAATGCCCCTTCGTTGAGTGTCGGCAGGAATTCGGTACCCAGGAATGTGGCGGAGAAAAACGTAGCCACCATAAATGCGATAGCCGCCAGCATACTTACCCAACGATTTGTGTAGCACCAGGAAAAACCCGCCATCACAATCCGGTTGAAGAAATTGACCAGCGGATTGTTTTTCTCCCGCACATTTTTCTTCAACAGGATCGAACAAAGGAGCGGCACCAGCGTCAGGGTAAATAGCAGGGCACCCAACAAAGCGAAACCAAGCGTCCAGGCCAGTGGAGAAAACATCTTGCCTTCTACTTTCTGGAACGAGAAAATGGGCAACAAAGCGGTGATAATGATGAGTTTAGAAAAGAAAACAGCCTTCCCTAACTCGCCACCCGTTTTCTTGATGAGCCCTAGTTTACTCATCCGATTGAACCGGGTCATACCCGCCTGATGAGCCAGGTGATCGAGCGCCACAAAAATCCCTTCGACCATCACAACCGCACCATCAATGATAATCCCAAAATCGACCGCACCCATCGACAGTAAGTTTGCCGACATACCCCGCATCCGCAGACACATAAACGCGAAGAGCAGAGCCAGCGGAATAATGATCGACACAATGACTGTCGTTCGCCAGTCGGCCATGAACAGGAACACAATGACCGTGACCAGTATGATGCCTTCCGTGAGGTTGTGCAAAACGGTTTTCGTACAGAAACTGATCAGGTTATCACGGTCGTAAAACGTCACCATTTTCACATCCGATGGCAGGATACGGGTATTCAGCTCGTCAATTTTGGCCTTGACTCTTGCCAGTACCTCACTCGGGTTTTCGTTCTTCCGCATCACAACGATCCCTTCGACCACATCGTCATCGTCGTTAAGGCCAACCTGACCAACACGCGGGAAATTTGATTCGGCTACTTCGGCCACGTTTTTCACCAGTACCGGGTTCCCGTCCAGATCTTCCACGATCAGGTTTTCGATATCCTGAATGGACGTAAGCAGGCCAATTCCCCGCACGACATACGCCTGTCCGTTTCGCTCAATGACATCGCCCCCTACATTAATGTTGCTACGGGTGACGGCCTGATATACTTCGAGTGGCGTAATGTCGTATTTAGCCAGTTGCGTTGGGTTAACCCGGATTTCGTAGCTCTTATCCCGTCCGCCAAAGGCCACCACATCGGCCACGCCCGACACCGAACGAAGCTGACGGTCGATGACCCAGTTGTGGAGCGTGAGCAGTTCGCGGCTGTCGCGGGTAGCGGATTTGAGGGTAAATCGGAAAATTTCGCCCGTTGGCCCGTAAGGTGGCTGTACCTCTGGCTCAACGCCATCCGGAAGCGACACGGTACGAAGCTGGTTGTTGACCTGTTGGCGGGCAAAAAAGTCTTCGACATCATCTTCAAATATGATTTTGATGATGCTCAGCCCGAACATGGTAATGGAGCGCACGTTGGTTTTACGTTGCACCGAATTCATCGATACTTCGATAGGCACCGTCACGAATCGCTCGATTTCTTCCGCAGAGCGCCCTTTCCACTCCGTCACGACAATAATCTGGGTATTGGTAACATCGGGGAAAGCTTCAATAGGCGTGTTCAGGTAGCTGGCAATACCGGCCACCACCAGCCCAAAAGTCATGAAAAAAATGAAGAAGCGGTTCTTGAGTGAAAAACCGACAATATTGCGGATGAATTTATTCATGAACAGCTTTTAATCGTTTATGGCGTCGTAAACCAGAAGCTGGTTCTGGGAAATAACCCGTTCGCCGGGTTTCAGGCCGGTTTTGATGTAGGCAATATCCCCAATGGTTTTCAGCACATTTACTTCGCGGGTTTCGATATCGGAGCGACTCTTGAACACCATAACGAAGTGTTTCGACTGATCGAAAATAACCGATCCTGCCGGTATAGTAGCCAGTTTACCCCCATCCTCATAGCGCAAGGTAACCGTTGCGTGCATTTCGGGCCGGAGTTTCAGCCCTGTATTCGTCAGCCGAATCCGAACGGTCATGGCTTTGGTTCCGGGGTCCAGCACGGTATACATTTTATCGACCTGCCCTTTAAACAACTGATCGGGATAACTCAGTGTCTGGATGGAGGCATCCATGCCAATCCGAACCCGACCGATATCGCTCTCATTAACATTGGCCAGTACCCATACTTCGGAGATTTGCCCAATGGTAAACAGGTTATCGGCATTGTCGGACCGAAGCTGCATACCCCGGTTCACATTCTTTTCAATGACATAGCCATCAATAGGTGCTTTTACGGTATAGATCGACGTTTTGCCCAAGCCGTAAATGCGAGCAACTTCTTTTACCCGATTGGCTTCCGCCTGCGCTTTTTCAACCTCTTTCTGAGCCGCCACCACTTCACGTTGCGATACCAGTTTGGTTTCGAACATATCCTGTGCTACCCGCAGGTTTTTCTCCGCCAGCAGTAAATCTGACTGAGCCTGAATGCCTTGCCGCTCAATATCAGCTACTTCGCCCGACCGGATCAATGCCAGTGTTTGCCCTTTACGGACGTAATCGCCCAATTCGACTTTTACATCCTCCACATTGCCACCCACCAGCGGGAAGACTTTGATAACCCGGTTTTCATCGGCCACGACCTTACCCACCAGCGTCAGTTCGCTCCGCACAGGCTGCATGACCGTGCTATCCAGGCGAATCCGATGCATCATGGTATCGGACAGCATAAAGGCTTTCTGTTCTTCCTGCGCAGGTTTGGGCGCACAGCCCACCAATACCGCTAATCCACTAACTAGCAGGAAACTAAGGCAAATACAGCGATTCATAAATAGTCTGTGGTTTTGTTGGTATTCGGTTTAGGCTGGTCCGACGCAGGCATTGCTACACGTCGGTCCTGACCTATCCCATTTATCGAAACAAATCGGTCCCGACCAGGTAATTTAACTCTTCATAGGCACTGATTCGGTCAGCCTTCAGTCGGTTAAGCTGGCGAATGCTATCGTTGTACGCTTCGATCAGGTCGACAAACTCAATCAGGCTGAGATTGCCTTTCTGAAAACTGGTAATGACACCCCGGTTCAGCTCATCAAATTGATTGGTGAATTGTCCTTCAACGGACTGCACCCGACGCTCAACTTCCTGTACTTTTTGCAAGGCAGTAGCCACATCGTTACTCACCTGAACGGCCTTCTGCTGATGCAGCTGTTTCTGATAACTGATCTGGCTCCGAGCCGCCCGAATGGCCCCCTGATTGCGGTTAAAAACCGGCACGTCGGCCGAAACAGACAATCCAACATAATTCTGGATATAACTCCCCGCCTGATCGTAGGTGCCACCCACGCGCAGGTCGGGCGTTGCCAGTGCGCGTTGCAGGTTGTAATTCAACTCAGCTTGACGGGTCAGGGACTCAGCGGCTTTCAGGTCGGGTCGATTACGGAGCGCCATTTGCTGAAGGGTATCCTCCGACTGATTGGGCAGGTGGTAACGGGGTAATAATTCGTTAAATACGCGTGGGCGAATGGGCTGATCCACAGATAACAGGGTTCTGAGTGCCCGCTGATCGTCCGCCAACTGAAACACGATTTCAGTCCGGTCGTTGCTGAGTTGAAAAAGAAGTGCTTTCAGTCGCAGCAGTTCACGAAGCGATATATTGTTTCGCTGGTACTGTTGTTCATACGCTGATACGGTCGTTTGGAGGGTAGCAATCTGCTGGTCGAAACGCGCTAATGTCTGCTCCTGAAAGTAAATGGAGAAAAATCGACTTCGGAGGTCGAAACGCAGGCCGCGCAATAGATCAAGCAGTTCAAATTCGGTCAATCGAGCCGCTTCCGATGCTAAGGCAATTCGTTTATTACGCTTTCCGGCCGTATAGAGCAATTGTTGAACCGAGATGATTTTCTCTCCCTGCCTTCCCACATCCAATACGCGACGGGCTTCGTTATTGTAAGCGCTGAGTTCAAGCGTTATGTTCGGATTATCGTATAAACTGGCCTGCAACACCTGCGCCTGACTGGCATCAATCCGAAAACGTTCGGCCAATAACAACAGATTATTTTTCAAAAACAGACTATCAGCCTGTCGAAGACTTATCCTGAGCGAATCCTGATGGGAAGTCGAAACGGTTCCAGGCTGGGCCTGAGTAAATTCCGCAGAAAGGAACACTAAAAAAGAAACGAATATCAGTAGCCGCATACGTTGACTGAACTTGGGCTACAAAGGTCTTTAATCCAAATTAATACAGAATTAAAGAAAGATTAGAGCAGCTTTAAAAAGAGATTAGAAAAACATTAGAAACACTTACGGTTTAGTTATTTATACTCTATCTATTTCGCTTAAGAATGGGCCTATAGTCACCTATTTGTCATTGATAATCAGAGCTATTTGAATCAATCTGAGTTAAATATAGCTGGTTACCTTTCTGCCTGGTCAGCATTAAAATCCTTTTAAACTAGATTAATCGTATGCTTTAATAACTTGATCAATAAGGTAAGTAGTCTTTATCTCGATTGCTTAGTAGGGTTTCAATTTGATTACAAATGAGGCAACGAAATGGTAAATGTACTCCCCTCTTCCACTTTACTCTCAACCGCCAATGTCCCCTGGTGAAGCTCAATCAATTTGGCACAAATGGACAAGCCAATACCAAACCCCTGGTAATCAAGCGCATTAGACGCTCTATAAAACGGCTCAAAAATATGAGCTATATCCTGCTCCGAGATGCCAATGCCCGTATCGCGGACTGTGATCCGACAAAGATGACTATCGGTGCCAATACGAACCTGAGCCGTTTGATTGGCCGAATACTTGCAGGCATTGTCGAACAAGTTTACGAAAACCAGTTTCAGCAGTTCCTCATTGCCTTCAATCAGCGTCTCCGTTTCGGTTTCCGGTATATTGTCGTAATCAACACTAATCTGATAGTGCGGTTTAGCGCTTACCAATTCGTCCTTTGCCAAAAAAATCACATCGTCGATTCGAATGGGTTGCCGGGTCACCTGATTGCTGGTTTCCAGGGCTCGCGCCAGGAAGAGCAAGCCATTGGTTAAGCCAATCAGGCGATCCGTATCCGATAGCAGATTGGTTAGAATATCCTGGTGCTCGTCTACGGTCAAAGGCCGACGCAACCCCAACTGAATTTCTGATTTGAGCGCAGCCAGGGGCGTCCTCAGTTCATGCGATGCGTGTGATACAAAACTTCGTTGCTGCTCAAAGGCCTGCTCAAGCCGGTACAGTACATCGTTGAAGTTCATCGCCAGCCTCGCAATTTCATCCTGCCGATTCCCTTCATCCAGACGCTGCTGGAGATTACGGGCCGTAATCGTGGAAACCTGCTGGTTAATCTGGCTAATCGGTTGCAGCGACTGCCCGGCAAAGAAAATACCCAGGCCGATGGTGATGCTAAGCCCAACCAGTAGTCCCCAACCCAGAGTAAGCTTGAGGTTTTCGAGTTTACTTTTACCAAACTGATCGTAGGCCGACGCTAATACGACCAGGTCACGCCCATTTTGCTGGTACAGCAATCCAACCAGTTCGTTGGGGCCACTATGCGTTTCAATTTCTTTTTTGTGCCGAACCTCGCTCAGAAAGGTAGATCGGTAGTAGATAACCTGATCATCAACGCTGGAATAAATCAGGTGGTTTTGGCCATCGAAAATCAGAACCTTCTCATCGAAAAGGGCTGTCAAGGTATTACGGTCGATAATTTTCAATAGCTCTCGATCCACCTCTTTTACCTCGATCAAAAAGCGCACCGTGGTTCGTGCTTTATTTTTCAACCGTTCGTAAAACTCCTCCTGCCGATACGTAGCCGACACCCAGTAAATAAGAATTGAAAAGAAAATAAGAATTGACGCTACAATTAGCGAGAACTGAAGGGCGATGCGGTTGCGGATGGTCATACAAAAGCGGACTTTATTCCTCTTTTAACACATAACCCAATCCCGGACGGGTGTGAATTAGCTTTGGCTCGAAATCGCGGTCTATTTTCTTACGAAGGTAATTGACGTATACCTCAACCACATTCGTTCCCGGATCGAAGTTAAGACTCCAGACGGCCTCAGCAATATCGGCTTTCGACAATACTCGGCCCCGGTTGCGCATGAAATAGTCAAGCAAAGAAAATTCACGAGCCGTCAGGTCGATCGGTGTTGCCCCTCGTCGAACCTCTTTGGTCGTTACGTTAACGGTCAGATTAGCGACCTGCCAGATTTCCTGACTCGACGGATTAGCGCTGAGTGCCGTCCGGCGAAAGCAAGTTGACACGCGAGCAAGCAACTCCCTGAAATCGAATGGCTTAACCAGGTAATCATCGGCACCCAAGGCCAGACCTTCTACCTTATCTTCAATTTCGCCTAGGGCCGTCAGCATAATGATGGGCAACTGGGGTTTCTCCGCCCGAACGCTCCGGCATACTTCAAACCCGCTCAACCCAGGCAGATTAATATCCAGGATAATCAGATCGACACCCGGCTGTAAAGCCATCTGCCTCCCATTGAGGCCTTCATAGACTACCTGCGTAGCGTATCCTTCTTCCTGAAGGCCCCGACTAATATTCTGAGCAATGCGCCGATCATCTTCAATAATCAGGATATTTTTCATGGTACCAACGGAGTAAACAAGCGAAACGCTTATGTAAATGTATAAAGAAAAGCTCCTCTGCCACGGTGGTCGCAACAGAGGAGCTTTCGATAAAACCGTATTGGTTTAGCCTTACTTGGTACCGTAGCGCTTGCGGAACTTGTCCACACGACCAGCAGTATCGAGCAGCACATTCTTACCCGTGTAGAAAGGGTGCGACTGCGAGCTAACTTCAATTTTTACGAGTGGGTAGGTTTTCCCTTCGAACTCGACACTATCTTTGGTTTGAACCGTAGAGCGCGTCAGGAATTTATAGTCGCTCGACAGGTCGTGGAATACCACATCGCGGTAATCCGGGTGAATGCCCTTTTTCATGATAAATCGCTGTTTCTTGTCATCTTCTCGGTTTCCGACCGAAAAGGACTGCAAAGGTAAGGTCTTTTTACGGGGAAAACAAAGACTTTTTACGGCTTCTTTAAAGCCAGCGAATCAATAGCCTAGATTGGTACCGTTGGGTAATAATCGTGTACTAAACGCTTGTTTTTGAGGTCATTTTTTCATATATTTCTACACCATTACGCTTCTTCTACGGCTTAGTCGAATCAATAATCGGCCATAAAAACCGTCAAATAAAAATTACTTTTTTTATTTATTAGAATATCATTTTAGTAGGCTATTGTTAAGTGATTCAGGATGATGGCTTAACAATTTCTTAACCTACTTACCAGAGTTGCACGTTTCAATGATTCCGTAAAATGGGCGAACCTTCTTGGTTGCTTTTCCGTCTATTTCAACAGAACTTTAACGTCTCGTAACAGGCATGCTTCTGGATAAATGGATAGCTCAATGAAGCGATTCATTATTTTCAATCTGGACAAGCCCACCACAAACACCGTAACTAAGTATAGCAATTCCGTAACACCACGTTCACTTTCATTTGTATCTAATCATCTCTCTTTACATAACTAGCCCAAACTTATCATGTTCGTAATCAAACGTGATGGCCGCCGGGAATCTGTCAAATTCGACAAAATCACGGCTCGAATCGAGAAGCTATGCTATGGCCTCGATCCAGCTTATGTACAACCCGTCGAAGTCGCCGTAAAAGTTGTCAGCGGCCTCTACGACGGCGTTAAAACGACAGAGCTCGACAATCTGGCGGCCGAAACAGCTGCTTCGATGACCACCAAACATCCGGATTACGCCATTCTGGCGGCCCGGATTGCCATTTCCAACCTCCATAAAGAGACCAATAAATCGTTTTCGGGCACGATCAAAAAACTGTACCACTATGAAGACCCCAAAACCGGCGAGAATGCATCGCTGATTTCGCGGGAAGTGTACGAAGTCGTTCGCCAGAATGCGGCTCTGCTGGACTCTACGATCATCTATGATCGCGATTACGGTTATGATTATTTTGGCTACAAAACCCTCGAAAAATCGTACCTGCTGAAGATTGACGGACGCATTGCCGAACGCCCACAGCACATGCTGATGCGGGTAGCCGTTGGAATTCACCAGGAAGATATTGACTCGGCCATTGAGACCTACAATCTGCTGTCGGAAAAGTGGTTTACCCACGCAACCCCGACGCTGTTCAACGCCGGTACGCCCAAACCCCAGATGTCGAGCTGTTTCCTGCTCACCATGCAGGACGACTCCATTGATGGTATTTATGATACCCTGAAACAAACGGCCAAGATTTCGCAGTCGGCCGGGGGGATTGGTCTGAGCATTCACAACATCCGGGCAACAGGTACATACATTAAGGGGACCAACGGAACCTCGAACGGGATCATTCCGATGCTGCGCGTGTTCAACGACACGGCCCGCTACGTGGATCAGGGCGGTGGTAAGCGGAAAGGTTCGTTTGCCATTTACCTGGAGCCCTGGCATGCCGACATTTTCGAATTCCTCGACCTGAAAAAGAACTCGGGCAAAGAAGAAGTCCGCGCCCGCGACCTATTCTATGCGCTCTGGACGCCCGATCTGTTCATGAAGCGGGTAGAAGCTGATGACGTTTGGTCATTGTTCTGTCCGCACGAGTGCCCCGGTCTGGCCGATTGCTATGGCGAAGAATTCGAAGCGTTGTATGAGCGTTATGAGCGCGAAGGCCGCGCCCGTCGGACCGTGAAGGCTCAGGAATTGTGGTTCAAGATTCTGGAATCGCAGACTGAAACCGGCACGCCATACATGCTCTATAAAGATGCGGCCAACAAGAAGTCGAACCAGAAGAACCTGGGAACGATCAAATCTTCGAACCTTTGCACCGAAATCATCGAGTACACGGCTCCCGACGAAGTAGCCGTTTGTAACCTGGCGTCGATTGCCCTGCCGAAGTTCATCAAGCGCGATCCAGACGGCATCATGCGTTTCGATCACCAGAAGTTGTTCGAGATTACGAAGGTAGCCACCCGCAACCTGAACAAGATCATCGACATCAACTACTACCCGGTTGAAGAAGCCCGTCGGAGCAACATGCGCCACCGGCCAATCGGTTTGGGTGTACAAGGTCTGGCCGATGCGTTCATTATGCTGCGGATGCCGTTTGAATCGGAAGAAGCGCGTCGCCTGAACGAAGATATTTTCGAGACGATCTATTTCGGAGCCATGACGGCTTCAATGGAGGCCGCTAAAGAATTCGGTCCCTACGAAACCTGGAAAGGCTCACCGATTTCGCAGGGTATATTCCAGTTCGATATGTGGGGGGTAAACCCAAAATCAACCCGTTGGGATTGGGAAAGCCTGCGCAAAAATGTGATCGAACACGGCGTCCGGAACTCGCTGCTGCTGGCTCCGATGCCTACCGCATCGACCTCGCAGATTCTGGGCAATAACGAGTGCTTCGAGCCGTATACGAGCAACATCTACACCCGTCGCGTATTGTCGGGCGAATTTGTCGTCGTGAACAAGCACCTGCTGAAAGACCTCGTAAAACTGGGTCTGTGGAACGATACAATGAAAAACAACCTGATTCTGGCCAACGGTTCGATTCAGGCGATTCCAGGCATTCCGCAGAACATCAAAGACCTGTACAAAACGGTTTGGGAGATCAAGCAGAAGCACATCATCGACATGGCTGCCGATCGGGGTGCATACATCTGTCAGTCGCAGTCGCTGAACATCCACATTCAGGATTCGAACTTCGGCAAGCTGACGTCGATGCACTTCTACGCCTGGAAAGCGGGCCTGAAAACGGGTATGTATTACCTGCGCACGAAAGCGGCTACCGATGCGGTGAAGTTCACTGTGGTACAGCCTCAGGCCGAGCCCCAACTCGAACCCGTAATGGCCGAAACAGCACCCGTCGAGAAACCCCTCAACTACGTACAGTACGCCAAGGAGCACGCCCAGAACGTAGCGCCTACTCCTGTACCAATGGTGACCGACCTCGAACAGCAATATGCCGCCATGACCTGCTCACTGGACGATCCAGAAGGTTGTGAGATGTGTGGTTCCTAGTAGCGTTTTAAACTATATGGTTAAGTTTTCGCTCCCGGCTGTGGTTAACATGGCCGGGAGTTTTTATTCAAATCATTTCAGAATTTTCAAGTCAAGGCTCATCCAAAATTCTATCAGTTTCTATAGCTATCCATTCTAAATCTGCGCTATATGGATTATCCTTAAGGTAACTAACCCAAAATGAAAGAACTTTCAAATAACGCGACTGTTTCTTCTTTATCTCTTTAAATAATTGTTGAAAATTTGCTGAATGTGGATCGTCATTTTCACTTTTGGATGTTTTTGTAATATCCCTGAGTTGATTAAAATCATGAGGCAAATTAAATTCAGTAAGTGATAATCCAACCTCTTCAGCTACAGCAATTATCCATTTCTCCTGAGCAGGCGAAATAAATATCAGATAATGATGTCTACTCGGATGTTTTAGCAGTTCTAATCTGTCTTTTACCTCAATAACGGTATCGAATTCTTCGGTATATTTTAGAATCTTTTTATCCTTATCAATCAGTCCTAAGGCAAAATCACCAGACAGCTTCTCCTGCATCTGCTTTACGACATTAGTGCATCCTTTTTGATGATTGTACCTACCCCGTGGCGGCACAGCTATTTTAAGAAGTTTCGTATCGATATAACATTCAGGAATAACGTGCAAATCCATTAGGATAAATAAGCTTCATTATTAAAAAATAAGTCAACGCCATATTGATGTACTTCCTTAATTTCATCCCTTGTTAGTGGCTTTGCCACTGTCTGGCCATCTTTAAAATCAACCATAAATATGGCTAAATCATCAATAGACCCTTCAAGAAAATCATTGACAATCAATGGACTATGCGTAACAATAAAAAACTGATTCGTTACTGACCGAATTACTTCCTGCGTAAACTCAGCAATGTAGGGAGGATAAGCATGAGCTTCTGGCTCCTCAAAAAGCAACACTGAATTTTCATTAGAAGCAACAGCTGTTTTATAAAATATAATACGTTGTAAAGTGTCAGCTATTGATGAATAAGGTAATAGAAAAACTTCATCGCCTTTATCTTTTAAAATCTTCAACGATTGACTGGATAAATCAGAAACTAGTCTTAATCCATATTGGCGAAACCATTGTGCATAAACCTCTTTAAGCTTAGGCATTAACTCCAAAACATAAAGCATGTTAGATCCAAATGGAGGCTGTAAAAAAGGAATTTTCAACTCTTTATATTTAACTCTTGGAGAGAATTCATATCGTTTAATATAGTTTATAAAATGGCGACTTTCTGTACCAAAATAATCAGAGAGTTTAAATTTTTGATCAATAGTATATTGTACAATATATGAACTATCCGGACTAAATCCACTATGGCTTCTATACTCATCAAAATTGAGTTTATTATTATCTCTTCTAGAAACAAATATTTCAGCATTTAGTCCTCCTGTTTGGCGATTGAAATCAATATGACAATTTTCTCTAATATCTTGTATCCCCATCAGGCCAACTCTAATAGAAATACCCTTACTGGTATCACCTTCATAAAAAAGCTCACGCTGACTCTCTAATCGAATAATTTCAGTCAACTTTCTTGGTGAATTCTCCCAAAGATATGGAAGGCTAAATAACGAAAGCGCTTCTAGTAAATTCGATTTACCGACATTTGGTCTACCTATAAACAGATTTATTCTTTTGAAATCTGACAACTCCAAATGGCGAATCGATTTGAAGTTATTGATCTCGACATAGTTGATAAAGTTATCCATATATGGCTGACGATTACGTGCTAAAGTTAATAACAAAAAAGACGGTCGCTTACACAACCGTCTTTTGCACTATAGATGTTTAACGCTAGGCATCATAGCTCAGTACGGGAGCCAGCCATCGTTCGATCTCGTCAACCGGCATATCTTTCCGCTGAGCATAATCCAGAATCTGGTCTTTGTTGATTTTACCGACGGCAAAATACCTCGATTCGGGGTGCGAGAAGTAGAATCCACTGACCGACGAGGCTGGGTACATGGCATAACTTTCGGTCAGTTCGATACCGATCTTACCAGCGTCCAGTAACTCAAACAAGGTGCCTTTTTCGGTATGATCGGGACAGGCTGGATAACCTGGTGCAGGCCGTATACCCTGGTATTCTTCCTTAATGAGTTGGTCGTTCGAGAACGTTTCACCCATTGCATAGGGCCAAAATTCCGTCCGTACGCGTTCGTGCATCCGCTCAGCAAAGGCTTCGGCCAGACGGTCGGCAATGGCTTTCACCATGATGCTGTTATAATCGTCGTGGTCGCGCTCGTATTTTTCCAGCAACGCTTCGATACCGATACCAGCTGTTACGGCAAACCCACCCAGGTAATCTTCGCGACCACTTTCGAGGGGAGCCACAAAGTCCGACAGGCAGTAGTTTGGCAAGCCCGGTGCTTTCTGGTTCTGCTGACGCAGGAAATGCAGGACCGTTTTGGTATCGTAAATTAATTCACCAACCGGACTTACCGCCGTTTGCGACTGCGTTCGACTGATTTTATACTCAATGTGTCGGTGCGATCCATGCCGTTCGCAGGGAATTTCGCGAACCTGTTCTTCAAACTCATGTAGCAGCACATCATCATCGGCAGCGTTGGCGGGGTAAAAACCGACTACCGCTTTTGCTTTCAACAACTTGCCGTCAATAATTTCCTGCAACAGTCGGTTGGCATCATCAAACAGTTGCCGAGCTTCTTTTCCCACCGTGGCATCCTCGAAGATGGCGGGGTATTTACCGTGTAGCTGCCAAGTCTGGAAGAAGGGCGTCCAGTCGATGTAACTTCGCAGCTCGGCCAGATCATAATCGTCAAAATAGCGGTTACCCAGGAAATTGGGTTTGGTCGGCTCAAAATTCCGCCAGTCGATGGGCGTCCGGTTCTGGCGTGCTTTGTCAATCGTCAGGCTGGCTTTCTCCTGCCGACGACGGGCATGATCATCGCGGAGTTTGCTATACTCTGCTTTTATTTCCTTAAATATATCCTGACGCGTTGCCAACTGTTCACTGGTCAGGCGCCCCGCCACCGGAACACTACGGCTGGCATCGAGTACGTGAACAACCGGCCCCTCGTAATGCGGATCGATCTTGACAGCCGTATGGGTCCGTGAGGTTGTAGCGCCACCAATCAGCAAAGGCAGTGTAAAGCCCTGACGCTGCATTTCTTTGGCCACACCAACCATTTCATCGAGCGAAGGGGTGATAAGACCGCTCAGGCCAATGATATCGACGTTGTGTTTGCGGGCTTCGTCCAGAATTTTCTGTGTTGGCACCATCACCCCGAGGTCAATGATCTCGTAGTTATTACAGCCCAGCACAACACCGACGATATTTTTACCAATATCATGGACATCACCTTTCACGGTTGCCAGCAGTATTTTACCCGCCGAGGACGATCCTTCACCCGATTTTTCAGCTTCGATGAATGGGGTTAGATAGGCGACGGCTTTTTTCATCACCCTTGCCGATTTGACCACTTGGGGCAGAAACATCTTCCCTTCCCCAAATAGGTCACCAACTACGTTCATGCCATCCATCAACGGCCCTTCAATCACATGTAGCGGGCGTTCGACTTGCTGACGGATTTCCTCCACATCTTCGTCAATGTAATCGGTAATACCTTTTACCAGCGCATACTTAAGCCGTTCGCGAACGGGTTCCGCCCGCCAGCTTTCGTCCTGAACAACAGCTTTTCCTTTCGCTTTTACAGTCTCGGCAAACTCAACGAGTCGTTCGGTAGCATCATCCCGCCGATTCAGCAGCACATCTTCGCAACGCTCCAACAAGTCTTTCGGGATGTTGTCGTACACTTCCAGTTGGCCCGCGTTTACGATGCCCATGTCCATACCTGCCCGGATGGCATGGTACAGGAAAGCGGAGTGCATGGCTTCACGCACCACATCGTTGCCACGGAAGCTGAATGAGATATTCGAAACCCCACCACTCACCTTCGCCAGCGGCAGATTTTCCTTGATCCAGCGAGTAGCATTGATGAAATCAACAGCGTAGTTATTATGTTCTTCAATACCCGTTGCAACGGTTAGGATGTTCGGGTCGAAAATGATGTCCTGTGGGGGAAACTCCACTTTATCGACCAGAATGCGGTACGCCCGCTCACAAATCTCAATCCGACGTTGGTAGGAATCAGCCTGCCCGGTTTCATCAAACGCCATCACGACCGTAGCGGCACCGTAGCGCTTGATGAGTTTTGCCCGTTCAATGAACGCTTCTTCGCCTTCCTTCAGCGAGATGGAATTGACGATAGCTTTGCCCTGAACGCATTTCAGACCTGCCTCAATCACTTCCCACTTCGACGAATCGACCATGATCGGAACGCGGGCGATGTCGGGTTCGGAGGCAATCAGGTTCAGGAACGTGGTCATGGCTTCAACCGAATCGAGCATGCCTTCGTCCATGTTCACATCAATCACCTGCGCTCCCCCTTCAACCTGTCCACGAGCGATGCTAAGCGCTTCGTCGTAATTCCCCTCTTTGATTAGTCGGGCAAACTTTTTCGACCCCGTCACATTGGTCCGTTCACCGATATTCAGGAAATTAGTTTGTTCCGTGACTTTTAACGGTTCCAGACCACTCAGTTTCTGATAGGGTTCAGCCTGTGGACGCTGGCGGGGCTTGTGTTTAGCGGCTGCCTGCGCAATAGCCTGAATATGGTCGGGCGTAGATCCACAGCAACCTCCAACGATATTTACAAAACCATCCCGGATAAAGCCTTCCACCTGAGCCGCCATTTCGTCGGGCGTCTGGTCATATTCACCAAACTCATTCGGCAAACCGGCATTCGGATAGGCAGAGGTAAAAAATGGCGCTTCTTTCGCTAAGGTCTGGATATATGGGCGCATCAGCTCGGCTCCCAGAGCGCAGTTCAGCCCCACACTCAACAACGGCAAATGCGAAACGGAGTACAGGAAAGCCTCCGTCGTTTGCCCGGAAAGGGTTCGTCCACTGGCATCCGTAATCGTCCCCGAAATCATGACGGGCAATACAGGGCGCTGTGGATTCAGATTAAAATACTTGTCGATGGCGAACATAGCCGCCTTCGCATTGAGCGTATCGAAAATCGTTTCGACCAGCAACAGATCAGCTCCTCCTTCAACCAGCCCACCGACCTGCTCATAATAAGTATCGACCAGTTCATCGAACGTAACCGCCCGGTACGCAGGATTATTAACATCGGGAGAGAGCGAGGCTGTACGGTTGGTGGGCCCCATAGCGCCCGCAACGAACCGAGGTTTATCGGGATTCTGACGGGTTACTTCTTCCACTACTTCCTTCGCAATCTTTGCTGACTGGTAGTTCAGTTCATACACCAGGTCCTCCATGTAATAATCGGCCATAGCAATGCTCGTGGCGCTGAAGGTATTGGTCTCGATGATATCGGCTCCTGCATCGAGATACTGGCGATGAATTGCCTTGATCACGTCTGGTTTCGTGATCGACAACAGATCGTTGTTGCCTTTTACATCGTGTGGAAAATCCTTGAATCGCTCACCCCGGTAATCGGCGTCAGTCAGTTTGTACCGCTGGATCATGGTGCCCATTGCACCATCGAGAACGAGAATCCGCTCGTTCAAAAGGTCGTATATCGTCTTCAAAGGCAGTTGTATAGTGCGATTGTCAGGAATACCAACAATCCGTGTCCTTAAAAAAGTCCAAAACCGCAAAAAGCTTAGGCACAAAAAGACAGGTAGCGGAGTGCTAACTTATCTGGCCCGGTTAGTTTACCGGGAGGAAATTGGCACCGAGTTTCAATAACCTCTTGGTTTTGAAAGGGTTGCCAAGACTTCATCGGGTCCGTCCCTCCGTCTTTCTGGATAAGCCTATAGCAAAAATAGATAAAAATAGGGTACACTCTACCTAAGTGTACCCTAAGATTCAGCAAATTATGTAGCGTGTACGAATTCTAAAATGGTTTAGCACGCTCAACAATCCGTTTATGGCGGCTACCCAATTACCAGGTTTGTTCTAAATCCTCTTTGGTATACTTGTGATTTCGTTCGTTGTAGAACGATTTTTGATCAGTGCGCTTAATAGCCAGCGGATTCTTGGCACTTAGCCGATAGAGTAACGCAATGGGCCATAAAAAGACGAAAAACAGAATGGAAAGAATGATTTTGCCGTTGATGTTTCCCAACACCTCCGCCAGTTTAAACCATGCTTTCACGATCAAATCACCTGCCGCCGGAATTGCCAGACTCAAAACACCAACCGCTGCAGCAGCATACAGCAACCAGGGCGACTTAACTATAAAATACAGTACTACCAGTCCAGTTACGATAACCAACTGCGCCTTTACCTTTTCAGAAACGTCCATGCCTAGAACAGCGTGTAAATGAACGGTGCAACGGCCGATCCGCCACCAATAACAATCAGAATACCAATCAGCAGCAACAGAATAATCATTGGTGCGAGCCACCACTTCTTACGCTGCTGCATGAATTTGATAATGTCCTGCAAAAATTCCATGATCTAATTTGTGTTTAGTTACTTGTATACCCGATTGATACGCTAACAATCTACCGTTTAGCCGTACTGTCGGCCGAAGCCATATGCCCCGTACCCGAATTGGACTGAACAAGGCTGAACAAAGCCTCTCCTACACGCTGATTCACCAACGCACTGGCATGACCATCATTGCGGCCAACTACACGGTCTTTCGGTTCAATATCACCCATCAATTTACCCGCTTCCAGCACAGGTACATTATTCTGCTGAAAGAATGACACAACGGGCTTAACGTATTCCGTTGTTTTTTCCAGGTTATGCGAAAATGGGAACAGTACAACGTAAAAACGAGCCTTGTTCTCTTTCGCATATGTCACAAATTTAGCCAGATCGCTCAAATGATCGTTAATAATCGCTGGCGTTCCATAAGCTGTACGGGCGTACGTATCGAACGGGGCAAAATTACCATGCGGAAACTGCCAATACAGATAATTGAGCAGATACGATTTAATGAACAGCGACTGAAATACCCGGGGGACATCAGAATAGGGCTCAAACGAAGCTGGTACCAAACCGTGGTCATGGGCCACCTTTTCAATATCGTTCGGGAAATACTGTAAAACGAGTATATCAGGCTTTTTGCCAAATTTAATCAACCGCTCGTATTCGTTCCGGGTATCGGAGCCCGATATTCCCAGGTTATAGGTTATATACTGATTGCCCAGCTTTTCGCCCAGAACGTTCCCGTATCGTTCTTCTGCCCGTTTCAGACCGTGGCCTGATGTAAACGAATCACCCACAACCAATACAACTTTTTTACCCAGTGTATCCGTTCTGGGCGTATCGCGGTAATCGCCAACCATGGGTGGCCAATACCGCTCGAACCAGATGTGCGAAGCCAACGTAAGCCCTCCCTCCTGGCTCTGGGCAATGAACATGAAAATAATTTCAACGAACACCAGCAGGAGCGCAGTTGGCACCAGCAGCGTAGCCAGATTACCGATCAGCTTAGGTGGATTCGGGTTCTTCACCACTCCGTAATAGTACAACCGGACTAGTTCCATCATCACCAGAAGCAGAACGGCGATTTTGGCAAGTCGGACGTAGATATTATCGAAAAGCCCTCTGTGCGGATAATCCAATACCACGTGGATTCGATCTCCGTAATACAGCAGAAACGCTAAGAACGCCAGGAATAGTAAACGAATACCACTCGACACAAATTTTGATTGCATTAATTCAGCACATTCGGCGGTAAGCGCCTGTTAGTCTAAAACAAACTCTTCTTTCCAGTTGTCGGTGTCTTGCCATTCGGGTTGCTGGCGCTTATCGAACAGGTAATTTCCGACAACCAGGTAATCCATTTCGGTACGCATAAAGCATCGATATGCATCATCAGGTGTAGAAACGATGGGTTCGCCCCGCACGTTGAAACTGGTGTTTACAATGACACCATAGCCCGTTAGTTGCTTAAACGCATCAATCAACTGGTAATAACGCGGGTTGGTATCTTTGTGTACCGTTTGAATCCGGGCCGAATAATCAATATGGGTAATCGACGGCAAGTCGGACCGCTGATAGTACAGCTTTTCGCGCAGGGGAAAACTGGCATAATCGGCCGGTACGGGTGTACGACGCTTTTGTGCTACCGGATGAACCAATAACATATAGGGCGAAATACCGTCGTAGTCGAAATACTCGGCGCAATCTTCAGCCAGTACCGATGGCGCAAACGGCCGGAACGACTCCCGGTACTTGATTTTCAGATTCAGCTTTTTCTGCATCTCGGCATTGCGCGGATCGCCCAGAATGCTGCGGCCACCCAATGCCCGGGGGCCAAACTCCATGCGGCCCTGCACCCACCCTACTACATTGCCTTCGGCCAGCAGTCGGGCTGCTTCCCGGCTTAACTCGTCGAAATTGTCGAAGTGTTTGCCAACAGCTTTATATTTCAACGCCATCAGTTCAACGTCCAGATCGGAGAAGGTTGGCCCCAGATACGAGCCCCGCATGGCATCGCGTTCTTTCGTAACCTCGCGCTCTTTTCCGAAATAAATATGGTAAGCGGCTAAGGCGGCACCTAAAGCCCCCCCGGCATCACCGGCAGCAGGCTGAATAAAGATATCTTTATACAGGCCGGCTGCCTGAAGTTTCCCGTTCGATACACAGTTCAGGGCTACCCCACCGGCCAGCACCAACGCATCGGCATTGGTCAACCGTTTGGCTTCGCGGGCCATGTTCAGGACCACCTCCTCAGTCAGGTACTGAATCGCCAGACCCAGGTTGCAATGATGCGCCTGAAGCTCATCTTCCGGCTGACGTTTCGGAAAGCCAAACAGTTCGGCCCATTTCTGTTCATGCACCATGGTAAGCCCGGTGGCATAATCGAAATACTCCTGATTGAGCCAAACGGACCCATCGGGCCGTAGATCAGCCAGTTTATCCTTGATAATAGCCATGTAACGAGCTACATCGGGCGAAGTAGGATCGCCATACGGAGCCAGCCCCATTAACTTATATTCACCGGAGTTGACCCGGAAACCCAGGAAGTAGGTAAATGCCGAATACAAAAGCCCCAGCGAATGAGGGAACCGTAATTCTTTCAGGATCGAAATATTTTTCCCTTCGCCCAGGCCAATCGACGCCGTTGCCCATTCGCCTACCCCATCGATGGTCAGAATAGCTGCCCGTTCGAAGGGCGAAGGATAAAAAGCACTGGCTCCATGCGACAAATGGTGTTCGGGAAACAACAGCTTTACTTTGCTGGATGACTTATAGCCTATCTTTTCCAGCTCTTCGCGAATCAGGCGCTTCAGAAACAGTTTTTCTTTCAGCCAGACCGGAATCGACATCAGAAACGACCGTATCCCTTTGGGAGCAAAGGCATAATACGTTTCGAGCAACCGCTCAAATTTCAGCAGTGGTTTGTCGTAAAAGACAATGGCATCTAATTTATTAAGGTCTGCCCCGCTGTATTGAAGGCAGTATTGAATTGCGTGAGCCGGAAATCCTGGGTCATGCTTTTTACGCGTAAATCGCTCTTCCTGAGCTGCGGCAATAATACGGCCATCTTCGATTAGCGCAGCCGCTGAATCGTGATAAAAAGCAGAAATACCTAATATGGTCATGAACTATAGTCCTGTTCAAACAGGCGCCAAAATTAACTGATTTTTTGGTAAACGTATTATTAAGCTTTCCACGACTTACTCAGTGGTCAATCTACACGCACCTGCCAATAGGCTGTAGGGTGGCAAAAAAGCGTATCTTTGGCCAGTCATAAAGAGTGAATGAGCGAAAGAGTGAATGAGTGAAATGATCTGTAGAGATCTTCTTACCAAACTTAATTTCGCTCTTTCACTCTTTCACTCTTTCACTCTTTACTGAATGAAACTAGCAGCTATCGACATCGGCTCTAACGCAGCTCGTCTGCAAATCTCAACGGTATTATACAACGACAATCAGGTTAGTTTCAAACGGGTGGAATATGTTCGTTTTCCGCTCCGACTGGGGCATGATGTATTCAATTTCGGGGCACTTACGCCTGAAAGCGAAGCCCGTACCACCAAACTCATGCAGGCTTACAAACTGCTCATGGAGCTCCATGAAGTAGAAGATTATTTAGCCTGTGCAACCTCGGCCATGCGCGAATCCTCGAATGGACATGAAGTAGCAAAGCGAATTGAATCGACAACAGGAATAAAAATTAATATTATCGACGGACGGAAAGAAGCAGAACTGATCAATAATGTAGTAGTACAGGCACTTGATGATAAACAGTATCTGCACATCGATGTAGGGGGTGGTAGCACCGAACTGAACGTCTATGAGAATCGGCAGAAAATTAATTCTAAGTCGTTCAAAATAGGATCGGTTCGATTGCTGGAAGGCAAAGAAACGAAAGGAGCCTGGCGTAAAATTGAGGATTGGGTTGAAGAGAATATCGACTCATCGCGGGAAGTTGTGGCGGTTGGCACGGGCGGTAACATCAGCAAGCTCTTTAATCTGGCCTCTAAAATATCAGAGACGGAAACCACCCGCGACGAGATTGAACGCATACGGAATTATATTGCCGGGTTCAGTCTGGACGAACGTATCAACCGACTTCGCCTGAATGCAGACCGCGCCGATGTAATCGTGCCAGCTTCCGATATTTACATTTCAGTGATGAAGTGGGCAGGGGCCAATCGCATTATTGTACCCGATTTGGGCCTAAAGGATGGGATTATTCAACTCGTATATGCCCATCTGGGCAAACGAAAACCTATCAGTTACTAAACATACAGACGGCTATCGTTCCGTAGTTATGGTCTATTTCTCGGCTGGTTACTCGCGTAGCTTACCATTACGTTAGCCATTAATTCCATTTGGTTTATTTTTTGCTTATAATGCACATTAAATGTCTATCCTCAATACCGCTCTAAAGCAAGCTTAACCAAAACACCATGGACGTGACACCCACCGTTCCGTTACAAGAACAAATCGACACACTTATCCGGGAGAATAGCCGACTGAAATCACAGTTGGAACAGCAGGAAGTTGATCAACGATTCCTGATCGAATTCTCCGACAAGTTTGCTACGTATACGGTTGGTGATGAGTTTTTTCACTCCTTAGTCAGATACATAGCTGAGCAAACCCGTCTGGATTTCGTCTTCCTGGGTGAACTGATTGAACCCGCTCCCAATCATTTTGCCATTCGCACCATTGCCCTTACGGCCTACGGTCAGACGGTTGGCAATATCCAGTACGACTTGCCTGATGGACCTTGCGAGCAGGTTATTCAGGGACAGCTATCAAAATACCCAAGCCAATGCCGCCGACTGTTTCCTAAAAACCAGACCCTGGTTCAATTCAATGTTGAAGGCTACATCGGTTACCCCTTGTATGATACGAAAGGAAACGCATTTGGGATATTAACGGTCATGCACCAATCGGCCATCGATCAGCCCGAATACATTGCCTCGTTGTTAAAGATTTTGGCCAAACGAGCTGAGTTTGAGTTGGAGCGCACAAAATACGAAGCCGATCTGAAGGCCGTCAATGAAGAACTACTGGCTAAAAATCAGGAGTTAACGAACCGGAATGCCGAACTGGCCTCCTTCAGTTACGTAGCTTCGCACGATTTGCAGGAGCCACTTCGCAAGATCCGCTCCTTCGGCGATCGACTGAAAGTAGCCTATGCGCCCAATTTAGATGAGGAAGGTGCCGATATTATTGATCGAATGGTGCTGGCAGCAAAGCGGATGTCGCTGCTGATTAAAGACCTGCTCGATTACTCCCGACTAACGCTACAGTCGGATACATGGCGCCCTCAGCCGTTAGGCGAGATTGTCGAATCGGTCGCGAATGAACTGGATATCACCATTCAGGAGTCTGGCGCACAAATAGACATTGATGAGTTGGCTACTGTGCCCGGCGATGAGAGCCAGCTTCGGCAGTTATTTCAGAATTTACTCTCCAATGCGCTCAAATTTACAAAGCCCGACTGTGCTCCCCACATCCGGATTCGGAGTACCCAGATAAAACGCTCTGATTTGCCAGCCGAATTTTTACTACTGGCCGCTCCATCCGACTATGCGCTGATTGAAGTGACCGACAACGGGATTGGTTTCGACGCACAACATGCTGAACGCATCTTCGGAACCTTCCAGCGGTTACATGGTCAGGGGAAATATCCAGGTACGGGTATTGGGCTGGCTATTGCCAAAAAGATTACCGAAAACCACCGGGGGTATATTAAGGCCAGCAGTCACCCTGGTCAGGGCGCTACGTTCTTCGTATACCTACCGACGCAACACATAGCCTGACGACAGCATTTGCGGATTGAATGGTCTGACGACCTGCCTTTATTTTCCGGCCCGTCCGCTTCTTATTTTACGAACGAAGATCGGTACACATTTGGCAGGTAGACAGGCACAGGAGGTATTTAACAAGGTAATAGACCGTTCGACGAAACAGCCAAAAGCACTGTATAGTCTTACTGCGTACGTTTCTGGTTTCCCTGTCCGTTTAAGATGCTGGATCACTACGCCATCTGTAGGAATCGGTTGGCTATTCCCTGAGAAGATACCTTTATTGGCCACCTCGTAGGTATCGGTTGGGGCAACGTTATTGATGCGTACCCAACCATCGGCCAGCGATACCGAATCCTGACAGGTTGCTTCACGGGCTAACAGGGTGGCGATGGGCGCTGGCTTCACAATCACAGTTACCAGCGCAAAGGGTCGGCAGGTAGTATCGGAGGCCAACGGAATCAGACGACCATAGACATAATAGGTTTTATCTGAAACGTCGGTATTTGGCGGAAAGGCAACTGTCCGCATCGTAGCAATCCCGTTCGATGAAATCAACTCCCCCAACGATACGCCACCCTTATAAGGGTTTACCTGTGGGGTATCAAAACGCACCAATTCAATTTTATCTGGCCAGAAAGCGGTCGTTCTAACCTGTAGACTATCGACAAGTGACCCCGAGCAAACCGTTACCGATGTCTGGGTCGTATTGGTAATCGATGGGCATTGCGCCTTCACCTTTTTTGTAGATAATAAACAAATAAAAACCAGCCAAAAGAGGATGGTAACCTGCCGAAACGTAGTATCTGTTAGCCAGGCAATTATGTTCCTGAACCTACCTGTATAAGCTGCTTTCTTTCTATAAACCATCCCTCTGTCCGAACCTCGCAAGCTAAGTTACACTTGATTTATAAATCAAAACAACCAGGTACTCAAATTCTAATCCGTTTGGGCCAGGTTACTTTTTCCATGCTACCCTCGTCTTGATGTGCCAATCGGTCATCACATGGAATCTCATCGATTTTTACTTCAGCACAATCCACATCATGTTGCCACACCGAAATTCCATCAGGACGGCTTTTTCTTTAATGAAATCGATCACCTCGGGCAACAGGCCGATGGGCATTTTTACTTGCTAACCGCCGTAAACCAGCTCACGCAACAGGCTGACATTCGGTGTGCTTTTTTTAGTCAACGTAATCAGGTCATCAGTCCGGCAGAAGCTCCGTTTGGCTCGATCGAATTTGCCGAAACTCTCCCCGACTCCGTGCTAGACCAGTTTTTAGAAGTCCTTCTTTCGTCAGCCAGGCTCTTCAAAAAGCCCACCCTACGACTTGTAAACTACCCTGATTGTTACGCCCCTCAACAAGCAAACCGCCTTACGGCCAAACTGTTCAGACATGGGTTCCGTCTAGTGGCAAGCCATAAAAACGCTTATTTACCCATCAGCAATCGGCCTTTCGAACAAGCTATTCAACCCCAGGAACGCCGACGGCTGCGTGCCTGTCAACGAGCTAATTTTCATTTCCACCACTGGGTCAATCCTGTACTAGCCGACGTAGTAAATTTCATCACCGATACCCGAAAAACACTGGGCCATCGCTTAACCCTATCACCCGAACGACTCGCCAAGTTACTGGATACGTTCCCCGATAAATTTCTGGTTTTCTGCGTTACGGATGGTTCAAAGCTGGCAGCACTTGCCATAACGGTGCACGTTCGTCACGACATCCTCTATTATTTTATGCCCGCATCAAATCCCGACTATCGAACATTCAGTCCGATGGTTATGCTGGTGAATGGTTTGTTTACCTACTGCCAGCAACACAAAATTCAACTGCTGGATCTGGGTGTATCGCTCGACAACTTCCACAATCCTAAACCGAGTTTAATGCGCTTTAAGCGGAATCTGGGCGCTTCTGAATCACCGAAACTCATTTTTGAGAAAACTCTTTAGCTTATCTTTCAGAAAGGTTGACTCGTTCAGCAAGTTTCCGCCCAACCATTCCAATATGTGCTCGCATAAGCCAACTGTGTCGGTCTGCTAATTTCTTTGTTATTTTACAGGAAAAAAGGAGCCCTCGCCCGGAGCCGACGGCATGATTGAAACAGTTTTTAATTCGGTTAGTCAATTTCTGAATGCATTATTCGCATCGCTGGTATCGCTGCTGAAAGTAGCCATGCGTTTCCAGCATGCCACTCGCCTGCCTGCGCGTCAGCGGCCGGTTTGTTCGGTTTTAGGCAATGGTCCGTCACTAAACGAATCGCTGGCCGAGCAGTTTGATTTTATCAAACAAACCGAAATTGTCTGCGTCAACAACTTTGCCCACGCCGATATTTTTACCCGATTACAGCCGCAGGACTATATCATTTCAGACCCGAACTATTTCGTTTTTACCGAACAAACCACCGACCGCGACGACATCCGACAGACTTTGACCGTTTTCCGCGAGCGAGTCAATTGGCCCATGACGTTGTATGTTCCTCATTTTGCCAAGGGCTCCTACCTGCTGAAAACCATTGAACAGAGTAATCCGGCTATTTCAGTCGTTTATTTCAACTATACCGTTGTGCGAGGCTTCCAAAGGCTGGTTCACTGGCTGTATGCCAGAGGATTAGGCATGCCACAGGCACAGACGGTCATCATTGCCGCATTGGCCCTGATGATCAACCGAAAGTTCGAACGAATTTATCTGTTCGGGGCCGATACATCCTGGCATGAACAAATCCGTCTCAACGATCAGAACCAGTTGCTGATTAAGCAGATTCACTTCTACGATAAACCGAAAGATGTTACGCATCAGCCAGTATACTCCGATGCGCAACGCCAACGTACCTTTTCGATGGCTTCGCAGTTTTTATCGCTGCATAAAGTATTTCGGGGCTATGAAGTTCTTAGGGACTATGCCGATGATCAGGGCGTAAAAATTATCAACGCCAGCGCGAAAAGCTATATCGACGCTTTCGAGCGTGAAAAGCTTCCCCAACCCATCACTACCCCATGAACCAGCGCCGTTACCAACAACTACTATCTCTGTGCTTCAGCGTCTGGATGATTAGTCTGGAAGCGGTGGCCCAGCAAAAACCCAATATCGTACTGATCTATGCCGATGATTTAGGCTACGGTGATCTCAGTTGCTATGGGGCCACCCAAATCCAGACGCCCAATATTGACCGAGTTGCCCGCGAGGGACTCCGCTTTACCAATGCCCATGCATCGTCCTCAACCTGCACGCCCTCACGCTATACACTGCTGACCGGCTCGTATGCCTGGCGGAAATCGGGAACGGGTATTGCCCCCGGTGATGCCGCTTTATTGATCCCAACCAATCGCCTAACACTGCCTGGTATTTTACAAAAAGCAGGTTATAAAACAGGCGTTGTGGGTAAATGGCATCTGGGGTTGGGCCCACAGGGTGGCCCCGACTGGAATGGCGATATCAAACCCGGTCCGCTCGAAATCGGCTTTACGTATTCTTACCTCCTCCCCGCTACCGGCGACCGTGTGCCCTGCGTGTATGTGGAGAATCATCGGGTGGTCGGGCTAGACCCCAACGATCCCATTCAGGTAAGCTATACAACCCCCATTGGCTCCGATCCGACTGGCAAAGCAAATCCCGAATTGCTCAAAATGACCTATTCCCACGGCCATGACCAAACCATTGTGAATGGCGTGAGTCGAATTGGGTATATGAGTGGAGGCAAATCGGCCCGGTGGGTCGATGAAACAATGACCGATGTGCTGGTAGGCAAGGTGAATCAGTTTATTGAAAATAGTAAAGCTGGGCCGTTTTTCGTTTACTTTTCAACCCACGACATTCACGTACCACGTATGCCGAATCCTCGATTTGCGGGTAAAAGCGGGATGGGCCCACGGGGCGATGTGGTTCTGCAACTGGACTGGTGTGTGGGCGAAGTCCTGAAAACACTCGACCGATTGGGCCTTAGCCAGAACACGATGGTCATTATAAGCAGCGATAATGGCCCTGTCGTGGATGATGGCTACAATGATCAGGCGGTTGAAAAACTGGGAAACCATAAACCAGCTGGACCACTTCGCGGAGGTAAGTACAGTGCTTTCGATGCCGGAACGCGCGTACCATTTATTGTGCGCTGGCCCGGTCAGGTCAGGCCGGGGGTTAGTGATGCGCTGGTAAGTCAGGTCGATCTGATGGCATCGTTTGCGGCACTCACGGGTCAAACGTTGTCTAAAACTGACGCTCGGGACAGTTTCAATTCACTGGACACCTTTCTCGGAAAATCGAAAAAGAATAGAGACTATGTTATTGAACACGCACTTAACGGAACACTTTCGATCGTTCAGAACGACTGGAAATACATTGAAGCACACGCTGGCCCTCCACACATGCAGGAAGTCAACATTGAAACGGGCTATGCACCTAATGCTCAGCTCTATAACTTAAAAAATAACCTCGGCGAAACGGTTAATCAGGCCTCTCAGCAACCAGCGCTTGCTACCAAACTAGCTGACCTGCTGAAGGCCGTCCGCGAAACCGAAGGGTATAAGAATGGACAATGAAAAATGGGTAATGCATAATGAACAATGGTTTTCCGCATTATTCATTTTACATTATTTATTGTTCACTATGCATTAATTAAAACACGACTATGCTTGATCTAACCAATAAATCGATTCTGATTACGGGCGGTACTGGCTCATTTGGCAAGAAGTTTGTCGAAATGATGTACCAGCGACACCCGAATCTTAAACGCTTAGTTATTTACTCCCGCGACGAACTAAAACAGTTCGAAATGTCGCAGCATTATCCGCATGCCCAGTACAAATCTATCCGGTTTTTTATTGGGGATGTGCGCGATGCCGAACGGCTCAAACGGGCGTGCGAAGGGATAGACATCATTGTCCATGCCGCTGCTCTAAAACAGGTACCAGCCGCCGAGTACAACCCGATGGAGTGTATCAAAACAAATGTATTCGGTGCCGAAAATGTCATCAATGCCGCCCTTGACAATGGTGTTCAGCGCGTTGTAGCCCTTTCTACGGATAAAGCAGCCGCCCCTATCAATCTCTATGGAGCTACCAAGCTCTGCTCCGATAAGTTGTTTGTAGCCGCTAACAACATGAAAGGCAGTCGCGATCTACGGTTTTCGGTTGTTCGCTACGGCAACGTAATCGGTTCGCGGGGCTCGGTTGTCCCGTTCTTTCTCGAAAAGCGAAAAGAAGGTGTACTCCCGATCACCCACCCCGACATGACCCGTTTCAACATTTCGCTGGAAGAGGGGGTCGAAATGGTATTTCATGCACTCGAACATGCCTGGGGAGGAGAGATTTTCGTACCCAAAATTCCATCGTACCGAATCACGGATGTTGCTACGGCCATCGGTCCCGACTGCGAACAGAAATTAGTGGGTATCCGTCCAGGCGAGAAGCTACACGAGGAAATGATTACCGAAACCGACTCGCTTAATACTGTCGAGACGGATAAATATTATGTCATTACACCGTCTACGCCTACCTGGAGCATCGACGACTATATGAAAGCATTCAACGGTCGTCAGGTAGAAATGGGCTTCAAATACAACTCCGGCACCAATACCGACTGGCTTACCATTGACCAGCTCCGAGACCAGATTCAGCAACACGTTGATCCAGATTTTAATGTATAATGTAAAATGAAGAATGCATAATTGGCTAGTCCCATTTCATTGTTCATTATTCATTAACCATTATTCATTTTATGAATCCTATTCCCTACGGCCGCCAGCATATTACGGACGACGATATTAATGCCGTTGCCAACGTTTTGCGCGGCCCTTTTCTGACGCAGGGGCCGCACATTACAGCGTTCGAATCGGCCTTTGCAGCGTATATCGGATGTCAGTATGCGGTTGCCGTCGCTAACGGAACGGCTGCGCTGCACCTGGCTTGTATGGCGTTGGGAGTTACCGAAGGCACACGGGTCATTACAACGCCAATCACATTTTCGGCCTCTGCCAACTGCATTCGTTATTGCGGGGGAGAGGTGTATTTCGCCGATATTGACCCCAAAACCGCTGTACTCGACATACATGCCGTAAGGTCGCTTCTTGAGCAACATCCCAAAGGATACTTTTCCGGTATCATCCCGGTCGATTTTGCCGGTTATCCGGTCGATTTAGCTGAGTTTCGGGCGCTGGCCGATGAATACGGTTTATGGATTCTGGAAGATGCCTGTCATGCGCCGGGTGGTTCATTTACCGATCCAGCCGGTACAGTGCATCGGTGTGGTGATGGGTCGCTGGCTGAGTTAGCCATTTTTAGTTTTCACCCAGTCAAACATATTGCGGCTGGCGAAGGTGGTATGATTACTACCAACGACGAAGGCTTGTACAAACACCTGCTTCGGCTGCGCACCCACGGCATTACCAATAAACCTGACGAACTGGTTGAACCCTACCTCGGTGAGCCAGAGCGGGGAGGCTGGTACATGCAGTTACAGGAGCTGGGCTATAACTACCGACTGACCGATATGCAGGCAGCGTTAGGGATGAGCCAGTTGAACCGGGCCGATAGCATGATGACCCGTCGGCAGGAGATTGCCAAACGTTATGACGAAGCCTTCGCCGGAACCGGAGTGACTACAATAGAACCTCCAGCCAACGGCATCCATGCCTACCATCTGTACGTTATTCAGGTAGACGACCGCAAAGGGTTGTACGACTTTCTGCGGACAAAACAGATCATGGCACAGGTCCATTACATACCCGTACACCTGATGCCCTACTACCGGCAGTTTGGCTGGAAACCGGGCGATTTCCCCAAAGCCGAACATTACTATGCCCGCTGCCTAAGCCTACCCATGTTCCCGACCCTAACCGATGCGGAACAGGAGTATGTCATTGCCTGCGTCAACGAATTTATGGGCTTATGAGCGCGGTGGCTATCATTACGGCCCGAGGTGGCAGCAAACGGATACCCCGCAAAAACATCCGCTCTTTTCTGGGCAAACCAATTATCGCGTATGCCATTCAGGCAGCGCGCGAATCTGGTTTGTTTGATGAGGTGATGGTGTCGACCGATGATACTGAAATTGCGTCTATCAGTCAGGAATGCGGTGCATCAGTTCCCTTTTTACGCCGAGCCGAAACAGCCGATGACTATGCGACAACAGCCGATGTGCTGCGGGAAGTCCTAAGCCAGTATGAAGACCAGGGGCGATCCTTCGAGTATGCCTGTTGCCTATATCCTACGGCTCCGTTTGTGACGCCCAGGCTGCTTAAACAGGCATTTTCAAAGCTTACCGACCATCCGTTCGATACCGTCTATCCGGTTCAGCCGTTCAGTTTTCCCATTCAACGGGCAGTCCGGTTGCACGACTCGAAAGTGGCCTGGTTTCATCCTGAGTACGCCCTCACCCGCTCGCAGGATTTGGAACCTGCTTATCATGATGCCGGCCAGTTTTATTTTTTCAACGTGACGGCCTTTCAGCAAAACCATCGACTCATCACCGACAACTCAGGGGGTATTGTCATTTCAGAACTGGGAGCCCACGACATCGATAACGAAGCGGACTGGCAAATCGCCGAGATAAAATTTAAAATGTATAATGAACAATAAACAATGTAATGTTAGGATTCACTACATTATCCATTGTTCATTATGCATTGATTTATGAGTCGACTACTTTTTCGAGCGGATGGAAATGCTCAGATCGGGCTTGGGCATGTGATGCGTTGTCTGGCGCTGGCCAATATGCTTAAAGACGATTTTTCGATACGTTTTGCCATCGTGGAGCCCACTTACGCCATCCAAAGTCAGATCGAAGCGGCTGGCGTTGTTGTTTTATCATTGCCAGCGTCAGACTCCCAGTTGGCATTCATCAACCAGATTGCAGCAGATGAAATCGTCGTGCTGGATGGCTACACATTTGATGAAGCCTTTCAGCGTTCAGTGCGTTCAAAAGCCCGTAAACTGGTGTTTATCGATGATCTGGTTACGGGCCGTCAGGTAGCGGATGTGGTTATCAATCATGCAGGTGGCGTTTCGCCTGATGAGTACGATGCTGAACCCTATACGCAATTCTGTCTGGGTCCGCATTACGCCATGCTGCGACCCGAGTTTCTTAGACTAGAAGGGTTTGCTAAACCTTCCGTCGATGGACCTATTTTTGTCAGTCTGGGTGGTGCCGATCCTGAAAACCGATCACTTACAGTTTTGCAGGGTATTCAAAAAGTAGATGACCATTTACCTGTTCAGATCGTTTTAGGGCCACTTCACCCTAATCGACCAGCGATTGAAGCGTTTCAGTCGCAGCTACCCAATCTGACCATTCTACAAAATCGCAGTGCCAGTCAGATGGTTGATACGTTACAAGCGTGCAGTCTGGCCATTACGGCTAGTAGTACCATCAGTTATGAAGTGTGCGCTATGAACCGCCCATTGATCGCTGTCGTAACAGCCGACAACCAGGCCCGTCTGGCCCGGTTCCTGTCTGAAGAAAAACTAGCCGTGTCCGTACTTTTTACCACCTATCTGACAACTCAGATTCCCGTTCTGGGCCTGGACGAGCAAATTCGATTAGCCATTCAGTCTATCCAGCCGACCAGTGAAATCGTTAGCAATTCCCTACTGGCTCAACGTCATTTTTTCGATGGGCAATCACCCAGTCGTTTTCGTGCATTATTTCGAAATTTAAGTGCTTAATTCGAGCAAACGTTTGCGAATCAGCTATGCTTACTTATCGCACTGCCCGCCCTACCGATGCCCAGCTTTATTTCGACTGGGCCAATGATCCTGATACCCGGCGGCAGTCGTTCAATTCAGCCCCGATTTCATTGGAAACGCATACGGCCTGGTTTACGCATAAATTAGCCGACCCCAATGCCCTGCTGCTCCTTTTTTTGAGCGATACCGGACAAGCTGTTGGTCAGGTGCGCTTCGAGCGAACGCCCGTGGCCGATATGCCCGACGAAATCATCATTAGCCTCTCGATTGACGCAAATTACCGGGGGAAAGGCCTGGCTCCTCAACTCATCCGCCAGGCGTGTTTTATTTGCCGGGAACGCTGGGAAGCCGTTACCATTCATGCATACATTAAACCGGATAATCAGGCCTCCATACGAGCCTTTGAACGGGCCGGTTTCAGATTGTCAGGTGAAAACGGTAAATTTGGGGATTCCAGCCCATCTTCATCAGGCCGGATCACATCAGGCCAGCCAACGCAAAGCCTGCTTTATATAAACAGTCAATGAGTAGTACTCAACCGATTCAGGTTGCCCACTATACAATCAGCCCCAAGCATCGTCCGTTTGTTATCGCCGAGATGTCGGGTAATCATAACCAGTCGCTGGAGCGGGCGCTGGAAATTGTCGATGCCGTAGCCGATGCGGGTGCCCATGCGCTTAAACTCCAGACCTACACCCCCGATACCATCACCTTTAATGGAGGGTCGGAGGAGTTTTACATTCGGGATGCCAAATCGCTCTGGGCCGACAAAAATCTGTATAAGCTGTATAAAGAAGCCTATACGCCCTGGGAATGGCACAAGCCTATTTTTGAACACGCCCAGCAGCGAGGGATGATTGCGTTCAGCTCGCCCTTCGATACGACCGCCGTCGATTTTCTGGAATCACTAAACGTGCCCCTCTACAAAATCGCATCGTTTGAAAATACCGACCATATCCTGCTCAAAAAAGTAGCGCAAACGGGCAAGCCAGTCATTATGAGTACAGGTGTAGCTTCGGTAGCCGATCTCGACGAATCCGTTAACGTACTCCGGGCAAACGGTTGCAAAGACCTCGTGCTGCTCAAGTGCACCAGTACCTATCCGGCCACGCCCGAAAGTACCAACCTACTCACCATTCCACACATGCGTGACCTGTTCGACGTACCAGTAGGGCTGTCGGATCACACAATGGGCATTGGTGCAGCCGTAGCGGCCGTTGCTTTGGGAGCGGTAGTCCTCGAAAAACACGTTACGCTACGCCGGGCCGACGGTGGTGTCGACTCCGCTTTTTCGCTGGAGCCCGACGAGCTAAAAAGCCTGGTCATCGAAACCGAACGGGCGTATCTGGCTATGGGACAGGTGAGTTATACACTTACCCCTAAAGAAGAGAAAAGCCTTCAATTCAAACGGTCGCTGTATGTCGTACACGACATGAAAGCGGGCGAGCAGTTCACGTCTGAAAATGTCCGTAGCATTCGTCCGGCAAACGGCCTGCATACACGCTATTACGAAACCATCCTCGGCAAAACCGCCACACAAAACATCACCGCAGGCACAGCCCTTAGCTGGAATTTAATTGCGAAAGAGTGAAAGAGTGAAAGAGCGAATTGCTGCCGGATGGCATTTCGCTCTTTCACTCTTTCACTCTTTCGCTCATTGAAAAATGGGTATCATTAAACGGCAAACCATTCAGAGTTCCATTTATGCCTACGCGGGTGTAGCCGTTGGATTTTTGACGCAGGGGGTTTTCTTTCCGAATATATTTCAGGGGACGCAGGTTGTTGGGCTGTTAACGTTATTGATTTCGCTATCGCAGGTTCTCGCTCAGGCCTCTAATTTGGGACTAAATGGAGCAGGAGGCCGCTATTTTCCTTTTTTCCGAAATACCGAGCGCCAACACAATGGGTATCTGCTCATCGCCTGTCTGACTACACTAGCTGGCTTCTGTCTTTGTGCATTCGTCCTGTGGCTGGCTCGTCCGTGGGTCATTGAGTGGTATCAAAAAGATTCGGCTCTGTTCGTTGAATATTATTACCTGCTGATCCCACTGACGCTGTTTACCGTCTATTTCACCGTATTCGACAACTATGCCCGGTTGCTGTACGATCCAGTTACGGGCACCATTCTGCAACAGTTCGTACAACGGATTCTCATCCTGCTGGCCGGTGGTTTATATTGGTTAGGCTGGGTTACGTTACCACAATTTCTGGGTGTGTGGCTGTTATCGTTTCTGGTTCCGCTACTCGTCATGATGATCAGCGTTGCCCGCGACGAAGCTCTGTTTTTTAGCCGTCGGTTCGTCGCTGTAGATGCAACGTTGCGTCGAAATCTGATGCGCTATGCGGGTATCACGCTTACGTCGGCTCTATCGACTCAGATCGTCTGGACCATCGACAAAGTGATGATTAATAGCAAACAGGGTTTGGGCGACACGGGTATTTACGGAACGGCCTCGTATTTTGCGGCTGTGATTGCTATTCCAGCTACGATGCTCTACAAGGTTTCGGGAACCCTCATTGCCGAATCCTGGAAAACCAACGATCTGCAAAACATAGCTATGATTTACCGCAAAAGCTGCCTGAATCAGCTTATTGCAGGTTGCCTGGTATTTGTTGGGGTAGCGGCTAATCTGTCGAATGTATTTCGATTTCTCCCTGCCGATTATGCCGCTGGTTACTATGTCATCTTGTGGTTGGGGCTGGGTAAACTGATCGATATGGCTACAGGTGTAAACGGCATTATTCTGAATACCTCGCGCTTTTACGCCTACGACTCGGCTTTTTTTGTTGTACTCATTTTTATTACCATTGGCGCGAATATCTATTTAATACCTCGTTTTGGCATCAATGGAGCGGCTATTGGGGCTGCGCTGGCTACGTTTCTGTATAATTTTGTTCGGACGCTGTTTGTCGGCATCGCCTTTAAATTACAGCCTTTTACCTGGCGAAATTTGGTCGTTATTATCCTGGCGTTGGTTGTTTGGTGGGTATCGTTACAAATCCCCTACCCGACTGCCGATGCTCCCAAATGGAAAGTCATTCTCGACGTAGCCTGGCGTTCTACGCTGATTACTAGTCTGTTTGGTGGATTCGTTATTGGGTTGAAGTTATCGACGGATATCAACGAAACAGTAACCGGATTGCTAAAGCGATTTATACCTAAGTAAATGTTATAACACGGAGATTCATCGAGAAAAGGAGATACACAAAGAAAACGCTGTGCTTCATCCATTCCTCAAAGAACCTCTGTGCAACCAGATAGCTTATGTGGTTTTTTAAATTCTTATTCACCGAAACGGCCCGGCTCCTGCGCTCGGCAGAAGGTCGTCGGTTACTGTGGCTGGCTATTCAATATGGCGACCGACCGCGTAATCAATCCGGCGATGTAACGTTCGGTCAATACCATTTTCGTGTCCCCGATGCGCTGTCGTTCGTCTGGCAGTATCGGGAGATTTTCGTCGATGAATTTTACCGATTTACCCCGTCAACACCCAATCCGGTCATTTTCGATTGTGGCACCAACATCGGCACCAGCGTTGCCTATTTCCGCGAGCATTACCCGACAGCCCGCATCGTCGCGTTTGAAGCCGACGAGCAGATCAGCGCTACCCTGCAAGACAACCTAAGCCGGAACCAGATTTCGGGCGTGGAAATCATTACGAAGGCTGTCTGGACCAATGAAGAGGGCATCTGGTTTGGTAGCGATCAGGCCGACTCGGCTTCTATTTTTTCGCAGACAGACCGTAAGCTTGTTCCCTCCGTTCGATTACGAGATTACTTGCTGCGTGAAACCCGAATCGATATGCTCAAAATGGACATCGAAGGAGCCGAAACTGCCGTACTGACCGACTGCCATGATGCGCTGGCTCACGTCCAGAATCTGTTCGTTGAATTCCATGCTTACCTTGACCATCCACAAACCCTGGCCGACGTGATGAAAGTTCTGGAAAATAGCGGTTTCCGGTATTACATCAACACCAGCCAATATCGCCCGGCCCCGTTGGTCAACCATCGCTACAAAGGCAACGACAGCATGGACTTACAATTGAATATCTTTGCGTACAGAAACTAGTTATTGATGTCATTTAATGGTCGTCGGTAGTCAGTATTTGTAAGCAACAAATGACAATCTATGACTACTGATGACAATCAATGACCATTACTTAGATGATCGACAAAATTCTTTCCCGCCCTGAGTTCCAGACTGAACCGCCTGTGCTGGTGGATATTGGTGCATCGGGGCAGCTACATACACGCTGGAAATCTTTTGCCAAATACGCTATCTGCATTGCCTTCGATGCCGACGACCGGGATTTTGGCTATGTCGAAAGCGAATCCAGCCATTTTCGGAAACTGTATACATTTAACCACATTGTTACGGAAACCGATACGGAAACCGCCAACTTCCACCTCACGGTTTCGCCACACTGTTCCAGCTTATTAAAACCCCGGCCCGACTGGATTGAGGAATACGCGTTTGCCCCAAAGTTTGAACCAACCAAAGTTGTTCAGTTGAAAACGCGCAGCCTTCGCTCTACCCTGGATAGCCTGACTATTGGCCAGGTCGACTGGTTCAAAACCGACTCGCAGGGAACCGACTTACGGCTGTTTCGTAACCTGGGCGACGACCGGGCTCGTCGGGTACTGACGGCCGAATTCGAACCCGGTATTGCATCCATTTATGAAGGCGAAGACAAGCTCTACACCGTTTTGCAGTACATGGAAGAAATGGGTAGCCACTGGCTGGCCGAATTACTGCCGAAAGGTTCCCCACGCATCACCCCTGCCCTACTCGACAGTTTTACGAGCCAGCCACTAGTGAAAAAATTCGTTCTCTTTTCATTGAAAAACAGTGCAGTATGGGGCGAAATGACCTACCTGAATCGTTTTGCCGATGAAGCCACGTTAACGCAACGAAATCTGCTCCTGGGTTGGGTATTTGCGACCATCCTCAAACAACACGGATTTGCCTTAATTCTCACTCAGAAAGCAAAAAGCCGTTTCAAAGACCCAATTTTCGGTGAGATGGAAGCCTACTCCCGTCGGCGGATATGGGGACGGATAGTCGGATTAGGCTTCTGGCCTGAAGTAGTAAAAAAGTTCGATAAACTTCTGGGACGGTGAGAGTTACGCACCTGAGCACGTATCATCTGTTTGGAGGAGCGGCCGTAGCCGCCACACGACTTCATCGGGCCTTGCAAAAACAGAGCTGGGGCAATGTACCAGTCGAAAGTACTATGCTGGTTGGTACTGCCAATCGGCTTGAAACGCATCGGCCCGAATCAGGTGTACTCTATCTGGCCAACAACTTTCTGGCGGAACAAACGGCATTCGGGCGATTTGCAGCCGAACGACTATATTTTCTACCTCACGAACGTGACCGCTCCGTTCGGTTTCAATTTTCGCCCGCCAAATTTGGAGCTGCACTGGATTTTCATCCGGCCATTCAACAGGCCGATGTACTGCACCTGCACTGGATTAATTTTGGTTTTCTATCGCTCAATGGCCTTCAATCGCTTTTCAATCTGGGCAAACCGATTGTCTGGACGATGCATGATCAGTGGGCATTTACGGGCGGATGTCATTACTCGCGCGGCTGTGAGCATTTTCTAAATTATTGCCATCGGTGTCCGTACCTGAAAAAGCCATCCGAAAACGATTTATCACACCGGGTATTTAGCCAAAAGAAAACCATCTTTGGTAAGGCTCGTATCCATTTTACCCCACCCAGTCATTGGCTGACTACTGAAGCGCAACGGAGTGCGCTCCTGCATGAATTTCCATTTTCGGTGATTCCATACGCCATCGACCAAACCATTTTTAAGCCTATTGATCGAGCCGAAGCCAACGCTCATCTCGAATTACCAACTACAGATCAGCCACGGTTGCTATTTGGCAGTGCTAATGTGACCGATGTGCGAAAGGGATTCAGGTATTTTGCCGAAGCGTTAACACTGCTTCATCAGCAACACCCCGATGTAACCCCCGAAATTCTGATATTTGGAAAAGGACGTTCGTACTTGTTTGATGAACTCCCCTACCCAATTCGGCATCTGGGCGTGTTGACTTCAGCAGAAGACATTGTAGCAGCCTACAATGCGGCCGATGCGATGGTTGTCCCTTCATTGGAAGATAATCTACCCAATACGGTTATCGAAGCCATGGCCTGTGGAACACCCGTCGTGGGGTTCCGAACGGGTGGCATTCCCGAAATGATTGATCATCACCACAATGGCTATCTGGCCGACGTCGGTTCAGCCCAGCAACTTGCCGATGGGCTAGCTTTTGTACTGGAACATAGTTCGCCCGAAGTCCTTCGTCAGAACGCACGCCAATCCGCCGAAAATCGTTTCTCCGAAGACGTTGTAGCGAAGCAACATATAGAATTATATCAGACGTTAATGAGTGAAAGAGCGAAAGAGTGAAAGAGCGAAATGCCATCCGGCAGCATTTCACTCTTTCACTCTTTCGCTCTTTCGCTCTTTCAAACTATGCCATCCGTTTCCATCATCACCATTACCTACAATGCCGAGCGGTTTCTGGAGCGCACGATACAGAGCGTGCTAGCTCAACAGGCGACCGATTTTGAATACCTTGTAATTGATGGTGCCTCAACAGATGGAACACGGACTATTATTGAGCGCTACGAGCAGGGTATCACCCAATGGATTTCGGAACCTGATCAAGGCCTTTACGACGCTATGAACAAAGGGCTTCATCGGGCAAAAGGCGAATACGTTTGGTTTATGAATGCGGGCGATGAACTGTACGATTCCCAAACGCTGCCGAATCTGTTAAGCCGAATCAAGGCGACCCAAGCGGATGTGTATTATAGCGATGCGCTTTTTGTTCAGGACGATGGCGGTCGTAGTTCTGGAACGGCTATTGGCTTACGAAGTCAGGTAACTCCGCATACACTCCCGCAGCACATAACCTGGCAGGATATGCAGATGGGCATGAAAATTTGCCATCAGGCTTTTGTGGCCCGACGAGCCATTGCGCCTGATTATCCGGTTGATAATCTAAGCGCCGATCTGGATTGGGAAATTCGTTGCCTGAAGGCGGCCCAAAAAATTGAGTTTCTTCCTTTTGTTCTTTGTAAGTATCTAATGGGTGGCCTATCGGTTCAGCAGCATCGGCGCTCACTAATTGACCGATTCCGGGTGCTAGTCACTCATTTTGGCTGGCTAAAAACGATATGTAACCATATTCAGATTTTTATACGTGCCCGACACTTTCAACAGCAATGACTAACTGTATTTAAGTGAATTGCAGACAAAATCTATCGTGAAAATTGAGTAACCTAGCTGATCTGAAATGCTTTCTCTGGCAAAAAACGTATTTAACTATTTTGTAAAATTTAGCTGGAAACAATGGGATTATTACCAGTTTAATGCCTTTAGATTGCGAAATGCGGATAAATTTGCGGGGTTTATTTCAGTACCCTACCAACCTTTTTGTGAAATTCCGTTAAAAAATTGTTCTAACCTATGAAACGAATAGCTGTTTTTACCTCGGGTGGCGATGCGCCGGGTATGAACGCCTGCATCCGGGCCGTGGTCCGGGGGGCGGTCTATCACGGAATCGAAGTATTCGGTATCCGCCGAGGGTACAGCGGTATGATAAATGGCGATATCTTTCAGATGACATCTCATTCGGTGAGTAACATCGTGCAACGCGGTGGTACCATTCTGAAATCAGCCCGCAGTAAAGAATTTATGACGCCCGAAGGCCGTGCCAAGGCTTACGACCAGATTAAAAAGTTTGGTATTGAGGGCTTAGTCGCCATTGGCGGTAACGGTACGTTCACAGGCGCAACTCTTTTCTTCGATGAATATGGCATTCCAACCGTTGGCGCACCCGGAACCATCGATAATGACCTTTACGGTACCGACTACACAATTGGTTTCGATACGGCCGTAAACACCGCCCTGGAAGCTATCGACAAAATTCGGGATACAGCCGATTCACACGACCGGATTTTCCTCATCGAAGTAATGGGCCGCGACTCTGGGTATATAGCTATTCAGTCGGGTATTGCTGGTGGAGCCGAAATGGTGATGGTGCCCGAAGTGCTGACGCCAATTTCGGAGGTGGTTGAAGCCCTAAAATCGGGTTGGAGTCGCCAGAAATCGTCGT
Organism: Spirosoma sp. 48-14; assembly: GCF_001898575.1. Classification (GTDB taxonomy): domain Bacteria; phylum Bacteroidota; class Bacteroidia; order Cytophagales; family Spirosomataceae; genus Spirosoma. Next base: position 96,070 of record NZ_MKUD01000044.1, read on the forward strand.
CCATCGTTGTCATTGCTGAAGGCGAAGAAGCTGGTAATGCGACCGAGATTGCCGAAAAAATCCGTCAGCAGGTCGCTTCTGACATCGACATGCGCGTAACCACATTAGGCCATATTCAGCGCGGGGGGATTCCAACAGCCTACGACCGTATTCTGGCCAGCCGTTTAGGCCTGGGGGCTTTGGAAGGACTTATGAATGGCGAGAAAAACGTCATGGCTGGAATTGTCAATAACGAGTTGGTTTATACACCTTTCCGTGATACCATCCGTCTGCCTAAGCCTATCAATGAAGACTTGTTGAGAATGGTGAAGATTTTAAGTGTTTAACCAGCCTTGATAGATGCCTGGTTGAAGGGCTGTAAATATCCCTTCAACCAGGCAATCCTTACCCTGAAAATAGCTTTAATCAGCCTTTTATAAGGCCCTGGTTTTCAATTGAGTCTATTCTCAATGACTTGAACCAGCAACGATTGAAGGCCTAGTTATCTATTTTTTTCGCTTCTCCGCTAATAGCCCGTCCGGTTGCTTTAGTCGCCTTGGTAACCGCACGACCAGTTGCTTTCGCCCCTTTGGCAACAGCTTTCCCAGTGGCTCGGCCAGCCGTACCAACAGCGTGCGCTCCATCGGCAACCCCATTTTCGACTTTATCACCAACGCGTTTTACATCTTCTCTGGTTTTTTCTTTACGAGCTGCACGCGTAGCCGCTGGGTCGTCCTGAGCCAATGCCCCCGTTGTTAAGGCTGCACAAAGGGCAATCGATAAAAGCATTTTCGTTTTCATAACGTTTTTTGTGTGATGGTAAAGGAGCCTTGCTCCAACTATGTTAAATACTGTCACAAATAACCGCTTCTCCGGCAATTTGTTTTTTTGGAGCTACACATGATAGCATCTTCCCTTCACAATTACGCTTCGGCTGGCTCCAATCTTGAACTGCATCTTAGCTTTAGGATTGCCTCAATTATCAAATGTAGCCCGCTACCCAATAGGCCACATAACCTACCAATTCACGGGTTAGGTAATAGGCATTGAAGAACTCTTCTTCGTGTGGCAACAGCCAGTCGCCCGGCGCAAACGATCGTTTATTGCTCAGAAAACAGGCAGGGAACGGTGTAACTAGCACACCCTCCTTCTGAAAACAGGCCACAGCCCGACGCATATGCCAGGCCGATGTAATTAATACACACTGATTCTGCTGAAAACGCTGGCGGAGCAGTTGAGCCGTAAAAACCGCATTTTCGTGGGTATTACGGGATTTTGTTTCCAGTATAATATCGTCGGGCCGAACACCGCCAATGGTCAGAAACCGAGCCGTCATTTGACCTTCGTCGTTTACGCTGGTGGATCGAAAAGGTATAGCCGCAACTCCTCCACTAATCAGAATCTTCTGTACAGCCCCTACTTTATACAAAAATAAAGCCTGTGCTGCCCGGTCGGCTTCCCGCCAGAGCAGGAATTGAATTGTATGCGCAGAATCAGTCTTGGCATCTGGAATCTCTTTCCGACCATTTGTCATTCCACCAGTCAGTACAACGGCCACCCGCGTTGTCGAATCCGTAGAGGCAGTTGGCACTTTTTGAATCGGATATTCCCACCATAACGCCAGTTCGTTCGTCAGAAAGGGGTTTCCAAATATCCAGAATATTCCCAAAGCTACACCTACCAATCGACGGCGGAGCTGCGATTTTTTTGTAAAAAACGCCCATATTAAGGCCAATACGAGCCAACCGGCAGGGGTTAATACAAAAGATATGGTTTTAGAAAAGAAATAAAACATAGACTACGAAAGGTATGGCAAGCGTTTTGTATAGGTTGAAGTCGGTTGAAAGTCTTCGGTTTATGGTAACTCAACAGCCAGTCCTACACTGAAACCATCAATGGCATACCGAATTCTTGCCGTAAATTTGTCTTTATTCATTTGCGAAGATACGCACCCATTTTTATGAAAAACCCTCTCCTGACCGCGCTGCTTGCCCTATTTCTGCTTCCGGCGGCATGGGCTCAGTCAACCACCGATACGCCTACCGACGGCTTTAAAATTACGGGGCATATCAAAGGATTAAAAGATACGACCTGCATTCTGGCCCACTATTTCGGAGCTACGCAGTACATTCCAAAAGATACAGCCCGCGTCGACGCTGCCGGGAATATGACCTTTGAAGGCAAAAAGAGTCTGCCTCAGGGTTTATATATGGTGGTGATTCCGACAAAAAATCCATACATCCAGTTTTTGATTACTGCCGACCAGGAGTTTTCGTTCGACACCGACACGGCTGGTGTTGCGAAAAACATGAAGATAGCGGGCTCGAAAGAAAATGAACTCTTTTATGGCTACCAGCAGAAAATGGGGCAGCTCTCCGAGGAAGCGCAGGTACTGAACCTTCAGAAAAAAATAAAGAACGATGCGGTTTCAGTAGCGCTGCTCAACAAGCAAATGGTCGATCTTCAAAAACAGGCAGCCGATTACCGAACGCAGTTTTTAAAAGATAACACGGGTACGTTTGCCGTTAAATTATTTAATGCAACTGCTGAACCCGACGTACCTACGGCCCCGAAGGCAGCCAACGGTCGGCCCGATTCAACCTGGGTATTTAATTATTTCAAACGCCATTTCTGGGACAATTTCGATTTTTCGGATGAACGCTTTGTCAGAACGCCGTTTCTGCAACAAAAAATCGAGCGGTACATCAAAGAGTTAACCGTTCAGGTGCCCGATTCGCTCATTAAAGAAGCTGACTTCCTGGTCAATAAGGCAATCACTGGAAAAAACACCGAAGTAAAATACTACACCATCTACTATATCACTAAAGAATACGAACAGCCTAAAGTGATGGGTACAGATGGCCTTTTTGTGCACATGTTCGAGAAATACTATGCCACCGGGGTTATGACCGTTTCGGATTCATCGACGCTGAAGTCGATAGGCGAACGAGTAGCCACATTGAAGCCAAACCTCGTTGGTAAAACGCTTGTTCCACCCGTCATGAGTGATACCCTTCGGCGGCCTATTAACTTCTCGACCCTGAAATCTGATTACACCGTAGTGTTCTTCTATTCGCCCACCTGCGGCCACTGTCGCGAAAGTGCGCCCAAGGTTCAGAAACTGGCCGATACCTACAAAGGGAAAGGTGTCGACGTAGTGGCCATTGCCATTGACCAAAGTCCTGAAGACTGGAAGAAGTTCATCAAGGAGTTCAAACTCGGCAATGCCATCAATGGCTATGATTTTACTTACCGAACGGATTATCGCCATCAATACGACGTTTGGACAACGCCAACGATTTACATACTCGACAAAAACAAGAAAATTATTGCCCGTAAACTTCCTGTCGAGCAAATGGAAGATTTTATTCAGTTCCACAAACGCCAGCAGGCCGCTCAGGCAGCTAAAAGCCCTGTAGCAGCACCCGCTAATGCGAAGGCGAGTGTGAAGAAATAGTATTAGTAGCGAGGATTGCGTATTAGGAGTTGCTGACGCAAGAATATATGAATACATTAGAAACTCCTAATACGCACTCCTCACTTCTCATACTTCTTACTTCATCTTCGTCCGTTTCACCAGATACGCTGTCAGAATCTGATCGAAGCCCTGGGCGATATCGGCTTCAATGAAGTCGATTTTATATTGGCCACACCGCATCTTTAATTCCTGAAAATACGATTTAACGGCCTGCTGATAGGTTTCGCGTACTTGCCCAGGCTGAAGTTTTACTTTCTCTCCCGTTTCGAGGTCTATAAACTCATAAGGCCGTTCGTCGAACGCAAAGTCTTCTTCTGTTTTCTTGTCGGTAACGTGAAACAACAACACCTCATGCAGGTTATGGCGCAGGTGCTGAAGGGCCGAAAACAGTGCATCCGACTTTTCGGTACTCTCGAACATATCACTAAAAATTACGACCAGTGAACGCTTGTTAATTTTTTCGGCTACCTGATGAATCACATCGGCTGCCGACGTTCGACGCAACGGTTTAGGCTGCTGCATCAACAGATCCAGTTGCGTAAACAGTTTGTGAACATGTGAGGGAGTCGACTTGGTGGGCGTTTGCAGGTCAATCTGATCGGCAAAGGTGGTTAGGCTTACCGCATCCTTCTGACGTTGTAGCATATACGCCAGGCAGGCAGCCGCCATTACGCTAAACGTTATCTTCCCATAATTGGCATCGGGGTAATACATCGACGACGATGTATCGACCAGCAGATGACAGCGTAAGTTTGTTTCTTCTTCATACCGTTTCACAAACAACTTTTCAGTCTTGCCAAAGACCTTCCAGTCGATATGGCGCGTTGTTTCACCCGTATTGTAGAGACGGTGTTCGGCAAACTCCACCGAAAAACCATGAAACGGCGATTTATGCAGCCCAGTAATAAATCCTTCGACCAACTGACGGGCCAGAAATTCAACGTTACCAAACGAACGGACCTGACTAAGATTAAGGGGTTGCTTCATGTATTAAAGAGCGAAAGAGTGAATGAGCGAAAGAGCGAAGGGCCGACGCGTCAGCAAAAACCATCCGGTAGGTTTCCACTCTTTCACTCTTTAGATTTGCTCTTTAAACATAACGCAAAAACCGAACCGTTTGACATCTCCCACAGGAATTGCACAGGGAAATTCAAACGGTTCGGTTGGTACAGCTACCAGGTAGGTTAGAGTACAGGTTCCAGCATAAACTGATAATCGATAGGGGTATCAAATGCTGTAGGTGCCAGCGCAATAGCCCGACCTTTTCCTACAACCCGAAGCGACACATTAGCGATTCCTTTCGAAACCATACCCAGTGCACGCGCTGCCGCATGGGTAAGATCGATGACTCGCCCTTTGGAAAAGGGGCCTCGATCATTGATTCGTACAATTACCGAACGGTTGTTGTCAAGGTTTGTAACTTCAACCAGGGTATTGAGTGGTAGGTGGAGATGAGCGCCTTCGAGGGCTTCGGAGCTAACGCGCTCACCGTAATAGGTCTTCCGACCATTAAACTTCTTGGAATAAAAAGACGCTTTGCCTTTCTGTATGAGGCCTGGAAGGGCCTCCGCCGGTTTTATGTTGCTAAAAAACAACATAATGGACATGATCAAACTCATACAGCTATTGGTTACGTGAAAAAAATAAACGGGGTATATGCAGATAAGCATCTCACACACCGCCCGTCCCCAAAAAGTGCAATTCCTGTATAACAAAGATAGCTCACAGGGACTTAATAACCAAGCGTTTAGCGAAAAAACTGTGGAATGGCCTCCACAACCTCCGTTTCATTTTGTGGCAATTCTACCCCAAAATATATTTGTTGGCTTTGTTTTTGTTCTTTGGTTTATGACCGTACTTTAGTGGTTGTGAACTCACTAAACCTATTTAATTGTGGACGACAGAGACCGCGAGAAGATCTATTCCAGGCGTGTTCGGGCGGGAAAACGAACCTACTTTTTCGATGTTAAATCGACCCGAACCAACGATTATTATTTAACCATTACCGAAAGTCGCCGACATCCGCAGGGCGAAGGCTTTATCTATGAGAAGCACAAAATGTTTCTCTACAAAGAAGACTTCGACAAGTTTGTTGAAGCGTTGCAGGAAACTGTCGAGCATGTGAAAACCGAACTAATGCCTGACGTAGACTTTACGCAATTCATCCAACGCGAACGTGACGAGCAGGACGACTTTGCCAGTGAACTGAAGTGGGAGTAAACCAGCGATTTCCAACAATCCACCGTTGCTACTGTTGCATTACACATTACTGTATGACGTAAACTTTACATCTCAACAATCTGCGGCCTGCTGCCCAACTCACCCTTAGCCATCGGCACTCCGCCGAAGGCTTTTTTTGCGGTCCGCCATTACGAGTGTATTTTTGCAAGAAACTAAAGAGTGAAAGAGTGAAAGAGTGAAAGAATGAAAATCCAAACAATAGGTTTCACTCTTTCGCTCTTTCGCTCTTTCACATTTGAACTATGGGTTTACAATGTGGAATCGTGGGTTTACCCAATGTGGGTAAATCGACGCTGTTTAATGCGATTTCGAGCGGAAAGGCCGAAGCCGCCAACTATCCGTTCTGTACAATAGAACCAAACGTCGGTGTGGTAACCGTTCCCGACGAACGACTGGATATACTCGAAGGGCTGGTAAAACCACAGAAAGTGGTGCCAACCATCATCGAGTTTGTTGATATTGCCGGGCTCGTAAAGGGAGCAAGCCAGGGCGCTGGTTTAGGCAATAAGTTCCTGGCAAATATCCGTGAAGTCGACGCCATTGTGCATGTGATTCGGTGCTTTGAGGACGACAACATCGTACACGTCGAAGGCAAGGTCAATCCAATCGCTGACAAGGAAATCATCGACGCTGAATTGCAACTGAAGGATTTAGAATCCGTTGACAAAAAAATTCAGCGCATTTCGAAAGCCGCTCAAGTGGGAGATGCCAAAGCCAAAGCCGAGCTGGAAATTCTGAAGCACTATAAAACTGCGCTGGAAGCTGGCAAAAGTGCCCGGACGGTGGCCCTTTCGCCCGAAGAACGCGAAGCGGCCATTGGCGATATTGCACTGCTGACTGTCAAGCCGGTAATCTACGTGGCAAACGTTGATGAGGGTTCATTGCCGAACGGAAATGCTTACTCAGACGCCCTTCGCGAGGCTGTGAAAGACGAAGGTGCCGATGTGGTTATTATTAGTGCAGGTATCGAGTCGCAAATTGCCGAAATGGAAGACCCCGAAGAACGTGAGATGTTTCTGGGCGAATACGGCCTGACCGAATCGGGATTGAGCAAGCTGATCAAAGCATCGTATAAGCTGCTGGGCCTGATCACCTACTTCACGGCGGGTGTAAAAGAAGTTCGGGCCTGGACCATCCACCGCGGCTGGAAAGCTCCTCAGGCAGCGGGCGTAATCCACTCCGATTTTGAGAAAAAATTCATCCGGGCGCAGGTCATGAAACTACCCGATTTTCAGCAATTTAAAACTGAATCAGGCGTTCGCGAAGCTGGCAAACTGGCCGTTGAAGGGAAAGAATATATTGTGCAGGACGGCGACATTATGGAATTCCTGCATGGGGCGTAAGTAAAGTAAGGCGGGTGGAAACCCGCCTTTTTTGTTTGACATAATTGGCGGGTTTCCACCCGCCTTACT
>NZ_MKUD01000044.1:103199-131737 GCF_001898575.1 Spirosoma sp. 48-14
GGGAGGCTGGCGGGCGATGGTAAACCAGAATCTCGTAATCGTTTTCGGTTGACGAATAATTTCCTTCTACAAAATTCTCATCCACGCGTGGGTTTGCCCCGGTAGTTTTAACGATATAATCGTAATTGTAAACGCCCTGCTTCAACAAGATCGACGCCCGATAAGCACCCAGGAGCGCATCGTACTCCATCCGATTTCGGTCGATCAGCTGCCAGAAATTGAATGCCCCGTTTACGAACACATCGACACCAGGAACTTCAGGGGTTTTAAGGGTAAAAATCGTTTCGATGTAATCTGCATTGGTAGCGCCGTTGCCGGTTTCCCGGTGGTCAATGACAAACATGCCGTTAAAATCGTCGCTCTGAATATACGCTCCACGACTACGCGGCTGATCGACCTGTACATAAGCAATATTTCGGTCGGCATTGCGGTCGATACGGTCGATGTAGTTGGCGCGGGATAAGACCGTTCGGGTATCGAAAAAACGAAACTCATTACCGCCAGGCATCGTATTACTGAGGTCGATCAAGCGGTATTCAAGCACTTGGTCGAAGGCTTGCACATTGGTTGGCCGTAAGCCACGAAGCGTCCGGTCGTCGCGATAATTCTGCCGAATCACCACCTTAAAATCGTCCTGGGGCGAAATGACCTGATAGCCTCGGTAATTGATCGTAAAGTCGATCTGCTGATCGGCAAACTGTCGGCCTGGATCACTTGAAAAACGCGCCGACGCGGCTACATTAAGCCGATTCTGGTAGGTGATGAACCGACGAGTCAGAATAATATTACTTCGGTTTCGCTCATCATACACAACCAGTACATAATTGCCCGGCAGCTTCACTTTAGGCAGTGTAAACCGATAATGGAAGTACGGAATCTTGGTATTGACCGAAATCTGATACTCGGTAATTGGGTTATCGTTATACTCGTACGTAAATTCAATGTCGTTTAGAATAGACCGCTGCCAGTCGGCATTGCAATGCACCAGTCGAGCCCGAAACGAACGATAGTTCCCCGTCAGATCGTCAAATTCCAATTGAAGCGGAACTTCCTCATCCAGCGAAATCACAGGCGGATTCAACGTCAGGGCAGGGTCGTTCAGATTGGCACTTACCTGTGGAAACAACAGTACTGTTTGCACCCGCGAATCGTAAATATGGTCAATCGTCTGGAGCTGCTGAGCAACCGACAGAAGGGGTATCCACCAAAATAAAAAGGCCAAAAACGGGATACAAACACGCATGAGCGTTACTTTTAGGGTCATACAACGGTTATTAATACTGAATAAAGCGAAACGGATACTATCCATCCTGCATTATTCATTCCAACTTAGTCATCATTCTTTTTAATCATTACAAGCCTACTCAACGCAGCATCGTTATGGTCAATTATAACCCGAAAGAGTGGATTCGGTTTATCCTTGCGTTTAATCGGGCCGATACGGTTCGGCAACTAACCCCTGCCCTGATCGGCATAGGTCTTTACTCATTTATTATCGTTCATCTGCTCGAATTATTCGATCTCAGCGAAAACCCTCACCTGAAAAACTTTTCGCTCATGCACACCTTGCTGAGCTTTGTGATTTCGATGTTGCTGGTTTTTCGGACCAATACGGCATACGACCGCTGGTGGGAAGGTCGGAAATTATGGGGTAGCCTGGTCAATAACAGCCGCAACATGGCCCTGAAGCTCGACCAATTGCTGGGTAGTTCGGAGGCCGAAAGCCGGGCGTTTTTCCGGGCCATGATTCCCAACTTCGCCTTTGCCCTTAAAAATCACCTTCGCAGCCGACCGATTGGGCCCGAATTTACGAACACCACTGTTTTTGCAGCCCAACAACTGCATATGAACGAACACGTTCCCCAGCAAATTGCACTGGCTATTTTTGGAAAGGTCGTCGATCTACAACGTCGGCAAGTCCTGCTGGCCGAACATTTACTTATACTTAATCCGGAAATTCAGTCCTTAATGGATATTTGCGGAGCTTGCGAGCGAATCAAAAACACACCTATCCCCTTCTCCTACAGCTCGTTTATCAAGAAATTCATTTTTACGTACTGCCTTACATTACCGCTTGGGTATGTATCGAACCTGCATTATCTGGTTATCCCGCTGGTCGTATTCGTGTTTTATGTGCTGGCCAGCCTGGAAGTTATTGCGGAGGAAATTGAAAACCCATTCGGTATCGACGAAAACGACCTACCTCTCGACACCATCTGTAAAGGCATTCACAAAACCGTAACACAATCTTTCGATCATAAACTAACCCTGGAGCAGGCCGAATCATCAGACAGCCCTAAAACAGGGTTTCGGTATGATCGGTAATGCACCCCTCTGCCCGCGTTACTCAAACAGCCCGATCTGACCGGCAGGCCGAAACAGAGCCGTTGTCAACGATGGCATTTGGCGATTGCTCAGGTATTTCTGACAGGCGATCCGGTGCAGTTGAGCAATCTGATGCGCATACTGCCCTTCGCCCGACATACGGGTTTTGAACCGTGAATCGGCCAGTTGACCGCCATGGCAATCGGCAATCTGATGGAGTACACGCTCGGCCCGGTCGGGGAATGTCTGGTTTAGCCAATCGGTAAACAGGGGGCCCAGAGCGCCATTTAAGCGCACAATCGTATAAGCCGACCAGCAAGCTCCCTGCTCGGCCGCCTGTTCAATCAGTTTTGGGATTTCATGGTCATTGAGGCTAGGAATGATTGGCGCTGTCATAATCCCAACGGGCACTCCTGCCCGATGCAAGGCGCCCATCGTTTTTAGCCGTTGAGCCGCCGTAACGGTTCGGGGTTCCATCAGGAGCCGCAGATTTTCGTTTAGCGTCGTAATGGAAATGGCAACATTAACCAGATTTAATTCAGCCAAAGGCTTCAAAATATCCAGATCCCGTAAAATCAGCGCATTTTTTGTGATAATCGTAACCGGGTTTCGGTAGCGCAGACAAATTGCCAGCATCTGGCGGGTAAGCTGATAGGTTCGCTCAGCGGGTTGGTAGCAATCAGTATTTCCAGAAAAGTGAATGACAACGGGTTTGTATGTACGCGCCTGAAATTGTTTCTCAAGCAGAGCTGGTGCATTTTTCTTGACCATGATTTTACTCTCGAAATCAAGACCAGCCGAAAAGCCCCAGTACTCATGCGTTGGGCGAGCGTAACAGTATATACAACCATGTTCACACCCCTGATAAGGATTGATAGAGGCCATAAAGCCAATATCAGGACTGGTAGGGCGGCTAATAATCTGCTTAGGTGTTTCCTCAAAGAACTGCGTTTTTACCGCCGGTTCAGGAAAATCTTCATCCAGCGATTCGTCACCTTCCAGGGGCTCATACTGATGCCTGGCAAACGAATTCGCCGTATTAAACTGAGCCCCTCGCCCTTTTTTAAAATCACTCATATTATTACAAATAAAATACAATTATATTTTATTTGTAATATATTAACAATAATTGAATGATAGAATTGTTGAATGACTGACTAAAAGCCTACCAGTAAGCCATTCAATCATTCAACAATTCTATCATTCAATCATTAAACCAGTCTAGGCTAATTTTTTCTCCCACACTTCGGCCTCAAGCATAGCCGTTTCCCACTCATCCTGTAGTTGGCTAATCTGAGCCACTACCCGGCGGTATTCGTCGTTTTTAGCCTGCATGAGTTTATCATCGCCATACGTAGCCGGATCAGCCAGTTCGTTTTCGAGCCGCTTTTTGCGGTCTTCCAGTTGCCCTATTTTGGCTTCGGACTCTTCGGCCTGCTGGTTCAGTTTTTTCAACGTCCGCTGCCATTCTTTCCGCTCATCATCCGATGCCGGGAGTGAGGTGCGAGGTGCGGGAGCTACGACAGCTTTAGGTTCCTGTGCTCCTTGCCCCTTGCCTCCTGTGCCCTGCTTTTTCTCTTCCATCCACCATTCGTATTCATCGTAGGTGCCTGGATACTCCTTGATCTGCTCGTCTTCGATATACCAGATCTTGTTGGCAATCTGTGACACAAAATAACGGTCGTGCGATACCACTACGTACGTACCCTCGTACTGCTCCAGCGCCTGAATCAGAATATTCACCGACTGCATATCGAGGTGGTTGGTCGGCTCGTCAAGCAGCAGAAAGTTAGCCTGCGACAAAAGCACTTTTGCCAACGCTACGCGCGACTTTTCGCCCCCCGACAGCACTTTGATTTTTTTGAATACCTCCTCATTCGAGAACAGAAAGCAACCCAGTACCCCCCGAAGTTCGCCTTCTGTTTTGGTAGGATTAGCGTGTTTCAATTCTTCGAGCAGTGTATCTTCCACATTCAGTGATTCCAACTGGTGCTGGGCATAGAAACTAAAGGACACATTATGCCCCAACTGCCGACGTCCGTCGCTAAGTGGTTCCGACCCCGAAATAATCCGTAGCAATGTCGATTTACCTCGTCCGTTTGCTCCGATCAGAGCCACTTTATCGCCCCGTTCGAGCCGAATATCGGCATGAGTCAGAATCCGTTTGGGCCCATAATGCTTCGTTATATCTTCCAGATGCAGAATATGCCGACCTGGTTGGGTTGAGAACTGAAACTTGAAATTCACCCGCGCCGTTTCATCGATCACGGCATCAACCAGTTCCATCCGGGCTAGTTGCTTCACCCGGCTTTGGGCCTGCTTAGCTTTCGTAGCCTTGGCCTTAAATCGCTCAATAAAGCGTTCCGTCTGACGAATTTTAGCTTGCTGATTCTCGTAGGCCCCCTTCTGTATCTCGTTGCGTAAGGCTTTTTCTTCCAGATAGAACGAGTAATTACCAGCATAATAATGAAGTTTGGCACCCGATACTTCCACCGTTACATCGATCACATTATCCAGGAACTCACGGTCGTGCGAAACCACAATCACGGCTCCTTCGTAGGTCTGAATGTACTTTTCCACCCATTGGATCGACGGTAAGTCAAGGTGGTTGGTTGGCTCATCAAGCATAAGCAGCGACGGCTTCTGCAACAGCAATTTTGCCAGGATAACGCGCATACGCCAGCCGCCTGAGAATGTCCGTAGAGGCTTCTGAAGATCATCCGTCGAGAAGCCAAGCCCTTCCAGTATCTCTTCGGCCTTTGCCTGTACCGAATATCCATCCAGAGCATCAAACTCTTCCTGTACTTTACCCAGTTTATCAACCAGTTCATCCCGGTAATTGGTCTCCATCTCATGGAGCAGGTCGTCAATTTGCTTTTGTAGCTGATTTTGACGTTCAAAAGCCTGCATCGCTACGGACAGAATCGAATCATCGGTCTGATAGGATAGCAGATCCTGATTCAGAAACCCGATGGTTACGTCACCCGCTTTAGAGATTGTACCGCCATCGGCTTGGTACTCCCCATTGATAATTCGTAGGAGCGTCGATTTTCCCGTACCATTCAGACCAATCAGGCCGATTTTCTGTCCAGGTTTAATATGCAGCGAGGCATTTTCATAAAGAGCCCGGCTACCGAGGTAATATGAGAGGTTTGTGATGGAAATCATGGCTGCAAATTTACCAAAAATAAGCCGGATACTTGCATTCTTAAACTATAATCCACTATATTTGCACCCGCAAAAGCCTCCTTAGCTCAGCTGGTAGAGCGACGCATTCGTAATGCGTAGGTCGCAGGTTCGAATCCCGTAGGAGGCTCTGTTTTTGAATGAAGGCTAATCAGTTTTAGAGTAAAATCTCTATATAAACTGGTTAGCCTTTTTCACTTTATGGTACTTTTATAAACTTTTCTGCTCGGGCCAGAAATTAGGGCATTTTTGTCCTGCTGACGAAGGAAGCATCTTCGGTAGCTACTACTAAACTGCCGAAGATGCTTCCTTCGTCAGCAGGACAAAAACGAACCTATTGGGGCTCAATTTTTAAAAGGTTAAACAGGTTCAACGTATAATTCGGTCTAGTAAAGTTGATCCGTTACTTATTTTGTCAACCGTATCTTTATTGTTCGGAACTTGCTCTTGACTAAACCAAGTCGATAAACAGGGCTACCTGCATTTTACGATTGCCATACTGCGGAGTTTGCAGGTACTGGTTGCCTAACAACCTCATGGCGATCAAGCCTTCCACTTGAACATCTAAAAAGGGGACGCACCATAAAACAGCCACTTTATTGTGCGAATTCAAGTCTTACAAACTCAGGCTATTTTGAGAAAGGCAGGTTTTAATTTCAGTCAAACTTAATTAGTGGCTTACGGTTTGTAACCGACTGAAAACCTTCCCGAAGAATAGCCAGATCAGACCCCATTGCAAAACACGAATAACCCATCTCTACTAATGCGGGTATATCATTCGGGTTGCGCACCATAATACCTGCTTGCTTTTGACACTTTCGAGCGGAATTGCTAACCTGTTGCAAGGCCTCTGAGTAATCCATAGCCAAAGGACGGGTTGACAGATCGAGTTTTAAATCAGCTGGACCCACAAAAAGAATATCGACGCCATCTACCTGGGCAATCGCTTCAGATTGAATAACTCCCTCCAGATCTTCGATCTGGACGAATAAACGGGCTGGCTCAACAACTGATAGGTCAACAGGCGGCTCCAGTCCATATTGATAAGCCCGTACGGAACTAGAGTAGCCACGATTTCCGTGCGGAGGATAACGCATCACGGCAACGCAGGCGGTAGCCTCTTCTGCGGAAGACACATGCGGAAGCATAATTCCCGAAGCTCCCCAGTCAAGCACTCGGCTAATTAAAGCTTTATCCAGGCTACCAATCCGTATGATCAAAGCCGTTGCACTGGCGGGTCGAACCGCCTGCAAATTGGCTAATATAACTCCATCAGAGAGGCAGCCATGTTCCAGATCAAGCAGTAGCCAATCGAAATCACACAACGATGCTAACTCAGTAATAATAGGTGAGCCAATAGATAGCCACATGCCAAGTTTATAGTCCATACTTGTTTTGAAAAACGATAAGGTCGGCGTAGTTATAAGTCCGCTAAGGTTGCCTGATTTTGTAATCCTCGATATGCCAGCCAGAGTCGTTCATTAGTCATTGTTTTTAGTGATTGTCCAGTCGTTCCGGCACTAATCAGAAAAAAGTCATCACTTCGATCAAAGTAGCCCGCTCCTACCCGAATCACTGCTTTCACAATCATATTTCGCAACAAATGAAGCCAAAAACGAGGCCAGAAGTCATTAGGTAAAGGTCTGATCTGCTCGTAACCTTCCAAGGCCGCCGTTAGAAACTCCCTATCGTGAAAACAGGCGAGTAAGGATAGATCATCCGTCGGATCACCCACGATACAATCATCCCAGTCGATGAAAGCTTCGATAGTAGTTGGAGTCCCCAGGATATTCCAGAGGGCTAAATCCTTATGAACCAGACACCCCAGGTCAAGATCAAGATAGTGTTTGTGTTGCTCGACAATTGTTGATAATGCTTTGGCCTCGTCAATCGTCAGAAAATGATGATCGCTCAAAAATGAGAGATGCCTGGTCAGATTCAGCAGAAAATAATCGGCGTAGGTAGCGTGAAGCCCTACCAATTTACCTTCCTCTCGGAGAATAGATGCGTGAAAAGGGCCAAACCCGTTCGGAGTAAGGGTTTGCCAACGGGCCACCGCCTGACCAATTTCGTTGGCAATTCGACATACATTCAGACTCCCCTTCTTGTTCAGGCTGTTCAAGTCGGAGTACCTTATGTGCGTCATAATCTGGATAGCAAAGGGAAGTTGCTGTCGGCTGGCATCGACATAGAAAACGGCAGGAGTAGGCACGCCAATAGCGCGAACTTCGTCCAGAATCCGGGCTTCCACCGCCATATAACCATCGCGTTCAGGACCATTCTCCAGACGGACAAAATAGTCGGTATGTTGATGATTGACGATATAGGTCAGGTGGTTCCCTTGCCCACCAGCAGGCCGAAAAACAAACGTATCATCGCCCAAAAATCGACTGAGTACCTTATATAATGGCAGTTCAAGTTCAGTACCAGCGTACGCTGACTGGCTTTTCTGGAGGGCATAGAATGCCGAAGCCCGGTCGCATTTCCAGTAGTAAATCGATTGTCGATCTGACATATTAAGAACGGGGAGTTTTACGGTGCCACCAAGATGCCAGAACTGATCCTGTTATGTTCATCAGAGGGCCAAATAGAGCGGGAGCTAACCCGACCGTCGCGATTTTGCCCATCTCCCGGGCAATGCCCGAGGCCAGTCCACCATTTTGCATCCCTACTTCTATGGCGATGGTGCGACAGTCTCGTTCACTCATCCGGAATAGGCGAGCCGACCAATAACCCAGCAAATAGCCCGACAGGTTGTGCAGCAAAACTAGGCCAAGCAAGATCGGGCCAATGGTTAGCAGGTTGTCACGACCAGCCGCCGTGATGATAACCAGGGTAGCCGCAATGCCACTCATGGATACATAAGGCATAACGGCATTGACCCATTTGGCCTTGCGGCTGAACAGTCGATTGAAAATTAAGCCAGCAGCAATGGGGATAATGACCATTTTGGCCATATCAACCATCATATGCCCCGCATCGATAGCGACAAAAGCGCCCGCCAGTGTTTTCATGAGCATAGGGGTAACGAAAGGAGCCAGTAAGGTAGAGATCGCCGTAATAGTGATGGATAGAGCCAGATTCGCTCTGGCCAGATACGAAATGACGTTCGAAGCCATACCATTGGGTGAACAGCCAATCAGAATAATACCAGCGGCAATTTCAGGATCAAGGCCACTCAGGTTCGCCAGGAAGAAGCCCAGGAGGGGCATAATCATGAAATGACTGACGACGCCTAATAACACGCCTTTCGGCATTCGTACCACACCGAGGAAATCCTCAATACCCATAGAGGTTCCCATGCCAAACATGATCAACTGAATAAGGGGCGTAATAAGCGCAGCCAACGGAAAGCCATTCCATTCTCTAAAATACTGCGGGTAGTATAAAGCCGCCACAACGGCTCCCAGTACCATAACCGTGTAGGTAAACCCTTTTAGTGACTCATAGCCCTGAAAACTGATGCCCAGACAAAGGAAAAACAGAATTAGGCAAAGCCCGGCCAAGCCATTATTGGCCAATAAGCTGCTCCACAAAGCAATCGTCAGCCATAGCCCCGCTAAGACGAAGCTGATTTTCTTGATATACATATTGAGAGATCAGTACGATTAAGGGACTTTACTAATTAGGCTCTTTTGTCGGGATCGTTTCGAACTGAAGGAGCCAGCTTGGATATCAGCTTCGGTAAACGTAGCCAGCAGAATCTCTTTTTCTCCAGTCCGTGATCGGTCATAGGCCAAATAAACAAGTCCATCATCGGCCTGTACCACATCCGGGTACGAAACGTCTGGCCGCTCATCAATGAGCAATGCATGGGGCCAGCTTCGACCATCGTCCAGAGAAAGCCGCACGGTTAAATTTTTTCGACTTTTCCGATCTGGATCGTCATTGTAAGCCAGTAACAGATGCCCCGATTTAAGCCGACCAATATACAGACGGGAAAAGGCGGAAGTAAGTGTCGACACCTGGGTTAAGGGATTCCAGCTTTTCCCCCTATCCGACGAATGGCTTTCTTTGATATTCCGTTGCAAAAGCCACACCCTCCCATCGTTCAATTCAACGAGCATATGCTCATAGAAATACGCCGACTCATTGTAGGGGCCGCCCCGTAATTGCCATTGATTCCCCTGATCTGTCGACACATAGACACCACTTTGCTTGTTGGTCCAGTTATAAGCGGGCAATAACCATTCTCCTGTTGTCAGTACGATCGGTTTATTGCGCATAAGCCCGTCACATAAACGCCGGGGAGCGGTCCAGGTGGGTTGCGTAGTTATCGGTTGATCGAGCCGGATAGCCCACGTACCCCATAATCCATCAAAACTGTCGGTGCCCACATTCTGCGTCCAGAAAATCCAGAGTTTTCCATGGGGGTCTTTCCAGAGTTGAGTATCCATAACCCGAACCGCTGTATCAGGATGGGTAATTACTACGGCTGGATCTTCCCAGGTTTTTCCATCGTCGTCACTGTACGCTATAATACCGTAATTGCCTTTGGCTGGCTCTTTAGGGCCACCCGAAAACCAGGCGCTCCAAAGCCGTTTGCCCGTCTTTTCGATCGATGGACAACCTTGCCACAATCGGGTGCTACGAGTGTAAGCCGCTCCCGGCTTCCATTGTACTAAAGCCGGTAACTGCATTTTGGTCGTATCGGCAGGCGCGATTCGCATTCCGGTACCGACAGCAGGCTTTTGGGCTAAGGCATGCGACGAAACACCTGCTACCAGTATGAGCCACCAGAAAGAACAGTGCCACCATCGGGTTTTTCTACGTCGGGTTGTCATTATAGGAAATCGGCATAGGGGATTTTTAGCAGATAGTGCCGAATACCATCTTCCAGAGCGAGGTAGAGTAATTTCTGTTGATCGTCAGCAAAACCATCTGGATAGCAAATCATGGGGGCATTATGTTCGATTTTGCTCATCGTAGCCATATCCATGATTTTGGCCAGTCGGATTTTCTTCTTCCAGGTCTTGCACCCATCGTCTGAAACCCATAGCGCAACCTCACTACGATCTTTACATTGATTACCAACCAGAATAACCTGCTTACCGATTTTGAGCATCATGATTTTAGAATTCCCATTCGGAATATCGCTAGGGCCGACCTCAGTCCAGGTTCGACCATAATCCCGACTTTCGGTGCGGTATAATACGCTCGTCCCTGAGGCACGCATCAACATGACTAGGTGCCCTGGCGATACCTCAATCGCATTGGGCTCCCAAAGCATGCCCAGATCGGCACGTTTATGATAACCGAACAGTTGTGCCTCTTTCCAGCCTGGTTTACAGATCAACCCAGACACACAGAAGGGCCAGTGTTTCCCCTGCGTAAACGTTGTTCGGTTAAACACTTCGGTAAAACCATCGGCTTTCTCCTGGCAGGCAACCGGAAAAAACCAGTCGCCATTCGACAGGACAAACCCTCGTTTCAGCATAAAGTTGCTCAACGAACCGGGTAAGCTCATCGGCTCCGTCCAGGTTTTTCCGGCGTTTTGACTCGCGCTTGTAAAGGATTTTGCCTGGCTGTACCAGCTATCAGTATAGAACGAGATCAGGCAGTTGTAGACCTGCGCACCAGAAATGAACAGTTCAGATGAATAAACCGCCTGGTTAGGGTGCTTCAGCAGAAGTTCGGGCGATGACCAGCTAGCCCCATTATCGGTACTTCGAGAGACGGCGGTATAATTGGCGTTATTAGGTTCCCAGGGGCCACCAGTCATGTGCAGGCATAAAAGTGTTCCGTCGGGCATGCGTCGCAGGATGGGTTCTCTCGCCCAGCCATCCTGCCCATTGGCTTTACTGAACTCATTGATAATACCAGGTGGATAGGCAAATTCAACACCATGTAGTGCCGTTGTCGATTTGGGTTGGGCAACGATATAGCTAGTGCTTACTCCGCATAACAGGAGAATATGGCTAAGCCTTTTGGTAAGTGATTGCATAGAGAGTATGGATGGAGGTCGGACTAATAACCTGGGTTTTGTTTCATGGCTGGATTTTGATCAATTTCCGATTGAGGAATCGGAAATAACAGTTCAAAATCGTCCAGTTTGAAGGCTAATTTCTGGCTGGCGTAATGCGCATTCAGTACGGTTTTGGCCCGGACTGTTCGAACCAGGTCGAACCAGCGGTGGCCTTCGTACAGGAATTCGACCCGACGCTCTCGTTCCAACGCCAATCGGGTATCGGCCTGCGAAAGTCCTGACAAGACGGGTAGTTTCGCCCGCTGACGAACCTGATTCACATAGGATAAGGCGTCGGTGGTTTTGCCTTGCTCGTTCAGTGTTTCAGCATACATTAACAGGACATCGGCATAGCGGAGTATGGTGAAAGCAACACTTCCGTCGGCAAGATCCGTCGCCTTGAAATCCACGAATTTCAATCCGTAGCGACTGTACGTTTTCTTGCCTGTATTGAGCATAACCGAATCCGTGACGGAGATGCTTTTCCGGGCATCTCCAGTTTCGTACATATTGAGTATATCCAGCGTTGGCACAATGCGACCAGCCCCTTGCAGGTTGTTCGGGAAAATGGCCATGCTATTATAAGCCGGGGTAAACAAGCTCGAATAGTTATTACCCAGCGACTGGCCGGTTAGGTAATCGACTTCCAGCAGGGTTTCTGCCAGATTCGTATTGCCATTGGTCGACAGTGATTTGTAATCAGCTACAAGCGAGTACAGTTTTGCATCAATGACCTCTTTCAGTTTTGTGGCGGCCAGGTCGTAATTCTGCTGCGTCAGGTAGACTTTTCCCAGCAATGCCTTGGCGGTCATCTGCGAGGCATGTGTTTTGTCGGTATTCAGGGTGGCCGGTAGCAGGCTTTCGGCACTGGTCAGGTCAGCTATAATCTGCTTATAGACATCACCTTTCGGTTGGCGAGCTATGCCGGCTGCTGAAACCTGAGCTGGGCTACTAAACGTCTGATTGACAATAGGAACATCGCCAAACAAGCGCACCAGGTAAAAGTAACAGGATGCGCGAAGAAACAGCGCTTCGCCTTTGATCCGATTCTTGGCAGTCTGGTCGAACGAAACGGCATCGATTCGATTCAGGAGATTGGAACTCTGTGAAATCGTATAAAAGCAAGTGTTCCATAACGATAGCACAAACGCATTGGTAGCTGTCACGGCGTTTTGATCCAACTGCATTTCATCAGCCGATGGAGATGCCCACTGGATTTCGGTATTATCCGTCGGTTGCTCGGTTACGTAGTGAATGATACTGGAATTATACAGCCCTCGAAATGTGCTATATACCCCTATCAGAGCCGTTTCAAAATCATTCTGATTCTGGTAAAAGCTTTGATCACTAATCTGATAGGCTGGTTTTAAGTTCAGAAAATCCTGACAGGAGGTTAAGGCGGCCGTCAAGAAAAGTATGGCCAGTAATTTTGTTTTCATGAGATGTAAAGAGTGAAAGTGCGAAAGAGTGAACGAGTGATTAACTGTTTTGTGGAAAGATTGAATAGCGACTAGCGCTCTTTCACTCTTTCGCTCATTTAAAAGGTCACACGCAAGCCAACTGTATACGTCCTTGGATTCGGGTATGAGTAAAAGTCCACACCACTTTTGGCCAGATTATCCCCCGAGGTACTACCCTCCGGGTCATAGCTTGGGTAGTTGGTAAACGTGTATAGATTCGTTATGTCAGCATACACGGAAAGTGCCTGAAGTTTCCATTTACCTAGCGTCGAAGCCGGAAATGTATACGCTAAATTCACATCGCGAATTCGGGTATAGGAGCCATCGAATAAGTAGCGGGTTGTACCCGGACTAACACTAAAGGCATAATCATTCCGAATAGCTCTGGCGTAGAGGCCCGCTCCCGGATTTTCGGGCGATCGCCATCGGTCAGCAATAGGGGCTAACTGATTTTGTACACCTGATCCTGCCATATTTACTTCGCCCCCCTGAAAATAGATCTGATTCCCGTATGAACCGTTCAGGCTGATGCTCAGGCTCAGATTCCGGTAGCTGAAACGGTTGCCAAGACCCCAGGTGAATTTGGGCCAGGGGTTGCCAACAATCGTCTTATCGGAGGTGTTGATCACCCCATTGCCGTCAGCATCGAAAAATCGGTAATCGCCCGGTTGTACTCTTGGATTCTGTATAGGGCTTTTACTAATTTCATCCTGCGTCTGGAAAATTCCCAGAATTTGAAGCAGGCGGAAACTGGCAATGGGGTAGCCTACCTGCGCAACCTGATAATCGGAGGTGGCAATGCGGCTTGACGCCGAGTTAAGGGCCAACACCTTATTCCGGTTCCAGCTAATGTTAAAGTCTGTACTCCACTGGAACGGTCCTTTCATAATATTCTGCGAATTAACGGTCAGTTCAAGACCTTTATTTTCGATTTCACCAATGTTTTGCACCGAGCTGTTAAAGCCTGAGGCTGCTGGTAACGTAACATTTAGCAGTAAATTCTGCTTAATAGCCCGGTAGGCATCGAACGTGACGGATAGCCGACTCCGAAACAACGAGATATCGAATCCCAAATTCGTTTGTACAGATTGCTCCCAGGTTAGTTGGTCATTGGCCAAACTAGAAGGCACTAAGCCTGATACCACCTGGCCATTCGATACCGTGCGGGATATGCCCAACAATCCCTGCGTGGCATAGTTAGGAATTAAGTTGTTACCAGCAACCCCGTAACTAGCTCGCAGTTTAAAGTCATTGATAACGTTGAGTGACTTGATGAATGGTTCGTCGGAGAGCCGATAGGCAACCGAAAGCGACGGGAATGTTCCCCACCGATTCTTCGACCCAAATCGTGAACTACCATCCTGTCGAATGGTGGCAGTCAGCAGGTATTTGTCGACAAAGGCGTAATTGACTCGCGCCAACCACGACATCAGTGCCCATTCGCTCACATAGTTCGTACCACTCGTTACCGTCCCAGCCGACAGATAAGGTACATAATCAGTTGAAAACCCCGTGGCACCCGCCTGTAGTATTTCATCTGAATTTTTCTGGATGGTGTAACCGGCCAGTACATCCAGATTATGCTGTTCGCCAAACTTATGTCGGTAATTGATTGTGTTCTCGTTCAGCCAGTTCAGGCTTTTCAGTTCCGTCGAACCTGCGGTAGCCTGTCCCGTCCGACTCGTAGCCAGGCCCACTTTGGAGGATTTCCATAGGCGAGTTATGTTATTGGAGTAATTGATACCAACGGACGTTTTCAGCACCAGACCGGGCAAAAGCTCGTATTGCAGATAGTTATTGGTGAATACATTGGTATTATTCCGTTTGTCGGAAAACTCAGCGGCAATAACCACTGGATTCTCGACGGGAATGCCCGTTGGGCTGGAGAATTCGGAATAAGGCGTACCATCGGCATTGTAAACGGGAATAGTGGGATCGCTGGATACAGCCGCGTTGATCAGCCCTCGGTATTGCAGGTGCCCTTCGGCGCGGGCGAAATTGCCGTAAGAATGAGCTCCCGAAAAAGAGGCCCCGATCTTAAGCTTCTCACTCAGGTGTGCATCAATGTTGGTACGTAGGGTAAACTTGTTAAAATCAGAGCCGATGATGATTCCCTTGTTGGTAAAAAAGCCCCCCGATACATAATAACTGACATCCTTGCCAGTTCCGTTGACCGAAAGCTGGTAATTCTGCACCATGCCTTTGCGAAAAATGACGTCCTGCCAATCAGTTCCATAGCCCTGATCGGCAAATTGCTCGGGTGTTCGGAAAGCGGGTTTTACCTGGGTAGCTGCACTACGTACGCTGTTAGGGTCAGATGCTTTCCCACCGGCAAATATCCAGGCATTGTCTCGCCCTTCAGCCACATTTTCTGCGTATTGACGGGGCGTAAGCAGCTTGACCTTTTTGGCCAGTTCCTGCATGCCCGTCGATTGTTCGAAACTGATGGTTGGCTTACCTAGTTTACCCCGTTTGGTTGTAATGATGATCACCCCATTCGCTCCCCGAGAGCCATAAATTGCCGTAGCAGAAGCATCTTTTAGTACCTGAATCGACTCAATATCAGCGGGATTAATAATACTGAGTGGATTGATGCGGTTAATGGAGCTACTGCTGGCCATCCCATTGGCAGAATACGAACTAGAGGCAAAACTGCTTAAGTCGGAGCCACCCCCACCCGTGCCAATGGCATACCCATCGACCACATATAGTGGGGAGTTCCCCCCCGTGATGGAGCTGATGCCTCGCACAATGACGTTGACATTGCCTCCCGGTGCTCCCGATGTCTGCGTAATTTGCACCCCAGCCACTTTGCCCTGCATCATCTGATCGACACTGGTTGCCGAAGGAACAGGTACCAAATCCTTGCTGGTAAGATTCACAATAGAGCCGGTCAGGTCTTTTTTGCGTTGCGTACCATAACCTACGACTACCACTTCGCCCAACGACTTCTGATCTATTTTCAGAGATACCTCCAGCGATGTCTGATTACCAATGGCTACTTCCTGAGGAATGTAGCCTACAAACGAAAACACTAAAACCGCATGCTCACTCGGAATCGCCAGGCTAAAAGCACCTTTGGCATCCGTCACAGTCCCCTGTTGCGTGCCTTTTATCAGGATGCTCACACCTGGTAAGCCTTCGCCCTTCTCATCCTTTACATGACCTGTAACCACCTGAACAGCCTTTTCGCTAGCAGCAAATTCGACTTGGTTACTGACACTGGGGTCCAGTTTACCGGGGTCATTTCGGGGTTCACGGATCAAAATAATCTGATTAGTATTGATAACCCTGTAGTATATACGTCGAGGAGACAGCACCTGCTTCAGTATATTATCGACCGTTTCATTTTGGAAATGGAGGGTCAATTTCTCGTCGGATTCAACAACCTCCTTCTGGTACGAAAATACCACATCGACCTGTTTTTCGAGGCTGCGCAAAAAGGAGCGTAGGTTACTGTTTTTCAGGTTCAGATTAACGCGTTCCTTTAATAACTCCTGGGCAAAAACGGGATGGGCCAACGTATGGCTGGTTAGCAATCCCACAAGAATGAGTTGGGTAAAAGTGATTTTCATAAGCGCGAAAACCTCTTTTTTAGTAAAAGATTTTGACATACTTTTGACTGTTTTTGTTTTTAGCAAGACAAAACAATTCCTTCCGGCACTGAGCAGGTGCTGGTTGGGTTCGGGAGAAGATGTAGCAGCATCTTCTCTTTTTTTGTGGTCAGGTTTACGGATTTTACTGCATGAGCTTTTTGGGGGTTTAGGATTAAATTGAGGCTACTTACGGACAACCTGATGACTCGATAACGAGTTGAGCATCCATCTCTTTATAGGTAGCCCCAATCGTTTGGCAGATTACCTCCAGTTGATCGATCAATGACTGATCGCTTAATGTGGTGGTAATAATGCAGTTGGCGAGCAATTCTTCATTGTATAAAATTCGTACATCATAGCGCTTTTCCAAAGCCTGCAATACGGTTGCAACTGGTACATCCTCAAAATAGCGTTTTTCGTTTCCAATGAACGGATGAATGGGTATTGGCTCTTCTACTAGTTGTTTCGACAGACTTTCGGTTTGCCGATTAAAAACAACCTGCTGATTAGGCAGCAGAATGAGGTGCTGGCTTTCATCACTTACTAAGCGAATCTGGTTTTGATTGTAGACCGATACTCGCCCCGTTCGAACCTTAACCAGCACTTGTTGTTCATTATCAAAAGCTTTAATATCGAAACTCGTTCCCAAAACCTGCGTAACCAGTTCATTAGCATATACATAAAATGGTTTTTTAGGATTGGGAGCGATTTGAAAAAAGGCCTCTCCACTTAAAAAGGTTTCCCGCGATTTGGTGGTAAAATGAGCCGGATAACTGAACCGGCTATTTTTTTTCAGGTAAACAACACTCCCGTCTTCCAGGCTGATCTTCAGGGGGGTATCATTCTGATTTACTTTTTCAATGAGTATGCTTTTTTCGGAAGCTTTTATTACCAATTTGGAATAAGTCGACGTTGACTTACTACGCTCTACCCATAGCCATCCAGCAACCAATACAACGACTAAACTTACGACCGTTGCGGTGGTCCAGTATCGCCGTTTAGGCCACCGGCCGAGCGGATCTTGATTGATCGTTTTTTCGCTAATTCGCTGCCATGTTCGCTCTTCATTAACCAGTAAGGTCTGCTTATCCTCGGCCCGATGAAGCTCTTGAATGAGTTGAAGTGCCTGTCGTATTACCTCCTGTTTATGCGGATAGTCCACCAGCACCTGCTGCCAATAAGCATCCTGTTGGTTGTGCAATGCCCACCGGATAAACGCATCATCGTTCAGGAAATCCTGTAATGTGAACTTGTTATACATCATCAACCGATTAAGCCCTTCTACTATACACAGTCATGTTTTCGAAAAAATTAACCAATAGAATTGCACTTTTTTTTCTTTTTCTTGAAGAATGCTGCTTAAACGCTCCGTTCGTTCACACTCTGGACTAGTTAAGGTAGGAATGGAATAAACTAAGGATGCAGAAGCACCCATACCAGAGAAAATATGCCTTTTAGCGTGAGTCGTAGCATCGAATAGGCTTTGAAGAGGAGATTACTAACAACTTGTTTGGGAACTCCCATGAGTTCTGCCGACTGATCGAGACTCATTCCATGGTAAAAACGAAGATTAATGGCTTCCTGCTGGCGGGGGCTTAATCGGGAAATTGCAGCTTGTATGTGGCGAGTTCGGTCAAGTATTGTTTCCTGCTCAACAGTCTGCTGTTCATTAGAAATAGAAACCAGGTAGTCTAGAAAATCATCAATATCTTCGGCATCATCAACTAAATTATTTCGAGTATTTTGGCTCAGTTGATTCCTTAGCGCCCGTAGTAAGTAGAATTTCGGTTCCTTTACAGAAGCTAATTGGGCTTTTCGACGCCATATATTGGTAAACAGATCCTGGATGGCATCTTCGAGGAGAAGCGGGTCTTTTGAAAATCGGGTGCCGTAATTGACAAGTATCTTAAAGTAGTGTCGATAGAGAATCTCGAATGCATCCTGATCTCCTCTTCCCAGAGATTCCCAAAGGTCAGTCTCATTATAGGTGTTGAATGAACCAGCAGAAGGCATACTGTTGCGTCAGAATCTAGAGTAAAGGTATAGGAATGGGGGTAAAATTAAACAAAATAAATATAAAATATTGATAACAGAAGAAACCAAAAAGACATCCCTATGCGACTTTTGTGTATCCAGACATACCCTGTGGGGAATACCAATTAAACGATAATGGGTGCTTTCCTGAAACTCGATAACCTGAACTTGCCACAAAACACTGGACAAATCTCTGAGCGACATTTTTAAATTGTCTGTTGTAATAGTCAATAGCCCAACGCGGGCTGCCTTCGTTGGCGATTGTACCGCTCCGGCAGCCCGGCAAATCGCGATGCATTCAACAACGGCCTGTTTGGCCTTAGTTCGAATTTGTATACGAAGGAAGGTGGTAGATATCTTTCACCATTTTTAGTTTATCTGAACCGTTTTCTATTCTTCGATAGTCCAATGCTTTCCTGAATGAGTATACCAGTTAGACTTATTGCCAAAGTCAGCAAAGCATTTCACCATCGTACATGAAACGAGTACTTACTCTTTTTTTTATTCTTCTAGCCAGTCGTCAATTCTGTACAGGCCAGGAGGCTAACCCGGCCATTGTTCGGCAAACTCTCATCTTTCCGGCCCAGGATAAACATGTACACGGCAGCAGCATCGTTAACCTGCCTAACGGCGATTTTCTGTCCGTCTGGTTTTATGGCAGTGGCGAACGATCGGCTGATGATGTGAAGATTATGGGCGCTCGTTTGCGAAAAGGCGAAACCACATGGAGCCAGCCCTTCATAATGGCCGACACGCCCAATTTACCCGACTGTAACCCGGTGCTATTTCTGAATAGCCAGGGCAAGTTATTTCTGGTCTGGATCGCAGTTGAAGCCAATCAGTGGGAATACTCCATCCTTCGCTATAGAACCTCAACAGATTATACGAAAAGTGGGCCACCAATCTGGAGTTGGCAGGATAATATCCTCCTTAAGCCTGGCGAAGCTTTCTCCCAGGAAGTTGAGAAAAAATTTAATGATCTCACCAGAAATACCGCAGGCTGGGGTGGGTATGCGCCTAAGTACGATAACATGATTATTGACGCTAGCCATGACGTCGGTAAACGCTCTATTGGCTGGATGACCCGGATCAAACCACTCTTATTGGGCAATAGCCGCATTGTACTCCCCCTCTACTCTGATGGGTTTAACTTTTCGCTCATGGCTATTTCCGACGATGACGGAACCAGTTGGAAGCCTGGTCTGCCTGTTGTGGGCCGTGGCCCTATTCAACCTGCTCTGGCTCGCAAAAAAGATGGCACACTCGTGGCTTTTATGCGCGACAGTGGTGATGAGCCCACCCGCGTTCACTACAGCGAGTCGAAGGATAATGGCGAAAGCTGGAGCGCTACCACCAAAACTGATATCCCCAACACAGCTAGTGTCGAATTGCTTGTCTTACATGACGGTCGCTGGGCTTTTCTGGGAAATGATATTGACGATGGTCGCTATCGGCTCAGCTTGTACCTATCCGACAACGAGGGTAAAACCTGGACGTGGAAAACCCGGATTGAAGATCATAAGCCAGGACAGGGTGGTTACTCGTATCCAAGTCTGATTCAAACTCCAGATGGCTTGCTTCACATGACGTATTCGCATCATGACGGGCGTGCGAATGGGAAGTCAATTAAATACGTCGTCGTCGACCCAAAACGGATTGGCAATTAACAATGCCGACACGTTAACACAGGAAGCACCTGTTTAAAGGTATACAGTAAGACAACGAGTTCATTCCTGCTCATAAAGTATTCACGCTAAACCCATAAAAAAGCTTGAGATACCGACAGATGCCGATACCTCAAGCGCTATAGTCATCCAACACTACAACGTCAGACTCCAGCCATCGCGGTAATCGCGCTTCACAAACTGGTTAGCCAGATCGTAGTTCGTAATTTTCATATTCGGGGCGTCGTAGTACAACTTCTTGCGCCCATTGTATCGCTCAGACGACCGTTTGGCCGATGGGTTATCGCGGAGCATCCAGCTACGAAGCGCCAGGTTGCCAATCAGAATGCTTTCGGTAAACGGAGCCGCATACTCGAACGGCGAACTGGTTACGCCTTTGCCATACCCGGCAATGCAGGCATCTACCCATTGCAGGTAATGGTCTTCGTTCGGAACCCGTGGAATGGTTTCGGGAATCGTAAGCAGTTGATTGTCTTTCAAGGGCAGTAACCGTGGGTTAGCGCCATAACAGTCGGCCATTAGTTTTCCTTTCGAGCCAATAAACAGTACGCCACCATCCGAATTGCCAAAGCTTTCGCCCGGTAGCAGTTCTTCGGGAAGTTCGGGCAGAATACCGCCGTCATACCAGCTTACTTTGATGTTTCCTTTGCTGTCCTTACGTGGGTAATCGAGGTGAATAGAGGTTGAAAATGGCGTCCAGTCTGGATTATCGTCCTGCGGGCGAAGCGTAAATGTCCAAGTACCGGCTACGCTGCATTCAACCGAAGTGGGATAATCGATGGGCAGAATTCGGAACACAGGGTCCATGATATGACAGGCCATATCTCCCAGCGCGCCCGTTCCATATGGCCACCAGCCGCGCCAGTTCCAGGGTAGGTAGGCTTCATTGTAGGGTACTTTTTTGGCTGGTCCGAGCCACAGATCGAAGTCCAGTTCTTTAGGAATCTCGTAGGTCTTGTCGGTTGGAATAGCCTGCGGCCATACCGGGCGGTTGGTCCAGCAGAGTACTTTATGCACCTCACCAATAATACCCGAATCGTAAATCTCCTTCATCCGACGAACGCCATTACCCGACCCGCCCTGGTTACCCATCTGGGTTATTACTTTATACTTTTTGGCAGCCTGACCCAGAATTCGGGCTTCGTAAATATCGTGGGTGAGTGGTTTTTGCGTATATACATGCTTGCCCAACTGCATAGCAGCCAGCGTTGCTACCGCGTGGGTATTGTCGGGCGTTGAAATCGAGCAGGCATCGATGTGCTTATGCTCTTTCGAAAGCATTTCGCGGAAGTCTTTGTAGTAGGTAGCTTTAGGAAAACGCTTCCGTGATTCGACCGACTGGCGATCATCGACATCGCAGAGGGCAACGATATTAACGTTGGGACTCGCCGAAAATGAAGCCAGATCGCTTTTACCTTTTCCGCCTGCCCCAATGCCGGCAATATTGAGCTTGTCGCTTGGCGCCACGAAGCCTTTTCCGAGGACATGACGGGGCACAATAAAAAAGGAGGTAGCCGCCAACGATGATATTTTCAAGAAATCACGACGGCTGTTTGCCGAAGATGCCGTATTCGTTTCTTCCATAATCTGGTATTGAAGTTAAAGCGTTTAGGAATAGTGAGCGGGACCAGTTTGTCATCGACTCTGTATACATACTGCTTTATCGGGTAATCGTACCTATAGCAAGCCGTTTTTTTGTAATGTGGACATTTTGTCCGCATTACACTGGCCAGTACTCCGCTATTTTTCGGCGAAGGAAAGCCACACTCCGCTCTAGCTGTTCCATGCCATCGACCCCATCTTCGATACTGATCCAGCCATCGAAGCCAACCCGTTTCAGCTCTGTAAAAATGGCATCGTAATCATTCAGGCCTTTGCCGATTTCACCATGACTGAGCCGTTTGGCATAACCAGCCGCCCCCCCTTCTTCCCGGCGCAGATCGTCGATAGTTCCTTCGAGCAGGTAGCGGTCGCTGGCGTGCATGGTCACCACCCGATCCGACACGCGGTACAGGAGTTCAAGGGGGTCTTCACCAGCCAGATAGGTATTGCTGGGATCGTAGTTGACGCCAAAGTTTGGATGATGAATCCGGTCGACAAGCTTACAGAATACGTCCATTTTCTGGGCAAATTCGGGATAGGTCCAGAAATCGTCTTTGTAGTGATTTTCGAGAATCAGCGTGATACCCCGCTCCTGCGCATAGGGCAAACAGGCCTCAATACATTCGGCAGCCAGCGACACCCCTTCGTCAATTGATAGTTCCGGTCTGCGCTGGCCCGACAATACCCGGCAGAACGAACCACCCAGTATATACGTCATATCGATCCAACGCTTTTGTTTCTCAATTTCCTGCGCCCGGAAGGCCGGATCAGGATGCGTAAAATCGGGTGAACAGCACATCATCGGAATAACGTTGCCTTTGGCTTCTACCTGCTGGCGAAATAGCGGCCAGTTGGTTTCGTCGGCCATTTCCAGAAATCCGGCATACCATTCCAGCCCATCAATATCGAGTTGAGAGGCTAACTCAATCCATTCTGAAACCGTCATGGTTCCGTCTTTGCAAAGCTGCTGCATAAAGGCCTTCGGGAAGGCGGCTAGTTGAGGCATAGGTTTAATGAGTGAAAGATTTAAAGAGTGAAAGAGCGAAAGAGTGGCTGACGCATCAATTTCGCTCTTTCGCTCTTTCACTCTTTAAATCTTTAACTTTTAGGTAAGTTTCGTCCAATAAACGGGAATTGTTCCAGGTCGACCACCTGGCCACTAATGGGGCCGCTTTCATCGGCCAGCCAATACACGGCAGCCGCTGCCATCTCATTAGGCATCAGCAACCGACCTGCCGGTGAAAGCTCAGCTGGCAGTGATGTATACCAGTCGTCGGGCATTCCCTGCTCGCGTTTTCGCTCGATTTCGCGCTCAGTCAATATCCAGCCGGGATTGATCTGATTAACGCGAACCCCATACTCCCGGTGAAGCGAATCGCCCAGATTGCGGGTCATGGTCAACAAAGCACCTTTCGAAATGCTGTAGGCCATCAGGCAAGGTTCGCCACTCCAGGCATTTACCGAGCCAATGTTCAGCACACAGCCACGCCGTTCCTGCAAATGCGTCAAAGCAGCTTTAATCAATGCAAAGGGTGCCAACGTATTGACATCAAGCACCTGGCGAAACAAATTCAGGTCGGTGGTCTCGATAGTCGATGAAGGTACCATCGCTGCATTGTTGACAATCGCATCCAGACGTCCAAAGGAAGCCAGTGCCAGATCGACCAGATGCTGCGGGGCATTTTCAGCGGTGATTTCTTCGATATGCAATACGGCGCGGTCTGCTCCAAACTCCGCCACCACAGCCTCGCCCAGCTCGCGCTCAAGGCCATGCACAACGACCCTGGCCCCTTCGGCCACACAGCGCCGGGCAATTGCTTTACCAATACCTGTGCAACTGCCGGTAACAATCACCACTTTGTCCTGTAATCGCATGCTATACGGGTTTAAGCACACTTTTCACTACCTCGCCCCGGTGCATTTTTTCAAAGGCTTCGTGCCAGTCGGTAATCGACCATACCCCACCTATAATGGGTTTTACATCCAGTTGACCACTGGCCAGCAAAGCGATAACACGCTCCCAGATCGGCCAGTTGTGGCTAAAACTTCCCTGAAGGGTAACGTTTTTCTGCACCAGCGGATCGAGCGAGAACCCTAGCGGCTGCGGCCCCCAGCCAACTTTGGTAATATGCCCATTGGGTCGCACCAGTTGCATGGCTAGTTTTAGTGTAGCACTGGCTCCAGCCGCATCGATTACACAATCGGCGCCAAGACCATCCGCTTGTTTGGCCCATTCGGAAGCATCGCCAACAATACCCGTACAGCCATATTGTTCGGCAATGGACAGCCGATGACGATCTGCCTCCAGACCCACAACGGCGACATCGGCTCCGCAAAGTCTGGCAACAGCCGCACACAGAATACCGATGGTTCCGGGGCCAAGCACAACGACCCGATCGCCGGGTTTTAAGCGCGTATTTTCGACGACCGCGTTGAACGCTACACAGCAAGGCTCGGTTAAGCAAGCCTGCTCAAACGCCAGTTGATCGGGCACATGATGCAAACAACGGGCTGGAACGCGTACATAGCGGGTCATAGCTCCATTAACACCATACCCAAACCCTTTACGAGTCGGGTCCAGATTGTAGAGTCCTCGGCGGGTCATGGGGTTAGTTGGGTCAATCACAGCCGCCGTTTCACTAACCACCCGGTCACCTTCGCGCCAGCCCGATACAAGACTCCCCAGTTCAACAATATGACCGCCAAATTCATGGCCCAGAACAACCGGATAATTAACGGGCCAGCTATGGTCGGCAGTCCACTGGTGCAAATCACTACCACAAACACCCACATTAGCTACCTCAAGCAATACATCCTCTTCGCCAATGGTCGGGCGCTCAAGTTCACGAATCTCGACGGAGCCTTTCTCCGGAGCATAATTTATTACCGCAGCAGATTTCATGGAATAAAGGGTAAGGAATAGGCAATGGTATCTTGCTTATATTGTAGGAAGGCCAACCACCACATCGCCATAGGCATGGATCGCCCCGCAGATTAGCCGAAGCGAATCTTCCAGATTTCCACCGGCCGTCTTAAAAGCATCGGCATCAATGGTTAACGGAGCGCCAAGTACAATCAATGGGGCACCGTATTCCGGGCAACGAATAGCTTGTTCGAGGCTGAGCCCGCCCACTGCCTGAACCGGCACCCGAACGGCCTGCACAACTTCCCGAAGCTGATCCAGTGGGCTGGGCATACGTAAGCCCTGAGCAGCAATACCCCGCCGTTCGTCGTAGCCAATGTGGTGAATAATGTAATCGCAGCCCAGATCTTCGAGCCAACGGGCACCCGCTACCATATCGGGGCACACCATATTATCGCCCATGACTTTTACACCGAAGTCATGTCCTGCCTGTACCACACATTTAATGGTTTCAGCATGGGCCCGCGCCATCACCACGACATGCGTGGCACCCGCTTTAGCCATCATTTCAGCCTCCAGATAGCCGCCATCCATTGTTTTCAAGTCGGCAACGATCGGAACTCCCGGAAAGGCTTCGCGCAACTTACGTACGCCATGCAGACCTTCGGCCAGAATTAAGGGTGTACCTGCTTCGAGCCAGTCGACCCCTGCACGAAGGGCCATTGCGGCCGTTTCAAGCGCTTCGTCAATATCGGTCAGGTCTAGAGAAATTTGAACAACTGGTTTCATGGAAACATCAGAACGAATCCGCAAAAATGGGATGTTAAGTAGTTAGTTGAGTCCTCAAACGTGGGGTCACATCCACAATCAAACTCAATCTATACTACTTCTTCACATGAAATTCAGACTATTGGATGCATTAATTTCTTAGCGACGTGATGCTTATTCGTAGAAACGCGTCGACACAAAACCCCCACTGTAGCTTCCCTAACTGATTAGGCAAATGAATTGCTGAGAGGTAAGTAACCCAGCCAATGCGAACTTGATCCCGTAAGTATGGCTTGATCAGGAAACATTAAAATGGCTCAATGCTCTAACTGTCTAGCTCCGCAGAAACATACGTTTTCGTGGGTCGACAAGATTGAGTAAGTTCTTTTTGTAAGCCCGACCGATTGGAATAGGCTGCTGATTTATCTGCACCGTTGACTCTAAAATCCGTTCGATATAGTGAATATTGATAATGTATGCTTTCTGCACCTGAATAAAGCGATCCGTCAACTCCAGCGCTAGCTTACGCAACGATCGTTTCAGCACATATTTTTGATCGACGGTATGGATAATCGAATAATTACCTTCCCCTTTAATCCAGTAAATTTCATCTAACGGTATATCTATACGTTGTCTGCGTTTATCGGTAGTCGTAATGCTGTTGGCAGCAGGAAAAAGGGTAATGGGTTTCTGAGCAAACAATATTTCAATGGCTGCCTTTAGGCCAAACACTTCAAAAGGTTTTACCAGAAATCCTATATTAGGCATCGTGATGGCTCGCCGTAAATAGTCATCCTTGGTGTAAGCCGTTTGAAAAATGACCGGCAATTGCTTATAATTTTGTGTAAATAAGCCCAACGACAAGCCATCGGGTAAAACAATATCGGCGATCACTAAATCAGGAAGTTGCTCATGAAGTTTCTGGTTAGCCTCGGCAATCGAACTCGCCAGACGAACGCTAGCCACATCCAATTGACCAAACATAGCCTGAAGACTAAACTGCCAAACGGGATCGTCTTCAATAATGAGGACATTTAAATTAGTCATATCTCGTCACGGTAAGTACTTCTGAATTAGCCGTTTAGACAGAAGTCCATACGACATCCCACAATGCCCCGACATGGATTCTTGCCAGCT
This sequence comes from Spirosoma sp. 48-14, assembly GCF_001898575.1. Lineage (GTDB taxonomy): Bacteria > Bacteroidota > Bacteroidia > Cytophagales > Spirosomataceae > Spirosoma. Next base: position 129,821 of record NZ_MKUD01000044.1, read on the forward strand.
ACGTGTACCGAATTGGCTACCTCCTGGCAAACAGCCTTACTATTTCTGGTAGTGAAGTCGGCATAGCAGGCATAGGAAGCACGAATCGATTACGTCGAACTACTGGCGGGTCCCGAAATCGGTCACCCAATAATGCTTAAATGTGCTTTTTGAATTGTAGGAATACCCCACTCCCAGATTCCGATAGTCGGGGTTCATAATGTTCTGGCAATGAACCGTTGAACTTAACCAGGCATCGACTACCGATCGGGCCGTGGGGTAACCGGCGGCAATATTTTCGCCAGCCAAACTCCATATGTAGCCTTCCACAGTCATCCGATCCCAGGGCTGTGAGCCGTCTCGGCCAGTGTGGCTAAAGTAATTGTAGGTAGCCATGTCCACAGCATATTTATCAGCGGCTCCATTCAGTCTTGAATTCAACGTCAGTAAGGTAACCGGCGGATAAACCGTAGTGCCGCATAAACACGTTTGCGAACGAGCCTCATTCACGTAGGCCAGCACTTCCAGCTGTAAGGTCAGGACGGCATCACGAGCCCCAACGTGTTCGATTCCATCAGGTTCTGGCTTACCAACCCCTCCGCTCGTATGTATCGAGGAGGTGACCCGCCCCGGAATATCCTTAACATCCAGTTCCGACTGGCAGGAGACAAGTCCCAGCAACAAAAAAAGAAAGCCAGTTAAGCCGTAATAATTTCTCATAAAAGGCAAGTTTAAAAGGTACGGAGCTAAACAGGGAACGAGCGTAGAGAATCCGATAAACAATCCATAAACAATTGATAATCAACCTATATAACTATCTCTTTCATTAACACTTTATGTGCCAGATAGGAATCTATAAGTATAAATTTTAAAAAATAGTATATATATAAAATAATAGGTATGCAACCAGAAACCCTAGCCGAAATACCTGCTTTCCGACTGACGGGCCACAAAGTGCAACTCTGTCCGTTTCTTCTAGCTTAATCGTACTTTCTGGAATGATTTAACCTGGATATACCGCTAAAACTCTCATTCCAGCCAGATGGGCACACCCGGATTGGCTCCTGTTCAGGAAATCAATCCGGGTGTACAGACAAGAAGCAGATAGCCCGTCTTACTTATCTGGACTCAACTAGCTTAGTATTCGGTTTATATCCCAGCCAGATTAAAAATACCTCGGCGTCAGGATACGACTCCGCCCAAACCCAAACTCATACCGAATCATGATCTCGTGCGAACTCGGCGCTACACTCTGCAAACCGTTCATCGTCCGATCATACGCATAACCGAACCGGAACTGATCCGTCAACTGGACCTCCAGCATCCCAACCAACGCATCCGTCGTGTAGGTCGACCACGTCGAAAACTGGTTCCGACGAATCGAAGCACCAAGCGCGATCCGGTCGGCAAACCAGAAGTTGATGTTCCCATCAAAACCCAACGGAGCTCCTTCCGCATACTTCACCAGCATCGAGGGCTTCATCTTCACCACCGGACTCAGGCCCACCACAAAACCAGCCGCCAGATACGCATGACGAGCCTGCACCGACCGATAATCCCCTACGTTGTACTCACTCAACCGATTCTTGATCAACCGGGGGACCGATAAGCCCAGATACGCCTTGTCGTTGCTCAGATAAATCCCCGTCCCGAAGTTGGGAAGGATCTTGGAGATGTTGCTGGCAAAAGCCGGATCGATCTGGTTATCGGGTGACGTCCGTACCTCCAACAGGTTAGCCTGGTAGCTGGAGGCCCCCGCCTGTAAACCCAGTGCCAGCGTGCTTTTCGTCCCTACTTTAATGCGAAACGCATAGGAGGCAAACGCACCCGCTTCCTGAATCACACCGGCCTTGTCGCCGTACAGCTGTAGACCTACCCCCACCCGTTCCCGGTTTAGCGGCATATCCGCCGTGAAGGTTGCCGTCTGGGGAGCCCCTT
>NZ_MKUD01000045.1:0-11328 GCF_001898575.1 Spirosoma sp. 48-14
AACCTAGAAAAATACAACGCCCTCCACAAGTATTGGCCTTGATCCGAAAAATACAACGCCCTCCACAAGTATTGGCCTTGATCCCCTTGATCCTTAGTAAACGTGTTAGTAGGAACGAAAAAAGCACTTACCATTTCTGATAAGTGCTTGATTTTCAGTGTCGGGGTGGCAGGATTCGAACCTACGACCTCCTGCTCCCAAAGCAGGCGCGATACCGGGCTACGCTACACCCCGAATGTGGTACTATAAAATGCTACAGCCGAAACAATATTAATCAATTCATTTTCGGTTGGGACCTGTATCACTTTATCTCCTGCGGAGAGAGAGGGATTCGAACCCTCGGTACCGTTACCAGTACGACAGTTTAGCAAACTGTTCCTTTCGGCCTCTCAGGCATCTCTCCGTAGCCAATCTTGTTCTTTCCTGAACGATTGGGACACAAAGATAGGGGTATTAAACGTTTTCGTCAAGAGGAAATTTAAAATCTTTTTATAATCGCTAATTTCGCCCCCATCTGCTGCAAGTCGTACTATAGCTCAACTTAGTCAGCATCAGCCAGATACTTGATTTCATGAATTGGTTATACCCTTTTACGCGTACCGATTTTTTTTTCATTTGCTTATTTATTGGGCTCTACACACTCTATGTCTGGCGCACATTTAGGCTGGCTCATCAACTAAATACGTCAGCCTGGGGAGCCGTTCCTAAGTTTTTTCTGAGAGGCAGTTACCTCTCTTTACTCATCATAGCCCTGTTAGGGCCCTCGTTTGGCGAATCGGTTGTAGACTTCGCGACATCAGGTCATGACACATTCCTGATTGTTGATATTTCCCGATCTATGGATGCCAATGATGTAGTACCCACTCGCCTGGAACGGGTGAAGTACGACATCCAGCAACTTTGCGATACACTTCCTGCCAATCGATTCGGACTGATTATGGCATCGTCGGCCCCTTTTGTACTAGCCCCCCTTACGTCCGATCAGGATGCACTCAAACAATTTATTCGTGAAATACACACCAGTATCGCCCCAACGGGAGGTACTGACCTCTGTAGTGCTCTTGAATTGGCCTATCAGAAACTATCTACTGACCCATCTACCCGGCGGAGCGTTAAAGCAATGGTTCTGTTTAGCGATGGTGAAAATGCCAGTTCCTGCGAACGCAATACGCTGATTCGGTTACGTATGCAGGGAATGCCTATTATTACAGTCGGTGTAGGGAGTGAAGCCGGGGCATCGATTCGACAGGGGCGCGATTTTATTCGCGATGATAATAATCAGATTGTTCGGAGTCGGCTCAATCGATCGTATTTGCAGGAGCTGGCCCGCGATAGTCGAGGGCAATACATCGAAGCCGATGTTAATGGACGCTATATCAACGAACTAGCCGGTATTTTGCAGTCGCTAAAAGGAGGAACCAGCGACCAGCGTCGGCTTGCGGTGGCTACCAATAAGTATTATTATTTTCTACTGGCGGCACTCGGCCTGATTGCGCTCGATATACTTATTGCCATTCGGACCTTCCGACTGTAAGTGAGTCTCGACGTTTCATCTTATTTTTGGCTTCGTTTTTTTGATTCATCATGGACTACTTGCTGCTGACAGCAGTGCATTCAGTATTCATTGAAACACTGGGGCAAGCTTACGTATGATCTATTTACTCATTGCAGCCTGGATTTGGTTAAACGAACTGATTTCTCTAAACCAAATTTCCCGTAACAATCAGGCCCGACAGGAGGCTCAACTCGCTTATCAGTCGGGTGAATATCAGCGCGCTCTCACGTTTTACACGTATTTAACCCAAAATACGTCAACAATCGATGCTGCTGTGCGGTTAAACCTTGGCCATACGTATTTCCACCTGAAACAATACGCTAAAGCCAAATCGCAGTACGAAACACTACTCCAAACGGATAGGCATGATCTGCGGACAGCCGCAGCGACTCAATTAGGCGTATTGGCCTGCCTTGAAAAAGACAGCTCACTAGCGCTAACCCTTTTTCGTCAGGCTTTACTCGAAAACGCAGATAATGAATCGGCACGATATAATTTTGAGTTGATAAAGCGCCACTACTCCGGACAGCCTCCGCACAAACGGTCAACACGCAAATCATCGACGCCCACTCCTCAACTTGCTAACAAACCCCGCCCTATGGGTGGCCAGCAAGTTGAGCGATCAACCCGGCAAGACGAGTTATTGCGCCGGTTTCGTCGTTTGAACCTGAGTGAGGAACAAGCGTTACAATTGCTGGATGCCATGCGTGGTGATGATTTGCCGTATGCACTGACCCGATCGGCTCGTCAGGCCAGTCCAAAGTCCAGAGAAGGAGAGAGTCGATGGTAGAACCGGGTTATGGTTTCCTGAAGACCGTACATCCAAAATATAGACATACCGATGAACGAAGTGGTTATTGTTTCAGCTGTTCGAACCCCAATTGGTAGTTTTGGGGGTGCTTTATCGACCCTATCGGCTACCGAGCTGGGGGCTGCAGCTATTCGGGGTGCTTTAGCCCGCGCAGGCGTACAACCTGATCAGGTTCAGGAGGTTTATATGGGCAATGTGGTGTCGGCCAATGTTGGTCAGGCACCAGCCAAGCAAGCCGCTCTGAAAGCAGGACTACCGGCCACTATTCCCTGTACAACCATCAATAAAGTGTGCGCTTCAGGAACGAAAGCTATTATGCTTGCTGCTCAGGCTATTCAGCTTGGCCAGGCTGATGTCATCGTGGCTGGCGGTATGGAAAGTATGTCGAATACGCCCTACTACGTTCCTAAGGCTCGTTTTGGCTATAAATATGGCAATGCCGAACTGGTCGATGGCCTGGCTCGGGATGGTTTGGTAGACGTATACGATCAATGTGCTATGGGTGTGTTTGCTGATCAGACAGCCAAACAATATGCTATCAGCCGTGAAGAACAGGATGCCTATACCGTACAATCGTATCGCCGGGCCGAAGCCAGTACCCAGTCCGGTCGGTTCAATGCCGAAATTGTGCCGGTTGAGGTAACAGGTCGAAAGGGAGTTACGGTCGTATCGGAGGACGAGGAGTACAAAAATGTTATTTATGAAAAAGTCCCAACCCTCAAACCGGCATTTACTCCCGACGGTACTGTTACACCTGCCAGTTCGTCGCCCATCAGCGACGGGGCTTCGGCGGTTATTGTGATGAGTCGTCGGAAGGCAGATGAACTTGGATTAAAACCACTTGTTCGGATTCTGGCCTATGCCGATGCAGAACAGGAGCCCCAATGGTTCACAACGGCTCCGACAAAAGCCGTTCCACTTGCCCTGGAACGCGCTGGCTTAACAACCGACGATATTGATTTCTTTGAAGTAAACGAAGCGTTTGCTGTAGTGCCACTGGCATTCAGTAAAGTGCTGAACGTACCCCAGGAGAAACTGAATGCTTTTGGCGGAGCCGTATCCATTGGGCATCCGCTGGGAGCATCGGGAGCCCGCATAGTCACCACGCTCATGAACGTTCTGCAGCAAAACAACGGCCGATATGGAGCGGTTGGTATTTGCAACGGGGGCGGAGGAGCTTCGGCTATTGTAGTAGAAAAGTTATAAAAGGGTTGCCGTTTTTGGTTTAGGAAACTGAGGCCGTTAACTCTGACCCGCCAGCTACCTTAAGCCGAAAACCGAAGACCGTAAACTGTAAAAAATGAACGCCATTCAGGAAACTAATTTTCATTTTCCCGGTCAGACGGGATTCTATCGGGGAAAAGTACGGGACGTTTATTCATTCCCGGACAAGTTGGTTATGATTGCCTCAGATCGTATTTCGGCCTTTGATGTGGTACTCCCGCGTCCTATTCCGTTTAAAGGGCAGGTATTGAACCAGACAGCCGCCTACTTTCTGAAAGCAACGGTTGATATTGTCCCCAACTGGCTCCTCGACACACCCGATCCAAACGTGAGTATTGGTCTGAAATGCGAACCCTATGCGGTTGAGATGGTGGTTCGTGGCTATCTGGCGGGTCATGCCTGGCGCCAGTACCGCGACGGTCACCGAACCCTTTGTGGGGTGGCGTTACCTGAAGGGTTGCGGGAAAATGACCGACTACCCACTCCAATTATTACCCCATCGACCAAGGCGCATGAAGGCCACGACGAAGACATTAGCCGTGAAGAGATTCTGAGTCGAGGGATAGTTCCGGAAAGTGAGTATGTTCAGCTGGAGCAGTATGCATTAGCCTTGTTTGCCCGTGGTACCGAAATGGCCGCCCAGCAGGGCCTTATTCTGGTCGATACTAAATATGAATTTGGCAATCTGGATGGCAAGGTTTATCTGATCGACGAGGTTCATACCCCCGACTCATCCCGGTACTTCTACGCGAATGTGTATGAACAAAACCAGCAGGCCGGACAACCGCAAAAACAATTATCGAAAGAATTCGTTAGAGAATGGCTTATTTCAAACGGTTTTCAGGGAAAAACGGGACAAACCGTTCCTGCCATGTCGGATGAATGGGTGAGCCAGATTACAAAACGCTATATTGAACTGTTTGAAACCGTAACCGGTCAACGCTTCCAGCCTGATGAAACCTCCGACCCGCTGACTCGAATCGAAACCAATATACTACGATCCATATAAAATTTTGAATGGTTGAATGATTGAATGGCTGAATAAGAAACCCTTACTCAACCTTTCAACCATTCAATCATTCTATCATTCAAAAGTAAAGTCCTATGAATTATAGCATCGAGAAAAACGAACAGTACGCCCTGATCCGATTAACAGAGACTATTTTTGGGGAGGCTATAACTACTGACTTTGAGACGCTTAGTCGTAATCTTTTTCGGGAAGGATACAGCAATATCATCATTGATACGGCTGCTGTCCAGTCGATCGATCCGGCAGGCGTGTCGACAATTCGAAAAATAAGTCGGCAATGTACCAATGAACAGGGTCTGTTGATTGTTGTTACAAAAAATGACGATCTGATTTCATTTCTGGATACAGCCCGTCTCAGCGATCTGACAATTCTACCAACCGTGGAAGAAGCCATCGACGCTGTTTTTATGAACGAATTGGAAAATGACTTCCGTAGTGAAGCAGATGACGAGTATGATGTCGGAGGCAGTGTCGAGGCCTAACGCAGCCCTAACGCGCGTTGAAATACAGCATGAATCGGAACCTCACCGTCCGAGCCATACCCCATTTACGCTAACTGTACTTGGGGCCGGTTCGGCCACTCCCTCACTTCGACTCCATCAGACGGCTCATCTGCTGACCATCGGCAACGAATACATTCTGATCGATTGTGGTGAAGGCACCCAATACCGTTTGCTCGAACAACGCATTCGTCCGGGCAGGCTTCGGTACATTTTTATCAGTCACCTGCACGGCGATCACTACTTTGGGTTGGCTCCACTCCTATCGTCACTAAATATGGCAGGGCGGACCGAGGACTTACACCTGTTCGGTCCACGCGGTCTCGATGAAGTCCTGACGACCATTTTCCGGGTATCGGATTCCCGGCTAGGCTTTCGTCTTCATTTTCAAGCTGTCGATCCAGACCAGCCAGCGCTCCTACTCGACCACCCTCTGATGACGGTACAGTCGATTCCATTGCAGCACCGGATCGACTGTACTGGCTACCTCTTTCGTGAGAAACAGGCCAAGCCTCACCTGCTTCGAGAAAAGCTACCAGCCGACGTCCCTATTGCTTACCTAAAGCAGTTGAAAGAAGGTGAGGACATTCTGGATGCCGACGGCAGGCTGCTCTACGCTGCTGCTGATTATACCGAACCGGCTCCGGCACCCCGCTCCTACGCATTCTGCTCCGACACACGCTATGTGGAAGAATTGACTACCCAGTTACAGGGCGTCAACGTCTTATACCATGAAGCCACTTTTTTACAGGACAATAGCCAGCGAGCAGCAGAGGTGTACCATTCGACCGCAGGGCAGGCGGCTATGATTGCCTCTAAAGCCCAGGCTGGCCGTTTGCTAATTGGTCACTTTTCGTCGCGGTACAAGCAATTTGAGCTATTTCTAGAGGAAGCCAGAGCTATTTTCCCTGAAACCTACCTGGCAACGGAAGGACAAACAATTAATATATAGACACTTAACCTATTTCTATATTCATCATATAGTTAACGTATCAGCGTAGCGAATCCGAATCCCTACGCTGCAATCTGAAACCACAATCAATAATTCAGCCTACCCAAGTACATTATTCTGTTTATCTTTAGCCCGTAAACTTTCTTAATTGGTTCATGCTGGCTTTTCGCCTGGGTTTTTTAGAAATCGGGTGGCTCGATTTATTGGATATTGGGCTCGTAACCTTACTTATTTACCAGATTTATCATCTTGTTCGTGGGAGTGTCGCCAGCCGCGTATTTGTCGGGTATTTGCTGGTTTACCTTGCCTATTTACTGGTGAAGGCACTTGGCCTCAACCTGATGACTACTATTTTGGAGTATTTCATCAGTGTGGGTGCCCTGGCGCTGATCATCATTTTCCAGCACGAAATCCGGCGTTTTTTATTATTGATTGGCAAATCGACTAACCTGACCAACAATCGGCTGTTCAAACGGTGGCTTCTTCGGGAAACCGAAGTTATGGATGCTTATGCTTCACTTAAACCCATTCTTGACACCTGCAAAGCACTAAGCGGTGAATTTTCAGGTGGTTTACTAGTCCTGCAAAAAAATGATGATCTGGAAAAATTCGCTCAGTCGGGAGAAATCATTGATGCCGATATGTCGAAACCATTACTGCTGGCCATCTTTAGTCAGTACAGCCCACTACACGATGGAGCCGTAATCATTAGTGAGGGGCGAATTCGGGCAGCCCGTTGCATTTTACCTGTTTCGGAAGATGACGAGCTACCCGCTACCCTTGGTTTTCGCCACCGAGCAGCTCTAGGCATGAGCGAAGCAACCGATGCAGCGGTTATCGCTGTATCAGAAGAAAGCGGACGTCTGTCGCTGGCGCTCAACGGTGAGCTGTATACCAACTTGAGTTTGCCTGAACTGGAAAGCCGTCTGGAAGGATACCTACGTGAGCCTAAATCGCATTGATTAGCCAGCGAGGGCACTTACTTTTCAACCAGAAACAGACAACAAAAAAACCCTTGGCGTCACTGAGTCAGTGACGCTCACTGGGTAGCTTTGTTGGTAAAAAAGAGTGTGCCGTAAGGAATCCGACGTTGAAGCCGTTGGTCGGAAGAAAGTGTAGATAGCTATCCGTTTTGGCGCATCGGATTCAGCTCATTCGATTACTCCTCTTTTCTCTAGTATTCAAGCATTCGCGGCAGTTTTTTAGCCTGCTCGACAAAATCACCAATTTGTTCAACGGAAGGAGGGCGTTGCGTATACTGACGTACTTTATTAATCTGAATCAGTTTAGCGTGCAGGTTGTCGGCCGAACGTTGAGCCAGTTCTTTCACCGTATCAACGCCCGCTTCTTCCATAAGATCGCTATACACCCGACCAATTCCTTTGATACGCGCCAGATCAGCCCGATTGGCCAACTCCAGAATTGCTTTTGAATCAACGCCACTTGCCGAAGATAGTGCCTTGCGGTCTTCGGGGGTCCGAGTTGCTTCAAGTAACGAATCAGCGTCACTAATACCTTGTGCCTTTAGGGCATTTAGAACAGCATCTGTTATGCCTCGCAGTTCTCCTAATGTAAGGCTCATGAAATAATGTTGAGTTTTAAATAAATAGTACAACCCGACCTTCGAGCTGTCTGGTACTTTTTTAACGGACAAGGTACTTTCTTCGAGTATCATTCAAAAGAAATTTCTTCTGAGCGGTAAAGCTTTCGGGGTGCATTTGCCCGAATTCGCGCTGCCATTCCAGAAATCGGGCCGGTTCAGCCTGCTGAAACTGCTCAACACTTATTTTCTTTTGACTTAGATATTCTTGAAAAGACATAGGTTAAATCTGCCATTTTAACCGAACATTATACAAAGTAAGGTTTTTTTTTAACACATTACTACAATTGATTAATACAAAAATGACAAAATGGCGTGTCGTTTCCCGATAACTATCATGAAAATCAATATGGAACAGATCGTGTAATGGGCACCCAAATCACTGAACCAACTTTAGGCATGGACACCCAATTCATTACATTTTCAGAAACGCCATCACAGCCAGGGGGAACAGTCACTCAGGATGGGGCGCTTCTGGATGCTTACTCAAATACCGTGGTCACGGTAGCCAAAAAAGTGAGCCAGTCCGTCGTACAGATTAAGGTAAGTGGCCGTTCCTCTTCTCAGGAATCTGCCAAAAGCAATCCGCCAACTCGTCGGCCTCCCGGGCGGGGTGAGTCGGATGGAGGCACAGGTTCTGGCTTTATTATCTCAACCGACGGCTATATTATCACGAATAACCACGTAGTGGCGGGCGCCAGTAAAATTCAGGTATCGCTGCCTGATTCGAACGAATATGAAGCAACGCTGATTGGGCGCGACCCTGCCACTGATATTGCCGTAATCAAGATTTACGCGGATGGACTGAAAGCGATTCGGTTTGCCGATTCGAAACAGGTTCAGGTAGGTCAGATTGCCATTGCAGTTGGCAACCCATACGGTTTTCAGTACTCACTCACAGCGGGGGTAGTTAGTGCGCTCGGACGAACTTTACGCTCTGAATCGGGCCGCTTGATTGACGACGTTATTCAGACAGATGCGGCTCTGAATCCGGGGAACTCAGGTGGTCCTTTGGTCAATTCGAATGGCGATGTTATTGGGGTAAATACAGCTGTTATTTTGCCGGCCCAGGGTATCTGTTTTGCTGTTTCATCGAATCTGGCGGCCCTGGTTGCTGGTAAACTCATCATGCACGGACGTGTTCGCCGGGGCTACCTGGGCATCGCCGGACAACTGATCAACCTGACCGAGCGCATCAAGCAGTACAATCAGCTAACAACCAAATCGGGCGTAATGGTCGTGAGCGTAGAACCGGATGGTATAGCGGGAAACAGCGAATTACGCGAAGGCGACATCATTGTGGAATTCAACGGCCAGCCGGTCGCTACGGTCGATGACCTCCATCGGTTGCTTACCGACGACAGCATCGGCCGACTTACACAACTGACGGTTTTACGGCAAAATCGTAAAAAAGGGGTCATGGTTACGCCTGGCGAGATGAAGTAAATTAACCTGTGACCGAGCGAATCGATGACTTGCTTCAGCATTTCGCTCGGCCACGCTTTATTCTTTTGGCAGAATCAACGGGTGAAACCGCAGACCTTTTATGCGATTGAATTCGAGCGAAGGAGCCGGAATTTTAAAGAACTGGGCCGTACCGATAAAGCGCTGTAAAGAGGGCGAAAAGGCACCTACTCTCGACAGGTCGGCATCCGGCGAAATAAAGAATTGCCGATACCGGGTAAAGGTCACTTCGTTACCAGCCGCATCAAACGCCCTGGGATTCTCATGTCCGCCAATCATGCCGCTACCGCTATACCCGACATCCAGGTTGAGCCAGCGCGGGAAATCAGGCCCCACCGGAAGCACGGACGCCAGATTGACCGATAACCAATATTGCTGACCGTTATAGTCTTTCAGCATTTGCTGACCAGTGGTCTTACCAAGCAGATTAGGACGGTAAGGCGGAAAAATAGTTTTACGGAAGCCATATTTCAAACTGACCACCTGCTGCCCAGCCCCATACTGCTGCCCCATGAACAGGGCTGTTCCGGCTACATTAGCGACCATATCGCCTTTCGAAAACCCCCACCCTTCTGCATGCCCGTCGTATACTTCGAGGGTAGTCTGAAACAACACAGCAAGTAAACCGCCCGTCAGAATACTGGCCTGTTCATTGACCCCACTCCAGCGCATCAGCTCATACCCTCCCCGGCTCATGCAATAGGCCGTTGCGGCATGCCCTACTTTATCCATCTGGAGCCATTCGGCATTGTCGTTGAAGCTATGAAACGGTACTTTTTTCTTATACCACTGCTTGCGAAGCATGAGCAGCGTAACCGTGTAAAAAGCCGCCGTACCCACCAACACACCAATAAATCGCCCCTGATTGATACCTGCTGGCTCAGTCGATACAGGCACTGTTGGCATAGGTTGCGCCTGTATCGACTGGGTTAGTATTAGCCAGTATACACTTATCCACCCAACATGCCGAATCCTGTTTTTCATGCGCCAAAAGTATCCAACCTATTTTATTTTCCGACAGGATTCACAGGATTTAGATGTTGTTTGCGTTAGTGAGGGCAGGTTATAAGAACCTGACCCGCAAGGTTGAGCCAGACAAACCGTTCGGTTTTGAGAAACCGCACGAAGGCAGATTTAAGAATCTGCCCTCACCATGTCTGGACAAAACAATACCGTTGGGAGCTTGACGCCAATAAGGAACATCTGCCCGCACCATGCGTGGGCAAAAGACTGTACATTGACTAACTCAACCAACTTCTTTAAGGATTTTGGAGCAAAAATCCTGTACATCCTGAAAATCCTGTCAGAAAGCCTTTTCACGTACCTTTGCTCAACTTATTTCACTTCCTATTCATGAATCTTGTTCCTTCTCCTCCCCTCACACGTGCACAGGAGTCTCGTGTAGCCATTGAACGCCTATACATTACGATGCGCCATTTGTTCAATCGGGGATTTTATAAACCTTCGGGCGTATCGGGCGAAGAAATTCGACGAGCCCTGCTCACGCTTCAACCCGAAATCTATGGCCTGGTTGGTGATCCTCAACGCGTTGAACTGGATGGACTTGTGTATGTAATGGATCGATTACCCAAAGGCATCGAATCCTGTCGGATTATATCACTGGCCTCCCGCGAAGGCTTTGAGCATTCACACTTCCCGGTACTGGTGCCTGCCAAACGTCGCCGGAACTGCTTTCGCATCGACAATGAGCAGATGGTGATTGAAGTAACCAATGGCCGTAGCGAAATCTACGACATTCTTACCCACCTGACGTTCATGTTTATGGAAGCCGATAAAATCCGGCGGAATGCCTTTCAGGAACGGGGGAGCCGCACCCGCGAATGGGAGAAACTGGAAGCGATTGTGCAGTCGGGTGGCAGCGTCAACGACGACGAGCGCGAACTGGCCCTGATGTACCTCAGCTCGATTCTGGGTCGTACGTTCGAAGAAACGCAACAAGCTTACCAACGTTTTGACGAAAACGCTGGTACCAACAGTGGTCTGTTTCAGATCATTTATGGCTTGGGCAGTGTATCGATTCGGGAGCTTGTAGAACCGAAAATAGCCCGCGAAATCAACTTTACCCCCATGCTGCGCGAACGGGTTGGCCAACACCTGTATGGTGAGCGCTGGGCCACGCGCATCAAACAGTATATCTGGGAACACAACTTACAGGATCGTCCGGTTCATGT
>NZ_MKUD01000045.1:11361-141367 GCF_001898575.1 Spirosoma sp. 48-14
ATGGGCCCGCAGCCTTAACGGGTCTCACAACCTGGGATAACCTGTATGACCTGGCTCTGAAACTCAGCTTACCCGCCGAACGGGACCTTCGGAAGCAGGTGACTAGCTACGCGAAAGAGCATGGTATGCATATTCTGGAAGATATAGCTGGAACCAGCCTGCTCGTTCAACTCATCGATACAGCTAAGCTGGACCCCAAAAAATTGCCCACCGAGATCATGCATGAAGCCAAACACATCCGCGAAACGAAGCCGCTGCTGCTGGTCATGGATTACGCGTTTGGTGAACAGGCCTTCGAAACGATGGACGAACTCCTGAAACCGTATGAACATAATGAGCTAACGGACCCGCTTAATGTTGCCTCTATCTCCGTAATCGGAAAAGCGGGAATTCTGACCGGTGGAAAAGGAGATCTGATGATCCCAACATCGCACATTTTCGAAGGCACCGCCGACAACTATCCCCTTGATAATGACTTTAGTAAGGAAGATTTTGAAGGCAACGGGATTCCGGTGTATGAAGGGGCTATGATAACCGTTCTGGGCACTTCGCTCCAGAATAAGGATGTACTCAGTTATTTCCGTAATTCGTCCTGGAACGCCATTGGCCTGGAAATGGAAGGCGCTCATTATCAGAAAGCGATTCAGGCTCAGTCGAAAATACGAGGCAGTGTTCCGGCCACGGTGAAGGTGCGGTATGCTTACTATGCCTCCGATAATCCACTTCTGACCGGTGCTACACTGGCTTCGGGAAGCCTGGGAACCCTGGGCGTTAAACCAACGTACCTGATTACAGTTAAATGCCTGGAAAAGATTTTCAAGGCCATCTAATCAGATTCATTATAATCGACAGATTTAATGGGATTAAATCAGGAAAGATGACCGGCATTGAACAAGCTGTTTCTCAAATTTGTAGCTATAAGGAATACATACCTGCCAATCAATTATCATGGCGAAGCGTAAAAAATCTACCGAGAAAGGTCCCGATGTTATTCTGATCGGTGCTGGAATAATGAGTGCCACGCTGGGCGTGCTCCTGAAAGAGTTAGAACCTGACCTGACCATCGACATTTACGAGCGGCTGGATAGTGCAGCCGCCGAAAGCTCCGATGCCTGGAACAATGCCGGAACGGGTCATTCGGCCTTTTGCGAACTCAACTATACACCCGAAAAGGAAGATGGGTCTATCGACGTAACGAAAGCTATCAAAATTGCCGAATCCTTTGAACAGTCGAAGCAGTTCTGGGCCTATCTGATTCAGAAGGATTTTCTGCACGATGCCCCCAATTTTATTCGCTCCATTCCCCATATGAGTTTTGTGTGGGGGGCTGAAAATGTCGACTATCTGCGCAAACGGTACGATGCGCTCCAGCAGAACTACCTCTTCCACGGCATGCAGTATTCCGAAGAGCCAGGCCAACTGGCCGAATGGATACCGCTGGTGATGGAAGATCGTGACCCGGCCCAACCGGTAGCGGCTACCAAAATGGATATTGGCACCGATGTCAACTTTGGCGCACTTACCCGTGCCATGTTCCGGCGGTTGTACGATATGCCGGGCGTTCGACTCTATTTTGCCCACGATGTGCATGATTTGTGGCGTTCCAAGAGTCTGGGTGGCTGGAAGCTCCGGGTCGAAAACGTAACGACCCGTCAGGAGCGGGAAGTACAAACCGACTTTTTATTCATTGGAGCCGGTGGCGGTTCGCTGCGGCTACTCGAAAAATCAGATATTCCCGAAAGTCGGGGTTTTGGCGGGTTCCCGGTTAGTGGACAATGGCTCAAGTGCGTCAATCGGGAAGTCATTGAACGACACCAGGCCAAGGTGTATGGTAAAGCGTCGGTGGGTGCTCCGCCCATGTCGGTCCCGCACCTCGATACGCGCATGATTGATGGGAAACGAGAATTGCTGTTTGGTCCCTATGCTGGTTTTTCAACGAAATTCCTGAAAAGCGGCTCGTACATGGATTTACCTAAATCCATTCAGTTGAGCAACATGGCGCCCATGCTAATGGCCGGCCTGCACAATATACCATTGACCAAATACCTGATTCAGCAAGTGATGCAATCGCCTGAAGATCGGCTGAATGCGCTGAAGGAATACTACCCGGACGCCAAAATGGAAGACTGGGAGCTAGAAATTGCTGGACAACGGGTTCAGGTCATTAAGAAAGACGAAGAAGAAGGCGGGGTATTGGAGTTTGGCACCGAAGTAGTCAGTGCGGCCGACGGCAGTATTGCCGCTTTGCTGGGTGCATCGCCGGGTGCATCGACTGCCGTATCGATTATGCTCGACTTACTGAAACGCTGTTTCCCTGAACAGCTCCAATCGGAAGCGTGGCAGCAGAAACTGAAAGAGATGATTCCTTCATATGGTCAGGTTCTGGCTCAAAACCCTGAACTTGGCCAGCAACTCCGAAAACATACCAGTGAGGTGTTGGGTCTGGGCATGTTTGAATACACACCTGAAGTGACCCGATAAGCGGATCATTCTGTCTTACAGTAAAATAGCCTGACACTCACCATGTCAGGCTATTTTACTGTAAGACCCTTTTAGCGGAAAATTGATTACGTAACTTTCTTGCCGGCTCAATTCGGCTCTCCTAATTGCTCGCTTACATAGCGCTTATAGACTCGGCCGATGCGTAGTTCTTTCGAACCAATCCAGAAGGCATCGGACTCTCGCTTGCTGACCCAAATCATATGTACAATACTCGACCGACTAATTCGGATAAACTGCCGTTTGGGCAATCGCTCTTCAGCCTCTTTCATCGTTAGCCGGGTCACATACACCTTTCGCCCCGCATTGATTTTCAGGTAATTTTCCAGACTTTCGATGTACTGAATATCGCGATATGGAATAGCCTGCCGAACCCCATCAACCATACACGAAAAGTATCCATACTCATTATCCGGCTCCTCTGACAGGGGAGCCGAGTCAATCGTTTTGTGATTGCTTTGACGCAGAGACCGATACAGCATGAACACTCCCAGACCCGTAATGGTATACACCCAGAAATTGACCAGAAAAGGCAGCGAACGGGTAATGTTGAATTCGGTATGTAACACAAAATTCATGTTAAACGAGCACAGGGCCATCAGCAACAGAAGCCACCCGGTATAAAGCATCTTTTTCCCGCGTAGGAAGAGTCGTTCGAATAAAATCCGATTATGAAAAACGATCCAGCCATAGAGCAATACTAAATACAGGTAGGGCGATACCTTCAGGAAACCCTCCCGGTGATCGATCGCATACCAATCGGAGAGGTAATGAGCGACCAATAATGCCCCTAACCCCAATCCATTCCGAACGATGGCATGATCCAGCAGGTGTGTGCGTTGCATAGGGCAATTTACCTATTAGAACTCGTTCAATCGCCAATTCCGTGACAAACGGCTTTCGTCACAAGCCAGTGCACCTCATCACGTTTATCCGGGGTCGCTTATGTTTACCCAGCAATTTTGAAACGACTTCGGTAAACAAACCTACGAAGCCCATTTTTATGCAAATGCTTCATACACTTAATCTTTTTACACATGTCGGCTTCGGTACACTCGCATTAGGCATCGGTCTGATTACCCTATTCTATCAAAACCAACCAAAACACCATATTCGGTACGGGCGCTACTTTCTGTATTGTTTGAGTATCGTGGTTGGCACGGCAGCCATTGGTATTGTTTTCTTTCGCTCGAATCCTTTCTTGCTGATGCTTACCCTACTGGGCGGTTATGTCGGCTATTCAGGCTACAGAGCGGTTCAACTCCGGGAACGCAAACGCACTCTACCCGATAGTCTGCTTACAATCGGCGTATTGGTGGCGGGTGGTTTATATGCACGATCTATGCAACTGGCAGGCGGCAACTGGTCGCCAACCGTAGTCTATTCAACCTTATCGGCGCTTGGTTTAGTCGGCGGCTACGATCTGCTTAAATACGTCTGGTTGCATGAACGATTAAAAACCTGGTGGCTCTACGAGCACATTTACAAAATGCTGTCGGCCTATAGCGCCATTCTTTCCGCATTTGCCGGTACAGTATTGCCCAATTATAAACCCTACAGCCAGATTCTGCCTTCAGTGCTTTGCGTCAGCGCCATCATTTATTTCATCTGGCAACGAGCACGTAACCGCTGAAGGCTTTCTGACAAGATTATTTTCTGACAGTGATTTACAGAATAAAGCCGAATTTCTATGCCCCAACCTTCCTGTTTTATCCTATAAATCCTGTCAGAAAATAACATATTGGTTATCTTGTGCCACAGTTCAACAGGCTGTGGCACAACTATTTTTAAACGTCATACAACCTCATGAAACACCTCTTCTTTTTTTGTTTCCTACTTCATCTGGTCTCTTCAGTAGTTGCGCAGGATCGGCTTTCAGGTAAGGCTTTTGCGAACCGGTCGGTCGTGATGGCACAGCACGGCATGGCTTGTACCTCACACCCCTTACCAACGCAGGCGGCCATCGATATCCTTCGATCAGGCGGAAATGCGATCGATGCAGCCATTGCGGCCAATGCGATGGAAGGATTGGTTGAACCCCATGTCAACGGCATTGGTGGTGACCTGTTTGCGATCGTTTGGGATGCAAAAACAAAAAAACTGTATGGGCTGAACGCATCAGGACGGTCACCATACTCCCTCACCTTGGCCGAACTAAAAAAACGGGGCCTTACACATATTCCGTCCGATGGTCCCCTACCCATTTCGACACCGGGTTGTGTGGATGGCTGGTTCGAACTGCACAAGCGGTTTGGCAAAACGCCTATGCCGAAGATTTTGTCGCATGCGATTCGGTACGCTCGCGAAGGGTATCCTGTTCACGATGAAGCCGCCTTTTATTGGCCTTCCATGATCGCTCGTTTTAGTAAATACCCCAATGTAAAGGAAACGTATGCTCCGAATGGGGTAGCTCCGAAACGAGGTGAAATCTTCAGGAATCCGGCATTGGCGAACACAATGGAAAAGATTGCGAAAGGTGGTCGGGACGCGTTCTACAAAGGCGAAATTGCCCAGACTATCGATGCCTTCATGAAGCGCGTAGGCGGATTCCTGAGTGCCAAAGATCTGGCTGACCATACCTCCGAATGGGTGGAGCCCGTGTCGACCAATTACCGGGGCTATGATGTGTGGGAGTTACCGCCCAACAGCCAGGGCATTTGCACCTTACAGATGCTGAATATTCTGGAAGGCTACGATTTCTCGAAGATTCCCTGGGGTAGTCCTGAGCATGTGCATTTATTCGTAGAAGCGAAAAAGCTGGCTTTCGAAGACCGAGCTAAATACTATGCTGACCCTGCATTTGCCCAGATACCTGTAAAAGAATTGATCAGTAAAGACTATGCTGCCGAGCGACGTAAACTGATCGACCCAAACCGGGCAGCTAGCCGGGTCGATGCCGGGAACCCTGCGCTGCGACAGGGCGATACCATCTATCTGACCGTGGCCGATGAAGAAGGGAATATGGTATCATTGATTCAGAGCAACTACCGAGGCTTTGGCTCGGGGATGGTAGCCGATGGACTGGGGTTCATGTTTCAGGACCGGGGTGAACTGTACAGCCTGATCGAGGGGCAGAATAATACATTTGCGCCCCACAAACGGCCATTCCAGACAATCATTCCGGCTTTCGTAACCAAAGATGGGCAACCGTTTATGAGCTTCGGGGTGATGGGTGGCAGTTTTCAACCACTCGGACACACCGAAATCCTGATGAATATGATCGATTACGGCATGAACCCACAGGAAGCGGGCGACGCACCCCGCATCGACCATAGCGGCTCCTCAGAACCTACCGGCGAAAAAATGGTCGATTCTGGCCTTATCACGCTCGAATCAGGCTATCCTTATGAAACCATCCGCGATCTGATGCGGAAAGGCCATAAGGTTGGCTACGGGTTGGGTGGTTATGGTGGCTACCAGGCTATTATGTACGATGTCAAAAACAAAGTGTATCACGGCGCAACAGAATCCCGAAAAGACGGACAGGCGGCAGGGTTTTAAAACAATGAATAATGCACAATGGATAATGGATAATGCATTTTAAAGACTAGCTTTTACAACACAATTCATTATCCATTGTACATTATCCGTTGTGCATTATTCATTACCTCCAATGCCCGCACCGCTCATTACCAACGACGCCATTATTCTGGGAATTTTTCTGGTTCTGTTGACCTTTATTTTCCAGACGTCGCAGTCCAGCCATCCGTTCTGGCAACAGCTCTACACATATGTGCCTGCCCTCCTGCTCTGCTACATTTTCCCGGCAGCCATGAACAGTTTGGACATCATCTCGGGCGAGCAGTCAAGTTTATATAAAGTCTCGACCAATTACCTACTTCCTGCGGCTTTGGTGTTGCTTACCTCTACGGCCGATCTGCGAGCAATTGCCCGATTAGGCCAGAAAGCCCTGATCACGTTTCTGTCCGGAACGGTCGGCATTATTGTAGGAGCCCCTATTGCCTTTGCGCTAGTTATGTGGTTGTTACCCGGTTTTCGGGAACAGGCAATTACGCACGAGTACTGGAAAGGGCTGGTCACTATTTCAGGTAGTTGGATCGGTGGCAGCAGCAGCCAGTTAGCGCTTAAAGAGATCTACGGATGCAGCGAAGAACTTTTTGCCATTATCCTCGTCGTCGATGCGGTCGTCTCGACAAGTTGGACGGCCTGTCTGATTTACGGAGCGGCCTACCGCGACAGGATCGATGCGTGGCTTCATGCCGATACGAGTTCCCTTGAAGAAGTAAGGCTGCGGATTCTGGCCTATAAAGAAGAGCCAGACCGCCCTGCTAACCTACTAGACCTGAGCACTATTCTGGCACTTGGCTTTGGCGGAGGAGCCTTCGCGCATGCGATGGCCTATGTATTCTCAACCTCGTTACAACCCTACAAAAATGAACTGGCTACCTATGGGCTAGACCCGTTCACATCCAATTTCCTGTGGGTTGTCATTTTATCGACATCGCTGGGTATTGGACTCTCCTTTACCAGATTGCGTAAACTCGAAAAACTCGGCACCACCGATCTGGCGACGCTGTTCGTCTATTTTCTGATCATGACCATCGGAATGCGGCTCGACCTGTCGAACCTGGGCGGCAATCTGGGGCTATTTCTGGTAGCCGTAATCTGGATGCTGATTCATGTCATTTTCATGCTTATTACGGCACGATTGATTCGAGCCCCCTATTTTTTTGTGGCCGTAGGCAGTCAGGCTAACATTGGTGGGGTTTCAACGGCGCCAGCGGTAGCATCCGTATTTCATCCAGCTCTGGCTCCAGTAGGTGTATTGCTGGCGGTTTTAAGCCACGTACTGGGTACATACGGTGGATTGATTACCGCCTGGCTTATGCGCCTGATTGACTAATATGGATATAGTTTCTGCTCTATTATGGTTTCAATACCTGCTTTAATTAACGTCCGACGTACTAAGCGGCCTTTTGCATCGTAATAGCTCGACTCCTGTGTCCCGTCCTTATTGAAATAAAGTCTATACATAGGCTTACCCGAATGCTTATTCACCATACCTATTGACTGGATATTTCCATCACTCCCAGGTAATATATCATATTTTAAGGAGGTTATATCTGTTCCAAGAATCATCTCATAGTTCGGTATTCCATCCCGATGATAGCTTTTCATATACAGGTGTTGCCCGCCAACTCCATAAATATGAAAGCCCATTAGCTGAGGCCGACTATAAATCTGCCTGACCGAATCCAAGGGAATATTTCGGAGCAAACTTGTCATTCTCAACCTGGCCGAATCAGTTTCTATTTCATACCAATGCCAGCTCGAATCTATTGGAACTCCATTGCTATAGCTATCCTTGCTTTCTAAATTTCCATCGGCATACCACCAGGTAGCGGCCCCGTCTTTTAGTCCATTTTTATAAAACTCGTTCCCCCATAGTACGCCGTTCGAATGCCAGACAAGTCGTTCCCCTTCTAGCTTTCCATTTTTATAAAATTCTGTATAGCCTTTCTGTCCACTTGGGTAATACTCTTCAATTAACCCTTCCTTTACTTGAACAGGTTTCCCTGTTAAATGCCGGATGTGATTCAGCAATTCATCCGTACCGTGATACCGAAAGTCTTTGATTCCCGCATTATCTTTATATCTAGAGGAATAGTCACAGGCGAATACGGTTGCATACCCTTTGAATTCTTTCGTAAAAATGATCCATTCCTGACCCGGTCGAAGTCCGATATCACAAGAGCTCCGATACCCGTCCAATAGAAATTTATCAGGTAGTTGACCTTTAAATGCTTCAATTACATCGACAGTAAACTGAGCCGCCGTGGAACCATCCCAATGGATAGGTTCCAGCGACTGTATTTTAACCAAAGCAACGTAGTTATACGTCTGCAATTTCTCCGCATCTAATGGCTTCAGTCGAGCACAGTAGCAAGCAACTGCCTTTTGGTGGAAGATGAGACTAAAGCAAAGTAGAAGTAACCTTTTCATAGATCAAATATAAAAAAACATCGGACAGTCTAGTGACCATCCGATGTCCAAACAACAAATGAACAAAACATAATTTAATTACTTATTCCATCACCATCTCGGTATGAGCTGAAGCCTGGATTTTCTTACCGATGAAGAGAAGCAGCAACGGTACACAAACCAGGAAAAAAGCCCCAATAATCAGGAAGGAATCGGCATAGGTCATTACCAGTGCCTGTTTCATCACGGTTCCCTGCATCATACCATACGCTTTTCCTGTAGCCGTCATCAACGCATCGCCTTTCGATAGAAACAGGTTTGTAAACTGACGGATCCGCTCAGTTGATAAGGGGTTATACAACGAGATATTGTCCGATAAGCGAGAAGCATGGAACACGGTGCGCGTTGAGATGTAGGTGGTCATGATGGCCGTTCCAAACGTACCACCCAACTGACGAATCATACCCGTCAGAGCTGATCCTTGTGGAATTTCGATGTTCTTCAAATCGGCCAGCGTGATGGTCGTTAGCGGGATAAAGATCATTCCCATGCCAATACCCCGGATAATCAATGGCCAGAAGAAGTAATCTGGACCAGCCTCCAGACTGATGGCCGACAAGTCGAAACAGAAACCGAAAAACAGCAGGAACCCAATTGCCGCATACCAGATAGGCGAGATGTAGTTTTTACTGAGCAATCCGCCCACAACCGGCATCATTAGCCCCGTCATAATCGACCCAGGCATGAGCAATAATCCCGTTTGACTAGCCGTAAAGCCTAAGATCGTCTGACAGAATACCGGAATAATAAAAACTGATGCAAATAGCCCGAAGCCCAGAATAAAATTAAAGAGCGTACCTACTGCAAACCGGCGCTGTCGTAACAAACTCAGGTCCAGAATCGGTAGCTTGACCACCAACTGACGCCAGATAAAGCCGATCAGACCGATACCAGCCGCGATAGACATAACAACGATAAACTCCGAGGTAAACCAATCTTCTTCCTGGCCTTTTTCCAGAACGATCTGCAAACCACCGATACCCATTGTCAGCAGTATAAGCGCCAGCCAGTCCATGTTACCCGCCTGCACTTTTTCGGCCGGTTCCTTGATGTAGGCATATGTCAGGAACGTTGCCAGAATACCGAAAGGAATGTTGATGTAAAACACCCAGTTCCACGACAGGTTATCGGTAATGTAGCCACCCAGCGTAGGGCCAATCGACGGCCCAATAATAACCCCCATTCCGAAAATGGCGTTGGCAATACCGAGTTGTTCTTTCGGAAACGTCTGAATCAGAATAGATTGCGCTGTAGTCAACAAGCCACCACCCCCAATTCCCTGGACAACCCGGAAGAACACAAGCTCCCATACGTTGGTCGATAAACCGCAAAAAATAGACGCGATGGTAAAGAGGACGATGGACGCAGCAAAGTAATTCCGACGGCCTAATTTTGCGGTCAGCCAGCCCGACATGGTAATCATTACGGCACTGGCGGCTGCATATCCCGTTACAACCCAGCTAATATCGCCCAGCGACGCGCCGAGGTTACCCATCATCTGGTTCAGGGTTACGTTCACAATCGACGAGTCGATGGTTTGCAGCAAAGCCGCTGTCGTCACCGTCAAAACGACGACCCATTTATCAAATCCTAAATTCATAACAGTAGAGATAAATGGATAATGAAGAATGTAAAATGAATAATTCCGGCTACGAACTAAGAATGCCTACGCAAGACCATTATGCATTTTACATTATCCATTATCCACTATGAGTCACTTATTTCTGCAGATCGACCGCAACGGTTACGCTCATTCCCGGACGGATTTTGGCGTATAAAGGGCTGTTCTTCTCCAGCTCGATCCGAACCGGAATCCGCTGTACCACTTTCACATAGTTGCCTGTCGCATTGTCGGGAGGAAGAAGCGAGAATTTGGCGCCCGTAGCTCCGGCAAACGAACCCACGTGGCCTACCAGCTTTTCACCACCGAAGGCATCGACATCAATATCGACCGTCTGGCCGGGCTGCATTTGCTTCAACTGTGTTTCTTTGAAATTGGCCGTTACCCACAGATTTGAGTTGCCCACTACCGAGCAAACGGCTTGTCCAGCCTGCACTAACTGACCGATCTGCACCGACCGCTTCGATACCACACCCGAAACCGGGGCTTTAATCACGGTATAAGACAGTTGCAGTTTCGCCATTTCCAAATCGGCCTGACGTTGCTTGATAGCCGCCTGAGCCACCGTGATCTGTCCTTCCGTCGCCCGTCGTTGCGAACTGGTCACCCCTGTTTGCGTACCCGCAGCCGCCACCTGCGACTGAGCTGTTTGTAGCTGAGCCTGAGCCGCCTGCAATTGCGCCTGAGCCGCATCACGTTCGGCCTGAACCGCATCAAATTGTTGTTGGGGAACCGTCTTTTCGGCCAGCAATCGGCTATACCGTTCAAAATCCTGATTGGCTTTACGAGCCCGTGCCTGTGCTGCGGTTACGTTAGCCTGTGCCGTTGCTACCTGATTGCGTGCCGTTTGGACACTGGCTTCCGAACTCTGGATGGTGGCCGATGCAACAGCTACCTGCGAACGCGACACTCCGGCAGCTGCCAGGGAACTTTGCAGCGCGGCTTCGGCCTGCTCTAGCCGGATACGATAATCGGCATCGTCCAGTACAAACAAGGTATCGCCTTCTTTTACAGGCTGGTTATCCTTAAAGCGAATTTCTTTCACATACCCACTCGCTTTCGGAATAACTGGGTTCACATCCCCATCAACCTGAGCATCGTCGGTCGTTTCGTGACGTTGCAGGTAGCGAAACTCGCTGTACCCAAAAAAGAGGGCAATAGCCAGAACGATGACCCCACCTACTCGAAATAACGTTTTCTTATCCATGATTTTAATTTAAATAGTCAATTTTTGAGTCATTTAGTCGTCATTCGGTGGTCATTACTAGTCATTAATTGTATTCGCGACGAATCACAACTAAATGACAATCAATGACCATTGAATGACTGTTAAAGATTTGAGCCCGTCGCTTTCAACAGACGCTGATAAGCCAGTTGCGCGTCGACGGTGGCATTGATGACGTTGAGTTGAGCCTGTAACAGAAAACTATTGGCCTCCAGGAGGTCGGTCGAGCCAACCAATCCATTACGAAAACGTGATTCCGTCAGGCGGTAGTTTTCCTGTGCCTGACCAACAGCGGTACGGATCACATTTTGCTGTTCGAGCGCCAGCTGGTAGTTGTTATACGCCGTAACTACTTCGGAGCGAATCTGATCGGTTTGTTGTTGGCCCTGCAAACTGGCCTGATCGATAGCCGTTTGGGCACTGTGCAGCTTTCCTTTCATGTTGTAGATCGAACCGATGTTGTACGAAATCCCAGCCCCAACATTCCAGGCACTGATAAATGAATTGGCTTCCGGGAAAAGGCGAGCGGTTGGGTTGATGTAGTTGTATCCCAGGGATACACCCAGATGCGGATACATACTGCTTTTTGTATTCCGTAGCAGTTCCTGATTCGACTGTACACGTAGGGCATTGGCCTGTACTTCGGGGCGCGTTTGCACAGCCCGATCCAGAAACGAACCAAGTGATTCGGTCACGGCGGCTGGATTGGCCAGTACCGTATCCACAGCAATCTGCTGATTTTCGGGTAAACCGACTAGCAGGTTGAAATTATACAGGGCAGTCTGACGGGCTTTCTCAACCTGCAAACGACTCAGATTCAGGTTATTTTTCTGAAGCTGAATTTTCAACACTTCGTTTGCCGTTACAACGCCTTCTTTCTGTAAATTCTGCGCATCGCGCTCTTTCTCTTCAAACTGCCGAATATTTTGTTCAATAACGCCAACTGAACGGGCCAGTTTGACAATATTATAGTAGGCATCCGTCACCGTGTATACCAATTCGGCTCGGTTACGCTGCGCATCAAGGTGACTGGCTTTCGCTAATAACTCGGCCGATTTTTCTGCCGACTTTTCGGCAAAACCGCCAAATACTTCTTTACTGATCGTGGCCCCACCCATCGTTGCATTAAAAGCGCCAGCCGGAATACCAAACAGCGCTTTGCCATCGTCGCCCTGTCCGAACGAAAATGGTCCGGTCAGACTATAGCGCGAATACGCAAGTGATGCATTGGCCGTTGGCAGGCTACGATCTTTTGCTTCCTGCAACCGGGCTTCGGCCGCCTGCGTGCGCGAATCAGCCAGTTTTATGCCTTTGTTGTTCTGGAGGGCTAGTTGAACAGCCTGGTTTAGTGGCATGATGGTCGGTGCTGTCTGCGCCACTGACCAGCCTATACTTGCCAGCAGAACTCCAACACCTATGATGTACTTTTTCATATTATCGATTTCTAATTTTTTCCAGAAGTTTATTCATAACAGTTACCTCTTCCTCCGTCAGATGGTTGACGATGGATTCAAAATCGCTGAACTCGACAGCTACCTTTTTGACAAACTGATCCGACTCAGTGGTTAAGCGGAGATTTACCCGCCGACGGTTCGTTGGATCAACTTCTCGAACGACCAGGTTTTTAGCTACCAGTCGATCAATAAGTCGGGTCATATCGGAGTTCATATCGGTCATTTTCTCCTTCAACTCCCCTGCTGACAGGCTGTTTGGGAAGACATCCGAAAGCAGGCGAAGAGCCTTGTACTGCTGCACTGACAAATCGAACGGAGCCAGCTTCTGCTGAAAATGGTTGAAGATGTACCCATCCGTTTTGTGCAGGTTGATGATGAGCCGGTGGTATTCGTTTCGGAACTGATTTTCCATCGTTTTGTAAGAGCGTGACAAATGTATAACCAATATTTGTTTAAACAAATTTCGTTTAAACGTCAATACTTTAACAAATTGCTATCCTGGAATAATAAACTATAAGAAAGGCTTTGATTAATCCAAATGAGTCATTGTATTAGAATAGTACAAAATAATATTTTAAACAATATTCCCATAAATTATAACTTTTCCTATATTTCAATTTGATAGTTTTAATAGAATTTTAATTATCCGATCAACTATTCCAAGCCTATTTCTTACAATGTATTCGTTAAAAGCAGCGATTAATAAGCAAGGACAAATATGAATACAGCATCTTTTCTGCGTCTAGGGTCAACCACCGTTTTGCTGACAAACCGGAATCCGTTATCCGTCAGCAGTTTAATGAGCGTATCATCAGTAAACATTGGTTTCCTACAATCCGTATGCTTTCGGTTCGGTTTTGTAGCAATGGCTTCCCAGACAAACAACTGACCATTTGGTTTCAGATTCTCCCGAATCTGCTGGACCATCTCCGCCTGATAGGTAAACTCATGCAGGCTATTTTCTACAATAATTTTATCGAAGTACTGCTTTGGCAGTTTTGTCTCTTTTTCTTTTCCCCGCACGGGTACGAAGGTTGCTGAGCAGGCATCACGCGCTGCGCTTTTATAGATAGCTTGAATAAGTATGGTCAACCGATCGGGTTCAAACCAATAGGGGTCAAGATCTTGTAAGTAAACGGTCAGGCTATCTACCATTAATGAAAAAGCAACCTCTCGTATCCCCTGCCCCGCGCCAATACTAGCTACTTTCTCGTTGGGGCGGAAATCATAAATAGGACGATAATGCGCCAATAACCAGTCGATGCCCTCTTTTTTGGTATACCATTTATTGATTCCAATCGCCCAGTCTACACGTTGGGCAGTTGCAACATACCCTATTAACCAGCAGAAAAGGCAAAGTAGTAGTTTTTTCACGTATATCATTCAACGATGGCCTATCACTAATAAGCAAACATACACCCTAAAAATATATACAGAATATAGCTCTGTGATTATAAAAAAAGGCCCCATCACTGAGGCCTTTCTGTTTATGGTATAAGATGGCCTACTGAGCCACAGGTGTATTATAGTCCTGCATAAACTTAAATATTTTCAGAGCTACCTCTCTGACCTCAGCCGCCACTTCGGTTTTTAAGTACTCCTCTGAATTTAAGGTCAGCGCTTTAATGGCTTCGTAAAATGGCCGGGAAATTTGATCGTGTCCAGTTTCCCGGAAAATATTCTGTAGTTGTTCTCCGTAACCTAAGCGGATAGCAACGGCAGCAGAGAGGTGAAAAATTTCTCGAGTTGCTTTGTTAGGCTCTTTTTCTAGATTCTGTATAGCAGTGATCCAATAGGCAGATGCTAGGGACCAAGCGTGATTATATTCCTCAAAAGATGCTTTGTGTAACAACCTTCGCTCCTCGCTCAAATGCTCTTTTATTTTATAAAATAATTGATTTCCTCTTAACGACTCGCCCAATTTATCTCTATACAGAATAAGTAATTTTTCCTCAACTTTAATATCGCCTTTACTTAATGAAATAGCCTTCAGATATTTTTCCTCTGATTCTTTCATTTTATTTAACGATAAATATATATCTCCCATGCCTTCCCAAACCCACCCCAGCGTTTGTCCTAATTTTGTTTGTGTTGCTTTTATCATCATACTTTCAGCTTCTAGTGGTCGTCCACATTCCATTAGAAACCTACTATAAGCATAAAATATGTGAGGAGGGGGAGTCTTCGCCTTTGTTTTAGTGAGTGTTTTAAACTGTAATTCGGCATCATGTAATTTACCCTTATGCTGAAGATACCATCCATACCGTATGCGAGGCATATAATCCCAAACATTTTTTGAGGTCATATCTACACTCTCCTTATACAAAGCCTCAGCCTCTGATTCTCTCGAGAGCCTATACGCCAATAAATCAGCTATCTTAGCTAATATTTCTGCATCTTTATTAATACTTAAAGATTTGTTATAAGCCCTTTCAGCTTCGGTATACCTTTTTCTTCTCTCTAAGAAATCACCAAGTTCTCTCCAAGACCAAGCCGATTTATCAATATTAGTAGCATTTGAAAATGCTTCCTCGGCTTCCGCTAACTCTCCTCTTTCCTCCAATATTTCACCTAAATTGATCCAATCAAAATAATCTGTAGGATCAATACTAAGAGCTACTTTATACGACTTTTCGGCTTCTGCTTTTCTATTAGATTCTTCTAGTAACCTAGCTAAGCGACTCCAAGCCTTTGAGTTATTACTATCCAATTCGATTGCATCTCGAAGTAATCTTTCGGTCTCTTCAACACTAGTTTTATCATCATTAAGCCAAGCGTCTAGATAAATTTGATAACTTTTGTTAATGTTGTATTTCTTGATAATTTCCTCACTTACCTCATCCATATTTACTCCTACTAGTTCCTCAAGCTTATCTACATCGCCATCAACTAATTGTAATAGCCGCTGATAGATTTTTTCTTTTAGTTGCTCCCCGGTTTGGTTAGGCAATGCACGCGCTAATGCTAAGCCATAAGCTAATTCATAAACCTCCTCTCGCTCATGTACATTGCGCATAAATGCTTTTGCGTGTTTTACTAGTTCAGGACGAGTAAACCAGGCTTGGAGGAAGCGCGTAAGCCAAAGTAAATCTCGTCGTTGGCGACGGGTAGCCCGGCGCATCAGGTACCAGATATTGAAGAAGCGCTCGCTGATTTCATAGCTGGCAGCTTTACGCTTCCCTAACTTACTGATCCACCCCGATTTGCCTAAACGATCAAGCTGTATGGATAGCTGATTATTTTCCAGTGACGTTCGTTCACGCAGGGTATCTAACTTGCAGGGGTTCCAGTTCAAGGCAACTGCATCGACTACTACCTGCGCCTGTGGGGCAAGCTCTTCAAAACGCGACTTATATAAAGGAGTCATCTGGTCGATTAGCGCTTCAAGATCCTGAAACACATCGGCCGAAAATCCCTGTGCCACCAACGAGAACAAAATCACAACCGTTCGAACATTACCACCCGTAAGGGCGTGCAACGTTTCAAGACGGGGCATGTTTTCGGCAGTCAATTGCGATAAAAGTGTCGTCTGATTGGTAATTTCTGCCAAATGCCGAAGCATGACCAGCGTCTGCTGGAAATCTAATTTATACAGAAAGTGAACGGCAAAGGCATCGTAAAAAGGGGCATCGTATTGCAAATCCTCGTCAAACGCTTCGGGGCTGGCGCCAATAAAAATAGGTGCCCCTGGCTCCGTTATCAATTTACGTAGTTTTGACTGTTCGACTTCACCTAACCGATCAAAGATCAGGTTTAGGTTATCCAGCAAAAAAACCGGCCGACGTCCTAACGACTTCGTAAGGTTACGCAACGATTCATAGGCTTTCCGACTCAACTCCTGTTCATTACGAATCGTACTTAAAGCGGCAATCTGCTCATCAAGTTGAAAAGCCATTTTTTCATCTCCTTCCGTTTGCAGCGTATCTGCTAAGGCATCTAGGCTATTGAGCCAGAATTTCGATAATCGATCTATATTATATTGCTCTTCGGGAAACGTGAATGGCACAAATTTTTTGCTTAAGGGCGCTTTACGAAGTTCTACGTCCAGTCGCTTTAACAACGTCGTTTTTCCCATTCCCCGCTGACCAATAATCAGATGGTGTTGAGGTATACTCGTTTCCTTTTCTGTTTTAATTGAATCCAGTAGCGTATGAAAAACGTCCTGCCGCATGATGAATAATCGCTCAATTTCATCGTCACGCAACCGTTGTGGCATAAATACACTAATACGCTGTAATTGAAGAGCCTCTGGTTTTTTCATTGCAGGCGTGTGTTGAACCAGTATGTACGCAATAAGGGAGATCGAAATGCATAAACACCACTTTCTGAAAGCAGATAACCATCACGTTCCAGCATTTTGAGTAGTTGTGTTGCTTTGTCTTTTATGAGTTCTGGCGCGACATGCATACTTCCCAGGTGCTGTTCCAGTAACAGCCGTTTGCGTCCCTTTTCTTGCCGAGAAAGTAAGTCAAGCAGGCTTTTAGCCAGTCGAGCGTCTTCAACAGTCAATTGCTCGTCCAGCCGTTCCATCCAGGTTCCTAAGTTTGAATGCACAGCAGCCAGTTTAAAAGCGGGTTCTACATCTTCCACTGTAACCACTCCCCCTTTAAGTCTGTGCGCAGCTTTCAGTTTTGAGAAAAGAACCTGGAGATAATAAGGCAGCGGCCACCCTGCCCGAACAATGCCTACGAACAGCAGGAGCCAATGGAAGGCCATTATCCAGCCCCAACTTTTCTAAAAATTGATCAGCAACTTCAGGCGAAAATGCCCCTAAGGGAAAGCCATACAGATCATTGATTGTCTTTATAACACCCATTCGTTCCGTAAACGAATCCAGACCGATTGATCCGCAAAATACCCATCGTATTTGTATGCCGGGCAATTGCCGAAACGAGCGTAACCAGTGTAGGAATGACTCTGCACGCTGTTTACCATTATCAGATTTAGCAATACGATTTAATAGAATTGGCAATTCATCAATAACAATCAACCCATCATTCATATCGCGTAACAGATCAAGTAGCTGTGTTTTGAGATCGGCCGTTTTAGCCTGATTCCACTTAACAGTCATACTGCCTATATCTTCCGCTTTGACTTCAAGTTCAAGTGACTGTAACAAATCGCCTAACTTCTTGAACGTGGTATCTTTCGCCTTTTTAAACCAGTGAGCCTGCTCCTTTAGCCCTTCATCGAACAAGCGAACAAACCCAATCTCATTTTCCTCTCCCTCTACATTTATAAATAAGGACTTCCAATCAACGCCATGAGCATCTTTAACCAGGCGCCTAACTAATGACGTTTTCCCAACCCGACGGGGGGCTGAGATCAATAGATGGTTACCACTTTGAAGCAAGTCCCATGCTTCAGCTAGTTCTATCTTTCGATCAAAAAAGTCTTCATCCTCAACCGGAGATCCTATTTTATTTGTCATAATTCAATGAATGGGTTACGATGCAATTTATATACAATTTTGTATATATACAAAATTGTATATAAAAAAAGCCCCATCACTGAGGCCTTTCTGGTTAAGTAATAGACGATTTATTTAATCTCGCCAACCATATCTTCTGGTTTTACCCATTCGTTGAACTCGTCTTCGGTCAGGTAGCCGAGTTTCAGCGCGGTTTCTTTCAGCGTAGAGCCGGTTTTATGGGCTGTCTGAGCAATTTCGGCGGCTTTGTAGTAGCCAATTTTGGTATTCAGCGCTGTAACCAGCATCAGCGACGAATCGACGTGCTTTTTGATATTTGCTTCAATTGGTTCGATCCCTTCGGCACATTTGTCGTTGAACGATACACATACATCCCCGATGAGACGGGCCGAGTGCAGGAAGTTGTAGATCATAACCGGCTTGAACACGTTCAGTTCGAAGTGGCCCATAGCCCCACCAAAGTTAATAGCTACGTCGTTGCCCATGACCTGGGCAGCCACCATCGTCATGGCTTCGCACTGGGTTGGGTTCACCTTACCCGGCATGATGGACGAACCTGGCTCATTGTCAGGAATGTGCAACTCGCCGATACCCGCCCGAGGTCCCGACGACAGCATCCGAATGTCGTTACCAATTTTCATCAGGCTGGCCGCAACCGTTTTTAAGGCACCATGCGCTTCTACAATAGCATCGTGAGCAGCCAGGGCTTCAAATTTATTTTCGGCCGTCACAAAGGGTAATCCCGTCAGAGTGGCAATGTGTTTGGCTACATTTTCCGAATAGTTGGGTGGGGTGTTGATCCCTGTACCGACGGCGGTTCCGCCCAGGGCCAGTTCGCTCAGGTGAGCCAGCGAGTTATTGATGGCCCGAAGACCGTGATCAAGTTGCGATACATAGCCCGAAAACTCCTGCCCTACCGTCAATGGCGTGGCATCCATGAAGTGCGTGCGGCCAATTTTGACGATGTTCATAAACTGCTTCGACTTGTCGGCCAGTGTATTACGCAGCTTGGTAATACCAGGAATGGTTACGTCGAGCAGGATTTTATAGGCGGCAATGTGCATGGCCGTCGGGAAGGTATCGTTCGACGACTGCGATTTATTGACATCATCGTTTGGGTGCAGAAACTTCTTCTCATCGGTAAGCTGACCTCCGTGCAGCACGTGGGCACGATAGGCAACCACTTCATTGACATTCATGTTCGACTGCGTACCCGAACCCGTTTGCCAGACCACCAGCGGAAACTGATCGTCCAGCTTACCATCCAGAATTTCGTCGCAAACCTGTCCGATCAGGTCGCTTTTCTCCTGGGGTAGTACACCGGCGTCGAGGTTAGTCAGGGCAGCCGCTTTTTTGAGATACGCAAATGCCCGGATAATCTCTTTGGGCATTTTATTAATGTCCTGAGCAATTTTGAAATTTTCAATCGAGCGCTGGGTCTGGGCGCCCCAATAGACATTGGCCGGTACCTGTACCTGGCCCATCGTGTCTTTTTCGATGCGGTATTCCATGAAAATAGGCTAAAGAGTGAATGAGCGAAAGAGTGCCTGGGATCAGTAGCGTTTTCGCTCTTTAATTACGGCTGCAAAGTTAGGTTGCAGGAGAACAGCGTTGAAATGAATTCTTATCTTTGTCAGCTTGTTATCATTTAACAGTATTTAATTTGTCATTTGCCTTAATTATGCAGGTATCCGTCGAACAAATTCTGGCAGGCTTAGGGGGAGAGCGCTTTATTAAGCGTCGCATTCGGCACGAATTCGATCTTATCGAGATTGTCCAGGAGGGTTTGCCGATGGAATCGGCCGCTTTTTTACAAACGAATTTTGGGCTTACCAATAAAGAAATGAGCCACATTTTGGCTATTTCAGAAAGTACGTACCAACGTCGAATTCGAAAAGGGGCTCGATTAACTCAGGACGAAACGGAGAAAGCAATTTCGTTGGCCGAAGTCTACGAAAAAGGCATCGAAGTATTTGAAAACAAAGCGGATTGGGAGTATTGGCTCAATTCGCCCATCACGGCTCTACAGGAAAAAAAACCTATTGAGCTATTGGGTTCCATGATAGGCCGCAAGCAGGTATTAAATGTACTGAACGCGCTTCTGCACGGTCTCTTTTCTTAGGTTTCAGCCCTAACCAACATGAGTTAGCCACTCTAACTCCAATGAATTAAGCCTCTTTTTCTATCAAATCAGGTACATATCTTTGCTACATGAAGCTGTACCGAATTACAAATACAAAGTATGCCCGTGATTTGAATGGAACTGGAGGGCTTTATGGCCCAGGACGCTGGCATCGGGAAGGTACTCGAATCCTTTATTTAGCCGAACACGTATCCCTGGCGAAGCTTGAAGTGCTCGCTAATTCACGAATCATTCCACAGAATCAGTCGCTGGTGACGGTCGAACTGCCCGATGAAGCTTCCATTACCTTTGTAGATGAATCGGATTTGCCAGATGGCTGGCAGAACATACCTCATTTGGAGGAACTGGCTGCAATTGCCGAAAAATGGATAAATGAGCAGATGTTTTGGGTGATGCGTGTTCCTTCTGCTCACTCACCTACAGAATATAATTATTTGATAAATCCCCTTCATCCTGAACATGACAAGCTAAAACTGCTCAGTATTGAGTCTCATCTCTTCGATTCTCGCTTGAAATAGAAATCTATTGAGCCGCTCAGCTAGTCAGTCACAGGATTATTTTTTTATGGAATAAATCAACTTCTCTAACAAATTGAGGCAACCGTAGTTCTACTTACAATTCACCTAATTTCAACGTTAAGAAACTACAATTATGGGCAATCTTCTGTACACCATAGCCGTCATTCTGATCATTGTATGGCTGCTTGGTTTTTTAGGCGTCTTAGGCGCTGGTATTGCTGGCAGTAGCCTCATTCACATACTACTAGTAATCGCAGTCATCATGGTTCTGCTTCGTGTCATTCAGGGCCGAAGTATCTGAACTCCTTATTGATTCTAGCGTTTGAAGGTAACTATCTTCTCGTAAACGCATATAGATACAAGAAAGCCTTTGCTCATAGCAAGGGCTTTTTTTGTTACCTAATCGACTGTATTTCTAAAAAAATACCGAAGAACATGGGTTACTTTTTTGATTTTAAGGAATAAAAGGGAAATCACTATCTTCAACTTAT
This sequence comes from Spirosoma sp. 48-14, assembly GCF_001898575.1. Taxonomy (GTDB): domain Bacteria; phylum Bacteroidota; class Bacteroidia; order Cytophagales; family Spirosomataceae; genus Spirosoma. The sequence goes on from NZ_MKUD01000045.1 coordinate 32,747, forward strand.
AGCAAACATGGCTAAATCTGCATTCTTTCTGCTTTCTATGCTGGCATTGGCAACAGCTTGTTCCAGCACAAAAACCGAAACCACTGAATCGACTACAGCGGTTTCCGACTCGACGTCTATGACCTCTGACTCTACGAGCATGTCTACCGACTCATCATCGACGATGTCAACCGATACCACCAAGAAAGATTCGATCAAGTAATATAAATACTTTTCGGGCTAGTCCTGACGACTCTCTTTACGGCAAAAGGCCCTCGGGGTTAACAGACTGTTAGCTCCGAGGGCCTTTTGCCGTAAAATCACGTTAGCCGTACGATTGAACCTGTTTGATTTAATGTAAACGTTTAACGGTTTTATCTGGCAAATAGATAAACATGTAGGTTAGGACACTAAACCACCAGATTCAGGGCTAACACACCTAGCAGGCCAACAATTGATACAATGGTTTCCATCAATGACCAGGTTCGGATGGTTTGCCCGATACTCAGATTGAAGTATTCTTTAAAGAGCCAGAACCCTCCGTCGTTGATATGAGAAAACATCAGGCTTCCCGATCCGATGGCCAACACCATCAATTCGGGTTTGATAGGCTGCGATTGCAGTAAGGGTAATATAATCCCTACGGTTGTCAGGCCAGCCACGGTGGCCGACCCAACGCATACCCGAATAAACGCAGCGATTCCCCAGGCTAATAACAGAGGTGGAATAGCGGCATCAGCCAAGAGGCTACCGATGTATTTGCTGGTACCGCTATCGCTGAAAACCTGCTTCAGAGCGCCTGCACCTGCAATCACCAGCAGAATAGGGGCCACTGCTTTAACAGCTTCCTCCAGATCTTTGGTGATCGCTTTCATGCTTTGCCCCTGACGAATACCCAGCGCATAAATAGCCGTTAGTACCGAAAGCAACATCCCGATGTAAGGTTCGGCCAGGAGTGTCACGATGGTTTTCAGGATCGACTCTCCAGCCATGGCATTTTTTAATGGCCCGAACGTCGTTAACAGAATCACGGGTAGCAACGCAACCAAAAAGCTGATAAACGTTCCGGGCAAGTTCTGTGTTGGGACTTCTTTCCGATTGAATAAATCGCTGTTGGGCGTTGCCTTGATATGCGTCAGTGTTTTTCCGAAAATAGGCCCGGCAATAATGATGGCAGGTATCGCTACTATGATACCATACAACAGCGTCTGCCCGATATTGGCATTGAGCTGACCCGCTACAGCTGAAGGTGATGGGTGAGGAGGCAAATATCCGTGCGCGACAGAAAGGGCTGATAACATCGGTACCGCTACCGACATCAATGGAAGTCGGGAAGATGCTGCGATGGTGAAAATCAGCGGAACAACGATGATAAAGCCGGCATTGTAAAACAGCGGAATACCGATAACAAAGCCAGCCAACGCCAATCCCCACCGAATATTTTTGATCCCAAACCAGCCAATCAGCACATCGGTTATTCGGCGGGCAGCCCCACTTTCGGCCACTAGGCGACCAAGCATAGCGCCAAAGCCAATAATTAATACCAGTTCACCCAGAGTTCCTCCAATTCCGGTTTGAATGGATTTTCCGACGGCTACAACCTCCATGCCCGATGCCAGACCAATACCCAGCGCCACAAGCACAAATGAAATGAACGTATCCAGCCGAACAAATGCAACTAAAAAAACGAGGGTCAGAATGCCGATTAATGTAAGAATCAGGGGCATAGAGAATGGAAGGTAGGTTTTGCTTCGTTACGAAGTGGGTTACAATAAGCGCACAAACGACATAAAGCCTTTTATAAAGAGCGCTGTATTTAATGAGAAAAAGCGTAAGTAGCCAATTTTTCTACTTCATTAGCCAGCGAATTAGTCAGGTCGAACGGCCAGATGTGCAATCGGGTTGTGGCGTCGTAATCGAAAACGGGTAATGGGTGCTGAAACGTTTCGCTGGCCGGATAGATCAAAAACAGATTATCGGCATTGTATTTTTTCCCATAGGCGTACAGTTGATACAAATCGGCCTGCTCAATACCGTAATTGCCCATGCGTTGTGATCTGTTCGGTTCAGCCGCATTGATCGATTTCCATTTCATATCCAGAACCAGCGTATGCGTATTATGACGGATAATGACGTCGGGGCGGAGTTTGAATTTTGGCATACCAATGTGCTCATCGACCAGATGGGCCGAGGACTCCTGGATACGCACTTCGTCGCTCTCAGGCCAGTAGGTTCGGACGCCATGCGTTACATGATCTTCAAAAACCCGCTCCATCGGAAATAGCAGCGCCAGATTGGGCGTGGCTCCTGTTTTTACGCCATAGCCTCTTCCGTATGCTAAGGCTTCGGCCCAGTGTAACGCCGTTTCGTATCGCCGAAACAAGCGTCCCGACCGACGAATAAGCCGGAAATCATCAGCTAACACGTCCGAAATCGGCACTTCGTCCATTGCCCACACTAATTGACTGATTCGACGCAGTGTACCCGGATTTTTTGTTTCGCCAGCCAGGTAGTTCAGCAAGGTTTTCAGTATTCGGTTCGCGGCTACATCGGCGGTCAGCGTATCGTGTATGACGGCCAATCGCTCGGCATGCCAGGCATTTTCCCGTTGCTGCCGGGTCGCCTGAAACTTCCCTTTCCAGTAGCGTTCGTTGCTCTCCTCTAAAACGTAAGCATGCTGGATTCCCTGCCGAACCAGCGGTTCCACCGTATCGAGAAACGTTGCCATAAATACCTCCCATAAAGGCAATGAAATGGCCTGTGTCTGCGCATCGGGCAAGGTGCGAAAAGGACTATGCCGAAGCTGCCGCAACATGGTAAGCAGTCGCGCCCTAGCCTGGTCAATCGGGCCGATTTTTGGGAGAATTTCGAGTTGGGTCTGGGGTGTTATGGGTAATAGGCCGACGTACTGACGAACCTGAATCAGTTCACGACCTTTTTGGATGGAGAACGCCAACAGCCCCTCTGCATCTTCCTGCTCAAACACAAATCGACGCAGTACCTGAAACACGGTATCAGGAACCAGCAGTCCGTTTTTGGGAGACTCTGTCCACTGCTCCAACGAGCCGATCAGGCTGTTTTCAAGGACCGAAATTGTGGTTGGCATACTGAACGTAGCGTGGTTGGCGTGTAACGCGGGTGGAAACCCGTTATCAACATCGCGGGTTTCCACCCGCGTTACCTTCCCTTCATAAAATCACTAACTGCCGATTTCAGCAGCCCGGACATTGTGTTCAGACAGAATAAAACACCCCGATCAATTAACGCTTTAGCCTGATCGCCGGTAGCGGCTGTGGTTCCGGCAATTAGTCCGGCTTTTCGGATTCGATCAACGACACCAGCAATGGTTCGTTTTACTTCATCATGACCGGGTCCATCATGGTACCCCATGCTCATGGCCAGATCGCGTGGCCCAATCACAAATCCGTCAATACCTTCGACCTGCAACAGTTCATCAAGGTTGTCGATGGCTTCTTTGTCTTCAATTTGAGGCAACACCAGCAGTTGTTCGTTGGCAAAATCGACGTACTCACCCTGATTCATCGTACCCATCAGGTACTCATTGGCCCGTACAATACCGAATCCCCGCGTTCCTGCAGGTGGATACTTTACCGCTTTTACAAACGCTTCGGCCTCAGCCGCCGTTCGAACGCCCGGCATCATGATACCCATAACCCCTACATCCAGAAATTGCAGAATCAATTTGGCATCGTTGCTCCGAACACGAGCCAACGGCGTAATACCACTCACTTCACAAGCCCGCACAATATCCTGCACATGGGCCGTGGTAACGGGGCTGTGTTCGCCATCGATCATATAAAAATCGAGTCCCGAAAAGCCACAGAGTTCAGCAATGGTTGGATCAGTACTGTTGGCAAGAACACCCAGAACAGGCTGGTTATTTTTAAGGCGGGTTTTGACAATATTTTGCTTCATAGGTAAAGAGTGAAAGAGCGAAAGAGTGAATGAGCGATGAACTTGGCTACCGGAACTTTCGCTCATTCACTCTTTCACTCTTTACCTATGCAAGATACGACTGAATCAGAAAAACAAACTCGCTGCCAGCCGAAACGTATTGCAGTGCGCTTCGACAATATCGGCGATGCGGGGAGAATACCCCCCTCCCATCGAAACGGCAATGGGCAGATTAGCCCGGATAGCCTGTTCAAAAACGAACTGATCGCGCTCCCGACACCCATCCCGGCTCACCCCCAGCTTCCCTAACCGATCCGATGCCAGAATATCGACGCCCGATACGTAAAACAGAAAATCAGGCTGTTCACGACGAATCAGAGCCGGTAAGGTATCATACAACGTGTTCAGATATAGCTCATCGGCAGTACCCGTCGGCAGGTCAATATCCAGATCCGATTGTTCTTTTTTGAGCGGATAGTTGTCTTTCCCATGCATGCTAAACGTAAACACACGCGGCTCATGCTGAAACATGACGGCCGTACCATTGCCCTGATGCACATCCAGATCGATCACTACGATTTTTCGAGCCTGATTCGTTTCGAGCAGATAGTGAGCTGCTACGCCAACATCATTTAGCAAACAAAACCCCTCACCCCGATCGGGATAGGCATGGTGAGTACCACCTGCAATGTTCAGGGCAACCCCATCAGTTTTCGCATACTGGGTGCAGTCGATGGTTCCCTGCGTAATGACCCACTCACGCTCAATCAGTTCACGCGTTAACGGAAAACCAATCCGACGCACCATGGCAGGCGAAACGGTTAAGGTTTGCAGCGCTTTTACATATTCAGGGGTATGAACACCCAGCACCCAACGGTCATCGACAGCAGCCGGAGCCATGAAATTAGCCTCGGTGCAGGTGCCTTCGTATAGCAGTTGTTCATGAATCAATTCGTACTTCAGCATGGGGAAACGGTGCCCCTCGGGCAACCGCAGCCAATAGACCGGCGAAAAGGCAATATGCAGCATGAAATCAGGTAAATTCGGGGTTGGTATCCATACGTCGGCCTGTCCCGTTCGATAAGGATACGCACTAAGTTAACCGTTAGCGGCCAGGTTCGGTTACCAATTTTAGGTGTTTGTTCGTTGGAAAGGTTCATCCAACTACATTAACCGGCTTGTATGAGAACAGCTATCATCACAGGAGGAGGCCAGGGAATTGGCCGCGTTACAACCCAATATTTACTCACTCACGGTTACCGGGTAGCTATCTGGGAAGCCGATACCGACGCGCTGGCAGAATTACGCGAAGCCTTTAAAGCCTCATCGGCACAGATCTTATTCATTTCCTGCGACGTTTCGAGCGAAACCAATGTCCGCAAGGCTGCCGAACAAACCATAAATCATTTTGGCCAGATCGATGCTCTTATCAACAATGCGGCTATTATGATCGAAAAACCTCTCGACAAATTCATGCTCGACGAATGGAATCGGGTGATCGGGACAAATCTGACCGGGGCTTTCTTATGTGCCAAACATCTTTCGCCCTACCTGGCCCAACAAAAAGGGAGCATCATTAACATGGCGTCGACCCGCGCTTTCCAGTCAGAACCCGACACATTTGCCTACTCCGCCAGTAAGGGGGGCATTCTGGCGCTTACCCACTCGCTGGCCGTTAGCCTGGGTCCCGACATTCGGGTCAACGCCATTAGTCCCGGCTGGATCGACGTATCGGCTTTAAAGAAAAAAGCGAAGGCCAAATCGGATGATCTTCGGCCGGAAGATCACAGCCAGCATCCGGCAGGTCGGGTAGGTCAGGCCGACGATATTGCCCGCATGATCCTCTTTTTGATTGCCCCGGAAAATAGTTTTATTACGGGCCAAAACTTTGTGGTTGACGGTGGTATGACCCGTAAGATGATTTACGTATAACTACGCTGTACACAATCCGAAAACATCATCACCTTTGCGGAGTTAATAGACTGTTAATAAAAACAGCTGAGCGATGCCCGACAAACGGGCATCGCTCAGCCATCTGGTAATCTTCATCAACCATGAACATAGAATTCTCTACTTCTTCGGAGCGCTCACCACTGGAAGTTCTCGACGTACAGGTGTCGGCTCAACGCTCTTCCGGCCCTTCGTTGCTGTCCTTACGTTTTTTGTGCCGTAGTGACCGCTTTACGGATGTCCATGTTCCGACATTGTCGTGGTTCGATGCCAGTCAGCTAGAACGCTTTTCACAGCAGGTAGCGTCAACAGAATACCCCGATACCTGTCAGGTTGATTTGCTGGATGCAGGTGTACGATTAACCGGTTCGGTCCGTCGGTTAGCAGGCGTCTGGACTACAGGTCGTACTATTCGGATCGAACCGCTGGAAACCGCTGTCAACCCATTTTCCCCCTTCACGCTCCATGCATCGCACCGGGACGTAAAAAAGTATGCGGGTAAGCTCTACCAACGGCTGTGGGAATTATTTACAAAAGGCTAGCCAAAATTGAACCTTAAAACAAACCGCACTCATGGAAAACGTCAATCAGGATGCCATGCTGAAAAAGCAGTCTCAAACCTTTAGCCCGGAGACCGAAGGCCCTGCCCAAACACCCGACGAAAGCATTATACTCAACGAAGACTATAATCCAACGGATTTAATCGGTGAAGTCGATAGTGGTCCCGACGGTAAAGGTAAGCCTTCAGGAAGCCCCAACATGGAAGTGGATGAAGATTCGTTTGGCAACGACGATTCGCTGGGTAATAACGATGGCACCGAACCTGACCCCAGCATGACCGACGAACTGCCTTCGTAGACGAGTGCCCCAAACCAATTTACAAAGACGCAATGGCTACATAGTCATTGCGTTTTCTTTTAGGGCATTTTGCCTGCTCATCAACTCTACTTATCCTCTCTGCAATCCTCCAGCGTCGAACGGTATAAATGGGGCTTATCTTTGCTTTTACGTTTAAAGCCTATAAAGCGTCCATTTGGTGAAATTCTCCATAATTCTTGCCGTTACCTGCTCCTTATTCTGTCAAACTATTCTGGCTCAGAAGAAAAACGAAAGCTACCAACTTCATATTAATCGGGCTACGTCGCCCATTACAGTCGATGGCCTAGTTGAAGAAGCCGCCTGGCAAGCGGCCGAAGTCGCCACTAATTTCTGGATGGTACTCCCAATGGATACCAGTCGTGCCCGCGTTCGTACGGATGTTCGGATGGCCTACGATGACCATAACATCTATCTGAGTGCCATTTGCTATCATGGTTACGTAGAAGGCCCATACATGGTTGAATCGCTTCGTCGCGACTGGGCGTTTGTTAAAAATGACAACTTCATTTTTTTCATGGACACCTTCGACGATCAGACCAATGGGTTTACGTTTGGTACCAATGCCGCCGGAGCCCAATGGGATGGTTTGTTGTACGAAGGCGGCAAAGCCAATTTAAGCTGGGATAACAAATGGCATTCTGTCGTTAAAAACTACGCTGATCGTTACGTGCTCGAGCTGGCGATTCCGTTCAAAACCATCCGATACAAAAAAGGGATTACCCGCTGGGGCATCAATTTTAGTCGGCAGGATTTAAAAACCACCGAAAAATCGTCGTGGACCCCCATTCAACGACAATTCCCGACGGCTTCGCTAGCGCTAACCGGGGTACTGATCTGGGACCAGCCTCCTCCACAACCCGGCCCTAATATTTCAATTATCCCATATGCGCTTACGGGCATCACCCGAGATTATCAGAACAACACCCCCACCAGCAGCCGATTCGATGCGGGTCTGGATGCCAAAGTAGCTGTTACCTCATCACTCAATCTGGACCTGACCGTTAATCCCGATTTCTCGCAGGTGGATGTCGATCAGCAGGTAACCAATCTGGATCGCTACGAACTATTCTTCCCCGAAAAACGGCAGTTCTTTCTGGAAAATGGCGATCAGTTTACCAACTTCGGCTATGCTACCATCCGCCCGTTTTTCAGCCGCCGGATTGGGCTGGGAGGAGTACCGATTCGGTTTGGAGCCCGGCTTAGTGGCAAGCTCAATAAAGACTGGCGCATGGGTGTCATGGATATGCAAACAGGGAAGGTTGACGACACGGGTTTACCAGCGCAGAACTTCGCCGTCGTGGCCCTCCAGCGTCGAATCTTTGCCCGTTCGAATATTGGGCTGATGTTTGTCAATAAAGAATCGCTTTCGTACCAGCCCGAAGCCAATAAACCTCTGTATTCACGTTACAACCGCAACTTCGGCCTCGAATACAATCTGGCATCGGCCAATAATCTCTGGACGGGTAAAGCCTTATATGTTAAATCATTCAGCCCAGATCAATCGGGCGAGGATGCTGTTTATGCCGGGAATTTACAATACACAAGTCGTCGATGGCTCATTAGCGGTCAGGTGGAGTCGGTTGGTAAGAATTATACGGCCGAAGCGGGGTACGTCCCACGTCGAGGCTATCAGCGGGGCATGACCACTCTTGGCTACACCTTTCTGCCAACGGGCAGTAGCGTCCTGAATCACGGACCACTGCTTACTTCTACTTATTTTTTCGATCCAGCCTGGAAGCAAAGCGACAATGAAAGTGTATTGAGTTACGCCATTACCTTCCGTAGTCGAAGTGTTTTCACGGCCTGGGTTGCTACGGATTATGTCCGGCTCCTGCAACCTTTCGACCCAACCAACACGGGCAGAGAAACGCTGGCGACCGGCACCGAACACTATTGGACCGCCTGGGGCACCGATTTTGATTCGAAACCCCAAAGTGTATTCACCTATGGATTTTCGAGCCGCTATGGTGGTTATTATGACAACGGCACCCGGCTGAATCTGACGGCCGATCTGGGGTATCGCATACAGCCCTACGTAAGTCTGGCAGCTAGTTTAAGTTATAATGATATCCGGTTACCACAACCCTGGGGCCGGACAACGTTCTGGCTGGTCAGCCCCCGCTTCGACCTTACCCTAACGAATACGCTATATCTGACTACGTTTGTCCAGTACAATGAGCAGCAGAAAAACATGAATGTGAACGCTCGTATTCAGTGGCGCTACAAGCCTGCATCCGACTTTTTCCTGGTTTATACAGACAATTATTTACCTAATTCAGCACAGATTGGGCAGGATGTACCGGGCTTCTTTTCCGTAAAAAATCGGGCGCTTGTCCTGAAGTGGACATACTGGTGGAATTTGTAACAGGTAAGGTTTTAAACAAACTGAATTTGTGTTAGTTAATCAGACAATCGTCTAAAAACGAAGCTTAGCTTAAACAACTACACTAAAATTTATAAACGTTATGAAAACCCTGTTGCGCATTTTCCCCGTAGCCCTGGTGGCCTTGTTTCTGACTTTCTTTCTGACCAGTTGCGAAGCAATTGGCGGTATTTTTAAAGCGGGCGCCTGGACTGGAGCTATTCTGGTTATTGCCGGTATCGGTGTGGTTATCTGGTTAGTATCGAAGCTATTTGGTGGCGGAAGTCGATAATCGCTAATTCATGAATAATCAAAAAAGCTCGCCCGAAGATTCGGGCGAGCTTTTTTGATTAGTAACATGCCCGTCCGCGATTGTATCGCCGACGGGCGCATGTCAGCCTGTTACTGAGTCACTAATTCCAGCAATCCATCGCGCTGAAGAACGGCACGCTGGCGTTCGCTCAGGTCGTCGGAAGCTTTCATCAATGGTAGTCGAACTTCAGACGAAATCAGCCCCATAATTTCCATAAGGCTTTTCACCCCTACCGGATTACCTTCTTCATATAATAATGGATCGATGCGCAGGAAATGGCCCAGTTCTTTTTGCGCAAAGGCAAAATCACCCTGCAGAGCCGCGTCGATCATAGCCGAGAAACGAGCAGGGAACGCGTTGGCAATCACCGACATAACCCCTACTCCACCAATACTGATAATAGGTACACCCTGTACATCATCGCCGGAAATGAGCAGGAAATCATCGGGTTTGTCGCGAACGATTTCCATGCACTGCTCAATCACGCAGGACGCTTCTTTCACACCAATGATGTTTGGATGCTGTGCCAGTTCAACAATCGTCTCAGCCGACATGTTGATACCTGTTCGGAAAGGTATGTTATACAGAATAACGGGTACAGGGCACGCATCGGCAATACGGGTAAAATGCTCGATTACCCCGCGTTTACCAGGTTTATTATAGTAGGGGCAAACCGACAGGATAGCATCGACGCCCTCAAAATCAATATCCTTCATTCCCGCTACGACATCGGCGGTCACGTTGCCACCAACCCCATACACGATCGGAAGCTTCTTTGGGTTGTTTTCCTTCAGGTATTGCAGCAACTGGGCTTTCTCTTTCTTCGTCACCGTAGGCGATTCACCGGTGGTGCCCTGAAGGACAACATAACGCACTCCTCCATCGGAGATGTGTCGGATAACGCGGCCAAAACCGTCGAAATCAATAGAATGGTCGGCATTGAAAGGTGTCACGATAGCAACACCGACCCCATGGAATTTAGTATCCATTAGCGGAAACGGAATTTTAGAAATGCAAAGTTACGGGAATTTGCTTGCGAAATATTTCATATTGAATCTGTTTAACCTTTTATTTCTGTAGCTTTTTTGTCAATTACATGTAAAAAGTAATCACGGGTTCTCCTTATTCTCAATTCAGAAAACCTTGAGATTCCGCCTATATATTTCTCAAAAAGCTCTCTTTCTACAAGCTTGCATCAAGAAACTGTTTAAACGTATGTACGTAGTCCATCCATTGGTCAATGTATCAACTCAACAGTAATCCAAATAAGCCGTTTCAAAAAGTCAAAATCAGGTTCACAGATACGTTTCCACAATAAAGCAATACCACAAATTTTCAACCCACCCATTCAATCGACTCTACACGTCCAGCATCGCCAGGAACTCGTCTTCGCTTATCATGGAAACGTTTAGCTTCTGCGCCTTTTCGACTTTGGACGGCCCAGCATTTTCGCCAACAATCAGGTAGTTGAGTTTTTTCGAAACGCCACTCAAAAGTTTACCCCCATTAGCGGCAATGCGGGATTCGAGTTCTTCACGACTAAAGTTGGTAAATGTGCCCGTATACAGGAACGTTTTACCAGCTAGTGTATCCCCTTCCGGCTCTACTATTTTTTTCTCACCCACAAACTGTAATCCAGCCGCCCGCAACCGTTCAACAAACGTGCGGTTTTCCTCATCGGCAAACCAGGCCACTATGCTCTCCGCAATACGGGGTCCCGTGTCCGGCACAGCCAGTAACGTTTCCAGTGAAGCGTTCATAATAGCATCCATCGATCCAAAATAATCAACCAGCTTTTCTGCTGTCGTAATCCCAACATACCGAATACCCAGTGCAAACAATACATTGGCAAATGGCTGTGCTTTCGATCGCTCGATGGCGGTCAGGATATTCTCAACGGTCTTTTCGCGAAAACTCACGATGCGTTGCTTACCCGTATCCTCCAACCCACCATCACGGTCGACAAAGGTCTTCTGGAGACCTAGCAATTGATCGGCTGTCAGATCATACAAATCAGCGGGCGTTTCCACTAAACCCCGTTCAATGAGCAGCTCGATTTTTCCTTCGCCCAGACTTTCGATATTCATAGCCCGACGCTGGATAAAATGCTCGAATCGGGTCTGGCGTTGGGGAGGGCAGCCTCGCTCGTTCGGGCAATAATGATTCGCTTCGCCTTCTTTCCGAATCAACGGCGTTCCACAGGCTGGGCAGGTCGTCGGATAAACGATCGGCACACTCTGGTCGGTACGTCGGTTCAGATCAACTCCCGTTATTTTTGGAATAATTTCTCCGCCCTTTTCGACAAACACGGTATCGTTCAGCATGACGCCCAGCCGCTCAATTTCGTTTGCATTGTGCAAAGAGGCCCGTTTCACTGTTGTTCCCGCCAACAAAACGGGGTTAAGCAAGGCGACGGGTGTAACGGCCCCCGTTCGGCCCACCTGATACCGAATCCCTTTCAGAACTGTACTGGCAGCCAGTGCTTTGTATTTAAAGGCAATGGCCCATCGAGGGCTTTTGGCTGTATACCCCAGCTCGCGCTGCTGATCATAGCGATTGATCTTAATAACTATGCCATCGGTGCCGAGCGGCAACGTGAATCGTTTTTCGTCCCACTCGTTGATGTACGCCATCACCGCCCGGATATCGGTGCACTTCCGCCAGGTTTGCGACACATTAAATCCCCACTGCTTCAGGGCAATCAGGCTTTCTTCGTGAGTTTGAAATACGTCGGGCTCTGAGAGAAACGAATAGATATAGCAGTCGAGACGACGTCGGGCGACAGCGCTTGAATCCTGTTGTTTGAAAGTTCCCGAAGCGGCATTGCGCGGATTAGCGAGCAGGGGCTCTCCAATATCTTCACGTTCTTTATTAATACGCTCGAATTCGGCCAGCGGCAGAAACCCTTCTCCCCGCACTTCGAAAAGCGCTGGAGGCATGGGGGCATGGGGCTTAGGAGCATCATTGCTATCGAATTCAAGAGACAACTGCCCTTCACGTTCATTCTCCACCCGTTGCCCTCTGCTCTCTACCGTTCCACCAACTCGTAACGGCACCGTCCGAATCGTGCGAATGTTATTGGTAATGTCGTCGCCCCGGACCCCATCGCCACGCGTAGCTCCCTGTACTAACACCCCATTTTCGTAAGTCAGGCTAAGGGCCACTCCATCAAATTTCAGTTCACAGATATATTCATACGGCTGTCCGTTCAGCCCTTTCTGTACCCGTTTATCAAATTCGATCAGGTCGTCTTCTGAATAGGTATTACCCAGCGACAACATGGGGAATCGGTGATAGACCGTTGCAAATTCTTTACTGATCGTGCCGCCCACCCGAACGGTTGGCGAATCAGACCGACGCAATTCCGGATACTGTTTTTCCAGTTCGGTTAGCTCGGCCAGTAGCTGATCGAACGTAAAATCATCGATCTCCGAAATGCTATTCTGATAATATTGGTGATTATAGTAGTTTAACCGATCGGTCAATTCAGCAATTCGTTCCTGGGGATTCATAAAAAATAAAGTCAATAGGCTTTTGCGGTCAATCCATAATCAGTAAGCCATAGTAGCTGATTCATAGGTATTCCTTTTGTATCAACAACTCTTGACCGACAACTAAAGGCTGACGACTGGCTGGCAATATTGGGTTTGTTTCCTCGTTCAAGCAAAAAAACTTAGTTTTACAGGATAAAAAAATTGAGTAATGGCACAGACCTTTGCTTAAGCATTTCTTTTTCAACGAATTGATTGTTCAGAACGCACAAACAACCATGAATTCGCCTTCGATTGCCCCTTCGCTACTAGCTGCTGACTTTGCAAACCTGCAAAAAGAACTGGAGCTGGTTAACCGTAGCGAAGCCGATTACTTACATTTCGATGTCATGGATGGTTTGTTTGTGCCCAATATTTCATTTGGTTTTCCACTGCTGGAGGTTGCCCGTAAATACTGTCAGAAACCTCTGGATATTCACCTCATGATCACCCAGCCCGAACGCTACCTCGAAGCATTTGCCGAAGGGGGCGCATCCGTCATCCATGTTCATTACGAAGCCTGTACGCACCTCCATCGTACCCTGACTCGCATTCGGGAGCTTGGCTGTCGGGCTGGCGTCGCGCTGAACCCACACACCCCCGTCAGCGGTCTGGAAGATGTACTGGAACAGATCGACGTTGTGCTTATCATGTCGGTCAATCCCGGTTTTGGCGGCCAGACTTTCATTCCCCATACGCTTCAGAAAGTAGCGAAGTTAAAACAATTACTGACCGCCAATGGCTCAACAGCCCTGATCGAGATCGATGGCGGAGTAGGCGAACACAACGCTCGGGCGCTGGTGAAGGCTGGTGCCGATATACTGGTAGCAGGCAATTCCGTATTCCGATCAGCAGACCCGATCGAAGCGATTCGTCAGCTAAAAGCTAGTAGTTTACCAATGATGGCCTAATCCACAATCCCCAAAAACCGTAACGCTTAATTTAATTGACTCTGTAGGCATTCGTCCATGAAGAAAATATACCTGGCCACTCTGCTCAGCTCGCTGATTTTAACAACGGCCTGTCGCAAATCGAACCAGAACCAAACCGAAAATAACCCTTCCGATACAACATCCATCGGTGCTCCTCCTTCGCCTGAGTGGGCCAAAAACGCAACGATCTACGAAGTCAATACGCGCCAATTTTCGGCCCAGGGGAACTTCAAAGCCATAGAAGCCCAATTGCCCCGGCTGAAAGAAATGGGAGTCGATATTATCTGGCTTATGCCGATTTTCCCGATCAGTCAGGAAGGCAAGCAGGGTACGCTTGGCAGTCCCTATGTGATTTCTGATTACAAAACCGTAAACCCGGCTTATGGCACCATGGCTGACTTTAAATCGCTGGTGAACCGGGCCCATGCCTTTGGACTCCGTGTAATTCTGGACTGGGTAGCCAGCCATACGGGCCGAGACCATGTATGGGTCAGTCAGCACCCCGATTGGTACATGACTGCCAAGGGCAAAATGACAGCTCCTGTTGACCCAGCAACGGGCAAACCCAGCAGCCTGACGGACATAGTAGGTCTGAACTACGATAACCCAGATATGCGGCAGGCCATGATGGAAGCCATGCAATACTGGGTGAAAGAAGCAGATATTGATGGGTACCGCTGTAACGTTGCTGGGCTGGTACCGAACGATTTCTGGGCCGAACTCCGCCCCAAACTCGACAAAATCAAAACCGTTTTTATGCTTTCGGAATGGGAAGATGACCCCAATCAGTTTAAAAGCGGCTTTAATATGAACTATAGCTGGAGCCTGCACAATATCATGCGGTCGATAGCCAAAGGTGAAAGTCGGGCTACTAAAATTGATTCGGTTCGTGAAGCCAATCAGAAGAAGTTCCCAGCCTGGTACTACCAGATGATTTTCACACAAAATCATGACGAGAACACCAAAAATGGCACTCTGACCGAGTCGTTTGGCCCTGGTGCCGATGCGCTTATTGTCTTGAGCAGTACACTCGAAGGTATGCCTCTGGTATACAATGGGATGGAGTCAAATCTGAACAAGCGGCTGGCTTTTACCGAAAAAGATACCATTCCCTGGGGCAATTACGAAAAAAGTGACTTTTATAAAACCCTGCTCACACTGAAGCACCGAAACCGGGCCTTGTGGAATGGGCTAGCAGGTGGCAAAGTCGTCAAAATTGAAACGGATCATGACGATAAGGTGTATGCCTTCCATCGTCAGCGCGACAATGACCGAATTGTGGTTGTAGTGAATTTAAGTGACCAACCCCAAACAGCTCGTCTTATGGGAGACGGGTACACAGGAATGTACACTGAAGTATTCAGCCATCAGCCTGTTGAGCTAAAGCCGGAGATTCTGGTGACGCTAAAGCCCTGGGAATATCGGGTACTGACCAATTAGATAGATTTAACAGGCAACTTTCTGAAGCCTGGTTATACTGTATAGACTTTAAACCGCTCATCCATAATTCGTGCGTGATATGCCGTAAATTATTAATTTGGGCGTTTATACTCTTCGTTCACGTAGTTAGTTATGCAAGGTTGGAGCATCTTGTCGGGTATATGGGTTGTTGCGGCTATCACAATAGTCAACGGACAGGCGACCGTTTCTCAACAACGAACCACACCCCAATCGGTATCTGTGCAATGGGCCAGTCGGGTAGTAGGTGTATCATCAGAAAAAAAAGGAGAACCATATGGAGAGCAATACAAAGCTTCCCAAGCGCTTGGTCGACCAAGCAAGATTCTCGAAATGGGTGAAAGTCCCTGTGCATGGTCACCCTATTATGCTGATGGCACTGCCGACGAGTGGATTCAGGTAGGTTTTGAAAAGCCTATGGCGGCCCGGCAGATTATTATAGCCGAAAATGTCAATCCGGGTGCCGTTGTCAAAGTAATTATAATAGACGAAAAAGGGACTCAACATACTATATATCAAATTGAGACTATACAGGCTCGCCCTGATCCTTTTCTTCGCATCTTCCCCAAAGATTCGGCCTACCTCTGCACTCAGATTAAGGTCATTATAAACGGATTGACCTTAAAAGGCCCTAATCAGATCGATGCAATTGGCATTACCGAAAGCACTATCCCTGTTTCGGTCAGCATCAATCTAGCGAAAGACATACCTAAAGAGATTGTCCGGGAAAACCTAGGCCCGAATATCAATACAAAGGAACAGGAAACAGCGCCCGTCATATCACCCGATGGGAGAACTCTCTACTTCACCCATGCCACTCTCAAGGCTAAAAACGAACTCGCAGACCAAAATGTCTGGTATTCAACATTAGGTCCAAATGGGATATGGAACAAGGCTGAAGATATAGGTTCCCCAATCAATAATAACGATCAAAATGCGATCTGTAGTAGTGCCATCAATGGTAAAACGCTTTATCTAGTCAATGTTTATCATCCTTCTGGTAGTATGAGCCCTGGTTTATCACGCACGATGAAAACCCCCAAAGGATGGTCGTTCCCCACCGAATGTAAAATCAAAAACTATTATAACCTGCCGAATGATTATTATCGGACGGATATTCCTGAAAGTAAGAAATTTCCATATGCTGAGTACTTTATCAGTTCCGATGAAAAAGTCGGAATTCTGTCGATTCGCCGAAAAGATACCATTGGAGATCGTGATTTATATGTAATTTTTCAACAGACCGATCAAACCTGGTCGGAACCATTATCGCTAGGTAAAACGGTTAATACAGCCGATACAGAATTCTCTCCTTTTCTAGCAGCAGATGGCAAAACGCTTTACTTCACAACAAGAGGCTATGCTGGCTACGGAAATGCAGACATTTTTCTTTCACATCGCTTAGATGATTCCTGGACAAACTGGAGTGAACCCGAAAACCTTGGCCCAGCTATTAATACCCCTAAATGGGATGGCTATTTTACCATTCCTGCTTCGGGAGATTATGCTTATATGTGTTCAACAGAAAATTCGTTGGGCGAAGACGATATTTTTCGGCTAAAACTGTACCCAGCTATTAAACCCGATCCGGTCGCCATTATATCGGGGCAGGTACTGGATGCGCAAAGTAAAAAACCCGTTGCCTCCGAAGTAGCATCCGGTCTTCTTGGTGAAAACAAAGAGGTTGCTAAAGTCGATTATAATCCCGAGACGGGTGAGTACAAGATGATTCTGCCTACGCAGAAAGTTTATAATCTGAAAGCGAAAAAAGACGGCTATTTTACAGCCAGTGAAATGCTTGACCTGAGTAAGGACAAACGCTTCCGAGACATACGACGCAATCTTTATCTGGTCAAAATCGAGGCCGGACAGAAAATCGTCATGCGCGATGTGCTTTTTCAGCAAAGTCAGTTTGTCCTGTTGCCGGGTGCCGATGCCGAACTGGACCAGGTAGTGGCTATGATGGAAAAATATCCGGCCATGGAGCTTCTGATTGAAGGACATACAGATAATCAGGGTGATTGGGAGCCTAATATGAAGCTTTCCGAAGACCGAGTTCGGGTCGTTAAAGAGTATCTGACGAGTAAGGGGATAGCGGAAAATCGGATTCAAACCAAAGCTTGGGGCCCCAGCAAACCCATCGCCAGCAACGAAACCGAAGAGAAGCGTAAACAAAACCGGCGGGTAGAATTCACCATTCTTAAACTGTGAGAACCCGCAATTTCTCGTAGTTTTGCCCAAATGTCTGCTCAATTACCCCGCAATTACCTGATTTTGCTAGGTGCCTTACTGGTGCTAGCCTTATGTCTTCGCCTGTATCGAGTTGGTACCTATGGCATTTATTTCGACGAAAAATCAACCCTACTCATCAGTCAGGGGGTATGCCTCGAAGGGGCTAACCAGAAAGATGTATTTAGTAAACCATACTTTACACCAGCCGAATTCTGGAAGCCGAAAACCTATTCCGATTTTGTAGAGGCAAACATCCGGGGAGATATTGGTAACAGCCCCTCCTACTACGGTTTTTTAATGGTTTGGCTCAGCATTTTTGGCCTGAGCGACACGGCACTCCGTATGCCGTCGGTGATCTTCAGCACACTGATTGTCTGGCTGTTATTTGTTTTTGTTCGACGGCACTTCCGACCAGAAGATGCCTCACGCCCAGGAGCGTCCGGCTCCCTCAGGTCGAATACTGTTGATACGCTTGCCCTAACCAGTGCCGCCATTGCAACCATTGAGCCGTTTTTTGTCTCGTATAGCCACATTGCCCGCAATTATTCAATGTCGTTTTTTCTGACATTGCTGGCTACCCATCTTTTTCTGCTCATTCTGGAACGCACCCAACAGGCTCCTGGCCGATTCGCCCGGTCCAGAAAGCGTCCGGTCGTTTGGCTGTATCTGGCCTATGGCCTAACGTTTGTAACGGCGCTCCTCTCGCATTATCTGACCATCACCGTATTTTTGTGCCACGGCCTTTATGCGTTACTCTATCTTCGGAACGGACGGGCCTGGGTGCAGTTTGCTGTGACAGCTCTGGTTGGACTGGGATTGGTGTCGTTATGGTTTCGGTATGGCGGAGGTACATACACCTTTTATATTCTCGAGGAACAGAAAAACTTTTACCGCAACCTGGCTCTTACCAATCCACTCCATAATGGATTCGGCATCATTCTACCCGCAACAATCCCTAATATTCTGACACGGGCCGTTCCGGTTTTTTCTGATCTGTTCATCATCACCAATGGTTTGTCGGCTGTATTGGGCGGTATTCGTAACTCACTGCTGGCTTTGGGGCTGGGTACTGTAGCTACGCTGGTCATGCATCGGTATTTTCTGGTACCTAAGCCTCCGATCTGGGTTTATGTAGCCGTTCCATTGCTGCTGCTGGCGGGTTTACCTTTTTATACGGTCCTGCCGATTCGCCTACTGGTACTGTCTATTGCCGTTCCGTTTATCTATTTGATCGGGCGGTACGTCATTTATCAGACTGACACTCAACAGAAACGTTTGGTTTTCCTATTGCTTATGCTGGCCCTGATTCCTACGTTCTTCTTGTTGTTTATGGCGTGGCGGTCGGGACATACGTATGGCATCACACAACGGTATTCCGGGTTTTCGTTTCCCTATGTCTGTATTCTGGTTGCCTTTGGATTCCTCCAATTGGTACATACGCGCTGGTGGTTCAGTGTCCCCATAACTCTTGTTTTGCTGATTCAGGCTGGATTTATTGGCCAACTCCTGGTAGGTATTTATGAGGATACGGCCGCTAAATACACCCTGTTTGGTGAGCCACGTATTGCTAACCCTTACTGGTCATCTGCCCAACAGTTGAAACGACTTTACGCACCAGGCGATACCATTCTTTACCCTAATAAGCAGCGGGTTATTCGCTCTAAGAAAAACGATATTACCTTCTCACCCGTTTCACTCTACGATGCTCAACTGGTCAACCTGTATCTGCCCAAAGATGCTCAGTATATCCAGCGTGTTGATCCGAACGAACGCGACCGAATTGTACTGGTGAAAGGGGGTTCCGACAAAAAAATTACTATTTTTGACTTTCAGGGCAACAAATACCGCTACGGCGATTAGGACTCTATTTAATGAATAATGTAAAATGAACCAATGAAAAATGGGGGAAGTGACATGAAGGATAAACGACGAGTTGCCAACCGTTAGCTGCCGATTCATTCCACATTATTCATTTATTTCATCAATCATGACGTCAACAACTGAATCAACCGATTTGCAAACGCTTCAGGGCCAGCTTCGTCTCAAAATATTGAGCTTATACAATCAGGCACACGCCGGTCATATCGGTTGCTCGCTGAGTTGCATCGATCTGATGATTGCTACACTCGTATTGCGAAAACGCGAACAGGATACATTTCTTCTGTCGAAGGGTCATGCCGCAGCCGCCCTATATACCTGCCTCAATCACCTGGGTGAAATTTCGGACGACGTGCTGGCTACCTATTATCACAATGGGACTACTCTCCCTGCTCACCCGGCCCCAAATCAGCATAAAGGAATCCCCTTTGCAACGGGTTCGCTAGGGCATGGTTTGCCCATTGGTACGGGGGTTGCCCAGGCAGGCAAACTACTCGGCGACGATTCCCGCGTGTTTGTACTAATGTCAGATGGCGAAACCAACGAAGGAACAACCTGGGAGGCCGCTCACTTTGCCATTCAGCATCAGTTGGATAACCTCATCGTACTGGTCGATAAAAATGGCTTGCAGGGCTTTGGCTATACAGCTGATGTGATGGGCGATACGGCCGATGTACGAACCTGGAATGCCATCGGTTTTGAGACAGTCGTGGTCGATGGGCATTCAATCAACGAGGTAACGGCCGCCATCGACCAGCTCACGGCTACGCCGAATGGAAAGCCGAAACTGGTTATCGCCCAAACGGTAAAAGGGAAAGGAGTTTCGTACATGGAAAATCGGCTTGAATGGCATTACCTGCCTATGTCGGAGGCTCAATACGAACAAGCAAAATCGGATGTTCATGAGCGTTACCTAGCCTCTCAGGTAGCTCAGGTTTGACCGTTCGCTCATTACCATTTCCTATAAAACTGTATATGGGCCTAGGCAAATCCATCTTTTGCCGTAATATTGCGGCCTAAATGAATTCGTCTGTCCCCGATTTGTTACCTACCAGCATAAAGCAGCTCAATGGACCGATTGTCGTTTTTGGAGCTAGTGGCTTCATTGGCGCCAACCTGTTTGAGCAACTCTTCCGCGTCCGCAAGGATGTGTACGCGCTGACCCACGATGCCACCAAAGCCTGGCGGCTGAAACTTCTGGATGTCCCTGCCGAAAACATCGTTCACTGCGATATTCTCTCTAATACGTCGGTACAGGATGTGTTTGGTCGAATAAAGCCAAAAACGGTTTTCAACCTCGCGGCCTATGGTGCTTACAGTAAACAGAAAAATGTTGGCCTGACCTACGAAACGAACGTACTGGGGACTGTCAATATTCTGGAAAACTGCACACCCGACATGGTGTATATCCATGCGGGCAGCAGTTCGGAATATGGTTTCAACTGCACCGCTCCTAAAGAAACCGACCGGGTTGAACCCAACAGCCACTATGCGGTTTCGAAAGTATCGGCCGCGTATACGCTCGAATACTACGCCCGTATTGCTCAGCTCAACACACTAAACCTGCGGCTTTATTCCATCTACGGTGGCTGGGAAGAGCCCGATCGGCTTATTCCCCGGTTGGTAGAAGAAAACCGGAAAGGGCAGTTACCTCCGCTGGTATCGCCCGATATTAGTCGTGACTTTGTGTATATTGATGATTGCGTGGATGCGTTTGTCCAGGCAGCTTTGCGCGTAAATCCGGCCATTCGGGGCCGTTCTTACAACATCGCCACCGGAAAAAAAACCACCATGCGCGAACTGGTCGATGTAGCCCGGCAAACGTTTGGGCTAACCCAGGAGCCGGTGTGGGGCAGTATGAACAATCGGAACTGGGATTTGGCCGATTGGTATGGCGATCCATCGGCGGCTGAAGCTGATCTGGGCTGGAAAGCCACTACCCAGCTTACCGACGGCCTGCGGCAAACCGCCGAATGGCAGGTAAATCATCAGTACGAAAGTCGCGTTATACCAGCTTTCCAGACGCCAACGCTCAATCCGGTTATTTCGCCCATCATTGCGTGCTATAAGGATGCACAGGCGATTCCTTACATGTATGAACGGCTGGTTAAAACCTTCAATGAAATGAAGGTGCGCTACGAAATCATTTTCGTTAACGACAACTCGCCCGATAATACCGATGAGGTTCTGGCCGACATCTGCGCCAAAGACCCGAACGTGATTGCCATAAAACACTCGCGCAACTTTGGCTCACAATCGGCGTTTTTGAGTGGAATGGAAATCTCATCCGGCGACGCTGTTGTGCTGATGGATGGTGATTTACAGGACCCTCCAGAAATCATTCCTAAGTTTTATGAGAAATGGCAGCAGGGGTTCGACGTCACTTATGGCGTTCGGATTCAGCGCGAAATGCCTGCTCACGTCCACTTTTTCTACAAGCAGTTTTACCGGCTCTTTAAACGAACGGCCTATATCAATATCCCGGTCGATGCCGGTGATTTTTCGATGATCGACCGGAAGGTAGTACGAGAACTGGTCAATCTGCCCGAAACCGAACAGTTCCTGCGTGGCTTACGCGCCTGGGTGGGCTTCAAACAGACGGGCGTCGATTACGTTCGCCCGGAACGCATGTTTGGTGTCTCGACCAACAACTGGACGAAGAATATCTGGTGGGCGAAGAAAGCCATTTTCTCATTCAGCTTTGCTCCGCTGGAGTGGATGACCTACGCAGGCTTTGTGCTGACGGGACTTTCGATGCTGGGTATTGTCTGGCAGATACTATCGCGGCTACTTAATTTCGACCCCAATACGCCATATGGCTTATCGACCGTTATTGTATTGGTGATGTTTTTTGGGGGGATTAATTTGCTGGGCATTTCGTTTCTGGGCGAGTACATCAGCAAGATTTTTGAAGAGACCAAAAAACGTCCGAAATTTATCCGCACTCTGGTCCGTAAAGGTGATCGTATTTATAACACTCCGGATAAAATTTCGGCTTTAATTACAGAACGGAAACGATAGATTCTTTAGTTGTCATTGCCATTCTGTACGAAATAAATCCAGGTAAATACTGAGCGCCAATTGTGAAGCATTTTTCAACGCAGTTCAGTCTGGCTGCCCGTAAACGTTCATGAGAAAAGAATTTTCAGCCGCCGTCGAACGAATTGCTCGGGAAGACGATAAGATCATATTCATCACTGGCGATTTAGGCTATAGTGCCCTTGAAAACGTAGCCGATGTGCTGGGGCCCCGTTTCATCAATGCAGGTGTAGCCGAACAGAACATGGTTGGCGTAGCAGCCGGTATGGCCTATAAAGGCTATAAGGTGTTTTGCTACAGCATTGCCCCTTTCGTGGTCTATCGATGTCTGGAGCAGTTTCGAAACGATATTTGTCTGCACCGGATGCCCGTGTTTCTGGTTGGCAACGGGGGTGGGTATGGCTATGGCATTATGGGCAGTACGCACCACGCCATCGAAGATCTGGCCTGCCTGAGTAGTCTGCAAAACGTGAATACGTACATACCGGCGTTTGCCGATGAAGTGTCGCCAATGCTGGATCAGATCGTGGCCGAAGGTCGTCCTACGTATCTGCGCCTGGGGGCAGGGCCCAATACGCCCGATGGTGCTCAGACCTATGGCTCATTCAGGCATGTGGTTCGGAGCCAGTCTCCCATTGGAACGGTGGTGGCTCTTGGACCCGTTACCGCCAATGTATTGACAGCCTTACAGGATAAATTGCTGACTGATCAATTCGATGTGTTTACGGCTACGAATCTTCCCCTCGATTTACCGGCTGACTTAGCGCACAAATGGGCTGGAAAACCCATGCTCGTTGTAGAAGAACATGTATCGGTTGGTGGTCTGGCGCAACAATTATCTGTTAAACTTCTGGCCGATGGGGCTGCACCAAGCCATTTCGTTAGTCTGTCGGCACAAGGGTATCCGAACGGTCTCTACGGCGATCAGAAATATCACCAGCAATTATCGGGACTCGATCCGGTCAACATTGCCCGGCAGTTAGCGTCCTTTACAAACTAGTATCCTGATCCCTTGGTAACCTTATCCAATACCTCACAGACACAACGGAAAGGCTACGGACTCGTTGCCGGTTTCGTAGCTGCGGGGCTTATCCTGATTCCGGTCGTACTCTTCTGGTATGTCTGGTCTACCTATGCGGTCAGCATACCCAAGTGGGATGATCATGTTCTGAGAGCCTTCCTGCTGAATTTCGATAAAGAAGCCTCACTTTCCGGAAAACTCTACGAATTTTATCGTCAACACAACGAGCACCGGATTGTCTACGATCGGATAATAACCTGGCTGGACTTCAACCTATTTGGTAAGTTCAGTTACCGCCATCTAATGCTTGTTGGTAACCTGAGTCTGCTGGGTTTGATCGCTATTTTTGGTCTGGTATTGGGTCGATCGACGGTTTTGCAAGGAAAAAATGCTCAGGCTCAGGTATCACCCAGCCTAACGGATTATCTGGTCTATCTTCCTCCTGTTGCTTTTCTGCTTCTCAACCTGTCGCAGTGGGAGAATATGTTCTGGGGCATGGCCGCCCTGCAGAACTTTACTGTACTCCTCTGGGTGTTCTGGACGATTTATCAACTGGCTTTTTCAAACCGCCTATGGCCTGCTTTGGTGCTGGCTACAGCTGCTACACTAACGAGTGGTAATGGGTTGCTAGTCTGGCCTGTCGGTTTTGCCATACTGGTGCTGCAACAGTTGCTTGAGAAACGACCCAATCGAAAAGCCATACTCATCTGGTCTATTAGTGCTGTTGTACTGATTGGCCTTTATTTTCTAAATTACCAGAAGCCCCCAGGCAATCCCCCTGCTCGCGGCTCCTTCTTCGACCTCATTAAAGGCTGGCTCGCCTTCAGTGGGGCAGCCGCCGAGGCATTCCCTGTTGGCCCCGCCTTTGCCAAATGCCTGCTTGTTGGCAGTATCGCCACTGTGCTTGCGCTGGGTAGTTGGGTGTACCTACTGGAAAAAGGGTTCGTAAAAAAGCAGTTTCCAGCCTTCAGCTATTTCTTTTTCGGTACCACCGCTTTTCTCTTGGGAACAGCCGCAACGGTAGCCTGGTCGCGGGTAGGCTTTGGCCTGCATTTACTGATCACCAGTCGCTATAAAATCTATTCCCTACTTCTACTGGCACTGGTCTACTGTTTCATTATTGTGCAACAGCGAAAGACAGGTAGGCTCTGGGTACTAGTTTTGGGACTAGTTTTCAGTGCTGGTCTAATGGCTGGTTCGTATCTTACCTATCTGAGCGATACCTTATACTGGCGGCACTGGCTGACCACACACCAGTTTAACTGGACTCATAACGCCAACAATGCGACCATCAGTATCGACTCAGCGTCCAGCCACTACACCGACTTAGCGCCCGCTTTTTACGATACTACGTTACCGACTATTTTTGGGCAACCCACTCAGGCAGCCGTGCCTGTCCAGCTACAAAAAGATTCCGGTGGATACCTGATCCAAAATAGTACGCTACCAGCACAGGGAATCGGAGATGAAGGGCCTTACCTGCTGGCCCGCTCCGATGTACGATCGTATCTGTTTCCCGTTCGACAAAATCAACAATCCGTGCAAGCGGCCCGTTTTCTGCCTGCCAACTTGTTTACAAACGGCTTTACAGCCAATGTGCCAACGGAAGAGATGATTGCAGGTTCGTACCAGTTATTTATTTTGACAATTCCCGACGGTAGAGCCAGTCTACATCCCACAAACCAAACGATTGAATCAGCCGGGCCGCCCGCGGCAACCCTGAAAAAAAACTGGTAATCGTCAGTAACTAGTCGGTATTATGAGATTAACATCGAACTAGAATCGCCAACCGAACACGCTTTTTATGCAACCAAACGCGCCACTCACTACACAGCCTACACGCCCTGCTCTGAATCACCTGCTACAATTGGATGGGGTTCGGTTTATTGCTGTTGCTTTGGTGTTGTTCGACCACTGGACGATGGAGCATATCGAATTGCCGGTCGGTGCACTTGGTGCCTTAGGTGTAACGATTTTTTTTGTGCTGAGCGGCTTTCTGATCACCCGTATTTTGCTATCTAGTAAAGATAAACTCAGCCATCAGCCCAACGGCGGCCTGGGTAAGTATCTTAAAACGTTCTACATCCGCCGAACGATCCGAATTTTTCCGGTCTATTACCTGACGCTGCTTGTTCTGGCCCTGATCAATGAACCACCCGTTCGACAAAAATTTGCCTGGTTAGCGCTGTATGCTACGAATATCTATATAGCTCTGTACCATACTTGGATGGGCACTGTTGACCATCTATGGTCATTAGCCGTTGAAGAACAAGTCTATCTTTTTCTGCCTCTGCTTCTGTTCTTTATTCCCCGCCGATATGTACCCATTACAGCCCTTTGCATGATCGTTGGCAGTGTTGGGCTTCGGTATGTCCTTCATCGGGCCAATCTACCCTGGTTTATCGGGTATGTGTCAACGCCAACCTGTCTCGACTCGTTTGGCCTGGGTGCCATTATGGCCTACGGTTGGCTATACCGCCGTGACCTGTTCAACAAGGTCTTTCAATCGTCGATCTGGGTCTGGCTCGGCCTGGCTGGCTTCATTGGCGTGGGGTTATTAAATCAATGGATAGCCGTAGACTCCCCACGTGGCTACCATAACATCATGTCGGATGTATGGGAGCGGCTGGCAGCCTCAATTTTCGGTTTCTTCCTTATCGGACGGGCCGTGCTTGGATTCGGGGGCGTCATGAAATGGGTACTGGAAAATCGGGTTAGCCAATACCTGGGCCGCATCAGTTATGGTTTATATCTGTACCACAACTTTGTTTTCAACGTTTATCACACTCAACCAACTCATTTTACCGTCCGCTCCTGGCGTCGGATTACGGACCTGCTTCCTGTATTGAACAGTTCTTATTTTTTTCAATTCTCCTATTTCGTTTTTCTAACCGTATTGCTGGCAACGGTTTCGTGGTACCTGATCGAAAAGCCGATCAATGGTTTAAAAGATAAATTTTCCTATTAATTCGCCCGAATGCTCTTTACAGAAGCTAACCGTTAGCTAACTCCCTACGTTTAGCCACTAACTATTTCTATATTTGCAGTATTGATAGGGATGAACTATCGGGTTGGCAATGTCTGTTGGTCCAACTTATTTTAAACCTGTTGGCAAACGACAGACGTACCGCCAACGCCCTAAAGTACACTGAATGAGCCTCCTGCTGTCTATTGTAATGCCGGCTTACAACGAAGAAGAAGTCATCGAAACGGTTGTAAAGCTGTGGACCGATCTGTTGACCGAACAATTTCCTACCGAAAACACTCGCCTGATCGTTATCAATGACGGGTCGCGCGATAAGACCGGCGCTATTCTAGACCAAATAAAAAGTCGCTATCCAAAGTTGATGGTTGTTCACCAGCCAAACGGCGGGCACGGTAATGCTGTAGTGAATGGGTATCGGCAGGCCGTCGCGCTCGATTCAGAATATGTTTTCCAAACCGACAGCGACGACCAGTTTGTACCCGAAGATTTTGCTAAGTTGTGGGCTAAACGGCACGAATCACCCTTTATCCTGGGCTACCGGGAAGAACGGTTCGATGCTCCGGCTCGTCTGTTTATCACGAAAATTCTTCGCTGGAGTATCGCGTTTATTTACGGAACATACATCAAGGATAGCAACATTCCATTTCGGCTTATCCGGGGTTCATTTCTGCGTAAGTTGTTAGCCCAACTGCCTAACCCAACCCCCTTTGCGCCAAATATTTTTCTGGCCGTAATGGCGAAAAAGGCCGGCTACAATACCTTCGATATTCCAATTACTCACAAAGAACGGCTGACGGGTACAGTTTCTATTTTGAAATGGAAACTTCTGAAAGTGTGTATTCAGAGCTTTAAAGAATTAGCTCAGTTCCGATTCGAACTGGGTAGCAAAGTCAAAGAACTCAAAAAACCCGAGCCGGTAACGGCGTAATTAGTGCTATAGGATATAGGAGGTTTTGCTGTAAACGTAATTTATCATATATCCTATATCTGCTCCAACTTAATCATGAAGTATAAGTATGTTATCATAGGCTCTGGCCCTACGGGCCTTGGAGCTGCTTACCGCCTTAAAGAACTAGGAATTACTGATTTCGT
Organism: Spirosoma sp. 48-14; assembly: GCF_001898575.1. Lineage (GTDB taxonomy): Bacteria > Bacteroidota > Bacteroidia > Cytophagales > Spirosomataceae > Spirosoma. The sequence continues at coordinate 60,313 of NZ_MKUD01000045.1, forward strand.
TGTCCTCGAAAAAGAAGCGCGAATTGGTGGCTTGTCCAAAAGTTTTGTGGATGAAAAAGGCTTCACCTGGGATGTAGGAGGCCATGTGCAGTTCTCTCACTACAAGTACTTCGATGACCTGATGCACAAAGCATTGGGTGCAGAAGGCTGGCTCAGTCACCAGCGCGAATCGTGGGTCTGGATTGAAGGTCGATTTGTCCCCTATCCATTCCAGAACAACATCAAGTACCTTACGCCCGAAACGATGTGGAAGTGCCTGGAAGGCATCATTCACAACTACAAATTTCCTAATAATAAGAAGCCCGCTAACTTCCGGGAATGGATTCTGGCCACCTTCGGGCCTGGTCTGGCCGAAACGTTCATGTTCCCCTACAATTTTAAAGTATGGGCGTATCCACCAGAGGATATGAATGCCGTTTGGGTGGGCGAACGGGTAGCCATCACTGACCTACAGCGGGTCACAAAAAACATCATATTCAATCAGGACGATTTTTCGTGGGGGCCCAATAGTACGTTCCAATTCCCGAAACAGGGTGGTACGGGCGGTATTTGGGAAGCCGTTGGGGATCTGATTGGCCGGGACTATATTAAACTCAATATCGCCGTCGAGCAAGTAATCGGGCCGGAGAAAAAACTCATCCTGTCGACTGGTGAAGAGATTCACTACGATTACCTGATGAGTACCATGCCGCTCGATCTGTTTACGCAACGTGTAGAAGGCCTTGAGCCCGAAACGGTACAAACAGCGCAGGGACTCAAGCATTCGTCAACCAATGTTGTAGGAGTTGGCCTGAAAGGGAAGCCTAAAGAGAGCCTCAAAACCATGTGCTGGATGTATTTCCCGGAATACAACAGCCCTTACTACCGGGTTACGGTGTTCTCGAACTACAGCCCCAATAACGTTCCCGACATTAATCAGCATTGGTCACTAATGACCGAAACGAGTGAATCGTCGGCCAAGCCCGTTAATCGCGAAACCTTGATCGACGACACTATCCGGGCTCTGATTGAAGACCAGTTGATTGAATCGGCCGACGATGTGATTTCTACGTTCCATATGGCCTTCGATTATGGTTACCCCACCCCATCGGTAGAACGGGATGGTATTTTAAAAGCTGTTTTGCCTAAACTGGAATCGTTCGATATTTATTCACGAGGTCGATTTGGTGCCTGGAAATATGAGGTAAGTAATCAGGATCATTCGCTGATGCAGGGTGTAGAATGGGCCAATAGAGTGGCGGCTAATATTCCTGAATTGACACTGCCTTTCCCCGAAACCGCCAACGCGATGTGGGGTAAATAGATAATTTAGTCGATAATCTTCTGTCGATAGTCAATAGTAAGTCATTGTTTATACTTACTATTGACTATCGATTATTTTTAATTTATGAAACGAAACATCTGGATCGGTGCCGGAGCAATAGTGGTGCTACTGATAGGCTGGTGGGTCTATCGGCAGTTCGTACCGGCATCCCGTACAGTTGGTTCGTTGATCCCTCCGGGTTCGCTGATGATTCTGACCAGCGACCGCCTGCAGGATACGATTTCAGCCCGTGTCCTTCGGACAGAGATGTCGCTCCGGCAGATACCTGTTTTTGACGAAGCCCGTCGGCGACTTGATCGCTTTCTTTACGCTACTGCCGACTCCGCCACGGTTATTAAATTCATATCTGGTCGGCAGGTACGCTACTCGCTTCATTCCCTCTCAAAAACAACACTCGATTTCATCTTTTATATTCCAATTACGGATAAAGATGAGTCATTTCTACACCGACTTACCACCCCTGACCCTCGCCAGTACAGGGTACTCAGTCACACATTTTCGGGGGAGAAAATCCTGGATTTAGTTTCCCGCATGAATGAACCGATTGGCTCATTTATTCTGACGGACGGTTTCCTGGTAGGCAGTGTATCGGGGATTCTAATTGAGAATGTGGCGAAACGAATGCACCAGTCCCTCAAGTTCTCTCAGGCTGAACCGGACTTTCGGGTCGATGCCGACCACCTGGCTGGTGTATCGGTTCGGCCAGAAGTACTTCAGGCGTTATTCAGCAATGCAGGCTCACTGGTTCGTTTGTTTCTGCCCGAGGAACTCAACTTACAGTTTCGTCAATCGGCTTCGCGTTCACACCTGATCGGCTACGCAGTTGACCAGATTGGCAATCGACGTGACGTGGCCGACTTATTTGCCGACCAGACACCCCAGCGAATTCAACACGCAAACCTGATTCCACAAACGACAGCTACCCTCTATCACATAGCTATCAGTGATGCCGAGCATTTTGGTAGTTCACTTAGCCGTTTACTTGGATCAGCGTCCAGCGATTTTCTGCGCGATCGGTTCGACCAAATTAAACCAGCAGCCCAAACACTCTACAAATCGTTGGGTAGCGACCTACTGCTAGCCCGTCTGGAATCGCCAACGGGCGCCCTCCGACAGGTACTTATTCTAACAGGTAAAGACGGCAAAAAACTGGCTAACTTATATCAACTGGCCGCTTTTCAGGCAGGTGCTAAATCACCAGCCTCTCCTAAAGACTATCTTGGTCATAAACTTTTACAGTTACCTGTTCCAGAACTGCCAGCGTCCTTATTTAGTAGCCTTTTTGCAGGCTTTTCACAGAGCTGGGTCACTTTGCATAACAATGCGGTAATTGTGGCAAATAATGAAGAAGCGATGCAGGACTATCTCCAGCAGGTACAGCGTGGAACTGTCTGGACAGCGGATACACGTCAGGCTGAGCTACTCAACACAACGCTTCGTCCCGCCAATTTCACTGCCCTGGTTCGGTTAAATCGGGCACAAACGACCGTGCCTCCAACCTGGCCGTTAGCCTGGCAAAATCTGCTGGATCAGGTCGACCCCGCTACAGGCAGTACAACGCTGTCTAATCTGGAAAACATGGCCTACCAGGCCAGTTACGGCAACGAAAACATTCAATCGACTGTTATTTTGGGACGTACGACCCGACGGGCCAGTCGAGCGGTTCTTAATAAGTTGCTGCTGCGAAAGAAGGTTGAATTTGAAGCCCCACTCATTGCTGCTCCCATCGTAGCGGGAAATTTGAGTGATAGTTCGGCTCAGTTCTACGCACAAAATGAGGCCGGTGAGTTTGTACTGGTAACGCCGAAGGGAGAAAAAATTGTTCAGAGCCGCACCGACGGCCCTATCCGCAGTAACGCGCTGGCAGTCGATTTCCTGAACAATGGACGACTCCAATACCTGTTCATGACCGATCGAACGCTCTACGTAGCCGATCCGATCCGTACCCGTAATGAAGTTACGTTGCAGGCGATTCCGCTACCTCAGGGTCTCGATCCGTCTTACCTGGCTCGTCCACGGGGAAGCCAGCAACGCAATCTGGTAGCGCTGGCGGCTCACCAGGATGGCCATATTTATGCCCTTGATCGGCAGCGTAAGGCATTCATCCGGATTATGACAGCCCCACGAAAAGGACAGTTGCAGTTACCTTTTCAAGTCATGGCCACTTCGTCGGGCATGAATGTGCTGGGTATTCAGGCCGACGGCACGCTGAACTACTGGCGTGAAAATGGTAGTGAATTCCCTCATTTCCCGGCCCGTATCGAACGAAAAAATGAAGACGAGTCAGAAATCCGATTTGTAGGTCCAGCCCTGATTCCTACGGGTCAAACGTTGATTCAGACCATTGCCGATGAAGGCCAGTTGTTTTCGATCAACACCAACGGGCTTATTGCCAAACGGACTCAGCTATACCGCCCGGTTCGGCGTGGCTCGTTCCGGCTATTTCCCGATGAAGAACAAACGAACTGGCTGCTTATTCGGGCGGCCGATACCGAAGTAACCATCCTGAACCAACAGGGCCAGCGGATGTTCGACGTTCGTGCTTTGCAATCTGAGCGTAACAACGTGCGTTACCATCGGCTTGGTGCAGGTATCGAACTCATCAGTGTGCAATCGGGAGGGTTTACCACGTTGTATGACCTAAACGGTCGAATTATCGGGGAACGCCCCATTCCGAGTGATTTTCCAGTAGTTTTGCAGTTCGACGAACGATCAAACGAATTATCTATTTTGAGCGGAATCAAGCAGGCCGTTCAGTTATTCAGCATTAGATTGAGGTAAAGCAGCCAAGTGTAGGGTTACCTACATCAACACTTTACCACTCCATACATATGCGTGTACTACGTTACCTTATTTTAGTGATCGCTATTCTGCTCTGGGGAGGTGGCCTTTCGACTACGCTATCACGGTGGTTATACAGTATTGGCGTTATTGTTGACGACTATCGATTTGGCGATTTATATCGTTTGTCGGCTCTCCCGCAGTTTAAAGTACCTCAGCCTCAATGTCCTCCCTCAAACCGATCTAGTGACACAGCCTCAGCACAGTTATATTTGATTGGCGATAGCTTTTCAGAGCCTCAAAGGCTGAGCCAGTCCGATTTTCAGGTGAGTCATTACCAGCGAGTGGGTTGGGACAATCAGCAACGCATACAGCTCGATCCATCAAAGCGTAATCTCTTACTGATTGAATCTGTAGAACGGCACGTTCGGGAGCATTTCGCCAAACACATTACCGAATATTGTGTTGTACAGGACACAACGAAGAATCCGACGCCAAAGCCAACGCTGGCCCAGCGGATCAGTTCTGAACTTCACCGGACCGATGTAGAGGAACGGCTCGAATCGGCCTTGTTCAGTGGCAACTGGGCATTCTGGTTTAAAGAGTTGAAAGCTACCCTCACCCTGAACTGGTTCGACCGACCCAATGCCAGCGTTAGCCTGTCCCGAAACCACCAGCATATTTTTTTGCATAGCGATACCGATTCAGCCAATGTTCTAAACTCCTCTTTTTCAACCTTATCGGATCGGGAAGTCAATACGCTGGTGGACAGCATCAATTCGGTGGCAAAGCGATACCAGCAATTGGGCTTCGATGCTGTTTACCTGTCGCTTATTCCCAATAAAGCGACTATTCTGGAACGGGAACGCACTGACTACAACCATCTGATTGAGCGAATTCAAAACAACCCCAGGTTAACAGTACCGACGATCAACACGTATACTCATTTTCTTGAAGCTCCCCAATCGCCTTATCTAAAAAGCGATACGCACTGGAATTGCGAAGGTCGGGCTATCTGGCTGGACCTGGTAAGGCAGAGGTTACAGTTATAAAGTACTTAATGATAGTGCCCGGTCGATTTCTTCATTTGTTTGAGATAACGAGCGTTAGTTGCAGTAATTCGCGAAGAAGCCCCTTCAACTTCCCATAGTTCGTCGGCAATAAGCTTCTTCCAAACTACATTTGTCAGTCAGATTTTGAGATACGAATAAAACGTTGGACGATCCTAAACGCATTGTACGGCAAGGGTATGACCGTCTGGGCAGCTCGTACCGGACTTTCTTTGAGAAGACGGATTCAAAACGATATGTGAACTGGCTAACCGATTTTGTCCAGCGTCTTCCTATCGGGAGTAGTGTACTTGAACTGGGCTGTGCCGATGGGATTCCAACCGCCCAATACCTGAGCCAGTTTACCGATTATCTGGGCATCGATCTCTCTCCCATACAAGTCGAATTGGCCCGCCAGAACGTCCCTCAGACTCGCTTTGAAGTTGCTGATATGTCGGCCCTCTCCTTTCCTGCCGAATCATTCAATGGCGTTGTTGCCTTATATTCCATCATCCACCTTCCGCTGGTTGAGCAGCCAACTTTATTTAAAGCTGTTTACCAATGGCTCAAACCGGGTGGTTACTTTTTATGCATAACAGGAGCTGGCGAATGGACAGGTAGCGAATCTAACTGGATTGAGCCTGACACTGAGATGTACTGGAGCCACGCCGATGCCAATACGTACCGAAACTGGTTCAGCGAAACAGGTTTTATCCTAGTAGATAGTTTCTTCGTACCCGAAGGTAGCGGAGGCCACACGTACTTCTTACTGGCAAAGTAGTATAAAGCCTATCGCTCAGCAGACGTTACAAGTCTACAATTATCTGTACTACAGCTGATTCGTGAATTTAATCGACCAGGTATGGTAAGTATGGCTCCAGTTTATCGGTCCCCCGAAAGGCTGAGACCTGATTCAATTGATTGTTGTAGGCATCGTAGCGAAGTTCGACGTAGAAATCGCGAAGATTATAGAGCAGAAAAATATTGTCGCCCTCGTAGCGGTTGGCCAGAATGTCACCGGCAAAATACAGCGTGTCGAGTTGCTGCTCGGCGGGGAGTTTGGTAAAATCGGTGGGTTGCATAAACGAACGGGGTTGACAGGCGAAATAAGCAAAAGTCAGGCTCCCCACCAAATGCGCCAGCCGACTTTATATAATACAACTAAAACACTAAAGCCTATATATAAAACATACACCTAGCTAAATAAGCTTATTTCAGGCAGTTCCATAAAACAACAGGAACACGGATTATTATGATTTTCAGGATTAGATCAACGGTAATTCTAAAAATCATAACAATCCGTATTCTAAGTGTAGTATACCAAGCTCCAACTGATTCTAATCAAGTCGGCTACTGTGTCAAATCATGGGTTATCGATGCGAATCCAGCTTGTTTTGTCCTGACTAACAAGCTCTTTGCTCCATGAAAACTATTCTGGTCCCCACCGACCTAAGCCCTATCACAATCTATGCCCTCGATGTAGCGGCTGATATAGCCCGCACCTACGATTCTGAAATCATTCTTCTCCATACCGTATTGTATGGCGTTCCGTCTTTAGGAATAGCCGATAGCGTTACGGGCCTTTCTCTGGATATGGGGCCTCTCTATGCAGATGCCTGGAAAGAAGCCGAAAAAGCCCTTCATGAATTGGTAGCTAACCCGGCCTATGCCGATGTGACCATCAAACCCGTACTAGGCAGCAACATAGAAGGGCTCATCAACGCCATTAATGCGCAACAGGCCGATCTGATTGTGCTGGCATCGAAAGGGGCATCTGGTTTACTGGAATGGATTGAAGGTTCGCATGCTGAATTCATTACCCGTTTCGCTACCTGTCCGGTACTGGTTGTTAAGGAGCCTGTAGGCCGGTTCAATCCTCAGGAGATTGTGTTTGGCATCGATCTGGATGAGGAATTAAAAAAGCCACATTTATTCCCGTTTCGGCTCGATGATCAGTTTTGCCGACAATATGTGTATGTAGTTACCCCTACCGACAATCGCCAGCCTGAAGGGATTCGGGAGTGGGTAGCCGACTTCACCGCAGCAAACGACATTGACCACTACAACCTCAAAATTGTCCACGACCACACCGTACCCGATGGCATTCTGGAGTATGCCCATTCCATTCATGCCGATCTTATTGTGTTGTATACCCGTGGGTATACAGGCCTTCGACACTGGATACAGGGTAGCGTGGCCGAAGATGTTTTAAATCATGCCGACATGCCAGTCCTGATTATGCGGGCTTAAACTTGAGCAATTAACCCAGTTTTACTTCTTTCCCTGACTTCGCTGCGGCATAGATCGCTTCAACAACCCGTATATCACGAAGCCCCTCTTCGCCCGGAACCAGCAGCGGCTTTTTTGCCAGGATGGCGGCCGCATCGTCGTCCATTTGCATGGCCTGTTGCATAGGTACTTCGTAGGGGTGTTCTATGCGACCTCCATTGCTCCAGACACCTTTCTGGCCATTATAACCCGAATACGGTTCCATATAGAGTGTTCCTTTCGATCCCGTCACATGCAGGTAATTCATATTCATGCCGTAACTGGTTTGTAGAGCAGCTCGTGCGCCACTCGGGAAAACGAGCTGGACCATTGAGGTTTCGTCCAGACCATTCTTGTAGACGTTTGGCCGGGAAGTATACTGCTGGGCTGTTACCGCTATCGGTTCTTCGCCCGTAGCCAGTCGAGCGCCCTGCACTACGTATACACCCATGTCGTACATAACCCCACCGCCCATTTCTTTTTTCTGCTTCCAGTGATCAGTACGCGCGTCATAGTAAGCAGCTGAGCAACTAACCATCAGCACATTACCAATTTTTCCTCCACGCAGCGCCTTCGTCCACTCCTGCGTGTTGGGTTCATGATGCAATCGGTAACCAATGGCCAGCGAAACCTTACTTTTTGCACAGGCGTCGATCATGTTCTGACACTCTTTTGCCGTCACAGCCATTGGTTTTTCGCACCATACATGCTTACCCGCTTTGGCAGCCCGAACCACATACTCCTCATGCATCGACGGGGGCAACACGACATACACGACATCGATGTCAGGATTGTTGACAATCTGATCGAAGGTCTGGTACGAATAAATGTTCTTATCTGGAATGTTGTACTGCTTCTTCCACTTCTCCGCCTTTTCGGGCGTACCTGTCACGATACCAGCCAGGTAGCAGTTCTTTGTTTTCTGGAGGGCCGGGGCCAGCAGGTCGGTGCTGTAGTACCCTAAGCCAACCAGAGCAACCCCCAACTTATCTTTGGCAGATCGGGTAGCCGTCCAAAGAGCATTAGGTGCGAGCGTGGTAGCCAGGCCGGTAACGCCAGCGGTATGAAGAAACGTTCTACGTGATGTCATAGTTATTTCAGGTTTGCGATTTGAGGTTTCAGGTCGTCAGGTGTAGGCCATTCGTATGGCAGCTACCAGGAAAACTGAAACTTTAGTAGACAAACTCAAAAAGTTTTCTGTTCTAACTATGTACCTCCTAATTTTGTCGCATGTCTAAAAAAGTCAATATCGGTTTGGTGCAGATGAGTTGCTCGGCGGATGTCGAAGCCAATATTCAGAAAGCCATCGACCACATTCGGGAAGCCGCTCAAAAAGGGGCCCAGATCGTTTGCTTACAGGAATTATTCACCTCGCTTTACTTCTGCGACGTCGAAGATCACCATAATTTCAGTCTGGCCGAAGCCATTCCCGGCCCCACCACTGAGCGGCTGGGCAAAGTAGCTGGCGAATTGGGTGTGGTCATTATTGCTTCGCTGTTCGAAAAGCGGGCGCAGGGCCTATATCACAACACAACGGCCGTACTGGATGCCGATGGGGCTTATCTGGGTAAATACCGAAAGATGCACATTCCTGATGATCCGGGCTACTACGAAAAATTCTACTTCACGCCCGGCGATCTGGGGTATAAAGTATTCGATACTAAATTTGCCCGCATCGGCGTATTGATCTGCTGGGATCAGTGGTATCCTGAAGCAGCCCGTATTACCTCGCTGATGGGCGCCGAAATTTTGTTCTATCCAACGGCTATTGGCTGGGATACGAACGAACCGGACCCCAAACAGAACGAAGAGCAATATAACGCCTGGCAAACGATCCAGCGTAGCCACGCTATTGCCAATGGGGTCCATGTCGTGTCGGTGAACCGCGTAGGTCGTGAAGCCGATCAGCAATTCTGGGGCGGGTCGTTCGTTGCCAATCCATTCGGTTCGTTATTGTATCTGGCCCCACACGATCAGGAGCTCGTTCATGTACAAACGGTCGACCTCGAATTGTCCGAAAAATACCGCACTACCTGGCCTTACTTCCGCGACCGACGCATCGACTCCTACCAACCCATCACAAAACGATACATTGATTAATGTATGAAGTATGATATAGGATGTATGAAAGGCCACTACATCATATATCTTATATCATACTTCATACATCACACCTTCACTATGAGACTTGGTATTGAAATAGGCGGAACAAAATTGCAGTTGTTTACAAGCGATGAGCCTGGCCAGATAACGCAACGCTTCCGATTAGCCATCGATCCTGCTAAAGGGGCCGAAGGGATTCTGGCACAAATTGCCTCAACGATCAACCAGATCACTACACCGATACAATCGATTGGGGTTGGCTTCGGTGGCCCGGTCGACTGGCAAACGGGTCGAATTGCGACTTCGCATCAGATTGGCGGCTGGTCGGGCTTCAACCTGGGCGAATGGCTCCAGCAGCAGGTTCCCGGCGCTCAGGTACGGGTCGAGAACGATGCCAATGTAGCCGCCCTGGGCGAAGCGCTTCGTGGCGTAGCTACCGGATTTCGGAACGTCTTTTATGTGACCCTGGGCAGTGGTGTCGGTGGAGGCATGGTCGTTGATCGACAATTGTATCATGGAGCTCTGCCCGGCGAAGCTGAAATCGGTCATTTATGGCTTGTACCGCCCAGTGAGTCGAGCGACGGACAAACCATTGAACAAACCGTTTCGGGTTGGGCAGTCGATCAACAGATTCGGTCGTTACTCCCGCAGCTACCCGATGATTCCTATTTAAAGCAGGCCGTACAACAGGCACATGCGGGTGGAACGACTGGCAAAGAAGCCCGGTTTTTACATCCTGCCTACGAGGCCAGTGACCCGGTAGCCAAAATGCTGATCGAACAGATTGGCTCGGTACTGGCGCTTGGCCTATCGCATGTTACCCATTTGTTTCATCCCGATGCCATCGTACTAGGCGGAGGCCTTTCACTCATTGGTGAACCGTTGCGGGCGGCTGTTCGGCAGGCTTTACCCCGCTTTGTGATGAAAGCCTTCCATCCTGCCCCCATCGTTTTACTCGCTAAACTCGGTGAAGATGCCGTACCCATTGGTGCTTTAGAATTAATGGGTGAAGAGTAATGGATAATGTAGAATGAATAATTTTTTGGTCCTTCTTCATTATCCTTTATCCATTACTCATTATCCATTACCCATTGTTCATTATTAATTACCCCTTTTCCATGAACCAGACGTATTTTAAAAATTACCTTGATCGGCAAAAAGCCGCTTACGATGCTATCCCCATCGACCGAGTCGAACACTTTATTAATCTGATCAAAACATGCTGGGAAGATGACCGGCAGTTATTTGCATTCGGCAATGGTGGAAGCGCATCCAACGTGTCGCATTTTATCACGGATCTCGGCAAAAGTGCTTCCGACCGGATGGGGAAGCGATTCCGGTGCATGTCGCTCAACGAGAGCATTTCCTGGATAACCGCCCTCGGCAACGATTATGCGTATGAGGATGTATACATGCGCCAGTTAGAGAATTACGCCCGTCCAGGCGATTTGGTTCTGACCTTAAGCGTTAGCGGTAATTCACCCAACGTAGTCAAAGCGGTAGAATGGGCCAATGCACATGGGCTGACTACGATGGCCCTGGTGGGCGGTAAAGGTGGCAAACTGGCTGAACTGGCCCACGAATCGATCACCGTTCAGGATAGTCACTATGGCCGGGTCGAAGATGCCCAAATGACGATCTGCCATATGCTTTGCTATGGATTCATCGATAGCTAAGCAGCCCGTTTAAAACGCTTCGGAAATATTTACGTAAAAGCCGTGGGTGTGATTGCCCACGGCGGCATCGAACCGAACGTTGACGTGTTCTTTCCGGCTGATCATAAAACGCAAACCAGCTCCTCCTGTCGGTTTCAGGTCACTGATGGCAAATTCGTTTGGTTTATGCGCCACATCGCCAACGGATGCAAACACAACCCCACCGAACCGTCCAATGAGACGCTGGCGTAACTCGGCCTGAAAAATGAGGGCATTATTGTCCCGGTAACGACCATTGTAATAGCCCCGCAGCAACGACGATCCGCCAAGGGTAGCGGCCTGTTTGAAGGGCACTTCGCCTACGTTCAGATTCAAATAAAACTGCCCCGCCAGCACCGTTTTGGGCGACAGTGAATGATAGTGTCGGATGTCGAACAGGTAGTTGGTGAAATCAAACTCGGTACCCATCCATTTTTCATAGTCCATAAACGACACATCGGCGTACCAACCCCGAATGGGCGAGTAAATATTGTCGCGGGTATCCACAATACTCGCCACGCCTACCCCATTTACCACACTACCCAACCCGCCTATGAGCGTTTGAGCGGGTACTTGCCGATCTGACGACCGACTGACATCGAACGTTTTAAAATACTGCTGCTGAACACCCACAAACCAGCCGGGTTTTACTTTCCGCAGGAATCGGTTATAGGCCCGTAAACTTTTGTAGGAAATCAATTCTTCCTGATTGTCGGTCGTTCCCGGTCCTATGCCGTAATACAACTCGGGGAAGTCAGCATACAGAAAAAAGCCCCTGATCAGGTATTTTTCATGACGGGTAAAAATCGTATACGTCGGCTCAACAACGGTCTGCGCGTTCTGCGTGTGAATAACCGCAAAATCCAGATTCGAGGTACGAGCTGTGCTATCAGTCCGAAAGAGGAAAACGCCCAATGCTCCGTACGCGACGTGCGTTTCGGGCGTATAGAATACAACAGGGAGTGGAATAAAATGAAATCGATGGGTTTCTTTGGCTGTATCAGCCACCGTTATGGATTGGCGGGTTTGGCTCTGACCATGAAGAAGCACCCCAGAATGGCCAGGACGAGCCAGCACAAAAAACAGCAGGCACATCCAGTAAAAATAGCTACGCATCGACACGCAAAACGCTCAGGGTTATTGACTGTACTTCTAAACGATTCGTCTGCAACGACTCTGCTGTTGGCATCGAACAAGGCTTTAGACTACATGAAATTTACAAATAAATAATGGTAGCGATACCCGATTAATCAGATTTTAACTTATACCCCTCAATACTTGTTTACGCTATCATCATCCGTAATCATCTTCTTATTCGTACCTTTGCGGCCATTTTATAGTACCTATGTCCATTTTCACACCGAATCCAGTTGACGATATCGCTTGGTCAATCGCCTGGAAATCATCCGCTTTTCGCCGAAAGTTTGTGATTGGCGTCGTTAGCTTACTCGCCTTATTAGCTACGTTTCCCTACTTCTTTGCAACGATCGAACAACATAGTGGTCCTGTTCTGAACGACTGGTTACTGAGTCGTATTCCTCCGGTCGATGTATCGCTTATTATTTTTCTGGTAATATGGGCAACTGCCTTGTTATTGCTGATCCGTGTCCGACGCAGCCCGGCTCTGTTCATGATGTTCGTGTACAGTTACGTCATCGTCAGTTTATCCCGCATGATCAGCATCAATGTGATGCCACTCAATCCGCCGATTGGCCTGATTCCCATGGTCGATCCGATCACCAATGCGTTTTACGGGAAAGTCTATATTACCAAAGACCTTTTTTATTCCGGCCATACGTCGACCATCTTTCTGATGTTTCTGTGTTTCCGTCGGCGAGGGGATCGGGTTATTGCCCTGGTTGGTTCGTTGATTGTTGGGGCCTTATTGCTGGTACAACACGTTCATTACACCATCGATGTCTTGTGCGCGTTTGCCTTTACATATCCGCTGTATCGACTGGGAACATGGCTGGCCTTAAGCGGCTGGAATGATGCAGGTAAATCAGTGGCGAACACCGGGAACTGACCGTTCAAATTTTACAAATCGCTGCTTCAGATCATTCAGCAGCGATTTTTTTACGGCCTCTTCTTCAATAAAACTGTAGTTGATGCTATTTAATACGTATTGTTTTATATCCTGATACGAGATTTGTTTGTAGCGTTTTGCCAATAGTACATATTGATCCGTCAGATTCGTTCGCAGGACACCCGCATCATCCGACGAAATAACAATTGGTACATTAAACGTTTGGTACAGAGTGATCGGATGTTTATCATCTTTCACTTTCAGGATAAATTCATTGCTGAATAGATTGATTTCGACGGCTATTTTTTTCCGGCTCATGTCCCTTAATAGCTCATAGCAATCGGTTTCATAGGGTATATCGACGCCATGTCCGATTCGATTGGCTCCAGCTAAGTAAACGGCCGACCGAATATGCCAGGTCAGGTCTTCGGGTTTAACCATACCCAGAGCTAGTTCGCCCGCATGTAAGGTGTATTTAACGGCAGGATATTTTGCGTGGCAGTACCTGAACATCAGCATGTGGAGCCAGTAATCGCTCATGGCCACTTCGTTATCTTCGGGAGCAGCAATATTGACGCCCACCACCAACGGACTACTGACGGCGGCATCAAAGGCCACGATCATATTTTTGAACAATTCGACCGGCTCTACCGTGCGGACTACATAGCTTTGGTAGCGCATCGTAAATTGCTCATCGTCGATCTTCAGGCTGGTATGCAGGCGGTTAAGCGTCTCATCGATAAACGTAGTGGCGCATTCCCGCACATTTTTTGCCTGGATGGCTGCATACAGCGAATCCAGTAATTGTAGGCAGGCAACTGTATCTTTTTTCGTCTGTCCAACTCTCAGTTTTTTTGTAAAATCGGCTAATTCAGTTAATTCTTTTGGGCAAGGCGCATTGACAAACAACGTCTCGATATAGCTGACATTTTCTTTTTTAGCCCGGTTTTTAATTTCCAGCAATCCTTTGTCCAGCTCCGCCCGGCTGGCAACGCCAAAACCAGCGAACGTCTCAAAAAATAATTTATCGGATGGATAGTCGACGTGGTTGTAATCTTTAACCGACCACTTTTGGAAAAGCTTCTGTTTATATTCCGAAAATGCCCCCTCCTGTTTCAATGTTGCGAAGTCGACCCAATCATCGCCCTGTGGTTTTTTCTCCGAGACTTTCAGTGTTTTTCGATTGATGAAATAATTGTTATCAACCACATAATCGATGTAGGTTTCGGTATAAATAGAACCACTATAATGGTGATGTAAATCACCGCCTTTAGGCATCTGGGCAAAAAAAGCCGTCAGCAGCGCATCGTTACTCCGAATTTTCTCAAAATAATCGCTTACCGACTGACCAAAAGAGGATAGTGATAGAAAAAAGCCAACTAAACAAAAGCGTATTCGTGCGATCATCGATCGATGGTTTCTGTACTAAATAGTTTTCTGTAACGCGGGTTTCCACTGCAACAGCGGACCGCCCGCATTACTTAAGGAAATAATACGGTCAGTGTTCCGACCAGTAACGCCAAACCGAAAATAATGAGTAGCCCGATTAGTACAGTTTTTAACAGGCTGCCGGGCCGCTCTGGAGTTGATTTTGCCATACAATTAACTATTACTAAAGCATGTCCGTCCATACACCGTTTACAACGGAATATTTCCGTGTTTTTTCTTGGGCATACTCGCCACTTTATTTTCCAGCATCTGGAAGGCCCGGATTAGTTTCTGACGGGTCTGGTCGGGCATAATGACCTCGTCGATATAGCCCCGGTGAGCCGCCCGGTACGGATTCGCAAATTTCTCGGTATAATCCTGCACTTTCTCCTGTAATTTGGCCTGGGGATCTTCGGCCTCCGCAATTTCTCGCTTAAAAATAATCTCGGCCGCTCCACTAGCCCCCATCACGGCAATTTCGGCCGATGGCCAGGCGTAGTTCAGGTCAGCACCGATGTGTTTGGAATTCATCACATCATACGCACCACCGTAGGCTTTACGGGTAATGACCGTTACACGCGGCACGGTGGCCTCACAAAACGCAAAGAGCAATTTGGCCCCATTGGTGATGATCCCATTCCACTCCTGATCGGTACCGGGCAGAAAGCCAGGAACATCTTCGAGCACCAGCAGGGGAATGTTGAAACAGTCGCAGAAGCGCACGAACCGGGCCGCCTTGGTACTGGCATGAATATCCAGTACACCAGCCAATACAGCTGGTTGATTACCGACCACCCCAATGCTTCGCCCTGCCATCCGGGCAAAGCCCACTACGATGTTCTCCGCGAAATTTTTGTGTACTTCAAAGAAGCTACTCGCATCGACCAGTTCCTCAATTACCTCCCGCATATCATAAGGCTGGTTCGGGTTATCGGGAATAATGGTATTCAGACTAGCGCGGGTTTCCTCGGTTGCTTCATAGGCCAGCATGGGTGGCTCATCTTCGCAATTCTGTGGAATGTAGCTCAGCAACTGCTTGATATTCTGAATGCAGGCCAGTTCATTTTCGCAGGCAAAGTGCGTCACTCCCGATTTGGTACTATGGGTACTAGCCCCGCCCAGTTCTTCGGCTGTAACGGTTTCATGCGTAACGGTTTTTACCACATTCGGGCCGGTCACAAACATGTAGCTCGTGTTTTCGACCATAAAAATGAAATCCGTAATGGCCGGGCTATAGACAGCGCCACCTGCACAAGGCCCCATAATGGCCGACAGTTGCGGAATCACGCCCGATGCTTTGGTATTGCGGTAAAAAATATCAGCATATCCTGCCAGCGACAGTACCCCCTCCTGAATTCGGGCTCCCCCGGAATCGTTCAGACCAATGACGGGTGCGCCATTCTGCATGGCCAAATCCATGATCTTACAGATTTTTTCAGCGTGGGTTTCCGACAAGGCTCCACCAAAAACGGTAAAATCCTGCGCAAACACATAGACCAATCGTCCATTAACCGTCCCATAGCCCGTTACGACACCGTCGCCCAGGTAATGCTCTTTGTCCAGCCCGAAGTCGCGGGTGCGGTGCATAACGAACTTGCCAATCTCTTCGAATGAGCCCTCATCGACCAGCAACGCGATACGTTCGCGGGCGGTAAGTTTGCCTTTTTTATGCTGAGCATCAATTCGTTTCTGGCCACCGCCCTGTTCGGCTTCCGCATTTTTCTGCGCTAGCACGTCGACTTTGGATGGCCTGGTAACTGGGGATAGATTGGAATCGGAAGGGGTTTCGGTTTGCATAAAGTTGGTCGTCTCGACATCAAGGACGAGCAAAGTTAATTTTTCTTACGAATTCCAACGGTTCAAATTGTTTTTGTATCCTTACCCCATCTTAAACCTGTACACCATGCCTCGACTTTTCTCTGCCTTTTTGCTAACAATGGGTTGTCTACTCCTGGACGGTTGCCGACCTTACTACGCCCCAAAGCCTACGACAACCGGCGACAGCTACCGACCAGTTTATGCTGCTTATTCCGACATTCGAACCATTCAGGCACTGGGACCACAACCGCTCAAAAATGCGGGGAAAATTTATGTAAAAGATAACTATCTATACATTAATGAGGCAGGTAGTGGTATTCATATCTATGACAATCGGAATCCCGAAAAGCCTGTTCAGGTTTCATTCATCAGCATTCTGGGCAATCAGGAACTGGCTATTAAAGACAGCATTCTCTACGCTGACAATGTTACAGACCTGGTAGCCCTCAACATCGCCAATCCGCTCAACGTCCGACTGGTAAAACGCATCGAAAACGCGTTCGACTATTCGGCCTATCCACTGGCTACCAACGTGCGCTTTGAATGTGCCGATCCAGCTAAAGGGGTTGTTATCCGCTGGGAAAAAGCCGACCTCGAAAATCCACAGTGCTATCGATAGCATTCATCAAGTTAAATCTGCTGCTTCAGGTTCATTCTGTTGGCAGGACTACAGCAGCCTGCCCCTTTAATCAGCCTTTTCCCATGAAAATCTCCCTTCTTTTTCTTTCGCTGATCGGCTTATTGACGGCCTGTGCCAATAGTGATTCCGTATCACCCGGTGCCGGCGTTGGCGGTTCGACAGCCCGATTTACCATCAGCGGCAATACGCTTTATACCGTCAGCAACACGGCGCTGCAAGCTTATGACATTTCGGAAAGCGGCAACCCCAAAAAAGGAACGAATACAAAACTCGGATTTGGTGTCGAAACGATTTTCCCATACCGGAATAACCTGTTCATCGGCACGCAAACGGGCATGTACATTTACGATATTACTCAATCGAACGCCCCCAAACAGGTAGGCCTTTACACACACATCCTCAGTTGCGACCCGGTAGTGGCCCAGGGGAATTATGCCTACGTTACTTTACGAACAGGGACTAACTGTCGGAATCAGTCCATAACGGCTAATACGCTGGATGTGATCGACATCAGTACTGTGAGCAGCCCCAAATTGCTGAAGAGTTACCAAATGACCAACCCACGCGGGCTTGGTGCCGACAGTAGTTTATTATTTGTGGGAGAAGGCGATTATGGGCTACGGGTGATGGACATCAGCAATCCACTCGACGTAAAAGAGCTGAACTACTTCGCCAACACCAAGACATACGATGTAATTCCAACCCAGAAACGGCTCATCGTGACCGGTCCAACTGGAATTTATCAATACAGCTACGCTGATTTTAACCAGTTGAAACTCCTCAGCCAAATCCCTGTTCAGCCATGAACCTCTTTTACAAAATTGGGGTAGCGAGTCTGCTATCAGGCATTTGTTGGGGAGCGCAGGCCCAGTTCATTAATCCCGAACCCTCCTATTCAATACATCCCCAAACGTCCCCAAAATGGGTTGTCAAATTTGCCCCATTCAGCCTGATCGACTTCAGCAATACCGTACAGTTTGCCGTCGAACGAGTGGTTGGGCAACAACAGACCCTACAGGCCGAATTCGGCTATGGGTGGGAAGGCATGAATCTGTGGCGATATTCAAAAAATTCGCGCTACGATCGCTATGAGACATGGCGAGGTCGGGCCGAATGGCGATTTTACTGGCGTCGATTTCGCCCACCATTCGGCTCATACACAGCACTGGAGGGAGTTTACAAACAGGAAAACGCATTCGAAACCGGAACGATAGGCATTGCACCCGACGGAGGTATGCCGCAATATTACCGCCTGTATTCGCTACCCATATCGAAGCAGGTATGGGCATTCTCACTCAAATTTGGGCGACAGTTTTCGTTCTCGGCCAACAATCGGCTTATTGGCGATTTTTACGGTGGCCTTGGGGTTCGTACTCGCGATATTCACGAACCGAACCGCCCCGACGGCTATCTCTATTATGCATCCAAAGGTTTTCTGGTCGACCCTTTTTCACCCAATCCGCCCGTTTCTCTCAATGTATCCTATGGATTCAAGATCGGCTATACGTTTTAAGTCTACCTGTTTTCCTTTAGATATACAACCATAGCATAGTTTTTCATGCTGTTCTTGTGAGATGTCAGATGTAAGCATCTGACATCACTGTTGGCTTTCATAGTGGCTAAAATTAGCGTTTCTTTGTACCAAACTGCGACCGAATCCGCTTGAAAAACCGATTTATTCTTTTGCTACTTATTGGGCTTCTACCCGTTTGGGCAGTTGCTCAACCCATCGGCGGACAGCGTGTCTTTTCATTCCTGGATTTACCTACTCACGCCCGTGTGGCGGCCTTGGGAGGGCAGGTTGCCACAGCCGTCAGTCCCGATGGTTCATATCATCTGAACAACCCAGCCTTAGCCGATTCGTTACCAGACAATCAACTGTCAATTAGCCTGATGCCTTATCTGGCAGCGGCTAAATACTATACGCTGCAATATGGGCTTCCTATTCAGTCGCAGGGGAAATGGGCTGTCGGGCTGCAATACCTCAGTTATGGGCAATTTACACTGACCGACCCGGTCGGCAATACACTGGGGACATTTACGGCCAACGACTATGCACTAAGCCTCACCCATGCCCGAACCGAAGGCAATTTCACCTTCGGGGCCACATTGAAAGCCGTTGGATCGACTATCGAGATGTATTCCGCCTTTGGGATTCTGGCCGATTTAGGAGCCGTTTGGCGGCATCCGAAAAAAGACCTCACCTTTGGGCTGGTCGCCAAAAACGTCGGTTACCTCATTAAAAATTACGGTACGCTGGATGCCGATTTACCCTTCGATTTGCAGGCGGGTGTCACATTGAAGCCCGAACACGCCCCGATCCGGCTCACACTAACAGCCCATCATCTGCAACGCTTCGACATTACCTACAACGACCCCAACCTGAATGTGCGTTACGACCTGAGCGGCAATCCAATTCCGCAAACGACCAGCGTAACCGAAAAACTGGCCCGACACCTCAGCGTGGGAGCCGAATTGCTGGTTCATCGAAATGTGCACCTGTTAGTAGGCTATAATCACCAGAAACAACAGGAAGGCAAACTAACAACGGGTGGCGCAGGTGTAGGCTTTTCCTTCGGCATTTCGGTACAGGCCAAAAGCTTCCAACTCACCTACGGCCATTTTTCCTCCGTTCCTACGGCTGGCACCAGCCAGCTATCCCTCCGCATCGACCTGGCCCGGCTCATGAAGTAAGCTATGGCTCGCAGTGGAGTCCAACTCTGCTTTTACCAAGCAATACCTGTAGCTTATTCTGAACGCAGGGCATTAACAGGATTTGCCAAAGCGACTTTTAGCCCCTGATAAATAACCGTAATAATACCGACTGCCAAGCTAATTACACTTCCGACAATAAATATCCACCAGTGTATTTCTACCCGATAGGCAAAGCCCTGGAGCCACAGATGCATCAAATAATAGGCGCCTGGTACAGCGATTAAAACAGCAATTACCATCAACACTAAAAAATCTCTGGAAAGCAACGAGAGAATATTGGCTATGCTAGCTCCCATTACTTTCCGGATACTAACTTCCTTTAAGCGAGTATGGCCAACAAAAGCTAATAGGCCAAACAGCCCCAGACAAGCTAATGAAATCGCTACAGCCGTAAATAGTTGAACCATATATAACACCCTGGTCTCGGCAATAAAGGTATTCTGAAATTCATCATCTAAAAACGAATACAAGAACGGTGTCTCAGGGTCGTATGTATGATAAATCTTTTCCAGTATTGCTAGCTTATCACTTATGTGATCCTGTTTACCAAGCCGAACCTGCATATTTCTGAACCCATCGGCTACCAATGTATTTTTTTTCACGAGAAATAGCATTGGCTTACTGTCTGTCAATGGACCGCTTAGGCTAAAATCCTTTACAACGCCTACAATTTTACCATACTCCTGTCCATCTTTAGGAAAGATGCTTTGCCCGATAACATTACCATTTGTATAGCCTAGTGCCCGAACTGCGTTTTCATTGAGTGTAACATAAAAACCATCAGCATTAACTACTGCGTTTTCAGTTGGTTTTTCTTTCCAGATAAGACCAAGATTAGACACAAAATCTGCATCTGCCTCCAGCATAGTAAGAGGTGTTAACTTGCTCGATGTCTTCGTTTGAAACTTACCTTCCATGTAACTTTTGAAAAAGGGAGTATTTGACAAACTGACATGCTCAACTCCGGCTTGACTCTTTATATCTTTCTTGAAATTGTCACTCTTAGAAGAAACCTTGCTACTCAACTTGATGCTTACTACCTGATTTCGATTAAACCCGAGGTCTCGATCTTTTATGTAGTCAATTTGACGCTGCATCATCAGACTGCATAAAATAAGTGTAGCAGATACACTAAATTGAAAAACCATCATCGTGTTTCGTACACGCCTGCCCTGATTTTTGCTGATGTAATTTCCCTTAAGAACCTTTATTGGGGAAAAGCTTGATAAAATCAGTGCGGGATATGAGCCAGCGATTAAGGTACTAGTCAAAAATAGGCTAATCAGTATCCCAATAAATTTTTGACTGGACAGAAACGAGAGGTCTATTTCTAGCTGAAAAAGGTTATTAAAAGGTTCTCTAAACAACAAAACCAGGCAAAAGCTTAGTATAAAAGCGAAAAAATTAACCAGAGTTGATTCCAAAAAGAATTGTTTAACAAGGCTGAATCGATTTGCGCCGATAGCTTTTCTGACCCCAACCTCCTTTGCCCGTAACGTAGCGCGTGCTGTCGCCAGATTGATATAATTGAACAAGGCTAAAAAAAGTATTAGCACCGAAATTCCGGATAAAACATACAGCAACTTTACACTGGTCTTTTCATTGTAAGTATAGCTATTCCCAAATCGAAGTTCCTGCAAAGGCTCAAGTTCATATATATCCTTATCATTGTAATTCACTGCACCGATCAATTTGTTAGCAGCTTTACTATTTCTGGCAATTTTAGGAATGGCCGCTTTTTGATCGATTAGTAGGAACGTTTCAAAGTTGGGCAGGTTATCGAACGCGAATGAATTAATTTTTTGATAAGTATTCTGAGACGATACAAAATCAAATCGTAGCGTAGAATTTGTTGGAACATTGTTAGCAACGCCCGTAACTTCAAGCAAATGCTGTCCGTTATAGCTAATGGTTTTACCAACTGGATTTTCTTTTCCGAAATATTTATCGGCTACGCGCTCAGAAATAACCACAGTAAAAGGCCTTTCCAGGCACTTTTTTGCATTGCCATATTTTAATGGAAAAGAGAAAATAGAAAACAAAGATTGATCTGCGAACACAAAACCGGTTTCTTCATTAATCAGTGTTGGGTTTTCCAAACTTTTGATAACTGCTGACTTATCCCGGAGGATTCGCGTATAGGCTTTGATCTCTGGATTTCCCCGGACAAGTTGCTCAGCTAGCTTTGAGGAAAATGCCGGATAAGAACTTTGTTCATTCCGGCTTACTATACGGTATATACTTTCCTCTTTTTCATGAAACGAATCGTAACTCCATTCATGAAATACGAACTGAAAAATTATAACAGAAATAGAAATCCCAGCAGCCAGTCCGCCAATACTGATCAGGGAATAGAACCGCTCTTTCCACAAATTCCGGAGCGCTATTTTTAAATAATTCCTAAGCATAAACCAAGAATATTAATTTTATAAGTAAGCCTCCGTTTGACAAATAAGTAAGTCGTTGAAAAGAGCGGTTCTTAACCGCATGGTTTTACCTAAAACCGGCCAACCCGCCGTTGTAAGGCGTCCCGCGTTAATGTAATCAGATGACCGATGGGTTTTCCGGCACGGTAGGTAACGACCCGCAGGGTGATGGGGCCATCGGGCAGATCAATGGGTTGGGTGTATTTGGTCGAAAACTGGTCGGGCATGGTGTCGTCGATGGTGTAGTAGATGTCGAGGTTGGGGGCTTCGCCAGCGAGTTCGAGCCGGAGTTTACCGTCTTTCATACTCGTCCGCACAATGGCATCGTAAATAGCCTTTGAGTAGTTGATCTGTGCGGCATCGGCCCGTTCGAAGTGAGTTTCCATACGCTCCACAAAATTGGCCCAGTTCTTTACCGCTTTTGGCGACCAGAATACTTCCGACAATGCCCAGCCACGCGGGTAAGTCATGTATTCGGCATAGCGCAGGGTAGGTATCTGCTCGGTCCAGAGGTTACCCTGCCCTCCCAGAATGTATTTTGCATCGACACCATCGGGTACCGGATCGAAACTATAGCACTTTTCAGCCCGCAAACTGGCGTAGATCGGCGGATCGACCGCAGGGTCGCCCTGCGTATAATCGAGGTAAGCAAATGTAGTTGGGGTCATTACCACATTGTGCCCAGCCTGTGCCGCTTCAATCCCTCCTTTGATTCCCCGCCAGCTCATGACCGTTGCCCCCGGAGAGATTCCTCCTTCCAGAATTTCGTCCCAGCCCAGCAGTTTCTTGCCTTTCGCGGTCAGAATTTTCTCAACGCGGTTCATGAAGTATCCCTGCAAATCTTCAACATGCCGGATGTTCAGTTGTTTCATCAATGCCTGACAGCCCGGATCATTAGCCCAATAGCCTTTGTAACACTCATCGCCCCCCACGTGAATATAGGGATTGGGAAAGAGAGCCGCCACCTCTGTAAACACCTTATCCAGAAACGCATAGACATTTTCATCTGATGGATTCAGCGTGTTTTCTACTTTCATTTTAAACGTACCGTTGCCGTACCATTCCGAGAAGGGCGTACCGGGATTTACGCTCACCTGCTGTTTGGTACAACTCAGTTCGGGATAAGCTGCCAGAGCCGCCATACTGTGACCCGGCACATCAATTTCGGGAACGATGGTTACGTTACGAGCCTGTGCATACGCCACTACCTCCCGAATATCGTCCTGCGAATAAAAGCCGCCAACGGGCGTAGGTTCGCCGGGTTTAGGCTCGGCACGATCACCGAAATGCCCTGCCCGCGCTACCCGCCACGCCCCCACCTGGGTCAGCTTAGGCAGTGATTTGATTTCGATTCGCCAGCCATTGTCGTCGGTCAGGTGCCAGTGAAGCGTATTGAATTTTAGTTTGGCCAGTTGATCGATGTACTGTTTGACTTCCTCTTTCGTAAAAAAGTTACGACTCACATCGAGCATAATGCCCCGCCAGCCAAACCGTGGATAGTCGGTAATCTTTACTGCCGGCAGCGACCAGGTTTTCGAAACAGCCGTTTTACTCTCAATTTCTTTCGGCAGCAACTGCGTGAGCGTCTGCATCCCGTAGAATAGCCCTGCCGGACGGTTAGCCGTTATGACCACCCCTTTCGACGATGCATCGAGCATGTAGCCCTCGTCGCCAAGCTGGGTATTCGGCGTCGCATTCAGGTTTAGTTGAATTTTGCCCGCTTTTCCTTGTTTGGCGGCCAGCGCATAGCCTGTTGGTTTGTTTAAGCGTTGACTAAGCATGTCAGCAACCACGCGGGCATCGGCCTGATTATACTCGATTGAGGTTGTTTTGGTCAGAGCGAACAGACCGGTTTGAGGCTGAACACTCACGGGCTGCGGTATTAAATGAATGGGCGTTTGCGCGTAGGCTGCGGTCAGGCAAAACGCGAAAAGTAGAATCCGACAGAAATTCATGCAAAAACTGATTATTGATTTCAGGAGAAAGCCAGTTAGTCGAAGTTTTTAATCATGGTTACTTAAACTACTATTTTTTCTGTAGCATTGGCACAATTTTAAAATTCCTGTGTTTTAGAAAAAGCGCAAGTAGTGCTTCGCTTTTGTTTTAATCAATGACCCACTCACTGAAAGACCTTACTCCCCGGCAGATTGTTGCCGAGCTAGATCAATACATTATTGGCCAGCACGATGCCAAACGCAACGTAGCTATAGCCCTGCGGAACCGCTGGCGCCGGATGAACAGCAGCGCCGATATGCAACGCGAAATTACGCCCAACAACATCCTGATGATTGGGGCTACGGGCGTCGGCAAAACGGAAATTGCCCGTCGGCTGGCTAAAATCGCCGATGCGCCTTTTATCAAAGTGGAAGCCTCCAAATTTACGGAGGTAGGGTATGTAGGCCGCGACGTAGAAAGTATGGTGCGCGACCTGGTCGAGCAATCCGTCAATATGGTGCGGGCAGCCAAGAAAGAAGCCGTTCAGGTGAAAGCTCAGCAACAGGTTGAAGAAACTATTCTGGACATTCTGATTCCCCCCGTAAAACCAGCCAACGGTCAGCTTGGGTTCGAAAATGGCCCTAAAGACGCCGACGCAGAACTCAACGAACGCACCCGCGAACGGTTCCGCGAAAAAATCCGCTCGGGCGAAATGGACGACCGGAAAATCGACATCGACGTTCAGCAAAGCCAGACACCCAATATTGGTGTGATGGGCGGCACTGTCGATGATCTGTCGATGATGAACATCCAGGAGATGATTGGCAATATGATGCCCAAACGCGGTAAAAAACGCAAAGTGAGCATTGCCGAAGCCCGCAAAATCCTGCTGGAAGAGGAAGCCGCCAAACTGATCGATATGGACGAGGTGAAAGAAGAAGCCATCCGCAAAGCGGAAGACGCCGGTATCATTTTCATCGACGAAATCGACAAAGTGGCCTCGGCTCGTTCCGGCAACGGCGGTGGCGGTCCCGATGTCAGCCGCGAAGGCGTGCAGCGCGATCTGTTACCGATTGTGGAAGGCAGTGCGGTGAATACAAAGTATGGCGTTATTCATACCGACCATATTCTGTTCATTGCTGCCGGTGCTTTCCACGTAGCCAAACCGAGCGACCTGATTCCTGAGTTGCAAGGCCGCTTCCCGATTCGTGTTGAGTTGCAAAGTCTCTCGGAAGATGATTTCTACCAGATCCTGAAAGAGCCTAAAAATGCCCTTACCAAGCAGTATGAGGCCATGCTGGCAGCTGAAGAGGTTGAACTTGGTTTCCAGGACGACGCCCTTCGTGAACTGGCCCGCATCGCTTTCGAGGTAAACAGCGAAGTGGAAAATATTGGTGCCCGACGACTGCAAACGGTTCTGAGCCACCTCATGAACGACTTCATGTTCGACATTCCTGACGTGATCGGTGCCAATGCCAAAGTGGTGGTTACCAAAGAACTGGTCAGTGAAAAACTGAATGGTCTGGTTAAAAACCGGGATTTAAGCCAGTTTATTCTGTAAAACGCTCCCGAATCGACTTACACGTTTCATCTATTGAACGAGTAAAGTATTTTTTGCCATTTCGACGCAGGAGAAATCTCAAGCTTATTTAACAGAAAAGCTTGAGATTTCTCCTGCGTCGAAATGACCACTTAACTAATCCTAGAAGACCTAAAACAACTTCCCTACAAAGGATCAATCCAGATCGCTCAGCCGATGTACGTGATGTCGGTTAAACAGCCGGTAAATAATCGGGAAAATGAGCAACGTCAACAGCGTGGCGGTAATCAATCCACCAACCACTACAATCGCCAGCGGCTTTTGCGTTTCGGAACCAATTCCGGTCGAAACGGCGGCTGGTAAAAGGCCGATAGCCGCCATCAACGCGGTCATGATAACGGGCCGAATCCGGGAGCGAACCCCTTCCCGAATGGCTGTATCCAGCGGCATACGCTCTTTCCGGTTCTGGTTAAAGACCGAAATCAGAATCACCCCGTTCTGTACGCAGATACCGAATAGGGCAATGAAGCCTACCCCCGCCGAAATACCGAAGTTCATGCCCGTCAGATGAAGGGCCAGTATGCCCCCAATCAAGGCAAAGGGTACGTTTAATAGCACGAGTCCGGCGTCTTTGGCATTGCCGAAGGTGATGAACAGGATCACGAAAATGGCGGCTATACTAATCGGCACCACCTGCCCCAGCCGCTCCGTTGCCCGTACCTGATTTTCAAACTCACCCACCCATTCTACTGAATAGCCTTTGGTAGTTTGAAGCTTTTCGCGCACACGCTGCTGGGCTTCGGCAATGGTCCCCCCCAAATCGCGACCACGAACCGAAAACTTTACACCAATAAATCGTTTGTTCAGGTCGCGGTAAATAAACGCGGGGCCGGTAATCTGCCGAATGCTGGCAATTTCCTTGAGCGGGATTTTACTCCCACTCATCGTTGGCACCATGAGCCGCATAATATCCTCCTCACTTTTTCGGTATTCGGGCAGAAACCGAACCCGAATGTCGAACTTACGCTCCCCTTCATATAATACAGATGCCGTTTTCCCTCCAATGGCCATCTCGATCACCGCCTGGGCATCGGCCGTCGATACGCCATAAAGGGCCATTTTATGATCGTGAAACAACACGCTGAGTTCAGGCTGTCCTACGTTACGGATAATGCCTAAATCTCTCACCCCGTCGACATCCCGAATGGCCTCCAGCGCCTGGTTGGCGTATTTCTCCAGTTCGTAAATATCGGGGCCAAAAATTTTGATTCCGTTGCTTGCCTTGTAACCCGCTACGGCCTCAGCCACGTTGTCGATGATCGGCTGCGAATAATTATAGAGTACTCCCGCGTAATTTTTTAGTTTGGCATCCATTTCATCCGTCAATTGCTCCGTTGTGATCCGGCGGCTCCACTCCTCTTTTGGCTTCAGATCGACCTGGAACTGGCAGAAATAAAATCCGTTCGGATCGGTCCCGTCGTTTGAGCGCCCGACCTGCGAGAGCACTTGTTTTACTTCTGGAAACGTACTCAGATCAGCCCGGATGGTCTTGGCCATATCGACACTTTCGGGTAGCGACATACTCATGGGCAATTCAGCCGTTACCCACAGAGCTCCTTCATTTAGCTGCGGCAGAAATTCAGTTCCCAGCATCGTCGACGAGAAGAACGTAGCGATCATGAAGCAAATAGCGGCAAACAGACTCATCCGGCGATTGCGGTAGCACCAGCCAAAACCCGCCATCACGATGCGGTTAAAGAAGTTTACAATGGGGTTATTCTTCTCCCGCACATTTTTCCGTAAGAGTATCGAACACAGCACCGGCACCAGCGTCAGGGTAAAGAGTAGCGCACCCAGCAAAGCGAAACCCAGCGTCCAGGCCAGGGGCGAAAACATTTTACCCTCTACTTTCTCGAACGAAAAAATGGGAAGTAAGGCGGTGATAATGATCAGCTTGGAAAAGAAAACCGCTTTCCCCAAATCACCCCCCGTTTTTCTAATCAACCCTAGCTTGGCCATGCGATTGTATCGCTGCATACCGACTCGATGCGCCATGTGATCCAGCGACACAAATATTCCCTCCACCATCACGACTGCGCCGTCAATGATAATTCCGAAATCGATAGCGCCCATCGACAGCAGGTTGGCCGACATCCCTCGCAATCGTAAGCAGATGAAAGCAAATAGCAGAGCCAGCGGAATGATGATCGACACAATGACAGTGGTGCGCCAGTCGGCCATGAACAGAAAGACAATCACTGTAACCAATACGATGCCTTCGATCAGGTTGTGCAACACGGTTTCCGTACAAAAACTGATCAGGTTATCGCGATCATAGAAGGTTACCATTTTCACATCGGATGGGAGAACCCGCGTGTTCAATTCCTCGATTTTATCCTTCACCCGCGCCAGTACCTCACTAGGGTTCTCGCTCTTGCGCATTACAATGATCCCTTCTACTACGTCATCGTTTTTATCCAGGCCCACCTGCCCTACTCGCGGCAGATTGGACTCGACCACATCGGCAACATGCTTAACCAATACGGGGTTACCGCCTGCTTCTTCGATCAGAATGTTCTCTATATCCTGAATAGATGTCAGTAAACCGATGCCCCGCACCACATACGCCTGTGAATTGCGTTCGATCACATCGCCCCCTACGTTGATGTTACTGCGCGTAACAGCCTGATAGACTTCGAGCGGAGTTATGTCGTATTTAGTCAGTTGCGTTGGATTAACCCGCAGCTCATAGATCTTATCGCGCCCTCCGAAGGCAACAATATCGGCCACACCCGGCACACTCCGAAGCTGACGGTCGATCACCCAGTTTTGCAGGGTAAGCAACTCGCGACTATCCCGATTTTTACTTTCCAGGGTATAGCGATAAATCTCTCCAGTTGGGCCGTAGGGAGGCTGAATTTCCGGCTCAACTCCCTCGGGAAGGGCCACATTTCGAAGTAGGTTATTGACCTGCTGTCGCGCAAAAAAATCCTCGACGCCATCGTCGAAAATGATCTTCATCACCGACAGGCCGAACATGGTTGTGGAGCGGACATTACTTTTTCGCTGAACGGAGTTCATGGCTACCTCAATGGGTACGGTCACAAAGCGCTCTACTTCCTCGGCCGATCGGCCTTTCCATTCCGTTACGACAATGATCTGGGTATTAGTTACGTCGGGAAAGGCTTCCAGCGGAGTGTGCAGGTAGCTAAAAATACCGGCAATCACCAGTACCGCCGTCATGAAGAAAACGAAGAAGCGGTTCTTCAGCGAAAAGCCGACCAGATTACGAATGAATTTGTTCATGAGCGTAGCGCGTTGGGCATGGGGCAACGAGCAGAGGATATGGGGCATAGGACGTTTTTGTCACCCTATTTCCCAAACCCTATGCCCCGCCCCCTTGCCTTCTGCTAATTATTGAGTGCGTTGTATACGAGCAGTTGATTTTTAGAAATGACTTTTTCGCCCGGCTTAATCCCCTGGCTGATATAGGCCCTGTCGCCCAGCGATTTGAGGACTGTCACTTCCCGAACTTCGATGTCCGACCGGCTATGAAAAACCAATACATACTGTTTGGAACGATCAAAAATGACCGCGCTTGATGGCACAGTAGCCGCTTCGCCACCGGCTTCATATCGCAGCGTGACCGTCGCGTGCATTTCCGGGCGGAGTTTCATCCCCTGATTCGCCAGCCGAATCCGAACGGTCATGGCTTTGGTATTTGGGTCCAGTACGGTATAGATTTTATCGACCTGCCCGTCGAAATGTTCATCTGGGTAGCTCAGCGTCTGCACACTTGCGTTCATGCCCGTTCGTACCTGACGAATGTCGCTTTCGTTTACATTGGCCAGTACCCAGATCTGGTTGATCTGGCCGATGGTGAACAGGTTATCGGCATTATCGGAACGCAGTTGCATATCGCGGTTAACGTTCTTTTCGATGACGTAGCCATCGATGGGTGCTTTTACAGTATACATGGAAGCCTTTCCGATACCGTAAATACGGGATACTTCTTTCACTCGGTTCGATTCGGCCTGCGCCTTCTCCAACTCTTTTTGCGCGGCTACTACCTCCCGCTGCGAGGTCAGTTTGGTTTCGAACAGGTCTTCGGCCACCCGTAAATTTTTCTCGGCCAGCAACAGATCCGACTGTGCCTGAATACTTTGCCGTTCCAGATCCGCCACTTCCCCCGAACGAATCGAGGCCAGTACCTGGCCTTTTCGGACGTAGTCGCCTAATTCGACCCGAACATCTTCCACATTCCCACCAACCAGCGGGAATACTTTGATAACCCGGTTCTCATCGGCTACTACTTTGCCAACCAGCGTTAACTCACTTCGTACGGGCTGCCTGGAAGCGCTGTCAATCTGGATACGCTGCATCATCGTATCCGACAACATAAAGGCTTTAGCGACATCGGGGGCTGGTTTTGGATCGCACGAGGTGAGCATAAACAGGTAGCCGATTGCCCAAAAAAGGGAAGGTTTCATTCGTGTTTTGCTAAGCTGACCAGCGCAGTCAGCGGTTAATGGAAGCATGGTTTCAGGATGTTTCGTCAATGGAGTTCTAGTTGAATAAATCTTCGCCAAGGAGATAATTGAGTTCTTCATAAGCACTCACCCGGTCGGCTTTCAGGCGATTGAGCTGGCTAACGCTATCGTTATACGCTTCGATCAGATCGACAAATTCGAGCAGGGTAATATTACCCTTTTGAAAGCTGGTGATCACTCCCCGATTCAACTCGTCGAACTGGGTAGTGAACTGCTCTTCCACCGTTTGAACCCGACGCTCTACTTCCCGTATTTTTTCCAGGGAGGTCGCTACCTCGTTCATCACCTGATTGGCTTTTTGCTGCTGAAGCTGTTGCTGATACTGAATCTGACTTTGAGCGGCCCGGATAGCGCCCTGGTTCCGGTTAAAGACGGGTAGATCGGCCGATACCGAGAGCCCAACATAATGCTGAATGTAACTTCCGGCCTGGTCGTAAGTGCCGCCTACCCGCACGTCGGGCGTAGCCAGAGCACGCTGGAGAGTATGATTAAGTTTCGCCTGCTGAACGAGCGATTCCATTGCTTTCAAATCGGGTCGATTCCGTAAAGCCAGTTGCTGAAGCGTATCATCGGGCTGAGCAGGCACGCGATAACGACTTAAAAGCTGATCGACAAATACAGGCTTAATCGGCTGATCGACAGACAAAAGCGTGCGTAGTGCCCGCTGGTCATCGGCCAGCTGGAATCGGATAGCTGTGCGGTCGTTGGCTAGCTGAAATAGTAACGCTTTCAACCGAAGCAGTTCTCGGAGTGAAACATTGTTCCGGTTGTATTGAACCTCATAAGCGGCTACTGTGGTTTGAAGCGTTGCCAGTTGCTGATCAAAACGAGCCAGGGTTTGCTGCTGAAAATAAATGGAATAAAACCGACTTCGCAGGTCGAAGCGGAGGCCGCGAAGCAAATCCAGCAATTCAAGCTGCGTCAGCCGGGCCGATTCGGAAGCCAGCGCAATGCGTTTATTCCGTTTCCCTGCCGTATACAGCAGTTGTTGAATAGCAACGGTCTTCTGCCCCTGCCGGCCAACGTCCAGAACCCGCCGGGTTTCATTGTTATAACTACTAACTTCAAGCGTCAGATTGGGATTATCATATAAACTAGCCTGTAAAATCTGAGCCTGACTGGCGTCAATCCGAAAGCGCTCTGCCAGCAATAGCAGATTGTTTTTAACAAACAGGCTGTCTGCCTGCCGGAGCGTTAGCCGAAGCGAATCCTGTTCTGAAACAGATTGTGCCTGAATGAACGGAAGGGGAATAGTGAACAAAAACAAAAAAACGAGCAGCCGCATAGGAAACATAAGGTACGGCCACAAAGGTCTGCTCACCAGGTTACAGCGGTCTTAATACAGGCTTAGAATACCTATAGAAAACAATTAGAATACGCTTAGAAACCCGGCTTACGTCGTCATTCGTCCTCTTCCTTCAGCACATAGCCCATGCCCATCCGGGTGTGAATCAGCTTCGGAGAGAAATCACGGTCTATTTTTTTCCGTAGATAATTGATGTACACTTCCACAATAGAGGAACCCGGATCGTGCCTCAACTGCCATACCTGCTCCGCAATATCCATCTTGGACAATACCCGTCCCCGATTGCGAATCATATACTCGATCAAGGCAAATTCGCGTGCGGTCAATTCAATAGCCGATTCACCACGCCAAACTTCTTTCGTCAGGCCATTTACGGTTAGGTTCGCCACACGCCATACCGTTTCTGACTTGGTTACAGGGCCGTTTGTCAACTCCACACGACGCAGACAGACTTCGACTCGGGCAATCAGTTCCCGAAAGTCAAACGGCTTTACCATATAGTCGTCGGCCCCCAGCCCAAGCCCTTCTACCTTATCCTCAACTTCTCCCAGCGCCGATAAGATAATAATGGGCAAATGTGGTTTGGCCGACCGTACACTCCGGCACACTTCAAACCCATTTATACCGGGCAGATTAATATCGACAATCAGCAGATCTAGGCTAGACTTAAGGGCTATTTCACGACCGTTAATCCCTTCATAAACCACTTCAGTAGCATAGCCTTCGTCCTCGAGACCTCGTTTTATGTTCTGGGCGATTCGGCGGTCGTCTTCAATAATGACAATTTTCTTCATGCGTTACTAACGATTTTCACTACGGCTACTCCCCAAATTATGATGCCGTTTCCATCCATGATTTTCCAGAATCGTCAAGACGTATAAACGATTACACAGGGTTTTTATGGAGACTACTTCATTATATAATAAAAACACCGGCCGATAAAAGCTGGTGTTTTTACGTGCAATACAGGGTTTTCAACTTCATAGCAAAAGTAGGTTCTACCTAGCTACCAGCCGATTAGAAGAGAATTAGATTTTTCTTAAATTAATCTTAGAGACCAATCCATCATCGAAGGGCGTACATGTCGGAAGCAGCTCCTTGGAAGTAATCAGGCCATCTCCTAGCTCACAAACGCAATCCATGTGATCCCGATATAATAATTCAAGACACGTTGGGCAAGTTTTAAACAATTGGTATTCCCGGTTAGCCATCCCACAAGGGACGTTTGGTGAAACAGGATGACGCCTGATTTTTCATACTTTTTCTAGCATAAAAAAAATTGTACAGCCCTAAAATGCCTTTATACGGTTTGTATAACGCTATTTTTAGAGCTGTACATAAGCCTTACGATCTGGCAGCTTGCAGGCTCCGGTAATCACCGACCCCCAAATGCTACTTGCTATAGAATCCGATATATCGAATAGGAAACGCCGGTAAGGTCAGCCTCACCTACACCAACAGCCAAGGTATGATTCAACCAAGCGTATTTGTCGGAAGCCGTCTCACAAAAAGGCACAATGCGAAAGTAATAATCAGACCAGGCAACGGCCTCTCCTCCGATTAGTTTTACTTCCAGCGTGGGAACATGGTGTAGAATACCTTTATAGGTGACAAAGATCAGTGCTTCATCGCTGGTTTTAAGCGTCATGCGAACATCGAGCAGTCCTCTGCCAGATGCATCGACCAGAAAAGAATCACTACCGCCGGGCAGTACACTACCGTGGAAAGCCGGTCCTTTAAACCAGCCGCCTTTAATGGGATAAAGCCGCCGATGTCCGGCAGGTGTATCGCCGATAATCTGCAGATCAAGGTCAACCCGGATTTCCATCAGAAATTCATACTGAAGCGGGCGCGGGGAAGTTAAGTCAGTTGACATAGTTCAGGAAAAAGATAGTATGAGTAAATTAGAATGAAGTCTGTCAGGCATTTTTCCTTTGCCGGATAACCGCCACTCACCTGGCAGCCTCACGATTATCCAGGGCAGTTGCCTGGTAACCGGCCATTTTCCAGGCATTATTTTGCCATACGAACAATTGTGTCCAGTAATCTTTATGCGTAAATGTGCTGCCATCTTTACGCTGGTAGACAGACGTGGTTTTACCAGTCATCACACCGGTGGAACCATATTGGCGGATGAGCAAATCGTTGTAATCGCGCTTGACACAGACGAAACTCCGGAACATTTCCCGGTTATTTTCACGGGAACCGCGTTTTCCTGTAACACCAATGCCCACAAAATCAGCAGTACAGTCCTTATCGAAAAAGGCGACCGGGTCTTTCATGAAACGCCCTATCAGTTTATGAAAGGTGGCTTCAGTAAAAGGTACGGGATTTTGCGCCGGCACACAGGTACAGATAAATGTAAAGGCGAGACTAAAAAGTAAACGATTCAGCATGATAAGTGATAGGTTTAGATCTGTTGCAAACCTATCGCTCATCAGCTGATATAACGGTTAATTTTGGGGCAATTGTGGTCAATTGTGGGGCATTACACGCATTTTCGCACCCAAAACCGTCTGATTTATAAACTCACTCGGGGTAAGCTGATAGATTTCCTTAAAGCACTGACTAAAATAGTTAGGCGTCTCAAACCCCACGCGATAGGCCGCTTCAGAAACATTATAGCCTGTTTGTAAGAGTTCGGCTGCTTTGCGAAGCCGATACCGGCGGATAAGTTCATTCGGAGCAAGCTGCGTCAAACTCTGAATTTTGCGATACAGCGTTTTACGATTCATGGCCAGCTGACCGGCTATCCACTCCACACTCAGTTCAGAATTATCCAGGTGGTTGTCGAGCAATTCGTAAACACGCAGCAGAAATTTATCCTGAATAAGCTCAACCGGATTTCCGGTCGCAGGCAACGCCATCTGCTGTTGGTAGTGTTCACGCAGCTTTTGCTGATGGCTCAGCAGATTACGAAGCCGCAACCGAAGTTCAGTCAGTGCAAATGGTTTCGTTATGTAGTCATCAGAACCTTGCACCAATCCATCAAGTTTACTGGAGTTATCAGCTTTGGCAGTCAGCAGAACTACACCAATATGGTCAGTTTCGGGAGTAGTTTTGATACGTTGGGTCAGTTCATAACCATCCATAAGCGGCATCATAATGTCGGAAATCACTACATCCGGCAGTTCGCGTTGCGTAACTTCCCAGCCTTCTTCGCCGTTAACCGCAGTCAAAATCCGGAAGGTTGTCTGTAATTCTTCCACCAGAAACGACCGTAGTTCAGCATTATCTTCCACTACAAGCACCAAAGGTAAATCACCGGTTATGGTCTCAGCTATTCCGACTGCTTCTGCTACTGAAACTAAATCCGGCAACGAGCAGGACGTCGGCACAATAGCAGGTGCAACATAATCGCCGGTAGCCAAACGAACACCCAATTCAACCGTAAATACCGTATTCCCCGGAAGGCTGCTCACCGAAACAGAGCCCCCCAACAGTCCGACCAGCTCCTTCACCAGTGATAACCCGATTCCGGTTCCTTCATGACTGCGGGTATGTGAGTCATCAGCCTGATAAAACCGGTCAAAAATATGCGGCAGTCTGGCGGGCAAAATCCCGATGCCCGAATCTGTCAGCTGAATAGTTGCCATGTATGCCGCACCTGTCGGTGCAATGCGGAATGAAAGCCGGACGTTCCCCCCCGGCGGGGTAAATTTCAGTGCATTCGACAGGAGATTTGACAGGATTTTCTCCCATTTATCTGCATCGAAAAGCCACTGATACTGATCATTTTCTACCTCATAAATCATTGAAATCGCTTTCTTTTCGGCCATTGGCCGGAACTGCTCTGCTACACCGACAACGAAATCAACGAGATTTCCTTGTACGTCAACAACAGGCATTGTTCCTGCCTCAAGGCGGGCAATATCGAGCAGTTGATTAATGAGATGCAGTAGTTTTTGTGTATTGCGCTGAATAGTGGTTAATGCATAGCGATATGGACTGGTTAAAGCCGTCTCACCAAGCAGTTTTTCTACCGGAGCGGCAATGAGCGACAAAGGAGTCCGGAATTCGTGAGTTATGTTAGCAAAGAACCGCATTTTCATCTCATCAGCAGCTTTAGCCTGTTCAGCCTCACGAAGCTGGCTCGCTTTCAACTCAATTAACGTTTCCTGAAGCTGCCGGGCCTGTCGCTGAAGCTGAGCATTAATCTGCTGTTTCTGAAAATTAGTACGCAGCAAAATACTACCGATCAATGCCAGAACAGCCAGCCCGGCCAGCAATCCATACTGTCTGACACGATTTTGATAAGCAGTTTGTTCAGCCACGGCTTTTTGCTGACGCTGCTGTTCTTCGAATGCAACGAGCTGGGTCTGTTGAATTTTCTGCCTGTTGAACAGCATATTCTGTGTCGCCAGCTGGATTTCCTGATAATAAAACGCACTGTCGGGATTATAACGGGCTTTGTAGATACGCGCCAGCAAGGTGCTGGCTTCCCACGTATCAAGCGGAAACCGGACTTTCCCGGCTGAACGAATTGACTGACGGGCAAAGATCAGGCTGGAATCAAGTTGGCCGCGATTGTAATACAACTGTGCCAGCTTCACGGCGTTATGACTAAACGTCCGAAAATTTTTCTGCCGGCGGCAAACAGCCAGACTAGTCCGGTAAAGCGCAATTGCCGAATCCGTTTTGCCAAGCTTCGCATACACACTGGCCATTGACGCCATCATATAACCCAGATGAAGCTGCCGGTTGTGTGTGATGGCAGTATGATAGCCCCGTTTAATGTACCAGTAGGCTGAGTCAATTTGATTCAGTTCCTCATAGGCGTTAGCCAGATGAGCATAAATATACTGAGGTATTTGTTGGTGCGGAAAGCGTTTG
Source organism: Spirosoma sp. 48-14 (assembly GCF_001898575.1). GTDB lineage: Bacteria > Bacteroidota > Bacteroidia > Cytophagales > Spirosomataceae > Spirosoma. The sequence goes on from NZ_MKUD01000045.1 coordinate 96,749, forward strand.
GCAATCAACAGGTACTCTTTTGCTTTCGCGTAATCGCCGTAGAGAAAGTACAAATAGCCGATAGACCGGTATATGTCAATAAGCGTTGGTTCGGGACCAATTTCCCGGGTAATCGCCAGAGATTTGAAAAGATGCCGCAGAGACTCAGCATAGTTACCCTGATTCATGTATACATAGCCTAATTGCTTTAGTGCATCAGCTTTGAGGGCTGGCTGACGAAGCTTTTGCGCTATATGAAGATATTGCTTCCCGAAAAAGAGTGCAGAATCATTATCGATTTCTTCGTAACTGTTGACGAGTGCCGGCAAAATCTTTGCGCGGATACTATCGTGTTGCGCCAGACGCAGCACATACCGAAGACTATCGACTGGCTTTTGCTGGGCCGTTACGAGCGATGTAGAAAGAACCAGTAACCCGATGAATGTATAACGCCAATTCATTGGTATACAGTGAAGATCGTCCTACCAAAGTAGTGTAAAAGTTTGGCTTTTGCCAGATTACCATCTCTTATTCCAGACAACGCTTAACCCACCCTCAAGATTTATTCACTAATTGACTATGTTTATAAAACCCCTTGACTTTTTTACCATCAGTACTATTAGCCACAATGGTTGTGCGACCAACAATCTCAACGTTTTATACCATTGGTATTCCGAACCCGAATAGAGAAGAAGTTTTAATAGGCCATTTCAGCCGTTAGGGTGTACAAACATTCTATTCACCCTAAACACCACTGTTCATATTAGACGACAGACCATTGACTCACCCCCCAGTACTTGATCGATCATCAATTAGCTTTCCAACTTGCTCAATGGCCCGATCTACATCCATTCGTTTGCGGTCGGGTGGATCGAAGCGATTGAAGGGATGAAGCTCAAGCACAAAGGTTTCTTCCACCTGTTCGTCATCGACGGGTGTGTAGAGTTTATAGGCCATCAATTTAATCGGAATCAGGCCATGCTGTTGTTTGAACCCGGTAAGCACATACGCCAGCAGGTTTTCTACCTCGGCAATTGAACGGTCTTCGGCGGGCACGAACCGCACATACGCATGATTGCGATCAACAATCGTTTGCTGGTCTGGAGCAAAATGGCCTTCGCAACTGGAAAACGTGCGTACGATACCTGTTCGGTTCAGCGCATCGACCAAGGGACGAATTTTCGGTTCGATCTCGTTCATCCCGGTTCACCATCCATCAGGGCCACTTCATCGGCTCCGTCGGTCCGGTGCCGGGATATTCTCCGGCCTTTTTGCCATAGCCAACCCAGATACCCAACCGCAATCAACGCCATCACTCCTGATACGGCAAAGGCTGCATCGACACCGGATTCACCCACTACGTGATTGAGCAACCAGCCAGAACCGACGGCCCCTAATCCAATACCCGCTTCGAGAGCAATGTACATGGTTGCCATGGCTCGTCCACGGGTGTGCTCGTCGCTCAGGTCCGCTGTCCAGGCTTGCACCGTTGGCGAGTTCATCCCCCACGAGATACCATAGAAAATAGCGGCAGTCCAGAACAAAACCGGCGAGTCGACCATAACCAGCAAGCCCATTGAAAACGCCAGAACGACGGTTGAGATAAATAATACGGGTACCCGGCCGTAGCGATCCGACGACTTACTGAACAGAATACGAACCATTAGTGAGGCCACCGTATAGACGGTGAAAAACAAGCCTTTATTGGTAATACCCAGTGACCCGCTCAACGTAGAGATTACCGTGAGTACCGCGCCAGAAGAGAACGATTGCAATAGCAGAACCAGAAATGGCGGGATGGCCTGTTTATCAAAAATCTCGTCTTTTTTCAGCCGAAGTAAGGCAAAACGAAAACGTTCTGGCGTCGCCAGCGTTTCGGGCATACGGAGCAGAATACCAATGGAAAGTAAGGCAAAAGCCGATGATGTCCAGAACATAACGTTCATGGAAAAATCGGTAGCCAGCCAACTCCCAATAGCCGGTCCCAGCGACATACCCATCGCCGTAAACAGACCAAGCATGCCCATTGCTTCGCCCCGACGATTGGCCGGAACCACATCGGCAACATAAGCCGATGTAGCCGTTGGTTTAGTCCCCGTCGAAAAGCCGTGAATTAGCCGGAGCGTCAGAAATCCCCATACGGTCAACAGATAGGGATATAGCAAACCACAGACAAAGCATACGACTGACCCGAAGGCCATGACCGGAACCCGCCCAATCGTATCGGTCAGTTTGCCACTAAACGGTCGTGAAACCCCAGCCGTGAACGTAAAAAGCGCAATAATCAGTCCGATGTATTCTTTGCCACCCAGCTTCGTCAAATAGGCCGGTAACTCGGGAATCATCATCGAAAAACTGGACGAAAACAGGAAGTTACTAACTGACAGTAACCAGAACGAGAGCGTATACAGCGAGGGATCTCGCGACGTTTGGGAGGTTGACGATGAACGAACGGTCAAAACGAGTTGAGTTGGTTCGCCCAAATTTACGATTCATTTTTGAAAAGGTTTACAGTAAATCGTAAACTCTATTTAGGTTCGGGGGTACTATTCCCACCATCGACAACGAACCGCCATTGTCCATTGCGCTGCCGTTTCCAGACAGTCACATAAACCCCAAACTGTGTTTTCTTCTTGCCCGACTCGTCGCGTTGGCTAAGCATCCACTGACCAAACGTATACCCCATGTCACCCGCCTGCGAGGCATCGGCCTTAAGAACCTGCCAGGTCAGCATGCTTCCATCAACGGACATACGGCTCATCTGCGCCCGCAACGAATCGAACCCGACTGTTGGAGCAGCGCCATCGTTCAGCTTGATTACTTCATCGGCTGCGTAGGTAGTAAACGCTTTGGCCATGCCCTGTCTTTCAGACAATTGACTAAACTTCATATCCGCTTCACGAATCTCATCAATGGCCTGTTGGCGTTTGGCGGCAGCCGGATTCATGGCTCGTGGGCTATCGGCGCTTGTCCGGCACGATGTAATCCAGATCACCATTACTAGTAGAGATAATACGTACTTCATTATGGGTAGGTAGCTATTTTGGCTAAATTTGCAGCATCATAATGACTAATGCCTAATGGATACTACACAATTGTAGTGCCAAAAATCGTAGTTGTAACCATCTGCGCATTCTTCATTATTCATTGTTCCTTATTGCTCGCAATTATGTCTCGTAATTTTAAAATTGGGCTGTTTCTCACCGTTTCTATCCTTCTGACCACGTTTACCTTTTACTTCTGGCAAGTTTTTAAAAGCCCCAACCTACAGGTAAAAGACAACGACAAAACGTTTGCACTCCTGATTCCACGCGGTTCAACGTTCGAGTCGGTCATGGACACGCTCAAAACGCATAAGGTAATCAACGACGAAACGTCGTTCCGTTTCTTGGCCAAACTGATGAAATACCCCGAACTCGTTAAAGAAGGGCGGTATGAAATCAAGCCGAACATGGGCAACCGCGATGCGCTGGTCAAACTCCGCAGTGGCAATCAAGACGCTATGCCTGTAACGTTCAACAGCATGCGGCAGAAATCGGACTTGATTCAACGCCTGGGCAGCAAATTTGAATTTGGCTCCGAAGCCCTGGGCAAACTGCTGAACGATCCGGCTACCTGCGAGAAATATGGATTTGATACCACAACGATCGTTTGCATGTTTCTGCCCAATACCTACGAAATGTTCTGGACCATCAAGCCCGAAGCCCTGCTGGATCGGATGGGGACTGAATACAAAAAATTCTGGACACCTGATCGTCAGGAAAAAGCCAAAGCCTTGGGAATGACCCAAACGCAGGTCCAGGTGCTGGCTTCGATCGTAGCGGCCGAAACCAACAAACGCGATGAACAACCCCGCGTGGCTGGTGTGTATCTGAACCGCCTGAAAAAAGGCATGAAACTCGAAGCCGACCCCACTGTCATTTTTGCGCTGCGCGATTTCACGATTCGTCGGCTGCTCAACAAGCAACTCACAGTCGATTCGCCCTACAACACCTATCGGTATATCGGCTTACCGCCTGGGCCTATCAATCTACCGGCTCCTACTACCATCGATGCCGTTCTGAACGCCGAGCAACACGACTACCTGTACTTCGTGGTCGATGCCCGTTTCAATGGGTATCATACCTTCTCGAAAACCATGGCCGAACACCTGGCCAACGCCCGTCTGTACCAACAGGCACTCACCCGCATGAAGATTATGAAATAACCTATGATTACCCACGACGTTACCAATATCCGGGTGCGCTATTACGACACCGATCAGATGGGCATTGTTTATTATGGCAACTACGCCCGTTATTACGAGATCGGCCGTGTCGAAGCTCTTCGCCATCTGGGCCTTACCTATAAAAAAATGGAAGAAGATGGCATTTCAATGCCTGTCTACGACCTGAATTCCCGATTCATTCGACCCGCTAAATACGACGATCTACTCACTATCCGGGTAACGATTCCGCAAATGCCCAAAACCCGGCTGATGTTCAATTACGAGATTTTCAATCAGGATGGGCAACTGCTGAATACCGGCCAGACTACGCTCGTTTTTGTTCGAACAGAAACAGGCCGTCCCTGTTCGGCTCCCCCCGATTTAGTCGAGGCAACTAAACCTTTCTTTGAACAATAATTGTGTATCGTTAGTCACTAATCTATAGTCAGTTACCCTGGCATGCTCCAGAGGTGACCATTGGCTACCCGCAACAGCGGGCCTTGACCATTTACTAACGACATTTACAATATGTTCGATAAACTGTTCGGTTTTAAGGCGTTGCGTAGGGTAAAGACCTGGTTACAGGCTCATCATCCATTCAACTCCAAAAGCACCTGGTATTCGTTTTTGAAGCGAATGGCTACGCAAATCATTGACAATGATACCAGCGAACGGGCTGCGTCGGTATCATACAGTCTGATTCTGGCTGTTTTCCCAACAATCATTTTCTTTTTCACGCTGATACCCTACATCCCGATCCCTGATCTCGAAGAACAGGTGATGGGCTTTTTGCAACGGGTTTTACCCGGCGATACCTTCAGTACAGTCGACACAACGATACGGGATATTATCAATCGGCCGCGCAGTGGTGTCCTATCGTTAGGCTTCGTTTTGGCGCTCTATTCAGCTACCAGTGGGCTGGTTGCGTTGATGCAGGCATTCAACTCATCCTATCACTCGGCAGAGCGCCGGAGCTTCCTCAAAATTCGGGCCATAGCTGTAGGGCTGACATTTACCCTGGCATTTGCGCTGATTTTAGCAATAGTTGTTCTGATTATTGGCGGAATAATGAGTGACTATCTCCTTCATTTTGGCTTTCTTAACAACGTCGTATTTGTCAATCTGCTCACGATTGGGCGTTACCTGATTGTATTTGCAGTATTTGTCGGTTCGATTTCAATGATCTACCGATTCGGTCCGAACGTGAATATGAAATGGCTGTTTATCATGCCGGGCGCTGTTACCGCTTCGGTCCTTATCGTTCTCATTACGCTCGGATTTTCATTCTACGTTTCCAATTTTGGGTCTTATAACAAACTATACGGGTCGATCGGAACGCTAATCGCTCTGATGATCTGGATCAACCTGATCTCGTTAGTGCTGATTTTAGGGTTTGAGATGAATGTGGCACTTTATAATCTCGAAGGTGACCCACACCCGAGTGTAGCCGCTAAGACAACAAACGCCACCTCGAATACTTGAGGTGACGTTTGTAAAACCTAACCCATAAATGTAAAAGCACACGCTTTCCTGGCGCCAAAACTGGCACGGGAGTCACGTGTTCGTGTTATAAAATCGCGAAAAGCGTGCCAATTTTTCCCCCTTTCTACAATAAGCGATTCAACACTGGGCTAAATCGGGAAAATGACCAATGTAATCGTTCCTCGTCTGCATGTTAGTCACTCACAATCAATGCTTCCCACGTCCAGCAATTCGTGTCGAAAAAATTTTCCTGTTACTCATGCACCTGCCTGGGTAACGGTCATTTGCATCTGCTATAATCATCGGAAGTACGTTAAGCAGGCCCTACAATCGGTCCTTCAACAAACCTATCTCCATATCGAGTTGATCGTTATTGATAATGGAAGCAGCGATGACTCTGATGAACAAATCAGTTCCTTCATTGAGCAGCACCCATCTGTACGATTCATAAAAAATACTACTAATCTGGGGCTAAACCGAGCGTTCAACCAGGGGCTATCGACTGCCAAAGGGAGTTACATTATTGATCTCTCGGCCGATGATGTGCTGTTGCCTGACCGGGTGGCGAAACAGGTTGCCCTTTTCGAGCAACTACCTGATTTCTATGGGGTAGTATTTTCCAATGCATGCTTTATCAATGCTGCGGGCAAACAAACCGGCACCCATTATCCGGTTGATAGCCGGGGGTATACAACCGTACAGATACCAACCGGAGATGTATTCGGAGCTGTTTTGGCGAGTTATTTTATCTGTACACCTACCATGTTGATTCGCCGTTCTATATTCGATAGGTTGGGCGGTTACGACGAAGCGTTGAGTTATGAAGATTTTGATTTCTGGGTTCGTTCATCACGTTTCTGTCACTACGCCTACCTCGACGAGGTGTTGACCCTGAAACGAGAATTACCCGATTCGCTATCCAGCCAGATCCTTCAACGTCGTAATCAACTATTGCCATCTACGTTGATCGTCTGCCAGAAAGCGTTTGAGTTATGTCAAACTACGGGTGAGTTCGATGCGTTGGCTGGCAGACTCAGCACGTTTATCCGAAAAGCCTTCTATACTGAGCAGTTTGCGCTGGTTCACCAATTCTACAGGCTGCTAAAAAAGATTAGACAGCCGGATAAATTGACCCGATGGATAGTTGTTCTTTCTTACGGCCATCTGCCCATCAACTACGTTTACCGTTTGTATCATCGGTATTGGCGAAACCCGTTTGGGGCGTTTATGGTTACTGATATATAGTTAACCGCTTTAGCTATGTCTGCTGAATTCATTAAGCTTTATCCGAAAAACCCTGATCCCCGCCGGATTGCGCATATTGTAAACGCGCTTCGTGATGGAGCCGTTATTATCTACCCAACCGATACCATTTACGGTATGGGTTGCGACATCCATAATGCACGGGCTGTTGAGCGAGTTGCCCGTATCAAAGGCATAAAGCCGACCAAAAATGACTTCTCGTTTATTTGCTATGACCTGAGCCACATTGCCGACTACGCTCGCGTGAGTAATCAGGCCTTTAAATTGATGAAGAGTCTACTCCCAGGGCCCTTTACATTCATACTCCAGGCAACCAACCAAGTACCTAAGCTACTGAATACCAACAAGAAAACTGTAGGTATTCGCGTTCCTGACAACGACATTCCCCGGCAGATCGTTCATGAGTTGGGCAATCCGATCATTACTACGTCGATCCGGGATGAAGATGAAATTATTGAGTATTCAACCGACCCGGAGCTAATCTTCGAGAAATTTCAGCACCAGGTGGATATCGTAATCGATGGAGGCTATGGCGGCAACATCCCGTCTACCATTGTCGATGTCACGAACGATGAGTTTTCTATTGTACGGCAAGGCTTAGGCGAATTAGTACTTTGAAAAGTTACAAATAGGAATTATACTTGCACTGTAGGGTAGATTCTACTACAGCGGTTACATGCTGTCGGCAAGGTTATTGCTCCAATCCCAGAAACAGGGTTATTACTGATAAAGCCAGGGGTTGCCCACCTAATTAAAAAACATTATCAAACTCATTTCACAGTATGCGTTTCTCCTTGGCCGCTCTCTCTCTGCTGGCTCTTTATTCGCTTTCCAACTGCACGTCTTCTTCAAAAGAAGAGTCCTCACACACCGGAAAACTCACGGCCGAAGCGTCTGCCAAACCCGTTGCCGATTCATCGAAAACCCCATCGCCTGAACCTGTTGCCACAACTGGCAAGGCTAACACGGGCGATCCAACGCTCGACTCGCTGACCTACGCACCGACGGGAGCCATTCTGCCGGGCAAACGTATCTTCGCTTACTACGGCAACCCACATTCCAAGAAAATGGGTATACTGGGTAAGTACGAAAAGGAAGAAATGCTTCAGCGGCTGGACAAGGAAATTGCCAACTGGCAAAAAGCCGATCCGGCTACACCCATCCAACCGGCTCTGCACCTGGTGGCCATCTCAGCGCAGGGCGCTCCGGGTAAAGATGGCGGCTACCGGCTTCGGATGTCGGATAAAACCATCAAGAAAGTCATTAAATGGGGGAATGAGCACAAAGCCATCGTCTTCCTCGATATTCAGCGTGGCCACGCACCGCTGGGTGGTGAAATGGAATACCTTACAAAATACCTCAAACTACCCTTCGTCCACCTCGGTATCGATCCTGAGTTTTCGATGGTAACGGGCCACAAACCCGGCACTAAAATTGGTAGCTACGATGCCGCCGATGTGAACCAGGCCGTTCAGTTTCTGAGCAAGATTGTGAAAGAAAATAATCTGCCTCCCAAAGTACTGGTTGTTCACCGATTTACGCAGGGGATGATCAAGAACTACAAAAACATCAAGCTGGACCCCAATGTCCAGATCGTGATGGACATGGACGGCTGGGGACCTCCCGTACTGAAAAAAGACTCTTACCACGACTATATCCAGAAAGAGCCAGTTCAATACACAGGGTTCAAACTATTCTATGATAACGATTTCCGCAAGCCCGGCTCGCGTATCATGACCCCCGAAGAAGTGCTGGCCCTGACGCCAAAACCCATGTACATCCAGTATCAATAAGATTGATTCTTTCTGACTATAATTGGGCGGCTTAGTCATTGACTGAGCCGCCCTTATTGTTTATATCCGTTTCAACTATCTTTCCTGAATCTCTTTCCAATCTTGTTCTAAAGAAAAAGCGGCTCAGTCAATGACTGAGCCGCCCACAAGATATGGTTGAGACCAACTAGCGATTTTCAACCAACGCTTTAAATTCATCAACCGTGACTTCCTGAGTCGCCAGGGTCAGTTGTGTTTTTGCGTAGTCGATCACTTTATCGTCGTACACCCGGTTGAAGGTGCTAGTGTAGTTCTGACCGTTATTTTTCTCATCCATCAGGTAGTTGCGGGCAATGCGATCGATGGTCTGATTCATCTCGGCATCTTCTGAGCTGGCAAAGCCAAACTGTTCGCGCACCATCTGCCGAGTCGCTTCCATCACTTCCTCGAAATCAACTTTGATGTCGGCTTTTTCAGCAATTTTATTTTTGATGAGTTGCAGCTTCACCGATTTGGTGAAATCGTCATACTGTTCATCAATTTGCTCGGGAGTAAACTTTCCTTCATTCACTTCCATCAGCCAGTTTTTCAGGAACTCATCAGGCAGCAAAATAGGTGTGCTATCAAGCAGGGTTTTCTCGATATCCAGACGCAGCAACTGAGCCGTCTCACGGGCATAATTGCTCTGGATGATTTCAGCCACTTTAGCCCGGAACTGTTCTTCGTCTGATACAGCACCAGCACCCAGCACCTTATCGAAAAGCTCCTGATTCAGTTCAGCAGGCTCATGACGGGTAATATCGTCGATAGCGAAGGTAAACTCGCCGGTCAGGTTAGCAACTTCCTCTACTTTAGCCCCTGTAGCATTGGCTCGGGCTTTCTCATCCGGGAACGCCTGCTCCAGCACAAACGTAATTACATCTCCTTTTTTCTTACCGATAAATTGCCCTTTAGCATCATCGGCCATTTTAGCCATCGGGAAAGCAGTTTTCGCCGAGAAACCCGTAGCGCCTTCTGGAGCCGATACCTGATTTAACTCACCATAAATCGTGTCACCATCAGCTACTTCCTCGCCATGCGAATGGGTATGGAAACGCTGCTGCAACTCAGCAATGGTTGAATTGATTTCGGCATCACCAGCCTGAATTTCATACTGCGTTACGCTTGGCAAATCGTTGAAATCAATATCAAACTCCGAAGCCAGCCCCAGTGTGTAGCTAAATGCAAAATCCGTTTGATTATCCCAGTCAATGGCATCAGCTTCTTCCCGATTTGGAACCGGGTCGCCAACTACCTGTAACTTATTATCGCGGATGTACTGGCTAACGGTTTTGCTCAGCATTGAATTGATTTCATCGACCAGAATGCTTTTCCCATACATCTTTTGTACGAGTGAAGCGGGTACGTGTCCAGGACGAAATCCTTTAAGCTGAACTTTCCGACCGTAGTCTTTCAGTTTCTTATCAACTTCGGGTTTATAATCAGCAGGGGTCAGCGTAATCTTGAGTGAAGCGTTGGTGTCGCTGGCTTTTTCGAGCGTAATATCCACGGGTATGTCGGTTTAAAAGTAAAGAGCGAAAGAGTGAAAAAGCGAAAGAGTGAATTGTTTAGACAAACGCTCTTTCGCTCTTTCACTCTTTCGCTTTTATAGTACGGGCGGAGGGACTCGAACCCCCATGCCTTGCGGCACCAGATCCTAAGTCTGGCACGTCTACCAATTTCGCCACGCCCGCTGGTAGATAACACAGCCTGTAAAGTAATTAATGAACTAGACTGGTACAGCCATTATTCATTAGGCATTTCACATTATGTGTTGTTTTTGGGACTGCAAAGGTAGTAAAAAAAATCAATAGACCAAATCAATTCGCAGAAGGTTTTATTTTTAGTTAATACTGGCTCATTTTTCGACGAATATTTTGTTATCTTGGTAGTACGAGTACAACCCGATAGGCCATTACCTACAACAAAGCCATTTATGACTAATGCAATCGAGCATCGACCCAGCACAGAGCCTGTAATTGATCTGGAGCTGGAACGCCAGGAAATCCTGAAGCGTTACCGTCGATTGTTGCGTGCCGCAAAACCCATGCTCAAAGGCGACGACGCCAAGCTGATCAAAAAAGCCTTTAATACGTCGGCCGAAGCCCATAAAAACATGCGTCGGCGCTCAGGTGAGCCCTATATCTATCATCCGTTAGCAGTAGCGCAGATTGCGGTTGAAGAAATTGGGCTGGGTACCACCAGTATTGTAGCCGCGCTCCTTCACGATGTTGTTGAAGATACGGATACAACCATTGCCGACATCGACCGGGCGTTTGGCCCGAAAGTGGCCCGCATCATCGACGGGCTGACCAAGATTTCGGGATATTTTGAGTATGGCACGTCGCAGCAGGCCGAAAATTTCCGGAAAATGCTGCTGACGTTATCCGACGATGTTCGGGTTATTCTGATCAAACTGGCCGACCGACTGCACAATATGCGAACGCTGGACTCGATGCCCCGCGACAAGCAGTTAAAAATTGCATCGGAAACGATTTACATCTACGCTCCCCTCGCCCACCGCCTGGGTTTGTATACGATCAAATCGGAGCTGGAAGATCTGTACCTCAAACACGTGGAGCCAGATGCCTATAAAGATATTGCCCGGAAATTACGTGAAACCCGGCTGGCCCGCGATCGATTTATTGGCCGTTTTATCGAACCCATCGAGAAAGATCTGGCCGAAACAGGCCTTAAATACGTAGTTAAAGGTCGGCCCAAGTCCATTTATTCGATCTGGAACAAGCTGAACAAGTCGAAAAAACCGTTCGAGGAGATTTATGATCTGTTTGCCGTTCGGATTATTCTGAAAGTACCTCCCGACGAAGAAAAAGCAGCCTGCTGGCGGGCCTATTCAATCGTTACCGATCACTATAAACCCAACCCCGATCGGCTGAAAGACTGGATCAGTACCCCACGTGCCAATGGCTACGAATCGCTGCATACGACGGTTATGAGCAAGCAGGGACAGTGGGTGGAGGTCCAGATCAGGACGGAGCGCATGAACGAAATTGCCGAGAAAGGCTATGCTGCTCACTGGAAATACAAAGGCAACGACACGCAAACCGGCGCAGGTATTGAAGCCTGGATTAGTCAGGTGCGCGATATGATCGAGTCGGCAGGTAGCGACGGCAAAAAAGCCGCAATCGAATTCGTCGATGATTTCAGAAGCAATCTGTACAGCGAAGAAGTCTTTGTGTTTACGCCCAAAGGTGAGCTACAGGTACTGCAACGCGGAGCTACGGCTCTCGACTTTGCTTTCAGTATTCACACCCAGATTGGGGCGCGCTGCATGGCGGCCAAAGTCAATAATACGCTCGTTCCACTGAGTTATGTCCTCCAAAATGGTGATCAGGTCGAAGTGATTACCTCAAACCGACAGAAGCCGAATGAAGACTGGCTGCGGTTTGTGGTTACCTCAAAGGCCAAGACCAAAATCAAGGATTTAATTAAAGAGGATAATAAACGGTATGTGACGGATGGCCGGGAAATGGTCAGCAAGAAGCTTCGTCTGTTAAAACTGGAAATGACCAACGAGGTCATTAATCAGTTACGGGCCTACTTCGGCTCGAAAACAACTGATGATTTCTTCTATCGGGTTGGCAAAGGACATATCGATGTTGCTGAACTCAAGAAATTCAAGGCCGATAAAGAAGCCAAAGAAAATCGGGCCAATAAACTAAATACCGATGCCCTGCCCGATGCCAAAGCATTCGTTAAGGAACTGAAGAAAATCCATGGCGAACGGGCAGATGCCGACATGCTGCTCATTGGCGAAGACATGGACCGCATCGATTACACGCTGGCTAAATGCTGCAATCCGATTTCGGGCGACGATGTGTTCGGCTTTGTGACCATCAATGAAGGCATTAAAATTCACCGGGTCACCTGCCCCAACGCCGTCGAACTGATGTCGAATCACGGTAATCGGATCATCAAGGCGAAGTGGACTAGCCAGAAAGAACTGGCTTTTCTGGCTGGGCTGCGCATTACCGGAACCGACCGGGTGGGGCTTATCAACGATGTAACCCGTGTGATTAGTAACGAGTTACACATCAACATGCGCTCAGTAGCCATCGACTCCAAAGACGGCATTTTTGAAGGGAATATCAAACTCTATGTTCATGATACTGAACATCTTGAAACCCTTATGCGCAAACTAGAGCGGGTTCCGGGCGTGTTCGAGGTCATTCGCTTCGACTCATAATATCGGTTTATGGTATCCATCGTATGGTTTACGGAGACTAACGCGTCAACATTTCTTGCGTCAGCCTCCGTAAACCGTAAACCATAAACCTCTACCTTTGCACCTTAAACTAATCGGAACCGGATATGCCTGCGCCGAATCAATCTAATTTAGACGCGGCTCAGTCGATTTTTAGGGCTTACCTCGAACGGAAAGGCCTGCGAAAGACCCCTGAGCGCTTTGCCATACTCGAAGAGATTTACAACCGGCAAGACCACTTCGACGTGGATGAGTTGTACATCTCGATGAAGAACAAAAAATACCGGGTGAGCCGGGCTACTGTCTATAATACCCTTGACGTACTAGTTGACTGCGACCTGGTCACCAAACATCAGTTTGGCCGTAACCTGGCCCAATACGAAAAATCGTATGGATATCGCCAGCATGACCATCTCATTTGCACCGACTGCCATAAGGTCATGGAGTTCTGCGACCCCCGCGTTCAGAACATCCAGAATATGGTTGGCGACATGCTCAAATTCAATGTCATGCACCACTCGTTGATTTTCTATGGTTCATGTACCCGCGACTTTTGCGAAAACCGCCAGGAGTCCGAAAAAGACCAGCAGGGTATTCAAGTTCCTGTGGAAGAATAATGGAATGAATCACGCATAATGCACCCTATAAAATGGCTATTGAGGTAAATCGTAGTACACTCGTAGTACACTCCATTTTACATGGTTTTCCGCCTATTGTTGAATTCACCGATGCCGCTAGCTCAACTGAATATTTCGCGGATGCTTGCACCCGATATTACGCATCCTATTATGGCTGATTTTGTGGCGCAACTTGAAACCATTAACCAACTGGCCGAACAAAGTGAAGGTTTTCTATGGCGGCTCAAAGGTGATGGGAATAATGCCACTGATTTACGTCCGTTCGACGATGAACGTATCATTGTGAATATGTCTGTTTGGGAGTCGGTAGAAGCGCTACAGAATTTTGTCTTTAGAAGTCGCCATACCGATGTCATGAAAGACCGCCGGAAATGGTTTGAAAAGCCAGATCAGGCCACGACTGTACTGTGGTGGGTTCCTGTGGGCCATATCCCAACCATTCAGGAAGCCAGAGCGCGTCTGGAACACCTAAATGCAAATGGTCCTGGCCCACATGCCTTTACGTTTCGCACCATTCAGCCTGAGTCAACTGCACTCGGTATCATCAATCCAGAATTAGTGTAACCATAGCTGCTACAGCAGCCCATTATCAGAATGATCGATGTTTTATTAGGCCTCCAGTGGGGCGACGAAGGAAAGGGCAAAATCGTAGACGTATTAGCCCCAAAATATCAGGTGGTAGCCCGGTTTCAGGGCGGTCCAAACGCTGGGCACACGCTTGAATTTAACGGTCTGAAGCACGTACTGCACCAGATTCCGTCGGGTATCTTTCGCGACGATATTCTCAATATCATTGGCAACGGCGTTGTTCTTGACCCGATTGTGTTCAAAAAAGAAATCGATGGGCTGGCAAAGTATAACCTGGCCTTAACCCAGAATCTGCAGATTTCCCGGAAAGCCTCTATCATTCTGCCTACCCACCGCCTGCTGGATGCTGCCTATGAGCAGGCCAAAGGCGAATCGAAAATTGGATCGACCCTGCGCGGTATTGGTCCTACCTATCAGGACAAAGTGGCCCGTCAGGGTTTACGGGTTGGCGATATTCAATCCCCTAATTTCCGGGCGAAATACGACAAGCTGGTAACGCTTCATAAGGTTATCCTCGATCAGAACCAGTTTGACTATGCCTCCATACTGCCCCAGGCCGAAGAAGAATTTTTCGGTGCTGTGGAGTTTATGCAGCAGTTTAAGCTGACTGATAGTGAATATACGGTCAACGAAGCATTGGTAGAAGGCAAAAAAGTACTGGCCGAAGGTGCCCAGGGTTCACTGCTTGACATTGACTTCGGTTCATATCCGTTCGTTACCTCGTCCAATACCATGACTGCCGGAGCCTGCACAGGGCTTGGGGTTGCGCCCCGACAGATCGGCGAAGTGTACGGCATATTTAAGGCCTACTGCACGCGAGTCGGTAGTGGGCCTTTCCCAACCGAACTTTCGGACGAAACCGGCGAACAAATCCGTCAGGAAGGTCGCGAGTTTGGTGCCACAACGGGCCGTCCCCGTCGGTGTGGCTGGCTCGATCTGCCTGCGCTCAAATATGCGATCATGATCAATGGCGTTACGCAGTTGGTGATGATGAAAGTGGACGTACTGAATATTTTTGACGAGATCAAGGTTTGTACGCACTACGAATTGCCCGATGGTACTGTTACGGAGCAACTGCCTTACGATCTGTGCGACACCGCCGTTACGCCAATCTATAAAACGTTTAAAGGCTGGCAGGCCGATCTGACCAACATTCGTTCGTTTAGCGACGTACCTGAAGCCCTGGCCGATTACGTTTATTTCCTGGAAGACACCCTGGGTTTACCCATCAACTTTATCTCAACCAGTCCTGACCGGGAAGCGATTATCCACCGTCAGGCTGTAATTGCCTAAGGTGTTTTTACCTATATGATCCCGGCAAGGTGCTTTTCAGTATTCCTTGCCGGGATCACATGTATCCTCTCTCTGCCCGTTCCATGTCAGTAACCGATTTTTACCGAACCTTCTACCAAACTGACCAGTTGTACCGTCTGGCAGATGAGTCGTGGGAGCCCTCAAAACCAGTTGCGGTAGATGTTGCTGATCCAGTAGCTATGGTTGCATCGGAAATTGATTTACTGGCCGAACTGGACATGCTATCGGCAAATGGTCAACCCACTGCGCAGGTAATCACGCCAGAGCCAGAGCCGTCAATAATCTCCGTCCAATTTCCGGCAGAGTCAGCCGCAGAAGCGCCGGAGGTTTTGCCCGACCTGGCACCGCGCCCTAAAGTACCACAGGTAGTTCCACCCTTGCAGCAAAAACCCCGGTTGCCGTTGTTAAATCATAAAGTGCTGCTCCTGGCCGATGAAGAGCTGGACCCCAGCAACTTATTATTCCTGGAAAAAATCCTGAAAGCTGTCAACCTGAATATCGACGGGGTTGACCTGCTGAATCTGCATGGGGTAAAAGACATGGATTTTGCGGAATTGCTTCGGGGTAAGTACATCAATCACTTTATTACCTTTGGCGTACCCTTCGAGCGCATCAATCTCGACATCATGATGGACCGCTATTCGCCGGTTCGCTTCGAGGGAATTACTTTTCTGATGGCCGATTCGTTACCAACCATTGAAGCCGATCAGAACTTAAAGAAACGACTCTGGACGGCTCTTCAGCGCGTATTCCTGCGCTAGTGACTCTGCTGTTTCAATTTCTTCAAAACAGCTTTTACCTGATCGAACTCGGCCGGACGGAGGCTATCGGCCCCTTTGTAATGGTCTTCAAAAAAATCAATGTAGGTCTGAATGGTAGTTCCATCGGGCGATGTATAGTGCACATCGGCGCCCCGCTGAATCAGCAACAGGCACGCATCCCAATACCCAAAAGCCGACGCAAAGAGCAAGGGAGTATACTTTTTCGTATTCTGGTCATAGGTGCCCACTAGCATACAATCGGCCCCACGGTCGAGCAGGAGCCGAACTTTATCAATCGAATCAGGCCCACCGGAACGAATGGCTTCATAGAGAATTGGGACGCCATTGCTGCCCACTGCATTCGGATCGGCACCGTGATCGAGGAAAAATTGGAGCATATTGGGCGTAGCATTCCAGACCGAAGCGGCATGGGTCGATACACGAGCCGAGTTCGTACTGTTAATGGTGGCTCCAGCCGCCAACATAAGTTCCATGATCTGCTTTGTCTTTTCCCAGTCTCTGGTATACTGGCTATAGTGCGTTGCGATGTAGTCGAGAGCGGTTTGCTCGCCCTGGATATCCAGATTATTGATTTGCGGGCAAGGTTCCTGCAATAGGGTTGCTACCTTATCAACATTTTGGTCAAAACAGGCAGCCAGCAACTTTTTAAGTGTCGGATCTGAAAAATATGCTGATCCATCATAATTAGATTGTGAATAGGTGATAGCCTTGACAACATCTTTCAGACTGGAACCGAGGTTGCTTACCAGCAGGACAGCAAACGGCAACATAATCAACGAAAAAGCTGCATATTTACTCCATACGTGAGGAATCAGATTAAGGACCAGCAATACGCCTAGAACAATACCTGCCAGTATCAGGGCAGCCTCACCCATTCCTCGCCCAGCCGCATCGCCCCCTCTGGTCGGGAATAGTAACGAGATGATCACTAAAAGAGCCAGAATTCCAATAACAATCCAATTGATAACGGTGATGTATTTCAGCATAGCTGTGTATTTCGTCTCAGTGGATTTTATGGTTTGTTTTGCCTCTGTGACTTCCATAGTTCTTCGTAGTTGATGGCGAATTGATAAATACCTGATGAAACCTGCCATCGATTAGCCAGCTACCAGCCATTCCCAAATAGCCCCAACCGATTCCCCGATTGTCCAGACAGATAGTAGGAGAAATACAGACCCTATACCTGCCATAACATACACCAGCAGGTAATCGCCATCTAGCTGAACCCGCTCCGGTTTTGCCGGATCGTAATAGAGCGTCACCTCCTGGCCAATAGCATAAGCCGGAGGGTTACGCCCTTCTGAACTATGAAATACCAACTCACGGCCATCCTGTATACGATAGCGAACAGAAGGGGCTACAGGGTATTCGCGCGGTTTTATCCGGTGCATACTAATCACAACTCCTTTGGTCATGACACCTTTTTTGACCAACTGCTGATGGTCGTAATAGAGGTAACCGGCAATGCCAACCAGCAAAACACCGATTAAGAAAAAGAGGAGAATCAATAGATCGGCCATAGAGAGTTTCATCAGTACGGAACGTGGCGGACAAATGATCAGTATCCGGTCTACGAAACTGGCAGAAAACGCCGACGATCGCCAGAAGCAGTCAACAACTGGTAGATTTGAGCTAACAGTTTGCAGAAATCCCTTCACTGAATACAGGACTCAGAATACGGTTTCTGACGAAATTCTTCTCCGTCTGTCCAGAATGATTTGCATTCATACCGTACTATTTCCGTATTTACAGCCGTTTTTCGTTTAACAACCTGATCCGGCCAGCCTGCTCAATGGCCCGGCTTCGATAATGACGCTTTTTCAACGATTTCAGTCTTTTTTTTCTCGTACTACCCCTGTTCCGGCGACGCTCACACCCGCTTCGCTGGTTCATACGCCATCGGTAAGCCCAGGTCCTAAAGAAACCATCAACGCGTTGGCTGCTTACTCGATTCCGGCCGTCCCGGTTCCAGCCGAACCCCTCCCCCACTGGTTGGCGGATGAAGAAAGTCTACGCGATGAAGGGGTATTGTTTGGCCTCTCCGACGCCCGGCCCGATAGCAAACTCGCGCAGATTCGGGCTTATTTTGCGCAGTTAACTGCTCCGTTCGAAGAGGCAATTGGTCAGTATACCGAAAAAATCAGTGAGCTTAATCTCTTCATCGAACAACGCGAAAACCGTCTGACAGCCCTCCGTGATCAGCTCGACACGCTGCGTGACAAACAGCCTGGTACGAACAACTTATTTCGAAACAGTATTAGTCTGGTGCTTTCCCTTGCGCTGTGCGTCGGAAATTATTTCCTGATTGATGAAACGCTACAGCCTGCCTTCGCCAACCGCTGGATCGCCGTGGGTGTCTTTCTGGCAGGTATGTTCAATCTGGCCGGGCGTACATCGTTTTTCTACGAAACCAATACCCGGCTAACGGTCCGTCGTCTTTTGGAAGAAGTAGGTCTGCCCCTGGCCACCTCTGTTTTCATCTTCATTCAGGCGCTTCAATCGCAACCGGTGATCAAATCTATTGGCTTATTCATCTTTGTTTTCTTCCTGTTTTTGCTGGCTGGTAAACTACTACTGAACACTTTATCGGCCATTCAGACTGATCTTCTTACGATTCAGCAAAATCGGCAGCTACTTGTTCAGAAGGCGCAAAACATAGCCATTTGGGAGGCCGATATAGAACGGCTTACACAGGAGATTGATGCCTTTCGGATGCAGAAGTGGCCTATTGTTACAGCCCTGAATCAGGCCGAAACAAATCTGACCCGATTGAACACTCAGCGCGATGGCTTTGTTCATTTATTTATAAGTGAATTCGAACTGGCCCGTAGCCTTCGCGATCGACTTACCGAACAACAGCGAAAAGGCATTATAAACTATGAATGATAGATATTTACTTACCAGATAAAGCACTGACTTACAAGCAACTGACCCGATCAAATCAGTTATTCAGCAGCATGTAAGTTCCGTATCTGCTTACTGGTTTTGTTTTAGTAAGATAGCGAAACGCATAACTTATCATTCATACTTGATGATGGAGCCAACGAACAATCCTGACTTTCAACACGGGTACACGAGCGGTGTTGAAGGAGTGAATCGGGAAACCTACGAAGGATATTTATCGAGCCAGATTAATACCGATTGGTTAACGGAGCGTATTCAGGAGAAACGTTCTGAACTGGCAACGACCGAACAACGCCTGACCGAAACGACCGAGGCCAACCGGACGGCTTTTGCCGACCTGCAAAATCATACCTTGCAGGTTGATCGGCTGGACAAACAGGTGAAGCAACGCGAAGCCGATCGGCAGGCGCTGGAGGCTGACCGCGAAGCCTTACGCGAACGTCGGACCAAAGCCGCTCCCGACTACTCGTTACTGGCCGGCATTCTGTTTCTGATTGCGGGTATCTCATTTCTGGCTGGTGATTTAATCATCTCGCACGAAATTGTAGCCTATGCCCTCAACATCCGCAATACCAACGAAGCCTGGGCCTTTGCCGTTGGCCTGGCGATGGTGTCGATCCTGTTAAAACCAGCTTACGACCGCCTGATTGAAAAACCATATCAGGAAAATCCGGAAGCCAACGAGCGCAAATACAGCCGCTTCAAGATGACTCTGGCCGTTTTCGCGGTCCTGACGCTGGCTGTGCTGGGCTGGTTCCGATACGAAGCCTATCGAACTGACCAGCTCAAAGCGGCCATTAACAAATCGATTCGACAGTTGCAGGTTAACCCCGACCCGACGGCAGCCACGCAGGCGCTCAGCCCATCGGCTATGCATCAGATCGAAAAACAACTCAACGAATCGAGTGAGCTAAATCTGGCACTGGTCAACAGTCCGTGGGCGCTGTTGTCGTTCGTTCTGAGTGGTATTCTATTTGCCATTGCAGGTGCCGTCTGTTTAGGGATTGCCCTGCCCGTATTGTCGGCGTTCTGGTTCCGATGGCTCCAGGCCGACATCAAACTCTGGAAGCTGCGACGGCGTATCAAGCGAATTACAACTGAGTTAGCTCCTCTTGAAGCGCAGTTGGCCGAACAACGAACCCAGCAGAATGTCCTTCAGCATAACCTGGATCTACTCCCGTCGCTTACTGAGCTGAAGGAACAACGCCAGACGCTGAATGCCGAACTGGCCGAGCTTTTGGCGGAACTTAAACTGGCGCAAACCGACAGTCGAATCAGTAATTTCAATGATGGGTATGGCCAGGGAGAAGCTACCCGCACGGGGCTGACTGAAGAGGAACAACGGCAATTGCGCAAAGACAAGCTGACCGTTCAGAACGGTAGCCGTAAACGCACCGAAGAACTCCGTACCAATGGGAACCCACCAACAAATGGGACAAACGGTAAAGCCAATGGTATGCGACCGTATCAAACCATCCGCAAATTTCTCTCGGACGAAAATCTGTAGTACTCTTTCAGCACGTCCATGCTGACAGATTAGCGACACTTTCTTTTCTATGCTCCAAGGCGAGCCTGATCAACCCCTAAATTCTCGGAAGGGGGACTTTGTCTACTAGGGAGCAAAGTACCCCTTCTGAGAATTTAGGGGTTGATCAGGCCTCTGTTTTTATAAACTTCCCTGCGCTTTCCGTACCTGAATTTGCCCGAGTAGTACATCATAAACAGCCCGCAGGTAATTATTTTCGGCCTGTTGCAGGCTGTATTCACTATTCCGAAAATCAGCCAGCACTAGCGTACCAGCCTCAAACCGTACGCGATCAACAGCCAGGATAGCCTGCGCCTGCGTTATATTCTTCTGGGTTTCGGACAGGTTCTCACGGGCCTGATCGAGTGTGTTACGGGCCGAGCGTAACTCGTAATCAAAATCGTTTTGCAGTTGCTGCATGGTGTTCTGATTGATCTGCGCCCGACGTACATAATCCTGACGATTGATCCGGGCTTGCCGCCCATTATAGATTGGCATCGATACCTTAACACCTACGTAGTTGTATGGAAACCAGGTACCGCTCTGAAATGGGTTGAACACATCGGCAAATTGCTGGGCCGCATAGGCACCGTAGCCCGTTACGAGCGGAGCCAGGCGCGCCTGTTCTCGACGCTGATTCAGGACATTAATCTGCCGGTCAGCCTCTTCCTGCTGTAATTCCGGGCGTGTTTTAGCGGCCAGTTCCTGCGCGCTAAACTGCTCAAATAAAGCCCTTAACGAGTCGACAGGTTCCACCGCCTGTGGCGACTGGATTCGGTAGCGTAGATTTTCCAGACTAAGCGCGTAATCCCGCTGATCGTTTCGAAACGTCATTTCGGCATTGCTCAGGTCAAGCGTAAATCGATCGAAATCCGTTTGCAGAAGCGTGCCCGCCTGAAAACGGGTTTGAGCCTGTTCCAGATAACTTCGCGCCCTCAATCGCGCCAGGTCCGACAACCGTTGCTTTTCACGGTTAAATACGGCCTGGTAGTACGCTTCGGTCACCTGCTGACGAATATCAATCCCCTGTTTGTCGAGTGTTACCCGTTGTTTATCGACGGTCAACTGGTTAATGTGCCGATCAATACGGCTCTGGGCGTCATAGATTTTCTGCTCGGCCTGCGCCGTCAACGCATTGCTGAATGGCGTTCCGAACCGTAACACCACATCCTGATTGTTGGCAAACGGTGCATTTTTGATAATGTTTCGCTGAATCTGGGTGTTCCAGCGAAGGTCGGCCCCCAGATTAATCTGTGGCTGCCAGGCTGCCCGTCGTCGGGCTTCATCGCTTTCGGCCAGTTCCACCTGAAGTTTTTGACTGGCGATTTCCAGCCGATTCGTCTGAGCAAGTTCAAGCGCTTCGGTCAGACTGATGGGTTTCGATGTACTACCTGCCGGCTGTGCTCTGACAAGCTGGCCTAAAAAAATCCCGGCAAGAACAAATGCGTATTTCATACGGAGATAGGAAACAGGTTGCTTACCCTCTAAATACAGTGGCTGGCTCCAGGGAGTTGATTCGTCGGATCGCAAAAACACACCCGCCCAACGAAATGATGAGCGTTATGGCAAACAAGGCGTATTCGAACCAGGTGGGGAAATAAAACAAGGTACCCGACTTCGCAATACCCAACCGAAATCCTTCAACCAGTAGCCGTCCGATCGTGAAGCCAACGATAGCGAATAAAAATGCCTGGGTAAGGATCAGGCGGGTAACATAGCCATTTGTGGCCCCAATGGCTTTCAACGTACCATAGTCTTTGATCCGGTCGATAGCTGCCGAATACAACGTCAGGCCAATGATGACCAACCCGGAAATGATCGCAAACCCAATCAGGCTACCAAACGAAGCAGCAATGCCATTCGTTGACAACACCGTTTTAACTGTCGTTTGCGAAAGCTCATCGGCATTCCAGGCTCTTACACCATTGATACTCTGGTTGATTTGCTGAATCACAGCTGATTCGGCCACGCCCTTTTTTGGCTTAACCAGATAAAAGCTAACCTGAGTGGTCGGTACATTGCCCAGATACCGGGCGCGTTCGATGGTTGTGAAGCCCAATAATCCCCCACCAAACGACCGGGCACCACGGGTTAGCCCAGCGTTGTAGACCTTCTTCCCATTGACCTCAAAATAATCGCCGGGTTTCAGATTTCCCTGGGCTTTTGAATCGTAGTAATCCGTAATCAACGCCCCATCGGGTATCATGTCTTTATTTTTGGCCGTATACAACCGCCAGGGGCCTCCCACAAAGGCTGGTGCTTCGGAACCAATCAGCGACAATCCACCTGTGGTACCATTGGCAAATTTGGCCCCTACAGCAGCCACCACAACCGGATAAGCGCGTTCGACGCCCGGCAACGAACTAATTTCATACCCTTTCCGAACATCGAGCGGACTTAATTGATTGGCGTTCGTGGTGGTTTCGTCCGTTACCCAGATGTACCCCTTGTTATTATCGACAATACTCCGCATGGCATCGGTTAGGAAAATAAAGACCCCCGCCTGTTGCCCAATCAGAAATACCGAAATGATAATACCAGCCAAAGCCCCAAACGACTTGGCCACATCGTATCGAATAAACCGAAGCGCTATACTAAACATATCCAGATGCGTTTTGACGGTTTCGAGCCTAGTTATGGACTTGCTTCGCGACGGTGGGTGGGGTGGGCTGCGATCCCACCTGAATCAGGCATTCAACCCGCGCCCCAATGATCACTTTCGTCGGATCGTCTAACTGAACCCGAACTTCCCGAACCCGTCGATCTTCAAGGTTAGCGGTATTGTCAGAAAACAGGGACTTTTTTCGCAGATAGGGAGATGCCAGAATAACTGTTCCCGTTGTCAGTCGTTCGCTACTGCCCTGCGGGCGAACGTAGGCTTTCTGGCCGACTTTTACCCGTAATGCGAACAACTCATCGATTTCGGTAACGGCAACCAAGGGGCCTTCGGGGGCAAAATCGCCAATCGACTGGTTGCTGTTCAGATACTGCCCTACTTTGGCCTCCAGGCTAAGAATCGTTCCGCTTTCGGGCGCTTTCACCGTTTTCAGCCCCGCTACGGTCGATGCGTACTGTATGTCAGACCGTAGCTGCTTGATTTGTCCCTCAGCCTGCTTTACCTGCGCTTCCGATGCCCGAATTTGCTGTTGCAGGTTTGTGACCTGATACTGCGAATCGTCCAGTTCCTTACGCGTCAGTGCCTTGCCCGAAAACAGCATCTGATTGCGTTTTAAATCATCCTCGGCTTTCTGCAACTGTACCCGAAGCGTTTGCACATTCTGACGGGCAGTTTCGATGGCATCCTGCTGGGTCTGAATCTTTACGCTGGCCTGCCGCAACTGTGCCGTTTCAACGGCATTATCCATCGTTAGGATCACATCGCCTTTCCGAACGACCTGCCCAATATCGACGCTGATGGATTTGACCAAACCACCCGATTCGGGAGATAGCTGACTGATGCGCTTAGCGGGTTCGATTACAGCAATACCTAAAACCTCATCGACCCGATTTGGTGTACGTACCGTTCGTACCGTGTCTTTCCCATCGGTAGCGTCGGACTTCTTTCCGCCACAGGCACTGAACACATAAGCAGCTACTAGTAAGCCGAATACATTTGTTACGTAATGCGTTGCCTTCATAAGATTTGTCATTAATCGTTAAATCCGGAAACTTCTTTAACAGCCCCATTATCAACTTCTACAATTCGATGCGCGTAGGGTTTCAGCCTTGGATCGTGGGTGACGACAGCCACTGATTTCCCATTGTCGGCCAGGGTTCGTAACTCCTGCATGACTACGTTGATTGAATCCTTATCCAGCGATGCGGTCGGTTCGTCGCAGAGAACTAGTTTAGGATTAGTAACCAGCGCCCTGGCAATAGCGATGCGCTGTTGCTGCCCCCCTGATAACTGGTTCGGTAAGTTTTTACGTCGGTCGATCATCCCTACCGTTTGCAGTGCCTTTTCGGTACGGTCCCGAGCTTCGCTACTGCTCACCCCCTGCAATTGCAGAGGCATCATCACATTGGCTTCGGCCGTTAGTGGAGCCAGCAGATTGAAGTTCTGAAAGACGAACCCGATGGAATTTAGCCGCAGTTGGGCCAGGGCTTTTTGATTCAGTTTATTCACATGCTGACCATCGACCCACAGATCGCCGTAGCTGGGGTAAATTACACATCCCAGGAGCGACAGGAGCGTCGTCTTCCCTGAACCGGAAGGGCCAATAATCAGCAATAGCTCCCCTTCCTGCAACTGCAAGGTTGTCGGCTGGAGCGCCACAATGGTCTGATCGCCCGCCCGGTATTCTTTACCTACCTGTTTTAATTCGGCTATCATGGATCTGCAACTATTTTATCAACTAACCATATACTGACCTGAATGAATATGAATCGCAGGCGGCTGCCTTCATATTGGCATATAAATGTACGAAACCATACTTTATAGCTTATTCTCCAGCAATATTATTACGAATTTATAGTTAATACAAGATTTGTAAGAAAATTTTATGTATTTTCGTAGTGATAACTAATAAAAGCTATAGTGATTAATACGATTCTGTAGTTTATGGAAAAAGGAGAAAAGGCCTTGATTGATCTGGTAAATGCATGGGCTGCTTACAGTGAGGTAACACCCAATGCCGATTTAGGAGGATTCTGCCTGCACTATTTAACGGAACATGCCCACCAGCCCATGGTGAATGAGCAACAGCCGGTTATGGCAATCAATGACATGGCCTACCAGCCACAAGCCAATATGGGCAATCCACCGTTTATCGAAATAAGGCCTGAATCCCGTCTGGCAGCTCTGGTAGGACGCTTATCGAAATACTGCTATTTCTACTCAAAGAAAGCCATGCACCCGCTCCAGTTTAAAGGAATCGACGATCCTGTGTATCTGCTCGTACTGATGAAAATGGGCACTCCCAAAAAAAGCGAGCTCATCTACGAAATGATGTCAGAATTTGCCTCTGGTATCGACATTGTTAACCGTCTGGTAAGTATGGGGTTGATTGAGGAATTCCCAGATGAGGAAGACCGGCGCTCCAAACGGCTACGAATTACCCTTAAAGGGATTGAGGCACTTTACGAATGCTTTCCCGTTATGAATAAAGTGGCCGACGTGGCCTTTAGCTCACTTACCGAGGGCGAAAAAGCGCTACTGGTTCAGCTTCTGGACAAACTGGACCGATACCACGCAGAACATTACCGGCAAAGCAAGAATGCGGAGTTCGATGCGGTGTACGAGCAGATGGTTGGTGGTGAATCGATAGGTTAGTTGAGCATTATGCCTAGTAATAAACCACCCAGAATTAATAGGTAGGGCGGAGTTTTGGTATACAGCAAAAGAGCAATAGTCAGAATAACCACAACTACCGATGGCCAATGTGGAGCCATCGGTTCAAAGAGGGCAATGGCTGCAGCAGCCGTAAGTCCAGTACTGGCCGCATTGATACCCGCAAGCGACGCCCGCACTACCCGATAGCGCTTGAGCTGTTCCCAGAATCGGTACACAAAGAAGATTAAAAACGTACCGGGCAGAAAGATTCCCACCGTCGACACCAGACTCCCCCAAAGCTGCCCATGCCAGCCAGTTCCCCGCATCGACAAAGCCCCGATGTAGGAAGCAAAGGAAAAGACCGGCCCTGGCATGGCCTGTACCAACCCCAGACCTGACAGGAATTCCTCGTGCGTGAGGTAATGTTTAAACGCCACAAACTCATTATAGAGCATTGGGGTGAGCACCTGTCCTCCACCGAACACGATGCTGCCGTTCCGGTAGAAGTTTTCAAATAAACGCACAGGTAGTGAACGGGTGAATGCTCCCAGCAGGGCAGCGGTGACGAAAACGCCCATCCAGAGAAAAAAATTAGCCCACTGCACACGCAGGGGCTCTTTTTTCATTCGTTGCTGTTTTTCGTAGGTCAGGGCTGTAGTCAGGCCACCGACGGCAATTACAATAGGGGTCATGAAGGGTGAATGAAACACGTATCCCACCACTGTAGCCGTAATGGCAAGTGCCAGACTGACTTTATCATGGATCACCTTCTGCCCGATGCGATACCCGGCTACAACCATGAAGCCAACGGCCATTGGCTGGATAAATCGGGTAAAGTGCAGCGAAAGCTGGTGTCGTTCGAGGTAATAGATGCCAATACCAGCCGCTGTCATAGCACTGGCAGCGGGTAATATCCAAATCAGAAGCGTCAGATAGGCCAGGTTTGGCCCCCCGATTTTAAATCCTAAGGCTGTAATCGTCTGAGTCGATGTAGGACCAGGCAAAACCTGCCCAAGCGCATTCAGTTCCAGCAATTCCTCCTCCGTCAAGTACCTCCGTTTTTTCACTAGCCGATCAAAAAACATGGCCAGATGTACCTGAGGCCCTCCAAATGTGGTGCACGCCAGAATCAACACATCTTTCAGAAAGATGATGTACCGAATCCGGCGAACAGGCTGATGAGTGGTCAGGTAAGGGAGCATTATAGAGGAAGGTATTGACGGTCATTCGTAACCATTCAATAGGCATCGGCAGTCATGCATCGTAACTTTTATTGGTAAACGGCACTTAACAATGAATGACTATCGAACAACCGTCAATACCGATTGACAGACTATTTTTTCTTAAGCCCCAGTTCCATCAGGCGCTCGTCCAGAAACTCACCCGCTGTCATGTCGACATATAACTTGGGATGCTGAGCGTCAATACAACTTTCCAGACTGGTTAGGTCCATATCGGCGCGGGGGTGCATGAAGAACGGAATCGAATACCGCGACTGGTTCATCTTTTCGCGGGGGGGGTTCACCACCTGATGAATCGTTGACTTCAGCTTATGATTGGTCAGTCGATCGAGCATGTCGCCCACATTGACCACCACCTGATCAGGCAGAGCGGTAATGCCAATCCATTTTCCATCGCGACGAAGCACTTCCAGCCCATCGGCCGAAGCCCCCATCAGCAACGTAATCAGGTTAATATCGCCATGCGCTGCTGCCCGAACAGCACCTTCCGGTGTGGTTTCGGGGTCGAGTGGGAAATAATGCAGTGCACGCAGAATGCTGTCTCCATTCCGAACTTTATCGTCGAAATAATTTTCGGGCAGTTCCAGATACAGAGCAATCGCCCCTAGGAGTTGCTTTCCGGCATTTTCCAGCGTCCGGTAGGCTTCCAGCGTTGCTTCGCCAAATTCGGTGTCTTCATCCGGGAAAACGTTGGCAGGCATGTCACCTTCCGGTTCTGGCTGACCCACGTGGTAAAACTCTTTCAAATCGGCTACTTTGAATCCTTTGGCCGTTTCTTTGCCTTTACCCACATAACCACGCTGGCCGTTCAGTTCAGGATGTTCGTATTTTTGTTTAACGCTATCGGGCAGCGAAAAGAATTTCTGAGTTGAATCGTACAGGCGCTTGACCAGCTCATCGCTCAGGCCGTGATTCCGGATGGCCACGAAGCCGATCTGATTAAAGGCCCGGCCTAAATCCTGCACAAAGCTGGCTTTACGCTCGGGATCGCCTGCGGTGAAATCCGCCAGATCTAATGACGGAATTTCATTGTATAATTCTTCGGATAACATAGACTAAATCAATTTCTACAAAAATACGAAAGTTTAGAGGCTAGTTATAAAGATATAGAGTCATAAAGTTATAAAGTTAGCTGACGAACCCACATGAGTTTTGTCAGTCAACCTTATACCCTTATGACTCGTGTACCTATAACGGCGTACCGTTTTATAGCTGGCTATTTATGCGAAATTCTTCGCTACTTTATTCCAGTCGACCACATTCCAGAATGCCGTAACATAGTCGGGCCGACGGTTCTGGTATTTCAGGTAATAGGCATGCTCCCATACATCGAGGCCCAGCACAGGGGTTCCTTTCTTCTCGGCCAGAGCCATTAGCGGATTGTCCTGATTAGGTGTTGAGACAATTTCGACTTCGTTGCCATTTTTGATCAACCACACCCAGCCCGACCCAAACCGAGCCGTTGCTGCTTTACCCCATTCGGTTTTGAAATTATCGAACGAGGTGTACTTTTTGTTAATCGCTTCGGCCAATGCACCAGTCGGAGCACCACCAGCTTTAGGCCCCATGATATTCCAGAAGAACGTATGATTCCAGTGACCGCCCGCATTGTTTCGAACGGCAGCCGGTGTACTTGCATTGACGCTTTTCACGAGTGCTTCAATACTCATTTTTGCCATGTCGGTTCCGGCAACAGCTTTGTTGAGGTTATCCACATAGGCTTTATGGTGTTTGCCATGGTGAATTTCCATCGTCATTTTATCGATATGCGGTTCAAGGGCATCGGTCGGATAAGGCAGCGCGGGTAAGGTAAACGGGCCTTCTGCCTGCGCAGGCGACAATCCAAAGGAGCGAAAAGCGATCAGCCCGGCCGAAGCACCAAAAGCCAGTTTCAAAAACTCGGAGCGATTCATGCGAATGATTGGTTTTGGAGAAACAAAAAGCGTTTGATGAACAAACCCGTTTACGGGATAGATGTTCATCAAACGCAAATAAACGACATTTTTGCCTCTCCGGCTATGTTCGTATCGTTATGTTTCAGCCCAGAAACCCAATATTGATTACGAATCAGCTTGTTATTCGTATGCAATCCGGCTCAGGATACTTCGGCCCAGTGTTACCTCATCAGCATATTCAAGGTCACCGCCAATCGGAACGCCACGGGCAATGGTCGAGATTTTCAGATTGAACGGCTTGAGCTTTTTCTGAAGATAAAAGGCCGTGGTATCGCCTTCCATCGTCGGGCTGATGGCCAGAATAATTTCCCGTACCTGCTCGCCTTCGGCACCACGTAGCCGCTCCATCAACGACTCGATCTGCAAATCGCTGGGGCCAATGCCTTCTACGGGCGAAATGATGCCACCAAGCACATGATACAAGCCTTTATACTGCGCTGTATTTTCGATGGCCAGTACATCACGGGTATCTTCCACGACGCAAATCAATGACTGATCACGTTTGTGGCTGGCACAGATGGTACACAGGTCGTTATCGGACAGGTTATGGCATCGCTGACAATATTTGACGTTGGTCCGCATCGCTGTCAGGCTTTGGGCCAGCGCTTCGGTTTGGTCTTCGTCTCGTTTCAGCAAATGGAGCACAAGCCGAAGGGCGGTTTTCTTCCCGATTCCCGGCAGCTTCGACACTTCATTCACCGCGTCTTCGATAAGTTTGGATGGATACTCCAATTTCGTAAAATTAAAGAGTGAAAGAGCGAAAGAGCGAAAGAGTGGCTGGCGCTTCAAGTTTCGCTCTTTCACTCTTTCACTCTTTCGCTCTTTAATTGAGAACTTCCGCAGAGATACCCCGGCGGCAGATTTCGTTCCGCATCGGGACCAGTTCATCCCAGGAACCATTTTTGACAGTACACTTGCCTTTGTAGTGAATCAGTAAGGTGCACTGCTCAGCTTGTTCGGGCGTATGCTTGCAAACATCAATTAGTGTTTCGATGACATGATCGAAAGTGTTTACATCATCATTAAAAACGACGAGGTTATGCACGTCGGTTTCAATCACTTCGTCGAGTACATCGACATCCGTCGACCAGTCGTTTTCTTCAAAAGGTTGCATGGGAGCGAAAAGCGTATTTACTTAGCAAATTTACAAAAAAACGACCACTTTTGAAAGCCGTTCCTGTATACTAAAAAACCGGAATTGGGGCCGAAAAGTTGCCAGCATCAGTCTGCTTATCGTATAATTTACACCGCTTTTGCGGACCGTTTCGTAATTTTCCTTCATGAACACAACGCTTGCTTTAGTTATCCTGATTGTCTATTTCGGCGTACTTATTGCCGTTTCATTTTATACCGCCCGTGGAGCCGATACCACTACGTTTTTTACGGCCAACCGGCAGTCGCCCTGGTGGCTGGTGGCCTTCGGCATGATTGGCACGTCGCTGTCGGGGGTTACGTTTATTTCGGTGCCGGGTGCGGTAGGCAAGATTGGGTTTTCGTATTTCCAGGTTGTGCTGGGCTATATCGTCGGCTATTTCGTCATTGGCTCCGTACTGATGCCACTATACTACCGACTGAATCTGATTTCCATCTACGGCTATCTTGAAAAACGCTTTGGGTTCTGGTCCTATAAAACGGGGGCCGGGTTCTTTTTGCTCTCCCGAACAGTGGGGTCAGCCGTGCGGCTGTATGTAGCGGCTGGCGTTCTGCAACTGGCCTTATTCAACTCGCTGGGCATTCCGTTTGGCGTTTCGGTCCTGATTACCATCGCGCTTATCTGGATTTATACGTTCAAGGGAGGGGTAAAAACGATCATCGTCACCGACACCCTACAAACTCTGTTTCTGGTCACCGCCGTTATCCTCACAATTATCCTCATTTCTCGGGAATTGGGGCTATCCTTTAGCGGGCTGGTACAAACGGTCAACGACAGTTCAATGTCCAAGATCTTTTTCTGGGACGGCAACGACTCCAAAAATTTCTTCAAGCAGTTCATCTCCGGCGCATTTATCGCCATCGTCATGACGGGGCTGGATCAGGATCTGATGCAGAAGAACCTGACCTGCAAAAACATTGGCGAAGCCCAGAAAAATATGTTCTGGTTTACGGTTACACTGGTATTTGTCAACTTTATGTTTCTTTCGCTGGGTGTATTGCTTTATGTATTTGCCCAACGCGAAGGCATCCCCATTCCCGAGCGTACCGACGATCTGTACCCGCTGCTTGCCCTGAACCACCTTGGCCTTGTGGTTGCCATCACCTTTTTATTGGGTATTACAGCTGCCACCTACGCCAGTGCCGACTCAGCCCTAACGGCTCTGACGACCTCGTTCTGTGTGGATTTCATGAACGTTGAGAAACGTCCCGAAGCCGAACGGTCGCGGATCAAACACATTGTACACATTGGCTTCTCACTGCTCTTTTATGTAGTCATTATTGTGTTCCGGCAACTGAACAGTAAAGAAGTGATCACGGCCGTATTCGATATTGCTGGCTACACCTATGGGCCTTTGCTAGGCTTGTATGCATTCGGCATTTTCAGCAAACGTCCGGTAATCGATGGGTTTGTGCCCTTCATTTGCCTTGCTTCGCCTGTATTGACCTACATTATCAATGAAAATTCAGCAGCCTGGTTTGGCGGGTATCAGTTTGGCTTCGAGCGTCTGCTACTGAATGGATTAATCACCTTTTTAGGGCTTCTGGCCGTTTCCAAGCCTGTTCGCGAAGAGAAGCCCGTAGCTGTGTAAACAGGCCCTTTTACCTTTACGTTATGAAATTAATTGCCAGTCTATTCGCCCTTTGCCTGATTTGTTGCCTATCTGCCAGCGCTCAGTTATGTTTCTCTCCTGAACGACCTCAGATTGGGCAGATCGTGTCGTTTACCTATACACCTTCAGCAACGCTGGCTCAGGATAGCACGCTGGAAGGCCGCTTCGTACGCTATGGTGCCCCTACTATGATGCGCATCAGCCAGCCAACCACCGTTACGCTGGTACGTCAGGGGAGTAATTATGTGGGCGAACTGTACATTCCCAAAAAAGACGTAGCAGGAACCATGCTCTACTTTCGGAATAGCAAACAGCCGAACCGCACCGACCTCAGCAATGGGCAGTTTTATGTCGTTCTGGTTTGCGACAGCACAGGGCGTATCGTCCCACATGCTACGGGTGGGCAGGCTTCAGTATTTTCGCGGAGCCACTTCCTGAACGAAACCGGAATACGTGCCGATCCTAACTGGGTAGTGACCTTGTATGAGCACGAACTGGCGATGAATCCCGACCTCCGCCCTTTATACTGGTCCGACCATCTGGCAGCACTAATCAAGCAGCGAAAGCCCGGTTATGGTCCGAAAGTTAAGGCCGCCATTGAAGCCTATCTGGCCTCCCGGCCTACGCCTACCGTAGCTGAACTGGCAGATGCCTCCCGGCTGTACGAAAGTATGGGCGATTTCCAGAAGGTAGCCGCTTTGCGCGAACGGCAGAAAACCACCGATCCGGCCGGTTTACTGATGCAGAAAGACCGAGCCATTGCGATTCGAAACGAAGCCGACTGGAGCCGCAAAAAAGCTGCCTATGAAGCTTTCCTGAAGGATTACCCAACGTCGGCTCACCTGCCCGATCTGGCGGCTGTAATGCTGAACAGCTACTTCAAAAATAACGACATCAAAGGGCTGATTGCCTTTGCAGAAAAGCAACCAGCGGCCCAAACGGATGTCATGGTTCTGAACACCATTGCGAATCAACTGGCCGAAGAGCGACGGTCATTACCCGAAGCAGAACTGTTGATTAAACATGGGCTGGCTGTACTCAATAGTCAGACGAAACCTCGTAATGCCGCCAGTGCATGGGAAGCGGATAAACAAACCCGATTTCGGCAGTTG
The DNA here is from genome assembly GCF_001898575.1 of Spirosoma sp. 48-14. Classification (GTDB taxonomy): domain Bacteria; phylum Bacteroidota; class Bacteroidia; order Cytophagales; family Spirosomataceae; genus Spirosoma. The sequence goes on from NZ_MKUD01000045.1 coordinate 129,812, forward strand.
ACGAATACCTATGCCCGCACCCTCGACCAACAGAAGAAAGATACGGAAGCGTTTGCCCTGTATCAGTCAGTCGTTAATCCCGACGATGTAGAGAACAGCGACCCTCGCACAACGGAACGATACTTCCTTTGTGCCCTCCGGACCAATCATGCCGCTGAAGCGCTGCCGATGGTAGAAGCCGCTATTCAGGCTGGCAAAGCAACACCCAGTCTGAAAAACATCCTGCGCGACTGGTACGCCAAGCAACCCGGTAATGACCCAGGCAAAGCCAAAGCCTATCTGGCTAATCTGGAATCCGACATTAAGGCAGACCAACGGGATGAGTTGCTCCAAAAACTAATCAACGAACCGGCGCCTGCCTTTACAATGACCGACTTGCAGGGCCGCACAATTTCGTCGTCAGCGTTCAAGGGCAAGGTGGTTGTGCTCGATTTCTGGGCTACCTGGTGTGGTCCTTGTATCGCTTCATTTCCAGCTATGCAACAGGCTAAAAACCAGTTCCAGGACGATCCAAGTGTCCGCTTTCTGTTCGTCAATACCCGCGAAGGTGGCCCTTTATCGCGGGTTCATGCCTTTATGGAAAAACACCCGTACGACTTTACCGTCCCTATTGATGGGCAACAAAAAGTATCGAAAGCCTATAAGGTGCTGGGTATACCGACCAAGGTGGTGATTGGACCCAATGGGCGGGTTCGCTACCGAACCATTGGCTACTCCGGCGACCCCGAAGCTACCGTCAACGAACTGGCGCTGGTTGTCGAACTACTTAAGGAAGGAAAGTAACAGTCTACACAACCTCTTTTCTGCCACTTACCGAATGAGCCCAGAGTCGATTAGCCTCATTAACACCCATAACGCTGAGCACTATACGTGGGGCGATCGATGTGATGGATGGCACCTGGTCAAATCTGATGCGCTGAGCATCATTCAGGAGCAGATGCCGCCGGGTACTGCCGAAGTGAAGCACTATCACCAACGATCCCGCCAGTTCTTCTTCATCTTGTCGGGCGAAGCCACTATGGAAATAGGAGCCGAACAGATCGTACTAAAAACAGGTGATGGCGTTGAAATTCCACCTTTAGTCGCCCATCAACTACGGAATGACTCAACCACCGACCTGCATTTCATGGTAACGTCAACGCCCAAGAGCCATGGTGATCGGGTTGTTGTGCCTCAATACTGATCGTTTATTTCTTACGTAAAAACACTAAACAACACATAGTATATGACCATTCGCCTGGCCACTCTGCCCGATTTACCCAATTTACTAGCCCTATTGAAACACGTAGTTCCGCTTATGCATGAGACCGGCAACTTTCAGTGGGATGACCAGTATCCCAACGCAACGGTCTTTACACAGGATATTGAAAAAGGTCAATTGTGGGTCGCTGAAATCGACGGGCAGATAGCAGGTGTAGCTGCCCTGACCGAAGACCAGGAACCTGAATATGCGCAGGTTGGTTTCGACCTGAGCCAGCGAGCTGTAGTTACACACCGCCTGGCCGTTGATCCTTTTTTCCGGGGGCAGGGCGTTGCAGCCGCTTTATTAATGCAGGCCGAGCAACTCGCCCTGGAGCGGGGCATTAAGTTCCTACGCATCGATACAAACTCCGAAAACCAGTCGACGCAAAAGCTATTTCCCAAGGTTGGCTACGTATATGCCGGAGAGATCACCCTTGGCTTTCGGCCCGGTCTGCGGTTTCTAGCTTACGAAAAACGGCTATCTTGAATCATGTATGTTCCTGAAGTCGATGTTCTGGACTAGCTGCTATATTCTTTTGATCGCCTGATTAACGCCCTGTACTTAACGAGCCTTCACAAATACCTCTGTCTTATGCATGCCGGACAAAAATACACGTTGAAAGAGTTCCTTTTCTGGACCCGCCGAACGATCTACTGGCTCTTAGGAATTAATGTAGGCGTTACGTTTCTCTATGAAGTTATAGGCCTTAAATGGATTGGAATACCCTGGGTACCGATTGCGCTACTGGGTACGGCAGCCGCCTTCATTGCCGGTTTTCGAAACAACGCTACCTATGCCCGTGCCTGGGAAGCCCGGCAGATTTGGGGAGGAATTGTCAATAGCAGCCGTAGCCTGGGGATCATGGTTCGCGACTTCATACGGGCTCCAGCCTCCTCTGAGGATACATCAAAGCAGATTCATCAACAGCTCATTTACCGACATATTGCCTGGCTGACGGCTCTTCGATTTCAGCTACGAGAACCACGAACCTGGGAAAATATGGATAAGCCGTATAACATCGAATATCGCCAGAATTATAAGGTAGCTGAACGGGAAGGCAATTTGTCGGATGAACTTCGCAGGGTATTACCGAGCGAAGAAACCGACTATGTTCTGAGCAAGAAGAACCGGGCTACACAACTCATCAGCCTTCAGTCTAAACAACTACGAGACCTGGTTGATAAAGGATGGCTTGAGAATTTTCGCTATATCGAGCTAGAGCTAATGCTGAAAGAGCTATACGAACATCAGGGCAAAAGTGAGCGAATCAAAAACTTTCCGTATCCCCGGCAATTCGCTACCATCAGCACGCTGTTCATTCGATTGTTTGCCTGGATGGTGCCGTTTGGCCTCCTGAAAGAGTTCGATAAACTGGGCGAGCATCTGGTGTGGCTTACGGTTCCGTTTGGCATGCTGGTATCCTGGGTGTTTATGAGCCTTGAGCAAGTGGGCGAGAGCACTGAAAACCCATTTGAAGGTAGCGCTAACGACGTCCCAATTACCAACATGAGCCGCACCATCGAAATCGACCTTCGCGAAATGCTCGACGAAACCGACATACCGCCCGCCCTGACGCCTGTACAAAATATTTTACTGTAAAATTCTGCTAGTAAAATCCTTATTTAAACACCATCGGTCGGCCCTCCTGCGGCACCAGAAATTTGCTTTCAGGAATTGCGTGTTCATTTAGTGCTTTTTTCAGATCGTTGGCAGGTTCAAACAAACCGTCGTCCCCTTGTTGAAATGTACCGAAGTGGATACCCACAGCTTGTTGAGCCTTCACATCAATAAATGCCTGAACGGCACCCGCTGGCGATACATGCACTGGCGCCATAAACCACTCGGGTCGATAAGACCCAATCGGTAGTAAAGCCAGTTTTATGGGACCACCTGCCCGTTCGGCCTGTTCAGCAATACGCTTGAAATGTGGGCCATAGCCGCTATCGCCACAGAAGTACGTAATACCAAAACTCGTATGAAGCAGATAGCCGCACCAGAGGGTTTCGTCGCGGTCGCCCATACCCCGGTTGCTGAAATGCTGAGCCTGCGTACAGGTAAGCCGAAGCTTTTCAGTAATCGTCAACGTATCGTTCCAGTCGAGTTCGCGAGTCGTTCGTCCGTCGACCGATTTAGGCAGGTGCGATACACCCAGGGGCGTTACGAAGAGAGGATTGTGAGCTTTAACCAGTTTCTTGATGGTTGGCAGATCGAGGTGGTCATAGTGGTTGTGGCTGAGCAACACCACATCAATCGGTGGTAATTCCTCAAAACGGAGTCCTGGTGGTCGCTTCCGTTTAATCCCTAGCCACGAAGTCGGCCCCACCCTCTTTGACCACACTGGATCGGTCAGGATATTCAACCCGGCCGTTTGAATTAGAAACGTGGAGTGGTTCACAAACGTAATTACCAGGCTATCGCCCTCAATGCGTGTTGCTGGCCGATCTCCAACGTAGGCATCAGGCTGGTCGGGCCAGGGGCCTTTATCCCGATTCAACAGCCACTTCAACAGGCTGCCGGTTCCTCGTTCAGACATACCGGGGTTGAAAAATTTTTTACCATCAAAATGATCCGTTACCGGACCTTTATAGCGCGGTGCGCAGGCCGATACCAGTAGAATCAAACCCGAAATGAGAACAGGGAGCAGGTAATACATGTCATTAATCTACGAATGAATCTGAATATAAATCGTATGTCCTGTTGAATGTTCAAAACTTTCGGGAATTCGCGAATACCAAAACACTCCTTATCTTTGAGTTATACTATTCCCTCTTTTTTAGCCCATACTACTTATGTCCTCGCCAATCCGCGTCGTACTAACGGACGATCACGAAATAATTTTAGATAGTTTATCCTTACTTCTGGGCCGTATCGAAGGTGTAGAGGTCGTCGGTGCGCTAAACGACAGTCGGGATGTAGTCGATTTTCTCCGAGAGCATGAAGTCGATATTTTGCTCACCGATTTGGATATGCCCGACCTGAACGGTATTAACCTGACCTTGCAGGTCCGCCAGCATTTCCCCCAGCTTAGAGTGCTGATGCTTACGGTTTCGGAAGATGCCGATCGTATTCGGGAAGCCTTCCGGGCGGGCATTTCGGGTTATGTGATGAAAAAGGCTGGTAAAGCCGAACTCGAACGAGCGATTAAAACCCTGGCCCGTGGCGAAAAATACTTCTCCGAATCGGTGATGACGCAGTTGATGGCCCTACCCGTTGAATCGCCCCGCCCGACCGACGAAGCCCCTGCCCCACTGGTGCCCCTCACCGATCGCGAAATCGAAATTATCAAACTGGTAGCACAGGAACTATCGACCAACGCCATTGCTGATAAGCTTTTCATCAGTCCCGGAACTGTCGAAACGCACCGACACAACATCCTTCGCAAATTAGGCGTCAAAAACTCCATCGGCATTATCAAATATGCGGTAAAACATGGACTGTTGTGATAACCCCATTCAGCTACTTATAACGGTTTAGTGTTTAAAAGAAAAGATTAGAAGACACGGGTTTTAAAGCAGGCCAGTTCATTTGCACTTACCAGATAGCCATACGCTATATCAGTCGGCACGGAATTCAAAAGCGAACAATTTATTCAATCTTATGATTTGCTTCTTCTACAAGTACTAGTTGAAAAGGAGAGCTAAGTCGAGGTGTAAGTTCGCGTAAACTCCGTACTATGGATACCAGAATAGTCTCTAAGACCAGCGTAAAACGAGCTGATAGGTTGAGGCTTGCAATTCGCTAAAGGGCAGAAGACGGACGGTTAATCCTGAACCAGCGACATCGCACACCAGATCATGGGGGCCTGTCCGTGCAAATCTCCGGTTATACGTTTTCTGTCGAGGTAGTATTGCCGGTCATTCTTCTTGTTTGTCCCTTCGCAAATAGCGCTTAAGTCGCCTTTATCATCCAGGTATCCGCAGAGAGCAATCCAGGCTTTTCGGGCAGCTGGGCCGTAGGTTTTCTCATCTAACCACCCCTTTTTCAACCCCCTGATAAATGCAAATGTAAACATGGCAGAACCAGACGTTTCAGGCCAGGCGGTAGGATCGTCCAGTAGCTGATGCCACATGCCGTTCTTATCCTGGTAGTTCAGTAGCGTTTTCATCATGTTTCTGTAACCCTGGAGAATACGTGGCCGGTAGATGTTGTCTTCCGGGAGAATCGACAGCAGTTCAGTCATGCCGGCAGCGAGCCAGCCGTCTCCTCGTCCCCAATAAAAGGGCACATCATCCGCATGGTAAAACAGACCATTTGGTGTTTGGAGCGTATCCAGATAAGCGATCATCTGCCGCGCTGTCCGATCCAGGTAGGCCGCGTTTTTGGTAGCCCGGTAAGCCTGTGCCTGCAAGACTGTAATCATGTACATGTCGTCCATCCAGAACCGCGTGTGCCAGCTAAATCCCTGACTATACCAGGTTCGGGCCGCAGGAGATAGCTTCCCATATTCGTCCGGCTGCAGCGTTTTGAATTGCTCCACTGCCGGAAAAAGCCCTGGGCCCCTAAACCGCTTATCGTTTGTTTGATTGTAAACTTCCAGCGGAATGATCCCGATTACAGCCCGGTCAACGTCTCTGGGATATGGAACCAGGCTAGCTTCTTCGTTCAGTAATAGCTCAGCCCGTTTGACGAGCCGTTGGTGAAGCTCCTTATCACCCGTTTTTTGGGTAAACACCAAAGCCCCATACCAGGCACAGGCATCAGGATAGGTTATCTCTTTGGGTGGTGTTTCTTTAAAGGCGCCAAAGGTACTGTGCGGCCGTGCCAGAAAGCGCTCAACCAGTCGCTGGCCAACTGCCCTGGGGTCGGCGTTTGCTGGTAAATCGCTGAAAGCCTTGATCGAATGCTGGCTAAATGCATACCGGCTAACGAGCAAAATGCATAAGCCAAGGTAGCATCGCAGGCAGGTAATCCTAGGTTTTTGACTCATTTTTGTGAATCGGTTAGGCCATTTTTTGAAACGTTATCGTTACCCTTACCAGGATGATTCCTGAACAAATGAATAGCTGCTTCACAGCCGTTCAATCTTAGAAAGGGTAGCAGGATGTTATAAATGAGCCGGGAGGGGCTGTACATTCGTTGGGATGTTTACAGACAACCCTTGCCAGCTTGCGTTCATAGTGCCGGGACGTTCCGTGAGGGTTACGGCTTCGCTGGGTAGCTGTTCCATGGATGTACCCATCGAAAAGGAGAATCCCCAGGCGGCTTCTTTTATTTCTTTCAGATCAAATTCTTTTTCAGGCCCGCTGTAAATCACGTAATCGAGCCAGGCCCCGCCCGTATCAGACCCCGTCTCCCAATGCCCCGGATACTGATCAAATACCGCTTTGTAGAGCTGGATTTTAAACTGTAACCCGTCCATGACCAGTGTGATGGGCTGATTGCCATCCTTTGGCAGAGCCAGATTCGGGATACTCGACTGCTTGCCGAACTCGAATCGTAGTCGAAAATCACGGGCTTTTACGCGTCCGCTGGTGATCCGGTCGATGCTAATGTGTTTATCGCCTGCATTGGTGGCCAGGTTAATGCCAGCCAGGATTTTATTTTCCTTTTGCTGACTATAAAAGCTGGCGGAGCTAAAATCATAGTCGTCGTGCAGGAACCGCACCTGTAGATAGTGAGGCTGCTGCACAGTACCCCAGTAGGCTAAAAAAGGTCGACGCTGATTCCACATAGACGACCGGCTGGCCGTCGCCAGCGCAAAGGATTGGGTCATGTAGGCGGTACCAATGATTTGAGGATCAGTACCCTCAAAAACGTCAGTCTGCGTTTTTGGAAAGGTGCCCGATTGAAAATAAGGATATAAATCGCTTGGTAGCGAATGTTTTACACGGTTATAGGTATACGTCTGGCCCGGTTTTATGTCGATGGCCCCTTTAGTGGCTCTGCTGATCAGATCGTAAAACGAATTATTGAGTAATGAACTATAGGCCCGGCTGTGCGGCCCGGCCCACTGACCTGAGGGCGTATGATAATGCGTGGCGACCATTTTCCAGCCCCGATAGTACAATTCATCGATCATACGCTTAGCCGATGGTTCGATGATATGCGCTTTCATTCGGCTTAGCTCGTCAAGGGCTATTATCGTATAGGCTGGGCTGTTGTATTCCGAGAACCCATTCTTTTCCCTGGTGTATGCATAAAAACGGTTGAGCCTGTCTGTTGAATAGGCCTGCATGTCGGCCAGATCAAACAGATGTGAAACCAGGTAAGTCACGTAGGTCCCCATGATGGCAATATTTGTATAGCTCATGGTGATGTTACGCTTCTGGATCGACTGGGCCGCCAGAATCAGTGCGTGCTGAATGCGGGGTTTCAGTCGGGCCGGAATTTTAGCCTGATGCCCCATCCAGACCTCCAGCAGCGTCACTCCATTGAAGTCGGCCCAGTTGAAATCAGGGGGTGATTTTTTGTCAGCCAGCGGCTCTTCCAGGTAATAGCCCCAGATCCCGTATGTTTTTGAGGTCGGTACGGTATCCTGGAGCGATATGCACTTTTCCAGTATATCGAACGCCCGTTGCTCATATTGTTTATCGCCCAGATCCAGCAAGTCGTTGGCGTAGTTAAAAGACGCCCTCACCTGATGGTATCGGCCTGAGGTTGCATCGGTGTGGTAATTATACCCTTTCAGATTGACAAGCACCATTTTCGCTACCGGATCGTAGTTCGGATGGGTACCGGCCAATGCGTTCGCCAGTGCTTGTTTTTCTGGTTCGGACAGGCTTACTGGTGTATATCGTATCGTTGTCGACTCAGCTTGCTGAGTTGATCTTGTCTGCGCTTCGCAAACCTCTGCGGTCAGGAAGAGAAGAAAAAGAAATAGGTTTTTCATTTGGAATATGGCTTAGTAAAGCTTGCTCTGTAGCAAGCTGAAAACGTCCAGGTTTCGTGAGACGGCCCTCAATAGCCTGGGTTCTGGGTTATCTTAGGATTTGCGACCAGTTCGGTCTGAGGGATTGGTAGCAACATCAACCGCTGGTTGAATGAAGTGGGGATACTGGATGATTCGGTGACGCCCCCGTCCCAGCGACGGGCTGTATTGTTATACACCGGAAGGCCCGCTTTCAGCGTCGGTAAAAACGTTCCGAACTGGTATTCCATCATGGATTTCCCATTAGGCGCTTTGATCCGTACCAGGTCAAACCACCGATGGCCTTCCGCAAACAACTCCAATGCCCGCTCATCGACGATTCGCATCCGGAACTCATCTTTCGACAGGCCGGTAGCCAGATTCGCGGGCGTTGTCCGTACCGTACCGCCTGCATTTCTGGCCCGTGCGCGTAGCATATTGAAGGCCGTGTAGGCGGTCGCCGTTGGCCCATTGACTTCGTTTTCGGCTTCCGCCTTAATCAGATAGACCTCTGCCAGTCGGATAATGAACAAGTCATTCTCCTGATTGGAGTTGGATAGGCCGTCACCATCGACGTATTTGTAGATATAGGGCTGATTTTCTGTAAGTTCCGTGCTCGTTGTACTGGCTTTCAGCAAGGGGTACGTGATGACTTTTCGATTGGAGGTATTGGTCCAGGTAGTCAGAAACGATCGTTCGACCCGGTAATCATTCAGGTAGTCTCCGGTCGAATATTTATCGTAGAACCAGGGTTGGACATTGTAATTGGCTACGCCAACTTTGGTGGTTCCCTGTCCGGCTACATTTGGCATCGTCGAGGGCATGAAGAAGCCCGCAAACTGAGAGCCCAAAGCGCCCGTCTGGGAGTCCCGGGTGAAGGCAATACCAAAAATAACTTCCCGATAGGCATCCCGTTCTTTGGCAACGTCCCAAAGGTCGTTGTACGAACCGATCAGTTGGTATTGATTCGAATTGATCACACTGTCGGCATAAACCTGCGCCAGGCTAAAATTGGCGTTACCCGAAGTACCTTTCAGACTCTGATAGCTGGCATACGTCAGATATGCTTTGGCGAGCAAGGCCTGAGCTGCCCCTTTGGTTGCATGGCCAAACTCAGAAGCAGGAAGTGCCGTGCGGGTCAGCAGCGAGGACGAAGCCAGTTTGAAATCCTGGAATATCTGCTCAAATACTTTATCGACCGATGTGCGTTCGAGCGTTAAGTCATCCGTAAGCGAGGTTGCTTTCAATCGGAGAGGCACGTCGCCAAATAACCGGACCAGGTAAAAATAGGAAAAGCCCCGCAGGAAATAGAGTTCCCCTTTAACGCGCGCTTTATACGCTGCATTGATCGATAAAGGCTCTACTTGCTCCAGCAGGTAATTACAGCGATTGATGGTACTGTACAGCGCCTGCCAGAAACCAGCCGTAGCGGGCGTTGAGGAATCCTGGGTCTTAATGGAATAAGGAAGATTGCTGGCGATGCCCGGGCGAATATTGATATCATCGGCTGTCGACCAGAATACAGCGTAATTGCCTTTAAACCCATTTGAGCTTTGCAGTTCGGCATACGTTCCGTTTAAAAATGCCGTCACATCGCTCTGCGTACTTATTGAGTTTTCGGGTGTCAGGGTGTCTACAATTTTTTCCTCAAGGCTACAGCTCGACAACAGTAGGAACGCTATAAAGTAAACTAGTTTATTTTTCATCGTTTTAGGCCTTAGCGGGAGATTAAAAGGTGACATTGAACCCGGTTGAGTAGGTGCGGTATTGAGGAACGGTACCGAAATCGACACCCGGTGTTAGCGAACTGGTGGCATTGGCACTTATTTCCGGATCGTATCCTTTGTAGTGCGTCCAGGTGATGAGATTAGTGGCTGAGACAAAAACCTTCGCATTTCGCAGCCACTTGACGGTGCTGGAGGGTAGGTTGTAGGAGAGGGCAATGTTTTTCAACCGGACAAACGAGCCATCTTCCAGGTAAAAATTGCTCAGCCGCCCCCGGAAAGCGTTTCCGACATTACGGGCCTGAGGATAGTAGTTGCTTGTGCCTTCGCCCTGCCATCGGCCCTGCCAGGCTTCTGTCCGCACGTTGGCACCTGTTGTGTAGGTGAGTGCATCCAGGATGTGCCGATTCAGATTCATGACTTTCTGGCCGATATTGCCCATGAAAAAAACATTGAGACTGAAGGCTTTCCAGCGGAAGTCGTTATTGAAGCCGAATGTGTAGTTAGGGTATGGGCTACCCAGGATCGTCCGGTCAGCCACGGAAATCACGCCATCGTTATTCGTATCCACATATTTGATGTCGCCCGGCGTGGGGTTGGTCGGGTCTTTCGGTCCGGCAGCCACTTCATCCGCACTCTGATAAACGCCGTTGACCTGATAGCCGTAGAAAGCGCCGATCGGAAATCCTTCCAGGGCCGTATTGGCCGGCTGCCCAAGACCTATCGAACCGACCGATAAGTAACTTGCCCCAAACAACTGAATGCCGTTGCCAAGGGTGATGATCTTATTGCGATTGAAGCTGATATTCCCCGACGCGTTCCACTTGAACTCGTTGTTGAGAATAACCGCATCGGCCTCGAATTCAATACCTTTGTTTTCAACTTCGCCCGAATTGGCCGCATAGCTGGTAAAGCCGGTAGAGGTGGGCAGGGATAGGTTGATCAGTAGGTCCGATGTTTTACGGTAGTAGGCTTCAAACGTGAATTTCAACCTGCTTTTCAGGACTGACAGGTCAAGGCCTACGTTTGTTTGACGGGTTATCTCCCAACCCAGATTCGGGTTCCCCAGAGCAGTCGGCGCCAGGGCGGAAACGATGGCGCCGTTAACTACGGTACGCACCGCTCCGATGCGATCGACGGAAGAACCGACACCGATACTCTGATTACCGGATATGCCGTAGCTCGCCCGTACCTTGAGTTCGTCAAAAATTGTCTGACCTTTCATAAAAGGCTCGCTATGGACATTCCATCCGCCAGCAACTGACGGGAAAAAGGCCCATTTTCGCCCTTTCGCCAGGCGGGATGACCCATCTGCCCGGCCCGTTAGCGTAAACAGATAGCGGTTGTCGAACGTGTAATTTATACGTCCTAATACGGATTGGAGTGCCCAGTTCTGGTTACTGTTGACCGGTACGGAAGGGCTGCTGGCTAATTGAAAATTATCGGTGCCGAGTGCCTGCGAAACAAACTGGGTAGCCTGCACACCAAATGAACGGTTGTTCCATTGCTGCCATGTGTACCCGCCTACTGCGCTCACACGGTGTTTTTGGGCAATCGTCTTGTTGAAATTTAAGGTGTTCTCAATCAGGAAATTGAAGCTGCTCGATTCGCCAAAATAGCCGTAACCATTCTGCCGTCCGGCAAACGTTCCGAAAGGCTGAAAGTTGTCCCGCTTGGCACTGATCGAATTGACGCCGGTATTGACAACAAAATTCAAGTCTTTAGTGAACGAGTAAGTCCCT
>NZ_MKUD01000045.1:141381-442186 GCF_001898575.1 Spirosoma sp. 48-14
GAGTGGGTTGCCTTCTACGGATAATTCGGGTTCATCATCCGTACCGGGCGCAAAGGGTACAACAAGGGGGCGGAACCGTAAGGCTCCCGTAATGGCCGATCCCGACTGGTCGCCATTTGAGTTTGATTGCTGGGTGGATCGGTTTTCGTTGATCGTGCCACTAAAGCTTCCAAACACTTTCAGCCTGGGCAGAACCTGCCGATCAATATTGATTCGGATTGAGCCCCGGTCAAAGGAAGAGTTCTTGATAATCCCCTGCTGGCTGAAATAATTGCCAGAGATTGAATATTTCGTTTTCTCGTCGCCCCCAGAGAACGACAGCTGATGATCTTTCGTAATACCCTGTTGAATAATAAGATCCTGCCAGAAATAATCGGTTTTCAACAGATCCGGAATTTGGGCCGACTTATAGACGGAGTCTCGCTTGCTATTGATGGCTCCTTCATTCGCATATTGGATAAAGTCAGGCGTATGGAGCACATCAATTTTCTTGGGCAGGTAACTAAAGTCCATCCGAAACGAGTAGTTGAACTGATCTCTTTTCAACTTTCCCCGCTTCGTCGTTATCAATACCACCCCATTGGCCCCGCGCGACCCATAGATGGCCGTTGACGAGGCATCTTTCAGAATTTCAATGGATTCAATGTCGTTGGGATTGATGGCAGCCAACGGATTCGTGGGAGGAACTGAGGACTCCCAGAAGCTGGTGCCGGTGTTAGGCGAAAGACTCCGTTGGTCGGTTTCCACAGGATAGCCGTCCAGAATGATGAGTGGCTGGTTGGAGCCCGTTACCGAAGTCGCCCCACGGATCAGGAAGGTCATGCCAGATCCGGGCGCACCCGAATTCTGAGTTATCTGTACCCCGGATACGCGCCCTTGTATGAGTTGATCGACCGATGTTAACGGTTTGTCTTCATTGCCTTCTACCTTCAAACTGGCTACTGAACCTGTCACATCGCTTTTCTTCAATTCGCCGTATCCAACAACCACTACCTCATCCAGTGATTTCTCATCTTCCAGGAGCGTCACATTGACCAGAATACGGTTTCCGACCGCAACTTCTTTGGGCGTGTATCCAACAAAACTGAAAACGAGCGTGGCATTGCCGTTGGGGATACTCAGGCTATATTTCCCTTTATTATTGGTCGTAGTACCCCGTGACGTTCCCTTAACGACGACACTGACGCCCGGTAATTCTTCGCCTTTTGCATCCGTAACCGACCCTGTTACGGTAATATCGGTAGCGAGGAGCGGGTCCAGTTCTTGTTCTGGCGTATCGATAAAACCCGTATCCGGTGCCCGGCTCAGCAAAATCTGGCTACCCGAAACCTCGTATTTGATCCTGAGCGGAGTTAAGATTTCGAGAAGGACGTCAGAAAGCCGCTTTTGCTGGGCCAGGATGGTGATTTTACGGGCTGACTGAATCAGCTCAGGGCTATACATAAAACTGACACCAGCTACTTTTTCAATCTTTGTCAACACCGCCGATATCGGCTGTTGTCGACTTTGCAGGGTTACCGTCCGCTCAAGCACTTCCTGAGCATGACTATCGTGGGCCAGTGCCATGCCCCCCACCAGCATGGTTATTAGGAGTTGAAGAAGACTGATCTTCATGATTTTTTTAACAAAATCACCCGGAGGTATCGTTAATTTCATACTTTTGATTGTTTTGCTGGATTCTGGAAAATTTGGCAAAATGAAACCCTGCATCCTTAACAGGACGTTCGTTTAGCTGCGACAAATGGGGCTTCGGGGTGAATGATGCTGGAACATCATTCACCTTTTTTTATGGTGTCTGATCAGGAGGAGTTCGTCTGTATGGTCATGCCAATGGTAAGGTCAGGTTCAGTTAGTTGCACGGTTTGCCGCTGACAACAATCTGGCCATCGGTCACTACGTACTTGGCCTCAATGATCGAGCAAATCCAGTTTAGTTTTGTAAAAAGAGGTTCATCCTCGAGGGTAGCCGTGATGCTGCAGGAGGCCATTACTTCTTCGTCGAAGACGATATCGACTCCGTAAGCATTTTCCAGTGTCGCAAAGACCTGGTTGATAGGCGTTCCTGAAAATTTAAAATGCTGGTTTTCAATTGGGATGGACAGTAACGTTGGCGAATCGACAAGGTTTCGGGTAAGGCGTACCTCCGATCGGTGGAACGTTGCCTGCTGATTCGGTAAAAGAACCATTCCTGTAAGCTCCCGGCTATTTTTCAGAACAGGTGCCCGCTGATCGCTCTGGGCGAAAACAGCTACTTTGCCACTCTTGACCACGACGTCTACATTGGCCTGGCTGGCAAAAGCGCGAATGCTGAAGCTGGTACCCAGCACCTTGGTTACCAGCTCATTGGCATATACGAAAAACGGTTTATTTGCATTTTTGGCCACTTCAAAGAACGCTTCACCACTCAGGTAGACTTCCCGATTGGGGCCCTTAAATTCGGGTGGGTAGCTTAAGCGGCTATTGGTGAATAAAACGACCGAGCTATGATCTGGAAGCCATACGGTCATGGGCTTACTTCGCTCATTGACGACTTCCTTTAGGACGCCCTTGTGGCGGGCAATCTGATCTGCGTAAACATAAGTCGAGACGCCCTGCTGTGTTTGCCAGAAATAAATAAGGCCAGTTCCGATAATAAGAATGATTGATGCGGCAGCAACCCAGGCCGACTGTTTTCGGTTGATCCAGCTCCAGAACGGATAAATCGTTGCAGATGATTGTTTTTCCGAGTCGACAAGCTGTTCTTTGGCTTTGGCCAATGCCAGCTCTACCCGCTGGCTGATGTAGTCATCCGAGTAAGAAACAGGCTTGTCCTGCAGGCTGATCAGAATGGTACGGGCTTCATCTACTAACGTTATACGGGTAGGGTCTGTGTTCAGCCATTGTTCCCAGTACGCGTTATCGACTTGTCCAGCACTTAATACCCAATCCCGAAAACGAGGATTTTCCAGTAAATGCTGTAATTCTACAAGGTTCTTCATAATAGCCGAAGACGCTCAATGGGCCTTCAATAGCTATTATCCGATTTGCAGCTACTGGATACTCACTTTTTTGTCTGTTTTTTTCAAAAAATAGCACGAAAGCATCAAACAAGGCAGGACTAACCCGTTGGCTTACTCAAACAGAAGAAGTATCAGCGAAAGTAATACGGGTACTGGCCAATGCTGCCGAAGCTTGATTAACGCTCGTTGCAGCAGATTGCTCACTGACTGGGGCTGAATAACCAGCAGTTGGGCAATCTCATCGACGGAAAGCCCCTGGTAATAGCGAAGGTAGAGCACCTCTCGCTGCCTTGCCGGTACTAATGATAACAAATAGTCGAAAGTGTTTTCCCCTTCCTGATTCTCTACCTGGCTGATCCCTGTGTTTTCAACCCAGCTGTCAGGTGTCGAAAAATCAGTTGTCCAGTCGGTAAGCTGTTCGGAGCCCAGCCGTTTCAAATTTTTAAATAGCTGATGCCGGAAGGCCTTCATCAGATAGAACTTCACGGATGCTGTAGGGCCAATAGAGTCGTGGTGCACCCAAAGGTGAATCAGTAAATCCTGTAGAGCATCTTCAACAAACTGGACATTAGGTGTAAATTTAAGTCCGTAGTGAATGAGTTGCCGGTAGTACGTGACGGAAATACGTGTAAAGGCCTGCTCATTTCCCGATCGAAAACTATCCCAGCAAAGCTGCTCATCATTTCTGGAAGGTCTGATACCACTTTGGTTGCCATCATGCTGCTCAGATGCTTCCATACTTTTCAAGATCATTCAGTGTCCTACAAAATAACTATCTTTTTAGAAATATACTCCTATTCTTTTGGCTTTTTCTACAGTAAAGATTCCTGTTTGTTCCCGCTTTTTGCAGGTCACAATGCCATTAACAGGCTATGTTCGTCGATTATATGCCTAGATATCTTTTCAATTTTATACACTTAGTCATAGGATCAGGGAGCTGATTTCAGACTCAATCCGGGGGCGCCGACGCTTACTTTTCCTCCTTTTAACGTCGTTTTTATTACTCCTTCGCAACCCCACAAGTTCACTTATGCTCCCGCTGAAATTACTTCAACAGTACCTGCCACTTTGTTATTATTTAGATAGAGATCACTGCTTTTCGGACGAAGCTAAGTTTTCCTGTTTTTATCAATATTGTAGTATGATCCCATTTTCGGAACTTCTATACCTCAAGTCAGTTGCCCAGAACCGTCAGCCATTATTACATCATGACCGGGGTAAACCCATGGGCGGTAGGCCCTGCACAAGAGCTTCCCCAGAAAGCTATTTTATTAATCAAAGCTGTTCATCGTATCTGGAGAATTTCTAATTAATCATTCCAAAAATTACTCCGGTTTAAATAGTGGCACCATCTCTGTAAGATTCCCCTAGAAACTTTATATTGCTGGTTATTCGACCAGATTCTGCAACAAATCAAGTTCATTTCATGCATTTTACGACCTGGAACCTGCTGTTTACAGGCATGGTCAGCTCGATTTTATTGCTTAACCTCGTGCAGTGGAATATCTACCGCGAACGGATCTATGGGTTGTATGCCGTTTATATGCTGGCCTGGCTGGTGTACTTCGGTCTTCGGCTCAACGGCATTTATGTATATACTTCACCCAGTATGCAGAATTTCGTTCGTGGCACTGCTCCCATGCTGGCGTATGTTATCTACTTCGATTTCATCGATGCACTGGTCAACCTACAGAGCACCATTCCGTTTCTGTTGAAACTGTTTCGGATTGGCCGGATTGTCATTCTAGCCTACGTCTTACTAATTGGCCTTCTGTGTTTTGGTTACTGGAATGAGGCTATCTTCAATAGTGCACACACGGTCATCCGGTTGCTCATCATTGCTTTAGCCACCTACGCCATTCCCAAAATCAATCGGCTGGAAGGCACCGTGCCCCGCTACCTGGCCCTGGGCTCTGGTTTACTTCTACTAGGAGCGATTGCCTCCATGGTTATGTCAATTGGTGAAGTGTATAAGCTGAACCCGGATTCGTTCCTATACTCGCCGTTGAGCTATCTGGAGTTTGGAATTCTTGGCGAATTGATCTGTTTTACTCTCCTTCTGGGCTACCGTCAGCGACGGGGAGCTATCCAAAGTGCCATCATCGAACAGGAGCTAGCTCGCGAACGGGAACAACACCACCGGGAGCAGGTTGAAGCCGAACTGGAGAACGAAAAACTCCAACAGCAGATGTCGGCCGTTCAAATGAAGGCCCTTCGGTCGCAGATGAACCCCCACTTTCTGTATAACTCACTGAATGCCATCCGCTTGTTCGTTCTCCAAAACGATAGCGACAATGCCGACAAGTTTCTGGTAAAGTTTTCCCGGTTGATGCGGCTGATTCTGGAAAACTCCCGCCAGGAGTGGGTGACCCTGGCCAGCGAACTCGAACAGTTGGAACTTTACCTCGAACTCGAACAGCTTCGGTTTGACAATAAGTTCGATTTTTCAGTTGAAACCGATGCGACAATTGCGCAGGAGAGCGTTTCAATTCCTCCCATGATTATTCAGCCGTATATCGAAAACTCGATCCTGCATGGTATCGCGCATAAACCCAGCAGAGGACATATACACGTCTCCGTTCGACAGAATGGAGCAGGGTTACAATGTATTGTCGAAGATGATGGGGTCGGGCGCCAGAAAGCGAGTGAGTTAAAAAGCCGAACGGTTTCGTCGCACAAAAGTGTTGGCCTGAAAGTAACCGAAGAACGGCTCCAGCTCATCAGTCAGCAGACAGGCAAGCAAAGTGCTGTAACCATCATCGATAAAGCAAGCGCAGAAAATCAACCAACTGGCACCATCGTTGCTATTCAATTGCCCCTGATGACTGTAAAAGTTTGATTAAATCTGCAGTAAAAACTATCCAATAAAAACGTTTAAAGCACATTGTCTAGAATACCTTAGAAAATGCCATAAAAATCCGTATTTCAAGCGAACAGTCAATCAGCAGAAGCAATTGATCTATGAGCGATGACATACTACGCAGCCAACGGAATTTGTACGTTTACCTGCGTGCCGCCCTGTTCGCGGTTGGCGATCTGGCAGGTGCCACCCAGCCGCTCCAGACGCGATTGAATGTTCTGTAGGCCAATACCGTTTCTCGCTTTTCCAGAAACAATACCCTGTCCATCGTCCTGAACGGTTAGGGCCAGAATTCCATTCTGACGGGCCAGCGTAATATCGGCCTGACGCGCTTTGGCATGCTTAAGAATGTTGTTGACCAGTTCGAGCGTGATGGCGTAGAGTTCATAAGCCGTTTTCCCGCGCACATCCTCCCCCGACTCTTCTACAGCTAGCTGAAACTTCGTACGATTCTGGACATTCAATGTATCGGTCAGCTTGATAAGGGCAGCCTGCAATCCCTGCTTTTCCAGAATTTCCGGCATGAGATTATGCGAGATCGCCCGAATATCGTCGTACACCTCACCCAGATGATCCAGCAACCGGTTGTGCTCTCGAAGTTGCTGATCGTCGAAGCTGTCGGTATCGAAGGCCTCAAATCGCCATTTCAGGGCCGACACTTTGGCGGCTACACTGTCGTGCAATTCACTGGCTACCCGCTTCCGTTCGATGGTCTGGCCGCGATAAAGGGCCGCTTCAATCTCTGCGTTCTTTTGCGAAAGTTCTTCATTTTTAACCTTCAACTGCCGATTCGACCAGAACACATACCCCAGAATACCCGCAGCCGCAACCAGCAGGGCAATCAGAAAATTGCGGAGTTGTTCGAGTTTATCGTTTTCCAGCGACTGAATCCGGGCTTCCTGCTCGGCCTGTTTCAGCCGAACCCCCTGCTGTTTTTTCTCAAATTCATAGGTCATGCTGGCAACCGTTGCCTTTTGCATAGCCTCTTCATTGAGCATGGTATCAGCTTCTGCCTTGTACCATTTATAATACGTAAGTGCCTTCACTGGCTGGCCCAAGTGGTCGTAGGCTTCGGCCAATTGCCGGATATATTCCGTTCGTTCGGGACGCATCTCTTTCACGCCCTTTGTCCAGTCGAGACCAACTTTAGCCGAAGCAGCCGCTTTATCGTACTGTTTTAAAGCCAGATATATCTTCCCGAAATTACTCTGCGCGTTGTGCTCAACAGCATCCTGGACATCTTCCACGGTCTTCCGATAAGTTTCCTGGGCCCGTTTGCTGTACGCTAGTGCCTTATCATACTGCTTAAGCTCAATATACAACCGTCCGGTTATGCCATAGGCTCTGGCCAGTGAAGCTGGCTGATAGGGGTCAGAGTAGGCCTTTACCAACCCTAGCATGAGCGGTAACGCTTTGGCATACTGCCCTTTGCGTTCCATAATTTCCGCCTGCCGACCCGTCAGGAAGTACTGTACCATCTGATCGTTTAATCGCTTGGCAACGGCCTTAGCTTCGGTAAAACAGGCCATAGCTTCGTCGTAGCGATTGAGTTTAATGTATACAGCCCCCAGATTGGGCAACGTCGACCGTAAGCCTTTCCAGTCCTGAATCTTCTCCTGAAGGCGTCGGGCATTCAGCCAGAGGTTAATAGCTCCTACATAGTTTCCTTCGCCCATTTTCATGATCGCCATTTCGTTGTAAGCTTGCGCTTCCCATTTCTGGTCGTGTCCCTGCTGAAATTTTTTCAACGACTGCTCCAGAAGAGTCCGCGCCTGAGGCAGCTTGTCCATGATGTTTTCATAGAGTTGCGCCCGTCGTAAATACACTTGCCCCTCCAGCGATAAATCATGAATGGTCGTAGCCATTTTCAACGCTGTGTCCAACTGAGCATGGGCCGATTTAGTATTGGACAGGTAATCAGCTTCGATTCGGGCCAGCGCGAGTCGGGCGCGGATCTCTCCTGGCTTATAAGCTACTTTTTGGGCCACCTGCATCGCCTGCATGAGTGTTTGTCGAGCTAGTGAATCGTACCCATTCCACCACAGGTTGGTTGCCAGTTCGTGCATCGTTTTTACACGATTACTATCGGCAGGCAATTTGGTTAGCTGGGTCTTTAACGAATCAATGATAGGATTCTGTGCAACAGCCATCGTACAGCTCAGGCAGAGAAAGAAGAGGTAGCGCATGGGGGAAAAGAGCGAAGGAGCGAACGAGTGAACGAGCGGATGGAGGGTGCGCGATAAGGCCAATAAGCTAGACAACTACCTCATTAGTAAAGCCTTTCCGTTCTTTCACTCGTTCGCTCTTTCACTCTTTACGTAAATCTACAGGTTTTCCTATAGATACAAAATATAGGTTTTTCTGAACGGAAATCCGGGCATTTCCCGATTTCCCACCGAGGCCCCATCCGCCAACTTTGTATCAGTCAAAACGACAACAACTTTTCACCTCAAGATAGATACGAAATCATGGCAACGATTGTAAACCGCTACGTAATCCGCCACCTCTCTGGCACCAAAGCTAATCAAGTCGAAGAGTTCGATTACAAGAAGTACAATGAACTAACCTTCGGCCGGGCGTCTACCAATGTGGTGCGGTTCGACCCCGAACGCGACGCAGCCGTCTCTCGCGAACATGGCAAAATTGTCCGGGAAGCGGGTAAAGAGTTCACCTTCACGGTCGTTGATAACAGTTCACGGAATGGAATTTTCGTCAACAAAAGCCGCATTGCTGGTTCGGCCCCGATTCAACCCGGCGACGAAATCCAGTTAGGTCAGGGAGGCCCGGTATTCCAGTTCGATCTGAACCCTCGTCCGGCTGAGCTGATGATGAGCACTCGTGTAGTCGATATTCCAACGTCTATCAAACCCACTACCGAACTGAGCCTTGCCGAAACCGTTGCGGCTGCTTCTGCAAATGACAATGATGTGGCGGTTCCACAGAAAGTAGGCCTGGGCAAACAAACGGTGGAGCGGATGATGATGACCGAGCGCCGGAAAACCAATAAGTCGGTGCTGGTAGGCGTTGCCGCTCTGCTGGTTGTCCTCTCTGGCCTAGCCTATGCATTCAAAGACAAAATCAAGCCGGAAGTTAAAACGATAACGATTCACCAGCACGACACCACGAAAATTATCGAACCCGTTAAAGATGGGCTGAGCCCCGAACAGATCGCTTCGGAAAATACGGCTAAAGTTGTGTTCATTGAATTTGGCTACAAACTGGTTCATACCACGGGCGAAGACATTTACCACGAGTATATGCCGATCAAACAACAAGATGGTTCGATCATTAACAAAGCCGTTTACATTGAAACTGCACCGGGCAAAATTGAACCGCTGCTGGGCCTGAAACGCGATGTGGCCGTTGGAAAACCCATTGCAATGGTGGGCGCCAGCGGAACCGGATTTGTGATGTCGCCACAGGGGCATATTATGACGAACCGGCACGTAGCAGCCGCCTGGAATTCATACTATAGCTTTCCACAGGATGCTTTCCCTGGTATTCTGCTGGTTCAGGGAGCCAAAGGATGGGAAATCAGTGCTCAGCCCGTTCAGGAATTCCGGTGGGTACCCGGCGAAACCCAGTTCTTCGGCAAGAAACCGATGTCGGGGAAAATCATCGATGGCGTCAACACGTACATGGATGTCACCTTCAACAAAAACGAACAGCGGTTTCCGGCGCAGGGTAAGCCCATCGTTTCGCAGAAGCATGATGTGGCCGTCATCAAGATCGACATTGGCGAATCGCTCACACCTGTAAAAGTGCTCGATGCCGATAAAACGATTGCTCCAGGTCAGCCAATAACGGTAATGGGTTACCCCGGCATCTCGCCTGATGTGTTCGTCGGTGAGTACTCGTCCGACTTCTCGAATCGTAATCCACAAATTGTGAAAGTCCCTGATGCAACGGTAACTCCCGGCTACATTGGCAAGCTGATTCGTGGTCAGGCCGCCGGTAAAGCAGCCGCTTACTACAGCGAATTTGGCGACTACTATCAATTGACCGCCAACGCAACAGGAGCAGGTAACAGCGGTGGCCCTGTATTCGACAAAAATGGCAATACAATCGGGATCTTCTCTGCCAGCACCAACAGTGGCGATGCCACACGCATCACCTTCGCTATCCCCATCAAATACGGACTGGAATTAATGGGCCGTCGGCAAGTGGTTGAATAGAAACAGTGAACAGTAAACGGCTTATGGTAGCGCAACGGCATTCGCTACCATAAGCCGAAATCAAACAACCGAAAATCCTACCAACGTCATGTCACCCACTCACTCCTTCCTAAATCGCACTGTTGCTGGCTACCGCCTGACTGAGTATGTAGGGGCCGGTGGTATGGGTGAAGTGTTCAAGGGCACTCATGGTGAAACAGGCCGACAGGCAGCCATCAAAGTGTTGTATCGGCCCGAATTTGCCGCCCGGTTCCGCAACGAAGCCCTGGTACAAGCCTCGATCTCGCATCCGAACATTGCTGCGCTGTACGATTTCAGCTTGTTAGATGATCGTCCGGCTTTGGTTATTGAATGGATTAACGGTCTGTCGCTTGATGCGCTGATTCAACGGAAAGGCCGACTGAGTAATGAAGAAGCCACCCGCATTATTAGACAAATTGCTAACGCCATGGCTTACCTGCACCAAACGGGCATTGTACACCGAGATCTGAAACCTTCCAATGTTCAGATCCAGCCCAACGGTCAGGTCAAGCTAGTCGATTTCGGGATTGCCAAAGGCCAGTACAGCCCTCAGTTAACGAAAGTAGGGTATGCCGTTGGAACCACCGAATTTATGGCCCCTGAGCAGTTCCGGGGGCAGGTCGATTCCAAATCGGATATGTGGGCACTGGGCGTTATGCTTTACGAAATGACAACCGGCCATTTACCGTTCAACTCAGCCAATCCGCTTCTGCTACGTCAACAAATCGAACGAGCACAATTCACACGCCCTCAATTACTTAACCCGACCATTTCACCCGCGCTATCCAACTTGATTTGCCAGTGTTTATCTGTAAATTCGGCCAAAAGACCGGCCGCCGATACGATTGAATCACTGCTGGATCACCCGGTTGAATCGGGCTTTATGCTCGAAAAAGCGTTGGCCCAATTCAGCCTGCCCCCCGTCGACTGGTCTTTTGCCAGTCAATCGTTTCGGTACTGGCTGGTTGCAATTGTAGCAGGGATCGGTCTAGTGGTTTGGCTGAATAGTCCGCAGAACGAGCCCGAATTAATCAATCGCCCAAAGGATACACCTGTAAAACCGCCTGTTCGGTATGAGCAGGTAAAAGTCGAAGTACTTAACGCTGATTATGAGCTTGAACTGGTTTCGCCCGACGGCAGCGTGCAATCGCAGGAGCCATTTGTGGTAAACCGAACCCCTGGTCAGCCTACACCCATTACCATTCGTTACCGGGGTGTTGAACAGCAATACACCATACCACCCCAAGTTAAAGACATTTATCAGTGTTATTTCGACCGATAGCAACGACATCAGCATGAAAAATTTCTTCAAATGGCTATTTGGGCAAGACGAGCCAACAACGATGCCGGAAACAGCCGAATCGGAACTTGAACAACCAGCTCAGGAAGCCACGCCACCAGCCCCTACGCCGTCGGCCGATGAGATCAACGCTGTGGTGGTTTCCGACCTGGGGAATGTCCGCCAGAATAATGAAGATACCGGGTTGTTTGTCCGGCTGGCCGATGAAGGGCTTCGGCGAATAAAAGGGCACCTGCTGCTAGTCGCTGACGGCATGGGTGGCCATCTGGCCGGTGAAGTGGCGAGTCAGATGGCCGCCGAAATCATAAACCGGGAATATTTTCAGCATGCCGAAACCATCGAGAAAAGCCTGGGCCGGGCGTTTCAGGTGGCCAACCGCCAGATTTTTGACGAGGCCCGACTGCACGATACGTTCCGGGGTATGGGCACCACCTGCACAGCCATCGTTGTCCACGACCACCAGATTTATTTTGCCCATGTTGGCGATAGTCGGGCTTATCTGTTCAAATCGGGTCAGTTGATTCAGTTAACCCAGGATCACACCTATATTCAGGAATTACTGCGAAAAGGCGGTATAACGCCCGAAGCCGCAGCCAGTCATCCGGAACGTAACGTACTCACCCAGGCCATGGGCACCAAAGCCGATATTCGGGTCGATCTAGGGCGCTGCATTCTCCCGTTCGATCAGGGCGATCGACTGATGCTCTGTTCCGATGGCCTGTATGAATACTGCCTGGAAGCCGATTTTATCCGCGTGTTGCAACAGGCCGACCTCCACGATGCTGCTGACGAGCTGGTGGCTATGGCCAAGAACCGGGGAGGGCATGACAACATCACGATTGTACTGGCCGAGCGCATCGACGCCGACGCAGGGGCCACCCCCAAAGAAACCCGCGAATTCGATTTACCTTTCACTCGTGATGTCGAACTTCCTCAATGACTACGACCATGCAATCTCCCATGAGAGGCCGCTTAATCCACCACTACCGCGTTGAATCGCTGCTGGGCGAGGGCGGGATGGGTACCGTTTATCAGGCCATCGATACACATCTCGAACGTCCCGTAGCCGTCAAGATGTTGCATACACACCTCGTCAGCCAGACCTCGTTTATGGAGCGCTTCCGCAACGAAGCGCTGATTCTGGCCCGGCTCAACCATCCCAACATAGCCGTCGTTTACAACTTTTTGCAGGATGGGTCGGACTATTTCATGGCCATGGAATTTGTGGAGGGCGACAGCCTGGAAGCGCTGATCCGTAAAGCAGGGGCTTTACCCGCTCCAGTAGCCGCCGAAATTGTCAGACAAGGTCTTGAGGGCCTTTCTCATGCCCACCGGAAAGGTATCTTACACCGTGATATCAAACCTGCCAATCTGATGCTGACCCCCGAAGGGACGGTAAAGCTGATGGATTTTGGCATTGCCCGCGTGATCGGCAACCAACGACTGACTCAGGTAAACCGTATTGTCGGCACGCTCGAATACATGGCTCCCGAACTAGTACAGGGAGAAGCTCCCTCAGCCGCTTCCGACATCTACGCGATGGGGATTCTCCTGTATGAATTACTTTCTGGAAAACTCCCGTTTGCCAGCCGTACCGATTATGCGCTGATGCAGGCTATCGTTCAGGAAAAACCTACTGCGCTTCGGAAGCTGAATCCACAGGTTCCCAAAGAACTGGAAGCCATTGTCCACAAAGCCCTCGATAAAAATCCAACCAAACGGTTTGCCGATGCTAAGGAGTTTCAGAAGGCGCTTCAACCGTATTATTCGCAACTGGCCATCCTCGATCCCTCCAAACTGGCCGCTTCAACGCCCGCACCAACAACCGATGTGTGGAATATCCAGCCTGTTCGGCAAACGGTACTGGCCGCAACAAAAGTAACGCCAGCCGCCACCGAGTCTGGCAGGATTCAACCAGTTATGCGCTGGGCTTCCGACAACTGGCAAACCTTACTGGCGGGTGGCCTTACGCTGGTGGCGTTTCTGTTCATTGGTCTGATCGTTTTCGACCAGACCGATAAACCACAAACCACAGCCGATCAAACGCAGACAATTGTGCCGAAAGAGGACATAAAACTGAAGCCCAAGCAACCCGAAACGACGACCGATCAACATCTGACTGAGGTTACACTAGCTCAGGAAACACCAACCACCGTTTCAGTTCCTCCACCTACACAACCCAAAACAGTAACGCCCGCTCCGGTAGAGACGAAAGAGAAAGCTCCACAACCGAAAACGGTAGCCCCAAGGCACTATATAGCCGGGCCTGTAGAGGTAAAAAAATCGGTGGCTGGATCGCCAGTTGCACCATCCGAAACGCCTGCCAATACAGCCACCCCAGTTACCAAATCCGAATCGGCCCCCGAGACAGTTGCGCCGAAAACAACGGCTCGAAAATCAATTGCCATCCGACGCCTTCGGGTCAATCTGGCGCTGGTAGAAGGGCTGTCGTCGGATGCCTCACAGGAGGGCCAATCCATTCGTTTTCGGGTTACTGAACCGGTCATTAGCGATGGCGAAGTCGTTATCCAGAGTGGGGCTACTGCCTATGGCGAAGTAAGTCGCATCAAACGAGCCGATGGCGAAATGTTCCGCAAACGAAGTTTACTGGAGTTTCGTATTAATAGCGTTGACGCCATCAATGGCAAACGAATTGCCCTCCGATCAGCCACTATCAGCGACGAAGCCAAAGGACAGGCGGTTGTGTTTCGCCCCGGCCAAACCTTCGAGGTTCGCACTGGCGACGATGTTCTGAATTTTTAGCTCTAACCATTTATTCACCTGATTTAACGCATCATCCTCATGCAATTCCTTCGCTTTTCTTGTTTACTTCTCTGCCTGAGTTTTCTTTCATTCAGCAACCTTCAGGCGCAAACCATCCGCCAGCGGTCAACTACCGAAGGGCTGAGTCTGAGTTTACAGGGGCATTACATGGGCTGGTCGTCGGATTACTTTCAATTTCTGGACGAAAATGCAGGCTCCGGGCCCGGCATTGGTGGGCGGATTGGCTATGGTCTGAACCAACGCTATGAAGTATTCGGCCAGTACGATTACACAAGCCTGAACCCGGATAAAATTGCGGGTAAATCGTTTCATTTTTCCCACCTGACGGGCGGAGTTCGTTTTAATTTCTCGGCCACTACGCGTGCCCTGCGTCCTTATGCCGAACTTGGCTATGTATACCAAACGGGCAAAGCCGATCAGGTACTCAACGTAAGTGGTGGGCGGGATAATTTGCTTTTTAAAGGCGGAGGCTTACATGTGGGCGCTGGCCTTCAATATTTTGTATCGCTTCCGGTAGCCATCACCTTAAACGGCAGCTTTCAGACCCTGGGCAAATACCCTGTCTCGTTGAATGGCTTCGATCTCAATCAAAAGGCAGATGTAACCTCATTCCGAATCTCAGCAGGGGTAGCCGTCTATTTAAGTGAATTGTTTTAGGGGTACAGCCCGTAGAGACGCCATACCTGGCGTCTCCCATGCGCCAGCTATACCTGTCATACCTGGCGTCTCCTATGCGCCAGCCATACCTGTCATACCTGGCGTCTTCTTTGGGCCAGTCATGTCTCCTGCGCGTCAACGAAACCGTAAGACCATCCGGTCAGGAGACGCCAGGTATGGCGTCTCTACGTTAGAACAGACTCAACTGCGACGATTTGGCGAAGGCTCCTTCGTGTTCCAGCAACCACTTCTTCCGCCATAGTCCACCGGCATATCCTGTTAATGATCCGTCTGAACCAATGATCCGATGACAGGGAACAACTATCCAGAGAGGATTGCGTCCGTTAGCGGCTGCTACGGCCCGAATCGCTTTTTCATCGCCAATACGTCGTGATAAGGCCAGGTAGGATTGTGTTGTCCCAAACGGTACATTGAGCAACGCCTTCCAAACCGTTTGCTGAAATTCGGTTCCTGCCGGATTCAGCAGAAAGTCAAACGATTGCCTCGTCCCGGCAAAATATTCCTGCAATTGCTGTACTGCCTGCTGAACCGGCTCAGCGATTGCCAGATCTGCCTTGTCTACCGATGCTTCTTCGGTTTGAGAGACATCAGTACAGGATATTACCGAGACGCCATCGACATCACCCGAAATGCGAACTAAACCCAGCGGTGACTCAAAAACGACGGTATTCATGGCAGATAGGCTTGTAACCCGTTGCAAATGATTGAACCGCAAGGACGCGAGGGCACAAAGAACCGTTTATTATTTTCCAATTCTTTGCGTCTTCGCGTCCTGGCGGTTCAATTTCAGTTTATTTCTTTGTTATCAATTCAGCCGCCTGGGCATCGACCAGCCAGACGAGTTCACCCTGCGTTGGTTTGATAACCTGCGATGGATATTGATCGGGGTTGTATTCACCTTCCAGTACTTCCTTAAGCGGTACCGCTTTCTTGGGCCCAGCTACCAGAAACGCTATGCAACTGGCCCGGTTCACAATAGGCGCGGTCAGCGTAAGCCGGTACATAGTCTGCTGAGTCAGGAAATAGGCTTTTGTCCAGGCCGTTTGTTCATGTACGACTTCGGTGCCGGGAAACAGGGAGAGTGTATGTCCATCGTCGCCCATACCGAGCAGTACCAGATCGAACGTTGGGCCAGATTCCCCGAAATAGTCATGTAAAACCCGGTCGTAATCGGCCGCAGCCGCATCAGGCTCCAGGTCGGTGCGCCAAACGTGTATCTGCGATTCAGGTGTGTAGACGTGACCCAGCAATGTATCATAAGCCATACCGGCATTGTTCTGTGGATCATCGATCGGTACGTAGCGTTCGTCGCCCCAGAAGACATGCAACTGTAACCACGGAATTTGCTCGACATAAGGCGATTTGGCCAGCAGTTCATGTAAGGCTTTGGGTGTGCTGCCCCCCGATAACGCAATCGTAAACCGATCCTGTTTTTTAAGTACGTCCTTGATCCGCTTTGTAATAAACTCGGCCGCTGCTTTTGCCAGATCGGCTGGATTCTTTTTTACAATCAGTTGCATAAATTAATAGTTTGGGGTCAAACACGGAGGCACAGCGAACACAGGGTTTCAGTTTCAACCGCTCTGTGTTTGCTGTGCCTCCGTGTTTAAAAGCCTTATTTACTCACGAAATCTTCGCGCATAGGCGTAAAAATATCGACCAGTACACCCGCGTCGACGCAGACAGCGCCGTGCCAGACATTCGATGGAATGTAATAGGCATCACCTTCTCGAACCGTTCGAGTTTCGTCACCGATGGTAATATCGAAAGCTCCACTGGCCACATAACTCATCTGCGTATGATGGTGGCTGTGTGGGGTACCGATACCACCCGTCTCGAAGGCTACTTTGACCATCATCAGGTTGGCATCGTAGGTCATAATTTTACGCTTCACCCCCTCGCCTACCGTTTCCCACGGTAGCGTCTGATCATCGACAAAAAGGGCAGCAAGTTGGCTGGTCATAGTAACAGTTTACAATTTTCTGTTCATAGTTCACAGTTGGCTGACGCGTGAACTGTTTACTTATTTCATCATCCAGTGAAATCCATCTTTCTCAACGAGTTGCATAGCTGCTTCGGGCCCCCATGAACCAGGCGTGTAGTTAGGAAAATCGGGCGTTTCGGACTCCCAGGCATCGAGAATGGGCGTAACGACTTTCCAGGCAGCTTCGACCTGATCGGCCCGCATAAACAGGGTGGCATCGCCCGTCATTACATCAAGTAGCAACGTCTCGTATGCTTCGGGTTCCTGACCAGCATAGGCATCTTTGTAGCTAAACACCATTTCGACTGGATCGATAGCGAGTGTCTGACCGGGCCGCTTGGCCTGGAACCGCAAGCGAATATCCATACCAGGCTGAATACCGATCGTCAGCCGATTCGACTGCCAGCTATGGGTGGCCTCGGATGGGAAAGCGTAATAGGGAGCAGGCTTGAACTGAATGGTAATGACTGTCGCTTTTTCGGGCAACGACTTCCCCGTTCGCAGGTAGAAAGGCACATCCTCCCACCGCCAGTTGTCGACAAACAGCTTGACAGCCGCAAACGTTTCGGTCGTCGAATCGGGTTTAACCCCTTCCTCCTCCCGGTAACCTGGAATCGGCTTGCCGTCTTTTTCGCCGGGACCATATTGTCCACGCACAGCCACATCTTTTACCTCTTCGGGCTTTATGCGACGAATGGCGTTCAGCACATCCACTTTTTTGTTTCGCACCTCGTTGGCATCAAACGAGATCGGTGCTTCCGTAGCGACCATGCACAAGACCTGAAGCAGGTGGTTCTGAATCATATCGCGCAGCGCACCAGAGCCTTCATAGTACCCGCCACGGCCTTCCAGCCCTACGGTTTCAGCCGCAGTAATCTGTACATAATCGACATAACGACGGTTCCAGATCGGCTCGAACAGAGAGTTGGCAAACCGAAGCGCCAGAATATTCTGAACCGTTTCCTTGCCCAGATAATGGTCGATGCGGTAAATCTGCTCTTCGGCAAACAACCCACCTAGCAAGGCATTCAATTCCTGGGCAGTCTTGAGATCACGTCCGAACGGTTTCTCAACCACAATACGAACCCGCGATTTATCCCCGCAAAGTGGAAGTTTCCCCAAATTGGTGGCAATGCCCGGCACCAGTTGAGGAGCTACGGCCAGGTAAAACACCACATTGGCCTGAACGCCCCATTCCTTCTCCCGGTCAGCGACAAAATCTGACAACTTCGTGTAGGAAGCTTTATCCCCAGCATCCATCTGAAGATACGATACCATTGGAGCAAACGACTTCCAGGCATCGTCAGGGCCATTCTTCCGCCGGGAGAACGATTGGACCCCTTCGAGCAGGCGCTCCCGAAACGACTCATCTGTATAATTACTCCGACCAAGCCCAACAACGGCGAACCGATCGGACAGGTATTTGTCGAGGTATAGATTGTAGAGAGCGGGAGTAAGTTTACGCAGGTTCAAATCGCCACTGCCGCCGAATATAAACAGTATAGTAGCAGCCGGACGCTGGTTAGTTGCAGGAATCATTAGAAAACGGATTGTTGTCTGACAGAAAGACGGTGCAAGTTACCCGCCTTCCCGTTGTCGAACAAGTTTAAATGTGTTTGCGTTGTGCAGAGCATCGGCATGACCTTTGCACTTATTCCCTCAAACCGATTCAATTAACTTTTTTGTTCATTCTGCCCTCAATTATTTAATTTACCGAAGTACCTTTAACGGTTAAAACCAAGTCTACCGTTTACGTAAACTGTACTTTTAAGGTCTTCTTATGGAGCAGGTCATTGACTTTTTCCGACGACTCACTGACTCGAGCGACTGGCCTCCCCGCTGGTTTTGCGGCAACTGGACCGATTTTCATGGCTGGCTCTATATTGGCTCCGATCTCATGATCTGGCTGGCCTATATGGTCATTCCACTCATTCTGGTTCGGTATCTGTTTGTTAAAAAAGGAGTACCACTACCCGGCGTTTTCTGGCTCTTCGGTGCGTTTATTCTACTCTGCGGGCTAACCCATCTGCTGGATGCGATCATTTTCTGGGTACCCATTTACCGGATCAGCGCCCTGGTACGCTTTCTGACGGGCCTTGTTTCCATTGCTACAGTCCTGGCGCTATTCCGGTATTTCAACGAAGCTGTGGGCCTCCGGACATCAAAAGAATACGAGCGTGAGTTATCCTTTCGGCAACAGGCCGTTCTGGAACTGACCCGATCGAACGAAGAGTTGCAGCAGTTTGCCTACGTGGCATCGCACGATTTGCAGTCGCCTTTAAAAACTATTTTCAATTACCTAAATTTATTAAACAATAAGTATACACCGCAGCTTTCTGAAGATGCCCGCAAACTGATCACCATTTCGATGAGTGCGGCCGAACGGATGCGTACCTTAATTGACGACCTGCTTGACTTTTCGCGCGTGGGTTCAAATGTAGTTTTTACACAGGTTCATCTGAATCAGATCGTAGCAGATATACTGGAAGAACAACAGGAAGAAATTCAGGCGAGTGGAGCCAAACTGGATGTTGGGCCGCTTCCTATCCTTACGGCCCATCCCACTGATCTGAAACAGGTATTTCAAAATCTGATATCGAACAGTCTGAAATATCGTAAACCGGGTGTGTCACCACAGATTACAATCCGGGCTGTTGACGAGTCGGATCAGTTCTGTTTTGCAATTCGGGACAATGGTATTGGGATTGAGCCTCAGTATTTCGATCGGGTTTTTCAGATTTTCCAACGGCTGCACGGGCGACATGAATATTCAGGCACGGGTATCGGATTAGCAACCTGTAAAAAAGTTGTCCATATTTACGGTGGGCAAATCTGGATTGAGAGTGAGCCTAACGTAGGCTCGACCTTTTTCTTTACTATTCCTAAAAACATTAAAACGACGCATCATTATGCCCAAACCGATTCGGTGCATTCTACTGGTTGACGACGACCCCGACGATAACTTTCTGCATCAAATCGTGATCGACGACTCTGGTTTGTGCGATCAGGTACGGATTACTACAACCGGTACAGAAGCTCTGCGGTACCTGACCGATACCGCCCATCCTGACTATGTACGCCCTGATTTTATTCTGACAGATATTAACCTGCCGGGCATGAATGGATTCGAGTTTCTGGAACGATATCAGCAGCTGGATGATCAACTGAAATGCCAGCATGCCGTTCTGGTGCTGACTACCTCACTCAACCCGCTCGATACCAAACGGGCAGCGCTGTTGCCAGATATTAAGGGGTATTACGCCAAGCCTCTTTCTGAGTCTATTTTACAATCAATTGTAAATCAGCACATCCGTCAATAACGCGTTGCTCCAACTTAATCAAAAGTCTTGCACTATAATGAACCTCAGAAATTCATCATAGTGCAAGACTTTTCTTCGTATGCATGCCTAAGCCATCAAACTACAGGCTAATTTTGCAGGAATACATTTACTTTTTACTAATCAAGCTTACCAGATGAAAATTGCCATTGGCTCCGATCATGCCGGTTTCCAGTACAAAGAAGCCATCAAACAAATGCTTATCGACCTGGGTCACGACGTAATCGATAAGGGAACCTATGCCGCCACGCCTTCTGTCGATTATCCCCTGTTTATCCGTCCGGTTGCCGAAGCCGTTGCCGCTGGTGAGGTCGAACGTGGTGTTGTACTGGGTGGCTCAGGCAATGGAGAAGCCATAGCCGCCAACCGGGTTCGGGGTGTTCGTTGTGGGCTATGCTGGAATGAAGAGTCGGCCCGGCTGTGTCGGCAGCATAACGATGCCAATGTGATTTCGCTGGGCGAACGGATGATGAGCCAGGAAACGGCGCTGAAGCTGGTTCAGATCTGGCTGGATACGCCATTTGAAGGTGGTCGCCACCTGGCCCGTATTCAGGAACTGGACAATTATTAATGAATACTGAACAATGTAAAATGAATAATGGATAAGTAAAGTGTGAAGAGACTCTTTCTCTCACGCCATTATTCATTTTACATTATCCAGTATTCATTCTTGTATGCGCATTCTCTGGCAGTATCTAAGGCCTTATCGGTGGTTGGCGCTGGCTGCGCTGGCACTGGCAGGTGTTGCACAGATTCTTGCTCTGGTCGATCCCATCATTTTCGGTAAAATCATTGACCAGTACGCCACCCATCCCGGTCAGAAAACTGAGTCGGAAAAAGTCAACGGCGTACTCCACTTGCTGGCTATTGCTGTTGGCGTAGCCATTCTGTCGAACATCACCAAAGCGTTTCAGGAATACTTCACCCGTCTGGTCGTTCAGCGATTCGGAACCGATATTTTCGATGCGGGGCTGCGCCAAACGCTCCGGCTATCGTACCAGGAATTTGGTGATCAAAGCAGTGGGGCTACGCTATCGACACTTCAAAAGGTTCGGACCGACACCGAGAAGTTTATCAACTCCTTCGTCAATGTGCTGTTTTCGTCCGTTGTCGGTATGGGGTTTCTGATCTGGTACGCCATCACGAAACACTGGGCGCTTATACCCGTCTTTCTGATTGGGGTATTACTCCTGGGCGGCCTGACTGGCCTGCTCAGCAAACAAATCAAAACCACGCAGCGTACTATCAATCGGGAAACGGCGCTGCTTTCGGGTGTCATTACGGAATCGCTGCGCAATATCGAACTAATAAAAAGCCTTGGTCTGACCTTTCCTGAAATTCGTCGGCTGAAAGGCTTGACAGCCCGCATTTTTGACCTGGAAATGACCAAGGTCCGTCGAGTCAGACTGCTGACGTTCTGGCAAAGTACGACGCTGAATGTGCTGAAACAGTCGGTTTTATTCACCCTTTTGTGGCTTATTTTTCGGAACGTGCTCAGCACCGGCGAGTTGATTTCCATGCAGTTCATTTCTGTCTCGATCTTCAACCCGCTACAGGATCTGGGTAACATCATTCTGGCCTATCGGGAAGCCGAAGCGGGCTTGAACAGCTTCGAAAAACTAATGGAGAAACCCATCGAGCGGAACCCGGAAGCTGCCGTCGAAGTAGGTCCTATCGAACACCTGCGCTTTGAGAATGTGGTTTTCCGGCATACAGGAGCCAATCAGAACGCGATCGATGGGGTCTCGTTCGAAGCATCATTAGGCGACACCATTGCGTTTGTTGGGCCGTCGGGCTCAGGGAAATCGACGATGGTCAAACTGCTGGTTGGCCTGTATCGACCCGTCGACGGTGACATTTATTACAACGACATTTCTACCAAAGATCTTCGATTTAACCCCATGCGTCGGCAAATTGGGTTTGTTACGCAGGAAACGCATTTATTTTCGGGCACTATCCGCGAAAACCTGGTTTTCGTCAAACCCGACGCTACCGAGGCCGACATGCTCGATGCGCTGGATAAAGCAGCCGCAGAGCATCTGTTAACCCGATCCGGGAAGGGGCTCGATACCCCCATTGGCGAAGGCGGACTGAAGATGTCGGGTGGGGAAAAACAGCGGCTGTCAATTGCGAGGGCCTTGGTTCGGCATCCCCGTCTGCTGATTTTTGACGAAGCAACTTCGGCCCTTGATTCACTGACCGAAGAAGAAATTACCGATACCGTTCGAAGCGTTTCGGCACTTCATGAGCAAATTACAATTTTAATTGCTCACCGTTTATCAACAATTATGCACGCCAACACCATTTTTGTCCTTGAAAAAGGGAAGATCGTTGAGACGGGTAGCCACGATGCATTGTTAACGCAGAAAGGTCTATATTACGCCATGTGGCGGCAACAGATTGGTGAACGCAAGTCCGATGTTGCCCCAACGATTTAACCAATTACTCACCGCATGAACAAACGCACCCGGCAGGTTAGTTACTTCTTGTCCAGTCAGTACTTTTCTGACGGGTTGCGTACTACGCTCTCTATTTTGCTGCCTTCGCTGCTGTTCATGCAGTTTGGTCAGCTTCAGACGGGCCTGGCTATGTCGCTGGGCGCTTTAAATGTCAGTATCAGCGATGCTCCGGGCCCGGTTGCCCACCGACGTAATGGCATGACCGTTACCGTTCTGTTTGCGTTTCTGGTGACGCTCATCACAGGTTTCGCCCGGATGAATTCATATAGTCTGGGGGTTGAAATTCTGCTGTTCAGTTTTTTCTTTTCCATGCTGGGCATCTATGGTAATCGGGCGACCTCGGTCGGAACGGCGGCTGTACTGATCATGATTCTGATGCTCGATCGCCCCCTTGATGCGGCCGGGGTTATCCACGAAAGCCTTTTCGTACTTATCGGTGGGCTGTGGTATACCGGAATCAGTCTATTGGCAACCCGATTACAACCGTACCGTCTGGCGCAACAGGCACTCGGCCAATGCATTCATGAGATGGCAAAGCTAATGGCCATCAAAGCCGATTTTTACACCATTTCGACCGATCTGGACGAAGACTATCGACGACTCATTACCCAGCAGGTCGTGGTGAGTGAAAAGCAGGATGCCGTTCGGGAAGTCTTGTTCAAAAGTCGTCGTATTGTAGCCGAATCGACCCGGACGGGCCGCCTGCTCTTGCTTACCTTTGTGGATGTAGTCGATCTGTACGAACAGATTACCGCCATGTACTACGACTATGCCGCCATTCGCGAACGGTTTGGTGGGTCGGGGGTGCTGGAAAAGATTGCCCGGCTGATTCGTCATTTATCCGTTTCCCTCGACCATATTGGGTTAGCCATTCAGTCGCCGGTTCCAATTCCTATGCATCAGGCCGATGATATGACCCTCGCCCTGGATCGGTTAAAACGGCGGATCGATTCGCTGGGCGATCAGGAAGGTAGTACTCTGGTTCTAAAAAAAGTGCTGGTTAGCCTGCGGAATGTCAGTCAACGATTGGCAACCTTACAGAACAACCTGGCGATGCCCGTTATTGACCCTGTTCAGGCTGATAATCTGGAATATGGTCGATTTGTATCGCACCAGGAAATTGACCTCAAATCGTTTCGGGACAATCTTACATTCGACTCGGCCGTATTCCGGCATGCCGTGCGATTATCGCTGGCGATGCTGATTGGTTTCGTCCTGACCAAGCTCCTACCCTACGGCCACCATAGCTACTGGGTGCTACTGACCATCGCCGTTATTTTAAAGCCAGCTTTTAGCCTGACCAAACAGCGAAATATCGAACGCATCATCGGTACGCTAGTCGGTGGTCTGATGGGCGTTCTGGTACTCACATTCATCCCCGACAAAACCATTCATTTCTGGTTCATGGTGCTGTTTATGCTGGGCACCTACAGTACGCAGCGAACCTACTATATTGTGATGGTGATCTGCGTCACGCCGTTTGTGCTCATCCTATTCAGCTTTCTGGGAGTCAGCCATTTAGGCGTAGCCGAAGAGCGTTTATTTGATACATTTCTGGGGGGAACGATTGCCCTGATAGCTGGGTATCTGCTCTTTCCGCAATGGGAGTCGGACCAGCTTCTAAAGCCGATGAAAGCGGTACTAAAGGCCAACATTCGGTATATTCAGCTCCTGCTCGATAGCCTGTCAGGACGCCCAATTGCGCTGGTTGATTACAAACTAGCCCGAAAAGAGGTTTACGTCACTTCAGCCAACCTGGGGTCTGCCTTCGAGCGTATGCTTTCAGAACCTAAACACAAACAACGCAACGAAAAACTGATCTACGAATTTGTTGTGCTGAACCATGTGTTATCGGCCAATGTCGCTACCATTACCTCGGCTCAACTCAACGGAGAGACCAAAACGTACCCAGCTCCGGTCTTACGCCCAGTTAAGCGGGCTCTGCATACCTTAACCGAAAGCCTGCGCCGTTTAGACTCTGCCGAAACGAAACCCGTTTCTGAGGCCATTGCACTGGACTCCGCATCGTCGGTTGCTCCCATAAACGACACATCCCTACAAGAGCAGCTCAACTTCATCCAACAAATCAGTAGTGACATAGGTAAGCTCGTTGAACGAGCGAAATGAAGCCCCCTTCAAACCTATACAAAAGTTTCTTATTTTCAGGGCGTTATCGCAGTCACTGAATAAAACTCTTTTTGACCACATTACTTATGAAACCATTCTACTCGCTTCTTTTGCTGAGCAGCCTTCTATGGGCTACCCGAACGTTGGCACAAGCACCTACGATCGATCAATCCATTTCGCTGAAAAGTGTATCAAACCCTCAGCTATCGCCCGATGGCAAATGGGTTGCTTACACCGTTACCCGAACCAACTGGGACGAAAATGCCTACGATACCGACATCTGGCTGGCCAATACCGCTACCAGTGAACGCTATCAACTGACCCGATCCAAAAAATCAAATAGTAGCCCGGCCTGGTCGCCAGATGGGAAATGGATCGCGTTCCTGTCAACCCGCGACGATAAATCTCAGCTCTACCTGATCAGCCCCTATGGTGGCGAAGCTCGTCCGCTTACGAAATTCGAAACGGGCGTTACGGCATTCAAATGGTCGCCAACGGGTAAACAGCTTATTTTCTCAGCTACCGTGCCCGATGCCAAGGCCGACAAGGATCGAAAAGACAAGTATAGCGATTACGAGGTGGTTCGGGACGATTACAAAATGGTTCACCTCTACCTGCTCGACAGCCTGGACAATGAGAAACCCATGCAGCCGAAACCGCTAACCAAAGGCATCGGCTTTTCGGTTGGCAACTTTGTGGTTTCGCCCGATGGCAGGAAGATCGCCTTCGATGCCTCGAAAAATCCAGATCTGATCAATAATCATACATCCGATTTATATGTGCTAACCCTTGGCGATACGGTAACGCACAAAATAGTATCGCTGAAAGGCCCTGATCTGGATCCTGTCTGGTCGCCGGATGGGCAGCAAATCGCCTTTATCACAGCCAACGAAAATGAGTTTTTTTTCTATAGCAACCGACTAATTGCGACAGTACCGGCAACGGGGGGCACCCCTAAGATCTTGACCAATACGTTCGATGAAAATGCCAACCTACTGGTATGGACACCGACGGGCATTTTGTTCAGTGGATATCAGAAAACAACAGCCCATCTGTTTCGACTGGAACCCGCCACGCAAAAGATCACCCGGATCACGAAGCCAGACAACCTGATTGCCACTCAGTTTTCCTTCAGCAAGGATGGCCAACAGATGGCCTTCGTAGCAGCCTTACCCAATCAATACGCTGAGGTACAGGTATCTCCTGTTCAGTCGTTTGTCCCTAAAACGCTAACGGATATGGGTAGCCAATTGGCTGCGTTCAAAACAGCCAGGCGCGAAGTGATTAGCTGGCAATCAGTCGATGGGAATACGATTGAAGGCATTCTGATTAAGCCCATTAACTTCGATCCGGCCCGTAAGTACCCCTTATTGGTGGTTATCCACGGTGGACCTACCGGCATCGACCTGCCC
The DNA here is from genome assembly GCF_001898575.1 of Spirosoma sp. 48-14. GTDB lineage: Bacteria > Bacteroidota > Bacteroidia > Cytophagales > Spirosomataceae > Spirosoma. The sequence continues at coordinate 167,518 of NZ_MKUD01000045.1, forward strand.
TCCGTCACAGCGGATCGCTACTATCCAGTTGAGCAGTTCATCGCCAAAGGTGCTCTGGTGCTTCGCCCCAACTACCGGGGCTCGGCGGGCTATGGTAGTAAATTCAGAGCCCTCAATGTAAAGAACTTAGGGCTGGGCGATTATGACGATGTGATTTCGGGTGTCGATTATTTAATCAGTAAGGGCATGGTCGATAAAGACAAAGTGGGGGCAATGGGCTGGAGTCAGGGAGGCTATATTTCGGCTTTCATCACAACGTATAGCGACCGCTTCAAAGCTACGTCGGTAGGTGCCGGTATTTCGAACTGGGCAACCTATTATCAGAATACGGACATCACGCCGTTTACGCGCCAGTATTTACAAGGTACTCCCTGGGACAATGCCGCTATTTACCAGAAAACATCCCCGATCAGTTATATCAACCGTGCCAAAACGCCTACCCTCATTCAACATGGCGAGCTGGACAAGCGCGTACCGATTGCCAATGCCTATGAACTTCGATTAGCGCTGGAAGATAAAGGAGTTCCCGTGAAAATGGTGGTCTACAAAGGCTTTGGTCATGGCATAACCAAACCCAAATCGATGCGGCAGGTGATGGAAGAAAATTACCGCTGGTTCAGCAAGTACATCTGGGGAGAAACCATGTAATCCTGCTCCTGAGCAATCCCGATTGCGGTTTATCCAACCGGGATTGCTCAGGAAATCAAAAACGGCTGTGGACTAAAACAGATTACGAAGATTAGCAGAGCTATCCAGCCGAGCACCTGCCGCTTTCCATCCAGTGGCTCTTCCAGCTCCGTTTCGGGGTGATAAACGCCCAGAAACCGACCCAATACAAACACAAATACGGTAAAACCAAAGTAGCCGTTCACGGTTGGCATCATCCATGACACAATCAATTGCCCCACCACCACACTCAGTGTAATCAGCAGGTTTGTGGTTCGGTTATCGCTGATACGGCCAAAAGCCAGATACAAGAAGATGATATACAGTGCAAAATTGCCCAATTGCGCGAAAAAGGCCTCATCGGTTGGTACGGCAAAATCGGCTGGTTTAAAGGCCCCTAATCCGGCGTAAAACGCGAACCCAATAAACAGCACAGGCGCTACCCACTGAAACCGCTTACGCCCAATCAGCGCGTACAGAATATGCCCTCCATCCAGTTGACCTATCGGAATGAGGTTGAGTGACGTAAAAAATAACGCCAGATAGCCCGCCAGTATGTATGGATAATGCACCATCTCGTACGGGTGCGGCACACGGGCCGGATCGGCAACATAGGTTTTGAAGAAATGAAATAATAGGTTATCCCCTAACCCTATAGCAGCCCCTTCCGGTAAGTTCTGGTAAGCATATAACCCATAATCGAGTCCCCATTTCTGGTATTCTGGATGGATTGTAAAAATAAATTCGGGTGGGGGCAAGTGCGTAAACCCATACCAAAGCACAACCAATGCCAGTACAAATCCGGCCAATGGCCCTGCAATTCCAATATCGAAGTATTTCCGACGGCTATTGATATAGTCCTGAATCCGAATGAAAGCACCCAGCGTACCGATGCTTTGCCCAATACCAATCCAAAGTGGAATATAAAAGGGTAACGTTACCCGTACACGATTGGCCTTGGCGGTGAAATAATGCCCAAACTCATGCACAGTCAAAATAGCCAGAAACGGTATCGAAAACTGAAACCCAGCTAGAAATTCATTCCAGCCCAGCGAAGGCATTCCTTCAGATGGAATAAAAAATCGCCCAAACATCCATTCGGCTCCCGCCAAGGTGGTGGTAATGAGCGTGATTAAAAAAAGACCTCCATGCAGGAGGTAGGTACGGGTGCGAGGGCTCATGATCGTTTATGTATGCTGTATGCTATAGGATGTATGGTTGACCGTTTGGTAGCTACATCCTATAGCATACAGCATACATACTTATATATCCTTTAAATAGTCTATAATCGTTTTAGGCGGCTGTACATGCACAGCCTGAATACCTAACGCAGCGGCTGCTTTGATGTTCGACGCATTATCGTCAAAAAAAGCAGTTTCTGAGGCAACAAGTCCTGATTCGGCTAAGACATGCTGGTAGATGTCGGGCGACGGTTTAGCCATGCCTACTTCATAGGAATAGAACACACGCTCGAAAAGATCTTCCAGCGTTGGCTGATTCAAGCCAGCCAGCACACCATTCACATGCTTGATATGGATAGGGCTGGTATTACTGAGCAGAAATAACCGATAGTCTTTTTTCAGTTCTTTAATACGCTCAACACGCTCAACGGGGAGTTCCAGCAAAACCGTATTCCAGGCTGTATCGATCACCTCATTGGCCCAACTATCGTTCTTCAGTAACTGACGAATCTGCGCTCGAAAGGCCATATCATCAATTAGCCCCGTTTCGTATCGATTGATAAAATCGTGCTGCTTCCAGATGGCCCAGACTTCATCTTCCGGTAAATTGGCCAGCATAGCAAAATTCCGAACGGGGGCCGTCAAATCAATCGGGATGATCACATCGCCGAGGTCGAAAATTAAATTTTTCACAGCTATATGACTTAAGGTTTCAACTTGACCGATTCAAAACAGTCTGTAAATCAGCCAACCCGAAACAATTTATTCAACAACGACCCCCATTTCGCAGAACTTCTCAATCCGTTGATTGATGCGCTCTTCGGGCGATAGGGCATTCAGCTCGGCCAGAGCCGACAGGATAACCTCTTTGAGGTGGTTGGCCATTGCCTGATGATCATTATGGGCTCCCCCAACAGGCTCTTCGATAATTTCATCGACCAGTTTGTTGAGCTGCATGTCACGGGCGGTCAGTTTCATGGCCTCGGCTGCCTGCTCCTTAAAGTTCCAGCTCCGCCACAAAATCGTTGAGCAGTTTTCCGGCGAGATCACCGAGTACCAGGTATTTTCAAGCATCCATACCCGGTCGCCAATGGCAATACCGAGGGCACCACCCGACGCCCCTTCGCCAATGACGATGCAGATCACCGGAACGGACAGCATGAACATCTCTTTCAGGTTCCGGGCAATGGCTTCACCCTGACCACGTTCTTCAGCTTCTAACCCCGGAAAAGCCCCCGGTGTATCGATCATGGTGATGATCGGCTTGTTGAATTTTTCGGCTAGTTTCATCAGCCGTAGAGCTTTTCGATAGCCTTCGGGGTTTGGCATACCAAAATTACGGTGCTGACGCTGCTTCGTATTCCGCCCTTTCTGCTGACCAATGATCATTACTGTCTGGCCTCCCAACTCACAAAAACCGCCCACCATGGCCGGATCGTCGCGAACCGTACGGTCGCCATGCAGCTCGATAAACTGATCGCACATGAGCGAAATGTAGTCGAGTGTATAAGGCCGATCAGGATGCCGAGACAGTTGAACCCGTTGCCAGCGTGTCAGATTCTGGAAAATCTCCTGCCGGAGTTTGTCGATACTTTGTTCCAGAATAGCCACCGCTTCACTCACATCCACGTTGCTGCTCTGAGCCAGTTTTTTCGTTTCTTCCAGCCGTGATTCGAGGTCGGCAATGGGTTTTTCAAAATCAAGATACGTTCTCATGAAGTATTAATTAGGAGCGAGGAGCGAGGAGCTAGGAGTGAGAATGCTGACGCACTTAGAAAAACATGCGTCAGCATTCTCACTCCTAGCTCCTAACTACTCACTTCTTAAAGTTCATATTTCTCTCCTTTCTTCGGAATAATCACCTGTGGGTAACCTTCTTCGGCTAGTGTGTCGCGGAAGAACTCCATACTCTCAAATTCACCATGAACCAGAAAAATCGATTTGAGCGTGTCGGGCGATTGCATTCCAACAAAATTAATCAGATCGTTTCGGTCGCCATGACCACTAAACACATCTATTTTCTCAATGTTTGCCAGCACCTGATGATCTTTCCCTTTGATACTCAGGGTCTGCTGTCCGTTTAACAGCCGCCAGCCAAGAGTTCCTTCTGCACAATAGCCAATGATCAGAATGGTGGCATAGGGGTTACTGATATTCTCGGCGACATGGTATTCGACCCGGCCACCCTGCACCATACCCGACGATGAAATGATAATGCAGGGTTCATTATAATTCGAAACGGCTTTGCTGGCTTTCGACGACTCCAGAAACTGAAAATTCTCAAAGTCGAACAGGGTCTCGTTTTCTTTGTAAAACTCCCGGGCCTCTGTGTTCAGCATACGCACGTGCTGCATGTAAATCTTGGAGCTTTCGAACGCCATCGGGCTATCCGAAAATACCTTGATGGGCGGGAAATTACGCTCGGTATACAATCGGTTGAGCGTATAGAGCAATGCCTGTGTACGACCTACACTGAACGAGGGGATAATGAGTCGACCCGGCATATCGATACAGGTCCGCTGAATAATATCGGCTAGCGTATCTTCGGGCGAGAGGTGATTATCGTGCAGGCGGTTGCCATACGTACTCTCGCAAATTAAATAATCGACTGGAGGTACAGGAGCCGGATCGACCAGCAGTGGGTAATTCTTGCGGCCAATATCGCCCGAAAAACAGATACTTTTCCGAACGCCCCCTTCTACTATATTGATCAGTATGTGAGCAGCGCCCAGCAGGTGCCCGGCCGGAATAAAGGTAACGTCGACCCCATCGGCCACCCGGAATTTTCGGTTGAAAGCAATCGGGACAACATTTTCCATCGACTCCCGAACCTGCCTATCCAGATACAAATCTTTCTGTAGCTGCAATTGGCGTTCCTTTACCCGTTGCTTTTTGCTGGCATTCAGATCATTGATGCGTTTCTGATTCAGCGAAGCTGCATCTTTGAGCAATACATTCGTGAGTGCAAAGGTTGGCTCCGTGCACAGTATTTGCCCTTCATACCCTTCCCGATACAGGTTAGGCAGATTTCCCGAATGGTCGACGTGCGCGTGTGTCAGCAGGACCAGGTTGATACTTGAAGCCTCAAACGGAAAAAATCCCGGATGAGTAACGGCGGGGGCCGTCTGACCGTTCGAACTGGATCGCTCCATGTCCGAACCACAGTCAATCAGGATGCGGTAGTCATCCTCCAGTTCCAGCAGATACATACTACCCGTTACCTGCCGGGCTGCCCCCAGAAATGATAATTTCATGCGTACAACTTTAACTTACCAGTGTTCTTTCTTACGAAGGTTTGCGAAGGTGGCTTAACGTAAACTGGATGGCTCGTATTTTGTAAGTTTGCAAAGGTAAGCAATACCCATCGAATCGCCTAACCGTTCTTAAATGCGCTTTCTTCACCGTTTTCCTGTACAGTCTGCATTTGTTATTATCGTCTGTTTGTTTGTCGGTTACACCCCGTCGAGCGCACAGACGCGCCCCAGGCAAACCATCGATTCACTGGCAACGCAAAAACTGCTGGCTCAGGTAGAAGCTTTTCAGGCCAGCCCAACTACTCGATTCGGGACAATTGCGTTATCAGTCCGGCGGGTACGGGACAGCGAAGAACTCATTGGCTACAATGCTCGGCTTAGTTTACCTTCGGCCTCCACACTCAAGCTCATCACCACTGCCACGGCATTGGCCGTACTAGGTCCAAATTATACCTACACGACAACCCTCGAATACGATGGCACGATCAAAGACAGTGTACTGACGGGTAATCTCTACCTGCGCGGCACTGGCGACCCATCGCTGGGGAGTTGGCGATTTCCTGGCTATTCCGATGTAACAGCGCTCGTAACAAGTTGGAGCGAAGCTGTCAAAGCTGCGGGGATTCAACGAATAGAGGGCATGGTGGTCGGCGATGCCAGTCTGTACGACGACATTACTACACCTGATACCTGGCCCTTTGGCGACCTGGGCAATTATTACGGGGCCAGTCTCAGTGCGCTGAATATCAATGAAAATTTATACCGTGTATTTTTCAGACCGGGCAAATCCGTCAAGGCACCGGCAAATGTTCTACGCACCGACCCGCCTGTACCATACATTGCTTTTCGAAATACAGTCTCAACCGACGCGGCCAATACAGGCGATCAGGTCAATATTTATGGGGTACCGTTTATGAACCAGCAGTGGCTAACGGGCAAAGTACCTCTCGGCGAGCCAGGTAACGAGTTCAGTGTTAAAGGAGCCCTGCCCGACCCGGCCTACTTTGCAGCTTATGCCTTGCACAACCAGCTTGTTCAGAACAACATTACGGTCAGCCGCCCACCTCTTTCGATTGGCGGGGGCTTGCCAACAACGATACCGATTGGTGCCAAACGCACCGTGATCAACCAGTATAAATCACCCACTTTACCCCAACTGATCCAGCAAACTAACTTCCAGAGTATAAACCTGTATGCTGAGGCCCTCCTGCGAACAACAGCGTTAGCGGTCAATAAACACGTACGAACAACAGAAGAAAGTGTAGAAGCCATTACGTCGTTCTGGAAAGCCAAAGGGGTCAATCTGGATGGCTTCCGCATTCGCGATGGCAGTGGTTTATCGACTGTTGGTGCGCTCACGGCTGATAATATGACTGGTATTCTAAGCGCTATGGGCCGCGATAAAAACTTTCCGCAATTCTACGAGACCATCCCGATTGTAGGGCAAACTGGCACCGTCCGAAGCCTGGCTCGTGGAACGGCAGCCGCTGGAAACATCCGGGCTAAAAGCGGTTCCATTGAGGGTGTCCGGGCCTATGCGGGGTATTTTACAGCCGTCGATGGCGAGCCCATGACCTTCTGCATTCTGGTGAACAAATTCACACCTGGCCAAAGCCGCGCCGTCACCAATGAGCTGGAAAAGATCTTTGTCAGTCTGGTCGGATTGAAAGGAGGAGACTAATGTGGAAACTGTCTAAACTCGTGCATTATAACCTAATCAGTCAGCATTTAAACAGCTCCACTATTTACTAAAACTCAGGATGCTCGCAAAAGGTAACGATACTGAACCAGTATTGGCCAATAGCTTTAGTGACTTCACTCAGACGCTGAAACGTCGAAGGCTTGGTAATGAAGCTATTGGCCCCATTAAAATACGACGTTTCGATATCTTCTTTAGCGTCCGAAGTTGTCAGGACAATGATTGGAATATGCTTGAACTGGTCGCTTGATTTAATTTCACGCAACACTTCACGCCCATCTTTACGGGGCATATTCAAGTCCAGCAAAATCAGCTCAGGGATCGAGTGCGTCGATCCGGTATACCGACCGCTATAGTTCAGAAAATCCAGCAAGTCCTCCCCGTCTTCAGCAAACGAAATACGACTAGCTGGGTAATGCTGATGAAAAGCTTCACGTGTTAAATAACGATCATCTTCGTCGTCATCGACCAGCAGTATATGAATAGGTTTCGGCTGAAGTTGGTCTGTCATAATGTTGTAGTAATTGGCTTTCTGGTAAAACAACCACAAATGTGGTGCCCTCGTTTGGTTGACTCCGTGCTGTGATAAAGCCGTGATGGCGCATAACAACCCGTTTACAAATGGCTAGCCCGATACCAGTACCTTCGAAAGCGGTTTTGCCATGCAATCGTTGAAAAACTTTAAAGATGTGATCTAAATATTTCTCCTCAAACCCTATCCCGTTGTCTTCAATGGTGATTTCAAAATACGGCCTGCCCGGAATTAATTCAGAATACGCTTCCCCGTAAATTGGCTGCGCCATGATCCGAAGCAGCGGCCTAACATCGGGTCTGGTAAATTTAAGGGCATTCGAAATTAAATTATTAAAAAGATGGTCCATTTGGCTAGGAACGGCCTGAATCGTGGGCAATTCGCCTACGTCAAGTTGCACATTCAAGCCTTTGATCCGCAACTCCTGATCGTCGAGAATTCGCTGCACAATATCGGCCAGCGATACGGCTCTGAATCCCTCCTGATGGTTTGATATCCGTGAGAAATTCAATAAATCCTTTATCAGTTTCGACATACGTTCGGCCGAATTTGAAATCTTGCTCATAAACATCAGGCTATCCGCATCGAACAAACTGCTATAGCGATCCGTAATCAGATTGGCAAAGGACTGAATTTTCCGTAGCGGCTCCTGCAAATCGTGACTGGCCACGAATGCAAATCGTTCCAGTTCTTCATTCGATGTTTCGAGTTGCCGGATTTGCCCTTTTAGTTGATTCTCATACTCGCGAAGCTGATCTTCTGTTTCCTGACGACGAATCAGTTCCTGCTCCAGCAATCGATATGAGATCACCAACGCCATGAATGTTAGCAACGACAGCAAAAAAATTACAGTCAACGTGTTTCGAAACGAACGGACGGCCAGGTTATTCCGCATCTCCATCAACGACTGCTCTGTCTCGACCATGATCGACACATGCTGCCGAATGATATTCATAAGCCGCTTGTTTTGCGCACTAATGGCCAGGTTCGTCTTATCGGCAATGCTCGTTGCTATTCGAACCTGCGTAGCCGCCAGCTTATCGCTGATTAGCTCAGCCAGCACTTGTTGACGGTGTTGTTGGAGTCGATTATCGGTACTTAACTCTTTCAGCTTTTTAAGTTCAACTGGTAATTGACTAACCGCCTTATGGTAGGGCTGCAAATAGGACGTATCGTTGGTAATCAGGTAGCCACGCGAACCCGTTTCCAGGTCTTTAACCAGCGATAGAATCCGTTCAAGCGTGCCCGTCACTTCGTAGGTATGCCGAACCCGCTGCGTATCCTCGCCATGCTTGTTGTAGCTATAAAACGAGATGATAAACCCCGACGCAATCAATACCATAGCTATGATGAATCCCAGGGCTATTCGCCGGTTCATAGGTCTGGGTCCAAACTGTGGTGCAATCTTCATAACGTCAGAATTCTCGTGCAGCAAATGTAAGGAATAGGGCCAGAATTAGTGAAACTATAGACATATATCGATGTATTATGAATACATGGCCACGCTTCGCTTGTTTTACACTCCACTGGTTTTACTATCCTTATAACGATTCAACCACCAAATTATGGTTTGTATAAATACATACATCGGCTGCAATGTGCAGGCTTTCCCGAACCATCTCCTCGGCAGATAGGTCTGAAGCATGCTTTTTCAGCGCAATAGCTGCCGATTGAGCGTACATACCACCGGAACCAATGGCTGCAATATCGCTATCGGGTTCGATTACATCGCCTGTGCCCGATACGATGAGCAGATCATCTTTCGAGGCCACAATAAGCATAGCTTCAAGCTTTCGCAAATAACGGTCTGTACGCCAGTCTTTTGCCAGTTCAATAGCTGCCCGCTTCAGATTACCTCCGTAGGCATTCAATTTTTCTTCAAAGCGCTCGATAAGTGTAAATGCATCAGCGGTTGACCCGGCAAAACCCGCCAGCACTTTCCCCCCCATCAATACCCGAACTTTTCGGACATTACTCTTGGCAATGGTATTTCCCATCGTAGCCTGCCCATCGGCACCCAGGGCCACATGACCATTGTGCCGAATGCCAACTACGGTTGTTGCATGAATTGTAGGTTGCATAAATTAACTTGTATTGGTGGGTATAACACACGTGAAGCCGTTTAGGGTTCACAGCTTGGAGCAAGGAGCGTGGAGCTGGAGCAGGGAAGCACTTTTCCTGCTCCAAGCTCCACGCTCCTTGCCCGTCACTCTTCCGAAAACGGGATTGAGCGGTTAATGCTCTCTTCGAGTGAGATAAAGGTTTCCGTACGCTGTACTCCACTCACCTTCTGAATTTTATCGTGAAGTACTTCCCGCAGATGCTGGGTATCACGACAAACGATTTTAGCGAATATGCTGTAAATACCCGTTGTATAATGCACATTGACGACTTCAGGAATTTTTTCCAATTGCCTAGATACATCTTCGTACAATGAGCTTTTATCCAGATAAATGCCCAGAAAGGCACTGATATCCCAACCTAGTTTGGCGTGATCGATCACCAATTGTGAACCACGGACAATACCCATTTGCCGAAGTTTGTTCATCCGAACATGCACCGTTCCACCCGATACGAAGATTCGTTTTCCAATTTCGGTATACGGCATATTGGCATCCTGCATTAGCAGGCTCAATATTTTCAGATCAGTATTATCAATTTCTAAATTTTTTTCCGCCATTTCAATTTATTTTTCGATGAAGTGCAACAAATCTACTCCATTTTTAAACGAATTATAAATTTTAAGAAATTTTTATGTGAAATTTGCAACAAATATCAACTATTGCTTAACTTTGCAATGTCAAGTTGATCGAGCGGGGTCACACGCCGATCTTCTTGATAACTTTTCTCACACTGTAGGATGTCGAAATTGGCAGACGTGCCCTCCTGTCTCGGGGGTGGTGATAAAGGATAAACGCAGCATAATGCCGCCTGCAAAGGCGACTGGGGTTGACCACCAGAGATTGTACTGTAGCTAACTGCACCGTGGGCGGTTCGAGTCCCCCTCCTACAGCATTTGGTTTTTAGTTTGTTGATGAAGTGTAATTGAACACGCCGGCTCCTGGATGAGACCGGCGTTTGTTTTTTATGCGTATTTTTGCCGTTTAAACGTGGTATACGGTTTACAGATTTCGGTTTTACACTGACGTACATCATCCCTGGCGTCAGTCAGGTTTGCGCCAGTTCACTGAAAGCCGTAGACTCCAAACCTCAAACAGGATTTTCCTACGTGAAACACATCCGTAATTTTTGCATTATTGCTCATATCGACCACGGCAAAAGCACCCTGGCCGACCGATTGTTAGAATTTACCAAGACAGTAGGCGCCCGCGATATGCAGGCTCAACTGCTCGATGATATGGATCTGGAACGAGAGCGCGGTATTACCATCAAGAGCCATGCTATCCAGATGGAATATATGCACAAGGGTGAGCTTTACACCCTGAACCTGATCGATACACCAGGGCACGTTGACTTTTCCTATGAGGTTTCGCGATCCATTGCCGCCTGCGAAGGTGCTTTGCTCCTGGTCGATGCATCGCAGGGAACCGAGGCTCAAACGATCTCCAATCTCTATCTGGCCCTGAATAACGATCTGGTTATTATCCCTGTCCTGAACAAGATCGACCTTCCGGGAGCTATGCCCGAAGAAATTAAGGACGAGATGGTTGACCTGTTGGGTTGCGATCGGGACGACATTATTCCGGCATCGGGTAAAGAAGGCATTGGTGTTCCTGAAATTCTGGCCGCTATAGTCGAGCGGATTCCAGCCCCAACCGGCGATCCTGACGGAGCCTTACAGGCACTGATTTTCGATTCCCATTTCAATTCCTACCGTGGTATTGAAGTTATTTTCCGGGTTAAGAACGGACGGATTCGGAAAGGCGACAAGGTTAAATTTATGAATACCGGCAAAGAATATATTGCCGACGAGGTAGGCACACTCGGGTTGGATCAGGTACCTAAACCTGTGATCGAATGTGGCGATGTAGGCTACCTCATCTCAGGAATTAAAGTAGCCAAAGAAGTAAAAGTCGGCGATACCGTTACCACCGTCGACAACCCAGCCAGTTCGGCCATTCAAGGTTTTTCGGAAGTGAAGCCAATGGTATTTGCGGGTATTTATCCGGTTGAAACCAGTGAGTTCGAAGACCTCCGCGATGCCATGGAGAAGCTCCAGCTCAATGATGCTGCTCTTGTATGGGAACCCGAAACATCGGCGGCTTTGGGTTTTGGTTTCCGTTGTGGCTTCCTGGGGATGCTTCATATGGAAATTGTGCAGGAGCGTCTGGAGCGTGAATTCGACATGACGGTCATCACTACTGTGCCCTCGGTGCGCTTCGAGGTAATGACGACCAAAGGGGAGGATATTCAGGTATCGGCCCCCGCTGATATGCCCGACCCAAACCTCATCGACTATATTGAAGAGCCATTTATCCGGGCGCAGATCATTACGAAGGCCGAGTATGTGGGTGGTATCATGAGCCTGTGTATGGATAAGCGGAGTATACTTAAAAACCAGGTATACCTTACCGCCGAACGGGTTGAACTCCAGTTCGAGATGCCACTGGCCGAAGTCGTATTCGACTTTTTCGATAAGCTCAAAACGATCTCGCGCGGGTATGCTTCGCTCGACTATGAGTTTATGGACAACCGGGAATCGGACATGGTCAAGCTCGATGTTATGCTCAACGGCGATAAAGTCGATGCCCTCTCGGCCATCGTGCACCGCTCGAAGTCGTACGAATGGGGTAAAAAACTGTGCGAAAAACTCAAGGAATTAATTCCTCGCCAACAGTTCGAAATCGCGATTCAGGCGGCTATTGGCCAGAAAATCATTGCTCGCGAAACCCTGAGCGCCCTGCGCAAAGACGTACTGGCCAAGTGTTATGGTGGCGATATTTCCCGAAAACGTAAACTGCTCGAAAAGCAGAAAAAAGGGAAGAAACGCATGCGTCAGGTCGGCAACGTCGAAATCCCGCAGGAAGCGTTTATGGCTGTTCTGAAAATCAACTAATAAAAAAGCCAGCTCATTACTGAGCTGGCTTTTTTATTATCAAAACAGTCAGCCTATAGATACACTATCGACAGTTTAGATACTTAACAAAAGCGGCATTTTTTTTGCGTTGTGGTTACACAATTGAACAACCATAACCCAAATGCGTGCTTTACTGTCTTTATTCTTAGTCCTGGCGTTTGTGTCAACAACATACAGCCAGAACCTGGCTGTTGCCCGAACCCAGAAAACGCTGTTCACCATTTCGGCAGTTGATGAGAAAACATCCCAGGAAATTCCGGCTCAGTTTACCATTCAGGCGAAACAGGCCAAGAAAAAGTTTGTGGGAAAAAGCGTAGCTGATGGAAAGCCATTTGCCTTCGTACTCACCCGTACCGACACCCTGAATGTAATAGCCAGTTCGCCCGGTTATTACGAAGCCGAAGAACTCATGGTCGTTTCGTGCGATACCTGTACCGATTACGGCTATGTGATCCGACTGGAAAAAGAAGAACCCAAGCCGGATAGTATATTCCGAAATTTACAGGTCAATCAGGCTTTTCGGCTCGACAACGTGTATTTCGATCAGAGTAGCTATGTTCTTCGACCAGAATCGTACCCTCAATTAAATAAGCTCATCAAGACACTGGTTTCGACACCCAAGCTAGTTATTGAAATTGCAGGCCATACCGATAACGTTGGTGATCGACGGCTGAACCAGGCCCTTTCCGAAAATCGAGCCAAGATTATTACTAATTACCTGGTACGTAATGGCATCCCGGAAAACCGTCTTCGCCATAATGGATATGGGGATACACACCCGGCGGCTCCCAACGATACGGAAGAGAATAAACGAAAGAACCGTCGCGTCGAATTTGTTGTATTAGCTATGTAAGTAGGTCATTCTTTGTCATAAATTGCCAGTGAACTGTTTACAGTGAACAACAAGGTGATTCTGAATGACCACGAAATGGCTTTCCGATGACGTATTTCGTAAAACCTGGTTCTATCGTTCGTCAGATATGGGGCGATGCCGATGTAATCTTGCTTGTGTTTGCCGGATCGGCGGCTGAGTTCGCCCTCAACCGAGCTGTCGACTGGTTATTTTATACCGGGAAACTGCCTGCTGACCCAATTGGCCGCTTATTTTCAACCGTGCGCTATGCGCAGGAGATTGTATTTACTCCTGATGAAAAAGCTCGCCAGGCTATTGCCCGAATGGGGTCTATTCATCAGGGAATTGAGCAAAAACGAGGCTATCAGATTCCGGCCTGGGCCTACCGCGACGTGCTCTATATGCTCATCGACTATTCGCAGCGTGCTTTCGAATTATTGAAACGTCCGCTTACTGATACTGAGCGCGAAGAACTATTTACCACCTTTCGGGAAGTAGGTGCCGGTATGGGCGTTCCTGATTTACCAACCACGTATACCGACTGGCAGAAAGATAGGGACTTGCATCTGAACCGTGACCTGGTTCATAGTGAGTTTACGGATCGGCTGTTTCAGCGGTACCGGGAAGAGCTGGGAAACTGGCGCTACGATCTACTCCGACAGGTACAGGGTATTCTGGTTCCTAAACAGGTCCGTCAGTTGCTCGCACTACCCCAGAAGCCTCTCCTTACTTATTCACTGGGGCTATACGGCCTTCTCAATGCGATTGGCTTACGCTCATTTGTGCAGCGGGTTCTTTTGCCAACCGACTATTTGCAGCAGATTCGCGCATTGGATAAATAGAGTACGGTGTACCGTAAACCGAAACTAAACCCTTCATCAACAATGCCCTCCTCGCCTATTACTACATCTGTATTCGATCTGTTCAAAGTTGGGCCGGGGCCATCCAGTTCGCATACCATTGGTCCTATGAAGGCCGCCTTCGATTTTAGGCAGCGACTCGCGCAACTCCCATCCGATAGTCAACAACGGGCCGATACGATTCAAATTCATCTCTACGGCTCATTGAGTGCAACCGGCAAAGGGCATGGTACCGACCGGGCTATTGTGGCGGGTTTGCTTGGCTGGCAACCCGAAACGACCGATCCCGATGCTTTGCTAAAGCTCTTACGGGACGACTCGGTCACGTATTCTGTATCAGTTGGCGCCCAAACGATTGGTATTGGCTCAAAAGATATTTTCTTTCATAAGAAACGCTATGATTCGCCTTATGCCAATACCATGGTACTGAAGTTGGTATCGGACGAGGAAATACTAGCCGAGGAAGAATATTATTCCATTGGAGGAGGGTTTATCCTACGAAAAGGGGAGCCAGACGCTGTCGCGAGTCCGCAGTCGGTCCCCTACCCATACGGGACTATGGCCGAGCTGAAAGCACAGCTTACCAGCCAACAGATAGATTTAGATGAACTGTTGCTGGCCAACGAAATGGCCGTTACAGGGCGTAGTCGTGCAGAGGTCAATCAGCGACTCGACCAGATTCTGGACTTTATGCACAAAGCCGTACGGCGTGGGCTGCGCCACAAGGGTACGTTGCCGGGCTCGATCAGACTGAGCCGTAAAGCGCCGATTCTGTTCAATCAGGCGAAGGAAATGAGCCAGTCTTCCGATAGTTTCCTGATTTTCCTAAATGCGTATTGTCTGGCCGCATCGGAAGAAAATGCAGCTGGTGGCATCGTCGTTACAGCCCCGACTTCAGGCGCATCGGGCGTAATTCCGGGATTGACGTATTTAGCCAAGCATCATTTTCATTACGACAAAGCTACCTTACGAGCGGGTATGCTGGCGGCAGCCGCCATTGGCTTTCTGGTCAAGCACAACGCCAGTATTTCGGGAGCCGAAATGGGTTGCATGGGTGAAATCGGTACGGCTTCGGCCATGGGGGCTGCTTTCCTGACCCGTTGTGCACAGGACAAGGCCAATATTGGCCCGATTGAAGCGGCTGCCGAAATTGCCATCGAACATCACCTCGGCATGACCTGTGACCCAATAGGCGGCTATGTTCAGATTCCGTGCATCGAACGCAATGCAATGGGCGCCGTAAAAGCGTATAATGCGTATTTGCTAGCCACGTCGGGAGCGGCTTCGTTCCAGAAAATCTCGCTCGATGCGGTCATCAAAGTCATGAAAGCTACCGGCCGCGATATGTCGACCAAATACAAAGAGACCTCCGAAGCCGGTTTAGCCCTCAGCGCGACAGAGTGTTAAACAGAGGAGAAAAGCAGGAAGGGAAGAAGGCAGGAAAGGGTTGAGGCTATTCATTCTTTCCTCCTTTCTTCCCTTCCTGCTTTTCTCCTTCCAAAACATTTCCACACCTTTAACATGTTTTTAATGACATACCGTCAACGTATACGGTACCATTCTCTGAAATGAATTCAATTTATACACCCCAACAGCAACGCATTTTATTGATTGCAAGCCTGCTCATTATTGCTGGCTTCATTCTGTTTGGCTTAAGCGGATATACAACGGCTTTCCTGGGAGCAGGCATTTTATATGTAGTTTTCCGCCCCTGGTTTACGGCACTGGCTATTAAACGGAACTGGAACCGATCACTAGTGGCTTCCCTCCTGATTGTTTTTTCGTTAGTGGTCATCATTATGCCCTTCCTGACGCTTAGCCTATTGCTGATCGACCGCATTCAGTATTATAGTCAGCATACTGAAGTGATTCTGAATCTGGTAAAAAAACTTGAAGAGCTTACGGGTTATAAAATTACCAGCCAGCAGAATATTCAGACAATTCTTCGACAGGGCGGTACCTATGCAAGCCGACTGTTGCCATCCATAGCGGGTGGAGCGCTCGATTTTATCGTGATCATCGGCCTGATGCTCTTTACCCTGTATTTCATGTTTGTGCAACAGGAATCGTTTCAGAAAGGCCTCCAGAAATACTTGCCCTTTAAGCGGGATACACAAAAAGAGTTGGCAGAGTCACTTAAAAACAACGTGAATGCCAATGTACTGGGGCAAGCACTGGTTAGTCTGGTTCAGGGAGTTCTGACGGGCCTGACCCTCTGGATTTTCGGCGTACCTGACTCCCTCTTTTGGGGTACCGTTGCCTTTTTTATGGCGTTTATCCCGGTTCTGGGCACACCGCTGGTCTGGGCTCCTGCCGGTCTGATCCAGTTATCGCAGGGCAATACGGGTCAGGGTGTAGGCATTTTGCTGGTTGGTGTGATCGTCATTATCAACATCGACAATCTGCTTCGTATCATGCTCGCCAAACGGATGGGCGATATCCATCCGCTCGTTACACTGGCAGGTATCGTACTCGGCGTTCCTATCTTCGGCATTATCGGTCTGGTCATCGGCCCTCTACTCGTCTCCTATTTCATCGTACTGATTCAGGTGTTCGAACGAGAGAATAAGAAGCAGGAAAAAGAAGCCGCCCTAGCCGAAGAACGCCTGGAGAAGGCCGCAGAAAAGAGTGAAAGAGCGAAAGAGTGAAAGAGCGAAAGAGCGAAAGAGCGAAAGCAGACTTACGTCAGCTCACTCTTTCGCTCTTTCACTCTTTATTTTACTGCCGCGTCACCTTACTAGCTCCTGAAGTTTCGGAATCGAGGGAACCAACATGACCCAGATCCGCGTGGCTGGCCCCGTTAGCATCAACAGAGGCTCGATCGATGTTCATTCCAGTAGCTTCCAGTTTGCAGGCTCCGCTCAGCTCGGCATCCAGTTGGTTGGCATGTCCGTGCAGTACGGTATTGGAAGCCCCCGACATATCGAGATCCAGTTTATCCACTTCACCATCGAATACGGTACGACAGGCCCCGCTCATACCGATGGTCAAATGGCCGTACCGCTCGAATCCGGTCAGACTGGCTTTCGATGCCCCTGACAACTGTAGTTCATCGATCGCCTTGGGAAGCGTGATAGTCAATCCTATGCGCTTACGATTATTCCAGTCGAATATACCGCGCCGATCAATGAATACTTTTAAGGTATTCCCCTCTACTTTGACGGTAACATCCTCTAGATCTTTTTCACGACCATCAGCCACCACTTTGTAAGTATCCCCCTTTCGGAAACGTACGACAAATGCCCCACCGACATCGACTTTCGAAAAATCACTGACGTTGAACTGTCGGGTATGATCGCCGATATGGTCGAAATCGTCCCCTAGTTCACTGGCAACGGCATTCTGTACATCTTCCGTCAGATCGGTCACGTCGTTGTCTTCATCATTAGCATCACGATCTTTTTCCCGTGGGTAGTTGATGCAAACCAATCCTTCAACTTTGGTGAACTTCCAGATACTCGATTCCATCCGATCAAACTCTTTTCCGCCAAACTCATTACGGATAAATCGGGCAAACTCGCGGGTCATTCGGAATGGCTTCTCGTAAGGCACCAACAGTTCCATGTCCAGATCCTGACCCCGGAAACGGGATTTGGGCGCTAACTCAATGGTTTCATCGAAACGAACTGTCGAATCCTTAATGGTATATACATACCGGATCTGGCGGGCGTTGGCCTGGGCATCGGTCCGAGAACGGCCCTGGGCTCGGAAATACTGCACCAGATTCAATGTAGTGCCTTCGTATCCTTTTAATTCAATAGATGGTCGCCAATTATCGTCGTTTTCCACATCGTTCATCGCGAAGGTCGGAATAGCCGCCGGAACGTTCAATACCTTGGTTTCTTCAACCGTACCCCGGCGCTGGAAGCTGCTGAACAAAGGGGTTACAGTGCCGCCAAAGATGACCAGACTCACCAGCCAGACACCCGCCAGAGTCAGGGCTGTACGGCTGCTCAACACACTACGCATTACAATCAGCATGATCCCAAGTATGGCCAATCCAAAAGCAGGAATAAACCCGACCAGAAAAGCCGCCAGCACCATGGGGGCCGTAATGTCATCCCGAATCATATCGATAGGCAGGTTACCCAGATGAGCGCCCGATTCAAACCCGATGAACGCTCCTGCTACCGCCAGACAGCCGATCATCAAGGCAAAGGCAAGAATCAGCATGAGTACGCCCGCAAAAATCCGAATGACAGCCACAACCGCATTCAGAAACGGCCCTAAAGCACTACCCAGTCCACCGATAATGGTTGCGATAGCCCGGAACGGAAACAGCAAAATACGAGTCAGTGTACTTTCGTTATTCGGCGATTCGTTGATATTCAGGTTCTGCTTAATGCTGTGCTCGATATTCGACAGCGTAATGGGTTGCCCCTGCATTTCCATCTTTTCGGTAAGCGTATTGGCTTGCGGAGCAATCATCCAAAGAACGATGTAAAGCAGAAACCCAACGCCAAACAGGATAATGCCCAGCACAAAAAGCAATCGGATAATTCCGGTATCGACGCCGAAGTAGGCCGCAATCCCTGATGCTACCCCGCCCAGTACTTTATCTTCGGGGTTCCGAAAGAATTTCTTGACGGTTTTATCATCTTCAATCGTGCTAACCCCCGGCAGAGCAATCCACATAGCAATGTATACAATCAGGGTAAAGCTCGAAACACCGGCTCCGAATTCATGACCGAGTGGGGGCAAGGCCAAAAACAAGGTCAGAAAAATCAGGCGTACCCATACAACGTCGATGTTGAAGTAATGCGCCAGACCGGCACACACCCCACCCAGGGTTTTCCGGCGTAGATCACGCACCAGCCGACGTGGTTCAAGAGATGGGCTTGGAGCGAAGGGCTTAGGGTCTTGCGCAGTGCTCTGACTTCCTGTGTTTTTGGGCCCCTGCCCCATGCTGCTAGCCGAGTTACGTCCGCCAGTGGTTACGAGAACTTCCTCCTCCTCCACAGCTTCGAAATCGGCAACGGTACCCATGGCAGCCACGAGTTCGTTGACATCTTCCAGTGAAACAGCCTGCTTATCAGCCGCTTTCAATTTCACCAGCAGCTTTTCGGCAATTCGATTTTCGATGTCGGTCACGATTTCCTGGCTATCCTCGTAGGTGGAAAAGTACTGCTGTACCGACGTGAGGTAATTTTTAAGCTTGTCGTAGCCATCCTCTTCAATATGGAAGATGACGCCACTAATATTAATACTTATTGTCTTTTTCATGGCTATTGAGAAGAGAATAGGTTAAGCGTTGGCAGATGGAGTGGTTGGATCGGATGGTAGAACAGGCGACGCACCATTAGCCGGTTTCTTGTGCTGCTCCGCTTTCCCAACAATGGCATTGACTGATTCGGCCAGTTCCTGCCAGGTTTCGTTGAGGGCATCCAGCGAAGAGCGACCCAGCTCGGTCAGGATATAATATTTACGAGGGGGCCCTGACGTCGACTCTACCCATTTGTAATCGAGCAGACCGGCATTTTTCAATCGGGTTAGCAGTGGGTACAGGGTACCTTCCACAACCATGATTCGGGCGGAGGTCAGCTCGTCGAGCATATCGGAGGCATAGACTTCGCCCCGCGATATGATGTGCAAGATGCAGAACTCCAGGATGCCCTTCCGCATTTGCACTTGAGCGTTTTCAATATTCATTGGTATATAGAATTTCGTTAATTTCTTAATTCAAAGGTAGTAAAAGGTACTATGCGATGCAAGGTACTTTGCTTTTTTTCAGATGCGATACTGGACCAGTGGTAAAAAAGACGGGCTGAATGGTTATTTTATTCGTATTCTTTTTACAGCATTCAGAATCGTTACAGGTAAAATACATTCATTGCAGACATTCCACCAACCTCACGCCTGATACATTCATGACAAACTCTACCAGTTCTTACTATTCTACCAAGAAACGCATTATCGGATCGTATTAAATGGGGAGCATACTCGTGTGCGGAATAGTCGATCAAGCGATACTTTCTTAAACTAATAACCGTAGAGGCAGTTATTTCATTAAGAAACAAAAACATAGCCTGTTCCAGGAGATAGAAACAGTTGTCTGTTCCTAGTCAACATTGCATGATCATGACCGATAAAACACTAAAAAAAGTAGCCCGAATTGCCCTGGGAGGTAGTTTGATAGCCGCCGGTATAAGCCACCTTACAGTTGCCCGCAAGGAATTTCAAGCCCAGGTGCCTGATCCGATCCCTTTACCGAAAGACGATACCGTTGTGTACTCGGGCATTGCCGAAATTGCCTTAGGAAGCAGTCTTATCCTGGCCAACAAAGCCCGTCAGAAAGCAATCGGAAAAATAGCCGCTACATTTTTTACCGCTGTTTTTCCTGGTAATATCTCCCAGTACGTCAATAAACGGAGTGCGTTTGGTCTGGATACCGACACAAAGCGATTTGCCCGCTTATTTTTTCAGCCGGTACTGGTGTATTGGGCGCTGAAAAGTACAAATAATGTGTAATCGCAACGATCGGTTGTTAGAGCCTAACTAGCTTCATCGCCAGCATTCAGGCAATTACTTTTTTGCGGATAAATGCTTCGAAAAGAAAGGAAGCATTTTCTGCTCGATTCGCTCGGCAATGCGATTGATGTGATCGCCTTCATATTCTTCGTACGTGTGCGTGATCTGATAACTAGTCAGGATCTGATCCAGGACCTTATTACTGGCGGCAATGCTCTGGTCACGATTGCCCGCATCGAAGGCCAGCGCATTCAGCTGCTTTATATTCATGATGTACTGGTCGATCATGGCTAGAGGGGCATTAGCGGCCCATTTAGCGGCAACAGCGGGCTGGGGTTGGCCGTTTTCAATCGGCAGATCAATAAAAAACGGCGATTTAGTTGGATTGGGCGACCAGGCTGCCGCCGACGCAAACATAGCCTGCGTGCCAAAATCAGCCTTCGCAACATCATCGGGTGTTTTTATCGCTTCGATTTTGGTAATCAGTTCGGGAGTGAACGTCCGATTCGGATTGGCCGTCATGCAACACGGGCTTAGCAGGTACAGGCTCGAAAAGATTTCCGGGTGCTTTTGCCCAATTCGTATGGTACCATATCCACCCATGGAATGCCCTGCTAATCCACGACTGGCTGCTTTCGGGATGGTCCGGTAATGCTGGTCAATGTAACTGACCAATTCTTTCGCCACAAAATCCTCCCAGTTACCTGTCGTTACCGAGTTGGAGTACATGCTTCCCCGATAGCGAGTGTAAGCATTGGGCGTAACGATGATCATTTCCTGTGCCTGCCCACTGGTAAATACCTTATCGACTACTGTTGGCAAGTTGATCCAGTGCTTGGTTACACCGTACCATTGACCATCGTTGTCGGTAAAGCCATGCAGAAAATACACAACCGGATACCGTCGTTTCGACTCTTTTTTATAGCTGGGAGGTAAGTAAATCGATACGTCCCGGTCGGGCGAATCCCCTTCCAGGTTGCCCTCCAGACCTTTCCCATGTACCTTAATACGCTCTACAGTACCTTGTAAGGTAGTCTGGCCGTAAACTTGTGTACAGACGATCAGACCAAATAGGCTCGCGAAAACCCAGAAATAATTAACAAACCGGACTCGATTCATGAGAGGGATTTAGGCTAGTTTATGTATCTAACCAAAGACTAAACCCCTCTTTTTTTAACTAATAAGGTTCTGAGCGTTCCTTAATTATTACCATCTCCGCCTTTCTTATCGTCGTTACTAATCCGCTTTTTCTGGCGCTGGCTGCTGGACATTTTCCCGAATTCATATTTCAGGTTCAGCCGCCAGCCCCGACGATACATGGATATATCCTGAGTTTGAACAAAATTGGGCCCTACGAAGTCATTCCGCCAGCTAATGGTTTCGTTGAATGGGTTATCGTAGCCAAAGCCAATAGTGCCTTTCTTTTTCAGGACTTCCTTCTGCACCACGATGTTGTAGAAGCCAAAGCCGCCGTATGAACCTTGCAGGTTTACCCGCGCCGAATTGTAAAAGCCGAAGAACTGAGCTTTGATTCCTTTCCCGAAATCAACGGAGGAGTTCAGATTGATCCGATACATCCAGTCTGCGTTGCGGGTTTTCAGTTCAGCGCTTTCCAGCACATTGTAGAACACGTTGAGCGATCCGTTCACCGACCACTGCTTCGTTAGTTTTGTGTTGGCACTCAGGTTAAAGCCATAGGCTGAGTTCTGGGCCACATTCTGAAAAATCTGCTTCAAAACCCCCTGATCATCAACTGTGTTGATGCTTTCGATAGCGTTGTTGGTCTGCCGCAGAAATGCCGACAGGTTAAGGCTTGTTTGCTTGATGGAAATGCTGTAATTGGCTTCTACGGAGTGGGTTAACTCCGGCTTTAGATACGGGTTGCCCCCATACAGGTTTTTCGAGTCGGATTGATTGACGTAGGGATTCAGGTAGTAAAATTGTGGTCGCTGTATCCGTTGCGAATAATTGAACCGGATTTGCTGCTCCTTTTTGAGCGACCGCGACAGACTGACGCTGGGGATGAAATTGCCATATGTGCTCGAAAAAGGGGCAGTACCATTCAGGAAATTGGCCTGAATAAAGGTATGCTCGTAACGGGCTCCCAGGTTGATTCCCCAGTTCTTCTTAGGGGTTCGGCTGTACACGACATAACCCGCTACCACCTGTTGGGCGTAATCGAATACATTGGCCAGCGATGGCTGATCCGAAAAGTTGGTCGAACCGTCAACGGCATTGGCTATACGATAGTCGCTGAGGATCTGTCGAAAGATGGTTTTGGTGCCCAGTTCGAGTTTACTGATGCTATCGAGCGGATTCGTAAAATCGAGCTGAATCGTCCCTTCTTTATTGTTATTGATGTTGTAGCTTTTCTCGCGATAATAAACGGTATTCTCCCGGTTTAACAGATTCGACCAATAGTCACTGTCTTCCCCTTCAAAGGAGTACATCATCAGGAAGTTGAGTTCCTTTTTGGGCTTTTTGAACAGCCGTGTATAGTCAAGGTTCAGTGTGGCACCCGCCCAGTCGTAGGTACGGCTCATATCCCGATGAAAATACTGGCTGATAACGCCCTGGCGGCTTTCTTCAAAGTCAATGTTAAAGCCATTGGTGTTATCACCATTGTAGTAGTTTATGCCAGCCCCCATCCGGTTCAGCGAATCAATGTCCCAATCGGCATTGAAATTGGCATAGACGTTTTGACCATTGCCGATGACCCATTGTGGCTGGCGTTGATTCGTGGTCACGCCTTCGGCGGAGAATGACCGCAGTAATTCAATGTATCGCTTATTTTTCCAGTCGCTGTATCCCCCATTGGCCGACAGGCTGAGGTTCTTCATGCGGTGGTTGATGCTGGCATTCTGCCAGTTGTTCCACTGACTGAAATTGGGGCTAATAGAGCCATTGGTCCCCTGCAAACTGTTTTTCTTTGTAATGATGTTAATGATACCAGCTGTTCCTTCGGCATCGTATTTAGCTGATGGCGACGTAATTACTTCGACCTGCTTGATAATATCGGCTGGTATCTGCTTCAACGCATCGGATATACTCCGGGCAACTATACTCGATGGTTTGTTATTGATCAGAACCTTGATGTTGGAGCTTCCCCGTAGTTGTACGTTCCCCTCAATATCGACGGCTATCGACGGAATTTTCTTCAGCACATCGGTCGCATCGCCCCCTTTCACGCTGATGTCTTTTTCGGCGTTATAAACCATCCGATCCGATTTTTCCTCAAACAGAGATTTTTGCTCCGTCACGGTTACTTCGGCCAGTTTCTGTACGGCCTGGCTCAGTTTGATCACACCTACGTCCAGATCCTGCCCAGCCACAACGTTAATCCCCTCAACGATTTTGGGCGTATACCCAACAAATGTAAACTGAAGGCCATACTTGCCAGCCGAAGCCTTTGTGAACACGAACTTACCACTGGCATCGGCCGTAGCGCCATCGACAATTTTACCCTCTTTCAGCAGGGCAACCGTAGCAAATTCAACGGGTTTATTCGCTGCTGAGTCGAGTAGCGAGCCCGAAATTTTGGTTTGTTGAGCCAACAAGATTCCTGTACTCGACGCAAGCGCGAGCAGCGTAAGTAAAAACGATTTCATAGGATATGTCGATTAACGACGAGGTCTTTTGTGTAAGGAGTGCTGAGAGAGGTTGCTGTGCATTAAAGTCACATTAAAGACGACTGAGCAGGCAAAACGTTGCAACCGTTTTCATTTTTTCTATAAAATAAAAAAGCCGCTGGCTGTCCAGCGGCTATAGTAACTAACACAAATACAGCTAGATGCGTTGAATATCCATCCGTTTAATCAGGCCATTTTCAAATTCATAGATATGCTGTATCTGTTCATCGGCCAGCGTATGTCCTGCATAATCGCCAACTACCTGATGCACATCGACAGTCACCCGCCCATCGTCATCGGTTGTACAGCGCTGGGGTTCCACATGCGGATTGAGCTCCTCCCATTGCTGTGTCCAATAAGCTCGTATGGCGTCATGCCCAATCACTCGCCCCCCTTTCCAGCCGTTGGGCCAATCAATGTCCGGGTGCATGGTAGCCAGGGCAGCATCAATTGCCCGTGCATTAAACGCTGCATAGGCAGCTATCAGAACTAAACGATGGTCAAAATCAGCCATATACGAGGAAGTCGATTGTCCTCGTAAAGATCACCTCTCCTCACTATAGATGCGTGTCGGTTTACGTTGAGATTTTCTCGGAAATAACGCAGATTACCAGGCATATCCTAAAGGAGAATTAAAAACGGCCTGCATCCACATCATGAATAAACTGGATTACGCCAGTCATAAATACCTTCTGATCATCCCACATGGATAGATGGCTTCCGTTGGGGCAATACAGGTAACGCCCTTTTTTGACCAGCTTGCTTTGTTCTTCCATCGCCTTGGGGTCCATGGTATCATGTTTAGCTCCAATCATCAACGTCGGAATGGTGATTTCGTGCAATCGATTTTTTATGTCCCACTTTGCCAAGCGCCCACTGATACCAAACTCGCTTGGTCCCTGCATCAGGGTATACACGTAATTGTTGGCGTGTTTCATAGTTCGGTTGAGCCCATCTGGCAATTCGGCCAATCGGCATAAATGTTCGTGATAGAAATTCGGAATCAGCAGTTCCATATAACGCGGATTCGCGAAATCCTTTTTGGCTTCGATGGCCCGAACTTCGGCCAATACCTCGGGTTTCATTTGCTTGGCCAGTACATCCTCCGCGTATTTTCCATACTCGGTGGCACTGGCCATCATATTGGCTACCAGCAATGCTTTCAGGTTTTTCTGGTATTTCAGCGCATATTCCATGCCCAGAAGCCCACCCCATGAATTGCCTAGTATATAAAAGTTGGTACTATCGGCCCCAATAGCCTGACGCACCTGTTCCACCTCTTCAACAAACCGTTCGGTTGTCCAGAGTCGGTCGTCTTTAGGCTGATCGCTGTAGTAGGACCCCAGCTGATCGTATTCATAAAATTCAAACCCTTCCCGGCCAAAAAATGTCTCGAAACATTCCATGTACTCATGGGTCATGGCGGGGCCACCGTGTAGCAGCAGAATTTTTAATTTCGGATTGTTGCCGAACCGTTTTGTCCAGACCTTGAAATCGCCTACAGGCGTTTTAATAGGAATCAGTCTTACCCCGCCTGATTCAAGTGAATCACCGTATGTAAAATAGTTAGCGACTGAGGGCGATGTTGCTGTATTGGTCGATTGGCAGGAAAGGAGAACGCTAATGGCAAAAAAGAGATAGAGTAGACGCATAGATTTGACAGGATAAGGCAACCAGAATCAGTTGATTAGCCCAAGATAGCTGATTCCTTTCGATTATCTGAATACACGGCCTATGGCGACCCTAAAACTGAGTCCTCCAGCCTGATTTACTCCAACTGATTTCGTAGTTTTATATGCGTTCGACTCCAATTCACGTTTTGACGTAAACCACTGTACCTATCGAGTTCCCGATTATTTATATGCATCCTAAACGTTTACGCCGGTTCTTTACGCTGCTTTTTACTGTTTTTTCACTAGTTCCTCTTATCGGCTTAGCGCAATCTACAGGGCAGCCCCTTCCCATTATCATTCAGGATAATCTGATCTATGTTCAGGTACGGGTCAATGGGCGAGGTCCCTATAATTTCATGCTCAATTCGGGCATAAGCGGGCTGGGACATATTGATCAGCAGTTGGCAAAAGAACTGAATCTGAACATCGTTGGCTTTCAGGAAAACCGGGAAGGGACACAGATTAAACGCGAATTTCTGGTAGCGGTCGATAAGCTCAGCATAGGTCAGGTAACCCATACCAACCTGAAACTGACCGTTCGCAACGACAATGAACACGCGCATCAACTCCCAATTAGCGGAGTAATTGGGCGAGACTTCTTCAGTCGTTACCTTATTACAGTCGATGGGCCAAACCAGCGGTTGCGTATATCCCAGGATACACTGGCCAGTAAAAACAAAGGGGTCGTTCGCTACACAAATCCGTTTCTTGTTCTGGGGAAACTGGGTCCGCGAGAGGTGTTGTTTAATCTGGATGTAGGCTCGGCCTTACCCCTGCTAGTCCCTAAGGGCTTGTTAATGGGTATTCGCTATACCGACACCGCTAACCAGCGAACGGTTACCCAGGCTAACTCCACCTTTACACTACAGGAAGCCGTTATTCATGATGAACTGACTGTGGGAGGAATTTTGCTGAAGGATCAAACGATTTACTATTCCGATAAAGCGCATCAGATTAACGTGGGCGTCGATTTTTTAAAGAATCATACCGTTTCATTCGACCAGCGTAAAAAGCTGATTCGCCTTGAATAAGGTAAACCTGATCAATCGCCACCGCAGATTTGAAACGCTTAAGCCGAAGCAGGCAAGGCAACGGGCTGTATATACGCATGTTTGATAGCCGGAAAGTGCGCCTGTATTGAGTGGTGTACACGAACAATGGTTTTGTTGATATCGTCGGTTGTCAGTTCGGGTTGAAAAGCCACGCCTTGCACCAGCGTAATTTCTTCGGGCCCCAGGTAGATTGTGGCGATGTTAACCACTTTCTGCACGGCTACATCTGACTCTGTAATGGCAATCAATTGCTGTCGGGTATCCGCATCAACCCCTTCACCCAGCAACAGACTCTTGCTTTCGCGGGCCAGTACACCGGCTACCATCACCAGCAGCAGACCAATCAGAATCGAGGCTGTTCCATCCAGATACGGATTTTGCAAGGTATGCCCCAGAAAGACCCCCAGAAATGCGATAATCAGCCCCAGCACATCAGATACATCTTCGAACAGTACCGTAAACGTAGCCGAGTCTTTACTGTCTTTTACGGCTGCCCAGAACGGCTGCGAACCGCGTTGTGCATTAAATGCCCGCAGCGCCGTCAGCATCGAATAGCCATCCAGCGCAAAGGCCACACCCAGTACGATGTAGTTCCAAAAAGGATCGCGAATCAGTTCTGGATGTTGTAAATGGGTAATGCCCTCATAGAGCGAAACGCCCCCACCCACGGCGAAAATCAGCAGGGCCACTACGTACGACCAG
This sequence comes from Spirosoma sp. 48-14, assembly GCF_001898575.1. Lineage (GTDB taxonomy): Bacteria > Bacteroidota > Bacteroidia > Cytophagales > Spirosomataceae > Spirosoma. The sequence goes on from NZ_MKUD01000045.1 coordinate 195,125, forward strand.
AAATATTGTTCCCGGCCATAGCCAAACGGACGTTTCTGATCGGGAGGTCGCTGACTACGGGCAAGTCCCAGCAGCAAAAGTAACTCATTGAGGGTATCGACCAGCGAGTGAATTCCTTCCGAAATCATGGCCGAGCTACCCGTTACACCAGCCGCTACGAATTTGGTTGCGGCAATACCCAGATTAGCCGCCAGTGCGGTATAGAGTGGGGTTTTCGATGAAGCCATGTCAGTAAAACTACTGTTTTGTAAGGATGTTCAACAGAATATTCTTTTGTATTCTGGTCTCAACCTCTACCATAAATAAATTCCCGAAAAAACCTGAAAAAACCCTGCCACGACCAAATAATGATTGATCGCAACAGGGTCAATTAGTGAATAGTGAGTGGTCGTGCTTAGCCTAGTAGATGCCAGAGCTCCCGAACACAGATGCCAACTAATGTTGTGGCAACAATCAGGGCAGGCAACAGAGAGAGTTGTATCGAATCGTGTTTCATAGCCAGAGTTATTAAGCGTGTATCTACTAGACGCCGAAACCAAAAGAAGTCACGCCCAAAACAAGTAATTCTACCTAACTAATGGAATAAATAAATTATACGGGCAGTTTAGTGAACCTCTGGCAGATTTTAACCGACATGATTTACATGATACACCCTGTTTCTTATTTGGGCTTTTCCTCTTTAGCCTGCAAACTTCCCTGAACAATAGGCTCTGGTTTAGATTTCGGTGTCGTATAGCGCACCAGGGTAGCCGTTGGGTACGACGACCGGGGTGGGCGTCTGATCACGAGTTGATAAGAACGGGTACCAATCACCAGATTTGAATAGGCCATTTCACCCGACTCCTGCATCAAACTCCAGTTGGCAATTGGCTCTTTGCTTAGCAAGGCCTCATCTTCGGCCGCCAGGCTGGCATACACGGTGTCGGGCACAAAATGTTTGCCGGAAACACTTTCAATAACCGAGACAATCGAAGGCGGTGCTGTAGCCGTCGATTTGTTTTGTGCACTGGCCAACGGCAGACTCAGTAAGCACAGACTCAATAGTCCATATAGTACTTTAACTAGTTGTGTCATCGTATTGCAGTTGTTGTTCTTTAGATAAACTAAACTGAGGGCCGTTGGTTAGTTCACCACCCGGTCACGGGCTTCATCTCCTACATTAAGTAGCCATTATTCGAAAAAGTATGATACTTACCAACCCGTGTATTCGTCTAATACAGATTCTGCCGGTTGTATCATGTTTCGCTTATTCATTTACCTCATCGTTGTCTTCCTGATTGGCTCGTCATTTCCTATAAAAGCACAGGCTATTGACCCCAACCTTACCCAGTGGATTTCCTACGACCAGACTTATTATAAAATTCCAGTAGCTGAGCCGGGCATTTATCGCCTTACGGCCGCCGAATTAGTCCGAGCTGGAATTCCCGTACATCAACTCGATCCGACCACCATACAGCTTTTTCACCGGGGTATCGAACAGGCCATTTTCGTAGAAGGTGAAGCCGATCATCGGTTCGATCCCACCGACTTTCTGGAATTTTATGGGCAGCAAAATGATGGTGCTCAGGATTCGCTGCTCTATCGACCCCATTCTGCTCAGCCCCATCGCTATTACAGTTTATTCAATGACACCACGACCTATTTCCTAACCTGGCGACTGAATGGGAAGACTGGCAAACGCATGGCCATCCAGACCGATACTACCGCTACTGGCCTGGCACCGGAAGCCTATCATTGGGCCGAAGAACTGCGTCTGTTCACATCCGACTATCCTGGCTGGGCAGCTGGGTTACCTGGCAAAACGGAGTATAGTTATTACGAAGCGGGTGAAGGCTATACGGGTCCGAGACAGCAGAAAAATCAACCTTATTTCATACCCTTCCAGCTAACAGACCCTGCACGATATGGCCCTAATCCACAAGTCGATGTTCTGGTCGTTGGCCGGGAAGTGTCCAACCATTGGGTAACCTGTTTGATTGGCTCAACAGCCGACCATCAGCAACTTCAGGACAGTGTTCGTTTTTCTGGTTACGCGAATGCTCATTTGCAGTTTCGTATAGACTGGTCAGCCATTGATACCAACGGCGACGTAATGGTGTCGACCGTTTCAGGCAACGAAACCACGGCCAGCGATGCGTATTCAGTATCGTACATCCGGCTTCGGTATCCACAACAACTTACGGCCAACAGCCAGTCATTCAAGCGTTTCGAACTTCAACCCAATTTCACTGGACGATCGCTACTTACCATCAGCGATGTGCTGCCCAATACAAGTTTCTGGGATATTACCGACCCAGATATGCCCATCCGGTTGCGAGTACTAAGTGATTCTTCTACATCTCTCCGGCTGGTTGTTTTGGGTACTACCCGCCCCCGAATCTTGCTGAGTACCACCGCTCGAAAATCAATAGTAGGCTTGTATCGGGTTACTTTCACCGACTGGTCAGGCCGAAAGCCATCCTACGTGATTATCAGCCATGAATCATTGATGAAACCCGCTTCCAGCACAGCTGGTGATACGCCGTCGAATGCCGTTCGGGCTTATGCGGCTTACCGAGCTTCAAAAGCGGGGGGTAGTTTCGATACGCTGACGGTCACCATGCAGCAACTCATCGACCAATACAGCTATGGGGAGCGCCATCCGTTGTCGATTCGACGTTTTATCCGCCAATTTCTTCATGCAAACACCGTCAATCCTTATCTGCTGTTGATGGGTCGGGGACGCAGCACACCCGGTATTCGAAAAGACCCACAGCAAGCGATGATCGACATGGTTATGACGGCTGGTTACCCTGGCTCTGATACCTGGTTCAGCGCCGAACTGATACCTGAAGAACCTAATCTACCGGCTATTCCGACTGGCCGAATCAATGCTTCTACTCCTCAGGAGGTTATGAACTATCTGGCCAAAGTGAAGGAATACGAAAACCCTTCCAGCGAACAATTATGGCGTAAGCACATGCTGCATCTGAGCGGGGGCCTGTCTCCGAACGAACTCAGTCTGTTTCGTCAGCTCGTCGATGCGTATCGGACTCAGGCAGTTGGTCCTGCACTAGGTGCTTTCGTGACCACCGTTTCCAAACGAAGCGACCAGCCTGTTGAAATACCTGGCATAGCCAAAACTGTAAATAATGGTGTTGGGTTAGTTACCTTTTTCGGCCATTCGGGCCTGGACGTTACCGATCTGGATATTGGCTTTTGCTCAAACGAAGCGCTTGGCTATCGGAACAAAGGCAAATACCCGCTCCTGCTCGTCAACGGTTGCGCTATCGGAAACATTTTCTATGGTCGTCCAACACTGTCAACGGATTGGGTACTGACCGCCGATCGGGGAGCGATTGCCGCCCTTGCGCATAGTCACCTTGGTACAGTCGACGCACTGCATCAGTACACATCGACGTTTTATAACCTCCTGACCGATAGCATACAGCTCAACAAATCCATTGGATTACTCCAGTTAGAAACCATTCGCCGGGTGTTGGCGCAAACCACCGATGGGCAGGCATTGGCGACCTGTCAGCAGATGGTTTTGCAGGGCGACCCAGCCATTCGTCTGTTCCCGTTCTCTACTCCCGACTACGTCCTGAACAACAATAGCCTGACTGTAGAAGCGCCCACTGGTCAACCTTTGACTCTACTCAGCGATTCAATTCAAATTCGCGTGGTGGTTGACAACATTGGCCAATTTCGCCCCGGATTACTGCCTTTTCGGGTGCGTCGATGGGTAAATGGGCAGGAAACGGGCGTATTCAACCTGACCCTGGTCCATACCATCGCCTATCGGGACACCTTAACCCTGACCCTTCCAACGGATCGGACAGCCGAAGGAGTGAACCGCTTTGAGGTAACCATCAATCCAATTGGCCTGCCAGCCACGCAACCGGAAAGCGATCATACGAATAATCAGGCCCAGATCGAGCTTACCCTTATCAGTCCAAAACCGGTGCTGATTTATCCGCCACTCAGTGCTACGCTGACCAAAACATCGGTTCAGCTAACGGCTCAATACATCCGTGATGGACCACACCGCTTCGAGCTGGAACTGGATAGCACAGCTCAGTTCGATAGTCCTTTTCGCACAACCCAACTCCTGACAGCCCATCAATTCATCAGCTATTCAACCGTTCTGCCCAATCGACCAAACGTAACCTATTTCTGGCGGGTACGGCTGTCCGACAATCCAGGGCCTCCTTCCGATACAACGGCCTGGTCTGTCGGCTCGTTTGTATATGCGCCTTTTACCTCATCAACTGGTTTACCCGAAGGACAGCTTCAGGCCATTTCCCAATTGCCCGCCGATAGTCAGCAAGGCGACATCGTTTCAATTCCCGTCCAGCTTACGAACCTGAGCCCTTATCCTTTTTCCGACTCACTTGTCGTACAGCAAACCGTTTATGCAACTGCCTTATCGACACCACAACTGACCCAATGGCGCATCGAACCGCCAACGCAGACCGATACGGTTCGCTTTTCGATCACGATCCCGACCGAACACCTGCCGGGCAGGAACCGGGTACGGCTAACTGTAAATCCACATCTCCAACCCGAATACTCATACCTGAACAACACGCTCGATCTGTCACTGACTGTCAATCCTGATGTATTGAGCCCACTGCTCGAAGTTGCTTTCGATGGTGCCCGTATTGCCGATGGAGCCGTTGTTTCGTCTCACCCTATCCTTGACATTCTGGTAGCGGACGATAATCGATCCCTTATACGACGGGATACGACGGGGCTGGATATATACCTGCAAAAACCCGGAAAGAACGCACCCTTTGTACGGCTTAACTGGCACAACATCATTCGGCAATCGATGGAGAAAGGCAATATCTTTCGGCTTCAGTATCCGTTACCACCACTTACCGATGGTTTGCATCACCTGACTGTCACGGCCCGCGATGCGGTCGGTAATGCAGCCGTTCCCTATCAGGTTGGTTTCCGGGTCGAAACCGAAACGTTACTGGATCAACTCTCGGTATCGCCCAACCCATTCCAGCATCAGGTTGTGTTCAGTTTTGTACTCACGGGAAAACAAGCCCCCAGCACAATGACGCTTACTATTACCGATCTGAACGGGCAGCTTGTTCGAACCCTATCCCCTACTGCCCGAATTGGGCTGAATCAACTGGTTTGGGACGGTCGGGATGAAACGGGCACCCTGCTCCCAGCCGGTATATATCTCTACCAGCTTACGGTGCTGGATACCCAGGGTGAAGCCTGGCCAGTAGCTGATCGCGAAAGAGGGCATCTACGTGGTCGAATTGTATTTATCCGCTAATGAAGCCAACCATCCATGGCCAGACTACCAGTATGACCCGCCACTACGTTCCTGCCCTAACCGGTTTGCGGGCTGTAGCAGCTTATATGGTCTTTTTTCACCACCACAATCCGATGCCGCCCAATACAGCCGCCTATCATCTTATCAATCAGGGCTATACGGGCGTAGCCATCTTTTTTGTACTTAGCGGTTTCCTGATTTACCACCACTATGCCGATAGCTATTTCTCTGACCAAAACTGGTCATGGCGTACGTATGTAGGGAACCGCTTTGCTCGTATTTTCCCGCTGTACATCCTGCTCTACTTGCTGACTCTGGCGGTAAAAGTTCTAGACGAACAACCTATCAGCCGGCCTGTTGTACTACTGAATACTAGCCTACTAAAAGGTTTTTTTGACACCTATAAGTTTACGGGTATTGCTCAAAGCTGGAGCCTGACGGTTGAACTTTGCTTCTATCTTTCGGCTCCTTTTTTGTTCACCGCCCTTAACCGATTCGGCCCTTTCTGGCTTACCCTAAGTCTGGTCGGCAGTGGGTTGATTCTCTGGCAAACATTGGGGCAATCGGTCTTGTTGAATGCACAAGCATCAGGATTTTTCGATAGTCTGCCTTTCGTCCAATTTTATACCTTCTTCGGGCGAGCTTTCGAGTTTGTGGTGGGTATGTGGCTGGCTCAACGGTGGCATCAAAACCAATTGCCTAACCTAACGAATGCGACGTTTCTGGGCTTCTTGGTACTAGTTGGTTGTCTGTTCTGGCAAGCGGCCCTATCCATTTTTACCACGCAGGCCAATAGCTTATTCTGGAGTGAACTCATTGTTTACAATTACCTTCTCCCCATCGGAATCGGCCTGTTTTTCATAGGCGTATTGACTCACCCATCCGGCACCAGCCGATTCCTATCCAATTCATTTTTACAAACAGCCGGTAAAAGCTCGTATGCATTCTTTCTCATTCATAATGGAGTGGTAGCGAATGGTCTACAAAAAATAGGAATCAGCAACGTATGGATACTGTTCGTGTTGCTGATCGGAATAAGCTATGGCTTATACAACTATCTTGAACGACCCGTGTACAACTGGCTAAAGAAAGAAATTGAGCGATTGAGTGAATGAGTAATTGAGCGAATTATCCGGCAGGTTTTCGCTCAATCACTCATTCACTCAATCGCTCAATCAATTAGTCCCAACACTCCATTATCAGCAGATCGCCGGTTTGCGCTTCGATGCGAACAAAGCCATCTTGAGCCGCTTCGTTGCTGCTGCTGGTAAAGTAGCCAAGCTGGAGCGTTGCATCCTGAAGGTTGTATTTGAGGCCATCGGACGTAAAGCCGGTTACGGTGCCAACTGGAATCAATGAAATAGGCGTTCCGGCTTCATACCATTTTTCAAATTGGCCGACTAGCGGAAAAATTCGGGAGTGGTCGTCGAGGATCGTGATCCGAATCTGGTCTTTGTACCGCACGATATTGGTCATGTTCGTGAGTGTATGATCGGCCCGACGACCCGTTGCCCAGATGATATTGACAGCCGGATAGCCCCGTTCGATCAGAAATTCAATACCTTTATCGAGGTCCGTTTTATTCTGGTCGGGCGTATGAACGATTTCCAGCGGATACTGCTCCGCCATAATTGCTTCCAGATCCAGCCCCCGGTCAAAATCCCCCAGCAGCACATCGACCTTAATGCCCAGCTCGAATACGCGCCAGATAGCCCGGTCGAGCACCACGACCGTCGGGCTCCACTCTAAAAGCTGCCCAATCAGTTCGGGCTGGCAGGCTTCGCCATTGGCAATCAATAGAGCCGGTTCCTGTTTTTCGCGAACGATATGATGTGATGACATAACTGGGCAAATATAGTTTACCGTATACGGCTTTCGATGTGCTGACGCATCATTGAACTGGCATTAGCTCAATGAATACTGAATACCGTAAACTGTAAACCGAAAACCACTTATCCTGTTTAATTTTACAGAACGTAAACAGTCCCGATGTTGCAACGCGTTTTTCAATTTCTGACCTTACCCCGACTGATGGGGTTATTTATCGTCCTGTTTTGTTTGGTTGCCCTCCAGAACTACCTACTTGGGTATGGCAATTATAACAACTACCTGATGTTTGCCCGCCCGTTCGACAACCTGCTTAAAGACAGAAGTATCTACGGCCTTCATCCGCATCTCTATTTCGACAATTATAAATACAGCCCAACATTTGCCTGGCTGATGGGGCCGTTTTATTATATGCCCGATCTGTTGGGTATGACCCTCTGGAATTTACTGAACACAGTTGCACTGCTCGCGGGTGTCTGGTATTACCTATCCGACGAAAAAGACCCTGATCGCCAGCGCCGTACCGCCTTACTGATCATCCTTCTGGAAGCACTCATTACGGCTCAGAATCTGCAAAGCAACAACCTCATTGTCGGCGCCATACTCCTGGGGCTTTATCATTTGCGTAACGAACGGGTTTGGCAGGCGGCCTTTTTCTTCGTGCTGTGCGGCTTCATCAAGTTTTACGGGGCTGCGGCTGCGGGCTTCTTTCTCTTTTACCCAAAAAAGCCACAGTTCATTTTAGCGATGCTAGGCTGGACACTAGTATTTGCCATTGCCCCGGTAACGATGATCCCATTCGACCATCTGCTGGCCGAATATAAAGAATGGTTTAGTGTCATCGTTGTTAGTAAATTGGGACTACAGGTATCGGTGATGGGGATTGCCGAAGCCTGGTTTGGCATGGCGAAAACGGACAGCAACTACCGTATCATCGAACTGATTGGTGCTACGCTGTTTCTGCTACCCTTTTTGCGATTTGGCCTCTGGTCGGATCGACTATTCCAGCGTCGGATGGTGGCCTACTTCCTGTTGTTTATGATTGTATTCAACAAAATGGCCGAGTCGCCAACCTATGTCATGGCCGTAACGGGTGTGGCGCTGTGGTGGGTAACCCTTAGCGAACCTGCTCAGTTAGATAAAATCCTGCTGGCACTGGTCATTATTTTTACCTCTCTTTCGCCAACCGATATTTTCCCACAGGTTGTCCAAAAGCAGTTTTTCCAGCCGTACAACATTAAAGCGATTCCTTGCCTACTGGTATGGGCACGGATTCAGTACCAGATCTGGACGCAACCCAATTCTGCTCATCGCACCTTACAGACCACCTAGAATCTTCTCAATATCGGCTGGGCTATCGACACTGGGCGTTTGATAGGTTGTTGCGACGAGTTTGATACGGTAACCAGCTTCCAGCCACCGCAATTGTTCCAGTGATTCGGCTTTCTCCAGGGGCGACGGGGGCAATTGAGTGATTTTAGCCAGAATATCAGCCCGGTATGCGTATAAACCTACATGTCGGTGATATGCGTGATGCAAATGCCACTGGTCAGGTTCAATATCCCACAGATATGGAATGGGTAACCGACTGAAGTAGAGCACTTCATTCTGCCCATTGACGACAATTTTGGCTTCTTTGGGATCATGCAGTATAGCGGCCGAATCGACAGTAGCCATCTGCGTTGCCAATTCAACCGATCCGTCCAGAATAGCAGCCAGTTCGTCAATTTGTGCCGGATCAATGAAGGGTTCATCACCCTGAATATTGATGATATAATCGTTCTCGCTCGGCTCAAGCCCCTCGGCAACCAACCGGTCGTAGGCTTCCCAGCAACGGTCGGTTCCGCTAGGGTGATCGGTGCGGGTCAAAACTACCTCTTCCCCTAACCGACGCACCGCTTCCGCAATCCGTTCATCGTCGGTGGCGACAACTACTTTGCTTAATGAAGTTGCCTTTTTTGCCTGCTCCAGCACCCGCTGAATCATGGATTTACCGCCAATATCGGCCAAGGGTTTTCCGGGAAACCGGGTAGAAGCATAACGAGCGGGGATGATGCCGATAATCATTATAAAGAGTGAAAGAGTGAAAGAGTGAAAGAGCGACGGGAGATTCACCGAGTTTTAGTTGATTCTCTCTGTGTATCTTCGTGTTTCTTTGCGCATCTCCGTGTTATCATTATTTAGGCTCGGGCCCATTCGAGCCCACTATCCAGTACGTAGGTTCGATGGCCTGGCGTTGTTGGTAATACGCATCATAAACCGGCTTATAGCGGAGTCGTTCGGCCATCACGGTTTCAAATTGACCTAATAAACCCAGCAGTAATTCGCTGCTCTCGCGCACGGCAAACTGACCACTTTGACTACCCGTCACATAGTCGGCAAGACCGTTTCGGATGACATACTCCATAAACAACGGATTGGCGTCCCGCCGAATCATGATCCGAACCCCTGCTACTTCGGCTACGGACAGGTCGAGGGCATCATCGAAGAAAAAGGCTACTTCCGATGGCTTGAGCTGGTGCTGATCCAGCAAATGATGCAATACGTCGATCTTGTGCTTGGCCTGCGCGTAGTAGGCATGAAAATGTTCCCGACGCACAAGCATTTCGGCCAGATCGTTCGTTACCCCCGTAATGACAGCGGCAACGGGTAATTGCTGGTTATGCTGCAACCAAAGGCCAAACCGGAGCAGGTTCGTACCCATTGAATCGACTTCGCTGAACGAACTGCTACCCGATGCGGTCTTAATCCCGTTATTAAACACACCGTCCCAGTCGAACACGATGGCCTTCACCGATAGAAGTTTCTTCGCAATCTGGTCGGCAGGCGTAACAAATTTTCCACCCAGGGCGGTAAAGGCAGTTTCGATTTCAGTCATTCATTGTGGTGTCGGGTTCTCAAACCCGACACTATTGCTGACGCGAGTGGTGTCGGGTTTGAGAACCCGACACCACTCACTTTATAGATTATTACGCCAATTCTGGCAGTGTATTCCGGTATTTAACTTCAACGGCATGGAGTTCGAGCAGGGGCTTCAGGAACTCTTCCAGGTATCGGATGTCGAGTTGGCTGGCTGCGTCGCAAAGGGCTTCGGATGGGCAGGTATGCGTTTCCACAAACAGGCCATCAACACCCGCAGCGACACCTGCACGAGCCAATACAGGCAGGTATTCACGAGCGCCCCCTTTGGCATCGGCCGAAGGAATACCATACTTCCGAATAGCATGGGTTACGTCGAATACTACCGGATAATTGGTGCGCGCCATGTGATAAAAACTACGTGGATCGACTACCAGATCGTTATAGCCAAACGTGTAACCGCGCTCGGTCAGGATGATTTGGTCGTTGCCCGAATCCTCAATTTTTTTGACCGGGTGTTTCATATTTTCCGGTGCCAGAAACTGTCCGTGTTTGATATTAACCACCCGTCCGGTTTTAGCAGCCGCCGTAACCAGCATGGTTTGCATACATAGGTAAGCCGGAATCTGAATCACATCGACCACTTCGGCAACCGGAGCACACTGGTCCGGATAATGAACGTCGGTCAGCAGCGGAAAACCGAACTGCTCTTTTACTTTAGCCAGCACCTGAATCCCTTTTTCCAGACCAGGGCCATTATAATAGTTCAGGCTGGAGCGATTGTCCTTCTGAAACGATGATTTATAAATGATTTTGATACCGACCCGCTCCTGAATTTCGCGGAGTTGTTCGGCAACAGTCATCATGATTTTTTCGTCTTCGATTACGCAGGGACCACTGATGAGAAATAGGTCATCAGTCCCGCACTCGATGTCGCCAACGCGAACGATTTTTTGTGACATTTTTTTCTGTCGTTTTAAGTAAACTGGCTCTTATCCTTCTTCAGGAAAGCATCCAATAAAATAAGTCCGGCTCCCACCATGACCGATACGTCAGCCATGTTGAAAATACCGGTTTGCAACAAACCCAAACGGATATGCAAGAAGTCGGTTACCGAACCGTAAGCTGCCCGGTCGATGAGATTGCCAATACCTCCTCCTATAATAAAGCTGGCTCCCAGCGCCAGAAGCCGGGTAGCCTTTGCCGAAAGAATCAGATAAGCAAACCCCACCAAAAGCGCCAATATCGGCAGTATCAGTAATAGAATGTTCTTAATCAGCGGAGGCCATGTGTTACCTAAACTTAAAAACGCGCCCGTATTCTCAACGTTAGTCAATGTCAGATGACGTTGTACCAACGAGATACGTTCGCCATAACTTACCTTGTCGCGTACGATGGTTTTCGATACCTGATCGCAGCCGATATTGACCGAAACGGTAAGAATAATGAGGAAGATTCGGATTGCGTTTTTCATGCTTAGTAGTAACCAGAATACCTTCTATTTACAGCCGACGGAACAAATCTTTCAGCAGATCGATGGTAATAACCTCCTGCCAGTTGTCGCCGATCGCGTGTAACCACATATGCGGCAGGTTGTACGATACATGCGCCATTTTCGTAATGGTGTCGTCGTCCCAGTCTTTTGCCAGCCCTTGTGGAAGGTCGATCTGGTGATAGGCTACCATCTGCTTGAACTCGGCCACGCCCTCTGGATAATAGTCTTCCAGATGATTCATGATCAGGCAATTGGCATAACAATGGCGAGTTCCCAGAATTTTCGACAGGCCATAGCTCAGTGCATGACACACGCCCACTTCCGAATAGGTCAGGCTCAATCCACCCATCAGGGAGGCTACCATCAGCTTGTCATCGTTTTCGGGGGTCTGGCCTGAGCTTTCTCCCAGATACACCTCCCGGCACAGCTTCATGGCCTGCTCGGCATAGGCGTGCGAATAGGCATTATTCATCCGACCGTTTTCCGACTCTACGCAGTGGATATAGGTATCCATACCCGTGTAAAACCACCAGTTGCGCGGCACCGTCACAATGAGTTCAGGGTCGAGAACAACCTGATTAAATACCGTCCATTCACATTTGAGACCGAGTTTTTTTACCGGTCCCGTCAAGACAGCCGTCATCGACACCTCAGCCCCAGTACCCGAAATAGTTGGTACGCCAACGTGGTAAATACCCGGCTTTTTGATCAGGTTCAGACCCTGATACAGCGTAGAAGACCCTTCGTTGGTAAACATCAGCGACAGGGCTTTGGCAATGTCCATGATGCTACCACCTCCAATGCCTACTACACCCGAAGGAAGACCTTTCTTAGCCAGAATTTCGTCGCGGAGCTGGTCGATCTGGTCGGTGGTTGGCTCATGCTCTTCAACACTGATGTAATAGGTCAGGTCTTCAGGATGTGCCGGAACCCGTTCCTGGAGCGGTTTGCCTTCGAAATACTTATCGACCAGAAAAACGAAATAGTGTTCATTTTCGGCCCGGTGCGGAGCCAGAATGTCATCGAGTTGGGAAAAGCTCCCCCGACCAAACACGGTCTTTTCGATGCCTTTAAAATTTTTATGCGTGGTTTGTGTCTGTGCAGTTACCATATTATACGTAAGCCATATGTACTAAAAACAGAGTCTCTTGTAGCAATAGATATATTTTCGGATAAAGCCTGTGCTATAATGAGCCTGTCGAAAGGGTCTTTATGATGATAAGGTAATCCTTGAAGTTGTACTAAATGCTCCAATTCTATTGGCATTACCCAAAACCGATTACGATCCAAAAAACTAAACAGTTCGGTTATTGGCGAATCAATCTCCAATTTCCCAATACCCATCTTGATCGTAATCTCCCACAAGCTGGCAATGCTAATAAAACACAAGTTATCAGGATTGCTTATTATTCGTCGAAGACTGTCTGGTAAAGATTCATCTCCGCTATAAAACCAGAGCAGCGTGTGCGTGTCCAGCAACAACCTCATTACATATATTCATTAAACTCGTCCAATGGCTCATCAAAGTCTTTAGCCAATCGCACCTTACCTTTTGCATAACCGAATTCCCGCTCTTTTATAGCTGAAGTTCGTTGGGATTTCGTTCGCAAAAACGCAACAAAATCTTCTACTTCCTGACGCAGTTCGGGAGGCAGAGCCGTTATTTCCGTTAGTAAGGCTGTTGTTGACATTTGTGGTGCTTGTTAAAAATTACGCTTCTACCAGTGTTGCTTTCCGAACGGCGGCTTCAATGACAGCGGCTAGCTTTTCTACTTCGTCTGTGGTCCACGATGCCCGAATACCGAACGAAATCAACCGGCCAATAACGGCCTGCGCACGCGGAATGTCGAGGTTTTTATAATCCTGAGGGGCACCGAACTTCTCAACTGCCAATGCCGATGCGGTCCGCATTTCCTTGATATGATCCCACTGATTGATGAAGTGATACATATTGACGAACCAGTAATTGAACCCACCAACACCAGCCGCATTCAGCTCGGCAACGGTACGCTGGGCCGACTGCGTATCTTCCAGAAACAGGTTCAAGAACGTAGCCGAATCGCCGTCAGCGTCAGGAATACGGGCAAACGATACCCCCGGCACATTCGCCAGCCGTTCCATCAACCGCTTTTTGTGGGTGTTGTTTTTCTGGACGATTTCAGGGACCCGACGGGTTTGTACCAGACCTACAGCCGCATGCAGTTCGCTGATCCGGTAGTTGAAGCCCAGAATCGGGTGCTGCTCCATACCCCTATTGGTGCCAATGTGGTCGTGTCCATGATCGGAATAGGAATCAGCGTGTTTATAGGCCGTTTCGTCGTTGGTAACCATAATACCCCCTTCGCCTGCCGTTGCGATTTTGAAGAAATCGAACGAATACGCGCCCGTTTTACCCCAAAGCCCTGTCGAAACACCTTTAAACGATGCACCCATCGCCTGACCAGCATCTTCAACGAGTACCAGATTATGTTCAGTAATAACAGCCATGATCGCATCCATATCGGCCATTTGTCCGCACATATGGACCAGGCAAACGGCTTTGGTCTTAGGGGTGATGGCTTTACGAATCCCATCGGCACTCAGGCAAAGCGTTTCGTCGATGTCGGCAAAAACCGGTAAGGCACCAATCATCAGAACCGCTTCGACGGTAGCGATGTAGGTAAAGGGCGGCACAATGACCTCGTCACCTGCACCAATCCCAGCGGCTGCCAATGCACAGAGTACGGCCGTTGAGCCACTCGATACCGCATGAGCATATTTCGCCCCTACGACCTTAGAAACCTCGGCCTCAAATTCGCGGGCTTTGTAGATATTGTTCCGCTGCGCTTCGTGATTATACCGAAACAGGATGCCGGTCTCGAGCACATCGTTGATTTCCTTGCGCTCAGCCGCTCCAAAAAATTCCATTCCTGGCATGACGTAGTCTATTTTTTTACAAAAGTACAGCTTTTTCTCTCTGACAGGATTTACCGGATGAACAGGATTTAAGCTAGACCAATAAATCCTGTTCATCCGGTAAATCCTGTCGAAAAAATTCACGTATCAATAGGGCATCCGTTTCTCCAGAGCCACCCACTCCCGAAACACCTGTCCGGCTTCGTTGCGCAGCAGTTGTTGCATCGGGATGTGGCGCTCTTCGTGCTTTTTTTCCAACTCTTTGTAAATAAACGAATCATCGAAACCAGCGTCGGCCGCATCGGTATGCTCGGCTGCATACACAATCCGACTGGGTCGGGCCCAGTAAATAGCCCCCAGGCACATGGGGCAGGGTTCGCAAGAGGCATAGAGTGTACAGCCATCCAGTTGAAACGAATCCAGATTCTGGCAGGCATCACGGATGGCCACTACTTCGGCATGAGCCGTTGGGTCGTTGGTTGAGGTAACCCGATTGCAGCCTTTCCCAACAATTTCACCATCCCGAACAATCACGCAACCAAATGGTCCTCCCTGATTGCTGTTCATACCTTCGCGGGCCAGCTGGATAGCCTCGCGCAAAAAACGTTCGTCCTCAATTGTTGTCATATACGGGTCATTCATTGTTATTGAGTGGTCATTCATTATCATTCACAGCCTCAACAATAAATGATTACTGTATGGCGGCTTACTGACAATGAATGACAAATTTTAAAGGGCAGCAAGATACTTGGTAACAGCCAGTTGGGCAGCACTGTTTTTACGAAACGTGTCGGGTGCCAGTGCATCGCGCAGGGATTCATACATATACATTACCTCCCACAAACTACTCAACAGTGTCATTCGGTCGGGCATCGAAACCGTTTTACGCAGTCGGGTTAACTCATCGGTTCCGAACGTTGTTTCAGCCCGACGAACCCCTCGTGGTAAACTGGCATTTTTCAGATGAAGCAGCGGCCCGATGACGGCATTTCGAACAAAGGCAAGAAAATCAATAGCTTCGAAATACTCCCCGCGACCCACTTTCAGGGCAGCATAATGGGCCCAAATCCAGAAACGATCTTCGGCCCACTGAAAATCAAAAGGCGGATAATGAGCCGTAGTTTGTTCCATAATTGATGTCAGCATGCCGTCCTTTTCCCAAAGAATTGTCGGGTTTTCAACGCGGTGATGGAACTCGTCGGGGGTTAGGAATTTAATATCAACATGCAACAAGGCCGACTCATAGAGGGCGATCAACAAACGGGGTTCGCCTACGTGGTCGCCCCGAAAGGAAGCCAGCATCGATCCGAATCGGGCAGCAACGACCTGCATGTTGGCCAGTTCAGGCGCAATTTGCTGGTTACTGACCAGAACCAGATCGAGGTCGGAGTAGGCGTCCAGCTCACCCGATGCCCAGGAACCGCCAACGGCTAGTCCAACGGCATCGGGGTCCTGCTGAATGACGGTAATGGCGTTTGTAAGGAATGACTGAAAGGGTTGTAACGGTACCTGCATAAAGTAGTGGCGCCGAGCTACCGGTGCGATTAGTAAATTACCGCAGAACGATCAGTACAGGGGATTGGTTCGGGTTTATGCTCCTATTTCATCGGCTCAATCCAAAACAGAGAAATTGAGCCGCAACAATTGGATTCACAAGTACATTACGAAGTCAGCAATACATACTTTACAATTCCGTTATTGGCTCAAAACCCCTTCACACGTAGCTATGCGACCCTTATTAATCGTTTTTATGCTGGTATCTCTGAACAGCCTGCCACAACGTACACTAGCACAGGCCATAGCTGACCCTCCCGTTCAGTTTACTATTCTGGCCGATGGAAAACCCGTTGGGCCAACCAGTAAAGTCCCAATTTCTTCACAAACCATTACCCTCACCTGCCAGCTTACGCCAGAGGCTCATCGGCAACACCCAGAGCTAGATTCCAACGTGATCATTAAAAATGCTGTCATCAATCGAGTGCGGGGCACAACACGAGTCGGTTTTTTGAACTGGTCAGGTTCAGGTAATGATTTATCTATCGCCTTTGCTCCTGCTGAAGCTCCGGGCGACCGATACATTATTCAACTAGAGGATGCCCGCATTCAATACAAGAATGGTACAAGTATGAGGTTGCAAAAACCCATCTTTTATACCATCTCGTTTCGGGATTAATGCGAGGATTATCAATACCCTGTTTACCGAATCGGCCACATCAATCCGACACCCGATGGACTTGATGAGAGCAATAAACGCTCCTGCTTGTCGCCCCTTTTTTTGAAGATCAGGTAATTGACCAGATCGAAAGCCAGCAGAAATCCACCCTGCACCATGATGGACTTCCCGTAACCTCGCAGTTGGTCGGCCTGGTCGGGTCGGGTTTCTGCCCGTTCACGCAGATAAGCTCCGCCAATCACGTAAGCTACATCGAGTCCGGTATTGAGCAGCAAAATCTGTTTCATGGTTTCGTGTTTCCGAACTGCATCGCTCAGCGTTTCATTGCCTTTTTGAGGCCTGCGGGAGCCTAGCAAACCTACTCCGGCAATACCGAGGTTAACCAGATTCCAATACACGTTCATCCGGTGAAAATACTTCGTTTCGCCCGATGTTTGTCCAGCGGCAATACTGCCAACAGCTATGTTTGCGAGCGCATACCCGCCTAATGTAAGGCCAAGTGTTTTCTGATGCTGAATCCGTTCATTCGAAAATACCTGCAAATCAACGGCATTCGATTGGGCCGTAGCCGGAATGCCCAGCAGCACCGAGCCAGCGGCCAGGAGAAAATGGCGAAATATGGTCATAGCGAATTGGTTTGATTATCTGTTTTTCGACAAACCAATTGTTTATAGTCCAAGTTTTTGGCGCTCTTCAGGATTATTAATATTTGTCAGTTCGCGAAGGTCAGGTGCCGTCAACAGAAGAATATCATTCTGGAGAAGAATCTGGCGAGGGGAATAAGCCCCTTCAGCAACAGCCTGATGCAAAACAGGGCCAAAAGCAGGTTCGTAAATACCCAACAGCGGTTCAGGCAACTGACCATCTGAATCGTAAAATACGGTAGCCAGTTTGGCCGGATTTCGCCCTTTCACCAGTGCATCAATGGATTTAGGCGATACAAGTGGCATGTCGCAAGCTACGACAAACCAGGCAGCCTGTGGATCATAGGCAAACGCCGACAAAATACCGTTAATCGGCCCCGGCAGATCATACCGATCCACTAGCCGAAGCTGAAGTTGCCCAGCCACCTCCAGTTCGGCTTCCTGCGTGCTATTCACCGACCAGAATACCACGCTGCAATACGGTCGGAGCAATTCGGTTAAATGATCGCGCTGGGATTTTCCGTGATAGATCAACTGCGATTTATCCGTACCCATACGCGTGCTACGCCCGCCCGTCAGGATGAGTCCATTGATTTTACTCACGTCGAAAGTCTCGTTTACCGCCCGTTTTTTCCATGAGCTTGGTTTCTTTGATCACAATGTCGTGCGAGAAGGCTTTACACATATCATAGATTGTCAAAGCCGCTACCGATGCTCCAACCAGCGCTTCCATCTCAACCCCGGTTTTGCCCTCGGTCGACACCAGACAGTCTACAATGGCATCAGTCCCTTCGGTGGTTACGGTAATCTGGCAATTGTCGAGCCCCAGTGAATGACAGAGCGGGATTAGGTCATCGGTCCGTTTAGCAGCCATCGTTCCAGCAATAATCGCCGTTTGAAAAACAGGACCTTTTTTGGTCGTAATCTCCGTTCCATTCGAGCCTGACGGAGCCAGATGCTGCATAATATCAGGTCCAAGTGCCACAACACTGCGGGCACGGGCCGTTCGACGCGAAACGGTTTTACCGCCCACATCAACCATAGCGGGATTTCCTTCGGCGTTAAGGTGCGAAAACATAACTGTACGAGTAATGAACAATGGACAATGACTAATGGGTAATGTAAAGGTACAAAGAGAGGAACCGTATTAGGTATTTTCATTGTACATTGTCCATTATTCATTACCCATTAGTCATTCAGTTATGTTTTCTGTTGCCGAAGCCTTTGCCGTTACTCAACAACACCTGCTTACGCTGCCTACTGAGGCTATTTCCCTAAACGATTCGTTAGGCCGTGTGCTGCGCGAACCGGTGTATGCCGACCGTGACTTCCCACCGTTCAATCGTGTGTCGATGGATGGCATTGGGATTGCATATGCCGCTTATGCTTCTGGTCAGCGAACCTTTACGATTATTGGACAACAATTTGCTGGTCAGCCTCAGCAAACTCTCGCTGACTCAACAGCCTGTCTGGAAGTGATGACGGGCGCCATGCTACCTGCGGGAATCGATACGATTGTTCGGTATGAAGACATAACGGTTGCCAACGGTCAGGCTACCATTACAATTGACGATGTAGTGTTAGGTCAGCACGTCCATGCTCAGGCTATCGACCGACAGGCGGGTGATGAATTGCTGCCTACGGGCACTCGGCTGAGTCCATCCGCCATTGCTGTAGCCGCTTCGGTGGGCCAATCAACCATTGTGGTTTCCGCATTACCCCGCGTGGCGCTCATATCAACAGGCGATGAACTAGTCGATGTGGGTGACACACCCCTCCCCCATCAGATTCGCCGGTCGAATACCTACATGCTGCGAGCGGCCCTTATGTCAGTGGGTATTTCGGCTACCCTGCATCACATTGTCGATGATGAATACCAGTTACAGACAGCCATTCAGGCGTTATTGGTACAAAATGATGTTCTGATTCTGAGCGGGGGCGTGTCGGCTGGGAAAGCCGATTTTGTACCAGATGTACTGGCGCGACTGGGTATTCAGAAGCATTTCCATAAGATTGAACAACGACCGGGAAAGCCACTCTGGTTTGGAACCTCTTCAGCCGATACGGCCTATCCGAATCGAACCGTTTTTGCGCTTCCCGGCAACCCGGTTTCGACCGTTTTATGTGCGTATCGGTATGTGATACCCTACCTAAGGGCATCGCTCGGACTAGGCCCGGCTCCTGCACACTATGCCCAGCTCACTCAACCCGTTGTTTTCAAACCGGCTATCACCTATTTCCTGCCTGTCCGGCTTATCTCTGAACCTGACGGACGAACACTGGCTCACCCCCTACCCGGCTCCGGCTCTGCCGATTTTGCGAATCTGTTAGCCGCTGATGGCTTCATGGAGCTTCCTGCCGACCGATCGGAATTTGGGGTTGGTGAAGCCTTTCAGGTATGGCCAACGGTTTAAAACAGCACTGCATCTGATGCGCTATTGATCAAACTGAATGACCTTGTATGGCTTTTATGTCATAATAGGCAATCGTCAAACTATCCAATTTCCCCCGCTAGTTATTCAGTCAGCGCTACCCGTTGTTGACTGAAGCTGGCAGGCCGCCCACCGATCCCTCTACCTTTGTTGTGTTCAATCGATACAATGGTTGACAACCATTCACTAATTCTATTTCAAACACAACAAATCCAATGAATTCCGCTTTTAAGATTACCCTGTGTGCTGTAAGTTTTGCCGTAAGTACCAGTCTGGTTTCCTGCCAAAAAGATGCCCTCCCTACCCCTGTAGGCCCAGAAGTAACCAATACCCATGCCGGGTCCGATGTCGCTGTACAAAGTAACTTGCTGGCAGCTACCAAGAAATATACGCTGGTAAAAGAAGGACCGTATGAGCTATCATATAACGCCGATGGTAAGATTGTAAAAGTTAAACGCAGCAACTTTTACACGGACTATGAGCACAGTGTAAGCCCCGCTTACGTAAAAGCTACCAGCTATTCGACCAACAGTGGTGTACCGGTAAAATACAAAGTCAATGTGATCAGCCTCAATCCCGATTACACTGCCAACACGGGTTGGGTCCGCTTTTACGACAACACCGGCGCCGTTTCAATGGAGTATTATGTAGATTATGACTTTGTGAACCAGCACCTGGTTAAATACCGGGAAGATGGCGGTTCAGCCCGCTCTACTGAATTCACTTACGATGGCGATGGCGAACTATCGATGGTGACGCAGAAGTTCAACGGAACGATTGAGTATCAAAATCTATACAGCTATACGGGATATGGCCCTATGCAGACGGACTACCATCCTCAGAACCCATTGCATACCACATTCGACAGCAACCTTGACCAGGGCACCGAGTTATTGTTCCTCCCCATTTTCGGAAAATTTCACAAACATCTGGTTCAGAGTATCAGCCGTATTCAGAGCAGCCCCTATAAAGTTCTATTCAACTACCGATACAAATACACACTAAACGCCGATGGCCGAGTTACTGAACGCGAACGGTGGGACCAAACCATCAACCAGAAATTAACCACCGACTCCTACCAATACATCGTCGAACTGCTGGTTGGCCGGATGTAGTTGTAAATCGAGATAAGCCATTTTTCCGTGATGTCAGCTTCCCGAGGGTTTGCAACCTTCGGGAAGTTTTATGTTTTGCTTTTACTTTTTAATGAAAAACACAACCAGAAAGGCCAGAATGGAAATGATAAAGCCAAACATGAATATGTTGTAGGCCACCCGAAGTAGTTTATATTTTCTAGCCAGCACTAGCCCCAGGTAATAAATGTCGCGGGCCATTGAGTTGTAGAGATAGGTACTGTCGTTCATTAACTGCTGGATACCCCATTCATACTCGCCTAAACTCATCTGGTAGAAATTACCGAAAAATAGCAGATTCCCCTTGCCCTGCTCAATGTCGCTGTGGCTAAAGGTACCATGACTGACGTTGGGCCGGGTAGTCAGGATAGCAAACACGATGGTTAGTACCGACGTAATCAAAAATAAAGTGGTAGGAACCATCAAATATGGGTTTTCCTCGATCCGGCGCGGCAATATCGACACAAGTACCGATACCATGATCGAGTTTACCGAAATCATAATATTGGCCTTGCTATCGGCAATTTCGCTCAGGCGCATGTGATTAGTCGAGGTGGTTCGAAACATGGTTTCGATGCCACGCTCTGAACGTTTATCCTTCTCTTTTTTCTTTTCCTTTGGCTCCTTCCAACTCAATGGGTCTGACATTGGCGGTTCAACCGTATCAGAAGCAGGTTTCTCAGCAACAACGGTATGTTCTTTGGGGCTATTTTTCTCCTGCTTAGCCTCTTTTCCGGTGGCCTTTTCGGCTTGCTTTTCCAGCAATTGACGAAGGTTCTCAGCCTGGCCGGCCGCCAGTTTCTCCTGGGCATAGTCAGTAAAGTAGCGATGACTTTCGAGTAAGGAAATGTTCTGTTGCCGCCAAACTTTCCCCGAAATCTCCAGACCCGTCCGGTTTTCCTGCTCTTTCCGAAGTCGTTTCTGGTAATCAGGATAATCTTCGCTACCCAAGTGAAACAGATCGGCATCACACAGGATTTCCTCCAGACGATTGGTAGGCGATTGCGGCATTTTAGTAGCCCGAATACAGGCCTGAACATTCCTGATAATCTCCGTCGAAACACCCAGCTTTGTTAAAAAATCAGCGGCTAATCCGACGCTTCGTTCTTCATGCCCACCAGATGGCCCGGTCAGATTCCCCAGGTCATGTAACCAGGCCGCTACCATAACCGTCGTATAGTCCGACTCAGACAATTTATAAAATCGGGCCATTTGATCGACAGCCTGTACGACCTCCTGCGTATGTTCCCGATTGTGATAGGTAAAATCGGGGCTTAGGTGATCGACAAAAAATTGAATAGCGTAGGTTTCGGTCTGTGTTAAGAGGTCAGGAAGCATTGGGTTGCAGTTTTTCAGTGAAATCAGAATCGGAAACCAAGCGACACGTAAGGTAAGGTTGATTCATCGGAAAAACCAACGGATGCCGTTATCGTAAGTAATTGAGCTGGATTCATATAGAGCCCTGCTCCATAGCCGTCATGCCAGCGATGCGACGATTCTCCGTTGAGCCATACCCGACCTACATCATTGAACGCCAGTAAGCCTACACTGGCTGGAAACAGAAAGGACCGAAAACTAAACAGCTTCAGCCGGGCTTCGATGTTATGATAGATCAGGTGATTTCCCGCAAATCGATACGTCCGAAACCCGCGAAGGTTGTCTTGGCCACCCAGGTAGAGCAACTGGTAAAAAGCAGGGTTTCCGTACGTCAGTCCGCCACCAATTCGGTTGGAAATGACAAACCGGGCGGCTGGGCTGAAACTGGTATAGATGCTTAGATCGGTGCGGAATTGCAACAGGTTATTGCTTTTTTCGTCGAACCCCTGCAAAGCCAGGACCGTCGTGTTCCAGTGCAGGCCCCGCGAAGGTTGTACAGGGTTATTCCGGTTGTTGATCAATAGTCCAGCCTGTAGCCCTACGTAGCTCTCCTGCTGCAGAAAACGTTCCTGAGGAGGCAAATCGGCCAGGTACTTCTCAATAAATCGACCGCCATTATCGCCTTGGTTAAGGCTGAAATGCTGAAAAACAGGACCAACCGACAATTCCATATGGTTGCCGGTTTGGGGTTTTAGCAAGGCCGCAATATTAATCAGATCGTAGCGAGTACGGTAATACCGGATCGAATGACTTTTGTCGTAGGCCGTTTCGTTGCCAGGGCCGAAAAAGTTGGTTACGTTGTCGGGAGCTTTCGAAAAGGCACTGAGCCATAGATCATTTTTGCCGATCAGGTCTGTAAAAATACCGTCGTATTTGATCGACATGGCTTCGGTAGCCAGTGAACGGGTTATCATCAGGCGGTTCATGGCCGCATAAGGCGCTTTACGAAACCCCTGTTTGGTCCACTGAACCCCTGCCCCCAGAATCAGGCCATCGTCCGGGTTAAAACCGATCGTTGCTAACGGAGCCACCCGATCATACTTGAAAGCATGCGAGTCGTACTGGTTTACGGCCTTATCCGTCGAACGGCGGTCGATCAGCTTACCCGCTTCGGGCAGTACATTGGCTTCGGTACGTACGTCATAGATATGTGGTTTTCCCGGCTGCCCTTCTACGGTAAACACATCTTCGCCTTTGCCGCCGATAAGCCGCACCCGAATATGAGCAGGCTGGGTGCCAACGACCTCGAACCGATCATCGCCTTTACGACCGTACAACCGAACCTCATCCGTTACCCGTCCATCAAACTCCCGACGATACAGTGGCGAATCGTCTACCCCATTTCGGGTGATTTTGAAGATGGAAACCGTCAGCTTATTGTCGGGCAGGTGTTCGATGCGGAACAGTTCGGCCTTATCCGAACCGGGAATATCGACTACTTTGGCTAAAAAGCGATAATAGGTTAGCCCTTCTTTCAGAAGCCATTCCCGCCGACTTTTCAGCGTTTCCAGCAATTTCTGTCCAGTTTTTTTCTGAGATGCTTCGGGCAACTGCCGGATAGCCTGTTCCAGTACCTCGTCCGTTAAGGCATCGTGCAGTTTCTTTAGCTCCACCGTCCAATCTTGTTCGGTCAGGCTGTGTAAAAATAACCGGTCGAAATAGCGGCCATTAAACATAAACCCATTTACATTTGGCAGCTTAGCGGTAAACCCCTGAAACTTAGGCTGTATCCAGGGTAGTGAGCCAATCGTTGGCAGGAGTCCGTTTGCCCGAAAAAACACCTGGTCACGGTCGCGGGGGATGGGGTAATAGAGCTTACCTTTATCCTGTTTTCGACTTCCCCAGCGCCATTGATCTTCGTGACGGTCCCAGTCGCCCATGAACAAATCGAGCATCCGCGCCCGCAGTACCGCCTTCTCATCGACCCGATTGTCATTATCGTTTTCCAGTGCGTCCAATACTTTGGGCGTACTGACCGACTTACTATCGCCAGGATTTCGCTCTTCGAACAGGAAAACACCATTCCCAAAATCAGCCTGATAAATACCCAGAGCAGGATCGTCGGGTAGATACACCACACGAGGATTGGCATGGGGAACCCCAGCCGCCTGCGCCAGAATGGGGACAGCTAAGGGCGCGAATGGATAACCCGCCGATATTTCGTCTTGTAAGACATCTTTGGCAATGGTCTGCTGCAGGATACGAGGAAGTGCTTTTGCCGGGTCCTTCTGAATACTTCGTAATACCCACTCCCGGCCAATAGAGTCCTCGATTCGTAGCGATTTGGTTTGGAAACCTCCCCCACGCTGTAAAATTTTGAATCCGCCCATCGTGCGCCTGATATCGAAAACCGGCAACTTCACGGTCGAAGCCCACTCCGTCCGGTAATTCGTACCCAGCAACCAACGATGGACGCGTCCAACACGTTCGTATTCAGGCGCAATGGCTACTTGTACGCTATCGGGCCAGTTGGGTCGTTGCCCATTTGCTGTTACGGTATCGACTTTCGTTGGAACTGTAAACAACGTAGCGGTATGCGCTTCAGTAGCCTTTGCCTGTTCATCGACGGTATAAAAAGTAGCGTTCAGCCTGCCATTAGCCAGTAAGTCCAGTACGACATACCCCCAATCGCTGCTGACAAACTGAGCTAGCTTACCCTGCTTTACGCGTTCACGATTTATGCCTGATCCACTCACAATGTAGTTTCGCGACCCATCCACAATATGCTGTAAAGCATGATCATGCCCGGCTACGAACACCACATTTGGCGCAGGAGCCATTGCCCGCTCAAACGCTTTCACCATCAGTTGATAGCTGGGGTTGGGAAGGTCCTGAATATTACCGAACACACCCCGCACCAACGGATAAATGGAGCCGATTACGGGTAAGGGAATATACAACCCCGACGAGAACTCGGTGAGCGGAAAAATGTGCTGTTTCAGCGTATAGTAGCCACCGTGAATACCATAGCTGCGCATGGGATGGTGCGTTGCCAGAATGATTCCCTTGCCCTTGTTCCGGTAGGCAATATCCGACAGGCGGGCCAACACTTCGTCCTCACTTTTGCAGGCGCAATCCGACTCAACCCCCGGTTTGGCATACGGATGCAGCCACCATTGCGTATCGACCACCACCAGCACCAGATTAGCCCCCAGAGGGATTTCTTCCGGTCCGGGACAACCGCCCGATGGTACCATTCGGATGGTAGGCACCTGTAAACTATCGAGCCATTCGCCCTGCCGTTTGATACGCTCCCAACCATCCGGCCGCCCCTTCGACCAGTCGTGATTGCCGGGAATAAAAAGTACGTTTCCAGCTTTACCCAATCCAGGCCGGGCCAATCCAGGCCGGGCCTGATACGCCAGTACAGCGACAAGTGAATCATAACCGGGACTGCCTTTCTCGGGAAGACCGTAGGTATACACATTATCGCCCAGATATAGCAGCGTTGTGCGGGAATCGTTCAGGTTATAGCGGCTGGATACGGCATCCACGACCGGATTTTTACCGTTTCGTAAACGACCGGCATCGCCAATCAGGATCACCCGCTGCCGGATCGAATCGCCAGCAGGGGTTGTCTTTACCTGTGCGTACGTTGCAATAACACTACTACAAAGGCATAGCAAACCCATCAGCCCATACCCTGCTTTTTGTACTCGTTTCATGGTTCTGGCCTGTTGTTACGCCTTGTAATTGATACCCACCCGAAGCGCTTTCAGGTTAAATACGCCCTGCATGGGTTGCAGATTGAGGAATTCTATCTCTGGCTTCAAGTCGCCACTCGCCTGTAACCGTTCGATTTGTGCGATGTAATCACCAATTTCAGAGATATGGCTATAGACCAGCGCGATGGTGTCGGGTTGGGTCAGCCGTTGGCCGGTCCCTTCTACCAAGGCTTTATCGATTCGCTTTTTAACAACCTCATACCGAATGCTATAGGATCCTTCCACATCAAATCGGCGTTCATCCTGCCGAAAACCAATATCGACCGGGTGCGCATGCGCCAGAATGAGTTGCGTCGTTTTCAGCGGTAAAGGTAACTCAGGAAGTAGCTTCTGCGTCAGACGGGCCGTTTTTACCATCGATGACAATTGCCATTCGATCAACTGCCGATGAATCGGACGTGCAAACGGTTTATCGGGGGCAATAGACTGACCTATATAGATCGTATACTCAGTGCCATCAGTACGATAGCGCTCAAAGTAGTGCGGATAAATTGTCTGTAGCTGTTTTTCTTCCTGATTAATATAGTCGTTTACAGTTGCGTTGAGTTTATCCATCGTCAGCTCATACCGTTTCAACGCCCGGTTGAATAACCCGGTCAAGGGATCGATTTGCGCAAAATAAGCTTCCAGATCAGGCAATAATGGATGATGCTCCAGCATAAGCTGACGCAGATACGGATTTATGGTATTGACCAAAAAGAGACCTATCTCCTGCTCATCCTCAGCAGCCATCCCCTCTTGTAGCCGTTTCTGACAGGCATAGTTTTCGAGCCGGAGTTGTTCGGGGCGCTCCTGCTGAGGAGGGAAATGGGCGTGCATAAAAATAGCCTCCACCGCCAGCAACTGATCGGCTAAATCCTTCCGAACCGACTTGTGCCGCTCAACCGACGAATTCCGAATATCGACTGCCCCGTAGAGCGGATAGACCTGTTCGAACCGTACGGGTGTCAGTTGCTCCGTCGAATCGCCCGATCGGCTGCGTCGTAGTTCTTCCCAGGCTTCTTTATAAAACCGCCACTCGACAGCAGGTTGCAACGACGTGAACTTCGTCCGAACCAACTGCTCAATTTCAGCCTTGAACTGATTTAGTTGATAGCGGAGCAGTTCCTGCACCAGCGGCTTAATGCGCTCGATGATCTTCAACACTTTATCGTCAAAGGCATCCGGCTGCGAACTGGCCATTTCCAGAATCCCCAGCTCTTCGTTGGCCATCACGATGGGGTATACCAGCAAACTCCGAATATTCCGTTCGGTCAATGCCTTAGTCTCCGCTTCGGGCAATCCCTGCAAACCCGCAAATACATACGGCACCGGATTCTTCATTAGTTTAGCCGCCAGCGCCTGCGTATCCGGATCGTTAAACTCATCCATCACATTGACCGCATTGCGCATAAAAATGCTGCGTTTTTTCCCTTCAGGATGTTGGACAAAATGTCCGTTTATTTGCGGCAGCGGCATCAGACTAATCTGCAAATCCGGTCGGCCACACAGATTCCGCATCGCCGTTTCGAACCGACGGTAAATCACTGGCTCCGTATCCGACTGAAGGTGTACAAACACATCCTCCAACTGCCGGATGGTTTCCGTTTCGGTGATGTCTTCGATTCGAAAAAAGGAAAATCCTTCGAATATAAATCGGTCCAGCGGCAGGGCATCGTCCCCTTGTGGCAACGGTCCTAGTCCGTTCGCAAAATCAACCCAGGCCGATTTTAAGGGCGGTAATTCCCCTTCGATGCGCGGTTCGAAAAACGACGCGTCGACCTCCATCTGGTAATAACGCATCAAGCTGTCCTGCTCTTTTTCAAAATGCATGGTCGGCCCGCAGGCTTCATTGGTTTTGATTCCGTAACACCTGTCGAGAATGAGTTGATAGAGGTAAAATTTCTTTTTCTCCCACTGAATCTGATCAGGCGCTTTGTGAAGAAAATCAGGCGTCTTTCTAATCAACGCTTCAAAAGCCGATGAATAGTAAAAAAACGTGAGCGGCAACGGGAGTCCAAACGCAAAGGGAATTGGTCGGGTCTGCGAGAGCGGGAGCATTGCCATACTCACCAACTGAAATAACTCCGTTAACTGCACTTCGCTCAATCGAAGCTCCGGTGAGTCGGTCAGCGCATCTGCCGCCATAAATCGGTCGATCAGATATGTATACAACCGGGATAACTCCGTAGCGGAGGAAAATTTTTGTTGCTGTGCTTTCAGAAACGCCACAAAGGGTCGAAACGAAAGCCGAAAATCAACCGGCAGATCAACAACCGGCGGAATGGTAAAAATTGCTTCCATAGAGGATGTATGGTTACGAACCAGACGTTTGTACACACTAGCCGGGTTCGGTTCATTGACTGAGTTGGCGCTAAACCCGTCTGATCGTATACGACGACAGCATTCAGCCTTGGCAATTCATAGATACATGTGGATTATGCACTAAAAATCAGACGCTTTCAAATGCAAATAAGTAATTAGTAATCATGTCGATAACTATGCCTTTGTGCCGATTGGCAAAAGCATCGAACGCTTCTTCGCTCATGTGCCAGATTCGGATATGCATCGCCTTACTGATGAATAGGAACTGAATATTAGACACAATCATCACCATGAGGTGCATAGCTTCGATAGAGCGAATGTGCCCAAGTGCCGCTTCCCGGCGAAGCTGTTCATCAAATACGGATTGCTGAAATTGCTTTCGGGCTTCCACGGCATTCGCCATACGTTCGGGATTCCGATGAATCTCGTTCATGACAAAAATGCAGAGACTGGGGTTGCTCTTCATCAGTTGAAAATCATGCTCCACTAGCTCAGTAATTTTCTCACGCAAGCCAATCGGCTTGTTCAGAATGCAGAACATGCCTTCGAAAAACAACTGGATCAGTTCATCGAAAATGCTGATAAATAGCTTTTCCTTGCTACGGAAATAATAGTTAGTCAGCGCGATATTGATACCGGCAGCTTCGGCAATGTCCCTTGAGGTAGTACCGTCAAACCCTTTCTCCAGAAAGACCTGGCGGGCCGCTTCCCGAATTCGCTCTTCCGTATTTTTTGAGGGGCTACAACGCATAATCGTACTAGTTTTTAGGTCAGGACAAGGGAGTTAAGCATTTTAAATCCTGTTTTAAACAAACGTTTAAATTTTAAGGAAAGGTTCACTCCCGCTAGGCTATCAGGGATCGATGGTCGATTTCACCCGCAAACGGCACATTGACTCCCCATAAGTCCTCAGGGGTAATTGTAGCTCGTTGTGCTGGGTTGTTCGGGTATGCCTGTCGTCTGCTGCTGGGCATAACCCACGAAAAGCTGTATCTTTGCAAATGATTGATTGCTTATGAACGCCACTTTTGCTACTACCATTTTTCGCCAGAGTATTCAGGACTATCACCTGACCGATCAGGTCGATACGCCTATCAACAACCCCTATTCATCCAACGATGTCGCGCATTTGCTATATCAGAAAAACTGGATCGATACCGTCCAATGGCATCTTGAAGACATCATTCGCAGCCCAACGATAAGCCCGAGCGAGTTAGTAGCGATTAAACGCCGAATCGACCAGTCGAATCAGGATCGTACGGACACAGTAGAACTCATCGATAGCTGGTTCTCAGCACGTTTTGCTGGCATTACTCCCAAATCGTCGGCCCGAATGAATTCTGAAACACCGGCCTGGCTCCTTGACCGCATGTCGATTCTCCAATTGAAGCTTTACCACTTCAACGAGCAAGTCGACCGTCCGGACGTATCAGAAGAGCATCGCCAGAAAGCACAACAGAAACTGACTGTGCTCCTTGAACAGGAAGGTGATCTGGCCCGCTGCTTCGACGAGCTTCTGGAAGATATTCAGAACGGCGATCGGTATATGAAAGTGTACCGGC
This sequence comes from Spirosoma sp. 48-14, assembly GCF_001898575.1. Taxonomy (GTDB): domain Bacteria; phylum Bacteroidota; class Bacteroidia; order Cytophagales; family Spirosomataceae; genus Spirosoma. The sequence goes on from NZ_MKUD01000045.1 coordinate 224,829, forward strand.
AAATGAAAATGTACAACGACCCGACGCTGAATCCGATCTTATACGGACAAGCGTAAGGTATAGGATGTATGCTAGAGGGTATATGATGTAAGTCGGATGAGCATGACTTGATACTGGTTCATACATCATACTTCATACATCCTGTACCATATAGCCTATACTATACATTGAAAAAGAGTCTGCTCCTGCTTCGGTTTTCGGCTATGGGTGATGTAGCCTTACTAACCCCTGTCATTCAAGCGTTTACATCACGCTATCCCGACGTAGGCATTACCCTGGTGACTCGGCAGAAGTTTGCCGTTTTTTTTGCCCAGTTTCCGAACGTACGTGTGGTTGGGGCTGATTTCGATGGCCGACATAAGGGGTTGAAAGGTCTGGTTCAACTATTTACTGAACTCCGTGCGCTAGGGCCGTTCGATACCTTGGTCGATGCCCATCAGAATTTACGATCTGGTGTCCTGAAGGCTCTTTTCCAGGCAGTTGGTACGCCCTCGGCAACCATCGATAAAGGGCGAAGCGAAAAAAAGGAACTGACTCGAAAGGAAGGAAAAATACGTCGTCAACTTCTACATACTGTTGAACGCTACGCCCAGGTTTTCGACATAGCCGGATTTACTCTCCAACCTGCAAAACCATTCCGATTCCAACTCGTAGCCTCTGCCAGCGACGAACTGGCCTCGTTTCTGGCCCAACAATCGATTCAGTCTGGCACACGCTGGTTAGGTATTGCGCCTTTTGCACAACACGAACAAAAGATGTGGCCATTCGAACGGTTGGCTCCTTTGCTCAACCAACTGTATACAGACACACCGGTTACTGTTTTTCTGTTTGGAGGTGGCTCACAGGAAATCACCCAACTGGAAACACTACAGCAACAATACCCACAAGCCATTCTGGTAGCTGGTAAACTTGGTCTGGCGGCTGAGCTAATGCTTATCCAACGATTGAACGGGATGCTATGCATGGATTCGGGCAATATGCACCTGGCGGCCCTAAGCGGTGTACCCGTCCTGTCAATCTGGGGCGCTACGCATCCTGATGCGGGTTTTGGCCCCTGGGGGCAGGGGGATGACGCCATTCTGCAAGTTTCTACCGAAATACTTCCCTGCCGACCCTGTTCTGTTTTTGGCAATAAGCCCTGCTGGCGTGGCGATTTAGCCTGCCTCCACATGATTGCCGTAGAGACAGTGGCCGATCGGGTAAAACAGATGCTTAATCAGGAAAAATGATTGACCCTAACATATCCGCTAAGGAAGTTTCTCACGTAAAATTTGTAAAATCAACGCCTGGCCCATTTTAAGTTCGGCTATTTCCTGACGCATTTCGTTTTGATTAGCTTCAAACTGACCAAAGCGGGTATTCACCTCATCAAAGCGAGCATTTACTTCGCCAAAGTGAGTATCCACTTCGTTAAACCGAGCATCTACTCCGTCAAACCGAGTATCTACTCCATTAAAACGAGCATCTACTCCGTCAAAACGAGCATCTACTCCGTCAAAACGAGCATCTACTCCATCAAAACGAGTACTCACTTCATTAAATCGGGTATCTACCCACTCAAACTGTTGTTTTGTAGTTACTGTTAGATTAGCAATCGCTCTGGCTGTTCTATCACTAGCTACTTTAAGAACAGCTACGTCGCTATCAATCCTGCTGACTGTACTATCAAGCCGCACGACCGTATCAACAACTTGAACCAGTGTCTCTTTAGTTAAATTAAGTTCAGCTTTCGTATCGATAACCAGATCAATAATCTTTCCATTCGATTCAATTAATCGATCCACTTTCTGGATAACTTCAGCCAGTTCAGGTTCAATCTGATCAAGTCTTTTTTCAGGCGTCATAGGGTGATTAGGTATATTAATCCTATACTTTAAGATTAATGCCTTAAATATAGACAATAAATACAAAATCGCCTACAAAAGGCTGCTTATCATGAATCTTTTCATCTCAAAAATTCTTCTTTATCCGCAGTTCTTTTACTTCGAAATCGAACGAAAGGTTATTCATACACTTGAAGTGCTTCATAGGGCAAGTGCCCGAGCTACCCGTTGTGCAGGGACGACAGGGCAGGCCAAGCGTTTCGAGCCGAACGTGCGGAGTTTTATATGGATAATAGCCAAATTGAGGAGTGGTGCCACCCCAAATTGAGTACACTTTTTTACGAAAGGCAGCCGCTATGTGCATCAGTCCCGTATCATGGCTAAACACAACCCGCGCCCGCTGAATAAGCGACGCTGATTGGTTCAGGTTGTAATGACCACAGGCGTTATAAATCTGCCGTTCACCAATCGCCTTTACGATCTGGTCACCAATTTTACGATCGTTTTTATCGCCCAGTAGAACAATGGGATAATTGATTTTCAGGCACAATTCAATCATCCGTAACACAGGCAGCCGACACGTTGGGCTCTGTCCACCAATAGCATACGCAACAAAGTCGTGCTGATGCGTTTCGGGAAGCCAGTCGATTTCGACCTCATCCTTGTACGGGATAAAGTAATTCAGCCCCCGACCATCATTCTCAACACCAAGTGGCAGAACGGTGGCCATATACCGATCTACGATGTGTTGCTCCGTCATGGCGTTGATCTTCCATCGCACATACAACCACTGTCGGAACGTCTGCTTTTCAACACTAAAGGAACGACACCCTACAGCTACCTTGATCAGGCTGGTCAGGAACGTATTTTGCAGGTCGATTATATAATCGAATTGCTCAGCCCGCAGCTCCCGAATCAGCGCGTACAGGTTTCCATCGTAATAATGATGACCAGTAAGGTAGGGGTTGTAATCGATAATAGCTTGATACGACTGTCTTGTACAAAAATGCAGGTCCACCTGAGAGAGCTGGCGCTTCAGACAACGCACAACAGGACTCGTCAGCACAACATCGCCGATTGAAGAAAGCTGCAAAATTAGTAGTTTAACCGGGCGCGTCATGCTGTTGTCATTTGCACAAAAATATCTGATTTACACGAAGTCACCAAACCGGTTGCTAAGTCAGATATGGCCCTAAAATTGCCACCAGCGCGGCTGATTAGGCGTCCGGTATAAACTATTTTCGCATACTACACAGTTCGAAGGAATAGGGATATTGACTGGCGGATCGGCGTCGGGAGGCCCTTGCCCATTGCTTCTGTCAATATTGACATACTGTTCCGAAAGTCCGGTAGCACCGAAGTATCCATACACTATGGTCGTCGGATCATTCACGCAATGCAGATTACTGGGAGCCGAGGCAGGAGCTGCATCAAACAAACCACCCGTATTATTCACCAGACCGCGAACACTCTTCCAGAAATCATACGCCCCCTTACTCAACGATTGCTGCTGGATTTCCAGATAATACTTACTTTTTGATTTATACGGCACGCGCATAATAAACTGCCGACTGATGGACTGCCCGTTAATATTGGCATCTGAAATCACATTAATACAATTGTAACAGCGGGTAATGTCCCAGCAATTTGAGCAACAGCCCAAGCCCGTTACAGTATTCGTATTGGGCACTTCTCGCTTGTAACAGACGGCCGTGAATTCATAATGAGTCCAGTCCCACCGATAGAAGTTCCCCGCAGCTTCCGGGTCTTTTGTGTCCAGGTATACATTCCACCCCTGTCGTTTTGCCAGACTGCTCGTTCCGGGTTCAACTGTATACTCGTAATATACTTTCTGAATGGGTGGTGCTGCCGTCAGCACTTCAGGCTCCGATTCGTATTTTTTTCCTGATTTTGTTTGAATGGTTAGTTTATAACTACGCCCTACTACCCCCTTGATACCCGTCGCCGATGTCACATAGACCCCGCCCGAGCTTTGCTCTTTCAGCACCTCCTGATTACCCTGATTATCCGAAATGGTTACCGTAGCGCCCGTTTCGAGTAGGTTCAGGCTTTTATACGAATAATCGGCCGTTCGGGTCAATTTAACCGAGTAAGGCCCTGGCTGATCGGTAATTTGCCCCTCCACAACAAGCGAAGCCGGTATACTGACCGCATCGGGCTGGAACTCTGTTACGCAGGAAGCCACAAATACCAGCCAAAAGAAAGAGCGAAAGAGTGACTGAGTGAACGAGCGAACGGCTGACGCACCAGCAAAAACCATTCGCTCGTTTACCATCCGTTGCCGCACTCGTTTAGTGAATCGTTTCATCAGAATTTGAAATTATAGGTCAGAGATGGAAACGCGGTGCCGAAAATGGATAGTTTATACGCATCACTGGCCGAAGCTGGACTTAGCTTATAAAAAATGGAATAGGCATTTTTATGGGCGTATACATTATATACCGAAAACACCCAGCTACTCTGATTCCGCTTTTTCTTGTCCGGGTTTTGCTCAAACGTCATGGAGAAATCAAGGCGGTGATAATCTGGTACGCGCTGCTGATTTCGATCCAGGTATATTGGAACCTGTACGCCACCGATTCGGGAAATTGCTGCGGGTTGCGTGGTTGGACGTCCAGTGCTGTACGTAAAATTGAGCGACATACTGAACCAGGCTGTCGGGCGATGCGTGGCCAGAATGTTGATCGTATGCGGTTTATCGTAATTGGCTGGATACGGATTGCCGTTGTTCACCCGTTCGCTGGCAAAAGGGCTGTCCATCGTGAGGAAGGTCCGGGCAAAGGTGTAGCTCATAAAGCCTGTCCAGCGCCCCTTATTTTTCCGTAACAGCCCTTCCAATCCATATGCGTGACCACTTCCCTGCACAATCTGGGTTTCAACCGCCTGGGCCAGTTGAAGTTCGGCCCCATCCCGATAGTCGATGGCATTGGTCAGCGTCTTGTAATACACCTCTCCCGAAACTTCGAACGCATTGTCGGGTGTATTCCGAAAATACCCCAGCGACCATTGATCAGCAATGACAGGTTTGGTATACAGATCGCTCAGGTGCCAGCGCGACGTAGGCAGGGCGGCTGTTGTATTGGTTACCTGCTGAATATATTGTCGTAAACGGCTATAGCCCGCTTTTATTGATTTTCCCTCGCCTACCGACCACCGTAATGCCAGCCGAGGCTCCAGCCCGCCCATTGTATTATAAATTTTACCAGCCCCGTATGTCTTTGTCGACGTTACAGTCTCGTCCTGACGCGGGCCATTTTCCTGGTACGTTCGTACGGTAGCCGGTCCTCGATTCAGCAAGGTAGAATACCGCAACCCGGCAATGAGCGATACGTCGGCATTCAGCTTCCATTCGTCCTGAATGTAAGCGGCTAGTTCATAGGCCTGTTCCTGGGCTATATCGATCGGCAAAATGTTGGAGTACGGCCCCGGAATTCGGGTATTGGGCTGGATGGAATAGTCAATAGCACTAATCCCTCCCTGCCACTGATGGGTCTCATTCAGTGTATAGGTCAGATCTGATTTGATTTGCCGATGCCAAACGCCCGATTTTAAATCAAACGCGTTGGCCGAATCGGGTACCGACAAATCGGCCTTGTAGTGGCTAAAAATGACCGATGTAGCCAGGTTCAGTTGCTTACTCATAAAGTAATTCCAGCGAACCGAGCCAGTCATTGTCTGGTAATTGAACTTCGTTGACGACGCATTGATCTCCTGACCCGATAGCGAATCGGATGCTAGTTTGAACACATCTGTACTGACATAGCCCGTAAATGTGATCGTATTTTTCTCGCTGGGCTGGTACTTAAGCTTGGTCGTTACATCGTAGAAATTAGCCGTTGTGCCGCGTAAATTGGGGGGAGCCAGCTTAAAAAGGAAGTCGTTGAACGAGGCCCGGACGGCAGCCAGAAATGAGAGTTTATTCTTGACAATAGGCCCTTCTACGCCCAGACGGCTCGAAATAAGACCAATACCGCCATTGATTCCCCACTTCTGCGCATCCGGCTCTTTGATTTTCACATCCAGCACCGACGAGGCCCGGCCACCATAGGCTGCCGCAACCCCTCCCCGATTCAGCGTTACGTCGCGCACGACGTCGGGGTTAAACACTGAGAAGAATCCCATCAAATGCCCTGAATTGAATACCGGGGCATCATCGAACAAAATCAGGTTCTGATCCGTACTTCCTCCACGCACGTTGAAACCAGGCGCTCCCTCACCCACGGTTGTGACCCCAGGTAGCAGCAGCAGACTTCGCACAACATCGACCTCACCCATCAGTGGCGGAATTCGTCGAATGCTTCGGATGGTCAACTGCGAGACTCCCATTTCAACCTTTCGCACATTCCGGTCGGGGGCTTCGCTCGTCACGACGACCTCCTCCAGATCTTTGGAGTCATCATCCATCATTACTTCGCGAAAAAGGGTACTATTCAGCACGATTGTATCCTGACGCGATCGGTAGCCTACATGGGAAAACCGCAGAACGTACTTGCCAGGTGGAAGTTGTACGGTGTAGAATCCATCTTTAGCGGTCACATACCCTTTCGATACATTCAGTACAACGATGTTTACCCCCTGAATGGGTTTGCTGGTTTTGGCATCCTTAACATAACCCGTAGCTGAAAAGGTTGCTGAAGCGCTATTGGTGTTTGGCCTTTGCTGGGCAAAAGCCCCGTTGAGTACACAATAGAAAACGAACAGTACAGGTAATAACCGCATAGAGCCGGGTTTAGGATGCGCAGGATAGAATCAGATTAGTTATCGGGGAACCTTACAAACATAAAGAGCTAATTCGCTGGATTTACCCTCTTTACGTTCTTATTAACTGATAATTAATCCTAATCGATCCTGCCTTTCTCCTACTTACGCAACCGCTCCCGACGCCGTTGCAGGTAGTCGGTCATTTCCTGAAGGGTAAGCGCATTAAATGTCATAGCTTTCGTCAGGCCACCTTTTCGACCAACGGCGACACCGTAATGCATATCCAAGAGACCGGCCAGATCATGTGCGTCGGGGTTGATACTTAACATCACTCCCTGCTGCATGGCGTAGTCGATCCAGCGCCAGTCGATGTCGAGTCGGTAGGGGCTTGCGTTGATTTCAATAACAACGTTATGCTCGGCACAGGCATCAATGATGGCCCGGTGATCGATGGGATACCCTTCGCGGGCAAGCAGCAGACGACCTGTCGGGTGGCCCAGAATGGTTGTGTATGGATTTTCGATAGCCTTCAATAAACGCGTGGTGGCTTTTTCGAGCGACATGGTCAGGGTCTGGTGTACCGAAGCGACGACATAATCAAATGTAGCCAGGGTAGCGTCGTCGTAATCGAGTGAGCCATCGCCCAGAATATCGGATTCGATACCTTTGAAAATGTGAAAGTCAGCCCCAAAACCGGCGTTTAGCTGATCAATTTCGGCCTGCTGTTGTCGAACCCGATCAGCATCGAGGCCATTGGCGTACGAAGCCGTTTTGGAATGATCGGCAATACCAAAATAAGTCAGACCTAATTCACGGCAATAGGCAGCCATATCGGCTACCGACTGCTTGCCATCCGACCAGGTACTGTGATTATGAAGGGTTCCACGCAGATCATCCCAGGTTACTAACTCATCGCTCTGATGGTTAGCCGCCCAGCGAAACGCAAAGGCATCCTCCCGCATCTCAGGGACGATATAAGGCAATCCAGCACGGGCGTAAATAGCTTTCTCCAGTTCATCCGTTGTGCCCGTTGCGACTTCCGATAATACGCTGGAATAGGCCACCTGCAACAGCGATGCGCCCCCTGCCCCAACCTGCTGCAAATGCGATTCGGTAGCCGTTTGAATAAACAACTGCCGGTTCATCTGCTCGGCCGGATATAGGAGTAGCTCAACCTGCACATCAAAACCAGCGAGCTTTCCCCGCCAAACGAATGGCGACGACTCCTGTTGATTCTGCTCCAGATTAGGGAGGCTTTGCAGAGTCAGCATGGCCGAAAGCGGATCATTGGTTTGCACAAGCAGTTGCACGGTATCCACCTCCTGCGCTTTCCGACGTACCTGCCCACTGATTTCAACCCGCTCAAAATGGGCCGATAGCTGGTCATCTAATAGCTTTGCGATCAGGGCCGCTTTATCCATCCTGACCTTTCCCTGTTGTTCCTGTAAGAATTCCAGAGCCGCCAGAATTTTCTCCTGCGTACTGGCTCCAAAACCTTTTATTTTAGCAATCTCGCCATTCTCCCCCGCCCGTTGCAAGTCACGCAGGTTATCGATGCCCAATTCGCGCCAGAGCGTTCGTACCTTCTTAACACCCAGGCCTTTAATGCGAAACATATCCAAGACCCCTTCCGGTGTTTGGGCCAGCAATTCGTCTAGCTCTGTCAGACGGCCCGTTTCGGCAATTTCCCGGATTTTCTGGGCGACTGATTTGCCCACTCCCTGCAATTTGACCAACTCCTCAACGGGTAAATTGGCTAAATCGGCGGTCGATTTATCAAGATTGAACGCGGCTGTCTGATACGACCGGGTTTTAAATGCATCGCGGTCATGGAGTTCCATTAATCGGCCCGTCAGTTCGAGCAGATCAACGATTTCGGAATTAGTCATACAAAAAGGGCAATTTACTCCGCAAGTTAGGCAATCGGTCAGATTTCAGCAGCGCTCCGGACATGGCCAGCCTACCTTTACCCCATCAAAACCAATTAACCGATTCAACCTTAGGTCACTAATAAGTTATGGAACCGACTCAATCTAAATCCGAATACGATCCTTACCTGTGGAAACAAGCCAAAGCCCGCGCTGGTTTTCAGATGCATCTGCGTTCTTATTTCATCATCAATGCCGGATTATGGCTAATCTGGATTGTCAGTAATGTTACGATCCAGTCGTTTACGCGCTTTAGTTACCTATTCCCCTGGCCTATTTTCCCGATGCTGGGTTGGGGCATTGGCCTTGCCTCCCACTATTTCCATGTGTATCATGGTGGCAGCGAACGGTCGATGGTTGAAAAAGAATACCAGAAACTAGTACGGCAACAGGGGTAATAGTTACCGGACGCTCAAGAAGGTATCTGAATGAGTAAGGGCAGGTTTAAGAACCTGACTCCACGATGTGAGTCGAACTACACGTTAAGGGTTCGACTCACTTGTGTTGTTCACTGGTTAATCACCAGGCCATACTTTGTGAGCAGCCCCGGCAGATTGTGTAGTGAGAAACGCGCCTTTTTGAGTTTATTTTCTTCGGGGTCAATCACCAGATTGTATGAACTGGAAAAATCAGTCTGTGTCAGATCATTACCTTCGAACTTGGTCAGCTCCAGATTACAGTTTGTGAAGGCAGTTCCGGTCAATTCACAGTTTAGAAAAAAGGCTTCCCGTATCGAGCAATCGATAAACGAAGCCTTTTTTAATTTTCGGTTCAGAAAAACGGTGTAATCGAGTTGACACGCCTGAAAATCGACATGAAAACCAAATGGATTGCACACTCCGAAATCAACGTGAGCAAGCTGACAATTCGAGAACCGAACTTCGTAGAGCTTTGTGTTTTTCAATTGAACCCGCGTCAGGTTACAGGCTTCAAACCGACAATCAACAAAGCTGGCATTGTTGAGCATGGCCTGGGTCAAATCCAGCTTTCTGAACGTACACTGCTCAAACTCATGTCCAGACCACTGTTCAATCACCTTTGTCAGTGGGTCGAAAATCTGATCGTAGTATTCCATTTACCCGAATGCTAAACGGCTACCGGAGCTTTAATCGCTGGATAAGGATTGTAGTTTTCGAGTGTAAAATCGCCGTAACTGAAGTCGAAAATAGACCTTATGTCGGGGTTCAGGCGCATGGTTGGTAACGGACGAGGCTCACGGGAAAGCTGCGTTTCGACCTGCTCCAGATGGTTCAGGTATAGGTGCGTATCTCCGCCTGTCCAGATAAATTCGTGGGCAATATAACCGCACTCCTGCGCGATCATCATGGTCAGCAGGGCGTAGCTGGCGATATTAAAAGGGACACCTAGAAAGACGTCGGCACTACGCTGATAAAGCTGGCAGGAAAGCCTCCCATCGGCTACGTAAAACTGCATCAGCAAGTGGCAGGGGGGTAAAGCCATACTCGGTACGTCGGCGGGATTCCAGGCCGAAATAATCATCCGTCGGGAATCGGGTGAGTTTTTAAGTTGCTTCAGCACTTCCTGCAACTGATCGATGACTCGTCCGTCGGGAGCGGCCCAGCTTCGCCATTGTTTGCCATAAACAGGCCCCAGGTCGCCATTTTCGTCGGCCCATTCATCCCAGATCGATACACCATTGTCTTTCAGGTACTTGATATTCGTATCTCCTTTGATGAACCAGAGCAGTTCATGAATAATGGATTTGGTATGAACCTTTTTAGTGGTCAGGAGTGGGAAGCCATCTTCCAGATTGAAACGCATCTGATAGCCAAATACGCTGATCGTGCCGGTGCCGGTACGGTCTGTTTTGCGCGTGCCATGCTGAAGAATATGGCGAAGGAGGTCGTGATACTGTTGCATAATCAAAAGTCGGAAGTCGGAAGGGATAAGTCAACCGTTAGGCAAAAATAAACCCCTCAACCAACGAAGGCGAGGGGTTTATTTTTAGGCATTGGCTGCGCGTCATTCGGTCATTACAGTTTGAGCGAACAATCGTTAGTTTAGGCTTGTGCTTTTTTCATGCAGCAGGCATAGAGTGAGGGCAGATTCTCAAATCTGCCCTGGTGAGGTTTCTCAAAACCGAACGGTTGGTCTGGCTCGGTTTTGAGAAACCTCACCAGGCAGGTTGTAAGAACCTGCCGCCACGAATGAAAACAGTTCTTAGGCTTGTGCTTTTTTCATGCAGCAGGCATGGCTGCCTTTTTCGCAGGATTTTTCGCAGTTTTCTGATTTCGCCTTTTTGGCTTTTTTCTCTTTACGAATTTCTCCGGCGAACGAAACAGTAGTCAGGGTGGTCAGCAGGGCCAACCCGAGCAGGGCTTTTTTCATGGTCAATGTAGTTTAGCAGGGTTTTTATGCGATAACGCATCTTTCCCAATTTTATGCAAAAACTACGCCATTGCGTTGAAAATCATTCCTGAATATCGAAAGAGTAAGTAATATCGGCAGACGGGCGAAACTGAGCTGTTGCGGAGCAATACTTATCCATCGACAGGTCGATTGCCCGTTTTACCTTGTCTGTATCAAGTTTGCCCTTCAATAAGTACGTAATATGTATTTTGCGGAATGGAGCTGGATGGGCATCTTTTTCACGCATCCCATCGACCTTCAGCCGGAAATCTTCGATCACATACTTTTGTTTTTGCAGAATCAAAATGACATCGATAGCGGTACAGCCAGCCAGTCCCATCAGCAGCATTTCCATTGGTCGGGCCCCGGCATTATGTCCGCCAATATCGGTAGCCGCATCCATATGCTGGGCAACTCCCGATTTGCCGATGGCTTCAAAATGGAAAGCATCATCGACGCGCACCAGTTCGATCTGCATTGTGTTAAATTCCTGAGTAGCAGTAACGGGTTGTGAATCAAGCATTGTCTTTTTTGCGTTTATAAGCTAAACTGTTTATATTCACCATCTCAAAGTAAATAAAACCATGTCCGAAAAATTCACCGACGATCTTTTCGATCTTAAAAACGACCGCCGGTTAAGCGTTTACTTGTACCGGGCAGGGTTCGGCGCCTGGTTACTTTATATTGTTTCGGGAGCACGATTTATGCAATCGGTGAGTATGTACCGAACAGATTTCGGCGTGTTCTCGTTCTTTCTGATGGTCATGGGTTTGTCGGCTTCCATGATTTATGATTACCATCATCACCGGAACGAGTTCGATCAGAAGAAAAAATGGCTGGCCATCAGTTATTTAGTCCTGGCGGCACTCGTCTATTTTTTCATCCTACACAACGAGCCTATCAATCTGGATCATCTTTTCGGGAAAGGTTTATTTTAGATAGAACACGGATTGTTGTGATGATTATGATTTACACAGATCATACGAATCATAAAACAGTGTTTTATTACGCCTTGAGAGCAGCCTGCCAGCCCGCATACGCTTTTTCTACAGCCGACCGTTCGACATTGGGCGTTATGGAAACTTTACCCGCGTTTAATGTCTGTAAATGATCGAGGCTTTTAAACAGTCCGGTTTTCAGGCCAGCCAGATAAGCCGCTCCCAAAGCCGATACGTCAGGCATGTCGCGGTTGACAACCGGCTTCCCAAGCAAATCGGCCAAAAACTGTACAACAAACTGATTGGCACTAATTCCACCGTGTACCATTAGTTCGTCTAACGGTATTCCGGTATCCTGCTCCATAGCTACGAGCACATCCTTGATCTGATAGGGAATGGATTCCAGGGCCGCTCTGACTACATGATTTTTCGTTGAACCGAAAGTCAGCCCGGAGATCGACGCTTTGCGGGTCATTTGCCAGTGAGGAGCCCCTAAACCGCTAAAGGCTGGAACAATATAAACGCCACCATTGTCGGGTACAGCCGTTGCCATCTCTTCCGTTTCGCGGCTCTCCGCAAAAAGTCCCAGGCTGTTCTTAAGCCATTCAATGGTAGCGCCACAGGTCACGATCACTCCTTCCAGAGCATAGTCTACCGAACGTCGGCCCGGCCGCTCTTCAGTGCTCCAGCAAATGGTCGTGACCATACCCTGTTGCGATGTAATAGGCTCCTCTCCAATATTCATCATGATCGAGCAGCCCGTTCCTAAAGTAGCTTTTGCCGTTCCCGGTGCAAAACAACCTTCGCCAAAGGCGGCCGCGTGTGAGTCACCAATCAGGCTGGTAATGGGTAAGGTTTGATCGAATAACCCGTTGAAATTCGATTCTCCGAAAAAGGTCGAAGACGGTTTGGGTTCAGGCAGATTTAGTGTCGAGAGCCCAAACGCAGCGAGCAGTTCCTGATCCCAGCTTAACGTTTTTAGGTTAAAAAACAGTGTGCGGGATGCATTGGTATAATCGGTAAGGTAGTGCTGGCCATTGGTCAGTTTATAAAGCAGCCACGTATCGACCGTACCAAAGTACGCTTTTCCGGCATCGACGGCCTGCCGAACCTTCTCGTCATTCTCGTATAGCCAGATCAACTTGGTTCCCGAAAAATACGGGTCGATGAATAGCCCGGTTTTTTCCTGAATGCGTTGCTCAAGCCCTTCTGCTTTCAATCGCTCACAGATTTGAATAGAGCGTTTACACTGCCAGACAATGGCATTATGGAACGGAACGCCTGTTTCATCCCAAACGACAAATGTTTCGCGCTGATTCGAAATACCACAGGCGCCAATAGCCTTCAGATCACCGCCTTCAGCCGCGAAACTTCCGATGCATTTTCCCACCGAAATCAGTACGTTTCGGACTAGCTCTTCCGGGTCCTGCTCAACGAATCCATCACCAAAATAGCTGGTTATCAACGGCTCCGAAGCCCGTGCGGCTACCTGCCCGTTCTGGTCAAATAAAAGCGTTTTGGTGCTGCTCGTCCCCTGGTCAATGGCAAGAATGTAGGAATTGGTCATTTAACTTAATGAATAATGGATAATGAATAACGCAAAATGAATAATGGAGCGAATAGATGGATTCCCTAATCACATTATCCATTGTTCATTTTACATTATTCATTTTTCTCTGTTCGTTTATCAATGATTACGGCCAGTAGGATGACGAATCCTTTTACCACCTGTTGCCAGAAAGGCGATACGTTCAGAAGGACCAGGCCGTTGTTCAGCACACCGATGATAATAGCCCCCTGCACCGTACCGAGTATGCTACCCCGTCCGCCAGAGAGGGATGTACCCCCGATGACAACAGCCGCTATCGAATCGAGTTCATAACTAGTTCCGGCGTTAGGCTGAGCCGAATCCAGTCGTGAAGTGACGAGCAGGCCCCCAATAGCCGCTAGTCCTCCGGCAATGGTATACACGGCCATTTTGATCCTGTCGATATTCACGCCCGACAACCGGGCTGCGCTTTCGCTACCACCGATGGCATAGATGTAGCGACCCAACCGGGTTTTATTGGTGACCAGAACGGCCATAGCGACAATAAGGCCCGATAACCAGACCGGAACCGGGATGCCTAAAAACCAGCCCGTTCCCAGGAAGGTAAACGAGTCGCCAAGTCCTGTGATTGGAAACCCTTCCGTCCAGAGCATCGTCAGGCCACGGGCAATGGTCAGCATCGCCAGTGTGGCCACAAAGGGCGGCAATTTAAAGCGTGTAATAGCCCAGCCATTGAACCAACCCAGCGCCGAACCCGTCAGGATACCAGCCAGCATTGCTCCCAATAAGGTAAAACCAATGTATAAATTGGCCGACGGAATAGGAATACCGTTGCGCAGAAGGCCAGCCGTAATCGCCCCCGACAGAGCCAAAACGGAACCTACCGACAGGTCAATACCGGCTGTCAGCACCACCAGCGTCATACCCGTTGAGATGCATACATTGACGGAAATCTGCCGGAGCACATTCCAGAAATTGGCCACAGTCAGAAACTTATCCGATAGCAGACTGATCCCCAGGCAGAGAATGAACAGCGCAATCAGCGATTGAAATCGCGTTAGGAAAGGTCGATAGGTAGTTGCGGTTAGGTGCATAAGTTAAAGGGAGAAAGAGTGAATGAGTGAAAGAGTGATTGGGCGAAATGACTTTATTCGCTCAATCACTCTTTCACTCTTTCGCTCATTGATTTTGGTATCGCAGCCTTCAGAATCACATCTTCAGTGGCTTCGCTGACAGCTATCTCGGCAGTTAAAATACCTTCGCTCATAACCAGAACGCGATCCGAAATAGCCAGGATTTCGGGCAGTTCCGACGAAACCACCAGAATCCCCATGCCTTCATCGGCCAGTTGCAGAATGAGCTTATAAATTTCGTTTTTGGCATTTACGTCGATACCCCGTGTGGGTTCATCGAGCATCAGCAACTTTGGATTTGTCGCCAGCCACTTCGAAAGCACAATTTTCTGCTGATTGCCACCGCTCAGGTTTTTGGCCGTCTGCTTTTCTGAAGGCGTTTTAATTTTCAGATCGGCTACGTATTTCTTTGCCAGTGTGGTTTCTTTAACCTGACTCAGCAAACCAGCGTGTTCAATTTTTTCGAGGACTGTCAGGCTGATGTTGGTTTGCACGTCCATGCCCAGCACCAGGCCATCCTTTTTACGGTCTTCCGGCACCAACGCCATACCCGAACGGATTGCATCAGCCGGAGTTTTCGGCAGAATCGACTTTCCATCGAGGTATACCGCTCCCGAACAACGCTTTGGATGAAGCCCGAAAAGGGATTCCAATAGCTCCGTCCGCCCGGCCCCCATCAACCCAAACAGTCCGACCACCTCACCCCGCCTTACGCTGAACGAGATGTTTTTGAGCTGATTTTCCTGCACGCGGACCGGGTGTTTCAGGCACAGGTTTTCGACCGACAGCAATGATTGAAAAGCATGACCCGTCGTTCTCCGGCGAATCGTGTTAATGTCGCGACCCACCATCTTCCGAATGAGTGTATCATGGTCAATGCCCTGCATACTACCCGATTCAATGGATTTACCGTCACGCAAAACAACGTATTGGTCAGCAATGGTAAATAGTTCGTCTAGTTTATGCGAGATATAAACAATGGCTTTGTTTTCCTTCCTCAGATCGTCGATAATCGTGAACAGAACCGCTACCTCGCTCTCGCTGATCGCCGACGTCGGCTCATCCATAATGATCACGTCCGACTCAACGAGCAACGCTTTTGCCATTTCGACTACCTGCTGCTGACCCACTTTCAGTTCAGACACCCGTGTTTCAGGATCGATTGGCAGTTTGAGTCTGGCCAGTAATTCCTGCGTTTTGATCCGCATCGCGTTCTTGTCTAGCGTACCCCAGCGCGTGGTGATTTCGCGGCCCAGAAAGATATTTTCCGTGATAGTAAGATACGGAATCAGATTCAGTTCCTGATGGATAATAGCAATACCACAAGCCTGCGCATCGCGGATGGAGCTGAACCGAACAGGCTCCCCATTGAACCGAATTTGTCCTTCGTAATCCGGGTAAACGCCCGAAAGAATTTTCATCAGCGTGGATTTCCCGGCTCCGTTCTCACCGATTACGGCGGTTACTGCGCCTGCCCGAAACTCCAGACAAACCCCGTCCAGCGCCGTTACGCCCGCAAATCGTTTGGTGATATTTTCGGCTATTAACATGGGGTAGCTTTTTTGTCATTGATGGTCATTTGATAGTCATTGGTTTTTTTTTGAGCCCCAGTGTTAGTGACTATGAATGACAATTAATGCCTATCTAATGACCTCTACTGAAATCGGAATCACCTCTATAGTCTCCAGATGCAAATGCGCTTTGTTTAGCTCGATGGCACCGACGAAGTTGATTGTTGCGCCCGGTTTGGCGTTAGCTTTCAGCGGTGGCACCACCTTGTTTCGAATAATCGTATTCAGTTCGGCCGATACATTGTTGAGATCCATTGTATTATCAAATTCCGTAATCTGGATCAGGCCGGAGGCATCGCGAACGGCATTTCCGAAAATGTACTCCGTCGCCAGCTTAACCGATTCACCTGAGGGCAGTAAGATGGTAATGTCGTTGTCGCCAACGGCTGTTACGTTGCCCGTCCCTTTCACCAGAAAATAGCGGATGTTGCCAATGCCCAGCGCGTGCGAGTGGGTGTTGAATGCCTTCTCCTTGTCGGTTTTTAACAATGAAAGAAGCGCGTCGAACTCAGTAGCTTTTGCTGTTGCGGGTAGGAGCTTGTTGGTCCAGAATGCACTGGCGTAGGAAGCCGCATCAAATGGCTGACCAGCATTGGGTCCTGCCGATGCCTTTACTTCGTCCAGTCGTTTGAAATAAACCGAGTTATAAGCCACAACCGCCAGCAGGACGAGCAGCATGGTGTATTTCAGTGTGTTTTTCGGCATTGTTGGTCAGGATTTTTTAGTGGCCGGATAATCCTTGATATTCCCCTGATCAATCAACTCAACGGCCACGGGGATCTTTTTAGCGAAGTCGCGTTTACCCTTGAAGTACGCATCGGCAAACTGAGCGGCTGTTTTAGCCATCGTCTGGGGCGATTGCAATCCGGTTGCCTTGATCTTTCCATCGCGGATGGAGTTCATCACATCGTCGGCCCCGTCGAAGCCAAACACACCCACATCGTTCGCTTTGCCAGCCGCTACCAACGCCTGATACGCACCCATAGCCATCGCATCGTTTCCGCAAAAAACCGCATTGATGTCGGGATGCGCCTGAAGAATGGACTCCAGCACCTCCATTGCCTTATTCCGGTCGAAATCGGCGCTTTGCTGGGCCACCATCTTAAAATTCCTGTACTGATCAACCACACTATGAAAGCCTTTCGAACGGTTCCAGGTGTTGTTGTCGCCCACTAATCCCAGAATCTCAACGTAGTTGATCGGTGTGTTAGACGCTTTGGCGCGTAAGGTCTGAACGAAGTACTTGCCGATAGCCACGCAGCCCGAATAGTTGTCGGACAGAATCTGGCAGGTTGCCGCCCTGGGCGAATTGACTTCCCGGTCCATACAGAACACGGGGATACCGGCTTCAATGGCTTTGCGTGCGTTGACAATGGAGCCGTCGGAATCGGTTGGATTCAAGAGAATAGCGTTGAAACCCGACACGATGGCGTTCTCAAAGTGATCGCTTTCGAGGGCCGTGTTGTTCTGCGAATCGAAGATTTTGGTTTCGTAACCCAACGCTTTGGCTTCAGCAGCCGCTGTTTCGGCCAGCACCACAAACCACGGATTATTGAGTGTTGACACGATGACGGCTACCTTCTTCGGGCCATTAGCGTCCGTTTTACTCGTACAGCTTCCTGCCAGTAGCAGCAGGAGTAGCAGGACGAATAAGCGACTGTATGTGAGTAAATTATTCATATAGTTTAGTTTTTTTGTCATTCCGACGATAGGAGGAATCTCAGGTCTGAGTAATAGTCAAGTTTGAGCTTCCTCCTATCGTCGGAATGACAAAATACTACGGCATTACTGTTACGATAACGCGCTGATAGCGAGTCAGTGACGGTGTTCCGGTGTCGGTCACAGCCAGGATGACATGAAACGTTTCGGGCTTCGTCACGGTCGGCGCTATGATGAAGGCATTTTTTTTCCGTTTATCCTGTATCTCCAACGCCCGACTACTTTCGAACGTACCTGGTTCCCGGTAATAAATCCATTCGTAGGTCAGCGTATTGCCATCGGGGTCGGAAGAGCCGTCGGCGCTCAGCATGACTTTCTCACCGCTTTTTGCCTGTACCTGATTTGGATGACCTAATTTGGCAATGGGTGGATGATTGGCCTCTTTGTAGGGCTTGATGGTCCAGTCGATGCGGGCAGCAAAATCGTGTTGATACGCTTTCCGCCACCGCCAGATCGTCGCTTTATTGCTGGTGTACCAACCACTGTCGACACCCATCACTTCATCCTCGGCATCGGACCAGAACGGACGAGTTTCGGGTTCGTAAAACCACTTGCGCATACGGGGGGTATAGAACTCGTAGCGGCCACCCCAACTACCATAATTCGGATGTTCAGGATCACTTAAGCCATTGTCGATCAGAAACAAAAACGTCGGCGTATCGCCTTCCATCAGGAATTTTGTAAACGGATGTTCGGCTCCCAACGGCCCGTGATTTTTACGGATGTTTTCGTCAAGCCAGGGGTTATCGACCAGACTGAAATCTGCGCCCTGGAACCGCCCGTGAAACTTATCGCCACTGATCCCGCTCCACGTTGCCTGATGATAGGCTCCCCCGGCATGAAAACCGGGGCTGGCAATGTAAAACAGATTCGGAAAGGTCTTCCGAAGCCAGGGCCCCGTATCGTCCTGGTCGGAAATGGTATAAACCCGGAGCTTGGCCACAAATTTCTCGACATCGTCGGGTGCACGCGTTTGCCGTACTTTCCAGAGCGCCTGCGCCAGACAGTTGGCCCCTCCCCAAACCGGAATCCAGACGGGCCGATCATCTTTTTTATCGACAACCGAAATAATCCAGTCCGAGCCTTCCGAATCTTTCCCCGGCCCAACGGCACCCATGCCAAAATTAGGATAGCCCGACTTGATGATGCTGGTCAGATACTGCGTTTCGGGATAGCCTTTTTCGTGCAGCAATAAATTCGACCGGACCTTCCCGTAGGCCGTTACAATCTGCCGGATACGCTCTGGCGCCACCCGATCTTTCTGATGAACCGAGGTAGTGGCTATCAGACCCTCTACATCCCATTGATTGGAATACGTCAGGAAACGAACCATCGACTGGGCATCATCGGGTTCATTTTCGATATCCGTCAGCACCAGTACCCGTAATTTTTGCCCGGCTTGTTGAGCCTGACTCGGCACAGTTGGCAGCCCGAGCAGCAGGAGCCATATAACTAGATAAGCAGGTTTCATGGGTTTATTCGTATTGGGTTCACGCTACGGAACAACGGTAACAATGACTCGCTTGTACCGCGTTAAGGCGGGTGTGCCTTTGTCGGTCACTTTCAGGATGAAATGAATGGTTTGCGGACTGGTCACTTTGGGAGCGATTGGCCGGGCCTCGTAGATGTTCGTGACAAAATTTTCGTACAAAATAACCCCCTGGTACGTTCCCACTTCGGGGTATTGCATCCAGCGAAAACTCATCGAATCGCCGTCGGGGTCGGTAGAGTCGGATGCCCGCAGGTAAAACATCTCTCCCGATTTCACGGTCAGATTTTCGGGATGCGACAAACGGGGCACAGGTGGGTGATTCGCTTCCTGATACGATTTGGTACACCAGTCCATCCGGGCCGCAAAATCATTCTGAAATTCAGTACGCCAACGCCAGATGGTAGCCATCGTGCTTTTTGCTGGCTTTGGCCCACTGGTCGAAGGAGCCGCCATAAAGGTTCTTGGGGTTAAGACCGAATCGGATGCATTGGTCCAGATGGGGCGCGTTTCAGGCTCCTCAGCCGGAGCACTGGCGGGCTTGTTCCGACTGGGCACTAGGTTAGGCTGTTGCAGAATATAGCGTCCTCCCCAGCCACCCCAGTCGGGATGCTCTGGTGCATTCAGTCCATTAGGAATCAGGCCCAGAAAAGAGGGCGTATCCCCTTCCATGCCAAAGGCCACGTCGGGATACATCGCCCCCAAGGGACCATGCCCTTGTTGAATATTTTCGGCTATCCACGCATCACTGACATATTCCGGGCGCGTACCGGGTTCGTTGGTGTTGATACCGCGCCAGGTAGCAAATTCATACCCATAACCGGGACTGACGACATAGAACACGCTCGGAAAGGTCTTACGAATCCAGGGGCCACTATCGTCCTGATCCGAAATAGTATATACGCGAAGTTTGCGGTAAAGCCGTTCCGCCTGCTCTGGCGTTCGGCTCTTCTGAATCGTCCAGAGGGCCTGGGCTAGCGTGTTGACGCCCCCCCATGCCGACACCCATAGTGGGCGGCTGTCGGGTTTTTCCAGTTGCCGGATAATCCACGACGACCCTTCGGAGTCTTTACCGTCGCCCACTCCACCCATGCCATACACGGGCAATCCTTTCTTGATAAGCGTTTTGAGCACCTGCGCCGTTGGGTAACCCGGTTCATGTTTCAGCAAATTGGGCTGCACCTTTCCATAGGCATCCACAATCCGATGAATGGTTTCGGGAGCCACCCGTTTTTGCAGGTGAATGGAGGTTGTCGCTACCAGTCCTTCAATGTCCAGTTGATTGGCATAGGTGAGCAGGCGAACCAGAGACTCCGAATCATCCGGCTCATTTTCAATGTCGGTCAGAATCAGTACCCGCTGTTTATTTTCCGGTGACTGGCCATGGCTAGACGAAGGTAAACTCGCCAACAGGCATAGAGTGATTAAACAAAGAATATGTTTCATGTATGGTTTAGGATAATTTGTAGAGACGCCATACCTGGCGTCTCCTGACCGGATGGTTGCTGTCGCCAATGAGACGCCAGGTATGGCGTCTCTACAGATCCAGCAAGATCTGTGCTTCGTTCGCAATGCCTTCTTCGGATAGGCCGTAGTGATTGAAAATCTCAATCTGCGAGCCAGTAACCGTGTATTCATCGGGGATACCCATGATTCTGAATCGATTACAAAAACCGTTCTGGATCAGAAACGACGCACAGGCTTCCCCTAACCCACCAAATACGCTATGTTCTTCCACCGTCAGGATGGGGCATCCTTTGGCCGCAACTGTCGCCAGCAGGTCATAGTCCAGTGGTTTGATGGTGTGCATACTGATCACCGTTGTCTTAATGCCGTGCAGGGCTTCCAGCTTATGAGCTGCCAGCAGAGCCGGATAGACCGTTTCACCCGTTGCGATCAGTACCAGATCGTCGCCCTCGCTGATGATTCGCCCTCTACCAAATTCAAATTCCTGATTCGCTTCCGACAGTAAGGGCATGGGCTTTTTGCCAAATCGAATGTAAATCGGATGGTCGAGTTCGGCCGCTTGCCGGATCGCCTGTTCGGTCTCGAAATTATCGGCAGGAGCCACAATGATCAGGTTATGAACGGCCCGCAAAGCCGCAAAATCGTGCAGGCTGTGGTGGGTCGATCCCAATGCACCATAACTCACCCCAGCGCTGATACCGATCAGTTTTACCGGATTATCGGAGTAGGCCACGTCGGTTTTGATCTGCTCGAACGACCGTGCCGTTAGAAAACAGGCAGGCGAAACGGCAAATACCGTCTTACCCGTCGATGCCAGACCAGCGGCAACGCCCACCAGGTTTTGTTCAGCAATGCCAATTTCGATATGCTGCGTCGGGTACTTCTGCCCAAACGGCACCAGTTTACCCGAACCTCGCGAATCGCTGGTCACCACCAGAATTTGCCGGTCGGTACTAGCCAGTTCCTGAAGCGTATTCGAAAATACATCCAGATTGGCAAGGGCTCTTTGATCGACTATAGTACTTACTTCTCCCATGGTTGTATTTTATTTCTCACTGCAAGGGCACAAAGAATTGGTTGTTAAGACTTTATACCCTGGCGTCTTTGCGTCCTCGCGGTTAATTGAACGTAACTTAGCCTTCTGTCACTAATGGCTGTTCATCAGTTCGAGCTTGGCGAAAAAATCTGCGAACATCAGGTTCGTATCCAGTTGGGTATACACCCGAATCGGCCTACCAGCGTGGTTGTGAGCGTAGATTCCGGCCTGATTGATGCGGGGTGCCTGCCGAACGACGTACTGACTCGACGAAGGATCGGGCTCAAACGACGACTGTAGCGCTGTAAGCAGCACCAGCGGACTATCGCCCAGAATATAGGTTTCCCCAATGTTGATAAACCGCTGAATGCGCGCCATCAGCGTCTCCAGTGTTTCACTCAGATAAGCGCCAATTTTGCCGTGTGGCTTCACCTTCGTCAGCAATTGGGCATACGACAATAGGCACTGTCGATACACATTTCGCGGGATTTGCCACAAACGCAATGCCGACCGATTAAATACGGCTCGTGCTGCTGCCTGATCGATGTTCAGGTTGTACTCAACTTCCGAATAACCCGGTGGCGGAAGGGCCAGATCGCTGTATTCAGGGCCACCAATCCAGATGAGTGTCAGTTTGTCGGCAATTCGTGGATCGGTCAGGGCAGCCGACGCGATTTCGGTCAGTCCAGCTCCGCAAACCACGTAAAGTGGCGTTTTGGTATCGGTCCGTAAGGCTTCCTGAATGATGAAATTGACGGCGTCGTTTTTAACGGGCGTGCTATCGTTCACCATCGCCGTATTCGACCCGGCAAAGACAGGAATAGCCTTCGTTACGTTCATAGCCTGTAGGACTTCCTTCGCTTTTTTAGCCGCATTATCGGCCTGTGTTTTCGAGCGATCGAACCCATCGTTCACATGGAGATGCGAGCCGATAATAGCCCGAATTTCTACCGATGGCGACATCAGCAAATGAGCTAGTTGAAACAGCCCGTCGGGATCACCACTAAAATCATTGTCCACAATGACCCGCATCCGAGGCTCCACGCCCGCCAATCCCTTCGATTGCCCGAAGGCAGTGAATGAGAGCATTAGGCTGAGGCAAAACAGAAAGCTCCTTATTTCTATTTTTTTCATTGATTTTATTTGACAAATCGCTCTTTCGCTCAATCATTCATTCACTCAATTCCACCAGCGCCTGTTCGTACTGTTCTTTATTGGGTACACCGTGATGCCATTTTAGCTGGTTTTCCATGTAGCTGACCCCCTTCCCTTTTACGGTATGGGCAATGATCACACTGGGCTTGCCGGGTTCGAAGGGTAACGCATTGAACGCGTCGATCAGTTGGCCGAAATCATGCCCGTCAATTTCCCGGACAGCCCAGCCAAACGCATCAAATTTTTTGTCGAGGGGATCGGTGCTACACACGTCGGCAGTAGGCGCCGTAATCTGTAATCCATTTTTATCGACGATGGCGCAGAGGTTATCAAGCTTATACTGAGCCGCCAGCAGGGCCGCTTCCCAGTTTGACCCTTCGGGTAATTCCCCATCACCCAGCAACGTAAACACCCGAAATGGTTTCGCATCCAGCTTAGCCGAGATGGCCGTACCAACACTCAGCGACAGCCCATGCCCCAGCGATCCTGTATTCTGCTCAATACCGGCAATTTTTTTTGTTGGGTGACCGATATAGTGCGATTTGTAGCGGCAAAGCGTTTCCAGATCCGATTCGGGAAAGAAACCCCGGTCGGCCAGAACCACGTAGAGAGCCTCAACCGTATGCCCTTTGCTCTGAATATATCGATCACGGTCGGGCGATTTAGCCGTTTCGGGGCTAACATTCAGAACGTTGTTGTAAAGCACATTCAGGATGTCGATGCAGGATAAACTACCACCTGTGTGACCGGCATTTGCTCCAACAATATATTTCAGTATTGTTCGGCGGTATTGCGCCGACTTCTGCGCTAATTCACTGACAGTCATACCTATTAAAATCACATATTTCGTACCGTATTAATCACCCGATGATCGCTGTGGCGCTGGTATCTTATTGGGCTATTTGAAGAGCTTAGGCGCTAATTCCGTTAGATACAGCCGCCAGTTCACCCATGTATGACCACCTTCACTTTCCCGATAGGTATAGGGTAAGCCGATCTGATCGTACAAGGCCCGTAGCTTTGTGACGCTAGCATACAGGAAGTCATCTTTCCCACAGCCAATCCAGTAGAGTTTGGGTTTAGCCTGTTTCAGCGCGTTGAGTTGTTTGATGTGCTCCTCCTTATTGTAGTTCCGGGCATTTGGCCCATCGAAAAGACCCATGCTCATCACACCGATGTAGCTGAACGTACCGGGGTTGGCATTGGTAATCTGCTGTGTATGATACCCGCCCATCGACAGACCAGCAATCGCGCGGTGTGCCGGGTCTGCGATCACCCGATAGTTTGCTTCAACGAATGGAATCACATCCTTCATCAGACTGGCTTCAAACTTTCCACTGGTCATCGCCTGAACACCCGACGGACTATTGGTAGCCGCGTTGGCAAAAGCGGGTCGCTCGCCCGGAGCAGCCGCCACACTGGGCACGCCATTCGTTATCACCACAATCATCGGTTCTGCCTTGCCAGCCGCGATCAGGTTATCCAGAATATAATTGGTCCTCCCCCGGCTAACCCATCCCTCTTCGTCACCACCGGCCCCATGAAACAGATACAGCACCGGATATTTTTTTCCACTTTTCTCATAGCCGGGTGGGGTGTAAATCTCCATCCGTCGATCCATCCCTATTGTCGGCGAGGGGTACCAGACGGCCGACAAAACCCCATGCGGCACCGGCTGTACATCATAGAGTTGCGTTAGCGGTCCTGGCAACATCAACCGACTTTCGATATACGAGCCGTCGCGGGTAGCAATGGTATTGACAGGGTCGAGAATAGGAATCCCATCGACAATAAAGCGGTACTCATACATATCGGCCGGCAGTGGCCCCACCTTCGTTTCGAACAGACTCGAATCTTTAGGCGTCATCTCGATGGTATTTCGTAAATCCTTCAGCCAGGTTCCAAACAAGCGGACCGATTTGGCATTGGGTGCTTTAATGCGGAAAATCACCGAGTTATCGGGGAGTATTTCGGGCGACACTACGGGAGTTGGGCGTTGCTGCGCCCACGAACCAGCAATCAGCCCAACGTACATCAGGCCGATCAGCGCAATAAGGGTTAGAGTAGGTTTCATTGTATAGCGGTTAAGAGGGTAGACATCAGGCAAGTACGATCAATGCTTGTATACGTCCCAGCCCATGTAGTTGTGCATGGCTTCCTCCAGAATTCCGGCAGTTTTGGACGCATTCATGACGACATGGTGTTCGAACCCATTCCGACAGACGTACTGCATCAGCCCTTGCAGGTTATCGATCTGCGCCACCGCCCGGTTGCCGAACGTGTTCAACGGGTCGTTGGTCAGAACACCTTCGCCAATATAGGCTTTCATTACCCCTTTCGGGTCATCGGTGCTGATGCGTCCGAAGGTCAACGGGTTAGCGGGTGTACGACCGGCCAGCGCACCATAGGTGTTTTCTTCGCCTACGGTTGTACCGAGAATGGGGGCCGTACTGATTTCAATGTCGGGCAGAAACGACTTGGCCCAGTTGCCGCAGTGGAACAGTACACACTTATTTTCGTCGTCAGCATAGTTGTTGTTCCAGTCGACCAGGGCGCTGGGTGAACCCGAAGCCAGTTGCATGGCGTACATGCTGAGTGTACCCGTTACATCGACCTCACAGGCACTAGGAAGCATGTTCTCGCTCATGATGCTCATGCTGGTACAGACGTTACAACCGTAGTTTTGTTGAAGCGAGGTCCAGCACTGAATGGCCGTAGCGTCCAGGGCGTGTTCCTGCATGAAATCGTTCAGTACGACGTCCAGTTTGGCAATCTGTACCAGTTTATCGTCGGGTGTGCGGCCTGTGGGCGTATAGGCTTTGATGGCGTCGAGCCGATCTTTTACTGACTGATCGGCAGCCGTCAGTTTATTAGCGTTGCCCAGAATCTGAGACAGGTCTATGGTCACCACCGAAATCCCGTTGCGCTGGAGGATTTTTTCGCTGTACCGAACCGTATTGAAGGCCCCCGGTCGTGCGCCCACAGCGCCAATCCGAACATTCCGAAGCCCTTTTACGACCCGGCATACCGCCATAAAGTTTTTCAGGTCGGCTTCAAAACTAGGGTCGGATGGGTGGACAACGTGCTTGGTAGTCAGCGAGTAGTTGATCCCGAATTGGTAAAGGTTGTTACAAACTGAAATTTTGCCGCACCATGCATCCCGCCGACGGGCTACATCCATCCGGTTGAGGTCGTCAGGATAAGCCTGTATCAATACCGGCACATCCAGCCGGGCAAGTTTCAGGGTTTCGGCTACCCCCTTTTCATCGCCAAAGTTAGGCAGCACCACCAGCACGCCCATGATCTCATCGGCATGTTTTCGGAACAGTTCAGCACAGCGCTGGGCTTCCTGAAACGTCTCAACCCCACCCAGCTTGGTTGCTGATTCGTCCAGCATAATGGGATTGACGCCTACTTTCTGAAACACATCCAGCAGATCGGAGCGACACTCGCCAACGAGTTTGTCGGGAAAGAAGTCGCGGTTTCCAATGATAACACCTAAAGAGATGGGAGTACCTG
Source organism: Spirosoma sp. 48-14 (assembly GCF_001898575.1). Taxonomy (GTDB): domain Bacteria; phylum Bacteroidota; class Bacteroidia; order Cytophagales; family Spirosomataceae; genus Spirosoma. Next base: position 251,248 of record NZ_MKUD01000045.1, read on the forward strand.
TTTTTACGCTCATGGTAGATTCAAAAATTCATTGGCCGATGTAGTTAAGAATCTAAAAATCTGAACCCGACGAAGCCAAACAAAATTAAAAGCAAAAAATAAAAAACAAAAGAAATAATTCGAAAATATAGAGAAATTAACTACTAGATCTTTTCCACGAATTGTCAGAACCAATAGGTAATGAAAGCTTTATCGTAAATCGAGAGATATTACGTAAGCTTTATACAGCCCCTATTCACTAGTACTAAAGCAATTATTCTCTATAACCTACCTTTATCTTAAGCAAAAAAGAGTGAAACAACTTTCGTTTACTTTCTAAAAGACACCTACTTTTTCTTTCTATTTCGATTCTATCGCGCTCTGTATGAAAAGGGATTTCGATTATCGGTCTGCTTTTTGTTCCTGCGTTTACCCAATCCAGACCCAACGGCAAACAAGCTGAATGTCAGCCAACCAACCCAATTCAATCCAGCAAACAGCCAATTGGCGTTTATAATCATACAGTTGATACAGGTCGTTCTGAACGAAGGCCGATTCGGGAAGCAATTTTGTCCTGTCAATCGACACAAAACCCCTTACTGGCTTCTTCCTCATGAACCGATTTCGCCTACTTCCTCTGCTACTCACCGGCCTGCTGGCCTGTAGTGAACCCAATACCAATGTTACACCAACCGATCCATCTCCAGATAACCCATCAGGTTCTGCGGGCGGGCTACAGACTGAAGTAGGTGCTCCCACTGGTGCAGCCATTTCGCAAACTATTGGCCCGGATGGCGGTACCCTAACCACCTCCGATGGTAGCCTAAAACTGACTATTCCGGCCGGTGCCCTCGCTTCCTCGATCACCATTACCGCACAGCCCGTTGAAAACAAAGCTCCCGGTGGCACGGGCACAGCCTACGCACTGAGCGTAGTGGCCGCACAGGGTCGGCTGAATGCCGAGGCCCCGTTACTGACCGAAGCCCAACTAACCTTAACCTACACCGCTGACGATATCGACGGATCGGCCCCCGAAGCCCTGGGTATAGCCTATCAGGATAAGAACGGAATATGGCAGGGACAGCGCAAAGTAAAACTCGATCAAACGCATAAGACTGTAACCGTGCCCATCGATCGCCTGGCGCCGTATGCCTTCTACGAGCAGTTTGAGCTTCACACCAACAAACGCGTGCTGGCACCAGGAGAGCAGGCGCAGCTAACCGTCTATTATCAGGAAGGCGCTGAAGACAATCCTGACGTAGCGTTGGTGCCACTTACTCCCTTAAAAATCGTGTCGGCCAGTCGGCTGGTGCGCTGGACAATCAATGGCGTAACGGATGGAACCGCCCAGGGCGACAACTATGGGAACGTGGGCCAGATTACTGAAGACCGGACCCAGGCCAAAGCAAGTTACGACGCCCCCATCCGCGAGCCAGATACTAATCCAGTAATGATCGGAGCCGAACTGGATGTACACCCCTTCGGACGGGTCACCGTACTACGATCCATCCGGGTAGAATCGGCGGCACGCTTAACTGTGGGCGGTGCCACAGACAACAACCCGAATGTTGCGCTCACCATCATGGGCAACAAGCTCATGGGTACCCTTGTATCGGCCTCCCCCACGGCACGCCCATTTGTCTCCTTCATCATCGACGATTTTCGTGGAAAAGGCACCTACAGCTTCCCTAAAGACGGACCGAATCAAACCACAGCATCTGGCGCATCGGGCGAGGGCTACGCGCATGGCTACTATAAACCATATAGCACAGAATGGGTGTCGGGCAATATCCTGTTAACCATTACCGAATACAGTGGTGCCGGAAAACCCATACGCGGTACCTTAGCGGGCACTTACTACAAAGAACTAACCCCGATCGCTGTATCGGCCCGATTCCAGGGTGTTCCCTCACTCATTCCTTAGGCGGTAGAAGCCAATCGCTGATAAACGACCGGGGACAGGAGCATTTTACAGCCAGTTAAAAGCTGTAAAGTAGCTCCTCAGCCACCAAATTACCGATGTATGAATCATTTACTCCCGATACGAATAGACTTTATGATGCCTGCTTTGTAGTTGGGTATTGAGTCTATTGGCGTCAAAATGTTCTTACATTTACGTATAGTGGTTGGCCTACCAGACGACTTGATAAATCAGGAATAACCAATAAGAGCATGGAATTAATCAAGCTGCAACAACACGATGACCAATGGGCGGCAATTTTCAAGGTAGAGCAACAGAAACTTTTCAATGTATTGGCGCATCACGTCGCTGAAATCCATCACGTAGGTAGTACAGCCGTACCAGACTTACTGGCAAAACCGATTATTGACATCGCTATTGAAGCCAACACATTTCCTCCCTCACAGGCCATCATTGACCAGCTTGCTACAATCGACTATGAATACAAAGGCGAAGCAGGTATTGAAGGGCGTCATTGGTTCATAAAAGGGCATCCAAGAACATTCAATCTTCACTATTGCGCAATACGGTCGGAGGTGGTGACGAATCAACTAAAACTGCGAGATAAACTAATCGAGAACGAATCGTTTCGAAGAGACTATGAACGCATAAAGCTCGAAAACCTGACAAATAAAGACATCGACAGTTCGGACTATGCGTTAGCAAAATCAGATTTCATTCAAAAGGTAATTACTTCTAACATGGCTATACTGGATACTGGTGAACTAATCCGAACGGTGACGACCAACTACGCGAATTTCCTGGTAGCCGAGGTGAATGACCACGTCGTTAGATTAAGCGTGATGACCGAGCCTTATTTCTGGCATTACCATCCCAACTCCGACGAGACCTTTATGACAGTGGAGGGCGTTTTAATCATTGAACTGGAAACCGAAACGATTGAGTTGTTACCCGGCCAGCTCGTTACGATTCCTAAAAACGTTGCCCACCGAACCCTACCCAAGGGCGAACGGTCGGTCAACATCACATTCGAACATAGCCAGATTGAAACGGTACGGATTGACCACTAAGCAGTTAGGCTGACGCTTTTACCAACAGGGAATTACGAGCCATTTTTTCGGTTACAACAACCTGCGTTTCGGCTACGCCTTCCGAACGACGATGACTGAACTTTGTGACACCAAAAAGCAAAGAACAGTACCATGAACGTATTCGTAACAGGCGCAACCGGATTCATTGGATCGGCCGTCGTAAAAGAATTAATGGCCGCCGGGCATCAGGTAACGGGACTTGCCCGTTCGGAAGCAGCCGCTCAGAAACTCCTATCGCTCGGCGTGACACCCCACCCCGGCGACCTAACCGATCTGGATAGCCTGAAAGCCGGAGCCACAGCGGCAGATGGCATCATTCATTTAGGCTTTATCCACGATTTTACGCGATTTGCGGAAGTATGTGCGATCGATAAGACAGCTATCGAGACGATGGGGCAGGCACTACTGGGCACCGAAAAGCCGTTTGTGGTCACCTCCGGCACAGCCGTAATCAATGGCAACCAATTGCTGACCGAAGAGATGCGTTTGCAGGGACCTACGCACAATCCGCGTACGGCTACTGAACTAGCCGTAGATGCCGTGGCTGCTCAGGGGATTCGCGTATCGGTGGTGAGGCTGTCTCCCTCGGTGCATGGCGACGGCGATGTGTACGGATTCATCCCTATTTTGATTAACCTGGCCCGCGAAAACGGTAAAGTAGCTGTAATCAACGGAGGGACCAACGTGTGGCCAGGTGTACACAGACTGGATGCCGCCCGGCTCTATCGCTTGGCGCTGGAAAAAACAGCCCCCAGCGGCACCCGATACCATGCCGTGGCCGATCAGGGGGTATCAACGCGCCAGATCGCGGAGGCCATTTCGGCAAAACTCAACTTGCCTGTGGTATCATTAACGATTGAAGAAGCGCCAGCCTATTTCAACTGGTTCCAGCATTTCGCGTCGTTCAACAATCCATCGTCCAGTGCCATCACGCAGGCCATGCTGGATTGGCACCCCACCCATCCGAGCCTGATGGACGACTTGCAGGGCGATGTGTATTTTTAATGAACAATGGATAATGAATAATGTGTAATGGAGCGCAGGCAAGCTTCCAATTATTAACGCATTATACATTTCCATTACACATTATCCATTGTTCATTGTTCATTGTTCATTATGCATTATCCATTCACTTGCTATCTTTAAGCTATGAATAGCCTAGGGCCTCACCGGATCAAGACCGTTACCGAGTTTCACCAGTTGCGGGAGCTATCGAAACCGAAGCATCCACTTATCAGTGTGGTTCATTTTGACGTGTTCAAAAAACGGCAGGGAAAAGGTGTTGAACACCTGCTATTCGACTTTTACGCCATTTCGCTGAAGCGGGGCATGAACCATACCTACAAATATGGCCAGCAAACGTATCAGTATGATTTCAACGATGGCGTGATGTTCTTCATGGCACCGAATCAGGTGTTCAGCGTTCAGTTCGACGAAGATACCCGAGGACCGTCTGGCTGGATGCTCCTGATCCATCCCGATTTCCTATGGAATACGTCGCTGGCATCGACCATAAAGAAGTACGCCTTTTTCGATTACACGGTCAACGAAGCGTTGTTTTTGTCGGAAGCGGAAGAGCAGAAAATGAACCAGATCATCCGCATCATTGACGACGAATACCAGGACCGGATCGACGCGTTTAGTCAGTCCATCATTGTGTCGCAACTGGAAACGCTGCTGCACTACTCCGACCGCTTCTACCAGCGGCAGTTTATTACCCGCCAAAAGGTAAACCACGAAATTCTGGAACGGCTGGAAATCATCCTGAACGAGTACATCAACAGCGAAAAGCTCATGCTGCACGGGCTTCCTTCGGTGCAGTATATTGCGGAGAATCTGCACGTTTCACCCGGCTACCTGCGTAGTCTGCTGAAACAACTGACCGGCCAGTCGACGCAGCAAATGATCCACGAAAAACTCATTGAGAAAGCGAAGGAAAAACTCTCTACCACCCAACTATCGATATCAGAAATCGCCTACGAGTTGGGTTTCGAGCAGCCGCAGTCCTTCAGCCGCCTATTCAAAAGCAAGACCCACCAAAGCCCATTGGAATTTCGGGAGCGGTTTAACTAAGGTTTCCCAGGCGCGCTACTCCCTTACCGTGCGAAGACCAATAGACATTTAATTGGCATTGGCACTGAATACGATCTCTGCCACAGGATCTCAAATTCACCATTTCACTTTTGACTACAGCAAAAGTCGCTTTGGCTACGTCGTTGTCTGGGTGCGTGCAGACCTTTGTCTCATCAACCAATAGGGCAGAAAATGGACTTAAAAAACAGTACCGTACTCATTACGGGTGGTACCAGTGGTATCGGTCTGGAACTGGTGAAACAACTGACCGACCAGGGCGCAACCCTCATCATCACGGGCCGCAATCCTGACGCTTTACTCCGAACAAAAGCTCAGTTCCCCAACATACAAACGTTTCAGAGCGATGTCAGTAACCCACAAGACATTGAGCAATTGTATAACGAGGTAACCAAACAATTTCCGGCCCTCAACATCATCGTCAACAATGCGGGAGCCATGCGACTGATTGACCTGCAAGACCGTTCGATGGATCTGGAAAATATTACCCGCGAAATCGATACCAACCTGTCGGGAACGATCCAGATGGTACATCAATTTCTCCCTCATTTGCTGAAACAAACATCAGCGGCCATCGTCAACGTTTCGTCGGGCATTGCCTTTATGTCCTATTCGTCGGCTCCCGTTTATAGTGCGACCAAAGCTGGCGTTCGGGCCTACACCCAAGCGCTACGATTGCAGTTGGAGGATACGAATGTAAAGGTGTTTGAAATGATACCGCCGGGTGTAAACACCAACCTACAAAATGACTGGGCCGTACAGCCTAATCCAGCTATGATGATGGATGTAGATAAGATGGTACATGTGGTGGTGAACGCGTTAAAAAACGATACCTTAGAGATCAAACCGTTTCTAATTAACGTAATCAAGGCAATGAGCCGGATTGCGCCCGGCCTGATGATCAAATTCGGCCACCGGGAATTTGCAAAGCTTAAAACACAAACCAACTGATAGTCATGGTAAAAAATATCATTTCCTTAGTCTTACTGGCCGTGTCGGTCGTGCTGGCATTCAAACACGGCTGGGACACGTTCAATTACCGCAACCACCCCGAATCACTGAAAATGATGAATGAGCTGGGCATCAACGAATCGGTGATTCCGTTCTTCGGGGCCTTAACGATTCTGATAGGGGTGCTACTACTCATTCCGCAAACCTTTTTCCTGGGTAATGTACTGAATGCCATGTCGATCGTGCTTATTATGGCATTAGCGGTGAGAGCCGGTCATTTCAGCATGGCCTTGATGGAAATTCCGTTTTTGATTATGCCGCTGGTCATGATCTGGCTGCGCTATCCATTCGTCAAAAACGCCTGATACGATATGACACCCCTGAAAATAAAAACCATAACCGAAGCTCACCGTATTTTGGGGTTACCCGCTCCCGAACACCCCCTCATCAGCCTGTTGAACTACGCCGATTTGAAGATGCCTGACTATACCAGCGAGCTGAGTGCACTGTTCGACTTCTATTATATATCGCTGAAAAAAGGGTTTACGAATAAACTCTTTTACGGGCAACAGACCTACGACTTCGATGAAGGTATGCTCTATTTTGTAGCTCCCAACCAGATTCTGCGCGGTGCCGGTCCCGAACCGGACGATGACCTTTCGGGTTGGGTTTTGCTCATCCATCCCGATTTTTTGTGGGGCACGTCCCTGGCGAAGACCATCAGGAAGTATGATTTTTTTAGCTATACCGTACACGAAGCGTTGTTTCTGTCCGAAAAAGAGAAATCGATCGTAAATGGCATTGTCGCAAACATTCAGACGGAGTATCGCAACAACATCGACACCTTCAGTCAGAACATTATCATTTCGCACCTTGAAACCTTACTCAACTACGCTGAACGCTTTTATCAACGGCAATTCCTGACCCGAAAAAAGTCGAACCACCAGGTACTCGACCGATTGGAGCAACTAATGACGGATTATTTCCATAACGAAGCGTTACTGTCCAAAGGGTTACCTACCGTGCAGTACATCTCCGACAATCTGAACATTTCGCAAAGCTATCTGAGAGGGTTACTGAAAACCTTAACCGGACTAAGTACGCAGCAATACATTCACGAGAAACTGATCGAAAAAGCCAAAGAAAAGCTCTCCACGACCAGCCTATCCGTCAGTGAAATCGCTTATGAACTAGGCTTCGAGCACCCACAATCGTTCAGTAAGCTGTTTAAAGACAAAACCAGCCAAACTCCGCTGGCATTCCGGGAACAGTTTAACTGATGGTCGTCTGCAATTGATATCGCGGGCGAGCCTTTTGATGATTCGCAAATCGACACAGAAGCTAACCCGCAAATCGACTACAACGAACCGCATTTAGACTACATCCGCCCACAGGCCCCCTGCTGACCTTTGTACCGTAGTTCATTTAACGAGAAGCAATCATGGTACAACAAGAGAAAAATGCAGTCGGTGGCGGCAATAAAGCAGAAAAAGTATGGTTCATCACCGGATCTTCCAGAGGGTTTGGGCGGGTATGGACCGAATCGGCTCTGCAACGGGGGGATAAGGTAGCGGCCACCGCCCGAAATGTTGAAAGCCTGGCCGACCTGAACGAGAAATACGGTGATCGTGTGTTGACATTAGCTTTAGACGTGACCAACGCTGACCAGGTTAAATCGGCCGTTGACACAGCACATGCCCATTTTGGCAGGCTGGATATTGTTTTCAATAATGCCGGTTATTCGCTGATCGGAACCATTGAAGAGGCCTCCGCCGATAACATACGGGCGCTGTACGAGACGAATGTGCTAGGACCCGTTTCGGTTATTCAGGCCGCCTTGCCTCTGTTACGCCAACAGAGTAAAGGGCATATTCTGGGTACGTCCAGTTCGTTAGGGCATCTCACCTACCCGGTCATTGGCTACTACTGTTCTTCGAAATGGGCGTTCGAAGCCATTCACGAAAGTCTGGCAGCGGAGGTCAAGCAATTTGGCATCGACGTGACCATTATTGAACCCGGAGCCTATGCCACGGAGTTTGGTAGTCAGGACTCGTTGAAGTTTGCGGAAGGTATGCCCGTTTACGATGACTTTAAAGCGGCCTTCTTCGGCAACCTTCGGGGGTTGGAGCGCGGTAATCCTGAAGCCACACCCGAAGCGATCTTCAGCGTAGTCGATACCCCAAATCCGCCGTTGCGGCTGTTCCTGGGAAGTCATACGTTACCGGAAGTTCGCAACGCGTATGCCCAACGCATGGCAACCTGGGAAGCCTGGGCAAGTATTTCGAATGCGGCACAAGGGTAATTATGTTCTAATTTTTTTGTCATCCCTCCTGCCGCACCGGCGGACCGGTCGGGATGACAGAATACTACTCGTTATTCCGTTGTGTTTATGAAAAAAACAGAAACCGCCCCCATACGATTTGAATCACTGTCCGAAGCCTCAAAAGCGACCGGGCTTCCGGCTCCACTACATCCCCTGATCACCCTTTTTAACGGTGTCGATAAGCCAATGGAAGGGCCTGTACCCCTGCCCAGACACGTGCTGAGCTTTTACAAAATCTCGTTTCGGCCTTATTTGGGAGGTATCCTGCGGTATGGCCAGACCCATTTTGATTACAACGAGGGCGGATTATTCTTTGCGGCTCCCAACCAGCTTATCGGCAGTAGCGACGATGAAACCAGCAATGATGCGAAAAGGTGTACCAATCAGCAGATTTCGTTGCTGATCCATCCCGATTTTTTACTCAACTATCCGCTTGCCGAAAAAATCAGGCAGTATACTTTTTTCTCGTACTCTGTTCAGGAAGCCCTCCACCTGTCGGACAAGGAAAAAGAGGTTATTCTGGCCCTTTTCCGAAATCTGGAAGAAGAATTAAACAACCGGCTCGACGAGTTCAGTCAGGATGTGATCATCTCCCAGATCGAGCTGTTGCTAAGTTATGCCCATCGCTTTTATAAACGGCAATTCATCACCCGAAAGCCTGTCCACCATACGGTATTAGAAAATCTGGAGGTGTTGCTGAACAATTATTTTGATGGGCTCAACTCACTGGAAAAGGGTATTCCAACAGTTCAATACTTCGCCGACCAGCTGAACCTCTCTCCTGGCTATTTAAGTGATTTGCTACGTTCGCTAACCGGCCTGAACACCCAGCAACTGATCCACGAAAAACTCATCGAAAAAGCGAAGGAAAAGCTCTCCACGACCAACCTGTCCGTCAGCGAAATCGCTTACGAACTTGGTTTCGAACACCCTCAATCGTTCAGCAAACTATTCAAGGAAAAGACCCGGCAAACACCGCTGTCGTTTCGGGAACAGTTTAATTGATGAGTTGCTTGCGAAGGAGTTGGGCAATCAAGCAGAAAGTGATCAGAAACCAATACCTGTTTTAACTTGCAATTGAATTAGCATGGTTGAGTACAGTCACGCTAAGCCCCCCCCTTCAGAGGTAAAATACCTTATTTAAGAATCTGTCACTTTGCCCATGAACGTATTCAACGACCTGACCGCTTACAATAAATACCTGAACCTCGCCGAACCGCTTCATCCGCTGATGGACAGTCGAGTTTGCAAACAGGCTATTCCGAACTTCCCGCCATCCAGCAACGAGATACAGGTCAATCTTTATAAGATTTCGCTAAAGAAAAATTTCACTGGCGATATCAAATACGGTAAGGCCAGCTACAAAACCGATAACGGATTAATGCTTTTGAGCGAACCGGGCCAGGTCGTATCCTGGGATGCGCTTACCTTCTGGGACGGCTACGCCTTTGTGTTCCATCCCGACCTCATCAAAAAACATTCAGTAGCTACCAAGATCACCCAGTACAAGTATTTCAGCTACGAAATTAATGATGCGCTGTTTATGACAGCTGAGGAAGAACAGACGATTACCTGGCTGTTCACTAAAATCCATTACGAACTGGTCGATAACAAAAACAAGACAAATGAAGATATTATTCTGTCGCTATTAAACGTCATTCTCACCTATGCTGATCTCTATTATAAGCGGCAGTTCAGCGAAACGGAAAGCCATCAGACGTCAGTTTCTTCGAAAGTTAAAATGCTCTTACAGCGTCACTACAATGACCTATCAAAACCTGTAGCAAACCTGCCAAGTGTTTCGTCCATTGCCAGAGAGCTCCATCTGTCACCCAATTACCTTACAGATCTGGTTCGGACCGAAACCGGGAAAAGTACCATCCAGCTAATCCACGACTATATACTTGAACAGGCCGAAATTTTACTACTACAAACAAATCTGAATGTGAGCGACATAGCGTACCAACTCGGGTTTGAGAACGTACCGTACTTTTCGAAGTTATTCAAAAAAAACAAAGGTTTTTCTCCTACTGAAATCAGGAATCAGGGAAATGGATAAGCCTTTCCGGGCTTTGTGTTACTGGTCAAAAAAGTTGTCAATCAATTTTGTGCCCACAACATGCACGAATTATGATTTTCACAACGAACAAAGTAAGCGACGCCTACTGGAAGGTCATCATTAATAATCCACCTATCAATTTATTTGATGCCGAGTTTTCCCGACAATTGGCTGTATTGATGGACGAACTGGAAGCCAGTGAAGACCTGAAGGTTGTTGTTTTTGAAACAGCTAATCCTGACTTTTTTGTCGCCCACATTGAGCTACTACATGCCGCTGATTTTCCGAAAGGAATTGGTAAAACTGGCCTCCCGGTAGCTTGGCCCGACCTTGCCAAACGATTAGAACAGGCCCCATTTGTTAGCATAGCCTCTATTCGGGGGAGGGCCAGAGCCATAGGCAGTGAGTTTGTTCAGGCTTTTGATATTCGATTCGCCAGTAAAGAAAAAACGATTTTATCTCAGCCAGAGATTGGTATTGGCTCATTTCCCGGCGGAGGTGGGCTAGAACGGCTACATCTATTAACGGGCAAAGCCCGAGCCCTGGAAATTATTCTGAGTGGCGATGATTATGATGCAGAAACTGCAGCGTTGTATGGGTGGATAAATCGGGCAATACCAGACAATGAGTTGGATAGCTTCGTAGACAACTTTGCCAAACGAATTGCCTCTTTCGACAGGCAGGCCATTGTTTCGGTCAAGTCCATCATGAACCAACGAGCACCTCTACCCCAAAATGAACATATACTGGATACTCAGCAACGTTTCTTTGCCGCCCTCGGCTGGCAAGAAAGCCAGGAACGGGTAAAATCGCTGTTTGGCAAGGGCTTACAACAATATAGCGATGTGGAACTGAACCTGGGCCGTTATCTCTAAATCGACAATGAAAGCAATACGCTTAAAAGCACCCGGAGACACCACTCAACTGGAACAGATAGAACTCGAGAAACCAAAGATCAGCACTGGGGACGTGCTCATACGGATCAAAGCGATTAGCATCAATCCTATTGATGTGAAAACACGAGCAGGCCATGGTTTATACGGGATGATCAAAGACCAGAATCCGCTCATTATCGGTTGGGATATTTCCGGCGAAGTGGTCGAAACACAGTCAGAATTGTTTACTGTAGGCGATCAGGTGTTCGGCATGATCAACTTCCCTGGTCATGGGAAAGCCTATGCAGAGTATGTGTCAGCACCGGCCTCGCAGCTCGCTCTAAAACCCACGACGATTTCCCATGAAGAAGCCGCAGCAACTACATTGACGGCACTTACAGCCTGGCAGGCTTTGGTAAAAAAAGCGCAGGTGAAAGTTGGTCAAAAGGTACTTATCCATGCGGCATCAGGAGGAGTTGGCCATCTGGCGGTTCAGCTAGCCAAGCACCTGGGCGCTTATGTTACGGGTACGTCGTCGGGAGCCAACAAAGATTTTGTGCTAAGCCTTGGAGCCGATACACACATTGACTACCAGAATTACGACTGGGACAATACTCTGGACGAATTCGATTTCGTACTCGATACGATAGGCGGAGATAACCTCAATCGGTCTATAGATGCGACAAAAAAAGGCGGTACTATTATCAGTATATCTACCAGTATAAGCGATGTAGCCGCAGAAAAGGCGAAGCAAAAAGGGGTTAATGCTTCCTTTATGCTGGTCCAGTCAAATGGCGATGATATGCATCAGGTAGCTTCACTACTGAAGAGCGGGGCAATCCATAGTACCCTTTTCAGGACATTTCCTTTCGTAGAAATGGCGGCAGCGAATCGGCTGGTTGAAAGTGGCCGAACGGTCGGCAAGATAGTGGTAACAGTTTGAAAATAAGCCCCATACGATTTAACTAATACTCATTCGACTAAGGTATCGAATGAGTATTATATTTTCAAGGCAGCCAGACTCACATCGACAATATCTTCGAACATGCGTTTGTCCGTATCAAACTTAACGGTAACGCGTAACCCGTTCAGGGCGTTAAAAACAAACCTCGCTAACGACTGAGCCGAATGTCTGGTGGAGAATAAACCCCGCTCCTGCCCTAGGGTTATAGCCTGCGTAATGGTCTTTTCTGTATCGACCATAATGCCCTGTACAATCGATGCAATTTCTGGATCGGTGGGAGCCATCTCTACGGCCGAATTGACCATAAAACATCCTTTTGAACAGGCATCGTTCAGGGCATCTTCTTTAACCGTGGTAAACACATCCCGGATATATTGCTCCATATCGTTGGCCGACGCCAGCCCGTTGAGTACGGGATCGATCCGCTCTTCCCGGTATAATTTCAGGGCTTTTACAAACAGCGAATGTTTGTCGCCAAACGTATCGTACAAGCTCGAACGGCTGATGTTCAGCCCGTCTACTAAATCCTGCGCCGACGTGGCGTTATAGCCCTTTTCCCAAAACAAATTCATGGCTTTGTTCAGGATAAGCGCTTCGTCAAACAATTTTGTTCTTGCCATAAAAAACCTTTGTGAAGAAAATCCTCTTCACAAAGGTATAACACCGGAACGATCGTTCCAGTTTATGGTAAAAAAATTTACACTCTAAACGGCTCATTAACAGAAGCGGCTCCATCAATCACGTATTCACTACCCGAAATAAAGGAGGCATCGTCGGAAGCCAGGAAAACCGCCAGTTTTGCCACTTCGGCTGGATGGCCGTAGCGTTTAAACGGCATTTTGTTTTTGGTAAACGCAATCATATCTGCCGTAAAAGTCCCGTTTCCTTTATGGAAGATTTCGGTTTCGGTCATAGCTGGGGCAATGGTATTGACCCGGATTTTTCGGGGAGCCAACTCGATGGCGGCCGTTCGGCTGTACGCGGTGAGCGCGGCTTTACTGGCTGCGTATACCGTCGTTCCCATACCAACGACAAATGCGCTAACGGAGGTGATATTGATAACGGAAGCGCCTTCGGCCAGGATGGGGATAAACTTCTCGACGGTGAAAATAGCCCCTTTCAGGTTAATGTTGGCAATATAGTCGAAGCCTTTTTCGGTAATCTGGCCTACTGGCTCCATAAAATTAACCCCGGCGTTAACGACCAGTACATCGACCCGACCATACCGTGCCTTTACCGTTTCGACCAGTGCTTCCGTGTCGCTGATGCTGGACGCGTCCGAAAGAATACCGATGGCCTTGTCACCTAGTTTTTTTACCGCTTCATCAATGGCCTGCTGGTTACGTCCGGTGATAATGACGTTGGCTCCTTCTGCAATAAATTGTTGGGCGGTGGCAAAACCGATCCCCGAATTTCCGCCGGTAATCACGGCGATCTTATTACTTAGTCTACTCATTTTTTCATCAATTTAGGTCCAATACTGGAACAATCGTTCCGCAAACATAGTCATAACGGAACGATTGTTCCAAATAAATTTAAAAAAATCAGGCGCCCAATCGATAAGCTCTTGCACATGAGTAGTGAATTTTCAATTTATCCAATTATCTTTGTTTCTAAGATATTCAGATACTAAGATATATGATGCTTAATGATGCTGTTAAAACCACAAGAAAACTTAGCCAGCTATACGCCTTCACCTCTATTCAGATGCACGAAGCCGTGGCCCGTAAGGCTGGAATTTCGGGTACTGACCATAAATACCTGGGCTTCCTGATCGAAAAAGGGCAGATGACAGCGGGGGAACTGGCGACGTTGACGGGTCTGACAACGGGAGCTGTTACGGGCTTGATCGATCGATTTGAAAAGAAAGGGCTGGTAAGCCGCAAGTTTGCCGCCGACGATCGACGGAAGGTTTTCATTATACCCAACACGGAAACGATCATGGCGTTGCTGGAACCCCTTTACCGAGACTTCCGCAGCCAGTCGCAACAGCTTCTGGCTTCCTTTTCGGACGAGGAGCGTGCCATCATTGACACCTATTTTACAAAAGCGATTGCCCTGATGAATGAAATGATTGACTTGTTGAATGATTGACTTGTCGATTGACAGAGTGAAACATATACAGTATTCCATACAACCATTCAACAATTCAACCATTCAATCATTCGACCCTTACATGAACCATTACACCATTGATTTTCAACATATAGACAGAACAAAGCTCAACGTTGTCGGGGGCAAAGGGGCTAACCTGGGAGAGTTGTCTCGGATGCCGGGCATAAACGTACCCGCAGGCTTTTGCATAACGACGGAAGCCTATAACGAGCTTGTGGCACAGAACGAAACTGCCCATTCACTGCTCAGCCAACTGGCGCTTCTATCCATCGACAAGCGGAATGAGATCAGTGCACTCAGCGCCCAACTCCGCGCGGCTATTGAAGCCATTCCCATTCCCCAGGCTCTGGCCGGAGCGATTACGGAACACCTCAAAACGTATGGTGAACAGGAGGCTTATGCGGTACGGTCCAGCGCCACCGCCGAGGATTTGCCTACCGCTTCCTTTGCCGGTCAGCAGGATACGTATCTTAATATCATTGGTGCGGAAGCCATTCTACGGCATATGAGTAAATGCTGGGCATCGCTGTTCACCGAGCGGGCCGTAACCTACCGCATTCAGCATGGCTTCGACCACCGCAACATCCGGCTGGCGGTGGTGGTTCAGAAGATGGTTTTTCCGCAGACAGCGGGCATTCTGTTTACGGCCGATCCGGTTTCGGGTAATCGTAAGATCGTATCCATCGACGCCAGTTTCGGACTTGGTGAAGCCTTGGTCGCGGGTCTGGTCAATGCTGATACGTATAAAGTGCGTAATGGCGAAGTGATCGAGAAAAAAATCCCGGCTAAGAAACTGGCTATTTATGCTGCCGAAAAGGGGGGCACAATCGAAAAAGCCGTTGAAGCAGAGCAACAATACCAGTCAGCGCTAACGGACGAGCAGGTTTTGCAGTTAGAACGCATCGGCCGTACAGTTGAAGCCCATTTCGGCCAGTCGCAGGACATCGAATGGTGTCTAGTAGACCAGTCGGTTTACGTTGTCCAGAGTCGGCCCATCACGACTTTGTTTCCCCTCCCGGAAGTGGCTGATAAAGCCCCCCATGTGTATGTATCGGTTGGACACCAGCAAATGATGACCGATGCCATGAAGCCGTTAGGCATAGCTATGTGGCAACTGACGGCGGGCCGACCGATGCCCACGGCGGGTGGACGGATTTTCGTGGATGTGGCCGATGATCTGGCATCGCCTGTCAAACGACACATGCTGGTTAATGTATTAGGCAAATCGGACCCGCTTATCAGAGACGCGTTTATGACCCTGCTGGAGCGTGGCGATTTCATCAAATCGGTGCCAGAGCAGCCGGAAGCGGTTCCAGCCCAAAGTCCTCCAGGCCCACCGCCCGTCGATTACCAAACCCTGGCCGACTACGATCCGGCTATTGTTTCGGAATTGATCGGTCGCAGTGAAACAGCCATAGCGGAACTAAAACAGGCGATTCAATCAAAATCGGGCACAGACCTGATCGATTTTATTCAGGAAACAACCCAACAGTCGAAACGAGGTGCGGCTGATTCGCAAAGTTTCGGGGTTATCATGACAGGCATGAACGCGGCCTCCTGGCTCAACGAACATATGGAGATGTGGTTGGGTGAAAAAGCCGTAGCCGACACACTGACGCAATCGGTGCCGAACAATATCACATCCGAAATGGGACTGGCCTTGCTGGATGTGGCCGATGCCATTCGCCCTTATCCTGACGTAATTGCCTATTTACAACGGGGTAACCTTGCGCAGGAACAAGACGCTCATTTCCTGGATGAGCTGGCTACGGTGGCCGGTGGACCAGAAGCCCGTAACGCCATCAACATTTTTCTGACCAGATACGGCATGCGATGTGCCGGAGAAATCGACATTACGAGACCCCGATGGAGCGAAAAACCGGCTACGCTTATCCCGCTGATTCTAAGCAACATCAAAAACTTTGAACCGGGCGAAAGTAGTCGGCGGTTTGAGCGGGGGTTGCGGGAAGCGATGGCCAAAAAACAGGAGATTCTGGCCCGGCTGAAGCAATTACCGGATGGCGACGAGAAAGTGAACGAAACGAGCCGCATGATCGACCTGGTTCGTAACCTGGCCGGGTATCGGGAGTATCCTAAATACGGCATCGTCAGTCGCTATTTCGTTTTTAAACAGGCGCTGTTAAAAGAAGCCGGGCGACTCGTGCAGGCGGGCGTTCTTCACGAAAAAGAAGACCTGTTTTACCTCAGATTGGACGAACTCCGCGAAGTCATCCGCACCCATACGCTGGGCTATGACCTGATCAATCAGCGAAAAGACGACTACAAACGCTTTGAAAAACTAACACCTCCACGGGTGATGACATCCGACGGTGAAATCATTACGGGTCAGTACAAACGCGACAATCTCCCGGCCGATGCTATTGTCGGATTACCCGTTTCGGCGGGCGTGATTGAGGGACGGGCGCGGGTCATTCTGAAGATGGAAGATGCCGAGCTGGAAGAAGGCGATATTCTCGTCACGCCCTTTACCGACCCGAGCTGGACACCCCTGTTTGTCGCCATCAAAGGGCTGGTTACTGAAGTCGGTGGCCTGATGACCCACGGAGCCGTTATAGCCCGTGAGTATGGCTTACCCGCCGTTGTGGGCATCGATCAGGCAACGAAGTTGATCAAAGATGAGCAACGAATCCGGCTAAACGGCACCGAGGGGTATATTGAAATCCTGTAAGCCGGAGAGGGTATAAGTCTTTTTGAAAGCTGAACCTGTTTTAATTTTTTTGCGATAGACGTTTTTGTCATTGCGACGCAGGAGCAATCTTCGGACACTCATAAAAGCTACTATTCCGAAGATTGCTCCTGCGTCGCAATGACAAAAAACACACTTGCTGTAGCCCAGTTTCAGAAAGTTAATCCAGGTTCGCTGTTAAAACCTTCCATAATCAAATCATAATGAATGTTTTTATCTTCCCGGCGGACCGGTCGGGATGAAAAAAAGACATTGATAAAACGTTTCTCCCATTTAGCCTGCTTTTGCAGCTTCTTATCCAAAAACGCGTCCTTGTATCGTGTCATTGGCTGGTAACGGCTGATAATACGATACAACGAATCGTCAATCATGCGAATAATCCGTAAACGCCTTCTTTACCTCTCGCTTCTGTTTTTATCGTCCTTCATCAGCATTGCCCAACAAACAGTCAGCACAAAAGCCAATGACGCAACCAGCCCATACGACATTCAGGATAACGTATTGATTACTACCCAGGATGGAGCCAGCATATCGGCAATGGTTGTCCGAAAGAAAGGCGTAACCGAGCCCCTGCCCGTCGTCCTACAGTTTACGATTTATGTACGGGATAAAGGACGAGACATGAAGTCGTTGAAAGAGTCGGCCGACCGGGGGTATGTGGGCGTCATTGCCTATACCCGCGGAAAACGGTTTAGTCCCAACGCCATCTATCCGTATGAACATGAAGCAACCGACACCTACGACGTAATCGACTGGATTAGCCGACAGCCCTGGTGCAACGGCAGCGTCGGTATGTTTGGCGGCAGCTATAACGGTTTCTCGCAATGGGCAGCCTGCAAAAAACTACACCCTGCCCTTAAAACCATCGTACCGTATGTAGCCAACCGGCCGGGCATGGGGTTGCCGATGGAGAACAACGTATTCGTCAATCCTAATTACGAATGGTCGTTCTATGTAGGCAACAACAAATACCTCGACACCCTGGTCGGCAATGACCGGAAGCGGTTCCGAAAAATGATGTTCGACTGGTGGCAAAGTGGTGTGGCTTACAACAGGATGGATAGCCTCGACGGAACGCCCAACAAGTGGTTTCAGCGCTGGATCAGCCACCCCAACTTCGACCGCTACTGGCAGAAAATGGCACCCTACGAACGTGATTTTGCCAGCATAAACATCCCCATTCTGGCTTTCGACGGCTACTATAACGACTCCCAGAATTCGAGTCTGTATTACCTGCGGGAGCTTCAGAAGTATGCCCCCCAAACACCCTGTTACCTGGTCATTGGTCCTTACGGCCATTTTGGAACACAGATTGGTGGCGAGCGCGTAATCAATGGCTATTCGGTCGATTCGGTTGCGTTGTTCGACATCAAAAAAATAACCTATCAGTGGTTCGACCACATCCTGAAACAGGGACCAAAGCCTGAAATGCTGGCCGATAAAATCAATTACGAAGTGATGGGTGCCAATAGCTGGCGTAGTGCGCCTTCGCTCGACAAGATGCACAATGCCTACTTAACCTTTTACCTGACCGACCAGAAAACAGGCGATTTTTATGCCTTACGCCCTACGAAGCCCGCTAAAACAGGCTATTTGTCGCAGCAGGTTGATTTCGCAGACCGGCAAACCAGCACTAACAACTACTACCCCGACCCCATTTCGCGGAAAGAGATCGACACCAGCAATGGGTTTGTTTTCATCAGCGAACCGTTGTCGGAGTCGATGCTCATCAATGGCTCCTTTCTGGCCCAACTGAATATCAGCATCAACAAAAAGGATGTAGACCTTGGCGTTACACTTTACGAACTGACTCCGGCTGGCGATTACTTTCACCTGTCGTATTACATCGGTCGGGCGAGTTATGCAAACGACATCACCAAACGAACCTTGCTGACACCTAATGCCCAAACGACCATTGACGTATCAAACACGCACCTGGTCAGTAAACAACTGAGCAAAGGCAGTCGGCTGGTGGTGGCGATCAACGTCAACAAAAATCCCTTTTCGCAACTGAACTATGGGACCGGCAACGACGTAAGCACGGAGTCCATACACGATGCCAAAGAGCCGCTACGAATAAACTGGTACACGAACAGCTACATCCGCATACCAGTCTGGCGATGATGTTCGTCTGCGCGAATGGCGACTTTACCGCCACCCGCCACCCAAAGATCGGTAGACGTCGACCATGGCACTAAGCCGCTGTCGTTTGATATCGGCTACGGCCAGCTCGGCCTGAAGGGCATTGCTCTGGGCCGTGATGACTTCCAGATAGGTTGCCATTCCACTTTTGAACAGTAGTTTGGCATTGTTGATGGCCCCCTGCAAGGTTTGGGCACGTGCCGTGGCAATCCGTTCCTGCTCCTGTACTTTCTCGTGCCGCACCAGCGCGTTCGATACGTCGGTGACGGCCGTATTCAAACTCTGCCGAAACTGAACCAATGCGGCCTCCCGCTGAATCTGACTCACTTCCAGTTGGGTTCGAAGCTGACGACGCTGGAATATGGGTTGTACCAGACCAGCCGCCAGGTTATAGAACAGGGAGTTGGGTAGTGCAAACCAGTTGCTGGCCTGAAAGGAATTTAGACCAGCACTACCGGTGATAGTCAGAGCGGGATACAGACTCGCTTCGGCCACACCAGCCCGGGCATTGGCAGCCACCAGGCTCAATTCACTCACCCGAACATCGGGTCGGTTGGCCAGCAACTGGGCCGGTACGCCCGTCAGCAACGTATCCGCCACCGGGTAGGTGGCGAGTCGGCTGCTACGGGCAATGGTGCCGGGCCAGTCGCCCAGTAGTTGCCGGATTCCGTTCTGTTCAATCGCCAGCGCCTGTTCCAGCTGCGACCGAAGCAGATCGGCATTCTGACGCTGGGCTTCGGCCTGTTGCACCGCCAATTCGGTTACGTCGCCCGACTGTTTCTGAAGTCGGATCAGCCGCACAATGGAATCCCCCAGGGCAACGTTCCGCTTTGCAATCTCCAGTTGAGCGTCGAGCAGCAAGACGTTGAAGTAGCCCGTTGCTACGCTGGCTACCAGATTCGTACGCACCGCTTTGGCCGCTTCTTCGGTTTGCAGGAATTGGGCCCGTGTGGCTTCATTCTGCCGCCGGATGCGTCCCCAGATGTCGGCCTCCCAGGATAACGCCAGGTTGGCCGAGTAGTCTTCCAGATGCCGGGTACCAATAAAATTTTCCAGGCTCAGACCGTTCAGGCTGTTACGCGAGGGCGTAACGGTCGATGCAGCTACTTGCCCGTTGACGGCAGGTAACAGCGCATAGCGTGTCTGCCGAACATAGGCCTGATTTTCCTCGATTCGTTTGATAGCTACCTGTAAATCGAAGTTGTTCGTCAGCGCCGTGCTGATCAGGTTCTGCAAGTCGGTATCCCGAAAAAACTGCCGCCAAGGCATCAGCGCTACGCTGGACGTGTCGACCAATGGGCGCTCTGCGTATTGTTCCGGTAGCTGAACGGTCGGGCGTCGGTAGTTCTGCCCTACTTTACAGCCCGAAACGAGCAGGGTAAGTATGAGTATGCCAATGAAAAGGCGAGACGACGAAAAATAAGGTCGTGTCATGATTTAATTACGAGTTATGGGGTGGCTGGCGAAGGCTTCTTCGGCCAGCGCTTTGCGTTCTTCGGGCGTTTTAGGCCGTTTGATCTTCTCCTGAATCCCCTGAAAAATGACAAACAGCACAGGAATGATAAACAGCCCCAGCAGAACGCCGGTCAGCATTCCCCCCGCCGTACCGATGCTAATTGAGTGATTTCCCTTGGCCGATGCGCCCGTGGCTCCCATCAGCGGAATCAGACCGACGATAAACGCAAACGAAGTCATCAGAATCGGGCGTAGCCGTAGCCGGGCCGCATCGAGCGCCGATGCCAGCAGACCCATCCCCGCCTGTCGGCGCTGGGTGGCGTATTCAACAATCAGAATCGCATTTTTCGCCAGCAACCCAATAAGCATAATCAGACCGACCTGCACGTAAATGTTGTTGTCGATACCTGCCAGATTGATAAACAGGAACACGCCCAGAATCCCCGTCGGAATGGAGAGCAGCACCGCCCAGGGCAATACGTAGCTTTCGTACTGAGCCGCCAGCAGAAAATAGACAAAGACCAGGCTAAGCCCGAAAATCAGACTCGACTGACCACCAGCCGCAATTTCTTCCCGCGTCATGCCCGTCCACTCGTAGGTGTAGCCCACGGGTAGTTTGGTCTTCGCCACTTCCTCCACCGCCCGGATGGCATCGCCCGTGCTGTAGCCCGGCTTAGCCTGTCCGTTGATGGCCACCGAAGTGAAGAGGTTGTTACGGGTGATGGCTTCGGGTCCGTATACGCGTTTCAACCTAGCCACCGTCGTCATGGGGACCATCTGACCAACGGAGTTTTTCACGTAAATACTGTTCAGCGACGCCGGATCGGCCCGATACGGCGCGTCGGCCTGGGCAATAACGCGGTAGAATTTACCAAATCGGTTGAAGTCCGACGCGAACGAACTACCGTAGTATACCTGCATCGTTTGCAGAATATCATTGGTCGAAATGCCGAGCTGCTTGGCTTTCTTCACGTCCAGTTCCAGTTCGAACTGGGGCGTCTGCGTGTCGAAGGTCGTGAAAGCAGCTGCGATTTCGGGGCGTTTTTGCAGTTCTTCGATGAAGGCATTGGCCGTCGCGCTGAGCTTGTCGAGCTTACCGCCAGTCCGATCCTGCAACAGCAATTCAAACCCATCCACGTTACTGAAACCCGGCACCGTAGGCATGGTAAACACATCGACCCGGCCTTCTTCCACACCCGCTACCTGCCTGCTCACCGTATCGACCACCTGCTGCAACTCTTTCACGGCACCCCGCTCTTCATACGGTTTCATCTTGACGAATCCGGCCGCATAGGACGGACTTGCCGAGTTGGCGATCATGTTGAATCCGCTGATTTCAATATGCTGCTCAACGGCCTGCGTTTTGTGCAGAATCCCTTCAATTTTATCGGCCACTTTCTGCGTTCGCTGTAGGGATGCCCCCGCCGGAAGCTTCAGCGAATACGCGATGAACCCCTGATCTTCGGAAGGAATAAAACCCGTAGGCGTGGTCCGCATCAGGAAAACGGTTAGGGCCGTTACCAGCGCCAATCCGCTTAACCCAACCCATTTATTCTGAATCAGAAACCGCAGGCTACCCACGTATTTGTTTGTCAGCGATGCAAAACCCGCGTTGAAGGCATCGAAGAAGCGGTTCAGAAATCCTTTTTTCGGATGATGCGTATCGTCGCCATGCGGATTTTTCAGCAGTAGGGCGCATAAAGCCGGACTCAGCGTTAGCGCATTGACCGCCGAAATCAGAATGGCGATGGCTAGCGTGAATGCAAACTGCTGGTAGAAAACCCCTGCCGGACCGTTCATAAACCCGACTGGCACGAACACGGCGGCCATGACCAGCGTAATAGAGACGATAGCTCCCGAAATTTCCTGCATGGACTGGAGCGTGGCCGACCGGGCCGACTGCCGACTCTTTTCCATTTTGGCGTGAACCGCTTCAACCACGACAATCGCATCATCGACCACAATCCCAATGGCCAGCACCAGCGCGAAGAGCGTCAGCAGGTTGATCGTAAAGCCGAACAGTTGCATGAAAAAGAACGTACCGATAATGGCCACCGGCACCGCAATGGCCGGAATGAGCGTTGAACGGAAGTCCTGCAAAAACAGAAACACCACGATGAACACCAGAATAAACGCTTCGATCAGTGTGTGCGTCACCTGGTCGATGGATTCGTCCAGAAACGTTTTGGTGCTATAGCCAATGGTGTAGTTGATCCCTTTAGGAAACGCCCCGGCGGCTTTGTCCATGATTGCCAGAATAGCCACCTGGATGTCGTTGGCATTCGATCCCGCCATCTGGTTGATGGCGATTCCGACACTGGGTTTCCCATTCACCCTGGTATCACCACTGTACGTAAACGACCCAAATTCAATCCGTGCTACGTCCTTGAGCTGCACCATCGACCCATCGGCGTTGGCTTTCAGGATAATGTTTTCGTACTGCTCCGGCTGGTTGAGTTTACCCTTGTATTTAATGACGTACTCAAAAGCTTCCTCACTTTTCTCCCCGATTTTACCGGGGGCTGCTTCCAGATTCTGCTCCCGAATGGCGCCAATAACCTCCTGGGGCGACAAACCGAGCGCCACCAGCCGATCTGGCTTTAGCCAGATTCGCATGGAGTAATCCTTCACACCGAAGACCATCACCTGCCCTACCCCATTCACCCGCTGTAACTCTGGAATCAGGTTAATTTTGGCATAGTTCTGCAAAAACGTTTCGTCATAAACGGCCGCATTGCTGTTCAGGTTGAGGATCATGATCATGCTGTTCTGCTGTTTCTGCGTCGAAATACCAGCCTGAATCACTTCGGTAGGCAGCAGACTCGTCGCTTTGGCAACCCGGTTCTGCACGTTTACAGCAGCCAGGTCGGGGTTGGTGCCCAGCTTGAAATAAATGTTGATCGCCACCGACCCATCGTTACCCGACGACGACGTCATATAGGTCATGTTTTCGACCCCGTTGATAGCCTCTTCGAGCGGTGTCGCCACGGAGCGGGCCACCACTTCGGCATTGGCACCGGGATACGATGCGGCTACCTGCACACTGGGTGGGGCGATTTCGGGAAACTGCGTGACGGGTAGTGTCACCAGAGAAATCCCTCCCAGAATGACCAGCAATATGGAAATAACTGTGGCCAGAACCGGGCGTTCGATGAATAATTTAAGCATAGTTTTACCAGAAACGGGCCAATTAGATCAGGTTGATCAGCCCGATGAATGGATCTGAATTCTTACAGTGAACGACTGACCAGACTATCGCTGGCAATCAGTCGGGGCGTGATAGCATCGCCATCGCGAAGTCGATCGATTCCCTCCCGCACAATGCGCTCGCCCGGCCGAATCCCGTTGTCGATCAGGTAGAAATTGCCGCTCTTCCCGGCAATCTGGAGCGGTTTGCTCACCACCTTGTTACTGTCGGCAACGGCAAACACAAACACACGGTCCTGCCGCTCGAAGGTTGCTTCCTGTGGTACGACCACCGCCGACGGGTGTTGCTCGGGAATGCGGACACGACCCGTAATGCCCGACCGCAGAAGACCCTGCGCATTCGGAAACACGGCGCGGAAGCTAATGGCCCCCATCGTTTTGTCGAACTGCCCGGATACCATTTCGATCCGGCCTTTCTGTCCGTAGGCTTTGCCGTCGGCCAGCACCAGCTCAACCGGGGGCAACTTCCGAATCTT
Source organism: Spirosoma sp. 48-14 (assembly GCF_001898575.1). Taxonomy (GTDB): domain Bacteria; phylum Bacteroidota; class Bacteroidia; order Cytophagales; family Spirosomataceae; genus Spirosoma. The sequence goes on from NZ_MKUD01000045.1 coordinate 275,604, forward strand.
ATCGGCCAGACTTCCGCCCGCAGCCTGCCGGGTAAACCGCAGGAAATCAACTTCGCCCATCGAGAAATACGCGTAGATGTCGTGAACATCCGACACCGTCGTCAGGGGCAGCGCTTCCGAACGCCCTACCAGGCTCCCCGCTTTATAGGGCAACCGACCAATAAACCCACTGGCTGGCGACGTAATGAGTGTGCGGTTCAGGTTAACATTGGCGTTCCCCACCATCGAGCGGGCCTGTTCGACATTGGCTTTCGCAGCCGCATAGGCCGACTGCGCGGCTTTGAGCTGCACATCCGACACAACGTTGTTTTCGACCAGGGGGGTCAGCCGGGCCACTTCCAGCGCGGCTTTATCCAGATTAGCCTTGGCCGCCAGTAAGGTGGCATCGGCATTGCCAACCTGCTGCTGGTAGGTGCGGGTATCGATGCGGAACAGAGGCTGGCCTTTCCGAACGGCAGCACCTTCATCGACGTATATTTTTTCCAGATACCCTTCCACCTGTGGCCGGATATCGACATTAACGCGCCCTTCCAGCGTAGCCGAAAATTCCTGATACGTCGTTACCGAGGCCGTTCTGACCTGCACGACTGGCAGGGTCGGAATCTGCGTGGGAGCTGACGTTTCATTCGTTGAGGAACCACAACCAAACTGGCTCATAACCAGTATCAACGCCAGATAACGCGACGATTGCTTGTGGATAGTTTTAGTAACTTTCATCAGATTGTAAAACAGTGGTTGATGGGTGGTTTTTGATAGGCTGTCAAAAACTACCCGTCAACTGGGAACAGCAATTTGGCCTGAACTATTCCAGCCACATTAAAAATTAATTAAATCACAACCCACGCTTACTGTAGGTCGGCGGGGATCTAGTCCATAAATGACTGATCATCTGAGAACAAAATACGCTCCTATCTTCGTGATAAAACGACTAAAAATGACCAACCTCTTTTTTTCGATGACCAATTCGGTTGGTCACTTTGGCCTGAAAACTGGATTATTGTCGTTGAAGCTCCCGAGGAAACCGGCAGAAATCTTCCTTACGACTTAACGTATCAACCGTTGCCCCTGACAACCCAGCAGATAGCCGAGGAACAAACGCAAAATCGTTACCCAACTATTTGTGTAGTCAAATAACTACATGTATATTTGTAGTCAAATAGCTACACGATGAATTTACGACGAGATGTATTTCAGGCCATAGCCGACCCGACCCGACGGGCAATCCTGCTGCTGGTAGCCTCGCAGGCGATGACAGCCGGTGCCATTGCCGCCAACTTCGATACGGCCCGGCCAACCGTTTCCAAACACCTGCACATTCTTACCGAATGTGAATTACTGCGTCAGGAGCAGGCAGGGCGGGAAATCTACTACCATTTAAATCCCAAAAAGATGAAAGAAATAGCGGATTTTATCGAGCCGTTCCGCCAGATGTGGGATGATCGATTCAACAAACTGGAAGCCATCATGAAGAACTATCAAGCCAACCAATAGAAACCACATGGAGCCAAAAACCAAAGTCCATGCCGAAGCAGGCAAACAGGAGTTAGTGATCACACGGGAGTTTGACCTGCCGCTCGAACTAGTATTTAAAGCGCATGTAGAACCCGACCTGGTGGAGCAATGGATGGGGACGAAAGTGCTGAAACTGGAACCTAAAAAACACGGTAGCTGGCAATTCGAAACCACTGACCCCATAGGGAATAAACACGGCTTCAACGGAGTTTTTCACGAGTTTGTCCCGAACCGGAAAATCACCCGAACCTTCGAAATGGAGAGTGCCCCCTTTGGCGCTCAGCTTGAGTTTCTGGCGTTTGACGAACTCTCACCGACTACCAGCCAACTAACGATGCATGTCATATACCGATCCGTCGGGATCAGAGATCAGGTATTACAACTGCCCTTTGCCAAAGGCATCAATATGGCTCACAATCGCTTACAGGACACCGTAAACAAGTTGATCACTAACTCCTTATGAACAATAAACAGCAATTATCGCCCGATCAGCAGACTGAACTCCTCAATACGTTAAACGTGCGTTTTGCAAAAAATAGTAATCGTCATACAGGCCTTGATTGGACAGCCGTACTGGCAAAGCTGGAAGCAGCTCCCGAAAAACTTTGGTCGCTGTATGAAATGGAGCGTACGGGTGGTGAGCCAGATGTGGTCGGTCAGGATACGGGCACGGGTGAGTACATTTTTTTCGATTGTTCGCCCGAAACCCCTAAAGGTCGCCGGAGTGTTTGCTTTGATCGGGAAGCACTGGACTCCAGAAAAGAAAACAAACCAGCCAACACCGCTCTGGATATGGCGGTGGAAATGGGCGTTGAACTGTTGACAGAAGAGCAGTATCGGCTGCTACAGACACTCGGAAAGTTCGACCTGAAAACATCGAGCTGGATCGCTACCCCTCCGGCCATCCGAAAACTGGGCGGAGCACTCTTTTGCGACCGTCGCTACGATACGGTTTTTGTGTACCACAATGGCGCCGAATCCTATTATGGCGTTCGGGGTTTCCGGGGCTCGCTTCGGGTTTAGGGCTTAATTAAACCGCAAGGACGCTAAAGCCGCTAAGAAGTATCATAACTCTCTTTGCGTCTATAGAGTCCTTGCGGTTTTAGAAACCAAGTTTATATTTCTTCCACTAACTCCCGGCAATCGGGCTTCCGAAAATACCGACGGCCAGTTCGATCCAGATCAGCACCAGCGCCAGCAGAATGGCACCGCAGAGGGCAAGTCGGTATTCGCGTTTGCGTACCGTTCGCAAAACCAGCTCACACATCAACCCAGTACCGAGCAGCAGCGTACCCGCTACGATAAAATCAAAAAGGCTCCAGTTCACCTCATTCGTAAACTGCATGGCAATAAAGGGAATCGATAATAGAATAACTACTGCCCCCAAAATCCCGGTAAGTCTTGTGTTCTGAGTGATCATGTCTGTACTGTTTTAAAGTCTGGAAGCAAATTTACCAAAGAACTTTGTATTACAAAGTAAATAGATAAAAAAATGATTTATCTCTCGCAAGTGTATATACTGTATTCCCATGAGTACACCATTCATACTTACTTAGCATTCGTTAACCTTTGCTGTATATCGTTCACAAATTCGACGGAGACGCCTGCAATATCGGCAACTTCCTCAAGTGATAGGGATAGCTTAGTAAGCAGATTTTTTACAACCCGCTCTTCAGCTTTCTCTTCACCTTTGTCGAATCCACGCAAATAGAGGACATCCCTTTCTTCGCTGATAAACTTGGCAATACTATCCATAGTTGTCTTTAATACAAGCTCTAAATTACGTAATTGGGCTAATACCCGCAATTGACTGAAGTATCTCCTCAACGAAAAATCACCTTTAGCTGTTTCTTCAATACGTTCAATGATACTTTTCAGAACTGCTTCTGGACTACTAGTGTTAAAATTGGCTAACACGGCTAAAAGGATTTCTTCCGGTTTATTCGCTTTTAGGAAAAGCCGGTAATCGATCTGGATAAATGAAATCAGAGGAAAACGGAATCGCAGAACGTCTACATCTAGCTGGGTTGGCATTTGCGGTTGATTTGCTCCAAGAAAGATTACGAACTGCCGAACAGCAGTTTTATATTTTCTCACCAGCATAATAAAATATTCAGCCATTCGGTAAACCATCTCTGGCTCATCTACTAGCTGAAATTCGATGTGAAGTACGAATGTAGTCCCGTGCACATCAGTAATCTTTTTTAGGACATCAGGCTTGCGTTCTTTAGTATGCTGAATATCGTCTGGCAACTCCTCAAGTTCAACGGCGGTGATACCAAGAATGGTATCCATCAAACTTGGCAGCACAGCTTCTATATTCTCCCTGAAAATCTTGTCATATTGATTCACCTGCTTAGCCATGTAACAAAAATAACTAAAAAGAATAGTTATTTCCTGAATAACCCGAGATTCGTTTACATGCTAACATGCTATAACCAACGGAGAAAATCGCATAGTTAACAGTGGATTATTACTATTAATTTTGTCTTTTATGCAATCCGTCTGTCATGAGCGCCTGCCGATTCCTGATCCGATATACGTTACTAGCTACTGCGGTGGCATCACTTTCACCCGTGTGGGGCCAAACGAACGCCTTGGTCAATACGTCGAAAAGTTCGTTTGCCCGGCTGGAAAGTACAGACCTCAACGCCGTAAAATGGACAACCGGTTTCTGGGCCGACCGCTTTGCCGTTTGTCGCGATTCGATGGTGCCGCATCTGTGGGATACGTATACCAATCCGAACGTAAGTCATGCCTTCCGCAATTTTGAAATAGCCGCTGGTCTGGAATCGGGGAACTTCAAAGGGCCATCGTTTCACGACGGGGATTTCTACAAAACGCTGGAGTCGGTGGCGAGTATGTATGCACTCACGAAGGATAAAAAGCTGGACGAGCAGATGGATAGGGCCATTGCCGTAATCGCCAAAGCACAGGCCCCCGATGGCTACGTATACACCAAAGCGATCATCCAGCAAAAGAAGACCGGCGAATCCACGCTGGGCGAATCCACGCCGGGCGAATCCACGCCGGGCGAATCCACGCTGGGCGAGAAAAAGATGTCCGATGGGGCAGCCTTCCGCGATAAGCTTAGCTTTGAAGCCTACAACTTCGGTCATCTGATGACAGCCGCCTGTGTGCATTACCGCGCAACGGGCAAAACCTCCCTCCTGAACATTGCTAAAAAAGCTACTGATTTTCTGATTGGGTTTTACGATACGGCTACCCCCGAACAGGCCCGCAATGCCATTTGCCCGTCGCATTATATGGGCATTACCGAAATGTACCGGACAACCCACGACCCACGCTACCTGACACTCGCCAAAAAGCTGATCGACATTCGGGGCCTGACCGAAGGCACCGACGATAACTCCGACCGGGTTCCGTTTCGGCAAATGAAAAAAGTGATCGGACATGCCGTTCGGGCCAATTACCTGTTTGCCGGAGCCGCCGATGTCTTTGCCGAAACCGGCGACAGCACGCTACTGGCTACGCTCGATCTGATGTGGAACGATGTCGTAAATCGGAAAATGTATGTAACGGGTGGCTGCGGGGCGCTATACGACGGTGTTTCGCCGGAAGGAACGTCGTATAAACCTGATACAGTCCAAAAAATTCATCAGGCTTATGGCAAGGCGTATCAGTTACCCAACCATTCGGCCCATAACGAAACCTGCGCCAACATCGGCAACCTGCTCTGGAATTACCGGATGCTTCAGATTACGGGTCAGGCCAAATATGCCGACGTGATGGAACTGGAGTTATACAACGCTATCCTGTCGGGCGTAAACCTGGGCGGTACGACGTTTTTCTATACGAATCCGCTCAGTGCGTCAGACGATTATCCCTATCAGCTGCGCTGGATGGGCGGTCGGCAGTCGTATATCCGACTCTCGAACTGCTGTCCACCAAACACGGTACGGACAATGGCCGAAGTGAGCAGCTATGCCTACAGCATTTCAGATAAAGGACTGTGGGTAAACCTCTTTGGCGGTAGCCAGTTGACGGCCACACTGAAGGACGGTGCCCCTATTCGCCTGACACAAACGACCAATTACCCCTGGGATGGTGTCATTAGCCTTCAACTGGAACAGGCTCCGGCAAAACCCTTCTCTGTTTTTGTCCGGATTCCAGGCTGGTGTCAGGGGGCCACCATCAAGATAAATGGCGTAACCGTCTCAACGCCTATCCGTTCGGGCGAATATGCCGAGATCAACCGTGTCTGGAAAGCCGGGGACAAGCTCGACATTAACCTACCGATGCCCGTAAAACTGATCGAATCGAATCCGCTGGTTGAGGAAAACCGTAATCAGGTAGCCGTTAAGCGTGGCCCCCTCGTCTACTGTCTGGAATCGGTCGACAATCCAAAAACGAAGTTGACGAGCGTAGCCCTATCGCTGAGAAATACCTTAAAACCTATACCCATCACGATCAAGAATAGTCCGCTGCTGGCACTGGAAGGCGATGCCAGCCTTTTGACTGAAAGCAACTGGACTAACCAGCTCTACCGGGAGGTCTCCGAAAAAGCACCGGCCTCCACGCGCGTACGACTGATTCCGTACTACGCCTGGGCCAACCGGGGCCATTCGGAAATGGAAGTCTGGATTCCGTTTATTCGATAATCTGAACGGTTCAAAACGCATTCGGGAACATGTTTACGCCTAAAATTGCTTCTCTTCTAGATAGCCGTAGCAATTGATGGAGCATGTATTAGACAATCCCGCCTGGAACGCCCTGGTATCGGGCAACAAACACTTAGGTGATGGTACAGACAACGTAAAGTACTTTATGCCTGAGGTATCGCCGTTCGTTGCCCTGCAAGAAAACACAGCACAGAATCTTCACCTGCTCGATGCGGCAATTCCCTTTAACAGTCCGATTGGGTTTATTACGACAATTCAATTACCCATTCCTACCCCCTGGACGCTTTTGCAGCGGGTAGATGGCTTACAGATGGTTTACGATTCCGTTGCCGAAAAGCCCCAAACCAACCTGCCGATCAGACCCTTGACAAGCGCGGATGTTCCCGACATGCTTGCCCTGACTCAGTTAACCCGCCCCGGCCCCTTCTCAACCCGGACAATCGAATTCGGCCATTATGAAGGAATCTTCGACGAAGATAAACTAGTGGCTATGACCGGACAGCGATTGAATCCGTTCAACTATGCTGAAGTCAGTGCCGTCTGTACTCATCCCGACCATCTGGGCAAGGGCTACGCCCGGCAACTGATCTCGAATCAGCTCTACCGAATCCAGCAGAGCGATGGTGTTCCTTTCCTGCATGTGCGCTCCGATAACAAGCGGGCTATCCAGATTTACGAAGCAATGGGTTTCAAGGTCAGGACTGAAATTTATTTCTGCTTTATCAAACGCAGCTAAACGAATAACCAAGTGCTAACTTTTTAGAGCGAAATTCGCCCAGCACTTTGTGTATACATCGTCTCTACCTGGATAAACAGTGCCGAATTAACAATAATAAACACGATAGAATACCAAAATCCATAATGGGGCGTAAGTAAATGAGCGGAACTAGTTTAGAGTATGCAGCAAGGACGTTTCTCCATACCCTATTCCGCTACTATGCTACAACTTCCAGAAAAAATGATGGAGATGACGAATCTCACCAAAAGAATATCGACTGGCTGTTTGAGTAAGCTGTTTTCTGACAGGATTTACAGGATGAACAGGATTCTTCTGGGCATATAATCCTGTTCATCCTGTAAATCCTGTCAGAAAAACGTACTCCCTAGGTAGCAATAATCAGCTCGATTTCGTTGTCGTGAAACACCTGCTTGTGTTTCTCTTCGATACCCGCATCTGTAATAATGTAATCGATCAGCGACAAAGCACCCAGACTGGCGAAAGCGCTTTTACCGATCTTGGTCGAATCAGCGACTAGATAGGTCGTGTCGGCCGCGTCGATCATCGCTTTTTTGACGACCAGATCACTGATACTCGGATAGGTCAGACCCGATTTGAGGGAGATACCTGCCGTAGCCAAAAACAACTTCTGCACATTGATTCCCTTGAAGAAATCGGCGGCTTTCTGCCCGGTCAGCGACAAGGTAGGCGGCTTAAACTCGCCCCCGGTCATAATCACCTCGATACCGGGTTCGGCTCCCAGAATCAGCGCAATATTCAGGGCGTTGGTAATGACTGTCAGGTTTTTGTAGCCCCGCAGCTTTTTAGCGATCTCGGTCGTTGTCGAACCGGAGTCCAGAATGATGCTGTCGCCACTTTCGATAAACTCCAGGCATTTGTTGGCAATGGCTTCTTTCTTATCAATATTCTCCTGGTTGCCGAGCGAAAACGTACGCACCTGATCTTCGACGTTTTTCAGATAAGCACCCCCATGTTCTTTAATGACCAGACCGTCTTTTTCCAGTTTCTCCAGGTCCTGACGAATCGTCACTTCGGTCACTTTGAAGATCCGGGCCAGGTCGACCACCTTGGCAGATCCGTCTTCCTTTAACAGTTCGAGTATTTTATCCCGGCGTTGGTTCGGCAGCATACTGACTTCTTTCATATCGAAAACAATCAAAAGTAAAGAAAAGAATCATTCCCTTCGGCAATCTGGTGAGGCCATCGACACAAGCTCAGTGCATTAGTCCTGTTCCTTCGTCTATCAATGAACCATAGCCACCCACTCTAAACCGAAAACGGCTAATCGGAACGCATCAGGCACGTTGCTAAAATCATACAAACCGCCGAAAAAATCATACAAGTTACCGGACTGGAAAATCTCATTCTTTGTACATGCTAAACCCACTGGTTAAAACCCTGTTTCCTGTATACCTTATGTTGGTCCTCTTTCTGACCTGTGGTTACCCAGGGGAAGCCCAAAAAATCGATTCGCCTAAACTTTCTGTCTCCCAAAATGGCCGATTTCTGGCCATTGGTACTAACAAACCCTTTTTCTGGTTGGGCGATACGGGCTGGCTGTTGTTTACCCGACTGACGCGCGACGAAACCGAACAGTATCTCGAAAACCGAAAGCAGAAAGGCTTCAACGTTGTGCAGGTCATGGTTTTGCATACGCTGGCAGCCGCCAATGTCTATGGCGATTCGGCCCTCATCAATAAAAACATCGCAACCCCGAAACTCACTGATGGGGCCTCTTTCAGTGACGCGACCCAATACGATTTCTGGGACCATGTTGATTTTGTAGTCAACAAAGCTGCTGAAAAGGGCATATATATAGCGATGGTGCCGCTTTGGGGCAACAATGTCAAGAGCAAACTGGTCGATCAGCAACGGGCGAAAACCTTCGCCGAGTTCCTCGCAAAACGCTACCAAAACCGACCGAACATCATCTGGCTAAACGGGGGCGACATCAAAGGCAGCGACTTACTGGAAGTGTGGAAAACCATCGGCCAAACCCTCAATCGGATCGACACAACTCACCTGATCACCTTTCATCCACGCGGTCGTTCATCGTCGTCGGAGTGGTTTCATAATGAACCCTGGATGTCCCGACCAGTCGCTCATCGCCAATCAGGACAATCGGTACGAGTATCTGGTCGCCAGTCGCGGCCCTGATTACGCGCTGGTTTATACGTACACTGGGCACACCATCAGGCTGAACATGGGCAAACTGCCAGGCAATACGATAGCGGCTTCGTAGTACAGCCCCCACGACGGGTAAACAACTGCCATAAGCTCCTGCACGAAAGAGATGTATCTATTCAGTTCATAAACTGGCTAACGAGGGACTGCATTCACTGATCGCTGGAGCGGTTTATTCCGCTGATGGAACACGAACAGACAACGGTAATCATCTGGACACCCGAACTGTTTTACGACGACGTAGCCGACCAGTTCGTGATTAGCTGGGCTTCTACCATTCTCGGCCGATTCAAACGCGGCCCAACCCCAACGGTCAAAACCTATTATTATCTGTTTCCACGAATTTAACCGGAGTCGATGTTCAACAGGCCCTATAGCCGGTGAGTAGACTCATACGATTCTTACGGCCAATCTGGTTGCTGACCCCAGGCTCCTAAATGAATACCTGGATTACCACGCCACACAGTTTGAGAAATGGTCGAAGGTGTCGGACGGGTTCTTCAATGCACAGTTTCAGCAGCTGCTGTTATACCGAAACGGTCGGCAACTGATGCTGGTAATCAGCATTCGGAAGCATAAAAGTCTGGATAAACTTAATACCAAAACCACCGAAAACAATCCACGTGTCGATGGCTGGAACACCCGCATGAAGAAATACCAAGAAGGCATTTCCGGTACGAGCCCAGGAGAAGTTTGGGTGTAATTAAAGATACTACCTGAGTAAGGCCTTTATCCGATCCGACAAAGCAAAGACAATAAACTTGCCTATTATTCCGGCCCGACGCTTCAAATCGTAGAATTCAGGCTGGCAATTTCTACGTTCATGCCAATCACGGTTTTCATAACGACACAACTCCACGTTATGACAATGCAGCAGCTGAGTTAGCCAGGAAACGTACGATTGCCTTTTTCAACGCAAAATCAACATAACATTAAGTATAATGATTAAAGCAGGGCTGAAGGCTTTAAAAAGCAACAGCCCTGCTTTAATTAACCATAACCCCGTTACTTGACGGTTATAGACAGTGTACAGGTCTGCCCGCCAAAACTGAGCGCAAAATTGGCCGTACCCGCTGCTGATGGTGTTCCAGTGATGGTATAGACAATAGTCCCATCCCCTTTAGCCAGACTACCTGATACCAAAGTTGCATTCAGGCCTGTCACACCAGTCGATGCGATAGCAGTGCCCGCGGCATACGATCCTCCATTGCCACCTATATAGGGCACCGTAGCGGTCGCGGTATAAGCTGTACCACTAACGGCAGAAGCAGAAAGCACGGCTGATCCGCAAGTAAGACCAGAAACCGCTGGTGATACGGTAGTCGAACCGGGTGAAGTGACAGGTAGAGACACCGTACAGGTCTGTCCGCCAAAACTGATAGCGAAATTGGCCGTACCCGCGGCTGATGGCGTTCCCGTGATGTTATAGACGATACTTCCATCACCACTGGCCAGTTTACCTGATACCAAGGTCGCATTCAGGCCTGTCACACCGCTTGATGCGATGGCAGTGCCTGCGGCATACGCTCCTCCATTGCCACTTGTATAGGGCACCGTAGCGGTAGCGGTGTAAGAAGTGCCGCTAACGGCAGAAGCCGAAAATACGGCTGATCCGCAGGTAAGGCCAGAAACCGCTGGTGATACGGTAGTCGAACCGGGTGAAGCGACGGGTAGAGACACCGTACAGGTCTGTCCGCCAAAATTGATAGCAAAATTGGCCGTACCCGCTGCTGATGGCGTTCCCGTGATGTTATAGACAATACTCCCATCCCCTTTGGCCAGATTGCCTGATAGTAAGGTTGCATTCAGGCCTGTCACACCGCTTGATGCGATGGCAGTGCCCGCGGCATACGATCCTCCATTGCCACCTGTATAGGGCACCGTAACGGTCGCAGTATAAGAAGTGCCGCTAACGGCAGTAGCAGAAAACGTGGCTGATCCGCAGGTAAGGCCAGAAACAGCTGGTGATACAGTAGTCGAACCGGGTGCAGTGACGGGTAGAGACAGTGTGCAGGTCTGCCCACCAAAATTGAGCGCAAAATTGGCCGTGCCAGTTCCCGATGGTGTTCCGGTGATAGTATAGACGATACTTCCATCCCCATTGGCCAGATTACCTGATACTAAGGTCGCATTCAGACCTGTCACACCGCTTGATGCGATGGCACTGCCCGTGGCATAAGAGGCCCCATTGCCACCCCTATAGGGCACCGTAGCGGTAGCGGTGTAAGAAGTACCGCTAACGGCAGAGGCAGAAAACGTGGCTGATCCGCAGGTAAGGCCAGAAATTGACGCCGAACTGGGCGTTAAGTCAGTGTCTGTTTTTTTGCACGAGATCACCGTCACGAGCCCCAGCAGAAGGGCTATCAAAATTGATAAATACGTGGTTCTCATTTTTACAATCTGGTAATATGATTAGTTATTAGTACGATGAGATAAACTCCATTTTGGCAAAAGTGTTAGACACCTTGTTTACCCACTGAGGTGCTTTTGGAGCCTAGGTAAGTAGACAGCTTGCTTTAGTTTGCGAGATGAGCTGACCCTCTTGTCCCATTAAACCCCTGAATATCATTGACACAACCTCATACGTTTAGCGAACACGTTCCTCAATCGAGTAGCAGACCGCAACGCAACTAATTCAAGATTGTAGAATGATTTGCTAAGAACCTACAAGGTCTTTGAGAGCTTGTAGGTTTATTTTTGTTCTACTTATGAAACGTACCCGTCTTCTGCTCCCTGCACTTTTCTTAGAAAGAAGCCGCTCGTTTTTTTGTCGATTTTCGGGTGAAAGACCCGAAGACTGGCTGGCTAATCAGCACCCCATCGAACTCACCCGAACATGGTGGACTACTGGCGGGTCCAACGATGGCTCACCAGATCATTCGTGATCTGTTTAAAAACTGCATAGCAGCCAGCGAACTCTTGAAGACAATGGATGGCAGATAGTAATCTTCGAAGTAACTGAAACTATTCGGTTAAGGCTATGATATATAATTAAAATACTTACTTCCTAGAGTACGTATAGGTAAATATTCAGATTGTTAATCTTTTGGGATTGCTCTAGTTACAATTTTTACACCTATTAGCATATGAAAACAAATATACCACGCTATTACTTCCGAATTTTTAAGGCAAACACGACCATTTTTATTAGCCTATTTTTTCTATTAACTCTTGGGGGGCATTATTATTTAGGTGCTACCCCTACACACATCCATAACGAAGAAGACAGTATATTACTGAATACACTTACTGATGCTAGCCTATCAAGTGAAATAGGTGTGCTCGAGAATATGCCTCCCGTTGTTGTAAGTGGAGGGCTAACTTCTCCAATTAAAGTTACAGTAGGTGTTGCCGTTACCATTGCTACTGCCTACGCATTTAATGACCCCGAAGGGCATCCATTAACCTACATATCCAGTCCTTTACCGACTGGATTAAGTATTAATGCTGCTACGGGTGTTATCTCGGGGACTCCTACAACTCCTTCATATAAAGCAGGGATTACAGTAGGTGCTGTAGACGATGCAGGAGCCACTGCGTACAGTGGCTTTTATATGACTGTTAGCAACCCTTTGCAAAGTGTAATAGCGACACCACAATCGGCTACAGTAGGAATACCTTTTTCAACTACAACAGCCTATGCATTTTATGGAGGAGATTTACCTGCCTATAATAAATATAGCTCTTATAGCTTACCCACTGGATTAACTATCAACGACATTACAGGAGTTATATCGGGTACGCCTACCACTCGGGGCTTGTTTGGGGTTACTATAGTAGCCCGCGACTTATATGGAGAAGAATCTTACCAAGGTTTTTATTTAAATATTCAAGGTAATCCATCTATCAACGAACCACCGGGAGTAGTTGGAAGCGGATTGATTTCCCCCCAATCCGTCAGCATTGGTCAAGGCCTTTCAATTCCTAGTGCCTATGCGTTTACTGACCCGGAAGGACACGCCTTAACGTATTCGTCCAGTAGCCTACCTCAAGGGTTAACCTTGAATACTGTTACAGGCGTTATATCCGGTACACTTACTACCATGGGCCGCTTCGGTATTACGATTGGCGCTACAGATGATGGAGGTTCAACAGTATATAGTGGCTTTTATCTATTAGCGGGTTTAGATCCATCAGTTAACCTTCCCCCAATAGTGGTTGGCAGTGGTATACAATCGCCACAATCAACTACGCTAGGCACAGCCGTTTCAATTCCTACTGCTTATGCATTTTCAGATCCTGAAGGTAGGCCTTTGGTTTATTCTTCCAGCAGCCTCCCTGCCGGCTTGACCCTTAACACAAGTACAGGGATTATTTCAGGGACAGCTGTTAATGGGGGCACAGCAGGTATTACGATTGGCGCTACAGATGATGGAGGTTCAACAGTATATAGTGGCTTTTATTTTAACGTTAATGAGCCTCCTTATGTAGTCGGCACCGGCCTAACTTCTCCTATACGATTAACTTTAGGTGTATCGGTAACTATAGCAACCGCTTACGCTTTTAATGATCCAGAAGGGGCAACACTACAGTATTCGGCCTCTAACACCATTCCAACCGGATTAAGTATCAATCCGGCTACAGGCGTTATTTCGGGCACGCCCACAATCCCTACTCCGCGAGCTGGTGTCACCATAGCTGCTACTGACCCGGAAGGAGCCTCTGCCTATAGTGGTTTTTATATAACGGTGAGTGGCCCTGAAGGTGGACGCTTAAGTGAGCAGTCGCTCAACGACTTGGGAGATTATTTACAGGTAAAAGTGCTAAGTAACCCTACAACATCCGAACAAATAGAACTGGAGATTCGAGGAGCTGATGGCCAGCCTGTAATGTTACGTAGTTTTAATGCTCAAGGCACGCTACTCAGCGATTACTCACTTAACAAAGCTGGTTTTGTAGAACAGCAACGGATCCATATAGGATCGGTAGCCGGATTGTATTACCTACAGGTCAGTACGGCCAATCAACAAAAGGTTATAAGAGTTTTAAAGAACTAGTTTATACTATCTACAGATCGTTATGCCTGATGAATACAAAAACGGTTAACGTTATAAAGCACTAATTGAGAGAGAAATGTAGCAATAGAATCTATCTCGCTCCAGGCTATTATTAGTTTGAGACAGTTGTCTATTCTGAAGCTGACGCATAAACGTTACCCCCGAAATAATTGATTTCGGGGGTAACGGCACATTTGTCTTTAAAATACCAGAATCCTCTAAAGCGTTCTCAGCTTAATATTACGGAACCAGACACTCGTATTCCAATCCTGAAGACCAATGCGTCCGCTGTATTTGCCTTTGCCAACAGGGGCATCTTTCAGCTTACTGGCGGCCATCCGCTTTTTCCAGTCGGCACTGGTCAGGTCGTGTTCCTGCACCACATACCCATTGATCGTGACGGTCAGTTTATTTTTTTTCAGCATCACCTCCACTTTATTCCAGGTCCCTAGCGGTTGAGGCTCCTGAATACGGACATCAGCGATGCCAAAGAGGTCGCCGGAGTTGTGCGGATGTTCTACCGCTTTCTGATACAACACATCATCGCCCACCTGCACCTCCAGACCCGTGTTATAGATCTTCTCGTTCTTAGGCGCTTCCTCGACGAAGAAAAAGAAACCACTATTGGTGTACTTCTCAATTTTATACTCCGCCTTAAAGGCAAAATCGCCGGATATAACAGCATCAGTGACTAAATCGCCACCGTCGCGAACCGTACCAGTTGCCGTTTTGGGCACATCCAGATGCAAAACGCCCTGTTCTACTTTCCAGGAAGACGGCACACCTTTACCATTGTATTTATGCCAGCCTTTGAGATCCTGGCCATCAAAAAGCAGCTTCCATCCCTCTTTTTTCTCCTGTGCCGACAAGGTATTAAGCGACTGGGCCTGCACACCAGCAAAAGCCAGCATCAGGAGCAAACTGCAAACAGATCTTTTCAAAAACATAGTGATTAGGATTGAATCTACATAAGCCAATCGCCCGACGAAACTCCTCATTCCACACTCGTTTTCACCTCGTCCACCTAACCTACTATACCAGCTGAAACAGGCCATCGAATTATGATTTTGCGGCTAAACTTTACGGACTAAATTATGCCGCAAACGACCCATTTATTGCCGTTTTTACCCCCCATTGATCAGCCCGAAAAGCGGTAAATTTGATCTATCAAATCAACCAAACAACAACGACAAATGACACACATCCAGATTAACACTACCAATCGGAAAGCCCTTAAAAAGACGAATATCCTATACTGGATACTAACTGGTTTATTTGCATTTGTAATGGCAGGCTCGGCCATTCCCAACATCATGGTCAATCCCATGTCGGTGCAGGGGTTTCATGAAATGGGGTATCCAACCTACATCATTCCGTTTCTGGGTTGGGCTAAGTTGCTGGGTGTGGTGGCGATTCTGGTTCCGGGCTTTCCTAGGCTTAAAGAATGGGCGTATGCCGGACTCATCTTTGATTTGCTGGGGGCTACGTATTCCGTCGCGAATAGCGGTAAAGAGCTTGTCCAGTGGGCGCCGATTTTTATTTTTGTGGCGCTGGGCTTTGGTTCGTATTATGCCTATCACAAAAAACGGAAAGTTTTGGCACTCCAGCATCCTGCGGCAACTCAGCGCGATTTCCAACGCAACGACCCTGCTCAGGTAGCCTAAGCTCCATATATTTTTCAAGCATGTATGCCCGTAGTCTGATTGGCTACGGGCATTTCTATTTTATACAAAGGCAGCAGCCGCATCTTTCAGTACCGGTATCTGATCCTCTTCCGATACGTCAAGCGCGTTGAAATCATCGCCCGAGCGAACCACATTGTCGATGACATACAAGGGTTGCAGCGTACCGCTGGTTCGCAATGCGTTCCTCCCATTCTTTGCTGGCTTTTCCATGTCTATTCCAGGTCGCGATATTGCTGCACGATGGTTTGCTGCACATGGGCTGTTTTGTTCACATCGGTCAGGCCCAGCGAAGCCACTATTTTAGCAGCCCGTTCATTCAATACACGTGTATAGGCAGCTTCTTTTTCCTCGCTCGTCTGCTCCTGTCCTACAGCCAACCCCACGCTTAAGAAGGCAATCAGGGTGCCCAATAAGGTATTTTGCAGCCCAGAACGTAGTGCAAAAAACAGGCTTTTCGACGCTGGCTGACCTAACATTCGACAACTGCCTAGCTGAGCAAAATCCTTCATGAGAGAGTCTGTAGAAACTGGCAAAAACACGGTTAAACAATACTTTTCTATAACACGATACAAAAATAGGCTACGACCAGGGGTAACAACTGTATTTTTTCGCCAATTTATTGTAGGAAATTATCATAGAGAAAATGTGAATAATTTGGATTATTTCGTTTAGGTTTGTAATCAGGTTCCCGCCAACCTATGTAATGAAGCGCCTTCTCTTGCCATGAAACCTCTATTTCGAAAAGTAACGGCCAACCTCGAAACGTCGTACACGGTTCGGCACGACGTTTTACCGCATTTCAAGAACATCTGGCATTACCACCCTGAACTCGAACTACACTATATTATCAAGGGCGAAGGGGTGCGGTTTATTGGGGATAAGATCAGCAACTTTTCACCGGGGGAGATTGTGCTGGTCGGCGAAAACTTACCGCATACCTGGCGAAGCAGTGATGAGTATTTTCAAAACGATCCCGATCTACATATTGAAATCATCGTCATTCACTTTTTGCCCAATTGCTTGGGTGAGCATCTGCTGAAACTTCCCGAGGCCTACCTGCTGCCCCGGCTTTTTGAAAAGGCAAAAAGTGGTATGGTCATCAATGGAAAAGCGAATACCAAACTGGCCGAACTGATGCAGCAGGCCATCGATGCTACGAATCTGGATAAGATTCTGATTTTGTTTTCGATCCTGAAAACACTGGCTGAAACCGAAGAATACGAACCGATTGTGAATGGTCAGGCTGCTTTTTACCAATCGAACGAAACCGATACGCTTCGCCTAAACAAAGTGTGCAACTACACGCTTACTAACTACCGGAAAGACATTACCCTGGATGAAATTTCGTCCATCAGCAACCTGAGTGTCACTTCGTTTTGTCGCTATTTTAAGCTGATGACCAATAAAACGTACTACGATTTTCTGATTGAAATACGCATCAGTCATGCCTGCCGGGCACTGATTGACGATAAAATACCGACGGAAGTCATCTGCTTTGACTGCGGCTTCAACAACGTGTCGAATTTTTACCGCCATTTCAAGAAAGTTACCGGTCTGACACCCCTGGAATACAAGCGTCAGTATTTGAAAAAAGGCCGTATGGCAGTTGCCTAACCTAACAAAGCTGCATTTTTTAAACCTATCTATGCCCTCCCTTTTCGTACGAATCGTGCTGTGTTTACTGATTTCGGTACACAGTCTGGCTCAGTCCACAAAACCTTCGGGAATAACAACTACATACCGCAATCCGGTTATTCCGGGCGATTTTGCCGATCCATCCATCATTCGCGTTGGGGATACGTATTATGCCGTTGGCACCTCGTCGGAATGGGGGCCTGCTTTTCCAATCTATACGTCAAAAGACCTGGTCAACTGGACGTACGTTGGCCCTGTTTTTCATAAACTCCCGTCTTGGACCATGGGCAGTTTCTGGGCTCCCGAACTTGTCTATCGGCAGGGCACTTACTATGTTTATTATACAGCCCGCCGAAAGTCGGACAAGCACTCGTTTATAGGCGTAGCTACGGCCCGCAACCTACGAAGCGGCTTTACCGATCATGGGCTGCTACTGGAATGGACAAGCGAAGCCATTGACCCATTTATCATTGAAGATAAGGGTAAACCGTATATAACCTGGAAAGCCTACGGCCTCGATAAGGGCAAAGCCATTGAATTGCTGGGCGCGGAATTATCGGCCGATGGCTTAAAAGTAATCGGCCAGCACTTTTCCTTATTAACGGCTGACCGTTCGGGTTGGGAAGCGGGCGGCATGGAAGGCCAGGCTATTTTCAAACGGGGTATGTATTACTACATGACCTATTCAGGGAACACCTGCTGCGGAACTGGCTGTAACTATCAGGTTGGTCTGGCCCGTGCGGTGAACCTGCGAGGCCCTTGGGAGAAATTTTCCGGCAACCCGGTTTTGGTGAGTGACGACACCTGGAAATGCCCCGGCCATGGAACGGTAGTGACCACGCCCGATAATCGGTATGTCTATCTGCACCATGCGTATAACGGAACAGACTTTACGTTTACCGGTCGTCAGGGTGTGTTGAGTGAGCTGGTCTGGAACGACAAAACGCAGTGGCCCACCTTTCGGTATGGTACTACCGTTCCGGCACAGGCCGAAGCCTTCGGTGGCGCTTCCCAGAAACCTATTTCTCCGCAAACCGTTCACTTTACCAACCCAGGCGCTGCTCTTCCCTGGGTTTGGGATGTCAGTCAGACCGAACCTCCGACTACGATTCAGGCTGGTCAACTACAGCTTTCTAGCGTATCGACCAGCCCAACGGGAAGTTTTCTGGGGCTGGTCATTCAAAAAGGTACGTATACGTTTTCGGCCGACATAACTCCGCAGCCCGGTATTCTGCAAAGCATTTGTGTGTATGGCGATGCGAACAATTCGCTAGGTTTTGGCATTCGCAACGATTCGCTCGAATTGTGGCAGGTGAAAGACGGCGTTCGACAAGTATTGAAAAACCATCGCTTAACCGAAAACGTATCGGAATCGGACATTACCTTGCAGGTACACAGCCATGTTGGGCAATATTATACTTATAGCTGGCAAACCTCCGGTGGAAAGCCGCAACAGATAACGACCAATCCCGTCAACGGCTCCTTTCTTCCCCGTTGGGACCGTGCCCCCCGTATCGGTATCAGCGTGTCAGGGCCTCCGCATACGCACAGCCTGATTCGGACTGTATCGCTAACCTATCCCTGACATTGATCAATCTCTATACACTATAAAGCACCGTATATATTGTGACAAGGACGAAATACAAAATGCCCCGAAGGAATTTATTTGGTGTTCTTTCAAAAGAGCGTTTTCCTGAGATTGGATGAAGTTTAACTAGGTAAGACGTCTCTTCTGCTCACTGTCGTTTAATAGAGTGGCTGGCTAAATACATCTATAGCTTACTCATCAGTTGGTTGTACTGACATCAAATTCTTTTGTTTTTGACTCCACCAGAATCTGTGTGTGGCATTGCTCAATAAGCTGAAGAATTTACTCGACTAGTGGCCACTCAATTTAAGGGCATACTTCTTGAGGATGCTTTTAAATTCGGCCATATCAGTAGATGCATTACACAGAAACACAATGCCAACCTCATGGTTGAATTCAATCAAACTGGAAACGCCTGGGTCACTACCCGGGTGACCAATAAAACCGTCCGGGTAAAGCTCCCAGAATACCCCGTTATTATACTTAGTTACATCGTAATTGCCAATTTTATCCCTGTTCGTGAAAAAAGGCCTTACCATTCTTTGCACCATTTTCTTCGGTAAAATACGGGATGAGTTGTTTAGAGACTTAATCATTTCTTGCACAAACTGACTTAATTCCCCAGCGGATGTGACCAGTCCACCGTCAGGATAGGTGACTGAAGTGTAAAAAGGAAATGCCAGATCGGCATTATAGTAGGGTATAGCTCGGCTACGTAGTGTTTTAGGATTGATAAACCAATCGGATTGGCTCATTTTTAAGGGCGCAAAAATGTATTTATGCGTAAAATCCGAAAAACTCATCTTCGCCTTTGTTTCAATTAAATAGGCTGCCAAGGCGGAGCCAATATTACTGTAGCTATAGTATGTTCCTGGTTTTTGGTTTAAGAAATTACGGGTAGAATAGAGGTTTCCCTGGGTGGACAGATAGCTAACCATAAACTCATGTAATGTTGTATCGGTTAAGTCACCGCCCAAATCGGCTTCTTTGATGAGTGCGATTGAAGATGCGTCTGTATGGTCGGTAATTACGAACCGATAGGTCTTAGCATAAACGCTGTCATTATCAGTAATTCCCGAAGTATGAGTGACTAAGTGTTTAATACGAATGGTTTCAGCCGGAAAATACGGGTTATAAATGGTAAATGGCAGTAGTTTGTTGATATCCGATTCTAAATTAAAATAGCCCAGTTGAATCGCTTTTATTAAGGCTAACGAGATAAACGCCTTACTGACGGAGGCAATGTTGATGGTGGTGTTCAAGTCGAACGGTTTTTGGTTTTTGATATCCGCATACCCCAGCGACTTTTGATAAAGTATCCTCTTACTATTTAGAATTGTCACCGCACATCCGGGAATAGCTGATTGTTCAAAACGAGCCGTTAAGTCTCGGTCTAAACTGTCCAAATACTTGTGCTGTCCTGTTGCTTTTGTAGCTAGTCCTAAAACGGAAACAAATACGAGCAGGATAAAGAGAATTTTAGGTAAACTGGAGGTTGATCCGTTCATAGTTCTAGTCAGCTTCAGGCATTTTGACCAAGCAACAATCGGCGAGTTGCTCCCAAGTAGCCAAACGAACATTTAGTTACCCACTAACGCTCTTGTTTGCGTGGGTCTACTCTACTGATGCCTAATCTAATCCAAGGGTTGTCGGCTTGAGCGGAGCTTAACAAATTTTAACGGATGATACTTGGGTAGCTGTACTAACGACTCATTAAAGGCCCGGTTTTACGATATAAAAGCGGCTAATGCTCCCGGCTTTAGCCGGGGGATACAGCCGCTAATTGTTTTTCTGGTCCTGAATATACCGTTTGATGGTTTCTTCTGAGATATGCCCAACCGATTCAGCATAATACGAACGAGTCCACAAGGTAGGCAATCTGGTACGAAGGCTGATATATTCCTGCCTGAGTATTCGGCTTGTATAGCCCTTGATTTGTCCGGCAATGTTGTGTACGCTATCGATTGGCCGGGCCTCTACAAACAAATGTACATGGTCTGGCATCACTTCCATTTCATGTACCGTCAACCCCATCGCAAACGCTTTTTCCATAATCAGTTCTTTGAGCCTGACTTCAATGTCTGGTATCAGCACCTTGCGCCGGTATTTGGTACACCAAATAATATGATACTTGAGATTGTGGACAACGTGCGACGAATAAGAATATCTGTCTGCCATTTTTATAATTATTTATTAGGCAAATATATATCTATTTTGTAGATTCGCCTAATGATTCAGGTCAAGACATACCGTTACAAACTGGCCCCTAATTTGTCCCAACAGAGGGCATTAGGCCAATGGCTTGGTGCGTGTCGATACGTCTATAACCTGTCGTTGTCCTACAAAAAGACCTTATGGGAGCAATATAAAATCAGTATTGGCAAGAACGACATTCAGAAAGAGTTAGCAAGCATTGCTAAAGATACCGACTGGTTAGGCTGTGTGCATTCTCAAGTGTTGCAGGAAGTCACTGACCGCGTATTCAATGCGTTTGATGGTTTCTTTAACCGGGCCGCCGGGCGGCCGGGCAAGGGCTTTCCAAAGTTCGCCCGGAAGGGTCAATATCAGTCGTTTAGCTTTAAACAGGGCGTTAAAATCAACAATACCCATGTACAGTTGCCCAAATTCGGCAAGATAAAATACCGCAACAGTCGAGATTGCACGGGAACAATAAAACGGGCAACGGTTCGTGAATGTGCTGACGGTTGGTATGTGTGTCTGTGTGTAGAAACGGACATTGAATCACTACCTATCAATCAGAACAGCATTGGTATTGATGTAGGTATCAAATCGCTTCTTGTTACTTCAGACGGCGAAACGATTGATAACCCCAAACATCTCTACAAAGCGGAGAAAAAGTTAAAGAGACTACAACGAAGCGTTAGCCGCAAAAAGAAGGGCAGTGCTAACAGGAAGAAAGCGGTAAAAAAGTTAGCGCGTCAGCATCAGAAAGTAGCCAATACCCGGAACGATTTTCAGCATAAAGTAACGACTCGGCTCATTCGTGAAAACCAAGCGATTGCCTGTGAATCGTTGCAGATTCAAAATATGTTAGCCAATCACAATCTGGCAAAGTCCATCTCGGATGCTGGTTGGTATAGCCTAACCCAAATGCTTGAGTATAAAGCGAAATGGTATGGTCGAACGTTTGAGAAAGTGTCTGCCCGGCATACTTCGCAAGACTGTTCAGCGTGTGGCTACCGTAATACCGAACTAACGCTTGCGGTTAGGTTGTGGACGTGTCCGAGTTGTGGCAATATCCACGACCGTGACCAGAATGCGGCCCAGAATATCAAGAAAAAGGCGGTAGGGCATACCGTGTCAGCTTGGGAAGTATACACGCCGGTTGCGGTGGTAGCCCAAGAATCTCCCGGGCTTTAGCCGGGAGAGTGTCAAAAACGTATGATGTTGGTCGTACGTTTGTAAAATGAGATTTGGGTAACCTATAAATGTTAGTTTATAGTGGGACATGAAAAGTCTTTAAATGACAATGCCCACGACATGACTAAGTAACGACGAAGGACAATATTGTTAACAGCCTCTCTTTCTTAAAGATGCCTTGTGACCATTAAAGAGAAAGGGCAGTAGCTTACAAAACCTCCAACGCCAGTTTATCCTGCAAGCGGGTATAATCGGCCAATAAGCCTTCCACTTGTTTAGCGATTTCGGGCGTAAATGTGCCTACCTCACGACGGGTATAGGTCGATATGTCGAAGCCACGCAGTTGCAGGAAGTATTTCGACACGGTTGGGTACACGTTATGAATCACATCCATACTGTCGATCAGAAACTGCTGTACCTCCCCTACTTCCTGCTGTAAATCCGTGTGATTATAATGCTGGCACAACCAGACAATCAGCTCAGGGAAGAAGTTGCCCTGAATGCAGGAAAGTCCGGCCGAACCGGCCTTGAGCGATTCGACGGCATGAACCATATAAGCATCGTACAACCCGAAACCAGGTCGGTTGGCCAGTCGTATCTTCTCCCGGATCTGATCAATGTCCAGGCAGGTATCTTTATGGTAGATCACCCGACCCGTATCGACAAACAGCTTCAACTGCTCAGGCGAAATCAGGCGTTTATACGGTACCGGACACTCGTAAAAGCCAACCGGAACCGTATCCGTTTGATCCAGCAATTGAAAAACGCGGTCGTTGAACACGTCATCCGAATCGGTTTGTTCGGCTAGTAGCCCCGTAATCAGGATAACGGCATCCGTCCCTTTATCGGCAACCTGCTTCACAAAATCAGCTTGCTGAGCAATAGGTCCACCAAATGTACCCGTAGCCACAACAGGCACTCGACCATTGGTTACCTTGATGACGTGTTCGATGATCTGAAGCCGCTCCTGCTCGCTCAGTTCAAACATTTCGCTCGACAGGCAATTGGCAAACAACCCAGCGGCACCGGCTTGTAAGTATAGCTCCGTCAGTCGGGTAAGCGAGTCGAAATCAATAGCGCCACTGTCCGTGAACGGCGTGAGCATTACAGGGATAAAGCCCTTTTGCGAAGTTTTGTTAGTCATTGGTAAATACACTGGCCTCTTTGGTTTGCTCCGAAGGTCGGCCTTTAAGTTTAGTCAGTACAACACCCACCAGGAAAATAGTGAGCGTACCGACGACAATAATCATGTTGCTGTGTAATGGATTGCGAAGGTATCCGTACTCGTCGGGTAGCTTGGGCGAAAACGTCAGCCAGACAATGACGAGTACCCCGATCACGACGGCTGTCAACGCTTCTGCACTCTTCGTTTGTCGACTGATTAGCCCTAGCAGAAAGAGACCCAGCATACCAGCCGCAAAAATACCCGATAATGTCCACCAGGTATCCAGAATGCTTTTCACACCGATCATAGCCAGTCCGGCGGTCAAGCCAAATACACCTACCACAACCGTGGAAATGTGTAACAACCGAAGCTGTTTCTGGCTCGATGGATTCGAATTAATGTACCGCTTGTAAATATCTTCGGTAAAGACGGTGGCCGATGCATTCATCCCCGAACTGATGGTACTCATCGCTGCCGACAGAATGGCCGAAATAATGAGCCCCATCAGGCCAACTGGCACATTGGTAACCATGAAATTAGGCATCACCTTATCGCCATAGTCGGCAGGTTGCAGCGTCGATGCCAGTTGGTTCACTTCAGCAGCCGATGCACCGGCTGGTAATCGTTCAAGTGCGACATTATGCCGAATGACCTCAAGGAGCTGAGGGTACTGCTGATAATAGCCAAACAGGCAGGCACCAATGATAAAAAACAGCAGCGAAGCCGGTACATACAACCAAACGCAGAGCCAAAGCGATTTCGACGCTTCTTTCTCCGATGCCGTCGTATGGTAGCGCTGGATGTAGTTCTGGTCCATGCCAAAATTGTTCAGGTTGATGAAGAAGCCATAGAACAGCACGACCCAGAATGTCGATTGCGTAAAATCGGGGGAGAGACTACCCAGGCTGAATTTGTCGTGCGCTTTACCGATCTCGATAATGGATGAAATGCCCCCCGGCATCGCCTGCACAATGAGGTACATAATCAGCAAAGCCCCAAACGTTTTGATGACGCCCTGCACAACTTCGGTCCAGATCACGGCTTCCATTCCACCCATCACGGTGTAAATGATGATACAAACGCCCATCACCACCATAATGGTCTGCATCGAATACCCCGTAAGCGCCTGTAAACTCAACGCAATACCCAGAAAGATCGACCCCATCCGCGCCAGTTGGGTCAGCAGGAAACAGACGACGGCATAAGTTCGCGCCCATGAACCAAACCGATGCTCGAAATGCGTGTAGGCCGACACTTCGCCCGAACGCCTATAAAACGGAATAAAATACCGGGATGCCACAAAAGCCGCCAGCGGCATGGATAAACTGAATACAAACGAATTCCAGTTACCCCCGAAGGCTTTGCCCGGCACACCCAGAAACGTATTGCTGCTCAAGAACGTCGCGTAGATGGATAAGCCAGTAGCCCAGCCCGGTATTAAGCCGGAAGCGGTCGTAAACTGGTCGGCATTCTTGTTCTTTCGGGAGAAATACACGCCCACCAGCACCATGGCTACGAGGTACACAGCAATAACGCCAAGGTCGATCAGGGGTAAGTTTTTCATAGTTTTTTCTGGCATCCCAACGCAATCGGAATGGCAAGGTAAGGGTGTCTATTCAAAAATCCTTTCTCAGGCAGGGTCTTTTAAAACCTTCGGACCGCCACCGGAGCCAGTGTATTGCTTTTAAATACTTGTTTTCCGTTCGAAAGGACTATGAATCCCTTGCCTTTTCCGTAATGCTTCCCGGTTTTGTCGTACAGAATAGTCAGTATCTTTCCGTGATACAATACGTTGTCCAGACAAAACCAGTCCCATTTGCCCTCAGGAATGAGGGGATGAATTTCCAGAACGTTATCTGAACGGGGCTTGAGACCGATCAAATCGTTGATGATCAGATCAGCAAAGCCCGAATGGTTATAGAATTTACTCCGTGGATTGTCGCCTTTCAACCATTCTCCGGTCTTCTCGTCCTGATACTCACCCAGATAAATCGCTCCGTTCATTGTATGGGAGCGAGCATATTTCAGCAGTTCATCGTAAAACCCCGACTTGTTCATGCGCCCCTGATTTTTATAATCCGTCAGCAGGTTCGACAGTCCTTTCAGCGTTTGTGTAGTCGCAAATGGCCACACCGCCCCATCCCATTCGCAGCCATGCCCCGACCCATGCGTACGAAATCCTGGATGCCTGCGTTCAGCGGTCGTAATTCCCCAGGGAGCGTCGAAGCCACTTGTATCCGTTAGCTGATCCCATTGTCGGGCATAGTCCGATGTATCGTCGGGTAAATTAAAATACCAGGGAATAAAGCCAATGGCCTCACGTGCGTTAGCAAAAGCCCCATTCGGATACCTGACCTCGAAAAAATGAGCTTCTTTATTCCACAGGCTATCGAGCGTCAGCTTTTTCAGTTCAGTGGCCTGTTGCTCATACCGACGCTGAAGCGTATCGTTTTTAACCAGAGCGGCCATGGCTGCCAGAGCTTTGGCATTGCCATACATGTAGCTGTTGATGGTTGGGCGACGATTTTTGTCTTTCCGCGAGCCACTGATGGATTCTTCCATCGCATCGCGCACATCGAACTGCCAGAACAGGCCGCTGGGCAACTGTTTTTCCTGCTGCCATTTCCGATAATCGGCATCGAGTGTCAGCAGGTTTTTCTGAACAAACGGCTTGTCGAGGTTGACCAGATAACGTTTATACACTGCATCATCGACCCAGCTGCTGAATGCGTGAAACCGCTGCACTGTATGTTTAGGGTCGACGTACAACCAGAACGAAATATAGTCATCGATGTATTCCGGCGTATGTAGCCAGCGCCCTTCGTAAATATGATGACCAAGGGCGCTGCTGATGGCATTATACTTTCCCGCATGGTTCATCTTGGTGATGAACTCTGTGAAAATGAACCCTTCCGGTGTTTCTTTCAGGTGCTTCCGAAACGCCCACCAACGATAATAGTAGATCGTATTCAGGGCTGAGTCCGGGCAGTCGAACAGGGGGATATTTTTCGACAGCCACTCAAACGACTGATCGTTGGGCACGTAATTTTTGACAGCCTCCTCCTGATCGACTGTGTTGAAATAGTTGACGTATTGCTTCAGTTTATGAGTTGTCAGCACTTTAGCCGACTGAGCCTCCGCCCAATTGGCAGTCAGACAGGTCAGTAGCCATAAACAAGGTACGATTAAACAACGTTTATGGAGTGAGTTCATGCACTATAAAGCATATCGAAACGGGCCGTATCGGAAGAAAATTCAAAATTAATTAGAATAAACCGCTACGGAATATGCTATTTTCACAAGCCATTATAGGATGTTAGCGTGTTTGAGAAACGCATGAGCGAACAGTTCGTCTGCAATTGTATCGCGGATAGGCAATGGACTAAAGAGAGTTGGAGTCTTAAAAACATATTTTTATTAAGCCGTAAATTAGTTTACAATAAAATTTACAGTTTATCAAATTTTGACAATACGATCATTAATGGGACTGTAATGCGTCATGAATAAAGTGGAAATAATAGTAAATATTGCTCTTACCGAAGAATATGATAAACCAGCTACTATTGACTTGATCAATAAATATAAAGCTAACTGTATCGAACTTGCTAATGCTGTCATTGATGATCTTGATAATCATGAAGAATTAGATCCTTCGATTAAAAAAATTATCATTACTGATAATTACGAAACGGCTGTACAAGAGCAAGCTAATCTATGGAATCTCAGGACATATTATCATACTATAGGCAGAGGTTATCGCGGTGTTGGTAAAGTCGTCTATAATGAGCAAGAAAATAGACCAGAACGTTATATTTTTATTCCTAGCCACCTAGGAACCGAACAAATTTTCCCACTTGTTCTATACGGACTTGCCCTTGAGGTTTATTCAACGAGTATATTACCCAAACGGCTTCAATCTATCCGATTAATTAACCTCCCTTGGACTTTTCATAGCCATATAGAAGCTACTTTGCCAAGGTGGATTAAAACCTATTGGACACGCAGCAAAATTGCGGAGCGATTTGATCGTGAATTATTCGTTTATCGATCACCCGACGACTGCTACTCTGCTTTCTCACGTGATCTCAAAAAATTCCTTTTTGAGTATAATTGCTATATAGGTGACGGACAATCAGATAATACGCAAAGAATAGGTATATTTTGGGAGAAGCTTTTCATGTCAACCGAATTCTTAATTGCAGGATTATTAGAAGCGGCTCCTTACTATGATGGTGATTTACCATTTACAAATCCCGAGATTGCTCCCATTTTGAATAATATTGTTATAGAAGCAAAAATTCTTACTCAGGCTATATCACATCAAGAGCCATACTCAATTGAAAAGCTCAAATTAGGTCTACACGAATTCTATAAGCAACTCGGTATAAATATTATAGAGCATCCTTCTGCTATTGAAATTCGTCTGGTAAAGAATCCAAAACGTTACCCCAAGAGTGATATAGTAGATGTGGAGCCACGTTTCGTCTGCTTCATGGATATTCTTGGCTTTTCGGCAATGGTTGATGAGTACGACCAAGATTCATCATCTAATGTCCTTCAGAAACTTCAAACTGCTTTCAAAGAAGCTCTCCTAGTATTAACCTCGTATTCACAGTTTCAGAACATAGATGAAGATGAATCGGAAATTGAACATTTAGAATATCGCGTTTTCTCAGATTGCATTTGTATATCACTACCTTATTTTGACAATGAAGTCAATTACACTACGAATCTAACGCTGCTACTCACCTATGCACGAGGACTTCAAACCGCCTTAATGACCAAGGGGGTATTTACACGCGGTGGAATTGCATCTGGCCCATATTATATGGATGATAACATTTTGTTTTCTAAGGCAATGATCCGAGCATATATTATTGAAAGTAAAGAGGCTATTTATCCAAGAATTGTACTTGATAAAGCTATCATTGAGAAATTAAGTACTTACTCAGCTACATCGCTATATCTTCAATCAGTCTTAGCCTTACTAGCTAAAGACACTAGTGGCATTATATTTCTCAATCCGTTCAATTCTTCACAGAACTCTGTTAATCAGTTTAAGCATTCAATGGATAGTATTCAGACTTCACTAAATAATATCGCTGATATAGATGACGGATTTTCCAAAATAGAAGATAGTGTCATCCAAAATATAAGGGACTGGAGCCTTTCTCTTGTTGAGAATAATATTGATACTGAAGCTGACAAAATGCTTAATGAAGTTATACGAAGAGAAATACAACACCAGCGTTGGAGGTTAGAAATCCAAAAAAGTGAAGTATCTGTTGATTCTAATGCTTTTAAAAACATTGAAAAATCTTTATCGAAATACAATTGGTTAGAAAGTTTTATGAATTGGGCTACTGGCACATCTTTGACCAATTCTGCCGAATTTGAGTATTGCAAATTTTAGAAGGCAAAACACTCGTCAGCGACGTAAAACAAACTATTAAGCGGCCTTAAAGGTATTTTTTGCGTCATAGACCCGGACCTCAGACATCCGCGATTCAATCGCGGACAAGCTGAAGAGCAGTTTATAGTTTATATCTGCGGGTCCTGCTCGTAGATAGTCCACAACTGCGCTTGCGATGCAGATTTTTTAGCCAGTATAATTCGGGAGTTAACAGACCCTTTACTATCGACGGGCGTGATGTACAGGTCTGACCCTTTGAGTTTGATACGATAGGTGTCTTTTCCGGCGGAGATAAATTCATATTCCTGGTTGTCCTGTGAAGACACCAGCGGCTGCTGTTCCAGGTTAGCTCCCTCACATACCTTCCCGCTTTCAGGCTGCAACGTTTTGCTGGTGAACAAATTACGGAGTTGATAGGTATCGCCCTCTACATGCACGAAATCCCAGGTAACGCATTTCCAATTCACGGGCGAATAGGCAACGATGGGCGTTCCATCTGCTTTTCGGGCATCCTGAACCCGCAACAACTACCCAGTCTGAACATTTTTGATAGCATAGTGCCCCCGAATTGACGGCGGAAAGGCACTACCAAGACCCATATACAGGTCGATCAGAAGCAGGAAAATGAGTTTGTTTTTCATCTTGAGGAGCGTACCGTTTGTGTAACTTTCCGAATCGGCATGGTTTGCACAACGCATAATGCTTCGGAAAGTTACACAAACTTCGCTATTTGGTAAGCGTCAGATGCTCATTTTCAGCGGGATTACTATTATCCAGCTTGATGGCCGACGAATTGGCATCCATAATGGTCCAGGTCTTACTCAACTTGTCATAAGGCGTTTTTATACCAAAGCTGAGCGTTACCGTTTTAGAATCGGCGGGTGTCCCATAGTAGCTGTTTCCGCCCCACGACCAGGAACCTACGGTCGTCTGCCCACCTTGTGTTGCGGTAGCTTTTCCATCACTGGTGAAATTAATGCTGATGCTTCCCAGCGCTTTCAGTTTATCTTCGGTTCCCTGTACATAAGAACTAATTACCCAGGTACCGGGTGCCAGTATCTGAGGAAATGTAGTAGCCGTCGTGGCAGGCGCTACATCATCCGTACTTTTCTTACAACCCACAGTCAACGTCACAACCAGCAGCAGAGCAAACAGAATCGGTTTCATAGTAGCGTACAATTTTGAGGTGAATGATGCTACTAATACGAAAAAGTAGTGTGGCAGGTTGCGTTGATGCTACAATCGCGGACGAGCAACGACTCTTTAGTTTTCAGGAATGTACCAGAATGGAATCTGATAATACGGCTGGGACTTATTGACCGAATCGGGTACGGTGATGCGAAGTAGATTCCGGCCGGCTTTCAACCCACTGGTCATTAAAACGGTAGTCAGTCCGCGCTGCCCGTTGTCGGCACGTTGGGTGAACAGGAAACCCGGAGCCCGATAGAGCGAGTCATTTACATAGACACCAAAATACGACTCCAGTGATTTCAGATACCAGGCAGCCCGCTTCTCGCGTTTTTCTTTCTTCGACAGACTAGCCGGCCATTGAGGTTCTTTGAATCGCTTCGTTAGTTCGCTATCCAGCAGTTTGGGATAACTGACAAACAACCGAATATAGGGCTCACGAATTACGTCGGACTGGATACGGGCCTGATCGATCAGTTGATCGGCTGTTCGTAAATTATCGAATGCATTTGCATCAACTAGTCGGTTTGGGTCACGCGTCGACATAAACGACCGACTATCAAACACGTCGGTTGCATTCCTGACCTGAACAAGTTGGCCTGTCATAAATACGATTTCTATGAGCAAACCCAGACCGATTATCCATACATATCGTTTTTGCAGGATGTTTTGCGGAATCTGGCTGGTGAAGGTAAGGCTGATGTACTGCGCCGGTCGATACAGGCCCAGGAATACAATGGAAAATCCTTCGCTCATCCGAAAGACAATCGGCGCGAATCGATCGTCATTACGAAACCGAGGTAAATTAAGAATAGTATATACAATGATAAATACTGACACAAGAGTCGCCAGTGACCAGCCTACTACTGTACGAACGGTTTCATACAGATGATCAGGTACCAGCAGTTGCAGGCTAGCCTCAACCAGGACAAAAATTGCGTAAAAACCAGTAATGCCAAATAAGAAAAATACCAAACTGAAGGCCAGCGCAAAAACAACATTGCATCGCTTATCCAGCCGGATTATGTAGTCGGATAACGTACCCATTTCGCCAGCCAATCGTTGCTGGGCATACCGGCTCAGCTTATAGATGCGATCATACCGAATGCCATCTGGATAAACAGCCAGCAGCCCCACGAGCCCAATCCAGAAAGCCCGCATAACAAAATTGGCCAGAAAAGCGCCAAACAATACGTAACAGGCCCCTTTCATGATCCCAAACATTTCTGCGGGCATCATCTCATGAATTAAATCGGCATCGGTCATCAGGTTATACCGATAATAGGTCAGTGCACTTTCCAGTAGATCGGGCAGGCTGAGCGTAGCAAACATAGCGGCTCCTGAAACAATTAATTCCAAGTTCCAGCTCTGGGCCGTTAACTCACGAAGCTTATCCTGAATCTCCGGTTCAGCAGACGGTTGGGGTTCTATGGGAGTTTCATCGGGAAGGGTCATATTCCTAACACGGTGGTTTATCGGCAAAATAGCGCTTTTCGCCAATTCTTCGCACCGTTGGTTCGCAATTGTATCCTAGTCGAACCATAAAAAAATAATCCCCTGATTTGTAACCATTCAGACTATCTATCTAATGAATTAGCAATGTCCAGATAACGATCATCTGTTACCCATGAACGATTCGTAGCCTAAGCTTACGTAAAAGCCTTACGTTCATGAATCTTCAGGAAAAATTCACGGCAACCAATTTCATAAATGAATATTTATCAATATTTGATTACTAAATGTACTTTTGGAGCGCGTTTAAGGCCTGCCCAAACAGCTTCCTATGACGAAACTATTCAAGCCCGGTCGGTTGCTACTAACCAACACGTGCGGTTTTTCAGAACCGCTTATACATCATAGCTTTTTCTTCGGAGGGGACGCGACAAACTCTTTATTACTTTTCCCCAAATCGACAGACGTAGCCACGGCAATGCCACGCTGATCGGCTTTGTTGACAGCACAATAGAAGTGGTATACAATACCTTTATGCTTAACGACGAATGACTTATGGGCGTATAAGTCATCATACGGTCCCGACGGCTCAATCAGATTAGCCCCCGTCCAGTCGGTCCAGTTGACTAGATCGGTCGATACGGCAAAACGGTTAAATGCCCCCTTTCGATCCTCCCAAAACGCGCCGAAATAGAACATAACATACAGGTCACCCATTTTCTGAATCACCGCATCGCCCGTAATTCCGGCCGAATGCATCAGCACGGGTTCTTTATGGAAGCGTTGCCAATTCAGCATATCGTCGGAAACGGCCATACCAATCCGCTCATATCCACGGTATTTCGGCACTCCGGTCGTATCGCCGTTGGCATTGTAGTACATCACAAACCGATAGCCCGTTTTTTTCTGCTGATCCTCAATGATTGTACTTTTGTACAACTTCCGATTCTCCCACCAGCGCGTATCCGGGTCTTTAGCGGTCAATACGGGTTTAGGATTCCGTTGCCATTCATGCGCTTTTGTAGGGTCATCTGAAGTATAGGCAATGCCAATCGACAGGTCACCAGCTTCGTACCCTTTGCCATTGCCTCCGATGTACGACATCCAGTAGTTGCCGTTGTATTTGTTCAGGGCATAACTGCCACCCCATTTCAGGTCCTGCAACGCGTTATAGCCTGCCTTCTGATTAGCGTCCCAGCGAGTGGTTTTGGTTGTATCCGAAAACGACATAAGCCGACCGAGCGTATCCCAATGCAGCAGGTCGTTGCTTTTGGCCAGCCAGGTTTCGTAGCCGCGACCGTCGTAGATCAGGTAAGTCATATACCACTGGTTGCCTTTCTGAAAGATTGTTGGGCAGTCCATTTTATGCTCATTATCGGCGGGGGTCATCACCAGCCCGTATTTGAATGGGGTTTTCACCTCGTTATACACATGTTGCATCTGCATATCGGATACGCGGCTGATCTGCGCAAACAGCGATGTAGGGAGAAGACAAAAAAGTACAATTCGGATGTTTAGGAACGTCATAGCAGCTTATAGATAAACCACTCAGCCACTTCATTCAGCCGAATGGTTATCCAAGAGTACAAAACTATCCGTGATAAAGACTATAGGTATCTATAATTTCCCCGAAAGATTGTCTGATGTTAGCGTGTGCAGCATCAGCCTGCCTAAAAAATGCATTTCAAATAGGTCATGTTGGCACCGAAGTTATTCCTAACAAACAGAATTTTAAACAATCTGAACATTACCAGCGCCTGGCAAATAGCCATATTGCATATTAATCTCAAAATAAATCTAAAAACGCGCCCAATGTCTATATCATTTTCTCGGCAATGTATAGGATATTATCATCCTCTATTAAATTCACGTAATCTCTCTGCTTAAATGCTACAATTGTGTTGTTAGTATGCTAAACAAGTTGCGTTTCCTGACCTTAAAACTCCTATCCCTCCTGTATCTCACACGCTTTATCGGGTAAAATGAAGCCTTTCCTGACTTATGGGTAGTAGGTCTGTATCTTTACATCGACCTGCCTAAACCACCCGTTTACATGAAACGTGTTCTCTTTTTGTTAGCTGGATCGCTTTTTTTTAGTAGTATGACGCCTGGATTCTCCACCAACACAACAACTGAGCCTCCCAAAGCCGGTATTGAAAAAACACGCTTCGGTACGTTTCCCGACGGGCGCGAAGCTGATCTGTTTACGCTTCGGAATGCTACTGGCATGACCGTCAAAATTACCAATTATGGCGGCTATATCGTGTCGATTGCCACGCCTGATAAATCGGGAAAACTGGACGACATAACATTGGGGGTTCCTACTTTCGATGATTACATAAAAGGAACACCCAGCTTAGGGCCGATTATTGGCCGGTATGGTAATCGGATTGCCAACGGAAAATTTACCCTGGATGGCCAGGAGTATACATTAGCCCAGAACAACAATGGCAACCACATTCATGGTGGGCCTACTGGTTTTGATAAGCGGCTCTGGAAAGCGACGCCTAAGGATGGGGCCGAACCTGCCGTTGTGCTGGAATACACCGCAAAGGATGGCGAAGAAGGGTATCCAGGGAATCTGGCGGTTACGGTAACTTACACGTTACAAAAAGATAACGGTCTTCGGATCGACTACAAAGCGACAACCGATAAACCCACGGTGTTTAACCCAACGAATCACGCGTATTTCAACCTGAGCGGTATGAAACATGATGTGATGAATCATGTGCTGATGGTAGCCGCCAACAACGTGCTGGCAACCGATCCTAAACAGATTCCGACGGGAGAGATAGTACCCGTTGCCGGTACGCCGTTCGACTTTACAAAGCCAACCCCCATCGGCGAACGCATCAACGATACCACCAATATTCAGATCAAATACGGCAAAGGATATGACCATTGCTGGGTATTCACCGATCAGTCAAAAAAACTAAAGCTGGGCGCTACGTTATATGACCCTACTACCGGGCGTTTTATGGAAACGTTTACGACTGAACCGGCAGTACAGGTGTATACGGCTAACAACCTGAACGGCAAACTGCAAAACAAAGATGGAGTGCCACTGAGCCGTCGGTTTGGGGTATGTCTGGAAACCCAGCACTTCCCCGATTCGCCTAACCATTCGAATTTCCCCAGTACCGTTCTGCGGCCTGGCCAGACGTTTTCCAGTACAACCGTGTATCGCTTCTCGGTAAAATGACCACAAGCATCAAGCTATTCCCTTTTCTAAAACTTCCTATTTGAAGCTTTTTTGGTTCGTGGTGGCAGGCTCTTACAACCTGCCACCACGAACAGAACCTGCCCTCACCCTACCTGAGCAAAACGCTGTAAGTTGATTAACGCAAACAACTTTTTAGGTTTTAGAAAAGGGAACAGGCTGAGATAATCACAAATTCCGAATATACTTCTGCCCACCCAAGTAGCGCATCTGACGGGCAATCTGACGGGTTCTTCGCTGAACGTAATTAGAGGGGTGAGCAATCGAAAACTTACGCGGATTGGGCAATACGGCCGCTATCCGGGCGGCTTCATCACGCGAAAGAGATGCCGCTGCATGATGGTAAAAGCGTTCTGATGCGGCCTCAACGCCAAACGTCATGGGTCCGGTTTCAGCCACATTCAGGTACACTTCCAGAATCCGCTTTTTACCCCAGATTAGCTCAATCAGTACTGTAAAGTAGACTTCAAGCCCTTTTCGAATGTAGCTGCGCCCGTTCCAGAGAAATACATTTTTGGCGACCTGCTGCGAAATGGTACTGGCTCCCCGTGGGCGTTTGCGGGTTTTGTTTTCTTTAATTGCATCCTGGATTTCATCGAAATCAAAGCCCCAATGAGTCGGAAACGCCTGATCTTCCGACGATACAACCGCCAATGCCGCTTCCTTGCTGATTTCGTCGTAGGAACGCCATTTTTTGTAAATATGACTGCTATGGGTGGTACTATCGCCCTCCATCCAGCGCGAAACCATCAGAGGGGTTACCACAACCGGAACGTATTTCAAGGAAATAACATAACCCAGCGAACCAAAGAAAATCCATAGGAACGCTTTCAGGCAAAACCAGTACGCACGTTCCAGAAAAGGTCGTTCGCGGATAAATTGACGGGTTTGCCCCCAACGCGACGAATCCTGCTGATTCGACCGACGGGAACGGCGGGTTTCCGGTTGTGGACTAGGTTGATTGACTTTAGGTCGTGGTATTCGGGGACCACTATCACGGAATCTATTGACAGGTTGCTGAGGATTCATAGGTGTAGGCGCATTCCGCGAAAATACTAGTAAGGCTGGTGGAAACCCGTTCTTTTTAGCGAATAAAACCAAAATCCCCGAAAAAGCGAGGCCCTACGGCACGACACACTCCCCTTACTCCACAAATAAAGTTGCAGCAACCCGATCGGCAAACAACTTGCCCGCCTGGGTCAGACGCAGCCAATCGCCCTCGCGGATAAGCCAGCCCGATGCGTACATGGCCGACAACTCATCAGCCTGTTGACAGGTAAAATCCATTCCCAGCAATTTGTTCAATTCAGTTAGTGAGCAGCCCCACTGAGTCCGTAATCCAGTCAGCAGATAGTCGTTTACCTGATCAGCAATGGTTAGTTCTTCACGTTCAGCAGGGATTTGCCCCTGCTGAATGACAGCGATATAACGTGCATTGTTGGCAATATTGTATTGCCTCGAAAAACCATTGTAGGAATGGGCACTAGGACCTACGCCCAGATAGGGCTTACGTTGCCAATAGGCGGTATTATGCCGGGCATATTGAACGACACCTTCCTGATCGGCACGGGCAAAATTCGAGATTTCGTAATGTTCGTATCCGGTCTGAATCAATGCCTGAGTCAACTCCTCAAACTGATCGGCAGCCAACGCTTCATCGGCCGGGGGTAGTTTTCCTTTCTGTTGCCAGCGCCCAAAAGCAGTGTCGGGTTCAATGGTCAGGGCATAAGCCGAGAGATGTGGTATGTTCAAGGCCAGCATCTTTTCCATATCCTGTTTCCAGCACGATTCATGGCGGTTCGGTATCCCATAAATCAAATCAACACTCAGGTTTTCAAACCCCACTTCTCGGGCCAGTCCAACGCAATTTTCAGCTTCCGTTGCCGAATGAGCGCGGTTCATCCAGCGAAGTGTTGCCTCGTCAAATGTCTGAATGCCAATACTCAACCGATTTACGTATCGACGGAGCATCGCTAATTTTTCGCGACTCAGATCATCCGGATTAGCCTCTAGCGTTATTTCCGCGTTGGGTGCTATGACAAACTGATTGTTGATCGTCTCAAAAAGCTGAGCCAGTTCATTCTCCGTCAGGATTGAGGGCGTTCCACCACCCAAATAAACCGTTTCCAGAACCGAGGTTGGCAAATACGCTTTCTGAAGGCGGATTTCAGTGCAAATGGCCTCAACCAAAGCTGGTTTCAGGCGCATGCTCGTACTAAAATGGAAGTCGCAGTAGTGGCAGGCCTGCTTACAAAACGGTATGTGCAAATAAAGGTGCATCGCTCTTAGAGACAACAAAACGGGGAGTTGGGTTCAAAAGAGAGAGGAAGAGGGCAATCAGAAACGACAACTTCGCTTCTCCTTTTATAACTTTTTCTCCAGCACAATCGCCAGTCCACGCTTTCCCTGCGTGACGCCAATGATGTCGAAGCCAACGTGTATGTTCAGGCTAAGCATGGAACGCCACTGATTGTAAGTCTGCGTTCGGATGGTATGGTACTTCTGGGTTCGGCACCACTCGTGTTGCCGGCGCATCAGTTCTGACGCAATACCGTGCCCTCTGAAATCGAGATGAACCCCACCGAGCCAGCTATAGTAGTGACCCTTCTTCCGTTCATAGCCCAGTTTACACCCAACAACCCGACCATCAGCCAGGGCTAGTTGCATTTGCAACCCTGTTCGGGATTGCTGATACGTCAGTTCAGCGAGTAGTTTGGAGCGGGATCGATTGGAAAAAACAACGGTAAGCAGATCG
This sequence comes from Spirosoma sp. 48-14, assembly GCF_001898575.1. Classification (GTDB taxonomy): domain Bacteria; phylum Bacteroidota; class Bacteroidia; order Cytophagales; family Spirosomataceae; genus Spirosoma. The sequence goes on from NZ_MKUD01000045.1 coordinate 313,161, forward strand.
ATCAGTGACGACAGGAGAGGTTCCTGGGGAAGCTCAGAAACGGATGTATACTGTATGTCCATCCGGCGAAGATGGACAAAAGACCCTATCGGGCAAAATCGGCCGGATCAGTCCGGGCACTTTTTACAGCGTTTGCCCTTCTTATATTTCTTGCAGCATTTCTTCAACACACACTCATAGCCCACAAAAGGGTTGGTCTGAATCAGTGTTTTAGCATCGTTCGAAGCAAGGGTATAATCAGTAGCCAGCAAATCCGTACTCATGAATCATTGTTGTTTTCTGCCACAAAGGTAAGCTTGTTTAGATTTATTACAAATTAAAATAATTGATTTCTTTTAAAAGCAATAGCCCGAAGGCGTTGGTGCTTTCGGGCTATGGATTCGTAATTAATGAATTGAAGAGCAGACTATTTTAGTGATGAATTTCTCCAGTCATATACAACTGTACCTGTCCGGAAATATCGACCCGAACGGGGTTCGTACCATCATCATTGAGTTTACACCGAATGTAGCCCCCTCGCTTTGACAACTGACGGGCCGATAGCTCCGTTTTCCCTAATCGCTCGGCCCAGTACGGCATAAGCGTCGTATAGGCAGATCCCGTTACCGGATCTTCGTCGATACCTGCCTGTGGACCAAAAAAGCGGGCTACAAAATCAATCCCAGAATCCTCATTGGCGGGTGCGGTCACAATGACTCCCCGCGCGGGTACGGTATTCATTTCCCGAAAATCAGGTTCCAGCGCTTCGATCTGCTCCTGCGTTTTGTATACCAGCATGTAATCAGTTTTGCCTTTGTAAATTTCCAGCGGTCTTTCCTTTACACTACTGATCAAGGCAGGCGGTTGGAGGTTAGCTTTGTGAACCACATCGGCCGGGAAATCGAGCGTTAACCAGCCATCCTCGCTCCGGCACACTTTCAGCATACCCGATCGGGACGTAAAAAATACCTGATCACCTAGTCCGGTATTTTCCAGGAAAAATAACACATACCCCGTAGCAAGGGTAGCATGCCCGCACAGGTCGACTTCGATAGTGGGCGTGAACCAGCGAATATGATACGTGTCTTTCTGATCGGTTTTTACATAAAATGCGGTTTCTGCCAGGTTATTTTCCGTCGCGATTTGCTGTAGTCGTTCGTCAGGAAGCCAATCGGTCAACGGTATAACAGCCGCTGGATTACCGGCAAACAATTGATCGGTAAACGCGTCAAGTTGATAAATACGCATGAGGGTTTAGGGATGTGCCAGGCACTATTAACACGTTAGGAATAGTTTTCTGTGGTTTGTAGGGTATCAAATAGGGTTGCCGAAAATTCCGTCAGTGAAGGTAGAATTACATCGGCTATTGCAAATTTAGGGTCGTTCAACTCAAAGGCTCCGGGCACTGCTATCGTTCGCATTCCTGCACTATGAGCCGATTTCAGCCCATTGCCTGAATCTTCAAAAGCCAGACAGTCGGCGGGTAATACCCCCAGCTTTCGGGCCGTTCCCAAATATACATCAGGAGCCGGTTTATTACGCGCTTCCAGCGTAGCCGAATGCCAGAGTGTGAGCGATTGGCGGATACCTAGTCGGTCGACAACCACTTCAATCAGACTCATGGGCGATGCTGAAGCAATGGCCGTTGGTATGCCCTGATGAGCGAAAAAATTCAGCGTTTCAACAGCCCCCGGCATTGGCTCAGCCATGTGCGCAATTCGCTCATGAACCCCTTCGGTAATGGCGTCGGCCAGTTCCTGAAACCCTCGCCCTGGTGCTGCCGGATCAGCCCACGGACGGCGGGCAAACCAGTAATGTACCACATCCAGAATGGGCAATCCGGTCGTTTGTTTGCACTCTTCGTCGGTCAGGTATAGCCCAACCGTGGCAAATACCTCACGTTCCATAGCTCGCCAGTGGGGTTCCGAATCCACCAGAAGGCCATCCATATCAAATATTGCTGCCTGTATCAAAATAGGTTGTAAGTCATTAAGTGGATGAATAATGTAAAATGAGCAATTAACAATTGAACATCAGTTAGGGAATCACATTATCCATTGTTCATCTTAAATTATCCATTATTCATTTACACACTCGCCTGACGGAAGGGTTTTATATCGATAGTTTCCCAAACGCCCTGCACAATATACGGGTCATTTTGCAAGTAATCATCCAGTCGGTCCTGCGATTCGAGATTTAGCAAAAGCATCGAACCAATCATTTTTCCGTCGGGATCGAGCAGGGCACCGCCCAAAATGAACTCTCCTTTTTCTTTCAGTTGACGAACGTACTCAAAATGAGCCGGACGGGCGGCCATCCGCCGATCCAGCGCGTCGGGGTCGGTATGGTCGTATGCGTGAACAACGTATTGCATAAGTGTTATGAATGTATTGACCAGCTAGGACTGGATTAAGCTAATGGGTTTGCTGTAAAATAAGCGATCGTTAATTCATAGAAGGTCCGGGCATCATCTAACAGGAGTTTTGCTTCTTTCATACCAATACTCCTTCTCTGCGAGCATTTTGATACACAGACCCAAACGATTGTTGATACCGCTTAACGGAAGCGGGTAAAACCGATACTGCCTTACCATACCGAAGAATAAAATCCATCGTAATATCACTTAATCGGAATAGCTCGGCATATGTATTTACGGTTTCGTCGTTCAGTAGTACCATCAGGTCAATGTCCGACTCCTCGTCGTAGTCGCCCCTGGCATACGAACCATACAACACCACATCATGCAGACGGTCGCCGTACAGCGTCTGCAGCGAGGTTTTAAACTCCCTCACGATGGGTTCTATGACCGGATTAATGCGCGTTTTCACGCCGAAAAGTAAGCGATTCGCCCTTTTCTTCCTAATTTCAGGCTTTCCCTTCATCTGCTTACGCTATTTTTTCATGAAACACCTCTTTTACTGGCCACTCACACTTCTTACGGCATCGGCGCTTGCCCAATCAGCGCCCAAAGCGTCGGGAACGCCGGAGCTTCCGCAACTCACCGTCGAAACCATTATGCAGGACCCTAAAAATTGGGTCGGCACATCCCCTTCCAATCCATTCTGGTCCGAAGACTCGCAGACACTTTACTTTAACTGGAACCCTGAAAAAGCAAAAAGTGATTCGCTCTACAAGGTAACGTTCACACCAACCACCAAAGGCAAAGTACTGACAGCCTCAAAACCTGTAAAGGTTAGCCCAGCCGAGCGTCGGGCGCTGCCCACGCCACCTGTAGCCGCCTACAACCGGGCGTATACCCAACGACTGTTCGAACGGCAGGGCGATTTGTATGTACTCGACGTAAAAACGGGTGCCATCCGGCAACTGACGAATACGGTTGAGGTCGAAAATGATCCGAACTTTTCAGGAGACGAACAACGGGCGGTCTTCCGTCGTAGCAACAACCTCTTCAGCATCGATCTGAAAACGGGCCAACTGGACCAGCTAACCGACTTCCGGCCCGGCTCGAAAAAACCCGACCCCAAACCTACCGACGAAGAGAAATTTCTGAAACAGGACGCGTTACGACTTTCGACAGTGCTGACGGAACGAAAGGAGAAGAAGGACGAAGGCGAACGGATCAGCAAAGCCGACCGTCCTAAACGCCCGAAGGAGATTTACCTGGAAGAACGACAATTACTCAGCCCGCAACTCAGCCCCGATGGACGGTTTATTACGTATCGGCTTTCCAAAAGTGCGTCGAATGCTAAAACCGCTCAGGTTCCTAATTACGTGACCGAATCGGGCTACACCGAAGAAATTGCGGCTCGTACCAAAGTAGGGGCTCCAGCCGCTACGCAGGAGTTTTTTGTTTACGACCGCATAAAAGATACCATACGAACTGTCAGCCTGAAAGCGATTCCCGGAATTTATGACCAACCCGCCTATCTGAAAACGACGGCAAAATCCAAAGCCGATACCAGCAGGAAAATACGCCCAGTAACCATGACTAGTGTGCTTTGGTCGGATGATGGCAAACTGGCTGTAGTAACCGCCCGGTCGTTTGATAATAAAGATCGCTGGATCATGCGGCTCGACTTGGAAACCCAGAAACTCACCGTTCTGGATCGGCAGCACGACGATGCCTGGATTGGCGGTCCGGGTATTCAGGGCTTCGGCCCATCGGCTGGTAACATGAACTTTCTGGCCGACAATCAAACGATCTGGTTCCAGTCGGAAGCAGACGGCTATTCGCACATCTACACGGTTAATATACTGACGGGCGAGAAAAAGCAACTGACATCGGGAAAGTTTGAAGTACAGCAGGTGCAGTTATCGAAAGACAAAAAATACTTTTTCCTGCAAACCAACGAAGTCCATCCTGGCGAACAGCATTATTACCGGATGGCCGTTACGGGTGGTGAACGGGTAAAACTCACCACTATGCCGGGAGCCAACGACGTAACCCTGGCCCCTAATGAAACCCGGATGGCCATTCGCTACTCGTCGAGCAATCAGCCCTGGGAGCTTTACGTAACCGATATCAAGGCTGATGTAAAAAAGGGAGATATTGGGAAAGACGCGCTCAAACTGACCGACTCCCCTACCGCCGATTTCAAAAAATATCCCTGGCGCGAACCGGCACTGGTAACCATTCCCGCCCGCGATGGCCAAACGATTTATGCCCGACTATATAAACCGACAAAGCCGAGTGGGAAAGCGGTTGTGTTTGTACATGGCGCAGGGTATTTACAGAATGCGCATAAATGGTGGAGCCAGTATTTCCGCGAATACATGTTCCATAACTTACTCACTGACAAGGGGTATACGGTACTGGATATTGACTATCGGGCCAGCGCTGGCTACGGTCGTGACTGGCGAACGGGCATCTATCGGCACATGGGTGGTAAGGATTTAGATGACCATGTCGATGCAGCCAAATGGCTGGTGCAGAACCATGGTGTGGATGCGAACCGAATTGGGATTTATGGCGGATCGTATGGCGGGTTTATTACGCTGATGGCGATGTTTACCACACCCGATGTGTTCAAAGCCGGTGCCGCGCTCCGTCCCGTAACCGACTGGGCGGCCTATAACCACGGGTATACGGCTAACATCCTGAATGAACCCCAATCAGATTCGCTTTCGTATCGCCTGTCGTCGCCCATTAATTTTGCCGAAGGGCTGAAAAACTACCTGCTCATCTGCCACGGTATGGTCGATGTAAACGTTCATTTTCAGGACACTGTCCGGCTCATTCAGCGACTAATCGAGCTTCGAAAAGAGAATTGGGAAGTAGCCGCTTATCCTGTCGAAGATCACGGTTTTGTGGAGCCTACCAGTTGGATGGACGAATACAAGCGTATTCTGAAATTGTTCGAAGAGCGATTATAAATTGAACCCATAGACGCAGAGCGCACAGAGGAAATATAAATTTTCTGTGCGCTCTGCGTCTATGGGTTAAATACTTATTTCATCATCCGTTCCAGCATTTTTTTTCCGTTCTGATTATCAGGATTGAGGGCAACGGATTTCTGGTACATGCTGATGGCTTCTTCTTTTTTCCCGTTCTTCAACAGCGCTTCTCCGAGACTATCGTAGGCATTCCAGCTATCAGGGTATTGGTTTACGATGAGTTTAAATACTGCCAGCGCTTCCTTCGGTTTTCCCTGACCATTCAGGAGTCGATAACCCCAATCGTTCAGATCGTTCTCGGTTGGCTGAAAACCCGCATTTGTTCGTTTCAGCTCGGCAAAGGTGGCTGGTGCCTGATCGAAGCCCCGTTTCTCCAGTTGCATACGCAAAGCCGTAATCGGATCCGACAAAGGGATTGCCGGATTAAAGAAACCAGCCAGTTCATCCACAAACTCCTCGGGATACGAGCCTGCCAGATTCGTCAAAACCACAATGGCCAGATCATCATCGGGATACACGCACATAGCCGAACGTCCTCCTCCTGTAATCAGAACAGCATCATGCTTAGGCCGTGGCTTCACCGTCCAGCCAAGCGCCCACTGAGTAGGGTTTCCGTTATTGTAAGAACCTGGCGTCCAGAGCGTTTTTAAGGCTTCTTTTGTTTTCAGCAATTTGCCCTGTTGCAATACTATAATCCAGCGGGCCATATCTTCGGCAGTACTGTTCATACCCGAAGCGGTTCGGCGCATGGGCGGGAATTCCGCATAATTGGTAATCAGTTTTTCTTCGCCCAGCGATTTACCGTCCAGACTAGTCACATACCGATACGATTGCACCATACCCGGAATAACATCGCGTGAATCACCAAAAACAGTACCAGGCATATCGGCTACATCGAACTGACGTTCTTTGAATACCTGGGCAAAGGGTTTGCCCCGAAATTTGTCAATAATTTTACCAAGCAGCAGATAGTTGGTTTGATTGTAGCTAAACTGCGTTCCGGTTGGAAAATCCATCGGGAAGGTCTGAATTTTAGCAAAAGCCGCTTCTTCTGTGCCAACGCCTTCCAGCCCATATGTGCCGGGATTGAGTAGTCGGTTGATGTCGGGCAGACCCGAAACGTGGGTCAATAGCTGACGAATCGTGACGGGTCGCCAGGATTGAGGAAGGCTATCCAGATACCGGGATACCGGGGCCGAAAGGTCTATTTTCCCTTCTTCCACAAGTTGCATGATCGCCACACCTGTAAACGCTTTGGTACAGGAGTTGATCGGGAAAATACTTCGATTAGTAACAGGTACGTCATCCTGCACATTCGCCATACCATACGACTTCGACAGCACCAGCTTCCCATGCTGAACCACCGCTGCCTGTAGCCCGGTTATCCGACGTTCGCTTAGTTTTTTCCGCAGAAAGGCATCGACCTCACTGGGTGTTTTGGATGTTCTTTCCTTCGCTGGCCCCTGCTGACCGAAGGTCTGTGCATAAACCAATACAATTAAATAAGCTGCCCATACAGCCCATGTCTGCTTCCTTTGTACGTGCATAAACGTTCCGTTTCGCTGGAAACTTCAACGAGTCGCGAAGGTTACAGCGAAACGGAAACCCTGGGAACAGGCTTATTTTTTAAAGGCCAGTGCTTTTACCGGCTGAATCCGGTTAATGATAAATGTCGGGAACCAGAGCACCAGTGCAATCAGCAAGATGGTTCCGCCATTCAAGGCCAGAATAGTCGGCCAGTCCCACACAATGGGCACGTAATTCATGAAGTAATTTTTAGGGTCGAGTGGAATCAGTTTGAAGCGGTCCTGTAGGTAGCAAAGCCCCAACCCGACTACGTTGCCGATTAGCAGCCCCCAGCTAACCATGTTGAGCCCAACAAATACAAACATGCGTCGTATGAGCGGATTAGCGGCTCCCAGCGCTTTCAACAGACCAATCATAGGTGTTCGCTCCATCATCAGCACCAGCAACACCGAAATCATATTGAACGAAGCAATGAACGTAATCAGGCTCAGCAGAATAACCATATTTCGGTCGAGCAGAAGCATCCAGTCGAACAAGGGTCGGTATTGGTCGGTTACGCGCGTCAGGCGCATATCGGGCGACAGGGCTTGAAAAACGTTGGCGGCCGTCTGGTCGAGTCGGGCAAAATCATTAACAAAGATCTCGTAACTACCCACGGAATCGGGTCCCCAGCGATTCAGCCGCTGAATGAGCCGGATATCACCCAGGGCAATGGTTTTATCGACTTCTTCCAAGCCGGTATCATAAATACCAACTACAGTCATTTTTCGGGCACGGGGCGCATTGCCCAGAAAATACAACGGCACACTTTCGCCCACACTTACGCCCAGTTGGTTGGCCATGTACTGACTCAGCAACAGTTGAGTTGATCCGGAACCGGTATCGGCCCCAACAACGGGTATCTTTCCAGCGACCAGCGATCCCTGAAACAGATTCCAGTCGTAATCCCGACCTACGCCTTTCAGAATCACCCCACTCAACTCCTCTTTAGTTTTGAGGATACCCGCCTTCAGCGCTACCGCCTGAATATGCCGAACACCCGGAATTTTCGTACTGTCGTCGTACAGCCTGGAGCGTAGAGGCAGGGCCGTTTCTTCGTACGACATATTATTGGTGAATTTACTCACGCCCAGATGCGCCCCAAACAGAAAAATCTTCTGCTGAATCGTATGTTTAAACCCATAAAGGACCGCAAAGGCTACAATCAGAATGGCTAACCCCAGCGCAATACTGCCAATGCCGATTCGAGTAACCGTAGCCGAAAAACTGCCCTCGGGCGCGTGGCGAACCTTACGGGCTAAAAAAACAGGGACGTTCAAGTTGAGTGGTTCGCCGTTTGTCGATAATTGTTCATTGTAGGTCGTATAAAAAAGATGTTTTTAGCCGTGAATCCTACCGATAAACTGACTACTATTGACTAGCGACTGTTATTTTGTTCTACAACGTAAAAGTAAGAGTTTTACAGTGATTAACTGGCCAATGATTACAATCGATACGACACATCAGCCAATTTGGACAACGAATCGACTACGTACCCATACTCTATCTCTGCTATTGGTGCTGTCTATGTTGGGGGCACTGACCACGTATGCTCAATCGGTAACCCGAATCGACAGCCTGCCCGCAGATGGATTGTCGCTCGTGAAGGGCTGGCGCTGGCATACCGGCGATAACCCGGCCTGGGCTAATACCTCGTTCGATGACAGCCGATGGGATACCATCCGGCCAGGACGTCCGATAACGCGCCTGGACAACGTCAAAAACCATCCTCTTGGCTGGCTGCGCTATACCTTCACGCTTAATACAGATACGCTGCCTGTTTCTCTGGCAGCTACGCTCAATCAGGCCGGGGCTTCGGACATCTATATAGACGGGTCACGATGGCAACAACTGGGGCGTGTCGGGTCAACCTATCAGACTCAGCGGTCTTATACGCCATCCGATCATGCGATCTACCTTCTGCCCCCCTTAGCTCCCGGTCGTCATGTACTGGCTGTACGGCTTTCGCAGCTATCGCCCCCCTGGTATTCGCCTAAGTTCCTTTATTTTACCCTGCCTGTTTTCCGAATTACGTTGTTCGAAGCGCAGCACCTGGCCACGAGTCAGTTTAACCGACTGTATACCCAGGCGCTTGGCAATTACCTGCTGGTCGGTATCTTCTTCATGCTGGCGGTTATCCACTTTCTTTATTATTACTACCGCCGAAAGCGGGTCAATCTGGTATTCGGGCTAACCATGCTTTCAGGGGCCTTCTGCATTACACTAGTCGAATTGCTGGGCCTCATCACTGATCCATCAATTGGCGAATGGCTTATTGTAAGCCAGGGCTTACTCGTATCCCTCTTTATGCTGATGCTCCTGATCACCTATTACGTCTACCTGGATCAGCCCTTACCCTGGTTTTTAGTCATTGAGGGTATTTTGCTGATTACCCCCCGGTGTATAATGTCCTTATCGTCATCCTGGCAAGTCGCCAGCATTTTATCCATTCTGGCCATTACTGGGCTATTTGCCGATGGCATACGGGTCAGCATCAATGCCATTCGGGCCAAACAAATAAATGCCCGGTTCATGCTCAGTAGTATTCTTGTCATGCTGGTCATCCTGCTGCTGGGTGGCTTTATAAGCTGGTGGTTATCGATCCACTTCCCAGCTTATAATGCAATTTTGTCAGCCATGACGAATCTGCTTTTCTTCCTGACACTACCGATCACATTTGCTATCATACTAGCCCGTGAACATGCCCAGACGAACAAAACGCTGGAAGAACGACTGGTACAGGTGCAACAGCTATCTGCCGAAAAAGAAAATATTCTGACCCAGCAAAACGAAACCCTCGAACAACAGGTGACCCAGCGCACATCTGAACTGACGCAATCGTTGACCGAACTTCGCGAGACACAGCAACAGCTAATTCAACGCGAAAAAATGGCTAGCCTGGGCGAGCTTACAGCGGGTATAGCCCACGAAATACAAAACCCTCTCAACTTCGTCAATAACTTTGCCGAGGTATCGGGCGAGTTACTGGTCGAACTTCGGGACGAACAACAAAAAGGGGCGAACCGCGACCTGACACTGGAAGAAGAACTGCTGGACGATCTGACGGGTAATCTGCAAAAGATTCGGCAACACGGTAGTCGGGCAGCAAGTATTATCAAAGGCATGCTGGGTCATGCCCGCACCAGTACTGGTCAGCGGGAGCCAACCGACCTGAATACCCTCTGTAACGAATACCTTCGGTTGGCCTATCATGGCCTCCTGGCAACAGACAAGCAGTTTAACGCCCAACTGGAAACTCATTTCGACCCCAATCTGAAAGAGGTAACTGTAGTGCCTCAGGATATGGGACGCGTACTACTCAATTTATTCAGCAATGCGTTCCATGCCGTTCGCGAAAAAGCGACTAAGGCTACTGGAGCATACCAGCCAACCGTCGTTGTACGTACGTATCAGGAAGATACTGGGATCAGAATCACAATTCATGACAATGGTACGGGCATCCCCGATCAGGTCCGGGCTAAAGTATTCAATCCTTTTTTTACGACCAAACCTACCGGGCAGGGAACTGGCTTAGGCTTATCACTCAGTTACGACATCGTCACCAAAGGGCATGCTGGCTCGCTAACCTTCGATACGGTCCCCGACCAGGGAACAACATTTACCATTTGGCTACCCATCAAACAGTAGCTGGCCGGTTAGTAGCTCCAAGAGCCGCAGACGTTCTAAACATCCTATTTCACGGTGTCGGTTATTAGTAACCGACACCACCGCCAAACCATAGTGCCGCCACTACAGTGTCTAAAGCCTTAATCGCTTTTTGTGGTGAAAATTGAGTTGGTCAAACGAAAAATGCTCTAACTTTGCATTTTAGAGACCAATTCATGGCCACCGAACAAATTCTGATTCTGGATTTTGGTTCGCAATACACCCAACTCATTGCCCGCCGGGTGCGCGAACTGAACGTTTACTGCGAAATCCATCCGTATAATCACATTCCCACAATCACGGCTGACGTCAAGGGCATTATTCTTTCAGGTAGTCCATCATCCGTTCGTGATATCGATGCACCTGAAGTTCATCTGGCAGCTTTTCGGCATAAACTCCCCATTTTAGGGGTATGCTATGGTGCTCAGTTACTGGCGCATACCAGCGGGGGCGAAGTACAGCCTTCTTCCATTCGCGAATATGGTCGGGCCAAACTCGGTACAGTCGATACCGAAAGTCCACTGCTAAAAGGTATTGACCAGCATTCGCAGGTCTGGATGTCGCATGCCGACACCATCACCAGCGTTCCCGATAATTTCACCATCATTGCTTCAACCGATACCGTTCGGGTAGCGGCTTTCCATATTGAGGGCGAGCCTACGTACGGGATTCAGTTCCACCCCGAAGTGACGCACTCGTTACAGGGCAAAACCTTGCTTCACAACTTTGTTGTCGACATTTGCGGCTGTGCCCAGAACTGGACATCTGAGTCGTTTGTCGAAAGTACAGTAGCCCAGCTAAAGCAAAAGCTAGGGAACGACAAAGTCGTGCTGGGCCTGTCGGGTGGAGTTGACTCGTCGGTTGCCGCCATGCTGATTCACCAGGCTATTGGCAGCAATCTCTACTGTATTTTTGTCGATAACGGTGTACTGCGGAAAGACGAATTCGAAACGGTACTCGAATCGTACAAAACGCTGGGGCTTAACGTGAAAGGCGTCGATGCCAAAGACCGATTCTATACCGCGCTGGAGGGCCTGACCGACCCCGAAGCCAAGCGGAAAGCCATTGGCAAAACCTTTATTGATGTATTTGACCATGAAGCGCACCTGATTGAAGGGGTTTCGTGGCTGGGACAAGGGACTATTTACCCGGACGTGATCGAATCCGTATCCGTAAAAGGTCCTTCGGCTACCATCAAATCGCACCATAATGTGGGCGGCCTCCCCGATTTCATGAAGCTCAAAGTCGTGGAACCGTTAAATACCCTTTTCAAAGACGAAGTGCGGTCCGTTGGTCGAACACTCGGTCTACCCGATTTCATTCTTGGGCGCCACCCATTCCCCGGACCAGGGTTGGCGATACGGATTCTGGGTGATATCACACCTGAAAAAGTAGCGATTCTGCAACAGGTCGATGCCCTGTTCATCGACGGTCTGAAGCGCGAAGGGCTGTACGACAAGGTATGGCAGGCGGGTGCGATTCTGCTGCCAGTTCAATCGGTTGGGGTTATGGGCGATGAGCGTACGTACGAGCGTGTCGTTGCCCTACGGGCTGTAACCTCTGTCGATGGAATGACCGCCGACTGGGCGCATCTGCCTTACGAATTTCTGGCCGATATATCGAACGAAATCATTAACCGGGTAAAGGGGGTTAACCGTGTGGTGTATGATATTTCCTCCAAACCGCCTGCAACCATCGAGTGGGAATAAATGGACTAAACCGCCAGGACGCTAAGGCGCAAAGAATAAATGAATGTTTTTTTGTCTCCTGGCGTCCCTGCTGGTTGGTATCCGGTTCATAATTAACATTTCTCGCAAACGCCCGACTTACTGATCGGGCGTTTTATTTTAGAAAAAATGCATACTTTCGCCCGCAATTCTAACCTTTTGTTTCTGTATGAAAACCTTACAAATGACTCGGGTTCTGGCCCTCACGCTAGCCGGTGTATGTATGACTATGATCAGCTTCGCACAAGGCGACAAAGCCAGCCGCCCCAGCCCTCCCGCTACCGCCAGCGGCAAAATTGGAGGAGCAACAATTACCATCAACTATGGCAGCCCATCGGTGAAAGGAAGAAATGTGTGGGACCCCGCTGGAACGCTGGCCCCATATGGTAAAGTATGGCGGGCCGGTGCCAACGAAGCCACCATCTTCGAAACCGATAAAGACATCAAAGTAGAAGGTAAAACCTTAGCTGCCGGCAAATACAGCCTGTTTGCCACGCCAGGCGAAAAAGAGTGGAAAATTATTTTCAACTCACAAACCGGACAATGGGGCATCAAACGGGGTGGTGAAGCCAACCGCGACCCAGCCAACGACGTGCTGACGGTAGACGTTAAGCCCAAGAAAACGGCCATGACCGAAAAACTGGTCTATGAGGTAAATGGCAAGGGGGTTGATCTGAAATGGGATACCGTCGATGTTCCCATCTCGATCAAATAACCCTATTACTGACCTACATGCAGAAAGGACCTGAACAGTTGTTCAGGTCCTTTCTGCATGTAGGTCGATACACGTTCGGCTTTTAGTCAATTTTCAGCGCTTCCTGAGCCCGATCGATTCCTTCTTCGGCTGAGTTAGCAGCCCTGTCGACGGTGTTGTTGAACGCTCTTTTTGCCTGGCCTGCTTTAGCCTGTCCATCCTCTTTGTATTTGTCGAATATCTGTTCAGCCTCGTTGGCGTACTGATTGGCAGAATTGCTTGCTTTCCCAACCACTCGGTCGACCTGAGATTTTACCTGATCAACACCATCTTCCCATTGACGTTGTAAATCGTCCATTCCCTGCGATAGTTTTTCGCGTGTTTCTTTTCCGCTGCGGGGGGCTGTCAGATAACCAATGGCCAGACCTGCTAATACTCCTCTTAGAAAGCTCATATTCGTGTTTGTTTTCAGTTTTGATTAACGATTGGTGATTCTTTTAAAAAAAGTATGCCATTTCATCTACCTGACCCCTAACCAACTGGCTATCAATAACAAATTTCTTTTTCCGCAGGTACAGGCATCCCTAATTACATAAGTTATGAGTATTTTTTTCTACAGGATAGGGCAAACAAAGGGCCACTAGTTTCCTAGTGGCCCGGCAATAAAAGAGAGATATATGCCTGAAAATCGGTCTGACTGCTGCGGTAGTGCTTACCGATTCTCAGCGATGACCTCCCGAATGTCGCTAATGATCTTACCAGCCAGGTAGTCGGCCGTGGCTAGCGTATCTGATTCGGAGTAAATTCGGATAATAGGCTCTGTGTTGGATTTACGCAAGTGTACCCACTCTTTATTAAACTCGATTTTCACCCCATCGATAGTATTGATCGGATTTCGGGCATATTTGGCCTGGATGCGATCAAGGACAGCATCGACGTTTATATCGGGGGTAAGCTCAATCTTATTTTTCGAGATATAATAATTGGGATACGTCCGCCGGAGAATAGAGGCCAGTTTACCCGACTTGGCCAGATGGGTCAGGAACAGCGCAACCCCTACCAGTGCATCACGGCCATAATGGAGGTCTGGGTAAATAATGCCCCCATTGCCTTCGCCCCCAATTACAGCGTCTTTTTCTTTCATCATGTCTACCACGTTCACCTCTCCAACAGCCGATGCAAAATGCTGCCCACTATATTTCTGAGTGACATCCCGCAAAGCGATTGTACTCGACATATTCGACACGGTATTGCTCGACCGGGGGCTTCCTGCTGGATTATTTTTCAGGACATAATCTGCAACGGCTACCAGCGTATATTCTTCGCCAAAGGGGGAACCATCTTCGCAAATCAGGGCCAACCGATCAACATCGGGGTCGACAACAATGCCGAGATCTGCTTTACCTTTCTGCATTTCCTTGATGATATCCCGGAGATTCTCTGGTAATGGTTCAGGATTATGGGCAAAATTTCCGGTTGGTTCGCAGTGCAGTTTGGTCACCTGTTCGACACCCAAAGCTTCCAGCAACATCGGAACGGCCAGACCACCCGTTGAGTTAACGGCATCCACCACAATACGGAAGTTCCGGGCGGCAATCGCTTCCTTATCGACTAACGGTAAAGCCAGAATCTGATCGATATGTTTCTGAAGCCAGGTCGAATCGGCCCGGTACTGGCCTAACTTTCGTACCTCGGCAAAATCGAACGACTCAGCTTCGGCAATGGCTAAGACCTCGGCTCCGTCCTGTGCCGAAATAAACTCACCGGCTTCATTGAGTAGTTTAAGGGCGTTCCACTGAATGGGGTTATGGCTGGCGGTTAAGATAATACCTCCCGAAGCCACTTCGCCAGGTACCGCCAGTTCGACAGTGGGTGTCGTAGATAGGCCCAGGTCAATTACGTTAAGTCCAAGTCCCTGCAAGGTAGCAGCCACCAATTTAGAAATCATTTCGCCCGACAGCCGACCATCCCGGCCAATGACCACCGTCTGACGGTCGGGGTTACGCTGTCGCAGCCACTGCCCAAAGGCGGCTGTAAATTTAACTACATCTAAAGGTGTCAGGCCTTCTCCACTTTGTCCTCCAATCGTTCCTCGAATGCCGGAAATAGACTTTATTAATGCCACGTGACGGGTTGGATAATTGTTTTGGTTAAATTGTAAAAATAGTTGATCGTGGTCAGTCGTCGATTACTTACCATTACTTATTTAATAGTAAGTTGTCAATTTCCGATAAAGAGCCGGGTTTAGTAGTAACCACGTACCTGTATAAACGAAAGACCCTACGTGACTAGTTTAGATGAATGTCAATTCTGATCGTAAAGTAGAATTAGCCCGTCCCATAAACGTACCGCTGATTGGCGCTGCCAGCTCGGGTTTGGCCGTTGATGTCAGAAAAACATGCCGATTCACAACCAGTGTGCCTTCGGTCGGGTCGAAACCACGCCAGCCTGCTCCGGGCAGATATGCTTCAGCCCAGGCATGAAGCTGATGCTCCTGCTGAGGGTTTCCCAGCAGATAGCCACTTACAAAGCGGGAAGCTATTCCTAAACTCCGGCAGGCTGCCATAAACAGGGTCGTATAATCACGACAGGAGCCCTTCCGTTGGCGCAGCGTTTGTTCGGGTGGTAATGGCAGACCTTCTTCACGAACTTCATAGGTAAATTTCCAGATCGTCTGATTAAGCGCCATCAAAAACGCTGTGGTCTGCCAGTTGGCCTGCGCTGCTAATTCTCTGGCCCAGCTTTCGACCTGCTCTGTTACACCCAGTTTGTCCAGGTACGGACGCAGTAATTCGTCTTCTGCTTTAGGGTACTGGAAAGGAACCTGCTGGGTATCAAAGGGGAACAATACAAAATCGAACGAGTTGAATTCGTCGGATTCCAGTTCCATTTCAACAGTTACCCGCAAATGTGAGGTCAAATGACTGAAGTACACGACCTGCTGTACATTACCTTCTACATCCACATTACGGACAATGCGTGCTGGTTCGGGATCAATCTGCAAGGTGTACGCTAGTAGCCGCTGATATGGATACATACGCGGATACAGGTACAGCGTTTGTGGTCCTAATGCCACAGGTGCATCGTATGTATACTCAGATTCGTGCCGGACGTGCAGACGCATGGGAATGTATATAGGGTGTATGACGTATCATGTATGATTCTGACGGAGAAAATTTACAGCCTATATCCTACAATTAACCTCATACATTTTTTACGGCGCGAACTTTTTCAAAGATGGGGTCCATCCAGTAGGAAGGCAGTTTCCGGACGGAGTTGCTCAGCAGGGCGCTCCACTGGTGTGATATTTCGTCCATATCTTCCTTATCGAGCCGGTATTCCGTCATGTGGAAGCTGTTTTTAGGATAGATCACCACATCGAGCGGATAATCGACATCGTTGGCACTAACCCGCGTGGCATCGAAAGCCAGAAAGCCAATTTTAAGCGCATCCTGCATGCTGGACTCATACGACAGGTTTCGGAATAACAACGGCTTGCCATAGCCCGAATTGCCAATAATTTTAAACGGCGATCCCTGATCTACCTCTACCCAGTTACCCTCGGGATACAGCAAGAACAACTTGTGTTCGGTGTCATCTTCAAGTTGGCCACCCACAATAGCATTCAGATTGAAATTCAGCCCGTTAGCAATAATCGACGCTTTATCCTCCTGGGCTACGCGTTTCACCTGCTCACCGAATGCATTAACGGCTTTGTAGAGTTTATTGAATGACCTATCCTGTTCAGTAAGCACTTCACTAAAATAGGTAATGGCTTTATCACGGACAGATCGTAGCCCCGAAGTCATGATAAACAGGGAGTGATTCTCAACTTCATGAACTGAGATTTTTCGGTTCGAGGACACTTCCGTACCCGAAGTCAATCGTCTGTCGGCAATAGCAACCAGGCCCGACGCCACCTTAACACCTAAGCAATACGTCATTCTATACAGTGGGAAAAGCAAATCGTAAACCCGACAAATATACAGGTTACCCTAATTTTTGTTCGATTTACAGGTCGGTTTTTCTTCAAAAAGAAGGTAGGATGTCGACAGGCGCTCTTGTTTCACCAGATTCGGCAGATGTACTCAGCTTTACATTTTAGGTTCCCGCCTGTTATAGCCAGCAACTACTAACCCCATACCCATGTATCTATAGCCGAAGCGTGGACAATTATTGGCCGAACTTCAAAGGGTTTTTGGGAAAAAAGGTTTGTTTTTGGGAAACGTTTGTGTTACTTTGGCAAGCGAAGGTGATATTCCCTTTGCCCATTTTGCAATGAACTTTGACGACGAAGACGACGACGATAGCTTTCTGGATTGGGATGGCTTCGATGAGGATTATGACCCGGAAGAGGCTCGTGCCGAAATGGAAGCAGAGAACCGACGCATCAAGAATCTGCCTATTCTGCGGAAAGCCAACGAATTGATGGAACTCACACAGGCTATTGTGGAAACCATCAACAAGGAGGACGATGTGCTGATGATGCATGAACAGATGCTGGCCAATGCAATGATGCTGGCCCCCAAAATTGTTGGAGCCGAAGGGGGCGATTTATACACCCTTCGTATGGAAAATGCCGTCATCATCAAAATGCATGCCCGCGAACTGTTGGCGCAAACATCTTACTGCAAAGCTGAAAAGCTAGCGGCAACCGCTTATTTGAACCTGCTTCGGGACGAAATTGAACAGTTTCGCATCCTCTTTGTAGAATGGGTGAATAGTTTCGATAAGGACAATGATGCCCCAGATGATTGGGGACTCTTTTACTAACGCTTGTTGAGAACGTAAACCTCCTAGTCAGACACGCCCAGCTTCGTGACATATAGTCTCGCCTGGAAGCTTCCACAGGATAAATTGCTGTTGATCCCATCTGAATACTGATCCCACAATATAGGTTTCGTAACTGAACAAACTATCTTTGTTTGTGAGGCTATGATACCTAATTATGATCTATTCTATACGCCCTTTTTCTTCGTTTCCAGTACACCCCAGTCGATTGATCCTATGTATGCTCATAGGACTTATTTTCTGGTCCCCTGCCTGGGCCAATGATCTGACCACTGCCAATGCCCCGACCGATCTGGTCGTGACGGTAAGCGGAACGGCATCCGTTTGCGCTGGCACCAGTACAACCCTCACCGCGTCAGGCTGTCCAACAGCAGGTACCGTTCGCTGGTCAACAACGCAAACGGGAGCTAGTATCGTTGTTGCTCCTCAACAGACAACTTCCTATACGGCCATTTGTCAGGTAGCAGGCTCAGGTAGTACCACCGCCGTAACCACAACTACTGCCGTAGGAACCGTTCGGGTTTACCGCCCTATCGTCATTTCATTTGACTACCGCCCCCCCTCCTGCAATAACCTGCTGGACGGTGGTATCGTGATCAATGGAAGCGGTGGCGTTGGTTTGCTACAGTATCAACTTGGCGATTTCCCTTTCCAGACGTTCAATGCCTTTGGCCCCTTCAAAGCAGGTACTTATCCGGTTGTGGTAAAAGATTCGGCTGGCTGTATGCTAAAAACAACCGCAGAATTACCGCAGCCTCCTCCCTTAACGGCAAACGTCATGGTCGCCAATGCTAAATGTGTGGGCAGTCGGGATGGTCAATTGGTGGCAGTAGCATCAGGGGGCGTCGGCGATTATCGCTACGCACTTCAGGGAACTCCCCCACAGGAAAGTAATGCCTTCTATGGACTTAAAGCTGATTCTACGTACACGTTGATCGTATCGGATAAAAATAACTGTGTCTTATACAAACCTGTTTATATTGGCCAGCCTACTCCTTTTTCCATCAAACTGACGCCCGCACCAACACGCTGCACGGGCTCGATCGATGGAAGCATCAGCGTTTCGGCAACAGGAGGCTTAT
Organism: Spirosoma sp. 48-14; assembly: GCF_001898575.1. GTDB lineage: Bacteria > Bacteroidota > Bacteroidia > Cytophagales > Spirosomataceae > Spirosoma. The sequence goes on from NZ_MKUD01000045.1 coordinate 332,021, forward strand.
CGCCTTATCAATATCAACTTGGCACTGGAACCTTCCAATCGGGCACTCAATTTACAGGGCTAGCAGCTACCAGCTATGATATAACGGTAATGGATGCGAACGGCTGTAAGGGCAAACAAAGTGTATCTGTTCCGCAACCAGCGCCCCTCGTTCTTAAAGCAACAGCACGACCTGTTCTGTGTTCAGGTCCCAACACTGGAGCCATTGCTATAACACCGTCTGGTGGAACCGGAACCGTTCTTTATCAGGCCACCAGTAGTTCTACCCCTCAGAATACCAGTGTCCTGACGGGGCTTGCAACTGGCGTCTACACTGTAGTAGGCACCGACGCGAATGGCTGCACGGGTATCGTATCTGTAACAATTGGCAACATTACACCCGTAAAAATACAGGCTACGCCCATACCCGCTACATGTTGCACCTGCCCAACGGGGGGGGTTAAACTAGCAGCTACAGGTGGAACAGGTACAGGGCTGCGTTTTCAGATACTTGGGCAGGCCTTACAAACCAGTAGCCAGATTAATAACCTGACCCCCAGCCCGTATCGGGTTCGGGTAGTCGACGATGGTGGATGTAGTGACACCACAACAGCTATTGTCACGGATGGAGGAGCCCTGACTCTATCGACAGGTACGTTAAAAAATGTAAGTTGTCCGGGTTTACGCAATGGCGAAGCGACCGTGCAGGTGGCCGGTGGAGCCAAACCGTTTACGTATTTCTGGACAACAGAACGCCTGGACACATTAAAGCCCTACACAGCTACCCAGATCAATTTACCGGAAGGGACCTACACGGTCAGCGTTCGGGACAGCAATCGCTGTACAACCTCTACCTTGTTTGTCACAATAAAAGCACAGAATCCGACACCTGCTAAACCAATTATCAGTTCGGTATCCAATAGCAGTCTGGTTGTCAATCAAACGAGTGGCATCCAATGGTATTTGCAAACGGGAACGAATTCGGCAACTGCCATTTCGAATGCAACCAGTGCTACGCTGGTCCCCTACGCAAGTGGCCTGTATACGGTAATTGTAACGATCAATGGCTGTGCTTCTCCCCCATCTGATGCATTAAACTTTGTGCTGACGGCCCTGGATGAGCCTACTGCCAATTTAACGGTACGAATAGTGCCGAATCCTGTGGTTGACATCCTGCGTCTGGAGATTGAGCAGTTGGAACGATCGGCTATTCAGATTCACCTGCTCGATGCAGCAGGACGAGCGATTCGAATGTATCAGATACCGGCTTTCAGCGGTAAAAAACTGGTTGAGTGGCCCATTGATGGTATAGCCACGGGTACATACCTGCTAAAAGCAACGACCGAATCACGCCAGTCGTTAATGCGGGTAGCTGTAGAATGAAATGGCCCACAAACGCATCGTCAGGCTAATAGGGAGGGATTTAACAAGCGAGCCGCCGAGATTATCTCGGCGGCTCGTCGTTTCTATTTCTCAATTAAAGTGGGACTCGTCCATCGCTGTGCTACATTCAGCGTATAGTCGACAAAGGCCCGCACGGTTCGCTGATAGACCTCATGCCCAATAAAATAGCCGTGTTCGTCCAGATTGATCGCCGTTTCGTGCGACTCGTACAACTTGGGCGATACAATCGAATAGCTGTTGGTAAAGCTGATAATTTTGTTCACCACGGTAGTCATATCCAGCGCAGGCTGTCGGCCACCGCGTCCGTTCGAAACGCCCACCATGGCAAACACCTTATTATCGAATAAGTGCTTGAAAGCAGGGCCACCCAACTGATGAATCGTGTTGGTTGCCTGTGGCGGAGCGGTCCAGTTATACTCAGGCATGGCAAAAATCACCAAGTCGGCATCCTCCCAGTTGCTGATGAGTTTCTCCTGAAATGGTGTCAGTTCATCTTTTTTGACTACACCCTGCCCCACAAATGGGATGTCGTATTCCTCAAAATCTATAATCGAAACCTCGTGGTCACCTTCTTCGGCCAACAGATGGCGAAGGTAGGTCACAAAGCGCAACGAATTACTGTTCTTGCGCGACGAGGTGGCTATAAGCGCAATTTTCATCGTAGTGAGCTAATTCAATTCGTCTAGAGAACCCCGACACTGTTGCTTTAGTTCGTACTCTTTTGTGGGGCATATTGCAACGCTACTGGTAGGTATGGAGTCTATTCAATAGTGTATGAATCAAATTACTATCAGCCATGAAACTCGTCGGCATCCTCACCCTGTTCAGCATAACCTGCGCGATGGCTCAGGTACCAACCACTCGAATCCGAAATGATTCGGTACCTTCTGTTTTCCCTCCCGACCTTATGCCAAATGTGCTGCCGAATAATTCATTTTACCGGCATCCCATGGACCCCAAAAACGTTGTGCGAGCCACCCTGGATAATATGCCGATAAAAGTGCCCGACTCGTCTACATCCTACACAATCCAGCTTAAGAATCTGGACACTAAAAAGCTGTATTACTGGAATCCCGGCACTCAACCCATTCCCAAAAAACGGCGGTAATTAGTAGCCCAGAGCCTGAGCCAGATCGGCCAGCAAATCGTCGGCATGTTCAAGACCGACAGAAATACGTAACAGATTTTTCGGCGTTATCGAGTTTGGCCCTTCGGCTGTGGCCCGATGCTCGATCAACGATTCAACACCACCCAGGCTTGTGGCTCGCGTAAACAGCTTTAGCTTCCCGATGAAGCGAAGCGCTTCGTCGGCTCCACCCTTTACCTGCACCGACAGCATAGCTCCGGGGCCTTTCATCTGTTGCTGAATCACTGACCGTTGTGGGTGATTTTCCAGACCAGGATAATGTACGCTCTCAACCGCCGAATGATTTACCAGGAACTCCGCAATACGCTGTGCGGTAGCACTTTGGGCACGCACCCGTACACCCAACGTTTTGATTCCCCGACTAACCAGCCAGCAATCGAATGGAGATGGCACAGCACCCGACAAACCCTGTAACAGCCGCACGCGCTGGGTAAACTCATTCTCTTCCTTAAAAATCAACGCTCCGCCCAGCACATCGCTATGGCCACTCAAATATTTTGTAGTCGAGTGCATGACAACATCACAGCCTAGCTCAATAGGTCGCTGAAGAACGGGGGTCGCCCAGGTATTGTCGCATACGCAAATCGCCCCAACTTCGTGAGCCAGTTGACTAATTAATTGCAAATCGGCAATATCGAGCATGGGGTTAGAAGGCGTTTCGCACCAGATCACACGGGTATTTTCGTGGATCGACGAGCGTACGGCCCCCAGATCACGCATATCTACACGCGTATAGGTAAGCCCCCACGGATGAAACACCTGTTCGAGCAGGGCGGGAGTGCCATAATACGCATCAGTCGATAACAATACGTGATCACCGGGGCTGAGCGCCTGAAACAAGGTCATTGTAGCGGCCTGTCCCGAACCAAATGCCATACCGACAGCTCCCCCTTCGAGGGTTGCAAGGGCTTTTTCCAAAGCCTCGCGCGTTGGGTTGTTTGGGCGGGTATAGATGAAACTACCCGGTAACTCATTGGCTTCGTTTCGAGCGTAGGTTGTCGACAAATGAATCGGTGGCACAACTACCCCGGTAATTGGGTCGGGCTGATGGGTAGCGCGGAGGGCGAGTGTATCGAAGTGCATAACTGATGAATTTTAAAGTAAACGGTCAACGGCAAACCAAATACGGTTGACTAAGCCTACCAAACCGTAAAAACGGCTCATTTTTTGTTATCGAAATTGCAGGTTTCTGCTGGTTCTTTTGCCATCAGTGCTTAAATTGTTTATCTCTCCTAACCCACTATGCTAGCTTTTCACTGGAACAGATGGATTAGATGCCTTCTCTGGCGACGTACACAACTCCGCTTACGGCTCAAACAGCCGCTCATTTGCTTCGGCGGGCAACCTTTGGGCCAACTCAGGCCGAAATTACCAGCTTTACTGGTCTGACGGCTATACAGGCTGTACAGCAGCTTATTGCCAATGCTACGTATTCGCCTGCCCCACCCGTTGATCTGGACGAGAATCAGCCAACAGCCGGGCAGACTTATCTGGATAAGCCGTTTAATCACAACCGAAACTTCGATTTCGGCCACTATTTGAGTTGCTGGTGGCTGGGGCTCATGGCCTCTCAAACCGCCCCACTCAGCCTGCTCGATAAGTTGACGCTGTTCTGGCAAAACCATTTCGTAACGACCCGGTCAACCGTTGGCGATTATCGGTTTCTGAATCAGTACCTGCTGTTGCTACGCAATAATGCCCTGGGAAACTTTCGGGATTTGGTTATTCAGGTTACCAAAGATCCGGCCATGCTGCGCTACCTGAATGGGAATGAGAACATTGTAGGACACCCTAATGAGAATTATGCCCGCGAACTTCAGGAGCTATTTACGGTTGGCGTTTTTGACTTCGCTGGGAATAAGAACTATACCGAAGATGACGTAAAAGCAGCCGCTAAAGTGCTGACCGGCTGGGAATACACAAACTACGAAGTTGACAATTCGACCAGTTTTACGACCATCTTTAATCTGGCCAACCACGATAGTACAAACAAAACCTTTTCGGCCAATTACAACAATACGGTAATTGTAGGTCGATCAGCCAACCCATCCCCTACGGTTACGGCAGGTGATGCCGAACTCAGCGATCTAATCAATATGCTGTTGAGTCACCCAGCGTCGGCCCGATTCATTTGCCGGAAACTATATCGGTGGTACGTCAACCCCAACGTTACACAGGCCGTTGAAGATGATATTATCATCCCACTCGCGCAGCTTTTCGTCTCCAATAATTTTGCCATTCAACCAGTCATCGAAAAACTGCTGACGAGTCAGGCATTTTTCGATACATCAACCATTGGTGCGCTGGTAAAGTCGCCAGTCGATCTGGCCGTTGGCTCGATGCGGTTCTTTAACCAGCCTGTTCCGGCGCTGCCAACGCATTATGTTGGTTTTCGGAATTATACCGATTTTATGTTCTACCGCATGCAGGACATGCTGATGCCTTTGCTGGATCAACCCTCGGTATTCGGCTATGAGCCTTATTACGATACTGGCTACACCAAAATCTGGATCAATACCACTACCATCGGTTATCGCTATGAGTATACGGATGCCTATGTGTTAAGGTATCTGCAGGTTGAACCCACGTATCTGATGGGGATTGATGTGCTGGCCTGGGCGACGGCACTCCAGCCAAACTTTTCGGATGTAGCTGGAACCCCTGCCATTTCCTGCGCCGATGTCCAGACCGGCTTTTCAACGAACCTGTTCGCCATTGATTTAAAGCAATCTCAAAAAGACTTTTTAATTGACACGATTATGATGCAGGGCCTGCCACGTACGTCCTGGACATTCCAATGGAACGCATACCGAACCAATATAAATGATGGAGGAGCCCGGTATGAGGTTCGCTCTCGTTTAGAGAATCTGATGAAGTATATGCTTCGGATGGCCGAGTACCATATTTGTTAATGCCTGCTTGTTTTAATAGGCAGCCCTATTGTATACCATCCAACAAATAAGTAAACTTGTTATTTTCCAGACGATTAAAGCTTACCCAAAATCAGTCCTGATCGTCTTCAAACGTAACACACTCATCGTAAATGCCTTACCTGGAGCCGTATACAATCCTGCTAACAGCCAAAACGGCTGCCCACTTGCTTCGGCGGGCAACCTTCGGGCCAACGCAGACCGAAATTACCAGTTTTACGGGCTTAACGGCTACGCAGGCAGTTCAGCAGCTTATCAGCAACGCCAATTACTCGCCACCGCCCCCCGTTGACCTGGATAGTAATAAAGCCACTGCTGGGCAGACGTACCTCGATAAACCGTTCAACGGTGACCGAAATTTTGATTTTGGCCATTATTTACGGTATTGGTGGTTAGGCCTCATGGCCTCCCAAACAGCCCCACCGAGCCTGCTTGATAAACTAACCCTGTTCTGGCAGAACCATTTCGTAACAACCCGCGAAGTTGTCGATGACTATCGCTTTGTCAATCAGTATATGCTCCTGCTGCGTAACAATGCTCTGGGAAATTTCCGTACGCTGGTCACTCAGATCAGTAAGGATCCGGCAATGCTACGCTACCTGAATGGCAACGAAAACGAGGTTGGCAAACCCAACGAGAATTATGCCCGTGAACTTCAGGAACTGTTTACAGTAGGCGCATTCGACTTTGCCGGAAATAAAAATTATACCGAAGACGATGTAAAAGCAGCCGCCCGGGTACTTACGGGCTGGAAGTACACCAATTATTGGGTGGTTGGCTCTACCAGTTTCGGCACGACATTTACTCTGTCGAAACACGACAAAACCAATAAAACTTTTTCGGCACAGTACAACAATACCACCATTACAGGTCGATCGACAACAACGGCGGGTGACGATGAACTAGCTGACCTGGTGACTATGCTGCTGAATCACCCACAAACGTCACGGTTTATCTGCCGGAAACTATATCGGTGGTATGTCAATCCTAACGTTACTCAGACCATCGAGGATAACGTCATTATTCCACTGGCCCAGTTTTTTGCCAGTCCATCAAATAACTACGCCATTCAGCCGGTCATTGTCAAGCTGCTAACCAGTCAGGTTTTTTTCGATGATGCCAATCGCGGATCACTGGTAAAATCGCCGGTCGACCTGGCTGTTGGGGCCATGCGTTTCTTCAATCAGCCTGTTCCGGATATGACAACCGATTATGCCGCCTTTAAGGTGTACTGCGATTTCATGTTCTGGCGTATGCGGGACATGCAGATGGCATTGGTCGATCAGCCGTCCGTTTTTGGGTATGACGCCTATTATCAGACCGGCTATTCGAAAATATGGATGAACACCACTACGCTGGCACTTCGGAGCGATTATACCGATGCCTATATCTGGCGCTGGCTCCAGGTAAAACCGAACTATAAAATGGGAATCGACCTCCTGGGTTGGGTTACATCACTTCAACCCAACTTTTCAGATGTAACCGGAACCCCTGCCATTTCCTGCGCTGATGTTCAGGCTGCCTTTTCCAAAAATCTGTTTGCTCTTGATCTCTTTCCGTCGCAGACCAACTTTTTGATCGACACCATCATGATGCAGGGCATTCCGCGTTCGTCCTGGATAGTTGAGTGGAACAATTATCGCTCAACGCCAACGAACACGAACCGAAAAAATGCAGTGCTGTATCGATTACAGAATTTAATGAAATACATGCTCCGCATGGCTGAATATCAACTCTTTTAATCCTGAATGAGTGAATGATAGAATGAGTGACTAAAACCTTAGGCCAATGATTCACTCGTTCACTCATTCGCTCTTTCACTCTTTGATCAATGAAACGTAGAGACTTTTTGGCAGCAGCCTCCGCAAGTCTGGTGCCTGTAATGCTGGATGGGTTTGGGCTGAAAGCCATGACGAGCCAATCGGCACTGGTTCAATCCCTGTTGCATACAGGAGCCCTGGCTACCGACCGGGTCCTGGTAATCGTGTATCTCAATGGCGGGAATGACGGCCTGAACACCGTGATTCCACGGGATCAGTACTCGCTTTATACAGGCTTACGAAGCAACATCGCCATTCCCGAAAGTGTCGTACTGGCATTAGATGGAAATCCGGCAACTGGCCTGCATCCGGCCATGACCGGCATGCGCGATCTGTATAATACCGGTAAGCTCTCCATTATCCACTCGGTTTCGTATCCCAACCCCGATCAGTCGCACTACCGCGCTACCGACATCTGGATGACCGCCGTCGACGCCAACGTTACCTCGGATTCAGGCTGGGCGGGGCGTTACCTCGAGAATCGGTTCCCTGGCTATCCCGTTGGCTATCCGAATGCGCAGATGGAGGACCCACTGGCGATTCAGATCGGCTATCTGACCTCAACGGCCTTGTTGGGTAGCCAGCAATCCATGGGTATCGCCCTTAGCGACCCCAATAGTTTTTACCAGTTGGTTGGGTCGGGAGGCACACCATCGCCTGATGATCTGCCCTGTTGCGATGCCGGTGAATTGATTGCGTTTATCCGGCAGCAACAGGTTCTGTCGGTTGGCTATGCGACCGAAATCAAGGCAGCGGCCGATGCAGGTCAAAACATGGCTACTTATCCCGATGCATCGGCTAAAAACTCACTGGCCGACCAGTTGAAAATCGTTGCCCGGCTAATTCACGGCGGTCTGAAAACGAAAATCTATTTTGTCTCGCTCAGTGGATTCGATACCCATTCTACTCAGGTCGACCCAACCAACGTACTGATCGGAACCCATGCCGACTTACTGGGTAAAGTATCGACGGCCATCAGTGCTTTTCAACAGGATTTAAAGTTGCAGGGCATTGAAGACAAAGTGGTTGGCATGACATTCTCCGAGTTTGGGCGACGGGCCAATTCCAACAATTCGCGCGGCACCGATCACGGCGTAGCGGCTCCCATGTTCGTTTTCGGCAGTAATCTCAAGCACCGTACCTTTGGTCAAAACCCCGACCTTGCCAATCTGACGGGTCAGACTGGCAACAAAGACATCACAATGCAGATCGATTTCCGGCGGGTTTATACCGACATCCTCAACGACTGGTTCGGTACCGCTTCCACCACCACAAACTCATTGCTTTTCCATCCGTTCCCCACCATATCGCTTTTCTCAGACACCGTCGAAACGGTAGCATCGGGCAACTGGCAGGACAAATCGATATGGACCGTTGGGCGCGTTCCGTTTGCCAACGAATACGTAAAAGTAAACGCTGGGCATACGGTCACGATCAGCCAAAATACGTCCGTCAAAAATATTCGTCTGGATGGCAAACTGGTCTATACCGGGCCTTATTCGGTTCAGGTTGCCGGCTGAGAATTTGTTCGTCAACCAAAAGGACTGTTGTGTTTCATTGAGCAATTCTGCTACCTTTACATCAACAGTATGCAAGCATACTAATTAGATTATTGTCTAATCCGTTCTTTTATGGTCACTAGAAAGAACGACTAGCCACTCAGCCTAAGCTCTATGGAACAAACCTATCAGTCACTATCCTTCGCACAGACCGATGGCGTGATGACCATTTCTTTACTTGGCCCTGGCAAAGGCAATGCAATGGGGCCTGAGTTTTGGGAAGAACTGCCCAGAGCTATGGACGAGCTAAACCGGATGTCCAACGTTCGGTGTATTGTATTTCGCGGCAGTGGCGACCACTTCAGCTATGGCCTCAATGTGATGCAGATGCTGCCGCGAATTGGCAAAATGACTACCGGCACCATACTGGCCCACCAGCGGGTCGACCTGATGGCGCAGATTCGGCACATGCAGTCGGGGTTTCAAAAAATGCATGAGTCGCCCAAACCCGTTATTGCGGCTGTGCATGGCTGGTGTATTGGCGGTGGCTTAAATATGATCGCAGCAGCCGATATCCGGCTATGCTCCCGCGATGCTAAATTCAGCCTCCGGGAAGTGAAACTGGCCATTACGCCCGATATTGGCGGTCTACAGTTTCTCCCCCAGATCATCGGTCAGGGCTTTACCCGCGAAATGGCCTTTACCGGAGCCGACTACGACGCGGCCTTTGCCGAACGGACTGGCCTGGTCAATCATGTTTACGATACGCCCGATCAGCTTTTTGAAGCCGCCGACAAACTAGCCCATCAAATAGCCGATAATCCGGCAACAGCCGTACAGGGAGCCAAACAAGTCCTGAATTACAGCCTCAATAAATCCATTGAAGACGGTTTGCAGTATGTGGCCGTCTGGAACTCCAGCCAACTCCAATCGACCGATTTTTCGGAAGCCATGCAAGCCACACAGGAAAAACGCAAAGCCGAATTCAACAAGAAAATAGACAGAGGATACTAAATGAGTAAATGATTGAATTGTTGAATGATTGAATGGGGTTCCTTCGATTATTCAATCATTCACTCATTCAACAATTCAATCATTATGACAACAGGCATGCTGCGCGATGATGCGCTTAAGGGAAAAACGATTATTGTTACCGGGGGAGGAACGGGACTGGGTAAGTCCATCAGTCGGTATCTGCTTCAGCTTGGGGCGAACATCACCATTTGTAGCCGTCGCCAGTCCGTGATCGATGAAACGGCGAAGGAATTAATGGACGAGACAGGCGGGCAAGTTCTGGCAGTTCCCTGTGATGTCCGGAATACAGCCGACATTGAAGCCGTCCTCGCAAAAACGATTGAGAAGTTTGGTAAAGTCGATGGGTTACTGAATAATTCGGCTGGTAATTTCATCAGTCCGACAGAGCGCCTGTCGTATAAAGCCTTCGATACTATTGTCGATATTGTGCTGCGCGGAACGTATTATTTTACCCTGGCCGTAGGCAAATACTGGATTGAAAACAACATTCCGGGAACGGTACTGAACATCTCAACAACTTACGCCACAACGGGTTCGGGCTATGTCGTTCCTTCGGCGGTAGCCAAGGGCGGAGCGCTTATCATGACCAAATCGCTGGCAGCCGAATGGGGTAAATACGGCATTCGCCTGAATGCCATTGCCCCTGGTCCGTTCCCGACCAAAGGTGCCTGGGACCGGCTTTTCCCGGAACCGTTGATGAAGATGATGGACCCCGTCAGCCGTATCCCGCTCAAACGCGTGGGCGAACATGGCGAACTGGCGAATCTGGCGGCCTACCTGTTGTCCGACTATTCGGGTTTTATCACTGGCGAGTGCATCACCATCGACGGAGGGGAGGTACTGGCAGCCGGGGAATTCAATCACCTCGAAGCCGTCTCGTCGGAACAGTGGGATATGATCGAGCAATCCATCAAACAGGCCAATCGAGATAGTAAACGGGCGAAAGAGTGAGCTGAAGAAAAGGCGGCCGATACCCGGAAATTCACTCGTTCATTCTTTCACTCTTTCGCCATTTTTCGGCACTTTTGCGGCCTCAAAAACGTTATCCTTACAGATCAAAATCTTAAAAAATGCCTAACTGGTTTCTAGGAAAAATCCGCTATCAGCAGCCCATCGACGACTCGAACGTCGGAAGCCGAAACGAAGAATTTATCAAGCAAAAGACGGTTACCGAAGCCTATCTGGTCGACGCCGTTAGCTACACGGATGCCGAAACCCGGCTTTATCAGGAGATTGCGGCCAACACCCCTGAGTTTGACATTACCAACATCTCGCGCATGAAACTGGCCGATGTGTTTCACCACGACGATGGTAGTGAAACCTGGTATAAAGTGAAAGCGATGTTCATCACCGACGACGAGAAAACGGGCAAACAGAAGAAAACGCCTAGTGTGATGCTCGTTAATGCCGACACACCCAAACAGGCCTATGAGCGGGTTGAACAAAGCCTGAAAACAGCGCTTGACCCATTCGAAATTACGGACGTGAACATTACCAAGATTCTGGAAATTTTCCCCTATAACGAAGAGGAAAAGCGTAACCTGCGTCCCTTAAGTGACGTCATAAGCCCTGAGCCAGAAACGGTTTAGGGTATCATTACAACCCCATACCGGTCAGTAGGGTCTTAGCCATAAAGAACGTCCATAGTACACCGATGAAACGACCTTTATTGCTGGTAGCCTTATTGGCCGGTATTGTTTTTGGGTGCCAGGAAGACACCAACATCGCGGCTGTTGCCAACGACGGCCTGAGCCTCTATTGGGACCATGAAATCTTTGGCGAAGAGGGCCGTCGATTTCGATTTGAATTTTCCAGCCAGAAAGCCCTCTCCGAACAATACCAGTTGGTTTTTCAAAAAACCATTACCGGCAACGTCATCACAGTCAGACTAACCAATACAACTAGTCAGGGGCCATGTCAGCCTTTTCCGGGAGACAAACCAAGCTGTATTTCCAAAGGCGGATTTTCTATTCCGGAAACAGACCTTCCTCCCGGCCCATACACCATCAATCTGATTACGCCCTCCTTTACAGAAAGTGGTCAACTAACCATTACCTCCGAAAAAGCAGTATTGGACCTGGGAGCGAACAAACAATTTACGAGTTCAATCGAACAAGTTTTCCCAATACCCCGTCAACTCCTTTTTGGCTCAATCGTTTATACAGGTTCCGATAAAACCCAGGCAGCTAACAACCTTATCGCCTACTTATCGACCCTTGGTGTAACTCCTGTTACCTTACCAGATCATCCCTACCGACACCTCAGCCGTGAGGCTTTGCATTTAGCTACCAAAGACTGGCCTGAAGATAATCACATGATATCGCTGCTCTATTCGATGAAGCGAAGTTTCCGGGATATTGTTGGTGATCTGAAACGGTACGTCGATCAAACAGGCCAGCCTTTGTCCATCTATCTGTATTCCAGTTTGGGCGGTGAAGTACGATTGGGTACGACAGATCCGCTTTTCATCTATGGGTCTGACCAATAGACCCTCTCAGGCGTTATTTTATAGAATAAAGACTGAGAATTACAGAATTTCGACCGTTGACAGATAATCACTTGCCTTGAATAGGTTCTATTGTAGATATTTGTGCCACGATGAAACGCACTCTGTTCAAATGGTTCAACTTACTGATGGCCTGCATCGTGCTGCTGAGCAGTACGGGGTTTGGGCTGGTTGAACATTCGTGCCAGATGCGTGGTAAGAAAAGAACAATGGTGGTTGCCTTTAGCGAGGTAAAAACCAAGCAGGGTTGCTCAGCCGATCAACAGTTGGTATCGACCAATGAACCAACTGTCAAAAAAATGGAATGCTGCCAGGACGATCAGCATTACGAAAATGTAGACATCTCGTCGTCGTTAAGCCAACTGGTTGCCAAGTTTGTTAAAACCCTCACTGAAACCATCTTTCACGGTGTAGCTACCGTTCTGGCCTGGCTTTTCAATTGGGTATTCGCGGGCAATTCATCGTCGGTTTCGGCATTCCCCTCTCCTCCTTCTCTTTCCGGGCGCGACATTCTCACGCTCGTTCGTTGCCTGCTTATTTGAGCTTGTTGATGCATGAATCATGGCTTGTGTCTTTTTGGCATTGGCCTGTTGTCCTGTTTTCAATAAATCAACGAACGCATGAAAGCCTTGTTCACCGGAATGATGCTGGTTATTAGTGGGTTACTACCCTCTTATCAGACAGAGGCCCAGACCGCACCTTCCCAATCGTCAACTATAGATTCCTCAAAAACACAACTTGTTCGGGGGCGCGTCAGTGAACTCGTCAATAGCAAAACCATACCGTTAGTGGGTGCCACTGTCATATGGGCAGGCACCTCTTCGGGTAGTGTAACCGACACCGACGGTCATTTCCAACTCCCAATTCATACCAACTCGAAGCAATTGGTTATCAGCTATGTCGGCTACCGCCCTGATACGCTTCTGGTAACCAATCCCGCGACACACCTGGACGTAACCCTTCGCAGCGAACGCACCTTGCAGGAAGTAACGGTATCCGGAGCACCGGGTCAGATTGACCGGATCAATCCGATTCAGACGGAGTTTATCAATCAGCGGACGCTGGCGAAAGCGGCCTGCTGCAATCTGTCGGAAAGTTTCGAAACCAACGCATCGGTAAGCGTGTCGTACAGCGATGCCGTTACCGGAGCGAAGCAAATTCAGTTTCTGGGCCTGGGTGGCCAGTACGTGCAAACCAATGTCGAAAATATTCCGAACGTTCGGGGCCTGGCAACCACCTTCGGCCTCAACTACATTCCGGGCACCTGGATTACGAGCATCGATGTGGGTAAAGGAGCCGGTTCGGTAGTCAATGGCTACGAGTCGATGAGCGGACAAATGAACGTCGAACTTCAGAAACCAGACGACAAGCAAACGCTTTTTCTGAACGGCTATATCAATAGTTTTGGCCGGGTCGAAGGAAACATCAACTGGTCGAAACCGCTGGTCAACAAACGAAACAGCTATAACTATCTCTGGCCGGGTCAAAAAGATCGGAGCGTCTCTGATCCGAAATGGAGTATGGGCGTGCTGGGACATGCGAGTACACTCCGTAATGAAATTGACCAGAACAATGACGGATTCCGCGATTTACCGCTCTACACCCAGGTCAATGTCATTAACCGCTATAAATACAACGGGGAGAAATATATGGCCCAGTTTGGGGTAAAGGCCCTTTATGAAGACCGCGATGGTGGCCAGTTGTCGTCATTTGGCGATACCCGTTATCGGTTTTTGAACACGACCAAACGGCTGGAATTTTTCTCAAAAACGGCAAAGTTATATCTCGACAAGCCATATAAGGGGCTTGGTCTTATTCTGAACGGAGTGCATCATGAGCAATCGGCCCGGTTTGGCTTTGCGCCTTATGAGGGTCGCCAGCAAACATTTTATGCCAACCTGATTTATCAGAGTATCATCGGCAATACCAACAATGCGTTCAAAGCGGGATTAAGCTATCTGCTCGATGATTATTCCGAACACTACAAAACCATTCAGACGGCCCGAACCGAGTCGGTGCCGGGAGCATTTGTCGAGTACACCTATACGTATCCCGAAAAGCTTACGCTGGTATTGGGCGGTCGACTCGACTTTCATAACCTGTTCGGTACCCAGCTTACACCACGCGCCCATCTGAAATACAATCCTAGCCAGCACATCACTTTCCGAGCATCGGCGGGCCGGGGATTTCGCGCAGCTAATCCATTTGCCGAAAACTTTGGGTATCTGGTTAGTTCACGGGCTGTATACCTGAACCAGCCTTTACAGTTTGAATCGTCATGGAATTATGGCGTTAGTCTGACGAATGATTTTCAGGTACTTGGCAAAAAAGCGTCGCTGGTGCTGGATTACCATCGGACCGATTTCCAGAACCAGCTTATCGTCGACATTGAACACCCCGGCAAACTCTATTTTTACAACCTTGCCGAAGCGGGCGGAAAAGCCCGTTCGTTTGCCAACAGTTTTCAGGCTGAGTTGAACGTACAGCCTGCCAGGCGGTTCGAGGTAAAAGCAGCCTACCGTCTGTTTGATGTGGAGCAAAGCATGGGTGGGCCTTTTGGTGAAGAACGACTGTTACCCAAAATGATGATTAGCCGCGAGCGCGTTTTGCTCAATGCGGGATATGCACTGCCATTCGACAAATGGAAATTCGACGCTACGCTTCAATGGAACGGTCCACGCCGGATCCCCTATCTGCGCGACGGTTATGTTCATACCAGCTATCAGAATATGCCTGTCGATATGGCGCCCAGCTTTTACAACCTCAATGCCCAGCTCAGCCGCGCTTTCCGCAGCGGTTGGGAAATCTACCTGGGTGGCGAAAACCTGACGGGCTTCCGGCAACTTAATCCGATTGTGGCCGCGAATGATCCCTTCGGCCCTCGTTTCGATGCCGGGTCGCAGGTGTGGGGGCCTATCACGGGCCGTATGGTGTACGCAGGCTTCCGTTTTAAACCTCAACCCTGACCTGGACCATGACACTAACCATTCGAAATATGGTGTGCGATCGTTGTAAGCGGGTTGTACGCGAAGAGCTGGAAGCCCTGGGCCTGACGGTGGCCCGGGTAGAGCTGGGAGAAGTTGACGTAGCCGAAATCCCTCCCAGGCTCACCCTGGATACTGTCCGCCAGACGTTACAGGCCAACGGCTTCGATCTGGTCGATGATAAAAAGCAGTCGCTGGTGGAGCACATCAAGATTCTGCTGATCAACGAAATCCAGCACCTGAAAAATGAGCGGCTGGCCTCAGAAAATTATTCGACATTTCTGGAGCGCAAGCTAGGCTATGAATACTCGTACCTGAGTGGCCTGTTTTCTACCAGCGAAGGGCACACTCTGGAAAAGTACATCATTGCCCTCAAAATCGAAAAAGTTAAAGAATGGCTTCGCTACGACGAACTGACACTCAGCGAAATAGCCTGGCGATTAGGGTATAGCAGTGTGCAGCATCTTTCGAATCAGTTCAGGCAGGTAACCGGGCAAACACCGGGTCAATTTCGGAAAGCGACTTATGTAGAACGACGTAACCTCGATTCGATTTGAGAGTCAAAATAACAGTTGAGGAGCATCTGCGTTTCGCATCGACCTCAGATAATCGTCGTTATTCAACCCAACCATAACGTTATGAAAAGCCGAGTTAAAGCCCTGATCAGCCGGTTGATTGAGTGGGTGTTACGCGTGCGCGGAATCCGGATTCTAACCAAAGAGCAAACCGAAGTTTTTCTAAAGCCATACCGGATCGCCAATCATCCGTCTGATCACATTCGCCTAACCAACGTTCCTAATGCGATCAATCCATCACAGTTAATTTTCCACCAATCTGACGCGATCACGGAGCCAGCCCAGGTTTGGGATTACAGTCAGACTAACCAGAAAATCCAGCTATTCCCGTATGGCAGCGCTTTAGTCAATCGTAATCTGCTCTGTACCAATTTTGGAAATCACCACCTGTTGGAAAATCTCCTTAGCTGGCGGAGTCGGAAACCATATTCTACCAAAACGGTCATCACTCCCTGGAGCCATTATCTGGATGGTATTGCGTATGGTGGTTATTATGATTTTGTGGTACTGGTAGCTGCTCAACTGTGCCGAATCAAAGACGCCCTGCCGGAGCCCGTATTTTCTGAAGCCATCGTTTCATATCCACTGTTCAATACGCCGTATGAACGGGAATACCTGAGCCTGATCGGTGTCGGAAACGACCAGCTTATCGACAGCAGCCACTATGCAGTTGAAGCGGATCGGTTTATTAGCGGCAATAATGGCCACTGGTTTTACCCGAATGTAGCGGACATTTTAGCCCTAAAAAGACAGGTTGAAGCCCAGCTAAAACCCGTTCGAAACGAACGCAACCGCATTTACATCAGTCGTTCGGGCAGACGTCGGATTGTTAATGAGTCCGACCTGATTTCCATGCTCAAAGGCTACGGATTCGTCATTGTTGACGACCAGCCCCGACCCGTAGCCGAACAGGTTGCGCTTTATAAAAATGCATCCTTTATTATAGGGCCTCACGGGGCTTCGTTCACTAATATTATCTGGTGCGAACCCGGCACGCATCTCTTTGAATTGTTTTCGCCTAGCTATGCCCCACCGCACTTCCAGTATCTGGCATCTGTACTACAAATAAACTACTCCGCTTATTATGAGGGCAATACAGGAGTAAATCAACACGCAGAGCTGGAAGGAAATATCCAGGTATCGGTCGATGAAGTAGAACGTTGCCTGAGCCAATTGCTTCGTAACGAATATGCCTGATCAGGTGTATTCTGCACATCTTACCCGGAATTTTGTAAAAACTCTATCGATTGTCCGTAGTTATTTTGACAGACCAATGGTGGTCGACCAACATATAGCTCAACATGACTATGGAAACGATGCAACACACTCACGTAGACACCTGTTTCGACTGCGCCGAAGCCTGCGAACGCTGTGCCACTGCCTGCCTGGAAATGGGCGACAAAGATGGGCGCGGCCACGACATGACCGCCTGTATTAAGCTCTGCCGGGACTGCGCCGATATTTGTACGCTTTGCGGCCGACTGGATGCCCGCGGCTCTGATTTCGCACGCGATTTCATGGCACTCTGCGCCGAAGTATGCGATGCCTGTGCCGAAGAATGTGAAAAACATGCCAGTCATGTTGCGCATTGCAAAGCCTGTGCTGAAGCCTGCCGTAAATGCGCAGAAGAGTGTCGGTCGATGTCGGCCAATGCGTAACCAATCATGCCGGGATTCTTTTGATTCTGTGGATTCGATTGGTTTACCAGCAAATCGTTACCACCATAAAATTCACTGAATTCAAAGAATCCGGCCTTTATGTTACCTTATCTGTTTACCCTTTTATCGATTGCCAACTGGCTGCTAATTTCTGAATCGGTTTCCGAAAAAAAGGTCGGTACAGGCCGACATCCATCAGCCGCAGCGGATCTGTCCGGAATGGTGCATGTGGTGTATGGTCGTGGTGAAAACCTCTATTACTCAACCACCCAAACCGGCGATCAATTTACGCCCGCCATTCGGGTCGATAGTCTACCCGGACTACAACTTGGTGCTTCACGTGGTCCACAGATTGCCGCTTCGACTAAATCAGTAGTGATTCTGGCGATCGATAAACCGGGAAATATCTGGGCCTATACGTTAGACCGGACTTCGGGCCAATGGCACAAACGCGTCCCCGTAAACGATGCGCCCGACATAGCCAAGGAAGGGTTTTTAGGGCTGACAGCCGAACCGGATAACAGCTATATGGCCGCCTGGCTCGACCTGAGAGGCAATAAGCGGAATAAGCTGGTCGGTGCGCGGTCAGTCGATGGCGGAAAGTCCTGGTCGGCCAATAAGGTATTATATGAATCGCCGGATGGGACAATCTGCGAATGTTGTCAGGTTTCGGTCGTTAGTCATGGAAAGCAGGTAGCTATCATGTTCCGTAACTTCCTCAACGGCTTCCGGGATATGTATCTACTGCAATCGACGGATGGCGGTCAAACCTTTGGCAAAGCCAAAAAATTAGGCAAAGGCACCTGGAAACTGGCTGCCTGCCCTATGGATGGCGGTGGGTTGTCGGTCGACCAAGCCGGTCATTTATCAACCGTCTGGCGACGGGCCGATACCTTGTATACAGCCCGGCCTGGGCAACCCGAAACGGAACTAACAACGGGAAAAAACGCAAAAATTGCCAGTACGTCCCACGGTGATTACCTGGTTTTTCAAAAGGCTGAACAGCTCTGGGCTGTTACACCTCAGCAAAAACAACCTGTAGCACTTGGGCCGGGAGCTTACGCCAAGCTCGCTCAGCTTAACAACAACCGTGTCTTGTGTATCTGGGAGCACGATGGTAATGTATGGGCAAAGATTCTCTGATTTTAGCGAGGTGATTAAGAACTATTGCCTTTGCTTTTACGACATACGTTATGAATAAGTTTATTTTCCTGATTCTGCTAGGTGCTCTAGCCGAACAAGCTTTTGCGCAACAGCAACACGAAGGCATGCCCATGACCAACAAATCGAAAGCGGACACAACCAAACCGATGGATCATTCGATGCATGAGATGGCCAAACCTCATCACGGAACTATGGATATGAGCGGCAGCGACATGCTGAACCATGGGCTTACCATGGATACAACCATGGGCATGACCCATTCCCTTTCACGCCATTTGCCCATGAATCGGAACGGGTCGGGTACCTCCTGGCATCCCGACAATACGCCGATGTACGCGTACATGACCCATCCATCACCCAGCGGTTGGAGCTATATGCTGCACTATGCGGTCTATCTACGCTACACCAGGCAGAATGCGAATAATGACGATAAACGAGGAGCTGGTCAACAATTTGGCGCACCGAACTGGTTCATGGGTATGGCTCAACGTAAAGTGGGCCAACGAGGCTTGTTTCAGATTCGGGCCATGATCTCACTCGATCCTCTAACAGTTGGTAATGGCGGTTATCCACTCCTTTTTCAAACGGGCGAAAGTTACAAGGGTCAGCCCCTGATCGATAAACAGCACCCGCACGATCTGGTTTCTGAGTTATCCGTCAGCTATAGCCATGCCTTCAGCAAAGACATTGATCTGTATGGATACGTTGGGTATCCCGGCGAACCCGCTCTGGGCCCTCCAGCCTTTATGCACCGGATTTCGGCCTTTAATTTGCCCGACGCTCCCCTAAGTCATCACTGGCAGGATGCTACGCATATTTTGTTCGGCGTGGCAACGGTCGGCTTCCGCTACAAATGGGCCAAACTGGAAGGCTCCACGTTTACGGGCCGGGAACCCGATGAAAACCGATATAATTTCGACAAACCCCGATTCGATAGCTATTCGTACCGACTATCCATCAATCCATCCCCGTCGTTGGCGTTACAGTTTTCTCAGGGATTTCTGCATAGCCCGGAAGACTTACATCCCAACGAAAACGTGACCCGCACTACGGCATCCATTTTGCATAGCAAAGGATTAGGTCCTGATCGCTACATAACATCGGCGTTTGTCTGGGGACGTAATACACATGACGGAGAGGGTGATAACTCCTTTCTGGCCGAGAGTAGTTTGCAACTGAAACGTATTGCTCTGTACGGCCGCTACGAAAATGTTGGAAAAACAGCAGAGGAGTTAGGCATTATTGATCCGGGTTTCAGTGGTATTCCCGCTCACACACCACTGGTTATAAACAACCTAACACTCGGCTTGAACTACCGAATAACCCGGCAACTTAATTCCGATCTGGTTCTGGGTGCGCAGGTAACTGGCAGTGTACCCGACAAATGGCTTCGGCCTTTATATGGTAAAACACCAATCTCCGGTGAAATTTATCTTCGTTTATCACCCAGCCTGATGACCATGCAGGGGATGAGCAGGATGCGTCACCGGCCAATGCAAAGAATGTAAGCCGTTTTGGCACCAAAGCCGTTAAATTTTCGTTTTCAATTCACTATAAACCAATTAAATACCATGATTCGTAGCCTGTTTCTAGCCGCCCTGACCTCACTTCTGCTCGTAGGTAACTCCTTTGCCAGCTCGCCTACCCGCGACGATAAGGAGAAAGAAGTAAAAATTAAAACTTCTGCCATCTGCGGTATGTGCAAAGCCCGTATCGAACGAAATCTATCATTCGAGAAAGGCGTCAAAGAAGCAGATCTGGATGTTAAAACGAAGGTTGTTACGATCAAATACAATCCTGCCAAAACGGATATTACCAAACTTAAATCGGTGATTAGTAAAACCGGTTACGATGCCGATGAAGTGGTAGCCGATGAAGCCGGGTACAACAAACTGCCAAGCTGCTGCAAAAAAGGTGGCGGCATGGATCATCAGTAACTGTAAGGTGGGCGGAAGCCCGCCATTCTCAGCCCCGGCGCGGGTTTCCACCCGCGTTACAAGTAAAAGCTCGGAATCAGATATTCCGAGCTTTTTACTTGGGCAAACCTGACGGCTGTCGATTAGACCGATTTAGTTAGGCGCTCCACGCAGGCATTATAAATCTGGCTTTAACAGATAGCCCAGCCCTATGAAGGTGTGAATCAGTTTATGATCGAACTCCCGATCAACCTTATTCCGCAAATAATTAATATATACTTCTACCTTATTGGAATTATGACGTTCGGTCATATTCCAGGCTTTCTCCAGAATCTGTGTCTTCGTCACCACACGCCCGGCATTTTCGATCAGGTATTCGAGAAGCTGGAACTCACGTACGGTGAGTTTAATTCGTTTATTATCCCGATAGGCCGCTTTTTCAGCAATATTCAATTCAAGATTATCAACGCGAAGGATCCTGGGGCCCGTAAAGCCACCTATCCGCCGTCGGTATAAGGCAAAAATGCGGGCCTGAAGCTCAGAGCTTTCTACCGACTTGACTACATAATCATCAGCCCCGGCATTAAGTCCTCTTACCTTACTGGCCGTATCGTTTTGATTAGACAGCAGCAATACCGGCGTAGAGTCGTTCTCCTGACGCAACCGCCTGACCAATTCAACACCATCTATTCCAGCGATCTGTGTATCGAGCAAAATCAGATCGAACTGAGCGTGTAGCGCCTGCGAAAATCCGAGTAAGCCATTACGGGCCAGTTGAATTGTATGTTGGTGATCGGGTAAGATCCGGGTCAGGAATTCAAGATAAGCAGGATCATCCTGGATGAGTAAAATAGTCATAAGTCACATAGCCTTACCGTACGTTTTGAGCCCGTACGTTTCTTGATTTGGCTACAAAAGACTCCGTTCGGCTTTAAAGCGATTTTAAAAGGCTATTAAATCTTCTTTAAAAAATTAAGTAGTAATACGTTGCTCACCTAAGCGGGAGTCGTATAAGTAAAGTTGTCGTTTTTTTAAGCAGATATTAATGATGGTTTAAGCGGCCCTTAACCAGAGCAGTGCTATTTGCAGCCCAAGCCAGTCGATTTTCTGGCCCTACTTTCCGTTTATTTTATGCCGAGTCCTCGATCCATTCGCTTTCACTATTATCTGGCCTTACTAGCCTGTCTAAGTATATTTCCATACGTAAATGCTCAGTCATTGAGCACTCCACCAGCCACCGATACCACCCGGCAAAGCCTTCCACAACTGGAACAGCAATTTCTGGAACGTAATTTTCAACTCCTTGCCCAGCGGTATCAGATCGACATGGCCGATGCCGCTATTACCCAGGCGGGCCTTCGCCCCAACCCTAACCTATGGTTTCAGGGTAATCTGTATAATCCACAAACCCATAAAGTACTACCTTTTGGCCGACCTTCGCAGGCCGATATTGATGCCGGAGTTTTTAACAGCGGCTACTACGCCGTGCAGCTACAACAGGTGATTTTGCTGGCCGGTAAACGCAGCAAACTGGTTGCGCTGGCCGAGAGCAACAAAGCGTTAACAAAGCTGGCTTTCCGTGATCTGATGCGGACACTTCATTACCAGTTATATACCACCTATGCCAACCTGTATTATGATTTACAGACACTTCGCCTGTTCGACGATGAGGTAACAAGGCAGCAGCGGTTGCTCGAATCGTATCGAATTGCCCTTCAATCGGGAGGGGTGGCTCCTTATGAAGTGACTCGGCTGGAAGTTGCCATCCGGGATTTGCAGGCCAATATCGCCAATTACCGAACCCAGATTGCTGATGAACAGGCAACCCTGCGCGTACTTCTTCGCCAGCCGGCCAATACCTTCATTCTGCCGACAGGGCTCCCCGATCGTCAACTGACGCTGCCCCCACTAGCCATAGCCCTGGATTCGGCCCAAACCAACAGACCCGACATTGGCCTTTCGCAGGAACAAATCAACAATGCACAGCGTAGCCTGGCGTTGGAAAAGGCCCGCCGGACACCCGACCTCACAACTGGACTCCTGTTTGAAAAATACGGAAACGCATATATTAATTTTCTGGGCTTTCAGGCATCGATGGACTTACCCCTTCTGAACCGCAATCAGGGGGCTATTCGGTCGGCCGAAACAACGTTGAAAGCAGCCTCCGGCGGCCTGGAGAACCAGCAGGTTGTGGTGCAGAGCGATGTATTGAATGCCTACGACAAGCTGAATACCTACTATCAGCAGTTCACCTCCCGCCCAGCCGGGTATCTGGACCGGATTCAGAATATTTCGATTGAAGCGACCAAAGCCTATAACGCCCGGACCATTGGCCTGCTGGATTATCTGGATAAGATCCGAACCTATCAACAGGCGCAACTCAACAACATCAATCTGCTAAATAACCTATTCAATACCCAGCAATTGCTCAACTACACTACCAATACCCGGTTCTTTTAGTCTATGAAAACATTCATTCAAGTTATGGCGCTTGGGCTACTCGTCGCTGCCTGCGGTCATAAAAATACAGAAGACGAAAAACTGCCTACCTCCAGTGCCGATTCATCCAGTAGTTACCTGACCGATTCGGTTCGCCAAATGAGCCCGGAAGATGAACTGACGCTGAATGGTACGGTTACGTTCGATCAGGATAATGTGGTACGCGTATTCCCGCTGGTGAGCGGAAACGTCGAAAAAACAAATGCATCGCTGGGAGCCTTTGTACAAAAAGGACAGGATCTTGCCTTGATTCGCTCTGGTGATATTTCGACGTATACGAATAACTATCAGGCCGACAAGTCGGATCTGGAAGTTGCGCAGCAGCAACTGAAAAATGTGTCGGCCCAGTTCAAATCAGGCTTTGCCTCGGAAACCGATCTTCTGACCGCCAAAAACAACGTCAAAAAAGCAGAAGACGAGTTGAGCAAATCGGCCAACATTTTACGCGTCTATGGCGGAACCTCGGGGAACACCAACGGAGCCAGTCAACCCTATTTCACCGTCAAGGCGCCAATTGCTGGCTATATCGTCGAAAAGAACGTCAACACGGGCCAGGATTTACGATCCGATAACCAGAACCCGCTCTATACCATCTCCAGCTTACAACAGATATGGGTACTGGCCAATGTGTATGAGCAGGATATTCCCGACATCAAGCAGGGACAACCCGTTGATATTCAAGTATTGGCATATCCCGACAAAGTATTTAAAGGCGTTATCAGCAACGTGAGCAGCGTACTCGACGAGCAGGCACGGGTGCTGAAAGTCCGTATTGTTCTGCCCAATAAAGACGGGCTGCTCAAACCCGACATGTTTGCCACGATCCACGTCCATCTACCCAATTCGAGTGGTGGAAATGGGGGAAAATCGCTGGCTGTTCCGCAAAAAGCCGTCGTCTTCGACCGTGACCATTATTACGTGATTGTACAGACCGGCAAAGACAAATATGAAGCCCGCGAGGTGACTGTCCTGAAAAACACCACCCGCTACGCTTTTATCGAAGGTGGCAACCTGAAACCGGGCGACATCGTCGTCACCGAAGGCAGCTTACTCCTCTACAACGATTTAACGGACTAAATCCAATGAGCGAAAGAGTGAAAGAGCGAAAGAGCGATTAGCTGGCGCATGCATATTTCACCAGTCCGGCGACCGCTCTTTCGCTCTTTCACTCTTTCACTCTTTCACTCACCATGAACAAGTTCATTCGTAGTATCATCACGTTCGCGCTGACCAATCGGTTTGCTATCTTTTTTGGGATTGCCCTGATTATCGTAGGTGGCGTTGTTTCGTTTCTGAATACTCCCGTCGAGACGTTTCCCGACGTGACCAATACCAACGTCATTGTCATTACCCAGTGGCCGGGCCGCTCGGCCGAAGAGGTGGAGCGCTTTGTGACGCTGCCACTCGAAACCGAACTAAACTCGGTTCCCCGCAAAAGCACGCTTCGGTCGGTATCCTTGTTCGGCCTGTCGGTTGTGACGATGATTTTCGAAGATGGCGTCGACAACTTTACAGCGCAAACCAACGTAGCCAACCGAATTGCCGACGTGGATTTGCCCGATGGTGTTTCGGCCGAGATCGAGCCGCCTTACGGACCAACCGGCGAAATTTATCGGTTCACGCTGGAGAGTAAAACCAAAGACGTTACCGAACTCAAAACCATACAGGACTGGGTCATCGAACGGCAGATCAAAAGCGTACCGGGTATTGCCGATGTAGTGAGTTTTGGGGGCAAGGTCAAAACGATTGAGGTGAGCCTGAACCCTACCCTGCTGGCAAATTACGGGTTTACCGCCCTCGACGTAGATGATGCCATTAAATCCAGCAATATCAACGTAGGTGGCGATGTGATCAAACAGGGAAACCAGTCGCTGGTTGTTCGGGGCATTGGCTTACTGACCAAACCCGAAGATGTAGCCGGCATTATTATCGACAACGTAAATGGTGTACCGATAAAAGTTCGGGATGTGGCCACGGTGAAAGAAGGTTTTCAGCCCCGACTGGGTATTGTAGGGCGCGACAAGCAGGATGATGTGGTAGAATGTATCGTTGTGATGCGGAAAGGCGAGAATCCCAACGATGTGATTCCGGCCCTGAAGGCAAAGATTGACGAGCTGAACACGAAAATCCTGCCGAAAGATGTCAAAATCAAGACCTTCTACGACCGCACCACGCTCAACAATTATACACTGCATACGGTGGGCGAAAATGTGCTGACGGGTATTTTCCTGGTGACGCTCATCCTGCTAATCTTCCTGGCCGACTGGCGTACAACGCTCACTGTAGCCATTGTGATTCCGCTGGCCCTGCTGTTTGCCTTTATCTGCCTCCGGGCCCGTGGCATGACGGCTAACCTGCTCAGTATCGGCGCCCTGGACTTTGGCATCATCATCGACGGAGCTGTGGTAATGGTCGAAGGGCTCTTTGTTATGCTGGCCCATAATGCCGAAAAAATGGGCATGATGAAATTTAACAAGCGAGCAAAACTGAGCTGGATCACCCAAAATGCAACGGAGTTGGGCAAATCCATTTTCACGTCCAAAATCATCATTATTACGGCCCTGCTTCCCATTTTCACCTTCCAGAAAGTAGAAGGCAAGCTGTTTAGTCCCTTAGCCTGGACCATTGGTTTTGCCCTGACCGGGTCGCTGATCGTTAGTCTTACCCTGATTCCTCTCCTCTGTAGCCTGTTGTTGAACAAAAACGTTCGCGAACGGCACAATCCTGTCGTAACGGGTCTGGAGAGAGCGTATGTTCCGGCCCTAAACTGGGCTATTCGAAAACCCGCAGCGATTATTTCAATTGCTATTGGGGCACTCGCTTTTTCGCTTTACCTGTTTCTGTTTCACATTGGCTCGGAGTTTCTACCGCAGTTGAATGAAGGGTCGATTTATGTGCGGGCCAGCCTCCCCTACTCGGTTGCGCTGGACGAAAGCTATGCCTATACCCGTAAGTTCCGGGCCATTTTTGAGGAGTTCCCCGAGGTTCGGGGCGTCATTTCGCAAACGGGCCGACCGAACGACGGCACTGACCCCACTGGATTTTTCAACAATGAATTTTTCGTTGATCTCTATCCGAAAGAAGAATGGAAACGGGATATTACCAAAGACGAACTTATCGCTCAGATGCAGCAGAAACTAGCTCGCTTCCGGGGTATTTCGTTCAACTTCTCGCAGCCCATTTCCGACAATGTTGAAGAAGCCGTGTCGGGGGTGAAAGGATCGATGGCGATCAAGATTATTGGCCAGGATTTAGATGTGCTTGATAAAGAAGCCACTAAAGTGTTCAACGTAATGAAAACCGTGCGGGGGGTTAGTGATTTGGGTGTCTTTCGTAACCTGGGCCAGCCGGAGTTCCGCATTCTGCTCGATCCGCAGAAACTGGCGCTGTACAACGTACCGACCGATGTGGCCCAGTCTGTCATTGAAACCGCTATCGGCGGCAAAACCGTGACCCAGTTCTACGAGGGCGAACGCCATTTCGACATAAAAGTGCGCTACGACGAACGGTTTCGGTATTCGCCCGAACTAATTGAGAACTTGCTGGTCCCTACGCGTTCGGGTAGTAAAATTCCCCTGAAAGAGTTGGCGTACATTGGCACTCGTTCGGGACCCGCGTTTGTTTACCGAGAAAACAACGCCCGGTTCATTGCCATCAAGTTTTCGGTGCGGGATCGCGACCTGGGCAGTACCATTGCCGAAGCACAGAAAAAAGTGGGCCAGCAGGTCAAACTTCCCGAAGGTTTTCAAATGCGCTGGGCGGGTGAATTCGAGAACCAGACCCGGGCCGAGCGCCAGTTGGCCATTGTGGTTCCGATTAGTATCACCATCATTTTTCTGATTCTGCTATTCACGTTTGGCAGCGCGCTGGATGCGGCCCTGATTATTCTGAACGTACCCTTTGCCCTGATTGGCGGTATGCTCGCCCTTTGGCTGACGGGCATTAACTTCAGCATTTCGGCTGGGGTGGGTTTCATCTGTTTGTTTGGCGTATCGGTGCAGGATGGGGTTATTTTGATTAACCGCTTCAAGGAAAACCTGCACAATAAACTGCCCATCAGTGAGGCCATTCGGGAAGGAGCCTTGACCAGGGTACGCCCGGTGGTGATGACAGCACTCATGGCGTCGCTTGGCCTGTTGCCAGCCGCCTTATCGACCGGCATTGGCTCCGAGACGCAGAAACCACTGGCGACCGTTATGATTGGTGGACTAATAACCTGTACGATTTTGTCGCTGCTGATCCTGCCGGTTACCTATGAGCTGATTCATAGCCGACGTGCCCGGAAAGAACTGGCTCGCCATGAGTCGAAAAAGGTCCAAATACCTCATCACCCGTAAGCACTACCCCACATCGATTTCGTTATGCTTTATCCAACGCGCCTTACCAGAATGATCGGGTACGCCCTTGTTTGCGGTGTGATCGCCTGCCGGGGAACCGAAACCCTGAACTCTACCAATTCGAACCAAACAGCATTAAATCTGCTGGTAATCGGCGATTGGGGTGTTCAGGGGCAGTTACACCAACAGGCAGTAGCCGATCAGATGGAGCAATACGCCAGGGTTACTCATCCCCAGTTTATTATTTCGACTGGGGATAACTTCTATCCCTATGGCGTTACCAGTGTGAACGATAGCCTGTGGAAGCAGTCGTTCGAACGGGTGTATACTGGCCCAGACCTCCAGATTCCATTTAAGGCTATCCTGGGCAATCATGATTATGAGCAGACGGCTAATCCGGCAGCACAACTTGCGTATTCGAAACGAAGCCCCCGCTGGCAAATGCCGTCTCGCTATTACACGGAAGTGGTTGCTGTAGATAACAAAACAAATCTGCGATTGATCTACCTGGATACCAATCCGTTCATCAAGGAATACCAGCAGAATCAGGCTGCGTATTCAGACCTGGCCAAACAGGATACCCAGCGGCAGTTGACCTGGCTCGATAGTACGCTAAGCCATTCGCCCGAACCCTGGAAAATCGTGATTGGGCACCACCCTCTCTACTCCGTCGGACTGGACCATGGCGATCAACCTGAGTTGCAGACTCTGCTACTACCCATGTTAACAAAGTATGGTGTTCAGCTATACCTCTGTGGTCATACCCATACCCTTCAGCACCTATCGCCCGGTGGACCAACCGATTTTGTTATTTCGGGTGGAGGGGGAGCCCCGCTCGGAAGCGTTACAACTGGATCGTCGGCCCGGTTTGCGACAGCTCAGGGTGGTTTTGCGGCTCTCTCCATTACCGCCGATAGTCTGAATCTACGTTTTATTAATTCGTCGGGGAGCCAGCTTTACCAACTAAAACGTGGGCGATAAATGGCTTTGCAGACGCTAATAAGCACACTAAATCAACCATCTTTGTGCATTGGCGATTAAGTAGATGTTGTTTGTGGTGTCAGGTTCTCAAACCTGACGCGATCGGTTTTGAGAAACACCCCCAAGGGCAAGTTTGAGAATCTGCATTCGCACTAACTGACCGCTGTAAATTGACTAACGCAAACAACGTCTTGTGAAATTATTCCTACTCTCCCTGTGCTTTTGTCTGTCGGGTCTCTGTTTTCAAACGCAAAGTCTTGCCCAAACCAAGTCTCGAGAACACTATAAGTACCTCCTCTACGTACCGAAAACCTACGCCACCGATCAGGCAGCGTATCCATTGGTTATTTACTTACATGGTGGTTCGCACCGGGGAGACGACCTGGCCAAATTGAAAGCCTATGGCTTACCTAACCAAGTTGAAAAAGGACAGGATTTTCCGTTTATCATCGCTTCGCCCCAATGTCCGGATGGTAAATTCTGGTCGACCGACAACTGGTTTGAGCCGCTGTATGACGAACTAAAAGCGAAATACCGTATCGACCCTAAACGGGTATACCTTACGGGTATCAGCATGGGTGGGTATGGAACCTGGCAAACCGCCGTAGCCTATCCCGACCGATTTGCAGCCATTGTTCCCTTATGCGGTGGTTGCGACGACTCGACCCAGATTTGCCGTATCAAACAGATTCCGGTCTGGACATTTCATGGTACAGCCGACGATATCATCCCTATCAGCGAAACCGAACGTCTGGTAAAGCGACTGGAACAGTGCGGTGGACAGGTAAAGTTCACCCGATTAGAGGCCGAAGGACATGGGATTCAATATCTCTATGGCGACAAATCCATCTATGAATGGTTGCTGAAACAGCACAAATAGCTGATCATTTCAACACAACAAAATCGGTAATTCCCTCTAGTAAGGGCCTCCATTCGGCAGGTGTACGGTAAGTTCTGAAATTTTTGACTCGGTGAAAAGTCAGGAAGTTGGAATTATGCTGATTATCGGCCCCGCCCATGCCATCGTCAAAAGCCGTCCGTGATGCAACGATAATATCGTTCCCATCGAATTGCCAGTCCAGGTACTGAAAACCAGTCGTCTCAATATCAGGATGGTATAGGATGATGCCGTGAATAGTCCAGGTTTCCAGATTGGGTGATGATAGCATTACCTGTGCATTACGGGCTCTTTCCCGCCTGAACGTCCGGTGGTTCGGTAATACATAGTTTGTGAAGGTAAAATACCGTTTGGTTTTCGGGTCGAACCGAATATTGAATTTCTTGCAGGCGCCGGGCAACTTTATAAAGGTCACAGTACTTGAATCGGCCGTTTGTCCATCGTCGCTTACCCGGTACATGGCTGCCTGATCGTCTTCCAGATTATTGACCCGAAGTAGATTCCAGATTTCACCTTTGGGGTTCATCACTACGTTACCTTCCAGCCAGGCATTACCCGGTCCCCAGGCCGATTTATTGTAGATCAGTCGGGGTGTAAATGCCCAGCTTTTCGGATCGAGCAGATCAGCATCTACAGGTGCAGAAGCCACAAAGCTTTGAAAATTTCCCCAGCTCGTTACGGGTACATTTCGCTCCATCCCTTTCCAGACACGTCCCTTAAATACCTGAACCGGCACCGACGCACAGTGATACCCATCTTCTTCGTTCAAAATCCCTTCGTCAACCCGGCTCCAGTTCCGTCCGCCATCCATCGAGCGTCGTATCGACATCCTGCCATACTCTCGGGTGGTGCCGAAAAGATACAAGGCGCCTTTGTTGATAAACAGGCTTGCCCACCACAGGCTGTCCAATTCAGCAATTTTCTGCCAGCTTTTGCCCCGGTCTGTCGACTCAAATACATGCGTATGCTGAGGGGTAGGCCCTTTGCCGAAAATATCGTGCGACGCGATGTAGTTTCCATTGGGCAAAATAACGAGGCTAGGCGAGCCAATAAAATTACGGGTCGATTTAGGCAAATGATCGATGACGACGCCCGGCACTTGCGAAAAATTCTGTGCCCAGGCACTTAGTATAACCCCTATCCAGAACAGCCAAATACACCCCAGTTGCTTGAAGCAGGCTAGTCTAAAAACAACCCGTTGATCGTTCATGCTTACTTTAACAGTTACTCTATTAATTCAATATAAGCCTACTTACTGCCCAATGTCTCAAAAAGCTATCTTTTGGAAAGAAATACCCAAATCAACGCCTACCCAATGTTCTGTTGATAGTAGATTAGATGGCTAGTAAAACAACAGACGTGAGTTAGTGATTAATTAATTTCGCACGACATCTCCAGCATCATGACCTACGACCGATCACTCACTTTTGCTCAACAACTCGATCAGAATGACCCGCTGCGTCACTTCCGGGAGCGTTTTCATATACCCCAACGGAACGGAAAGCCGTTGACTTATCTGTGCGGTAACTCATTAGGCCTACAGCCCAAAAGCGCCAGAGCCGCCCTGGAACAGGAATTAGCTACGTGGCAACATCTCGGTGTTGAAGGCTGGTTTGATAAACCGGAAAGCGGGGAACAACCGTGGCTTGGCTACCATACCACCTGCAAAGAAGCCTTGTCAGAACTAGTTGGGGCCGAACCTTCAGAGGTTTGTCCCATGAACGCCCTGACCGTCAACTTACATCTGCTGCTGACTTCCTTTTACCGACCGACCGGAAAGAAAGTCAAAATATTGACCATCAAAGGTGATTTTCCATCCGACCAATATGCACTAGAAACCCACATTAAGCACCGAGGGCTTTCGGTTGATGATGTTTTAGTTGAAATCGCTCCACACCCCGACGACAACCTCATCCATACGACCGATATTCAGAGAGCCATCATTGAACAGGCCGATTCGCTGGCCCTGATCTGGATGAGTGGCCTGAATTACTATACGGGTCAGGTCTATAACATGGCAACTCTAGCCGAAACGGCCCAAAAACATTGCATCCCCATTGGTTTCGATCTGGCCCATGCTATTGGTAACATACCGCTGCGGCTACACGACTGGGGTGTTGATTTTGCGACCTGGTGCTCGTATAAATACCTGAATGGCGGCCCCGGTGCAGTATCCGGCGTATTTATTCACCAGAAACACCACGAGCAGAACTTACCCCGACTGGCGGGTTGGTGGGGCTACCGGGAAGATCGGCGTTTCGAAATGACACCCGGTTTTCTGCCAGAGCACGGGGCTGATGGCTGGCAGGTAAGTACGCCCAATATTCTGGCGCTGGCGCTGCATCGGGCGGCTATTTCCATCACGGCAGAAGCAGGCATAGCAGCCCTCCGGCAAAAAAGCGAACACCTGACAGGCTATCTCGAATATCTATTAACACCCTTCAACGACATCCTTATCCTTACCCCCGACGATCCGAATCAACGCGGTTGCCAGCTTTCGTTACTGGTCCGGAAACAGGGAAAAAGTTTATTCAACTATCTAACCGAGCAGGGCATTATCGGCGACTGGCGTGAACCCGATTGCATTCGGCTGGCTCCTACTCCTTTGTACAATACCTTCGAAGATGTCTGGCGGGTTGGGGATGTATTAGCCCGCTTCTTTCAACAATAGCCTCGCCCGGGCGGCCCCGACGGATTGTTATGATTCTTATGATTTACACCGATCTTAATGAATCATAACAATCATAAAGATCTGTATTCTATTCACCTTGATTGAAGGCAATATTCCGCTTCAGCCCCTCTAATTTCGTCCGCTTTACGGCCGACCGACGGAAGATTTCCCGGAACACTTCTTCCGTGATTTCCTCCCAATCGGGCTTGGTGAAGGCAGATAATTCAGGATGTAGCTCAAAAGCAGGGGTCTGGTGTGGCCGGGCAAATCGATTCCAGGGGCAGACATCCTGACAGATATCACAGCCGAAAATCCAGTTGTCAAATTTCCCCCGCACCTCTTCGGGAATGGCCTCTTTCAGTTCAATCGTAAAGTAGGAAATGCACTTACTCCCGTCTACCACATAGGGGGCCACGATAGCATCCGTCGGGCAAGCATCAATGCAACGCGTGCAGGTACCGCAATAATCTGTGATGGGGCCGTCGGGCTCCAGTTCGAGGTCCAGAATTAGTTCACCAATAAAAAAGAACGAGCCAATCTCCCGATTAATCAGATTCGTGTGTTTACCAATCCAGCCTAAACCCGCACGTTTAGCCCAGGCTTTGTCCATCACCGGGGCCGAATCAACAAAAACCCGGCCATTTACCGCACCAATTTCTTCCTCAATAAAGGCTAGCAAGTCTTTCAGTTTGTCTTTAATAACGAAATGGTAATCGGTGCCATACGCATATTTCGACAGCTTGAAATCGTCGTCACCTTCGGGCAGACGTTGTTCGGGGTAATAGTTGAGTAGCACCGTGATGACTGACTTGGCCCCATCGACCAGTAATCGCGGGTCAAGTCGTTTATCGAAATGATTGGCCATGTAATTCATCTGGCCCTGCATCCCGTTTTTAAGCCAGGCTTCCAGCCGGGGCGCTTCCTCTTCCAGAAAGTCCGCTTTAGACACCCCACAAAAGTCAAAGCCTATTTCGGCCGCTTTCACTTTAATGCGTTGCGTATAGGCACGGGAGGGAGAATGCATTGAATTGTAGTATGAAGACTGACAATGGACTGTTGCCACTTACACAGTAAAACGAGATTCGGCACTTTTTAAATCCTGTGAATCGCTCAAATCTTGAAAATCCCGGTGCAAAATCATGACAGATTAAAAAATGACGGTGCAGAAATTGTGTCAACTTGGCAGAAAATACCGATTTGGCCGGGCTTTTGCGCATCTTTGCATATGAATTTCTGGAAGCGAAATAGAAGCTCATCAATGGAAAATAAAGACATTTTGGACGAACAAGCGTCTATGGATACCCCACAGCCTGACAACCTGACAAACGAAGAAGCGGTAACGGTCAATGGTGGAGAAACCGAAGACCCCAAACAGACGGCTCCAGCCGACGATTTTATTGCTGAAACCAACCGAATTGGCAGCGAATTAGCCGAACTGAAAGATAAATACCTGCGTTTATACGCTGATTTCGAGAACTTCCGCCGTCGTACAGCCAAGGAAAAGCTTGATCTGATCGGCAACGCCAACGAAAGTGTATTGCAGTCGATGATTCCTGTTGTCGATGATTTCGAACGGGCTTTGCAATCGATCGATAAGACCGACGATGTTGCTGCTGTCAAAGAAGGCGTATCGTTGATTTATAACAAGTTATTCAAGACCCTTGAAAGCAAAGGCCTGAAACCGATGGTCTCAAAAGGCGAGCCGTTCAATGCCGACCTGCACGAGTCCGTTACGCAATTTCCTGCCCCGAGCGAAGACCTTAAAGGTAAGGTGATCGACGAAATCGAAAAAGGATATTACCTGAATGACAAAGTCATCCGGTTCGCAAAAGTGATTGTAGGCAGTTAAAATCAATGATTGAATGACTGAATGGTTGAATGATTGAATAGGGTATAGATTAACTATTCAATCATTCAATCATTCAGTCATTCAATCATTCAAAGATATGGCAACGAAGCGCGATTATTACGAAATTCTGGGCGTCGATAAGAACGTCTCATCGGAAGACCTTAAGAAGGCCTATCGGAAAATGGCTATCAAATACCATCCCGATAAAAACCCCGATGATCCCACCGCTGAAGAGAAATTTAAGGAAGCTGCCGAGGCCTACGATGTGCTGAACGATCCCCAGAAGCGGGCTCGTTATGACCAGTTTGGGCATGCGGGTATGGGTGGTGCGGCCGGTGGATATGGCGCTGGTGGGCCAACTATGGAAGATATTTTCAGCCAGTTTGGCGACGTTTTCGGCGACGATTCTCCGTTTGGCAGCTTTTTCCGTGGAGCTAACGGTGGAGGAGGCCGTCAACGCGTTCGTCGTGGTTCCGACCTTCGCATCAAGCTAAAGCTGAACCTACAGGAAGTAGCCAATGGCGTTGAAAAGAAAATTAAGGTAAAACGCCATGTAACCTGTAACACCTGTGGCGGCAATGGCTCTAAAAATGGTACGGCGGTTCAAACCTGTTCGACCTGCCAGGGCACAGGCCAAACTCGCAAAGTGGTCAACACAATGCTGGGTCAGATGGTGTCTACCAGTACCTGCCCCACCTGTAATGGCGAAGGTAAAATTGTAACTGACCGTTGTGACGCCTGTTTTGGCGAAGGGCGCGTGTTGCAGGAAGATGTTATCCCGATCAAAATTCCGGCGGGTGTTGCCGAAGGTATTCAGCTATCGGTGGGTGGCAAAGGTAACGTTCCGCCACGCGGTGGTGTTGCTGGCGATCTGCTGATCGTGATTGAGGAAGAAGAAGATGCAGACCTGAAACGTGATGGCAACAACGTTGTGTTCGACCTATATGTCAGCTTCATCGATGCAGCCATCGGTACCAGTGTGGAAGTGCCAACGATTGATGGCAAAGCCCGCATTACCCTCGATCCGGGTACACAAAGTGGTAAAATCCTACGTCTGAAAGGAAAGGGAATTAAAGAACTCAATGGCTATGGCCGAGGGGACGAACTGGTTCATGTAAATGTCTGGACGCCCAAAACGCTTTCCTCCGAAGAACGGTCGATTCTGGAGAAGTTGCGCAACTCGCCCAATTTCCAGCCCAAACCCAACAAAAACGAAAAAGGGTTCTTCGATAAGATGAAAGACTTTTTTCATGGTTGATTACCAGCCAATCTGATACATAACAAAGGATCAAATTAGCCCCGAAAGGGGCTTTTTTGTTGCCCTTATTACTCCGCCAATAAAACATTGAGGCTCACTGCATGCCACCAAAGCACTTATGATTTTACCACAAATGAAAATAGTTACACTATTACTTGAAACAAAGGCTATTCCGCTTATATTCAGGCCGAAAAGATAACACCAGAGGTAATCATACGCCTAATAACCTTGTCATGAAAAAAGCTTTACTTTTCTGCCTCATTCAATGGTCTGTCTTAACGGCTTCCGGCCAATATTTACCTGTCAGAAATTCGTTTCGAGTGGGTATGAATATGATGACTTTGGGAGGTATCGATGCGATCGGCTTACACTACCAGGCCCGGTATGCCAGACATCTGGCCTCTGATCGATTGTTGCTAGCCCTCTCGGCTGGCTACTTCCAACGAAACAACCGAGAATCTATAGCCTCAGACCTCTATGCCGATAGCGACCAAAAGCAGCGGCTTACCACCGATTTTAGCGTTTTAGTTGATCTGTTACCCTCCAGCCGATCTGCATTACGTATAGGAGGTGGACTTTCGTACTGGTACCGTTCCGACAAGCTGATAACCGCCAGAAACTACAGCTGGTCCACCACCAGTGGTTATTATGACTTTCAAACCAGTTGGAGTGACGAAAAGGAATGGAACTTGGGCTATCACTTAACCCTGGAATACGAGACGCGGTTAAGCCCTCAATTGGCGCTTAATGGCCAGATTGGCTGGGCCAATTTCACGCGAGATCGACTCCGGCGCAATGGGGGCATATTTTCAGGAAACACGATTCCCGTTTTCCAGAGCGCACAGGCTGGCCTGGGGCTGAGTTATCTCTTTTAACGTGAGTCAGCACTAAATGAGATCACTTTATCATCGGCACAGAAGGCAGCCTGAACTGGGCTACCTCAGCAGATAAAGCCGTTCTGTTTTGTTTTAGGGAAGCAACAAACAAACTGGTATCAGAGCCATAACTACGTTGACAAACACCGAATAAAAGAACTCCCTG
This sequence comes from Spirosoma sp. 48-14, assembly GCF_001898575.1. GTDB lineage: Bacteria > Bacteroidota > Bacteroidia > Cytophagales > Spirosomataceae > Spirosoma. The sequence goes on from NZ_MKUD01000045.1 coordinate 368,171, forward strand.
CTGGCCCGAAGCACTCGTAAACGGTTTATACCGATATACATTTCGTTCAACAATCTGCAGCGATCGGCCGTCGGGAGCGGGTTGGCTCATGACAAAGTCGAGTAAGATTTCTCCTGTTGCTGGCTGTTTGCTAAGCTGATACTTCACTAGGGGATTGGGCCCATTCTGCTGGTTAATTTCGGCTATTTTCGACGCTACCACCTGATTGAGGTCAACATGGCCGGTCACAACATCCAGCATAAGCATTGTTTTGAATGCGTTCGGATTCTCGCCTTTGCTAAGATATTCCTGCTTGTAGAAAGTCGAATTGGGGTGTGAACTCCAAGTCAGATGGTAAGGAACCCCTTTAAACAGAATCGGGCCAGGCACCTGTAAGTAGTTAGCAGGACCCGGCTGCGCTTGTGCCGGTGACCCCAGTAGGAACAGACTGGCAGCCAGTAATGAAAGATACGTGTTCATGTGTATGTCGTGTAGCCGACCTTGTATGGGGCCGTTTTAATGGCCCAAAAGTGGTAGTCTGGCTGTTGGTGAACAAGCCAGAATTTGTAACGAGCCTCAAAATGCCAACGATAGGCTGTTCCTCGACAATAACACGTAGCCGATTTGATCAGGCCAAATGGGTCAGCTTAGACTGTTCGATTCCCTAAGACACCATTTAGTAAATTTACGATAAAACAGATCGATACTAGAGTGACATCGATAAAACAGAAAAGTCTAATTCAGTAACATACGCAATTAGATACTAGAAAACCTATCAGCTATATTATGAATTACCAGACCAAACCCACTATTCAGGAAGTTATCGATCAGGCTAAATATTATTTTGACCAGGGAATTAGCCAGTCCGAAGCAATCCGGCTAGCTATTGCCGCCAGCACGCCCGGTTACTATACCAAACCTACTTCGAAGCCCGTGTTAGGCTACGTAGCTCGACCCAATTAAGAAGTAAGCCTTTACAGTATAGATCATCTACCTAGCTCCTATTTATTCCATCTTCTGACACACCCTCCCTGCGAATCATTACCAAATCAGAAGTACCATATTAATTGGGTTTGGATACCAAAGCTGTAAGATCTATACTGTGAGTAGGTATAAAAAGAATCATTAGCTGGCCGACAGAACGAGTAGCTGGCGGTGGGCTCAACCAAGATTGCTAATCCTGAATTAATTCGGTAATTTAACCCTATACCGACTACCCCCTCCGTGGTGATAGGGCATTCCGTGAACGTTTTACTCTTCGCCAAAATAGCCCCAACTGAAAAATAGGGAGATAATCGAGAGTCGGTTAACCGATGACTCAACAGAATCGGGAATTGCCAACCCTTGCTGATAAAGGGAGTATACTCACCATAAGGGCCTTGTGGACTTTTAATCATTCGGAAGCACAGGATTTTGAATGAATGCCTGGTCAGTTTGGGCCTTCTTATACATCAAGTTTTCGTACGAACGAATTGGTTATTGTAAAGCCGTTTCGGATTTGTTTTCTTTACTGATCAAGTTGAATCGACATGCGCTCAGGTTCAGCCAACTCCGTTATGTACGTATAGGCTTATGCACCAAACACTATTTCTTTGTATCTCGCTACTTCTCGCTGTCTCGCTACTGGTTATGGTTGGCCAGCGATTACACATCCCCACCCCTATTTTTCTGGTAATTAGTGGCCTGATCGTCAGCCTGATTCCCGGTATTCCACGCATTGAGATCGACCCTGAGCTTATTTTTATGATCTTCCTGCCGCCTTTGCTTTACGAAGCGGCCTGGTTCACGTCGTGGAAGGAGTTCTGGCGATGGCGACGGATCATTATTGTACTCGCCTTTGGTCTGGTCATCGTTACGGCCTTCGCCGTGGCTTACGTTTCGAGTGCTACGATGCCTGGTTTCACACTGGCGATGGGCTTTCTGCTCGGCGGTATCATCTCCCCCCCCGATGCCGTTGCCGCTACTTCGGTTTTAAAGAATATCAAGGTATCCAAAACCACGATTAGCATTCTAGAAGGCGAAAGTCTGGTTAACGATGCGGCCAGCCTGGTGGTATTTCGGTTTGCACTGGCTGCGGTTTTATCAGGAACCTTCGTATGGCAGAGTGCCTCCGTCGATTTCGTGCTGGTAACTTTACTGGGTATTGCTGTTGGATTAGGAGTAGCCTGCGTCTTTTACGCCATTCATCGCTGGTTACCAACTACTACCCGAATCAGTATTTTGCTAACCTTCATGGCGCCGTATATCATGTACATCGTTGCCGAAGAGTTCCACGTATCGGGGGTTATGGCGGTTGTCAGCGGAGGACTATTTCTGTCCAATCAGAGCCATGTCATTCTCAATCACAGCTCACGTATTCAGGGTACGGGTATGTGGGCCACCGTAGTTTTTGCCCTGAATGGTATTGTGTTTATTCTGATTGGCCTTGAGTTGCCTGTGATTATCAACGGACTTGACGGCTATTCGAAAACCGAAGCCATTTTATATGCCCTGATGATTACCGGAGTCATCATTGTTACGCGAATGGTATTTACCATTGCGTCCTCCTACTTCACCCAGTTTATTGGCCGGTACATTACCGTAGCCCGGCGTAATCCTGGCTTACGTGGGCCAATTGTTCTGGGTTGGGCCGGTATGCGTGGGGTTGTATCCTTAGCCTCTGCCCTATCCATTCCGTTGACATTACCCGACAACACACCATTTCCCCATCGGAATCTGATTCTGTTCATTACATTCGTCGTCATTCTGGTAACACTTGTCTTTCAGGGTTTAACCTTACCGTTTGTTATTCGCCTGGTAAAGCTTACAGACACCGACGAGGGTTTATCGGAAGATATGCAGGAATCAAAAATTCGCCTGAAAGTATTGAAAGTTGCCTTAAACCATCTCCGTGAAAACTATGCCGATCAGCTAAGTACCAATGAGTTGGTAGAAAATCTTAAGAATAGTATTGAAAGCGAACTCCACCAGACCAAACGGCACCTGGACTCGGTGGAAAACGATGGGGAGTCTCTGACCGAATATAACCAGATCATGGCCGATATTATCAGCGTAAAACGTGACGAACTCCACCGACTGCGTAATGTCCAGGAATTCGACGATGAAATTATTCGTAAAGAAGAGGCCCGGATTGATCTGGACGAAGAAAAAATCAATCACCCTATTCATTAATCCTTCTGCTCCATCCTCACATGCAGTTGTCCGACGTAGCCCACTACCGATTACATAACCAGCTGATTGCCCAACCAGCTCATACAACGATCAGCGCATTGGTGAGCTGGATGGGCGCTATGCAGGCGCAGGATGCTCATATGGTGAAATGGGCCATTGGCGTCAGATCTCCCGGTGTGACTGAAAGCCAGGTTGCAGCCGCATTGGATGCAGGAGCATTGATTCGGACGCATTTACTTCGGCCAACCTGGCATATTGTGGCCGCCGAAGATATTCACTGGCTGCTGGCTCTATCTGCTCCCCATGTGAAAGCGTCTATCCGATCAAGACTTAAGGAACTGGAAATCACAACCGACGTTCTGACGACATGTTATTCCATTCTTGAAAAAGCTTTATCGGAGCAGGTTCATTTGACCCGCCCGGAGCTGATGCTTGAACTCCAACAGGCAGGTATACCAACCGATAATAACCGATCGTCACATCTGATGATACTCGCTGAACTCGATGGCATCGTTTGCAATGGAATGACCAAAGGGAACCAGCTCACCTATGCCCTACTTCAGGAGCGTGTGCCCAAGCCCCAACCCCTACAACGGGAAGAAGCGCTGTTGAAATTGGCTCGTACTTACTTCTCCAGCCATGGGCCAGCTACGTTGTCCGATTTTGTCTGGTGGTCGGGCCTACCGATTACAGATGCCCGACGCGCCCTGTTGGCAATTCAATCGGACTTTGTTTCGGAAAACATCGGCTCCCAAACCTACTGGTTCGATGCCTCACAATATGTCCCGCCATCAGTCGACGAATCCCTGTATTTACTGCCCGCTTTCGATGAATACACGATCAGCTATAAAGATCGTAGTGCTGTTCTTTCTGCCGATGCTCATCAGATGGCGATTTCAGCTAATGGGATATTCAGCCCAATTATTGTTTATAATGGCGCGGTTATTGGGCTTTGGAAGCGAACCCTAAAAAAGGACAATGTGATTCTTGAACCCAGCTTTTTCGAAAAACCGACGCCGTCGATTCTGCGCCTGTTCGAAAAAGCAAGTGCCGATTTTGGCCGATTTCTCAACCGCAACCCTGAACTAGCCTACGAACAAAACAGCCCCGAAGCTTGACACTTCGGGGCTGTTGATGATAAGCCAGATCTTAGCATTCTACGGCTGAAGCCAGATCAACCGAAGGCGTTGATATGCTTCTGGAAGATCGCTTCATATTTATTAGCCGCAGCCGTTTGTTTAGCATCCTTACAGGCTTCAACAATCGTTTGCAGGATGTACAGATCTGAATCAGGACTGCCGAATCGATTGCCGTTTCCGCTTTTATCGTACGTCAGATTCTGGTCGGCACGCGTAGCCATGGTTTCGGCAATATCAAGGGCTTTCTTGGTATCACCTACCTCAAACAGGAACCGCACATAGTTTGACGAAATCTGGTCGTAGGGAATACTCTTGTCGGGAATCACCCGCAGCGAATAGTCGAGTACCTCACGCGCCTTATCTTTTTTGCCTTCCCGCATCAGTTGGTCAGCCAGTCGGAAGAAGGCAATCCGGGCCGAGATAACCGGCGGCCCTTTATACGTTTCGTCGTAATACGTGTTCGGATTATCAAAATCACGCCAGAAAGTTTTCTTCAGCATGTTATTGTACATGATATCGGAGTTCACGTATCCATCCGTTGCGCCCGGAATAGCCACCGGCATCAGACGATAAGCATAGCCTTCCAACTGCATGTAGTTTTTCAGGCTCAGGTAGTTATCGCTGGCCAGCGTGCTGGAGAAATAAATAGGTCGTTTCCAGTTGTTGGTAGCAATCATATCGAGCATGATCAGATCAGGCTTGTAGAGGTCCTTCTTGCCGATGGTCCACTGCAAGGTATCTTTCATCAACGGACGCAGATTAGCCGGAACGAAATTAGCCTGATCAACAGCCGCTTTGTCGATGGGCAGAAACAACACCGACGAGGGCAGAATGCTGGTCATATCACCACTGGTCAATGGCACCTGAATGGCCGGATTGTTGGTTTTGATGAGGCTGATATATTGCTTCAGATCAATACCATTCTTCACACCCGCCATTTCGTAGAAGGGTACAATGTCGTTTTTACCCTTGTTGAAGTTGTCGAACTCCAGCGAAATCGGTAGGGCATCCGACTCATACGTTTTACGTTTCATTTGCTGGATATACCATTCCGTGCCCAGCAAACTCAGGTTACACACCCGTACATCACGCCGGAAACCTTCTACCTCCTGAACGTACCAGAGTGGGAAGGTATCGTTATCGCCACCCGTAAACAGAACGGCATTGGGCGCACAGGAATTCAGCAGGTTTTTAGCAAAATCGACCGATTGATAGCGGTGATCACGGTTATGGTTATCCCAACTTTTGGCCCCCATCATAAGAGGCACCAACAAACATAGGCCAACAACCAGACCGTTTCGGGCCATATCAGATTTCAATGTATTGCGTATTCCTTCGGCTAATGCCATTACGCCCAGGCCAAGCCAGATTGCAAAGAAATAGAACGACCCTACATAGATGTAATCGCGTTCGCGGGGCTCAGTCGGTGGCGAGTTCAGGAAGACCTGTAGGGCAATACCCGTAAACAGAAACAGCAATCCGACAATCAGGAAATCACGACGCCGACGGAAATACTGGAACGCAATCCCAAACAAACCTAAAGCAAACGGTAGCATGTAGAAGTTATCGCGGGCTTTATTGGTCTTCAACAAATCGGGAGCACCGTTATCCGACGACCAGGGTAGCAGATACCCAGCGCCTTCTTCGTCACTCTCCCGTCCGGCAAAGTTCCACATCAGGTAACGCCACCACATGTGCCCCAGCTGATAGCTAAACAGAAACTTCAGGTTGTCGCCCATAGTCGGCTTCTGTCCTTCGGCCAATCCCAGCATCTGGCGATAGAGAGCCGGGTGGTTTTGCTGACTGCTATATACCCGTGGGAACAGCATTTCGTCGCCAGGAGCATAAACGTATTCAGGCTGATAGTCGAAAATAACGTACTTATTCGCTTCTTTTTTCCACATCGGTGCACCACGCTTCTGATCAATAGGACGCGATGTGAAGACGGGGCCATACAACAGTGAGCGACTTCCGTACTGCTCCCGTTTCAGGTACGACAGGAAGTTCAGAGCATCGTCAGGGTTGTTTTCGTTGATAGGCGGGTTAAAATCGGCCCGCACCAGCACCTGCATGTACGAGGCATAACCAATCAGTACGAACGCCAGGGCCAACAGAGAGGTATTCAAGACAGCGCGACGCTGCCGTACCGACCAGATGATTCCATACGTGATAGCACCAAGGAATATCACCGTAAAGAAAATAACCCCGGAGTTGAAGGGTAGGCCAAACGAGTTGACAAAGAGCCGCTCTACAGCAAACGCCATACTAGGCAAACCAGGAATGATACCAGCATTGATGATTCCCAGTATAACCAGCCCAATACCGGCCGCAATTACCCCACCCCAGAATGTTGGTTTCGGCTGCTTTTTGAAATAATAAATTAGCGCCAGAGCGGGCAACGTCACCAGGTTCAATAAGTGAACCCCGATCGATAAGCCCGTCAGATAGGCGATCAGAATAAGCCAGCGATTAGCAGCAGCCTCATCGTCGATACGCTCCCATTTGAACGCAGCCCATACGACAATGGCTGTAAAAAACGACGACATCCCGTACACCTCTGCTTCAACGGCTGAAAACCAGAACGTATCGGAGAAGGTATAGGCCAGTGACCCAACGGCACCCGCACCCAGAACCAGAAGCGTGTCGCTTGTCGTGTATTCACTTTCAGCCTTCCCAAATACTTTCTGAGCCAGCATTGTTATGGTCCAGAACAGGAAAGCGATAGTAAATGCACTGGCCAGTACCGACGCCATATTGACCCAATAAGCCACATTAGTCAGGTTGCCAAACGACAGCATCGAAAACAACCGTCCTAACAACAGGAAAAACGGAGCACCAGGTGGGTGAGGTACCTGCAGCTTGAACGAACACGCAATGAATTCGCCACAATCCCAGAAACTAGCCGTTCGCTCAACTGTCATTGCATAGGTGATCAGTGCAACAACAAATACGAACCAGCCTGTCAGGGTGTTCAGGCGTTTAAATGATTGCATACAAATGAAGATTAACGAATTACTTTTTGTGTAAGTAGGGTCTTCCAGACCGGACCAAAATTACACAAAAAGCGGCCGGGCCGGGTCATGAAGGGCTGTTAAAGTTTGTTAATGCACTTGTAATTAAACCCACTATTACAAGCTATAGAAAAGGGTAGATTACTACGTCGACATATAACCGTACTACTGAACTACCTCTTTTTTTATCAGCACAATTGCATGAAAGATAAAATTCGCAGTAAGATTTTATCGACAATCATTTAAATAAAATAATTTCAATTCAAGCCTATTCATCGTATCAAAAAAAGAGCAAATACTCAATAGTAATTTTAATAACAAATCACAGTAATTAAATAAAAAATCATTAACTTTTTACCTAAATGGACCTAATCATATATTCATTATTTATTTAATCAATATAGGCTCAAAAATAATCAACAATATTTAACAACAGTAAATTTATTTTTAAAAGCACAGAAAGCCTATATTTAGACTTTCTGTGCTTTTAAAAATAAATCTTATTCAACTAAAACTCTCAAATCAATTTCTTTCTGCAACAAAGCATCTTTTAGCTCTACATAATATTTCGGATACGATCTTCCGAACGAGTGCCAATAGTCTGGAGGTAGTTGATATAATAAATGCTGTATTGTAATATTTTCAACAGATACGGCCGTATCTATATGCCTTTTTATATCTAGAAGAAGTGTAGACCGTGTTACTGCTCTAAGTGGTAAATCGCGGATTTTCAGACGTTCATCGATAGCTAGCGTACGCTTTTGCCTACGGATTAATTCCTGATTGATAAGTTCCTGCATGATTAATAAGTTAGCCGTTGAGCTTGATTTTAATTGTTGATTTGTTTTCATAAATAGTGAGGGTGCGAAATTTTTTCTTTGATTAACTACACAAATAAAATCAATTTTTCTGTAACAAATTTCTTAGTATTTCAAGTATTATTTAGTTTTTTATTAAGCGTAATTTTTAAAATACAACAATATTATAAATTAAAAATATTACCCAAAAATAATATATATAAAATACAAATTTCAATAATAATAAAATAACATTTCACTTAACTATAATTCAATATTTCTATTGCAATATTTATATAATTCACACAAAATAATTTCAATTTATCATAAAGTGTTTTACATATTTTTATTTAAAATAATTTACGTAGTTCTGAATAAAATTCATTAAAATTTTCGCATTATCTACTATGCATTATTTAAAATATGACGATTTAAAAAATTAAAAAATCTATTTTCTATTTTCAAAAGTGTGAATATAAATTCTAAGCTAATACTGGTGAACACGCAATACTGAGCAATGGGATGCACATGCTTAGGCGCAAAACCTATCAGGAAAGAAGGAGGGTAACTTCGTGGAGGGTACTCAACGATGAACGATGTAATCCTATACAGGGCAGGACCCTAGCCACTATGACACGTCTAAAGTATGTCATCACCTGCCCAAGGGGTATTTCAAGAGAGGCTAAGACAAGACAAAACCCTAAAAATCAATAGATTATTCAATTTCGCACATTTCTATACCCATTCGCAGGAATCAGGCTAAGTCGGATAATGCGAGTGTGATAGATCGAGTTAACGGAATGTCTAGCTATTCTCGGATCGTTGTCTGAGAATCACCATTTGGCTTCTGGCAATGCATAAAAAACCCGACAGGATGCTATCCCATCGGGTTCAACCGGCTTACGCTATAAACTTCGTCTAATAGACGCAGATAGAATCTGAGCTGGCCTTATCTTAATAGATTTCTCCTCGCGCAGCTTTCAATGTGTTTTGCATCAGCGAGCATATCGTCATCAACCCAACTCCACCCGGAACGGGCGTGATGAAGCTTGTTTTCGGAGCGACTTCGTCAAATTTCACGTCGCCTTTCAACGCAAAACCGCTTTTCTTACTAGCGTCTGGCACACGTTCCAGGCCTACGTCGATCACCACAGCGCCTTCTTTAACCATGTCGGCCGTCACAAATTCGGGTTTGCCGAGAGCAGCTACCAGAATGTCGGCCGAACGGCATATTTCGGCCAGATTTTTAGTACGGCTATGCGTAAGCGTAACGGTACAGTTGCCAGGATAGGTGTTTCGTTGCATCAGAATCGACATAGGAAGCCCAACAATCTGACTTCGCCCAACCACAACACAATGTTTACCCGACGTTTCAATGTTATAGCGTTTGATCATCTCCAGTACTCCCTGTGGAGTCGCTGAAATATAAGCGGGTAAGCCCTTCGCCATGCGCCCAATATTGATGGGATGAAACCCATCTACATCTTTGGCAGGACTGATGGTTTCCATAACCCGGTCGGGATTGATATGGTCGGGAAGGGGCAGTTGCACGATCAGGCCATCCATATCCGGGTTTTCATTTACCTCGCGAACTTTATCCAGCAATTCGGCTTCTGAAACCGAAGGGTCGAACCGAATCAGGGTTGAGTGCATCCCAACTTCCTCGCAGTTTTTCATCTTCGAGGCTACGTACGTTTCAGAAGCGCCATTGTTGCCAACCAAAATAGCTACCAAATGAGGAATTTTGCCTCCTTTCTCACGAATCTGAGCGACCTCAGCCGCAATTTCCTTCTTTATTTGAGCAGACAGGAGCTTACCGTCTAACAGTTGCATAGGAATTAGTAATATCTGAAAATCTGGTGCGAAAGTACCACCTTATCCAGTATTCACCAGCACAAAGATTGAATAGTTTGTCGTTTATGATCTACAGTTTTCGGTATACGGTTTTCAGTACGCGAAGTGGGCATGCGCAGCCTACCAAACACCATACATCCTAAACCGAATCACCGACCATAAGCAAATTTGAGGATATAGCCTTTCTTGCCATCGCCTTCGCTGGCAATGTACAGATCGCCATTGGGCGCAAAACAGATGCCTTCGGGCTGACGAAACAATTTGGGGTCAAGTGGTTCTGAGTATTTGATTTTTGCCTGTCGGCTAGTAATGACTAATCGTTTTCCAGCCGACGTAAGAATATACCAGTCGCCCGTTATGGGGTGAACGGCAATACCCGATGGCTTGTAGGTTTCCGGGTCGATACCAGCCGCTTTAAGCTGCTCATCATTGAGACTCATATCCCGGAACACCGCTTTGTTCAACAGGTCGAACGAATAAACAGCTTTATCGGCCGATCCTTTTCCTTGTTTAACTGCAATCAGCAAGCGTTTCGTTTTAGGGTCATAGCCAAGCCCTTCGACTTCTGTTTTTTCGGGCAAATCCGTTTTTGTACGGCCTATTTGCGTCGATTCTGGTTTGAAGCGAAATAGATTGCCGTTGCTTTCGAGGACATACACTTCGTCGTTGACGTATTCTATGCCCTCAAAATCACCGTATCCACCGAAACCATAGTCGCTGGATACCTTACCTTTCTTCGTATCGAACACGTACACAACCGCTTCTTCATCCTGTACACACAGCAGTTTATCGTCTTTAAAATACGTCAGTCCCGATATTTCCTTTAATTCTTTAGGAAGGGTGTAATTCTCAGCAGGTTTGCCGAGTTCATAGGGAAGCTTGAAAGGTGCTTCGAGCGTTTCAGCCTCGGGTTTATCAGTCTTTTTTGAGGAGGGGCCGCAACTGGTCAGCAGAAGCAACAGTCCGATAATCAGACGATTCATAGTCGATCAGAATTTGAGAAGTGACAAAAATGCGCCATTTCCGACAATACCCTACAGTTTTACGACCCATTGCTGAATTTTTTGTGTGATCTTTCAAATTTTCGACCATATTGCAAGTACGAACCAAAACCGCTCTACCACGATTAATACCATTTACCTGTAATGCCCAATTTAGCTTCCGTAAAACGATTTCCAGGAGTTCTTTACGGCATAGTGATTGGCCTGCTGCTGGGGGCAATTAGTTATGCCGGTACGCTAGAGAGTGCTAATTTTCAGCAATATTATATTCTGGTCCAGGCACTTGCGCTGGGCATTGGTATCCTGCATGTGTGGTTAAGCCCCCGCTTTGCGCCCAATCTGGTTATGACGTTTGGCCTCGGGTTCATGACAACCCTGTTAATCCTGCTGGCAGGTATCGGCTTTGCCCTGCTACTCTATGCGCAAACGGGCTATCTGGGCAGCCGCTGGCCATTCGTTTCCAGCCTGTTACCATTTCTTATTCCATTTTTAGTCGTTCAGGCTTATCAGTATTTCATTCAGATTCCTCCTGCCCAATACAAAAAATGGTACTATCCGATCAATGGTGATATGCCCGATCTGGATCTGCTTGACCTCTCGAAGATTTTAGTGATTCAGTTTGAGTTCTTTAAAACGCCAGCCGATACGAACTACACCAATTTTAAAGCCAAAGCACCGGTAGCCATGTCGCTGGGCGATTTGTTTCTAGTGTTTATCAACGATTATAACGAACGCACACCCAACAGTCCCATTCAATATACCGATGCATCTGGCCGGCCTTATGGGTGGGTATTTACGAAGAAAACAGCCTGGTGGCAGCGTCCGGTGTATTTCGACCCGGCACTCGATTTTTCGCAGAACCAGTTGGTTGATAATGCCACGATTATTGCCCTGAGAGCCGAGTGATGGCCTGAGCGCTTACCGATAAAAAGAGTATCTCGTTTGCGTTAGCTCCCCCAACCAGAGCGCCGATTATTAGGACATTATGATTAATTAAGTTATTGACAATCATAATGCCCTAACAATCGGCGCTCTGGTTATTTTTACATAGACTCTGCCTGTTCCCTGCCGTATGAAACCCTTTTTACTGCTCGTTTGTGTCGTATTTGCCAGTTACGCCAAAGCCCAATCGCCTGCCAGCATTACCATCGGTAAAATTGACAGCCTTACATCCAGCATCCTGAATGAAAAACGGAAAATCTGGGTATACATTCCTGAAAGTGCAGGTGGAGATGTATTTGCGAAACCACGGTATCCGGTGGTTTACCTACTCGACGGCGATGCCCACTTCTCGTCTGTTGTTGGTATGATCGAACAACTGAGTCAGGTGAATGGCAACACTGTTTGCCCCCAGATGATCGTTGTGGGCATTCCTAATACCAATCGCACACGAGACCTGACGCCCACACACGTTGAAAACGATCCGCCTTTCATGGGTGGCGAATTTGCGAAGCCTTCGGGCGGAGGGAATGCGTTTCTATCCTTTATCGAAAAAGAGCTGATACCTCACATTGACTCGTTGTACCCTACGCAGCCGTACCGGATGTTGATTGGGCATTCTTTCGGTGGACTGGCCGTAATGAATGCGCTGATCAGTCGACCACAGGTATTCAATTCCTATATCTGCATTGACCCCAGCATGTGGTACGACCGCATGAACTTTTTAAAGACAACCGAAAAAGCACTCACTCAGCAAAAATTCGCAGGCAAATCGCTTTATCTGGGTATTGCCAATACGATGGGCGACGGCATGACACTCGCTAAATTACCGAAAGACACTTCGGCAACCAACCGCCATATCCGCTCCATTTTTGAACTGGACAGGCATATCAAGAGCAATTCGCAAAACGGTCTCCGCTATAAAAGCAGATACTATCCTGACGACACCCACAGTTCGGCTCCTCTCATTACGGAATACGATGGACTGCGGTTTATTTTTGATTCCTATAGCTTAAAACTCAGTTCAAAAGACTTTACTGATACCACAACTGCCCTGGCCGACAAATACGCTGCCCATTATGCCCGTCTTTCGAAGCAAATGGGGTACGCAATAAGCCCCTCCGAGGGCCAGATTAATGCATTTGGGTATCAGGCACTTCAGGGTAAGCATTACCGAAAAGCGGAAAGCCTGTTTAAACTCAACATCGCCAACTACCCCAATAGCTACAACGTGTACGACTCGTATGGCGATTTTTTCATGGCCTGTAATGACCCAAAGAACGCCATTCTGCAATTTCAGAAAGCCCTGTCACTGAAAGAAAATCCCGCGTCGCGGCAAAAGCTGGAAGCCTTGCTCAAACCCAAACCTTAGCCACGTATAAAACACCTGCATCTATCCCAGTCGTCGGCTTTTCTTAAACCTAAACCTTAATTTTTCATGAAACGCTTACTTCTCCTTATCGGCTGCCTGCTACTGGGGCGGATCAGCTTCGCCCAATCCAGTAGTACACTCATTGACGCAACGAATCGGTTTCTGTCTACGCTCAGCACCGACGAACAAGCCAAAACCCAATATGCTTTCACCGACAGTCTTCGGTTCAAATGGACCAACCTGCCTGTAGGTCTGGTGCCCCGGCCGGGTATTCAGTACGGCTCCCTCTCCGACAAAAGCCGTATGGCGTTTCACCGGGTTCTATCGGCGATATTGAGTTCGCAGGGCTATCTGAAAACGACCAGTATTATGCAACTGGACGACATTCTGAATACACTCTACCAACAGGCGTTCGATAGTGGCCAAATCGACCAGAAAATGCTTAAAATGATGCAGGATCTCAAATGGTCGCATGGCAACTACTATATTTCTGTATGGGGTAAACCGCAAGCCAGCGAACCGTGGGGGCTAAACTTTGGCGGCCATCATATAGCCCTGAATCTCACCTGCGACGGTCGTAATGTGTCAATGTCGCCGTATTTTATTGGCACCGATCCCTCTGAAGTCAAATCAGCGAAGTATGCCGGATGGCGGGTGCTCAGTAAGGAAGAAGATTACGGCTTTATGCTGATCAATGCGCTGAACGACACGCAGAAGAAAGTGGCGATTCTCCAACAGAAAATACCGGGCGATATTATTACCAGCCCGCAGAGTAACCAGCGCATTACCAGTTATTATGGCATTGCTGCCAGCCAGTTTACCAATGACCAGAAAGATTTACTGAAACTGCTCATTCAGGAATATACCCACAACTTCGAGCATCAGAAAGCCCATCAGCTTTTCAATAAAATTCTCAAATCGGGTATCGACAAGGTTTACTTTGCCTGGATCGGTAATCAGGAAGCCAACAAACCGCATTACTACATTATCAATGGCCCTGATTTTCTGATCGAATATGACAATGTGGGTTTTCAGAACGATGGCAACCATATTCACGCCATTCTGCGCGAAAAAGGTAGCGAATTCGGCGAGGATTTACTGAAGCAGCACTATTTGCAGAGTCATAAGTAATTGGTATACCGCAAGGACGCTAAGGCGCAAAGAGTAGGTTTATACGTCTTTGCGCCTTAGCGTACTCGCGCTGTAATTCAATGATACCTAAACTTACAATGAATATGATTTCAGATAAAACTGCGCTAAGAAATAACCACCACCAACAATCAGAAGCGGTACCGCCACAGCCAGCCAGATGACCGCCCAGCCGAAAGCGCCAAAATACGTCAGGATAACCGGATTTTCGGGATCGCTGGCCTGATAAACAATCGTTGCTTTTTCGCCTACCTCCCAATCGGGGGGCGAAGCAGCAAACATGTAGGAATGCCAAACTTCCTGACCACTCATGGTTTGGTATTTGAAAATGGGCCGGTAAGTGTATCCTTTTTTCGATTTTTCTTTTTCAAGCCGATCCACAACAGCCATGACCCGATGGCCCGACTGGATGAGGTTAATTGCTTTGGAAAACTTTGATACAGAGAGGATGAGCAGGCCAGCCCCAACCAAAAATGTGATTAAATAACCCATATCGTTTTTGTGTTGTGATTCGCCTGGCGACCTATTTTCCCAAAAATCATTAGTTCAGCATGATAACACCACCTTTTACCTCAACCATCGCATCGCCTTTAAGTGAAGTCTGCGTTCCCTGAAGCGAGAGTTGGCCGTTGGCCTTGACTTCGGCCGTAGCATCGGCTTCGGCACTGACCTGAGCGCCTTTGACCTCGACCTTAGCCGTTCCCTCAATCTTGACTTCATTGGTGGCTTTCAGTTCGATATTGTTCTGCGCTTCGAGGGTGATATTGTTCTGCGCCTTTACTTCAATGTCTTTCCCCTCAATATGGACAACACCCTGCGTTTCGATCGTAATTTTTCCGTCATCGGCGAAGGAGAGCAGAATGCGGGTGTCGCTCTTATTAACGTTGGTCAGTTCAATTTTTTCTTCGCCCCCCTTATCATAAAGGCTAATCTTGTTGCCTGCTTTCGTTTGTATGGTTTTCTGAATATTGTCGCGGTACGTATAGTCTACCCCATCTTTTTTCGGATACAGGCTAGTCATTACGTAGGGGTACTCGGCCAGGTTCGACTCATATCCAATCATAACCTGCGCATCAATTTCAGGAACGAACAGCATGCCTTCGCCATCGGATGTGTAGGCATGTGCCACCCGAATCCAGTCTGATTCCTTACTATCGCCCGGCCACATGAACTCCACCTTTACCCGACCCAGTTTGTCAGGATCTTCATTATCAACAACTTTGGCTAGTTCTGGCAGTCCGATAGGTAACCGAAACGAGGGATTGGGAGGTGGATACGCTACTGAATCGGGAACAGCCCGAAATGTATTGGAATAGTTGCCGCTGCTGTCCAGGGTATGCGATACGTGCGTAACCCGATAACTACCAAAGTTTTCTTCCGACGAGCCTCGTTCGGTTATGCGCGTGCCTTTCACCGAAATAACCGTACCGACCGACACATCAGGATTTTCGCCAAAACCCTGAAAATCGACCAGTCGGCTGGCTTCCATCGCCTTTTGCGTTTTGGTCACATCGTCCAGCTCTTTTTGGGCATACACAAGTTTAGGCAGCGGCACCTGCGATTCCTCGCTAAAAATCTTCTCCGACTCATCAAGAGTAAAGTCGCCCCACTGTCCCAACCCATCCACTTTCTGATCTTTGGAATGGCTCTGGTAGGTTTCGTCGGCCAGGTAGTCGTAGCGGTTGAAGAGGAATTTGGCGGGTTTCACGCGCAGGCTCATGGCAAACGTCTGCATACCGTCGACGTTGAAGTCCACTTTCTGATCATTGGGTTTGCCAAAAATCAACTGCTGACCGTCGTAAAAACACCACTCTCCATACTCAGCCGCCAGCCGCGCCAGAAACTCAAATGCGGTTTCGTCGTACTGAACCACGTACCGTAGTGAGTCGGAGTGCTTCGGCCTGATGGATCGTTTAAGCAGGTTACTAGGGTACGGGCTCAGCACTTTATCGACAATATCGGACAAGCCACATTCCAGAAACGACCGACGTAACCGACTATCTTCCAGCAGAATAGTTAAGCCATAGCCCGTCAGAACAAATACATTGGACGTATCGCTGGTATTCTTTAGCGCGAGTTCGGTAATGATTCCCTTAAACTTGAAATCGAAGGAGCCTTGTTCGAGCAGTGGTTCAAACGAGAACTGAATCGTTTTGCCAATAACATTTTTGTGCGACTCATGAAAAAACAGTTCGTTGGCATCTTCCAGGTCCTCGAATGGCACTGACAGGCTAAACTGATGATGGCCAAACAAGTCCTGCTCAATGCTCAGCGATCGAACGTTTTTCAGTTCTTTACCGCCTTCGAGTTCAATATGCGGGACAACCTGTTTCGCCATAGACTAGGTGTTTTGATGGTCAATACCATCCAGCTTAATTTTCTCCGCCGACAATCGGATCAATGTACAGTAGCTGCTCCCTGTTCGTTCCACGAAGTGTAACAGCCGTCTACGATTTGTAATTAATCGCGCCTTAAAATCATCATCATGCGGCCCAATATCCGTATTGACGATGTCCTCCACATCGGCCGAAATACTGGCATGGTCAAGGGTAGCTGCCGACATAAACTCACTATACATCGTAGCATAGGCATCCTCAAACTCAAGTTTTTGCAAGGTTGATTGCTGGTCGGTGCGGTTAAAGGTGATATCACCATTCTTTTTTGTGGTTGCCCCCGTCGCCCAGTCACCCAGCAGGTCTTCGTCGGAGCCATCCAGAATCAGTAAAATTGATCCCCCCCGTACCCCCGATGTTGGCCGACCACGATCATATTTTTGCGAAAGTGTATGCTGGCACTGCAACACATTGAAGGTTTTTCCTTCAACCGTTAATGTAGCTAAAAATGACATATCATTTGGGATAAAATCAGGTAACGCGCAGGGTCGCTTTATTAATAACCAGTTCTCCACCCGTTATCAATATTCGGGTATTCATGTAGTTCAGATCGGCCATAAAAAAATCCGAGTAATTGACACAAACCGACTGCTTGAATTCAATTTCCTTGAACGTGGCCGATTCATCAATTCGGCTCAGGATAACCTTTCCATCTTTCTGCATGTGCGGATCGATCATCCAGTTTTTAATGGTTTTATCATCCATCACATCCAGGCAAATCACCATTGCCCAGGAAGGTCGGGACGCCGGTTTACCCCGTTGGTCCTCCTTCCGACCAACTTCCAGCATCATCCAGTTGATGTTGTAGGGATTACCGTCAATATTTAATGTTGCTTCAAAAGCCATAGCGTACTCATTAGTAAAATTTGTGTCTGGAAATCAACACATTCCAGACACAACCTGGTTAGCTACTTCTTCCCCCACTGGTTATCATGTTCGACATCTCGCACCCGAATTTTTTCGCAGGATAACGAGAAGTACGTAACGTAGGCATTACCCGTACGGCGCTGAAAGCCTCGAGCCGTATCATAGGCACCCAGCAAGGGGCGATAGTTTTCGTCTCTACCCCGAATCTGATTATGAACCCGATGCCCGATGTTTCCATTATCATCCTCTTCTGCTGATACTAGATTAAACTCATTGCGAATGCCCATAGCATCATCAATAAAGTTCTCGTTAACGTCGGTTATAAAGGCATTCTCAAAGGCATATTCAACGAGTGTACTTCCAGAATCGTCGATGGTCTTGATCTTGCCACTTTCGGTTCGGGTAGCTTCACAAAGCCATTCGAAGAAAGTATCATTACCCCCTTCTACAATTAAAAAAATATCACCTGTAAATACGCCGGAAGCAGGGCGTCCCTTGTTATCCATCGCCTGTTGAAACGAAATAGCAAATTCATAAATCGGCAGTTCTTCGAGGCCGGCAACCGTTAAGTTTGCTGTGTATGCCATAGTGTTACAAGGTCTTGTGGTTAGCTCCAGTTATGGGTCAGGGTTGCATTTCCATTGCTTATTTCTGCTCCAGAAATAACCAGCGTGGTCATAAGGATAGACGAGTCAGCGACAAATCCTTCTATCATTGAATAACAATGGGCATCTTTTAATGTCCATTGCTTAAGCACCGACCCTTCTTCGTCGATCTTGTAATATTTGACGGTAACAGTCTTTTGCATCGTTGGATTGACCATCCATTCCGTAAACGTACCATCTTCATCCGTATCAATAGCGACAGCAATAGCCCACCTGGATGCCGAAGATGGCCGCCCCTTTGCATCCCGCTTGCGGTGGCAGGTGACAAAAACTTTTCTCAACTCAATTGGATCGCTAACGCCATCGATCTCTAACTTGGCATTAAATGAAGCCATACGAACTAGTGTTAAAAGGGTGAATAAAAGACCTTACTGTTGATCATAATCTGCTTTCCACTCGGCCGAATCGGGGTCGTCGCCCTTCTGTCCGTCGAGTTTGAGCAGGAACGTTTTAGCGGGAAAATAAGGAACCATATGAATGTCGAGGTATATCCGATCTTTCTGTTTGGGGTCCTGCTCAAAGCGCAACAGCTTGAACTTTTCGATGAGCTTACCCGGCCCCGTTACATTGTCCAGAAACTTCACGATCTGCTTCTGAATATCGGCTTTCGTGTTGTAGTTGAAATTCTCAAACGCCCGTCGGTTCAGGAAATCAATCAGCACTTTGGTGATGTAGTCGAATACACGGACTACGGAGTAGGTCTGCAGCCCGAGATTATCGCCATTGAAAAGCGTCTTGGCCGAGAAGGGCATCACCTTGCCGTATTCGTTGACCATCGGAATCAGACCCATTTTTTCGAGCGTCGATATTTCGCTTTTCTTCAACGGGAACCGCACGCCGTCGGCTCCATTCAGCGAACCGTGTTTCCGGCCAGCCGACACCTGCGACATGACCGTAGCGTATAACTTACCGGCCAAGGCACTCGACCCGGGCACATACAGGTCTTCTTCCTCCCCAACGTCCTGGTGTCGCCCACGTCCGGCCAGCCAGTTGCAGGTCATCATCACGTTGGACAGGTAAGCATCCCCACCTGTCAGATCAGCCGATTCGAAGAGGTCAACCACGTCGTCGGGCGCATCGAGGTGCTGGAAGTCCGTCACCATCATTACCTTGTTTTTATGCGCAATCTGGGCCCAGGTATCCACCACCTTCTTCGACCCCAGATAACCGGGTAGCACCATCAGGGCATAGCTATCGCGAAGATCAAGCCGGTCGTAGTTGCGGGCAAACTCTTCGGCAACTGCATCGATAAAGGTGGTGTTGTCGAGGTCGGTGAGTTGCTCCGGCTCGGCATTCATAATATTCACATTCTTTACCTTATCCTGGTCGGTATTGACGTAAAAGCTGGCAACCGACCGATAGGCCTGTTCCAGTCCGCGGCTGGCTTCGAAGGCTCGACGTAAGTTTTCGCTCAGCAACGTTTGGGCCGCTTCGGCCTTCGACTGGGCAGTTTCGGCCAGCTCAGCTACTGAATCGGCACTGGTGAGCAGGTCAAGCATGAGTTGAAGTCGTTTGCTCAACTGCGCCCGTTCCTGTTGCTTCGATTGCTCGGTAAGGAAGATTTTCTTACGGGCCTTTTTTTCGGGATTCAGGTTCTGAACGCCCTCCAGGGTCGTTTCCAGAATAGAAAACCCACCGTATTTGGCCAGTTTGGCCGAACTGGCGTCAAGAGAGGGTATATCTTCAGCGAGCTTTTCGCTGGTTTTGAGTGGTTTATCCTGTGCTTCCATGTTATGTCTTTTCGGTGTACAGTTTATTGCGCTTCTTCCAGTTCGCGAATCATTGCCTGAATAGCGGCTATGTAAGCAGCTTTCCCATCGGGATTTTCGAGCATTGTTTTCAGTATTTTGTTCGATTTCAACTGCTTCACATAGCGCTGAAAATCTTCAAAAGTCATGTTCAGTTCCTGGAGGTATTCGCTTTGGGCAATGATGCCTTTTCGGCCAAAATCGGCTAATGACATAAACTGGAGGGTTTCGCTGGTGCTGCCTCCTTCGTCCGTTTCAAATTCGACCTCTACTTCGGGTCGGAAATGGGCAAACACTTCTCCTACTGTTTTCAGGCCTTCGACCACTTCCGGGCGAACAGGAGGGTCGGATGTTAACTTCTCAATGAGGAGGGTTTTATTCTGTGGGATATCGACGATGCTTTCGCTGACATTGAGCTTTCGCTCCTGCCCACCAATTCCGTAATCGAACATAATGTATACTCAGTTAAACGGTTAGAAATCAATCTTTACAACCTTCATCTCACCCACCAATCAGCACGGTCGGGCAACCAACGACGATGCTTCCACCATGAGCGGTGGTATCCCCCATTCGAGCCGCAGGCTTCCCGCCAATCAGCACCGACGTGGAGCCCATCACAATCACATCAGGAGGGCCTACGCAGGTACACAGATCACCGACTACGGAAGCCGGTTGACCACCGATCAGCACGGTTGGCATTCCAGGACCCATTATGGGACCGCCCACGTGCGGAATCGGGACTACGGCAGGTGTTTGCATGGGGCAAACGTGCATATCGGCTAAGCGTGCGGCAGGTTGTCCCATTCGTTATGCGGTTTGCACTGAGCGATCAGCAGGTTGTTCAACAGAAGCGGTTAGAGCCGTTTCTTCATGGGTTATCGTCCATTGAAGCTCTTCATTGTTCACATCGACATGAATGGTAGACCCTTTAGTTACATCTCCGGCAATGATCATTCGGGAAATGGGTCGCCGAAGCTGGTTCCGAATGACACCTTTCAATTGCCGGGCTCCATACTGCGGTGTAAAGCCCGAAAGCGCCAGGTGCCGACGAGCCTCGGTCGTGAGATCGAGCACAATACCTTGCTTAGTCAATTGATCGGTCAGGCTGCGCAGATGGAGGTTGAAAATCCGAATGGCGTTCTCTTCCGAGATCGGGGCGAAGGGTACGATTTCGGTCAGCCGGGCCAGAAATTCGGGGCGAAAATGGCGGCTCATGGTTTCCATCAGTTCCGTATTGGTCGGAATCTGGCCTTCGCCAAATCGCTGGATAACCAACTGACTTCCAATATTTGACGTAAATAACACCACGGCATCCGAGAAATCACCTTCCTTGCCTAATCGGTCGTGCAGACGGCCTTCGTCCAGAATTTGCAGGAAGATGTCGAACACAGATGGATGGGCTTTCTCAATTTCATCGAACAGAACGACTGAGTAAGGTTTCTCACGGATTTTATTCACCAGCAAGCCCCCTTCTTCGTAGCCGACATAGCCCGGAGGAGCCCCGTACAGCAAAGCCGCTGAATGTTCTTCCTTGAACTCCGACATATCGAACCGAATCAGGAACGACTCATCGTTGAACAGGAAATCGGCCAGTGATTTGGCTAGTTCCGTTTTGCCGGTTCCGGTGGGTCCAAGCAAAAAGAACGAACCGATGGGTTGCCCTGCTTTGGTAAGACCAGAACGAGACTCCAGAATAGCATCGGCAACGGCTTTCACAGCATGATCCTGCCCGATAACGCGCTGTTTCAAGACTTCATCCATCGCCAGCAGTTTATCCCGCTCTTTGCTTTGAATTTTCCCCAGCGGAATACCCGTTTTGTGCGAGATCACGGCCGCTACGTCATGCCGATCAACGGTTGTTTTTTGTACGTCGATCAAGGCAGAAAGCCGGGTTAGTTTCTGCTGAATATGTTCGGCCAGTGTCGAAACCGATTCAAAGGGATCATCCGTCGATTCGTCGTCGTCGCGTTCCGCAGCCAGATTCGCCAATAGAATAGGGCTTATTTTGGCTTCAAGCTCCTGATGCAAATAGCGTAGATTGCTCAATGAGCCGCTTCCATCAAACGAATTGGTCAACTTGTTCAGCTGTTCGGTTAGTTGAGCCACTTCGGCGGGGGTTCGTTCGCTGATCATCCGAACGGCCGACAACGTACGGTCGAGGAGGTCAACGGCGGCATCGGGCAACCGACGATTTCGACTATAACGCTTGGCAAGGGTGACGGCTTCCGAAACCGCATCGGTCCCGACGGTGAGCTGATGATGACTTTCGTAGAAGGGAACCAGCCGTTGCACCATCCGAATAGCCATATCGACCGAAGGCTCTTCTACCCGCAACACATCGAATCGGCGGCTAAAGGCTTCATCTGTTTCAATGTATTTTCGGTATTCATCGAGCGTCGTAGCGCCAATCACCGTCAGATTCCCTTTGGCCAGTTCAGGCTTGAGCAAGTTGGCAACGCCCGTTCCAAGTGGCCCCCGGCTATCCAGTAGCTGGTGAATTTCGTCAATGAACAAAATGATTTTGGCATCTTGTTTTAGCTCTTTGAGAATGCTTTTCAGCCGATCTTCTACCTCACCTTTGTACGAAGCACCAGCTACCAAAGCGCCCAGATCGAGTTCGAGGAGTCGGGCATTTTTCAGATGACCCGGCACATCCCCCGCTACAATATTGAGCGCAAAACCATCGGCCAGCGCAGTTTTCCCTACACCCGGTTCGCCAACCAGAATCACATTGGGTTTAGTCCGTCGTCCGAGGGTTTCGGTCATCATCCTGACTTCCCTGTCGCGGCCCAAAATCGGGTCCAGACGTCCTTCTGTAGCCATGGCGGTTTTATCGACACAATACCGCAACAACGCCTGCTCCGACGTCGGTTTAGCAGCTCCGGCTGTTTTTGGCCCTCCCTCTGAACCAGCCGCTGGCGCAACCGCTGTCTGTACATCGGCATCAGCCAGAGCCGCCTGCATCAGTTCGACCTGTGTCAGTGGAAAGCTCTTCAACTGTTCTGGCGTAAACGCAATGCCTGGCTTGAGCAAAGCGGCCAGCACACAAACAGGGTCGGTTTGTACTTTTCCTAACTGCATGGCAACCAGATCGGCCAGTTCCATAGTGGCTTTCACCTGTTCATCGCCCGGTGGGTTGGTCGATAATCGGCTGGCTTTGGGGCTAGCTTCAATCCGTACCTCGGCCCACTCACGCAGGTAAGGAACATCCTGACCCAACACACCTAACCATGAAGCCAGTCCTACCTCATTATGAAGCAGGCCCATGAGCAGATGCGCCGGAGCGAACAGCTCATTCTGATACTCCTTCGAAAGAGCCTGGGCAATCTGTATCGCCCGTTTTACTTCTTCAGTATATGCCATCAGAATTGGAGTTTAACTAGTGGAGGTCATTGGGTAGTCATTGATAGTCAATCATCGTTTTTGAGTGCTATACACCACTTGGCCCAGCTACCATTTGTGCCAACGAATGCCTATGACAATCAATCAGAACCTAATCGGCGCAATTTTGCATTGATGGCCGTGATACGCTGCTGAGCGTCGGGACGGGTATTTTTTTCCAGCGTTTCTACCGCAAATTCATAAAGCGGACGACGCCAGAGCGGGGGGCGGTTTGTGGCATCGGCTTTTTTCTCACATCGGTCCACAATCTCCATTTCCACATCGGCACGCGATACCCCTGCTGAGGTGGGCGCGGAAACGGTCGGAGCAGGACTGCTGCCAGCCGCTTTCAACTGGGCCGTTAAGTCATTGATCCGTCGTTGGGCATCGACCAGTTTGCCCGTGCATTCCTGAAACTGCGACAGGTAATTGGGTCCGCCACCACCCGATGGGGCCGGAGCGGCCGCTGGTGCTGCGGATTTGGCCGCCAGCAATTTCAGCATTTCGTTTTCCTGCCGTGCCTGCGTAAGAGCGGCTGTCAGTTTGTCAATCTGACTGGCATCGATCCCCTCTTTCTCCAGTAGTTCGCGCAGGTAGCTGATGCTGTTTCGGTAGGTAAGCACAGCGTCGTAGGCATTGATAATACTATGCGACAGCTGCTTATTCATGGGCTGCAATTGCACGGTATCGGCTTTCAACGTGTTTACCTGCTGCTGAATCCCACTTTCCAGCCCCGAGAGTTGCGTCTTTAAACTTCCCTTTTCAATATCGGTCGCTTTCAAATACGCCTGATCGGTGGTCTGGAGTGTTTTCAGATTCGCCGTTACGCCCTCCATCGGCTTCATCAGCTTTTGCGTTTGCTCGTTCAACGTTTCGGTCAGGCGGGCGTTTTCCTGCTTCAGCACATAATTTGGCGCGCTGAATAACAGATAGACGGCTAGTAAAGGAATACTGAGGGAAAGGCAATACACACCCAGAAATCGGCTGAAGGCTTGCTGGCGTTCCGGTTTATTGAGAGGTTCCATCGATTATATAGAGAGGTTTTTTCCAGTGGTTCGGGCAGACCGTCGAAACGGTTGATTCAATCAATGTTAACTTATTTTCGGACAGCTACTTAGAATGACTTATTTAGCGGTTCTACCCAAGTGGGCTCCAACGCGAACGGGGCTTTTCGGGTGGTGTTTCCTTCACTTCGTGTTCGATGATGAATACGTTTTGCCCTTTGCGTTTGCCGATAAAATCCAACTGAGCCAGCTTGTAAAATACATTCGAAACGGTTCGATAAAACGTATCCAGTTCGGCCAGCAGTTGGGTGAGTTCCGTATGTTCATAAGGTAATTGCAGAACTGCATTGAGCTGTGCTTCCAGAGCGCCCGGCGTCAAATCGGCCCATTCGCTGATGTAGCCAATAAACTCTTCCCGTTCGCGGCCACTAAGCATAGTCATCACCACACGCATGGCCTGAATAGGCCGTAGAAGAGTTTCGGCCATGTATACAGGTGGCTCGTAAGGAACAATCCAGCTATAGCGCGTACTGATGTCGCCCAGCGTAAAGGCAATGCGTTCGGCCATCAGTAAGGTACTGGTTTGCAGGGCGTTTTTAGAATCCCGCTCCTTAGTACGCTGCAGGATTTTGTACGCATTCGTTTCCAGCGATTCCAGGTGTTTACCAAATTGCTGGTGCCATTGCTGAAGCCGGGGCAGGCTGTAGACCGATGTGCAGGCCGGAATATAATCGGGGTCCTGCTGAACTTCGCCATTCCCGTATCGAATCCGGCCAACAATCAACTGATAGTTTAATTCCCCCGCTCGTACCTGCGCTGATGGCACTACATCGAGCCGGTATTCGGGACGGGTATGCGGATGTCGTGGGGGTGTTTCGGTCAGGATCGGCTCGCCAGTGGGTACGCGTTTGAACGGATCGACTGTCAGCAGTACATCGAAGGTTTGTGGTTTACCCGTTTGCAAGCCATAGGTAGCTGCCAGTGTTGAAAACGAGGTCGTACAGGTCAACGAATCCGCCGGGTTATGGTAATCGATTCGCCCCCCATGTGGGCTGACCGCCCGACAGGTTCGAAGCTGCACCTTTATATTTTGGTTGTAATCGCATTGAATCTGCATGTCGAGGGCATTCGAAGCAGGCAGAATGCCATACCGAAACCGCGACAGACCCACGGCATGGCTATCCCGCAGTTGATCGTGCATGAAATTTTCCCACTCCGTAAAATGGCGTCGGGCGATCTTCATACCATCCACCCAGTTGACGGGTAGATAAGAGAGTTCTGGTATTGTCATAATAGAGAGGGCAATTATTGATGTATGGTATAGGATGTATGATGGCTACATGTACATTAAAATACATCCTATACCATACATCATACATTCTAATTATACGTGTGTTGTAAAATCCAATCGTCCAAATACCTCGTTTTCAGCCAGTAGAAACGCGTCGTTCAGAGCTGACGTATCCAGTTCAATACCTACAGCAGCATCCAGAGGAACCAGATAGCCCGCGAGCCACTCAATCATCCGACGCCCATCACTACCGGGCAGGTAGTTGGCAACCCGTTCGGTTCGGTCGATATGCACGATTATTCGCAGCAACGGTTCTTCGTCGCATAACCAACCATCAAACACCGAGCTTTCGCCTAACTCCCACTCCCCCAGTGAGGCAGTGTCAGTCTCGACAAGCGTCATGCCACCTGGTTCAAGCTGTAGGCTTACACGCTCTTCCATCAATTGTTCGTAGCAGGCTTTCATCGCGGTCATATCGCCTACCATATGATGTACCACTGGCAGGATGTACAGCAGCCGTTTTACCTGCTCCGATGTCAGGAAATTGGGGAGGTTCCAGAACCAACTCAGTAATTCATTGGGTTGCTCGGTATCGGTATGAACCGGGTACGCTCGCTGCTCCTGCTCAAGTCGAATACGCTGCCGAAAAAACTCCTGCTCAAACGGCAGAAAAAACGTGCGGGCCGCTTTTTCCCGTTCGCGTTGAATGCTCATTTCGCGCAGGATAGCCTCTTTGGACGTTGCCACCTCATTTGCCGTTGGCTGATGAAAAACCCCTTCCGGCAGCAGATCGTATAAACCGCTACGGTTCAGATCAATCTGCAACCACCGTTTCGCCATATGCTGGGCTTCCTTCCATTCGGTCTGGCTGATGTCGCGCCCAAAAGTCCGTTTACCCAGGCCCATCGGATTCAGCACTAGTTCATCGAGCGAAATTCCATCTTCGAGCATATCCGCCAGTACTACCTCGGCTTTCAGGTCGATGGGCAGGTGCTTAAGGCGTTCGGCGTAGATGGAGAGCATATCCATAAGTTACTGAATTAAAGGCAATTCAACCAATCTTCACATTGAATACCAAGCGAATGACTAGTTACGTTTTACCCGGACAGCACAACGACCTCAAATGGCAATGCTGACACCGACTGCGTTTCCAGATTTCGTTGTAACAAAACGGCCTGCTGCTGCCAATCGGCCGGAGAAAAGCTACTTCTGGCCGAGGGCTGTAAACTGACTCGAATACACCGCTGAAATCCATTGGTTGGTAATGGATCAATCCGAAATGATCGCTCGACATGAACCGACTGGAGGTGATGGCCCAGTTCGGCCTGACACGAAACCCGGACATCTTCCAGCGTTACGACACGATTGCGGGTCAGCAAGGCCCGTTTATACTGGGTAATTTTCTCCGATTCTTTCGGTCGCTCACGCCCGCCCGTAGTGGTCGTAATCAGAAATCCCCCATCTTTCCGAAGATTGTTGTCGGCGTATGGTGTCAGGCGGCTTCCGGCCGGAAGGCGATTGGCGGCCTCCCCGTCGCAGGTCCAGTATTCGATGTAAACTGTATCTCCCGGCTGCTTTGGTTTGATAATCAGGTATGGGATCGTGTCCCGTTTCTGTGTTTTCTGATCTACTTTTGCTTCAAGCCGAGCCAATGCCTGATTCAGTTCCCGAATGACTGACGTCAGAAAATCTTCGCCCAGGGCCGCAAAGGAAGCGCTTTCGTCGCGCAGTAAATCCTGTAAATTCGTCAATGCCTGACGGGCATCCCGTTCATCGAATCGACTGACACCGTATTGTACTGTATAGGTTTCAGCTTCTACACCAGACATAGTTCCCAGTGGAATGGCCGTTAACGAGCGGTTTTGGCTGGTTCGTACGTCTCGTACCGCCAGGAAGCATCGATCGGTTTCGAGTGGGATAATATTGAGGTTCTGCTGGAGCCGGTAGGTGATTCGATGCAATCGTCGGTTAACTACTGGAAAGCAATTGATTCCACAGACTATACCTGCCAATGTCTGCACACTGACTGTGTGCGGCAACCGCACTTCGATCCACCAGTATGATTCACGAATGGTCCGCAACTCCCGGTCTGAAAACCACTGAGCCATAGCCGACGAGTAGGGCTGGCGATGCTCAGGCATTGATTTAAACAATGGCGCCGACTCAACGGTCACAAAATGGCGTTCATAGCTAGAGGCAGCCTGTTTTTCCACTTTGTGCATGACGTTGAATTCCTGCTCCAGCAACGAACCTGATGAAGTACCAGCACCATTGGCTGGTAAACCCGCCCGAACCTGCACAGTTTGTCCGGCCAGCCACCAGGAACTCATGGTTAATACAGCTAAATTCTCCTGCCGATCAGCTTCAGTTGGCCAGTCAAAAAAGAACGAGACGCCCTCCAGCGATGGAACGTCCTCGTCCAGTTCCAGGCCCAGCCAGAGCGATTGATAAGGTAACACAGCCGCTACGCCCTGATGCTGAGCAATTGGTATTTTCTGAATGGCTTCATCGACCCGAAACAACGTTTCGGTAGTCGCTATATACCGCACAGCACCATCGACAATGGGGAAGGTGCCTACGGGCGAAAAAAAAGCTTCAAGGGCATTACCCGAATCAGTACGGGCGGCTCCGGTACGCTTAAAACTGAGCTGGGTAGCCGCCGACAAGATGACCTTAGGTTCTACCGGACGCGCCTGCGCGATGGCAAAAGCTGGTCGGGCGACATCCGGCTCAGGGTGTAACACCTGCGCCAGCCGATCTAGCAAACGGGTTTGAGTATTGCCGATCTCGACCGATACCCGTTCAAACTCCATGGCACAGGCTTCGATCAACAACGCCACCAGTGGATCAAAGCTATCCAGATCTGTTTCGGCATACCCCCATAGCTCAGCTGCCCGGCGTAGCATCCGGGCTTTGACTCGCTCGCGGGAAAAACCTTCTGCAACAAGATCGGTAGCCATTTGATACGGGTTAGTTAGTCGTTGGTACTCCGATTTGCAGGATTCAGTTTAGGTTGACTACTGTAACCATAGTCCTCCTAAACTGACTCCTGTAAATCGTTACTCGGTTGACAATGGAGCCAGAAACAGGCTCCGCTGAAACGAAAATTGTTCATTAGTACGGACCAACTGACCATCAATCCAGACCGTCAGCCGCCGTTTTACTCGTTTGCTTACTCGGCCAAGCTGCATCTCCTGATCGTTCAGATCCACACGTACCCGCACCTGGGTGAGTCGCTTTTCATGCTCAGCTATCGACGCTTCGATGGATTGGCGAACGTCCTCTTTCCACCGGCTATTAGCCTGATTCGAAAAATCTTCGTCCCACAGGCTACAACCAAACGATTCATCGAAACGCGACTCGGCAAAGTGCGTTGTCAGCATCAGGTATAAATTCTGAGCAATGGATTGCGGCAGCGAACAGGTTGGATGCGGTTTATGCTGCAATACATCGTCGAACCGCAACGGCAACGCATAATAAGGTTGTGACATACCAGCCGTAGCTTAAAACCGGAATAAAATACCCGCGCCAACACCAACACTATTCATAACGACATTCGAACTGGCAGACTGATACACATCCACGCCATCCTGCTTGGTCGTGGTATACTCCCCCTCCGTTTTATACTGATAGATGTACGTAGACTTGGTTGGCGTTGATCCAGACTTGGTGCTGGTAGACGTATACAGAGACTCCTTTGGCCGGAATGACTGGTTGTAGGCCACAATCTCGGAAAACCCACGCAAACTCTCTCCCAAACGAAACTGAATACCTAAAGCAGCCTGATAGCCAATCGCCAGCGAATTTTCACGGTAGTTGGTTTCACTAATGGTGGTCGTGCTGGCACCCGTTGTTGGCGCATATAAACTATTCGACGTAGTTTTATAATCCATCACAATGCCCCCTACCAGGCCCAGTCGGTTATAAATGTAATAGGCAGGGCGTGATAAGGCTTTAAAGGTAATGTTAGGCGTGATGGACAATACCCGTAAGGTTGTTGAGGTTGTACCTGTAGAGGTATAATTGGAGCCTTTATAGTTGTTTTCCGTTGTTAGGGTAGACCCGAATAGCATATCGGCATCAATACCTAAATTGATAAATTCACTGACAATTACGCCAACACCAATGCCAGCCCGAGGCCCCGCCCCTAAGCCTGTAGCATTATTTTTGAAGCCTGTGTTCGTCATACCAGACTGGCCTGACGTATAACTGGTCGTCACCTGAGATCCAGGAGTGAGCAAACCATAAAACCCATAGAGCTTTACATAATAAGGAGCCTCAATTGTTGCTTTAGGCTGTCGTGGCGCTTTTGCGGTATTTACTGGTTCCGATGATCGACTTGCTGTGTTTAAGGATGCTATTGTCTGAGCCTGTACAGTACCCATACTGGCAAGCAGACAGGTTAGTAGAAGAAGATGGCGATGAGTAGTCATTGGTCATGTTATTTAGCGAGGTAAAACGTACACACAATGAGCCATTTAAACGGCTCGGCAACGAACTGTCCACCGATGAAGTGAGAGGCAAAATAAATCGTTAAAAGGACAGCGTCATAGCGTATAACTACGCGTCTCACCGGGCAAAAATCCGGGTTTTACGGGCAATCGTTACCTGTACCGAATAAGTACACAAAACCCAACCAGACTCCCTCAACTACCTACACACTAACTAATGACTATACAAACGATACAATGAGACACAAATCACTGATTTACAAATAAATAACCACAACCTTGTCAGTAAATACGCATTTTCAACTTCTATATATATTTAAAAATATACCCTACTCAATATGTTCTTAAGTACCCCAGCAATCAATATCCCAAGTGGCCTAACTTACTCAGCCAATTGAACCCGAATTTCCGATAGAGAACCGTTTTATAAAACCACCTCTTCTTTCGTATCGGGGGTGATAATTCGTTCGGCTTTGCCGACCATAAATATGTAGGCACAGGCACCGATAAACTCAACAATACCAATAAATACGATGGCGGGTTTAAAATCAGTGCCCGTTATCAGATGCCCAATGGTAATGGGCACCACAATAGAAGCCAGATTCCCCATGAAATTAAATACGCCACCCGTTAGGCCAATCAAATGCTTCGGCGATAAAATGGAGACAAATACCCAGGAAATCAACGCCATACCAACGCCGAAAAAGGCTAGCGACATGAAGAAAATAATCATGGCGACATCATCGGTATAATTGGCCCCGATAATCACTACCGACAACAGTAATCCAGCAATAATTGGTGTTTTGCGGGCCATACTTACGGATTTCCCCTGCCTTACCAGCCGATCCGATACAAAGCCCGATAGCAGCAGGCCTGCGCAAGCCGCCAAAAATGGAATGGAACCCAGATAACCCGACTGCCTGAAATCGATGCCCCGGTATTTGACCAGATAGGTTGGAAACCAGGTTAGAAAGAACCAGAGTGTGGCATTGACCGAAAACTGACCGATGTAAACACCCCACAAGGTTCGTTTTGAAAAGATCAGTTTGAAATTCTCCCAGCGCCATAACGACGGGCTATCCACTCCCGATTTTTTGCCATGAAACAACCCACCCCCTTCTTCAATATAGTCCAATTCGCTCTGATTCACACGCGGATGATCTAACGGGTCGCGATAGAACAGATACCAGACAACACCCCATACCAGCCCAACCAGTCCCGTGACGATAAACAGCCCTTTCCAGCCTGCATAATACTGAACCGTCACTAAAACCGGCGTCAGGAAAGCCAATCCAATGAACTGCCCGGACACATACATAGAAATGGCCGAAGCCCGTTCGTTGTCGGGAAACCAACTGGTGACAACTCGGTTGTTAATCGGATACGATGGGGCCTCAAACGTACCTGTCGCCAGGCGAAGCGAAAACAGACTCAGAAACCCACTGGCAACTGACTGCGCCATGGTAGCGATTGACCAGGTAACTAGGCAAAAAGCATATAAAATTCGTGGACCAAACCGATCGGCAATAATCCCGCCTGGAATCTGTAAAGCAGCATACGCCCAGCCAAAGGCCGAAAATATATTCCCTAACTCAACAGTCGATAGCTCCAGATCTTTCCCCAGTTCGGTAGCCGCTACCGACAGGTTAGCGCGGTCCAGGTAGTTAATCGCTACGTTCACAAAGACGAGTGCTAACATGCCATAGCGCACACGGGTTGGCTTTTTATCAGTTGAGAGGTTCATTCGTTCGGTTAAGGTTTCGGTTTATACGTAAGCGGTTTATAACCTTAGCGGGCCGTCCAGCCGCCATCGACAGTAAGCATCGAGCCAACCATGTATGTCCCGGCATCGCTAGCCAGAAAAATAGCGGCCCCCTGAATTTCCCGTAGTTCGCCCCAGCGCCCCAGGGCCGTTGCGCCCACAACAAACTTTTTCCCTTCCTCCGTATCTGCAATCGGAACATTCATGGCCGTTAAAAATGGACCGGGGCAAATGGCATTGACGTTGATATTAAAAGGAGCTAATTCAAGCGCCAGCGCACGGGTCATCTGCACGACAGCCCCTTTGCTGGCCGTATACGGCGTACGATTCGATAAACCAACTAACCCGAGCGTACTGGCCAGATTGATGATGCTGCCCCGACCGGCTTTTTTCATATAAGGCGTTACCGCTTTAGAACTCAGCCAGGTACCTGTTACATTGATGTCCATCACGGCTGTAAAATCATCCAGCGTGAGTTCATCAATAGGCCCCCGGATGTTGATACCCGCACTGTTGATCAGAATATCGATTCGGCCAAACGTGTCGATGGCGGCTGTTGCCATCGCTTCGGTTTGTTCTTGTTTCGTAATGTCAGCGGCAAAAGCGACGGCTTTTACACCAAAATCCTGGGTCAATTCCTGGGCGGCTTTTTCGCATTCATCGGCATTCCGGCTCACCAGCATCAGATTGGCTCCCGCCGACGCCAGCCCAGCGGCCATCGCCAGCCCCAATCCTTTCGAACCACCCGTCACGATGGCAACTTTCCCTGTAAGATCAAACTGTTTAATTCCCGGTAATACGTCTTTTGTCATACGGTTGTAAGTGATTCTCAATTCAGATGTGTTCTATCCAGCTATACCATTCCTAATTTCCCTTTGCTGTAATTGATACAGGCAACAATGTTTTCTTCTTCAAGCGCCAGTTTCTCGTCGGCGCTCAACTGCGACACGCGGGGTAACCCTCCCGGATATTTGTGCTGCCGAACCGTACGAAGCGAACGGGCCAGATCGGAACCAGGTAAAGCAGGAAACGTTTCCCAATAGGCTTCTGTCAGACAGGGGATTTCCAGCGGGTCGCGGGTAATCATTTCCAGACTGAACGTGCCCGATGGATTGTACTTTCGGCAGAGGTCGACCATTTTTGGCAGGTCCAGAATCCCTTTACCCATAGGCACTTCCGACAGCAGAAAACCGTTCGGATACTCTTCAACAGCCATGTCTTTTACATGAGTGCTGAATGTGTAGGGCGCTAACGTCTGCACCACTTCCATGGGGTCTTCAAGTAGGGCCATGCTGTTGCCAAAATCCAGCGTTACGCCTATCCACTCGCTATTAACCTGTTTCAACAAATTGACCAGGTCCGGTGCCCGCCAGTCTTTATGGTTCTCGACGCCCAGTTTGACTTTGTGTTTACGAAGTACAGGTTCCGCCAGTTGCAGGGAAGTCAGCGCGTTTTTTTTCAGTTCCTCAAAAGCAGCAACAGAGTGATAGGTTTCGTATCGGCGCCCACTCGAACAAACCGTCCGAAGTACCTGCGCACCAGCCTCGCGTGCCCCAATTACATCCTGCTCAAACTTGGGCACATCCTCCGCTTTTTTGGGCAGGCCGATTGATCCTTCCAAGTAGAGGCCCAGCTTCTCCCGTTTTTCGCGCACTTGTTTGGCAAAATCGCTCGACCAGCCATTTACGATTACCTGCACCCCACCGGCCCCTAGCTGATGGCAATGGTCCAGCAATTGAAGCGCGTTGGTGAAGGGTGGATATTTCTTACTATCCACTTTCGAGTTCCACCGACTCCAGTACGAGTGCACCACAATACCCATGCGTTTGTCGGCCATAAAGCTGGGCAACTCAGGCAATGAAAATGCCACTGCCCCTACCGAAGCCCGCTGTAAAAAATCTCGTCTATCCATTTGGTTAAGGAGTTTAATGCACAATGAATAATGGACAATGTGTACTGAATAATGGGCAGCACATCCTCTAAATACACACATTATGCATTGCCCATTATTCATTGCCATATCAATTCCCATTTGCCGGTGCTTTGGCTTCAAGTACATACTTGTTTAGCTCTTTAGCCGTCCAGGGCACTACCCTACCCTGCGACGTCACGCGGGTCATGCCTACGGTTCGTCGTCCTATTGGCCCTGCGTTGTTTCCCCATTCGTTTCGGATGTAGGTCAGAATGGCGGTGATAACGCCATCGTCCATGGTTGAGTGCGAAGGCATAACAGGTAGAATATCAGGCGCATCGTACATTTTCTTATTCACTTCAATGGGTCCCTCAATACCGTGGAGAACAATGAGCGCCAGCCGTTTTTCGTCGCCCAGTACCCAGTCAGAGCCAATGAGCGGAGGAGCAAAACGGGCTAGTCCAGCGCCATCGGTTCCGTGACAACCCGAGCAGGTACTCAGGTAATGCTGACGACCCAACACAAACAGTTTTTGTTCCTCATCGTTCAGCAGGCTTTTGGTCTGTGCAACGGCCTTACTGGCGGCATGTCCGGGCCATTCAAACATCGTATTCAATGTAACCAATCGCGCCGGGTCGACTTTCGCGGCTGACCGGGTGAGCAGACTAGGGGCCGATACCAGTTTAACCGGTTTCATTTTGCTGTTGCTTCCACCCATCGACAAGCCCGTAAGAACGGCTTTTTGTTGCCAACCCAACGGTTCTTTACCCGTATCGAGCTTCGTGAGGAGTGCACTGAGCTGAGCCGCATTCCGGTTACGAGCAATCGATGTCGCTAACATTTCGAGGAAAATTTCTTTCGTAGGCTCATGCGTCTGCCACTGGGGAGAAGCCAGTAACCGCTGCAAAAACGCGGCTTCCAGGTTCGATAGACTACTCATTACCGCATCGCG
Source organism: Spirosoma sp. 48-14 (assembly GCF_001898575.1). GTDB lineage: Bacteria > Bacteroidota > Bacteroidia > Cytophagales > Spirosomataceae > Spirosoma. The sequence goes on from NZ_MKUD01000045.1 coordinate 403,009, forward strand.
AATGAGTGCCGAATCACCATAGCGTTGTACAATATTGGCCAGTAAAGGTTGGGCATCGGCAGGGTCAAGTGCACTTGCGGAGAGCGCCATCTGAAGAATTTGTTCGATAGGGGCCTGTTCCCAAATGCCCAATAATTGCTTGCCCAATTTTGCCCGAACGGTTTTATCTGTTTTAGCAAACGGTTCCAGCAATCGGACGGCGGTGGATTTGACAAGCGTATTCTGATCGGCCAATAAACTTAGCAACAAATCAGGCTTGCTTAGCTTTAACCCATCCAGTGTCCATAAAGCATGAAAACGGCCTAGCGACTCAGTGCCTTTCAAAACAACATTGGTCAACGCGGCCTCCACCCGCTTATCAGCCCGATCGATCAGTAATGCCTGCGCCATATCCCGGTGCCAGCCATCCGGGTTCGACAACTCGGCCACTAACTCGTCACCCGAAACCTCCGACAACTTCCTGGCTTTCTGGCCTTTCCAGTTTTGGGGCACTACCCGCCAAATACGTCCCCGGTTAATGGGTTGTACCAGATCGCGCGATAGGGATTGTTCCCGCAAGTATGGCGTCACATACGCCTTATGCTGAATTACGCCCCGGTACATATCGGCGATGTATAAAGCGCCATCGGGGCCTGTTGCCATATGAACCGGCCGGAATCGCTCATCCGTCGAAGCCAGAAACTCTTTTCCGGGATGTGGGTCGTGAGCTGTCAGAGATAGTCCTTTCGATTCGGTCACATTGCGCTTGACCAGATTACCGGCGGGTTCACAAACGAACACATTGCCATAGTAGGCAGATGGAAATGCCGTGCCGCGGTAGAACAGGGGTGAACAGGCGGCTGTAAACTCCTGCAAACGACCTTCCTTATCCAGCGTGCCGGGAATATACCCCCGATTAACGGCGGGGTTTGGTCGGATCGGATACACACGTCGGTCAATGGTCAGCCCATAGTCGATACCCGTTGTGGGTTTATGGTTTTTATTGCGTGACAGATAGTTGGGTGGAACCAGATCGGCGTGGAGCTGCGACCAGTTGTAGTTATAGTACAGACGTCCCTGGTCATCATGGCTGATGCCCCACTGCCCACGAAACTCGGTACTATCGCGAAGCCATTTTCCATTGGCCAGTTTGTAGCGCACCCGCGCTTTGGCATTATAGTACCAGTTGTCCATGCTACGCCAGAGACCATTCGGTGCGTGTTCGGGAAGCCCTGTAGCGGCATATTGATCGTCGATGAGGGTTTTCGTATCGGCCTTCCGATCACCATTGGTATCTTTGGTGAGCCAGAGTGCTCCGTTTTCGGCAATCAGTGCTCCATTGGGTATCAGGGCAATAGCACGGGGCATCACCAGACTATCCAGATAAACATTGCTGGCATCCATCCGGCCATCGCCATTGGTATCCTCCAGAATCGACACCCGGCCAACCTTTTTCTCCTCGCCCGCTCCATCGATGTTCATCATGAATCCGCGCATTTCAACTACCCACAGCCGACCATCTTCATCGAAGGTAATCGCAACGGGATCTTCGACCATAGGCTCAGCCGCTACCAACTGAATATCCAGTCCGGGTTCAAGCTGAAACGTACTGAGTTCTTCGGTGGGTGTTTTAGCTGGTGACGGCCCTTCTCCTGGCTCCGTTCGGATGTTTGTTTTAAAACTCAGCAGGCAGAAAAGTCCAATACAAATCAGGCAGAGATAATAAGCAGGCTTACCCATGATACATAACGTAGCATTATTACCAGAAAAAGCATTATTAGCCGGATACTACTTGTGTACCAATCGGGTTTTAATACCATCCTACCAATTGACCCGGTAAGCATGCAGGCGTAAATCAACGGTTTTGATTCGTTGGTATCGTTTTGTAGATTTGTTCCTAACGAACGACGTACTCAATCATGCAACTGCCCCTCAACATTCCCCAAATCGACCGCTTCACCGATGAAGAGTTAGTCCAGTTCTGTCTGGCTAATCCCAACCTTCGTGTTGAGCGCGATGAAACTGGCACTGTATATATTGATATGTCTCCTACCCATTTATTAACCAGCGCGAATAACAGCGAACTGAACGGTGAATTTGTCATCTGGAACCGTAAGACGAAGGCTGGTAAAGTTATTGACTCGAATGGTGGTTTTTTCCTGAGCGATCAATCAATGAAAGCACCGGATGTAGCCTGGATTCGGCGCGAACGCTGGGATGCGCTGAGTAAAAAGGACAAGCACTCATTTCCGTACCTGGCTCCCGATTTTGTGCTCGAACTCGTCAGTGATTCCGATCACCTCGACGCGGTTAAAGCGAAAATGGACAAGTGGCTGGCCAACGGTGTTCGCCTTGCCTGGCTGGTTTCGCCCAATGAGAAACTCACCTACATTTACCACCCCAATCAACCCGTCGATGCTAAAACCTTTTCAGAAACACTATCGGGCGATGATGTGCTGATTGGCTTTGAAACCGTGTTAGCCGATATCCTGGAAGATTGATGGAATAGGCGAGCCATCGCTTCGCTCTCTACCCGTTCAGTAGTCCGGTTAAAACAAAACCGCCAGCCTCTACTGACTAGCGGTTCATTCATTTTCTTCCAAAGTTCAGCTTAGTTAGCGCAAACGTAGGTTTCGGCCACGGCATTACTGCTTGCATCGGTATAGGCTATTAAGAAAGACGAAGTGCTGAGAAAAGATAACGTCTGACTAATGGGGCCAATCGGATTGAAACCGCCAAAGGTGACCGTTTTCGAAAGCGTTACCGTACCATTGTTGCACGTATAGGTTCCCCCTCCTGCGCCCCCCGTGCCGCAATATTCGGGGTCTTTCAGCAAAACAAATTGACCTGCCAGTTTTCCGCCCGGAAACGTAAATATCAAACCTTGCTGGCATGGAGTAATCGCTTCAACTTTATTAACCGTTCGACTTGTCAATCGCCAGTGGGCACAACCAGCGACTCGGGTTGCAACATCATCGCAGGAAATGGATGGGGGAAGGCGGTGGTCGGCGCACGACCATACCACGACTAAAAAGCCGTACAGAAAAAAGCGTAATAGGTTTTTCATACTATGTAAGTGTTAAGTGGTTTAACCTATTCATATGTAGGCACTTACAAAGCTAATCATATGTTTTAAAGTTCCAACAAATTGTAGTACTATAAAAAATGAAGTCTATTTCAACGCCAGAAATAGTCAGATATAACTATAAAACGCTAGTACTATACACTACGATAGTTTTGCTGTTTACTCCAGTTTACCAGTACGGAATGAGCATCCATTTAGTGCCTGATCAATTAAAAAACGCCGGGTTTATAAACCCGGCGTTTTTTAATTGGTTCTCACGTAGAACTCCATTCCTGTATTTCTCTGTGCTATTTCTTTAATGCATTTATGCGGTAGCCAGAGCTTTGCGCTCACCGATTTGCTGACGCCACATAGCGTAATACAGTCCTTTCTGTACCAGCAATTCCTCATGACGGCCCTGTTCAACAATGTGTCCTTGCTCCAGCACAAAAATGCGATCGGCATGCAGGATCGTACTCAGGCGGTGGGCAATCAGAATAGTAATTTGCTGGTTCATAGCCGATACGGTGCGAACAGTATCCGTAATTTCCTCTTCAGTGAGCGAATCCAGGGCCGATGTTGCTTCGTCAAATACAAGCAACGAAGGTTTACGAAGCAGCGCACGGGCAATACTGAGCCGCTGCTTTTCGCCACCCGACACTTTTACTCCTCCTTCACCAATGACTGTATCGAGTCCTTGCGGGGCACGAGCCAGCAGCGAGTCGGCGGCTGCCTGATGTAGAGCCGTTAGGCATTCTTCGTCCGTTGCATTGGGCGCTACAAAACGGAGGTTCTCCCGAATGGTTCCGGCAAATAACTGTGTATCCTGCGTGACGAAGCCAATTTGCTCCCGAAGCTCATCCAGATTCACATCTGAACCCGGAATGCCATTGTACAAAATCTGTCCACTTAAGGGCCGGTATAAACCAACCAATAGCTTAACAAGTGTTGTTTTACCCGACCCACTCGGCCCGACAAAGGCCAGTGTTTCGCCTACCCGTGCATCGAACGAAATACCATCGAGAGCTGGTTTGTTGGCCGTCAGGTGTTTGAAATGAACATTGTCAAAGGCCAGTGTCTTGAGCGAATGAACCGGCTGCGGAAGCGCTGGCTGTACGTCGCGGGGCGTGTTCAGAATCTGCTGGAAATTGGCCAGTGAGGCTTCCGTTTCTCTATATACGTTGATGATGTTGCCTAACTCCTGCAATGGTCCGAAGATGGCAAATGAGTAGATGAACAGCGAGAAAAACTCACCCACCGTAATACGTTCCTGCACCACCAGAAACAACATAAACAGCATGATGGCATTACGGAGCAGGTTCACAAACGTGCCCTGGATAAACGACAACGACCGGATATAGCGAACTTTTTTGAGTTCCAGCTTCAGAATTTTTTCGGTCGTAGCATTGAGTCGTTCGGTTTCCTGCTGTGCCAACCCGAGGCTTTTCACTAGTTCGATATTGCGTAAACTTTCCGTCGTTGACCCCGCCAGAGCTGTTGTTTCGGCAACAATCGTTTTCTGTACGACCTTAATTTTTTTGCTCAGCAACGAACTCAGGATACCCAAAAGTGGAATAGTCAGAAAGTACACCGGAGCGATTGGCCAGTAGACAGTGGCCGCATACCACATCACGAACACGATGCCCACAATTGATGTAAAGAGCACATTCACAAACGACTGGATCAGCTTTTCGACATCGGCCCGTACTTTTTGTAATTTACCCAACGTCTCACCAGAGCGTTGATCTTCAAACACCTGATAGGGCAATTCGAGCGAATGCCGAAGCCCGTCAGTATAAAGCTTTGCACCCAGCCGCTGGGTGATTACGTTGACATAATAGTCCTGAAAATTCTTGGCGATTCGGCTCACCATCGCCACACCGAGCGCCTGTAGAATCAGCAAACCAGCTCCATTTTCCAAGAAGCTCCAGAAACTAAGTGGCCGAAGGGCTCCACCAGGCTTAACCACATACTGGTCAATAATTTTCCGAAAGATGTACGGATCAAGTAATGAGAAAATCTGGTTGATAGCGGCCAGGAAAAGAGCCAGTGCCAACAGACCCCAATAACGCCGTAAATAACTGTAAAGAAGTTGCATAGGTATTTGTGTAGGAAGTAAACGAGCAGCGTAGGAATGCAGAGCTGCCTTGTCGAATAACACAAAAACAATCAATTTAGGTCGCTAACTCTGCGTAAAGCCTATCGATTTGTAAACTTTATGAACGCTTGGCAGCTTGGCGTTTAAGCCCGAACTTTACCCCATGAAAAACACATCTCTACTCCTCCTGACGATTGGTTTATTAACGGCCTGTGGGCGCTCTGAAAAAACGCAGGAAACCCAAACTTCATCAAAAACCGACTCAGTAGCAACCGCAGCCCGCAAACCCAAAGACTGTAAAACTGTTGTCGATGCTGATAAGCTAGGGAAGTCAGATGTGTATCAGGAATCAGGTAAGTCGATCAAGGTGACCTTAACCCTGGCGCAGGATACCAGCTCAACTGAAACGTCGAGTGGCTGTTATTTCAATAACACGATCACTGTGCTCGCAACAAAAAAATCGGGGAGCCAGCTATTTAAACGTACATTGCTCAAAGATGATCTGCTCTATTTTATCAAAAGCGATGAGGTAGTAGAACGCTCAGTCCTGAAAACCGTCACCTACAAACCAACCTTCAACGGCCAGCGCTACATTAACCTCGTCATGCGCGTGATCGACCCTGTCAGCCAGAAAACCGCCGACTACACCCTGTTCATGAATTACTTCGGGGAGATTGTGAAGGTGAAGTAGTACTCTCCCCCCAACTTAATGAAGTGCCGTAAACAATCTAGTAGCAAGGTCAAAAATGTCCTGCTTTCGGGCAATAGCATCCACCCAGGATTCTGGTATAGCTTCCAAGCCATAATATAACCCGGCAAGTCCTCCCGTTACACAGCCAGTAGTATCTGTATCATTACCAAGATTTACTGCTTTCAATACGGCATCAACATAACTATTTGTTGTAAGGAAAGACCACATACTAGCTTCCAGGGTGTGTATGACATAGCCTGACGACGCAATTTCAGCTTCGGTATATTGATCGATAGGCCTTATCTCATAGTCGCCAATTGGATTTTCCAATAATCTGTGGAAGTGATTCAGTTCCTTTTCTACAAGGGCTGCATGCTTCTTAACAAAATCGTTTACTTCTGCCTGCATGGCTTTGAAGGCCTGGCGCTTTTCAAATCCTTTGATTAGTAGTAACGCATATTCACAATAAATAAAACAAGCAAAAACTGATCGAATATGAGCATGAGTCATCCCGGACACCTGTGCAATAATCCGAAAACGCTCATGAATAGCTTTATCTTTAAGATAAAATACGATCGGCAAAATACGCATCAATGACCCGTTACCATTATCCTGCTCTCCAGCACCCCCAGAAACTAACGGATCAACACCACTCGCTACCCTATGCAAAGCTCCCGACGTAGCTATACCTATATCAAACACAGAGCCATGTGGGGTCCAGAGTATCCCTTCGTACCACTGCACAGATTTCACTGCAATATCATTCAGATTATACCCGCCACATAAGCTTTCCGCTAAGCAAAAAGCCAATGAACTATCATCTGACCAAGTTCCTGGCGGCTGATTGTGTGTGCCATAACCCATCATGTCAGTAAGAGTATGGTCTCTTAAATAACTACGAGTCAAAAATTCAACGGGCACTCCCAGAGCATCGCCAACACAAAGCCCTACAAGCGCATCTAGTATATAATTTGATGAAACAACAACGCTATTCATTGATTCTACAAGTCCGTTAAAAAGCTGATTGTATTATGACAATTCATTGAATTCAGGTAATCAATAACAATATAAAAGCGGGTTACAACTATCGATCAATGGTTGTAACCCGCTTTTATATGCGAAACTCAGAAAAGATTTACAAAGCTCCCGCTTTAATCTCTTCTACAACCGCCGGATCGAGCAAGGTAGTCGTGTCGCCGAGATTACTGGTATCGCCTTCGGCAATTTTGCGCAGGATTCGACGCATGATTTTCCCCGAACGGGTTTTAGGAAGCCCCGTTACAAATTGAATTTTATCGGGCTTGGCAATCGGACCGATTACCCGACTTACTGTTGCCAGAATGTCGCGTTTAGTTAAGTCGGCATCGTGTCCGTTCGGTTCCTGATCGGTGATTACATAGGCATAGATGCCCTGCCCTTTGATGTCGTGCGGGTAGCCAACTACGGCACTTTCCACCACACCTGTGTGCATATTGATGGCATTTTCGACCTCGGCCGTCCCAATCCGGTGACCCGATACGTTCAGCACATCATCGACCCGACCTGTAATACGGTAATACCCATCTTCGTCGCGGAGGCAACCATCGCCGGTAAAGTATAAGCCCGGGTAGGTGGCGAAATAGGTTTGGCGGCAGCGTTCGTGATCACCATAGGTTGTCCGTAAAATACCCGGCCAAGGGAATTTCATGCACAAATTGCCGCTCACCCCATTGCCTTCGATTTCCTTGCCGTTTTCATCCACCAATATCGGCTGAACACCCGGCAAGGGTAGCGTGGCATAGGTTGGTTTAGTTTTGGTGATACCAGCCAGAGGGGAAATCAGAATGCCACCCGTTTCGGTCTGCCACCAGGTATCAACAATCGGGCAACGGCCTTTGCCAATGTGCTCGTCGTACCAATGCCAGGCTTCCTCATTGATTGGTTCACCAACGGAGCCCAGCACCTGTAAGCTGCTCAAATCGTGGTTTTCGACTTTTTCCAGTCCAAACCCCATCAGCGACCGAATCGCCGTGGGAGCCGTGTACAGAATATCAACCTTGTATTTATCGACAATATCCCAGAATCGACCCGCATCAGGATAGGTTGGAACACCTTCAAAAATAATCGATGTGGCACCACAGGCCAGCGGCCCATATACAATGTAGCTATGCCCGGTAATCCAGCCAATATCAGCCGTACAGAAATGGGTTTGCCCTGCCTCATACTGAAACACATTCTGGAACGTGTAGGCCGCATATACCATGTACCCTCCGCAGGTATGGACAACGCCTTTGGGCTTTCCCGTTGAGCCTGATGTGTACAGAATGAAAAGCATATCTTCGGCGTCCATTTCTTCGGCCGGGCATTCGGCTGTTACTTGTTTCAATTCCTGCTCCCACCACACATCCCGGCCTTTCAGCATCGAAACAGGCGTCCGGGTACGGGTTAGCACAATCACTTTCTCAACACTTGGGCAGCCAATGAGCGCATCATCGACTGTACTCTTCAGCGGAATTTCTTTATTACCCCGGTAAGCTCCGTCGGCCGTTACCACGACTTTACATTGTGCATCATTGATCCGGTCAGCAATACTTTGTGCCGAAAATCCGCCAAAAACCACGGAGTGAATAGCACCAATTCGGGCACAGGCCAGCACAGCGATAGCTAGTTCCGGCACCATTGGCATATAAATACAAACCCGGTCGCCTTTTTGTACACCATTGCGTTTCAGCACATTGGCAAATCGGCATACCTGGTCGAACAGCATCTTATAAGTTAGTGTAACGCCCGCTTCCGCTGGATCGTTAGGCTCCCAGATAATAGCAGGCTGATCGCCCTGTTCGGCCAGATGACGGTCAAGGCAGTTTTCCGTAATGTTGAGCTTACCGCCTATAAACCACTTTACATTGGGTTCCGTAAAATTCCATTGCAGGGTTTTAGTCCAGGGTTTACGCCAGTGAAAATTCTGAGCAATTTCGGCCCAGAATTCTTCCGGGTCTTCTACGCTTTTCTGATAAGCAGCCTGGTACTCGTCAAAGGTTCGGATACGCATAATCAAATGAGTGATTGAGCGAATGAGTGATTGAGTGAAAAAATTCGCCGACAAAGCTATTTACTCATTTACGCATTCACTAATTCATACGCTAGATTTAATAACTGATGATAGCGATGGTTCCACACCATGTCAGCATTGCTCGTTCGCGAGCGGTTAGCAGGCAAACGCTAGTAAGCCCGCTTACTCTTTCGCTCTTTCATTCGTTAAATAAATAGCCCCGATTATCAGGCAAACACTGGCAACCAGCATTGGATACCAAAGTCCTTCCAGATACGGTTTGGAGACAGAACCCGGAACAGCTTCGTTGGCTTTAGTAGCCGACGCCACTAGGGCCGTTGCAATAAATGGGGTTAATCCCCCAAAAATCCCATTGCCGACATGATAAGGCAACGACATAGATGTGTAGCGAATACGCGTCGGGAAAAGCTCGACCAGGAAGGCAGCAATGGGCCCATAGACCATCGTCACGTACAACACCTGTACAAATACCAGAAGAATCATCAACCAGAAGCTATTGTTCGGTAATACAACGGCTTTGGTAAGATCAGGCTTTATCGTTGGCGAGGCCGAATCGGGTCGGGTAACGGTCCGTTCGATGTCTTTGGCAACAAGCCCATCCGAATAAAAATGGGTCGTTGTCATGGTCGTTACCAGATTCCCGTTATCCTGTCGGCTTAGTTTCCGGTCAATGGTACGGGCATCGGTAAACTCCTCCCGCTGGCTCAGATCAGCCAGATTATACATTTTGTCATAGATGGGTCGGTACGTCAGAACGCCCAGCGCCATACCCGCCAGCATAATCGCCTTCCGGCCAATTCGATCCGAGAGTCGCCCGAAAATAACGAAGAAAGGTGTAGCACCTAACAGCGCGATGGCCACAATCACATTCGACTGAACAAACTCAACGTTGCAGGCTTTTTGCAGAAACGACAGCGCGTAAAATTGGCCCGTATACCAGATCACGCCCTGACCAGCCGTAGCCCCGAACAAGGCCAGCAACACCATTTTCAGATTCTGCTTCTTACCGAAACTTTCGGCCAGGGGATTTTTCGAGATTTTCCCTTCGGTTTTTAGTTTGGCAAACAGAGGGGATTCGGCCATACGCATCCGAATGAGTATGGATACCCCCACCAGCACAATGGACAGCAAAAACGGCACACGCCAGCCCCAGTCCGAAAATTTATCAACTCCCAGCGATTCACGGGTAAGCAAAATCACACCCAGCGACACAAACAGGCCCAACGTGGCCGTCGTCTGAATGAAACTAGTGTAATACCCACGTCGTCCTTCGGGGGCATACTCGGCCACATACGTAGCCGCTCCCCCATACTCCCCTCCTAGCGCCAGCCCTTGTACCAGCCGTAAGAAAAGAACCAACAAGGGAGCCCAGAAACCAATGGTTGCATAGCCCGGAATCAGGCCAATAGCAAATGTAGAACCGCCCATCAGCACCAGCGTAACCAGAAACGTATATTTACGCCCTACCAAATCCCCAAGTCGCCCAAATACGAGGGCCCCAAACGGACGAACCACAAATCCAGCCGCAAACGTCGCCAGGGTTGACAGCAGCGCAGCCGTTGGATTGTCGGTCGGAAAAAATTGCGTGGAAAGAATGGCGGCTAAACTGCCAAAAATGTAAAAATCGTACCATTCGATCAGCGTTCCGACCGACGAGGCCGAAATAACGCTGAATAAGGTACGATTGTCGATCGCCTTTTTGGCGCTGGCTTTCTTGGGAGGCATGAAACGAGTCTTTTGCCAATAAGCAACCCAACTATAAATTTTACCGTACTACTAATTGACTGATCGAATTGTTGAATGATTGAATTGTACCCTCGCCAGGTATTTATTCAATTATTCAACAATTCGATCAGTCAACAATTTATGGCGAAAGTCGCTCGATGATCCATGCTCCCTCCACTTTACTATAGCGAATGCGGTCGTGTAATCGACTGGGACGTCCCTGCCAGAATTCGATGGCGTCGGGCACTACACGAAAGCCCCCCCAGTAAGGTGGTCGTGGTATGGCCTGCCCTGCAAACTGTGTTTCGAGCTCACGCTGCCGGTTTTCCAACACCTCACGACTGCCGATCACCTCCGACTGGTGCGACACCCATGCACCAATCTGACTACCACGAGGGCGGCTGCTAAAATAGGCGTCCGAATCCTCATTACTTACTTTTTCTACCCGTCCTTCAATCCGAATCTGGCGTTCAAGTTCAGGATAAAAAAACGTCAGGCTGGCAAAAGGATGATTGGTGAGTTCACGCCCTTTACGGCTTTCGTAGTTTGTGTAAAAGGTAAATCCCTGGTCTGAAACATCCTTTAAGAGCACAATTCGTCCATCGGGTCTACCTTCGTTTGTCACGGTACTTACGTGCATGGCGTTCGGTTCTGGCACCTTAGCCTGCAAGGCCGCATCGAACCAAACCCGAAACTGCGCTACCGGGTCCGGCAAAACATCTGCTCTATCCAACCCGTTCAGGGTATATTCATTTCGTAACTCACTAATTGCTGAGGGCATTATATTAAGGCCTTTAACGGCTTTTCAATTTCTGTACTACAAGAAAATCCGTATATTATCGTACTTTTGCAAAAGTAATCGGTACGTTCCCAACATGGCAAACCAAGAACAGGAAATTAACCAGCAATCAGAAACCACCAATCAGGCCACTGAGTCGCTGGAAGTGAATACCCCCGAAGATACCAATACAACCCCCGAAACCACCGTCGAGGGCCAGGAAACTACGCCCGAACAGGCAGAATCTTCAACCACACCAACCGCTGAAAGCCAATCAGAAACTGGGGTTGACAGTGCTCCTATTACCGAACCGACTGCTACAGCTACTCCCGAAGACGCTGCAGCAAATCAGGAAGAAACGCCATCGGATTCGGCATCAGTTGATGAAACACCTGTTATAGAAACGCCTGTTGCAGAATTGGCAGATGAACCCGTGGCAGAAACGACGGAGAATCTAGTTGACCCTGAGCAGCTCCCAGCCGAGTATACCGATTTGGCGGAAGCTGAAGAAGAGGCCACAGCCCCAGAAGCCGATTACAGCCATTTTTCGAAACAGGATTTTGTTAATCTGCTCGAAACCCAACTGGCCTCCGTTAGTCTGGCGACCGTAACCCCTGGTGATTTCAAGAAAGCCGATCAGGTTCTTAAAGAGGTAAAACCTCTGTTCGACCAAATGAAGCGGGCCGAGCGTGAAGCGGCTTTGCAGGCTTACACCGCCGAAACAGGTGCCGATGAAGGATTTGAATATAAGTTTGACGACGCTGTTTTGCGGTTCGAAGAGCTATACAAGCAAATCAAGAGTCTGAAAAATACCTATTTCCAGAACCTCGACAAAGCAAAGGAAACCAACTTTGCGTCGAAAACGGACTTACTTACCCGATTGCGCGAACTAGTCGAAAACGACGAAAACAACGCAGGGGATCCAAAAGCCAGTTGGAATGAGTTCAAGAAAATCCAGGACGAATGGAAGGCGGCCGGAAACATGAACTCGCCACACAATGCAACGCTCTGGGCTACCTACCATGCGCTTGTTGATCGGTACTACAGCAATCGAAACATCTATTTCGAGCTGAAAGAGCTGGATCGCAAACGCAATACCAGCCTGAAAACGGAGGTCATTGAGAAGGTCGAAGCCATGGCGAAAGCGTCGGAAGAAACCCCGGTTACCCGGCAAACCATCGACGAAGCCAATGCCTTGTTTGAAGAATACAAACACATAGGCCCGGCTCCTAAAGCCGAGCAGGAAGTACTGTGGGGGCGAATGAAGGCTGCTCTTGATGTTCTTTACGACAAACGTCGGGATCAGACTAACGAGCAACGTAAGGAGTCGGCCCAACTCTACGAAGAGAAATCAGCAATCTACGAAGAGCTGGTTCCTATAACTTCCTTTACCTCCAACAGCATTAACGACTGGAACGACAAAACGAAGGTTGTTATGACGTTGCAGGATCGCTGGAATGCTATCAAAGGACCTATGCCTCGTGAAGAAGGCAAGGAACTTAGTAAGAAGTTCTGGGCAGCCCTGAAAACCTTCTTCCATAACAAAGGCGAATTTTTCCGGCAGCTCGAAAGCAAACGGGAGGAAAACCTTCGGGCTAAAACACAGCTTTGTGAGCAGGTAGAAGCCATTCTGGCTTCGGGCGAAGAGTCGCCTGAAATTACCCAAACCGTCATTGAGCTACAACGTCAGTGGAAAGCCATCGGCCAGGTTCCTGAGAAGCAGAAAAATACCATTTTCGATCGGTTCAAAGCGGCTTGCGATGCATTCTTCAATAAAAAGCGGTCGAAAAATCAGGAGACTGAGCGTGAATTTGAAGAGAATTTAGCGCAGAAAATCGCTCTGATCGAACGAATTGAAGCAGCCGCCAGCGCTAATGCAGACCTCTCTGAATTGAACGAGTTCAAAAAAGAGTGGAACGCGATTGGCTTCGTACCCAAAAAGGATATGCAGGCCACCCAAAAACGCTATATCAACGCTATCAATGCACTGGTTGGTGCAACGGGTAAGATTCCTGCTAAAGATAAAGAACGCATCATGCTCCAGAGCGAAGCAGAAGCGACTCGATCAGGGAATACGCGTGGTGGACGTGATTTCAACCGAGGTGATCGCGATGGAGGAGGTAATAAGCGTGAGAGCGACATTCGGCGGAAGATTACAGCCATTGAAAATGATATTGCTACCTATAGGAACAACATCGAATTTTTCGCCCGTTCGAAGAATGCCGATAAGTTACGGGCCGATATAGATAAGAAAATTGCCGAAGCCGAAAAACAACTGGACGAACTTCGCCATCAGTTACGCGTAGCGCAGGCTTAAAAGATGATTTAGTTTCACTACCTATTGGCTAATTGAAACTAAAAAAAAAGAATTGGCTTGCATAGAATAGAAAATAACCCTATTTTTGCACCACAATTCAGGATCGCCAGTGTCGGATAGCGGTCGATTCCGCCTGATTTGTAATCAGGATGCGCAAGCGCGTCGGGGGTTCGAATCCCTCCACTGGCTCTCTCAAAATCAGATAGTTACAAACAAAAAACCGTCTTCAGCAATGTTGACGGTTTTTTGTTTGCATACGTATTTGCATACAGAGCGTTTTATATTGACTAACAATAACCCTACCCTTTACTCATAAAGTTTGCTCAGATTACTCGCATTGTACAAATGAAGTTTCTGAATGCCCATTGCTGAAAGCGCGGTTACTACTCCTGAAGCGTTAGTCGATGGGAGATTGTAGATTACTTTCCAACCATTAATTGAATAGGTGTACTTCTAGAGTATTTGGACCAATAGAGTTGAATCATATCCTTTTCTTTTAATCGCTTTCACTGCTGGCTTAATAAATGGCTCTAGGACACATGATTATGGGCTACTACTATCTTGGCTATATTAGCACAAATTATCATGTAGTGTTTTTTTGTAATAAGCGTACCTCCTCTTTTAAATGAAGCAACTTTCCACGTTTCTTGTACTCACACTACTTTCCTTACTGCTTTCCGACTGTTCAAGGAAAGATATTCCAAGGCCCAATCCCAAAGCCTCATTCATCTGGGCAAATTCTGGTGAGGGAACAATTCAGTTTACGGACCAGTCTACAGAAGCAGATACTTACAATTGGAACTTTGGTGATAATTCCACTACAAGTTCAGAGAAAAGCCCTAGGCATACTTTTCCCAGTAACGGAAGTTTTTCAATTCAATTAACAGTTAAAAACCCTACTGGGACAGATCAGCTTACAAAAGCTATTGACGTCTCGTCCTTTTTAGCACCTGTTGCAAGCTTTTCTGTTAGCCTTGGTAATGATGGGCTTGTCAATTTTGTAAATACTACAACTAAAGCTAACATTTACCAATGGGACTTCGGGAATGGTACGGCAAGTTCAGAGATCTCCCCTTCAGTTAAATATACAGAAAACAAGAAATATACAGTTAGCTTAACTGCCGTTGGGCAGGGAGGTCAAACAAAGGTTAGTCAAGAGGTTACTGTTACGTCAATCAAACCAAGCGTCGATTATTCCTGGACAGAGTCAAACGGCTTAGTTTCCTTCGTTAATAAGACGAGTAATGCAGAATCCTATGAATGGGATTTTGGTAATGGACAGAACTCAACAGATATTAACCCCACAATACAGTATCAAAGAGGTGGGACTTACACTATAAGTTTAACTGCTACTGGCAAAGGAGGACAGGTTATAAAAATGTTTACGATCACCTTTAATTCGGCAAATGCTACTAATAGTATACATCTAACTTTAGGAGATCTAAGTGATAAAACGAATGGCACTACTATCACGCCAAGTATTGATAAGGCAGATGATTATTTATTGGTAAAAGATCAATACACTATTTCGTATAATAAATCGCGCGGGCAGGCTAATTGGGTGGCCTGGCACCTTCAAAAGAGTGACTTTGGTTCCATAGAACGTAAAGATGATTTTCGGCCAGATGGTGCTTTGCCGATCGGTTGGTATCAAGTTAAGCCCACAGATTATTCCAGTGTAGATGGTTTTGATCGAGGGCATCTTTGTCCAAGTGCAGATCGAACTGATGCCCAAGTAAATAATTCAGCTACTTTTTTAATGACCAATATTATCCCTCAAGCACCAGCGCTAAACCGGGGTGCTTGGGCTAATTTCGAAGAGTACTGTCGAGAGCTAGTTTGGGAAGGCAATGAACTATACATCTATTCTGGCGCATACGGTACTCAAGGAACAGGCTCTAATGGCGCAAAGTCAGTATTAGCAAGCGGCAAAGTTGTAGTTCCGGCTCGCATTTGGAAACTAGTGGTTGTATTGCCACAGGGAGACAATGATGCATCACGAATCAACAATCAAACGATTGTTATTTCCATCGACTGGCCCAACACACAACTTTCAGAAGATAAAGATTGGGATGATTATTTAGTCAGCCCATCTTCAATTGAATCAGCAGCGAATATTAACTTCCTTTCAAAACTACCTCAAAGTTTAAGAAGTAGTTTACGCACGAAAACTTACAAGCCTGTACGGACCGACTGATACTCCATGTGGCTTTGATGCCAAAAACCGAAAGCTATATAAAGGGCCACAAGGTGGATGCTATTACATCAATAGTAATGGAAATAAAACCTACGTTGATCGCTCTTTATGCAAGTGTTAGTCTGCCTTACGTAGATTTTTGGCCTTTTTAAGGGTTTACGAATGTCTTTTTGACCTGACAGGTACAAACATATCCGGTATGCCCATTAACTTCAGCCTGATAATAGTTCTCGTCGTACTTAACTATTTTCACCAATGAGCCTTTGGGAATGGCATAAGTGGAATTAGCCAGATAACTTGGGTCTTTTCTCAGAGCAGCATTCGGTTCCACTTCTGCATACAGATACTTTGACGGTAATGTCGAATTTGAAATTGAATTGCTTGAAGCAACTGGCTTGATAGGAACTGGTTCTGAATAAGTGGTGGTCGTAGCTGAATAGCTTGGGCGGGGTGATGGTTCTGGCAGTTCCGAACGGCTATTGTATACAGAACCACCAGTAATCTTACCCGTGTTTGGATTGTAATTGCCAGGGTAGCTATAATTATCAGTGACAGTGTTATTGGGTCGCGTTCGTTCGTGCGGCCGAACATAAGTACCATCTTTACGATAGTAACCTCTAACGTGTACCTGAGCCCAGGATAATGGCCCAGATAATATAAGGATCAGGAAAAGAAGGAGACGATTCATCTTATACAATTTTAAGCAGAATAGGCTAATCACAAACTCAAGAAGCTACCGGCTTCTCATAGGCTGATAATGATTTGATCAAGGCAGCACTATGAAGAAATATGTCATCAATGCTGCTGATCTCATAGCGTTGTTCTGCTTTGTTTTCATCGAAAAGCGTGATCGACTTTTTGCTTCCATTTAGGTGAAGTCGACAGATCGGTTTCCGGTTATTATCATCAAGCAGAATCGCAAAATAAGACTGGGCATCACGGTGCACAATTCTGTTAGCATCGATTGTGTTTCGGAGAATAGCCCTAACTATGTAGAAGCCTTCTAGCTCTTCTTGGGTTGTGATAATAGTAGATCCTTTCTTTTCTTCCGCAGGGGGTAAATTCGGCGATTCTATGGTAACTGGCTTAAGTACTACTTTCTCTTCCTGGTCCAAAGCACTCTTTAGGCGATCTGTTATTTGATCGGAAAAAGTATGCTGAAAAGACTTGCGCACCAGATTTGTGAAATAGTCCATCATTTTCGCAGTAAGCTGACCCCCGTATACCTGTTTAGCAAAGTGACGGACAAATGGATCAGATGGGCTTGATAACTCCTGCTGAATCAGAGCTCTTATTTCACTCGTATATTTAAGTTCGCTAGCTGTCGAAATTATTGTTTCAACGTCAAAATAGGGCTTACTGAATTTCTTTAATTCTTCTACCTGGTTATCTCGAAGATCGAGCATATTAATCTCTAAAAATGGTTTCTCATCCATTTTGTTGGGTTCAACCAGATCGGTATAGAAACGATAGACAATCCCGTTAGTTAGAATACCAAATCTGGCTTTTGTAACGTGGAAATAACGTAGTAGCTGATTATCATGTAGAGTAAGTGACTGTTTCCAGTGCTTACATTCTATTAGCATACACGGCTCAGGTTTACCATTGATTTCACGCATGATCGCGTAATCAACTTTTTCTCCTTTCTTGGTACCAATGTCGGAAATAAACTCAGGTACTACCTCAAATGGATCAAATACATCGTATCCAAGTGTAGTTAGGAAGGGCATTATTAAAGCCGTTTTGGTAGCTTCTTCGGTAAGGATTGAGTCTTTTAACCGTGTAACTCGATCTCCGAGCTGCTTAATCTGATCTTTAAAATCCATTTTCTTTTGAAGGTTTAGGAAGGTTTGGTTGAATTATTTTATTCTACAAGCGCCAGTCGGTTTCCTGATTCACCGCATTCCATACGATAGGTCTTGCCTTTCATTTCTATGGTTTTCCCACAGGGGCAACAAGTAATTGAATTTTTTTCTTTTACCTCATGAATCCGACCGAGGTTATCAGTCGCGCTATAATATCGAGTACATAAATCACATCCCTCACTGCCTTTCATTATTGTAAGGTCTCCATTAATACCTGTTAATGTACTCACAACTTTCCCCTGACGGCCTATAGTGGGTTTCACCAACTGTGGACAGGAAGTAGTGTAATTGATTTTCCTCGTGATTTCACCCTGTATAGCTAAAAAATTAAATACTTGGCCTTTTCGCTGTGATTTTGGGATTATAAATTCATTATCATGCGAACCTTTTTGTAAACCATCGGCGCTGAATCTTATTGAACTCCCATCTCCTCCAGTAGTTACTAAGGTAATTTTGCCAGTTTCGCAGTTAACCTCTTTAATGTCTAGAGTAAGCGGTACTTTCTGTTGTTCATTGAGCGTAGGCGGATTTATAAGGAAACTAAAGTTCGTTTTTGGGCTTTGACATAAAATACTGGTAATGTAATTTCTTACATCAGCAATGGTTGTAAATATTCTGTATTTCTTGCCATTTAAAATATAATATTCTAAAGAGCTGTTTTCGTTGAAAATTATGATTGAATCAAGAAGAGAATTAATTTTCAGAAAACTATTTAGCTGCTCTAAAGACGTTTTGCTTGACGAACTTCTTTCTGTAAATATTTTTGGTATTTCAAGCTCTTCAAAATGTTTCTGTATTAATTTTCCAATCACTTTTGGATTGTATATGTTCTTGGCCCCACCTTTTTCAATAGTAGTTTTCAAAGATAAATTTTTTTCTAAATCTATACGGTAAAGTGTTGGCTCCAAAATAAATGTATGTTTACAATCTCTAGTATCTGAAACTAGAACATCACATAATTCACGTAAATTTTCTGGAAGCCTTCTTGCATCATCTTCATAATCAACGGCTAAAGAATCAAATAATCCAATTTTCATAATCGATCTTATCGGAACTCCATTATCATTGGTTCCTGTGCACATACTGGCAATAAGAGCTAATAAAATTATCAAGAAACTATAAAGTTTTTTCATCCTAAAGCAAAATTTAATTAGTTTGAAGAATTTCCATTTGCCTTGCTAAGCCTCTGCTTGCAATAAATCCTTGTGCGCCGTATGGTTGCCTAACAATTAAATTTGCTAGCTCATTATCAGTCAAAACTCCACAAGTTTCCAAGTAATAATACCCGTCGTTTCCCTTGAAAATTCTATGGTTTCCTGAAGAATCAGGCTGAACCTGAATAGTCATACCATCAGCAAAAAGCGGCTGCACAATCTTACCTGTCTTATCCTTAAAGGTCACCCCTCCTGATGAAATATATCTACTATACTCAGATTGAATCTTAAAATTGAACCGCGATGTATAAAGAAAATAACCAGTATAAGCTATATGGAGAATCGCACCAAGAAGGTAGCATACTAAAACAGCTCCTGCAATTGCATCTGTAGTCATATATGCGTCAAAGAAGAAGTAGAATTTAAGCACACCTGAAGCGATTATGAGGATATAAAAAATATATGTATACATATTATATGTATTAATCTTCCTTCTCAAATCTTCTTTCATGACCTCACTATTAGCATTTACCATTTCATTTTTATGTCTGCAAATTTTATCATGCCATAAGTGCGATACAATTGCTAAGAATATATCAATAAATATTGCGGCTAAAATGGCTTGCCATAGTACACCTTGATCAATACCGTATATAGTCGGTATAATCTCCAATAATAGAATTGTAAAAAAAGCGAGCATCTGCGTTGGGTAACCTATCGTTTCAAACAAACCAGGCAAAACAACGCCACCAAATGTTCGCTTACTTTTTTTTGTGTAAAGCCAAAAGTTTTTAGTCTCTTTGGAAGGAACAAAATCTTGTCCAGGAGGAAAGTTAAATTGCTTGAAACTCAGCATAGAGGATGATTTTTTAAGTGTTAGATAATATCTACTAAAGCTTCAATATACGTCGAGTTATTTCGCCATTCTTTGATGTTTTCACTTTTAAAATATACAGTCCAGAAGGAAAACTATTCATCTTAAAGGCTTCGCTCTGCAAGGCATTAGACGCCTGTCTGAATACCTGTTCAATATGTTTACCTTCAGGACTGAAGAGTTGAATCGTAATTGATTGTGGCATGGGTGAACTCCAATCAACATACAACTCGCCATTGGTTGGATTTGGGTAGACGTTCAACGAAAGGGGCTCTGTCTGCGATTGTGTGCCGAGTGGTGTTCGAACCAGTAGCGTATAGCTATTTAGTATATCTCCTGTTCCGCAAGCACTTTTTAGATTGGTGATCGCGTAGGTACGAGTAGCTGTTGGCCTTTCCCACTTCACATAGAGCGAATCTTTCGCGGTAATCTGTTGCCCACTCCAGTTATTGAAGGTCCAGGGCCCATCTCCACTCAGATAGACGCGAATCGCTGTACTGTCTCCAGGATAGATTTCACCATCGCCAGAGAGACGAGCTGTTGATTTGGCAGAAACACGAACTTCAACAGAACTATTCAGGCTCTCACATTTATAGCTGTCGGTTTGAGTCACGTAAAAAGTAGCAACGTTAGCCTTAGCCGTGTTGGCGAAAACCTGTGTTGATGCCGGGCCTGAATGGTCAGCGTTTATGTACCACGTTAGCTGATTATCGGCAGTAGCTGAAATAGCAGAACTTGTTTGACCAATGCAAAAAGCGACGGGTGATACAACTTTAGGTGGATCAGGTAATTTACGAACTGTGTACGTGATGGAGGATGGTGTACTAACGCAAGTACCTGACTTCTGAGACACAGAGTAAGTAAATGTAGCTGGCTGAGTTGTGTTAGGTGTAGGCGCTGTATCGACTATGCCTGTAATGCCTGTCCCCTGCCACTGTAATCCAGTATTAGGAGACGCCGTGAGCGGATTGGCCTTTGCAAACTGGCAAACGATCTGATTCACAATAACGGTTGGTGGAGAGGGAGGAGCAACTACAGAAACGGAAACAGGCTGCCGTGCACTTTCGCAGTTGTTGTTATCTGTTTGGGTGACGTAGAAGGTAATTATAGTTGGTGATTCCGTAAAAAAGGCTGGTGAATTGCTTGAGGCTGTTCCCCCTGTTACTGACGTATACCACTTTATATTAGAGCCACTGGCAGTTAAGGATTTAGGGACATCTCCAACGCAGTATCGTACAGAGTTGGCTACGGGATTGGCTGGAGCTGGTCTTATTAGCTGTTCTACAAACGACTTAGGGCTTTCACATCCATTGACGGTCTGGGTAACGGAATAAGACTGTACACCTGTTGTTGAGGTGATTGGAGTAGGTATTCCAGATAGTTTACCAGACTGGTCGTACCAGCTTAGATTCTGCCCTGTGGCCGTTAGAGGAATACCCGTTGCGTTCTGGCATATAGGAGCTGGGGGCTGTACGACTGGAGCCAGTGGAATCGGAAAGACAGTAGCTTTAACAGCAACTCGTGCACTTTCACAACCATCAACAGTTTGGGTAACATAAACAATCTGATCGCCAGAAGCCTGATTATTTAATGTTGGAGGTTGCGTGGAGCCTGTTCCCCCTGTAGCCGTTGTGTACCATATTGGATTAGGTATAGAAGTTGAAAACTGCCCCTGTGCACCCTGGCATAACGTTAAATTACTGACTGATGGGGCCGATGGAGTTGGCTTCTGATAGACATTTATGGCTACTGAAGCGCTTTCACAGCCGTTTATTGTTTGAGTTACCCAGTAACGACTGGATCGATCATTAGGCGGTATAGGGGCATTGGTTAGCGGTTGATTACTTCCATCATTGTACCACTTTAAGCTGGTGCCAGTTGCAGTTAGTTGGCTCAATGTAGTACCAGAACAGAAATATACGTCCGTGACCTTAGGGGAATCCGGGCGACTAATTATAAGCGATGTAGGAGCCGAATTAAGTGCATCATTATAATTGATTGTTCCTGAAACAATGGGATTCTGAAAAACGATTTTGATGTAATACCCAGCTCCTGTCGCAGTATTTTGAGGAATTGTTGCGCTGATTGGACTTGTTCTGCCACCAGTACCGATAACTTGTCCGTTGTCGAAGTTGCCATTTCTATCAGAAAGCAATACCTGGCAGATTGCATCTGATGGCAAGTTTCCATTTGTTGCAAAAGGGACTGAAATCGTTGTACCAGGACAGTAGCTTGCCGATAAGCTACTAGTAGTAATAACAAGTGGAGAAACCGTAATTTGAGTTGCACCATTTATCGTTTGACTTGTGCCGCACCCACTATCTTTAAAGCTTCTAATAAACGATCTGTCGTACGTCGTTGTCGAATAAATTGTTGGGTTGATGACCAGCGAGTTAGTTGACGATGTAGATGTACGAACATACGTAGGGGCGAAAGCAGGCCCGTAATCGACAAAGGTGAATGAATAGGGCGGGGTACCTGTAAATGTCAGTTGAACAGGAGCCTGGGCACCAGCGATGATGCTGCTAGTCCCTGAAATAGTAAGTGATGGGGCAGTCAAAAGGTTGATCGTACTGGTCGTACTAATTACTCCAGTAGCTGCACTGACTATCCGAAACTTATAAGCCCCTCCTACTAAACCATTGGGTATTGTAGCGTAGATTGGAGAGGTAGTACTAGATTCGTCCAGGTCTTGAACAATTGCTCCAGATGAATTGATCAACTGAACTTTAAATTGATCCCCAACTGGAAATACTCCCGTTGTTGAAAATGGAAAGGTCACAACTGTCCCAGGGCAATAGCTACTTGTACCTACACTACCAGGAGCAATTGTTGGAGCAATAGCTTTGACGGTAAATTGGCTACTTGCACTTCCAATAACATCAGAAGTTAACCCTTGCGTGATGACTCGAACCCGGTAGATACCAGAAGGTGTAGTTGTGGGGATTGTTGCTTTAATTGATCGTACATCCCCCCGACTTGAGCTTGACTTTTCGTTGGCTGTATATTGATCCGTAGAATTTATCAAATCACTAATGAGGCTACCACTATTGTCCAGAAGTTGAACCTTAAACTTACCAGAAGCCAATACAGCAGGAAAGGCTCCCGCACCAGTGCGATAGGAAACAGTTATGTCTGATCCAGGGGCAATATCGGTAGCAACATTGGCACTAATTGTCGTGATACTTAAGGGCTTAACGGTTATTGTAACTGTTCCACTAATCGGTCCGGAAAAGTTTAAAATTTTGCTTTTGTCGACCACCATGCTGCTCAGCGGTCGTATGGTAAAATAGCCGGATGAGGTAATCGTTTTCGTAAGGCTTTCGGCTGGCGACACGATCTGAAATGATTGTGCCCCTCCACTTAACAATGCATAAATAGTAGCATCGCCAAATTGATTACCGGCCTGAAATACATTTCCGTCGAAGGCGTCGTTTGAACTGCCATTTGGATCAACATTGGACAGTGTCAAACTCTGTCCTGTCACTATGTTGAGGCTGGTTACTACCAAGCATATAGCCAGCCAAATTCGAATTGGTATTGGGTTCATATCGGAACGGCTGTTTGTATTAATGGGTGGCTAGTTTACTGTATTGACGTTTCATTTTGCCCGCTTTCAATAATTGTCTTATACCATTGACGATCAATCCACTGCTGACAGCCCCTCCACCGTATACGCCGTATATACCAGGTGTAGAATAGTCATTAAACGAAAGAGTAGTTGGCGGACCACCTCCAGATTGTTGCGTTAAGGTCTTCCAGAGATTATACTCTGCATTTAGGGAAGTTAGTTTGGCTGTATAATCATTGTAGCTATTCTGGAGCGTAGAATACCCTGCATAGCTAGCCCCTAAACCAAGTAAGCCCGCAGCAATCTGAGACCACCCAGATAAACGGTGACGGCGTATCAATTTTACAGGATCTTCAAATTTTGTAAATACGGTTAATACCCCGTCAGTCTGTTTGAACGTGAGTCGTTTTTCATTTCTGGAGAAGGTGAAACTGATGTCATTCTGCTTATCACTCGTTGTCGTGCTACGTCGGTAAAATCCCAGAGGAGCAACTTCATTTGTAGCTCTGGCAATTTTCAGCCACTGTGAGTCCCAATTGATGATGAGCGTATCGGTAGCACTCCCCGTTTTAATAAATGGAATGAGTTTGCTGTTTATGGAACGACTTGGGCCCTGCTCCTGGGTAACAGTTGGCTTGGTAAGCTGGGCCATTCCTTCACCAGGCCGTAGAAAAGCCAGGCGAGTAATAAAGGTTCGCCATTTGCCATCGATGAGCTCAGCTTTTAATTCTGCTACTCGATGTACAGGCTGATATGCACTCTCAACCTGATTATGCTTACCTCTAAAGCTCGATGAGAAGAAGACTTTTATGTACGGGTATTCCGGTCCATCGATAACCGCTGAAGTCAGTACCTGAGAAAAGAAAATAGTATTCGTATCCGCTTTGGTATAAAATAGATCCAGGTTACGTAGATACCTGTCAACAACTAAATCGGCTGTGTTATCCGACGAGATGTGCCTGGGGTCTATGTCATCTTCAATAACCACCCCATCATTGTAGAAAATCTGATTTTGATTAGGCAGATAACTGTTCTGAGTGACAGAGTTTCGTTCTGACTCTGTAAGACTACTTGATGTAAGTGTGTTAAGCAGATCAAGGAGGTTATTAACTTTATTCTTCGCCTGAAAAATGATCTCATCGTTACGACGTTTCAACTGCGCACCCGTAGGTGCCTTTGTATTGCCGACGCTGGCGACATAGACTTTCTGAGATTTTTTCTGAGCATAAGCGGATGATGCAAGCAGCCACATGCCCAATAACATTAGCGTAAAAAAGTATTTCATAGGCAGTTGCTGTAATAGTTTATCTGACGCATTCCATCGCTACGACCATATCCCAGTGAGTATCCTTCTTTTGTGTAGGCATGATTGAGAATAAGCTTTTGCTCACTTGCTACCTGGCCATTTTGATAGATGCGATAAGTAGATGTTATGAGGTTATGCACCGGCATATGTTCTCCAAGGTCAGGCGAGGGAATGCCTCTCAGTAGTAACTGGGTCTTGTTCCAATAAGGCTTCGAGTCATAGCTATAAGCGTACTGAGACTTTCCTGAGGGAGATATAGTAGTCTGTAATGTCACTTGCCCTTCATTGTCGTATTCATAGGAAACCTGAGTACTATCTCGAAAAAGTCGGCTAACGATTTTCCCCTTCGTGATTTGCACCGACAACAGGTTCGAATTGGGCTCCTCATAGTTGATTAGCTTGCCTCCATTATCAAATGTATATCGCTTAATCATGCCTTTCGACCCGTTTCGTTCTTCATAGGTTTTTAACTGGTTATTTTCATAGGTGTAGTTTCTGTAGCCAAGTTTGGCATTGGTCAAATTATCGTTGATAGCGATTTCCTGAATCAATCCATCCTGGTAAGTAAAGGCGTATCCTTTATTTTGTTGAACCAGAGTTCCATTAGGGGCCCTTGTGCTCGTCTGATCAATCTGCGAGAATAGATAATAGTCTGCTGTGTAGGTATAACTTTGATCTGTTTTGGAAAGTAGTTGGCCGTTTACCCACTTCCGATAAGTGCTTTTTTCAACCAATCCAAATTTGTTGTAGTAATAGGTGGTTGTATCTCGTGCCCCTTCATTTATGGTTATAAGCTGATATATACGGCAAACGGCCGGTATGGCTGATTGAGGAACAGCTGGATCCTGATGACAACTAATAGTGCCATTGCATAGCATTAGCATACAGTAGAGAAGTCTGCGTCTGTATAATTGCTTCATTGGGCAGCGATAAGTTTTAGCGAAACACGGCGATTAAGCGATTTATTGGCTTCCGTATCATTGGGAGATATAGGATACTGGCTTCCGTACCCCACTTTTTGGCAACGGCTTTCTTCGATACCCTGACGCGTTAAAAAATGTACGACGACGGCCGCTCGGAACTCAGAGAGGTCTTTATTCAATCGTTCATCCCCCACATTATCTGTATGCCCCTCTACTTGCACCAAAAAGCGTTGATGACTCTTGAGATACAAGGCAACCTGTTTCAGGATTTCCTGGGAATCGGTACGGAGGGTATAACTACTTTGCTCAAAATAGATCATGGGCAAACTATCAGGCCGAATGGCCACAGGGGTTGCCGGAGCTACGGCCTTAGGAGTTTTCTTTGGAGTTTCGGTGGGCAAGGTGATATAGTTTAGCCCTGTTTGCAACTGAACTGACTGACTGGTGGCAGCTCCAGATTGTTTGATTATTAGATCATAGGTACCTGGCAACACTTCGAATGTGCTATACCAATTCGCCTGCCCAGGCACCTGAGTCAATTTGTAAGTCTTTGTTCTTGTAGCTAATTCATATTGAGCACCTTTGTTTGCCTGAATAGCCAAAATTGTCAGTTCACGCTGAAGGGCAATAGGATGAGTTACATGGCGGCCATCCAGAGATTCGATAAGCAGATTACCTTCATAGCGTTGATAATTATCTGCTGATACCTCTACAGCGACGATATCTCGTTCCGTAAAATCTATGTCAAGTTTGCCGTTCGGGTCGGTATCAGTACATTTCTTCTCGGCATTTTTGGTGTAAATAAAACAGACACTGGCTTTGAGTGGCTTGTCTCGTAGCGCATCAATTATGTTAAAATGTCCATGTTGACTGGCCTTAGTTTCTGTAGAGTTATTTGAGTTGTTTTGCTGAACGTATTCCTTTTGCTCGGATTGCAGATAGGCATGATCGTTTTGCTGACGATCTACTGCAAGTAAAGGAACTTGAAAGGCTATTACGTTTGGTTTGGTATCTAAAGCACGTATGGTTATGCTTTGGGGCCTGTACCCGTTTTTTTCTATTTGAATAGTCATCGCTTCACATGGTATTCCGACCGAAAACCTTCCTAACTCATTACTAGTAGTAATTTTCTTTAAAGCTGCTGATTGCTTTACAAAGAAGTGTGCGCCCTGTAACGCTTTAGTGGTAGCATAATCGACCACAACTCCCTTGAGTAATAGACAGCTATTTGTTTGAACTGTCTGAGCCTGTACATACAGTCCGTAGAGCAGTAGGACCCCTATTTTGAACTTGGGATTCATACAGAATCAATTAGCTGATACGCCAATACTACCTAATAGTAGGTTCCATTTGGCCACATCAGCCCCGTCAATCAGTACATGATATCGTTCCAGTTTAACGCGAACGCGCTTGGGTGTCACATCGGAATAGATCACGTTATTCCCCTGACTACCATACCCCATAAACGTTTGCTCACCAGCAATGACGCCATAGTAATTACCATCGGCAGCCTGTGACATTTCTTTGATATACTGAATATTGGTCCACTCTATTTTAGCGGAGCTGTAAGGCAATAGCTTGAGACGGGTTAAGTATTCTTTGATAGGAAATCGTCGTGCTCCCGGCCTGTTTTTTGACGTGACTTCGATAGTCGCAGCTGGCATAAACAGTTTGGCAGCCTCAGTAATTGCATCATCTTTCTCTGTTGTGGGGAGGCTTTTATTCGTAATAATGTTTAGATATCCGACAAACTCGTCGACTTTCTGGAGTGCTCTTTTGCGATAGAGTTGATAGTCGGTCTCGCTCAAACTGAATGTACGGGCATCGGTAGCATCAGTAACCGCCGGTGGACTACCTGCACTATTTTGCTCAAGAGGTTTAGTATCCGTTGGTGGCTGGGCAGAAGGTGGGTTGACTGGAACAGGGGCCGTATGGACTGATACGGACTGAGTAACGGTAACGACTGTAGCCTGAGATTTCCCGTCCGAACGTTCTTTTGTTAGTTTGTTTCTTACTTCGATCAATAGAGGAGCAACCTCGGAGGCCTCCCGAAATAAAGTGTGATGGCCATCCCGATACAAAATACCTAACAGCTCTCCCTTCGGAATGGATGCCGATTTCCCCTCAGGAGTTGCGTAGTTGACAATTGTTTGATTTTCGTACGAAATAGTAGCTGGAATGACTGTTAGTGGAACCGCTTTTATAAGATAATCTCTTGCTGCTAGAGGTGGAGCTGATAAATAAGCCTGGAGACGTTGTTCAGCCTTCGGTAAATCATCACCAAGTTCGCTAACCACTAAAAAATTGCCGTTACTGCGAAAGGCCAGTAGGATACTTTGTCGTTGAAACGTCACCGTTTTGCCCTGCATCGAAAACGTAATCTTTCCGTCTGATACCCCGGTCAACTGAGCATTTTCTAAATGGCCTCCATTAGCTGTATAGATTACATCCTGAGCTACCAAGCTTGCGGCTGTACATAGTATAAGTACGCTTGCTAGTAAAGTTTTCTTCATAAAAGGTGGGTTTATGGCTTAATCGTTTTAACCAGTTGCTGTGTAGCATCGATTATAAATGATTCTAATTCATCCTGATCTAACCGTTGGTATGGCTTTTTGGTGGCTGTTTCTCCAGGCTTGAGCCAGGGGCTAATTACAAATACGCCCTGAGAACCTTTTTTAGAATATAGTCCTCTACAGCCACTTAAACAGGGTGTATGATGTAGTTTGTATGAACCTATAATCTCATTCGTTTTTACGTGAACCAGCTTAAACTCGACCGATGCTCCCCTTAGATCGCGATACTCATCTATTAAAAGCTGTTTGTTATCGGGATCGCTATAGCAAACATTCGTAGTATAACCTACTGATCCGTCGAGGCTCACGAGTTCTAAAATAAGATCTGTATTAGTAAAGTCTTTAATTTTAGAATAGTCGATGCTATGATTATTATCTAACACTTGATTAAAAAGACCTCTGTCCCGAACGCTAAAGCCCTCTTTAAATAACTGTTTCTCAATGGCGTTATACAGAGCTGTTTCATCATATTGCTGCTCGACTACCTGAGTTGTAAGATTAGCCTTACCTTTTGGAGCTTGCTTTACTACAACTGGATTGACCATTTCGGAGCGTTGATTACCGGCACTTTGTGTGTTGGTTACACCCTGCCTTGTATTAGGGACACGTAATACGATTCGGGGTGATTTATTGACAAGCATTATTTCTGTCAATATATCGGATGACGTTAACTCAGCAGGCTTTTGAGCAAATTTGACAACGGCTCTTTTAGTACAGCTAGTCAAAGAGAAGCCAACAAGAAGAAAGAAGTATATGTATTTCATTCAGAACAGTTACGGTTAAGCACAATATGACTATCGAGTTAAACAGGGTGGTCAAATTATGCAATTTCCTACATATATACCATTCGATTGGTATATATATTTTAACATATGTAAAATATGCGACCTATATGTTAAAATATATATACTATGGTAAACTTATTAGTTTCTAGGTACTCTATATGATTGGATAATCCGGCATATTTAGACATTAAGTACGATTAAGTGCTACGGGAAAAACACCCTATTTTGTACCGTCTTTTCCCGGTATTTAGTAACCTTTATAATAACTACATTATCTGTAGGGTAGAAAAATATACCAGTTGCTGGAAAATCTGGCTAATAACAATCAACATTTCCTGTTACACTTATAAAGACAATTGTATACGCGCTGGATTAACGCTCAAATGTCTGGAAATCGGAACTTCAATGGACACCAGTTCTTATCTTCGCGCATCCCATGAATCGAAGTTCCCATCAAAACGCTTCTACTGTTTGTACCACTAAAAAGAGAATAGGCGCGGTTACATGTAGAAATAGTACTTGTCGGGTAAAACGGCATCTTCTTCCGCATACTGAATTATTTCGCCTACTTTTTGTGCGAACCGGAGTGTAATTGGCAAACTGTCAAAGAAATTACAGTTGTTGAAGTTAAGTTTAGTTAGGGCGAGAACCTCTTCACAGACCCGCTTCAGCGTGGATTCTCCTTCAAAGATTGACACCTCAATCGGATGGGGAATGTGCTGCCCCGGAAACGTTTCGTAATAAGGTATATATCCTGTCGTATAGAGAACACCGGTTTGTTGATCTAACGGTAATAATGTTCCTCGCATGACGGGATAATTTCCCTGTCTTCTTAACAATTTAACGGTCGCACTTTTGATTGTAACCAGATCAATCGTTACCTCTTCCCCCAATACCTTGTGAATACCATCTTTTAAACCTTCTACCTCGGCATAGTCCGCATGCTGGGCAGAGGTCCAAAAGTCTGTCGTTTTGTGAATGATAACCCGGTTTGGCGCGACGTTTTGATTGAATTTTTTGTATTTCTGAATGATCGCCCCAATCAAATCATGTGCATACTCATAGGTCAGGTGAGGAGCCAGGGTATTGTTAGCTTCGGCATCCCATTTGAAAGACTTACCGATAAAAACAATGCCCTTTCCTTCATAATTGAATGCTTGGGCGATGCTAGAGCGTACCAAATGGTTTTCCGCGTTAAGTACCTTGTGAAAACTGACGCCAATAAAACAGGTGTGTTTATCTTTTAATGTCAATGTCCAGGGTGTTCCTCCGTTTTTGTAGTAATTGGCGACCACAAAGTTCCAAGCCTGCATCGATACATCCTGCAGTGATTTCTTCTTACCCAAAACCGTATCTTCCAAAATTATTTGAACGGGTATAGCATTAGGCAAGGTGATTAACTGAGCTTTCAGATAACGACGTAGATTAAAAAATAAATTTCCCTTGTAAGGAATAGAAGAGAGCTTCTTGAAGACCGTGGAGGGAATGACGATGAAGCATATGTTGGGTGGTGATAAGCTATTTTCCAATAAATCTACGTAAGCCTCTTTGTAAAGATCACATATGCGAATGGTGCGGTCAAAGTTGGTTAGTGCAGGATCGTTCAAAATAGTGTCGATCTTAGCTTGCTTAACCGACTTATTGTTCATCTCATCGTTAATCAACTGGCACTGAAACACAGATTCCAAAGTAAATCCGGGAAAATCGGGATTGAGACGCTTATTTTTCACATATTGCACCGTTGGTAAATTGGCGCTAACCGCGTCAATTTCCTCGTCTGCAGCCTCGTAAGCAAACAGCATACTTTCTTCATCATCTTCATCGATGACCTGGCCTTCGTCGATCTTGCCGCCCCCTTTTATTTTCACTTCTTTATCGGAAGCCTCGATCACCTCACCAAACTGTTGAATCCACTCGGATGCTTTTTCAATATTATAGTTAGTTCCGATCAAGGCATAGTGAATTTCGGAACGGTGGGTATGGGTGCTTGTTGAAAAGAAGCCACCAATCGTAATTCCTTGTTTTGGGTCTTCGCTTAGTCGATCGTTTCCAAACTCAAGTAACGGCTCGTCCAATAGTTCAGGTGTCATAAAGAATTAAAAGGGCAATGAGATTTGAGTTACTGTAGATGGAGACGTTTGGGTAGCAGGCACACCCTTCTTCTTGGCGAATAGCTTTTTGCTGTCTAGGGGGATACCGAAATCGACGGTAAAGCTAATTGCTTTGCCTAGCGTGATGGACGTTTGATTCAACGCGCTTACATCAAAAAGAATCAACTCACTACCTCCCCTAGCTAAATAATGCCACCAAAAGTGTAGCTCATCCAGTACGCCATCATTGAAGGTTCGGGCGTTGATGAAGTTAGTATACTTGGTTATTTTGTCCGGTTTCAACGGTGTTTTCCGATCTGAGGTAAACAAATATTTATGACTAATGACCAGATACAGTTTATCTTCTACAAAGAGAGGTTTAGCTTCCACCGCCCAATGGCGAAAAAATTCATCCTTTCCATACTGGTAATAATTGACAACCGTTTTTTCGGTTTCTTTATCAATCTTACGGGTTCGATATGGCACTTTATATTCAGACTGATCATCTTTTAAAAAGAAGTAGTACCGCTTGTAATCCCTTTGGTAGTGCAAACCTCGCTTCCGTAGGTAATCACGAATATATTCGTTCATGAGTTCGACGTAGTAATTCCGAAATACGACGGATTTAACCACATCCTGGTACCGGTGCTCGGAGCGTTTCTGACCTTCCGAAACTACCTGCTCAAAAAACAATTTAAAATCTTTCTCGATCAGGTTAAAGGTGTAGATTACTGATTTCTTTATAATGAAGTAAGGGGCCTCGCCCTGGCCAATTTTAGAGAAAATGTCCTTTTTGGTTTTAAAATGAGTAGGATACGTGTACAACCAGCGGGGTTCCGACCTGAATGGCCACATGTTGGTGTCTAATATCTCGGTTGAGGAGTGGTGAATTCGGCTCTTGAACGATGCCTGAAACTGGCTTATAAAATCATTCTGTCCGACGGTTAACCGATTCAGCGTCTTGGAAAACTCAATGGGCTGCGATTTCTGTTTACCTTTCTTAGACGTCAGACCAACATCTACATCAGTTATTTGCTTGCAATACAAATACTCGTTGCCTTTTCGCCCATCGAAAATCACCAGCAAAACTTGATACCCATACTGGCGGTAATTTTTCCAGTACTCCATATCAGCCTCCGAAGCATTGAAAAAGAAGGTGTCGGTCGTTTCACGGATAATTTAACTGTTGTCGTGTTGGGTAGATTTAACCTGAACCTTTAAAATCTGAGAGGTAGGCTTTGTTTTGCCATCAATCGTTATTTCGGTTAGTTCAACTTCTCCATCGACGCCAAAGTCATTCTTGGTTTCTTCGCGCCAGATAATGTAAGGTTGATGACGATTGCAGTAGTCGGCGAAGGCATTCACACCCCGTTCGCCAATTATGTGAGAGGATAAGACAGTTTTTGACATACAATATTAAGTAAGGCAATGAGCCTGATTACGGTTGGATAGGTAAGCTCTGAACAACGTTTTTATAAAATGAATAGGGTTATAATCCGTCCCTCATTATTTCATAGAATTTCTCAGAAAGTAACTATAAAAATAAACACGACAATCTGATCGACCAAACGAGATTATATTTTGCTTGCCCATATTTTTCGCGGTAAATGCACTCGTCGGTTAAGAGTAGTTTTTGACAATCCATTTAGTATTAAACATAAATTGATAAGTTATGCGTAGTTCTACGGAAAAGAACGGGGCCGCCTGAGCGGATAATTCACAGTCAGTCTCAGAGTGAGATCAGCATGCAAATCAACAAGTTGCTAGGCAGGTGCATAAAGTAGCGTTACTAGTATTGTCAATTAAATACTTCCATTAGTCTCGCATGGATCGGTATGTCTGGTTAATCTGACAATACTGGCCATATAAGCCGAATAAGATATTGAACTGGATAAATGAAAGCCGTGCTAGCCAAGTCATAGACTTGGGGTGGTCCCGTTTAGCCGGACACTTTACTTATGAGAGTTTAATAGAGAAACTGTTTGATAATATTGGTTTTCAAACTCAATCGGTGAACGATAGCCTAGCGATGAGTGCAGCCTACAGACGTTATAATACCCTTCAATATAGTTAAACAACTCATTACGGGCATCTTCTAGACTGATAAAACAGCCATCCTCCAGCAACTCGGCTTTTAAGCGGCCCCAAAAAGACTCGGCATGAGCGTTTTGGTAGGGATTATCGGTTTCCGCCATGCTCTGCCTACAGTGCCATTTATCGAGCCGCTTTCGGAAATGGTGACCGAAATACTGACCACGGCACAGGCCGCCCTGCTCGGTCCGAGTGGACGATTAAACCCGGTTTAGGTTGACGTTGCTTAAGAGCCTGGTCAAAGGCCTGCACAACTAAGCTTTCTTTCATGTGCTTGTCGACCCACCAACCGACGATCCGACGAGAAAATAAATCCAGCCAACTGGCTAAATAAGCCCAATGTCCATCAGCTAAAGGCAAATACGTAATATCGCCAACCCACGCCTGATTAGGTGCAGTAGGTTTGCCAAACTCGATTAAGCGGTTGGGGCAAGCGGTTAAACCATGCCTGGAGTTAGTCGTTTTGGGCACGAAACTACGGGGCTGAATGGCCCGCCAGTTCTGTTCTTGCATCAAACGACGTACCCGATGTCGACCAGCCTTAACGCCTTGTTCTTTCAGAGCTTCCAGCACGCGACGGCTGCCATAGCGTCGGGAGTTTTCCCAGAAAATCTTGTCGATTGCTGTGGTCATGGCTAGATCGCTATCTGACGGAGTGAACGTTGTTCCATTACGATATGTGTAATATGCAGTCTTACTGACATTCAGTACTTTACAGAGTAGTCGTACCGGAAAATTGGTTTCTTCGGACTGAATAAACTGATACGTTAGCGTCAGGTTTGCCGGCTGAAAATGGCAACAGCTTTTTTTAGGATCTCGCGCTCCATCTCGCTTTGCCGCAGCTGCTTACGTAGGCTATCGACTTCTTGTTGAAGACTTTGATCAGTTTTCTTTTCCCCTTTGTCATTGGTCTTCCGCCAGGCGTGAATCAGGCTATCGCTAATGCCCATCTTACGGGCTACAGCCATGATAGGTTCACCATTGGCAACTAGCCGCAATACATCAGCCTTGAACTCGGCGGTATACTTTCGTTTTGGTTGTTGGGATTGATTCATGGTACACGAAGTTAACTAAGTTTCGTGTCCGGGTTTTTAGGACCATATCAACTCGTTTAAAACTCTTTTAACTAGCTTTCATGAAAGTCATGTATAATAACATCAGTTTGCTTCTAACAAGATGAGAACCGCGATAAGTAGATATGCAACGTATATAGATTATTTAACTGAATAAATAGTTCTTTTTTATTGAGCAATTTTCGTCATTTGACGATCAATTAAACCTGTGGCCTATTAAGGACACTATAGGCTACTGTTTTGTAGCCTTTCACAGGGATATTTTATTTACTAACTGTTATAAGAACGCAGACCGACGAAAAAGATAGCCTTTGCCAATCGGATTGGAGCGAATGTCTTTGGGGTCAAACCGATTCGCGGCAATCGCTCGGTAAAGCGTCACACGGGATTTTCCCCATGCTTTTAGTACCTCCTCTTCCGGAGCCCATATCTCCCAAAGTGGTTTGATACCTTTGTTTTCAAACTCTTCGCGCATGACTTGACGCACAGCGGCTTTGATTCGCTCAATAGTAACCTCTACCATAATAAATTGATAGTTTATAATTAACTCATAATGTTCTTTGCAGTTGAGCTAAGTAAACACCATGAATAGCGAGAAGTAATCAACTTTGCTCATTCTACCGAAATCAATGACAAATCCCACCAAATCATGACAAAACCCCGCCTACCAACTCGGTAAACGGGGCTACTTGCCTGGACTTGTAGCTAGCCACTAGCTACACTCATCAACCAGATCACTCAGCCAATCCTTCAGATTATCAATCGAAGCCAACCGCTCTTGATGGGCAATCGTCAGGCCTGCTCTACGGTTGTCTCTAATCGTGGCCAACATCCAGTTCAAGGCATCCACTAAGCCTTGAGCATCGATATGGCTACAGCAGTCTAACAACCCTTCCTGGGCAGGGGTAATTTCCCGATTAACACGGTGGACACTAGCCCTTACACCAGCTAAGGTAAGATCCGATATATTAGCAGATGAAGCGTTCATTGGAGTGTAAGGTTAAAGTCCTGTAAATAATCATTCACTAGTTCCTCTGACCGGTTGACCTGATGTTGCCTCACCGACGCATAAGTAGCGGGCTGTTTTAGCTCCATGGATTTCCAGTAGTTCTGCTCAGCCACGTCAATCGACTGCTGAGTTAGCTGTTCCTGAAGTTCTTCAATGAGTTTGATCTCATGCCAGATATCCGCAGCTATGGTAAAATCCTCAACTGTTTTCCCTTGAACACGCTGCTCTTTTAGCAGGTGCTTGTATTTGGCTTGCTTATAGTGCTGTAGCGCCCAAGATACGAGTTGAGCTTCACTCGTCCCACTGATGGCCGAATTAAGGCACAGCCGTAAGGTGATTGATAATTGACTTTGTGGGGCTAGGCTAGCCGTTGACTCGAAAGGTGTTGCATTGCTGCTTTCGCCCGTGTAAATTTGTTCTGTGTTCATAATTGCTCAAATGATAGATTTTGGACATTGGCCCATTCACTTCTCCAGAGCGAATGGGCTTTTCTTTATACGCACATCGAGAGGTAACGATCGACTACGCTATTGATGGCTTAACATCAATATCCGTCAAGGTGAAGGATTGGTTAGTTAATTCGTTAATTGCCTTCAGGACCGTGAAAATGACCTCGAGTCGAGGACTAAAGCGACCACTAAACAACCGAGAAATATTTGCCTGTTTATAGCCTGTCTTCTCCGCAATCGCTTCTTGTGTTAATCGTACCTGTTTAGCCAACTGAGCCAGATTCCGGCACACCTGACGAGACTGTTCTTGTGTTAATGCATCGGTATTTTCTTCCATGGCATCTTAAGAGTGGCGTGTTTTGCAGCTGCCTTCTGCTTTAAATCAATAGTTAAAAATAATATCAAAAATGATATAAAACAAGAAGAATTTAATAAATCTTTACCTCTATTTACATATTATCCTACCCATCAGCCTGTTACAGTTTGTTTCCAGAAAGGAATGGTGAATTGATTTTAAATCACCATTGCCTAGGCAATAACTGTATCGGCGCCCAGGGGTACGATTTTAAATCGACACTGGCTATGAGTTAATTACCGTCGGAATCTGAAGACTATTTACCTATTTAATCCTAGAGTGGGTGCTAGTTTTTTGGCAGGTCTGATTTGAAATCAGACCTTTGCAAGAGATAGGCCTTGCTGTATTCTTCTTATGGAATGGGTTACCTAACGCCCCTATATATACGTTAACATTATTAAGTTGCCGCATGCAAATCTCACTTCGCTTACAATCGGTAAACGCAAAGAGAAAACTGGTTATGAGCCCACCTGCCCAAGTCGTACAAGGAATGAGCAAACACATCTATTCGTTCAGCCGTGACTAGCTAGCTGGCAGCCGTTAAAAACTCAGCTCTACATTTCTATTCGCAGGCAGGCTGAACACTCCTTATTTTTCCAACCTTTTCAAGGGGTGGGGGTAGCCAAAAAAGACCACGGGATTCCGTCAAAACTACCCTATAGTCCCTCTGTGACTACTACCCTATACTTTAAGCTATCCACCAATTGCCTACCCTAAAGTTATAATTAATGATAACTTCAAGGAGGAGGGCAAGGCAAACTGGAATTATCTATGGATTGTACTTTACCTAGAATAGGGGTCTGTATTCAGTAGGAATCTACTTTTGTTAAGAATTATATAAAATATAAACCTGATCTATGTGAATTATAAATACATTAATTAAATTTATTGATAGATTCGCAATTAGATAGACATCAACACTTTCTTAGCTTCAGTAGGCTTTCTCAAGGCTATATCCACTAATAACTGACTGATTATCTACATACGAATAGGTGTTAGCTTACCTGATTCGTACATATTTGGTGGTTATAGACTGTCTATTTACGATCGACTCAGTACTCGTTCTGTTCCCTCGCTGTTAGCTGGCTTTGTACTTTTTCAATAGTAAAGGGATGATGGTGACTGTTGCAGCCAGAAAAGGCAACATGGGGGGGGGCAGTAAAAAAGGTGGAGCAGTGACATAAATGGCATTCCCTATCAGCCTTCGCGACTGCCGGGTGCCTTTAGTGACGCTAGCGCCTTAGCCAGTACGGCATGTAGTAGCCTGATTTATACTAGGCTTATAACGTACACTAGTTTTAAGTGTGTTATTACGACTAATTCAGGAAATTGTCCGGCAAAAGGGCTTTTCACCGGCCTATGGACTTTTCCCCAAATTTGGGGAAAAGTCTTTTTGTGGAGCATAAGGCGTTTTTACAGGGTTGAGAAGTAAGGGCTAGCTGGCTTTCCCTCCAAGCCGCCGGCCAATAGTCTCATAATTGCTACGGGTAGCTTGTGAGTCAGTTGCCTCATTTTTCCCTAAAATACTGTAAAGCCTGGCGTAAGGACTGGCCGGATCTTGATACGCTTTGTAAAAGTCGTAGCGGTCCTGAATAC
Organism: Spirosoma sp. 48-14; assembly: GCF_001898575.1. Classification (GTDB taxonomy): domain Bacteria; phylum Bacteroidota; class Bacteroidia; order Cytophagales; family Spirosomataceae; genus Spirosoma. The sequence continues at coordinate 440,624 of NZ_MKUD01000045.1, forward strand.
TTTGCAGACCCTGCTGGGCCAGGTTCAACCCCGCCTGCTTGTTCATCAAAGCTGCGTTGTAGGCCATGCCGAAGCGTTGCTGTTGCTGATCCATCAATCCCCCTAGTAGGCTCTGGTAGCGATTCTGATTGGACTGACGGGCCTGTTCGTCAGCGGTGGCCAGCTTCAGGGCGGCATTACTCGTTGCGTCGTTGACCTGGCCTAGTGCCCCCAGAACGGACGCTGCATTTCCTCCTCCGCCGGCCGTTCGCCGAATGGCATCGATGCCCAGGCTACGGGAATCATTGATCTGACTGTTGAACAACTGGCGGCCAGCCGGGCCGAGCCCCTGGCTCTGCTGCACCTTGGCATCGGCCAGTAGCTTCAAATAATCCAGATTGATCGGATTCTCAGGTAGCGGTCGACTAGCCTGACTGTAACCCACAAAGGCTCGGGCCGCATCGGCGATGTTGCCCGGGGTCAGCCAGTTATAATTTGGCTGAGGAGGAGAGATGGTGACGGGGATTGGCTTAATCGGGTTGACGCGACTTGGGGATAGGGCGTTGGCAAACGGGTTCGTTGGTCGACGGCTTATTGGGTTTGGTGTCGGGATGCCGGTGCGCGGATCTTGTAAATTCAACACCTGACCTGCCTGGATTTTATCCGGGTTTGCAATTGCATTCCACCGCATGATATCCGGTCGAATGCCCCCAACTTTGGCCACAATCTCATTGAGCGTATCGCCAGCCTGCACGGTATAGATGCCCGTTTGCGGTGTCGTATTGGCGGCAACGGGTGGTGTGGCCACGAATCGACGAGTCGGCATTGGTCGTTCCGAGTTCAGCCGATTACTGACCTGAGGAGTCAGCCCTGTGACAGTTACCGGAGCCGGTGCAGGGGTAGGTACTGGCGTAGGTTGATTACGGCTCTGGTAGTAACTGGACTGGCGGTAGCGGTCCAGCTCGGATTGAACCGTAGGGCTAGTCGGTGGGGCAGGTGGAGTCGCCCAGCGACCAGCCATTGGGTCCAGATCGATTGCTCGGTACATTTTTCCATCTAGTGAAAACAGGGGTGACCGGCTGGCTTTAGCCCGCTGGAAAGCTTCATCCAAACTAATACCCCGAAAGGCGGGTGGGTCACTGGCCCAGGGTTGCAGCAGGAATTTTCCCCCTTCTGCAAAGGACTGACTTGGCAGCTGACTTTGATCCATCAGGGGCGTATCGAGTATGGAACGAATGGGCCGCTCATTGCTGGCCAGCGATGGGAGCGGTTGTCGATACGGCAATAGCTTGTCCAATAACGGGGTTGATTGATTCGGTTGGGGTTTCTGATCGCTATGGGTCAACGTTTCATTAAAAATGAATCGCCCCAGCCCGGCAAATCCCTGCTGGGAAGGCTTCATTTGCAGCATCTTTATGGCCTTATCGATGGTGTCGGTGGCTTTCTGGTCGTAAATGCGCTCCCCATACCGCGAAAGATGCACGGGTCTTCCGGTTCGGATATCAAAACTGATTAGGTCTTCACTGACCTTGTCGGAGTCCAGATATCGGCGGTAGTCGGTTTGGCTCTGTGGTAAGCCCCCTT
>NZ_MKUD01000045.1:442193-449578 GCF_001898575.1 Spirosoma sp. 48-14
GATCTGGTAGCTGCTACCCCGATTGCCGCCACGCTGGAGTTGCCGGGAGAACCCAATAAGCGCCTGTTGAACGGCTGTAGGGAGTATATCGCCGGTGGGTTTAAGCAGGTTTATCTTGGCCGATGTTGAGGGGCCAGCCGTACTGAAACTGTTCATCAACTGGTTTTTTCCTTCCTGTAAACTACTCATATCGAGTATGCCTGTATTGAGGGCGCCATTGTCAGGAGTCGGGTTAACGGATTGAAGTTGGTTCAGCCGATCGGTGGGCAAACCTTCCCTGGCTGGGGTGATGCTGACAAGGCTGGCCAGGTTGCTCAGTAATCCAGACCGCGCCATTTCGGGGGCCAGATCCTCTTCGATGGTATTGAGCGCATCGGTTGCGCCTTGCAGCCGGGCGACTTTAGCATCCCGTCGGTTCATGCCCGCTACAATGCCCTGGCCTAATGCCTGTCCAGCGGCTGAGCCCAGCGGTCCGCCTAAAGCAGTACTGGCGATAGTGGTGAGCACCGGTACGGCCGTTTTGATGGCATCTCCCAAAAAGGTGCTGTCACCATTTCGTTTTCGAAACCAGGTCGGGGTTTGAAACTGGGGCAGGTCGGCTACCTGCGTGAGGGGTTGGAGATAATCGTAAATAGCCATGATTAAACATCATTTAATTAAATGAAGTAAGTTATCGGCTTCACGAAGAAGCTAGAAATGATTATTTACCGGATATGACCATATAGATCATTTATACGGGACTTAATCATTAGTTCAGGCGAGGAGCTAAAGGCAACAGATCATAGTACTCCAGGCACCCTTGCATAATGGCAATCAAGCGCATATTTTGATTAACCACTTGCTTATTTAGATCGGACAGTTGTTTATTCAGATCAGCCGTTTCCCTGGCTGTACGCAGGATACTCCGATACTCCTCCTCAGTCTGGTGTTGTAACTTTTTCCAGTGCCTCAATTCTTGTTGTAATTGCTCAAGTTCAGTCATAATTTAAATATTTTTCCAGGGTGGTGATTTTCAGACTAGGTATGGCATTTGGTTCAATTGGCTTATCCCAATCCGGTGGATAACCCTGCCAGTCAGCTAATAGACAGTCAGCAAGGTCAATCCCTTCCTGACGGCCAAGGTCAGTAACTATCTGTTCTAAAAAATTAGAAACATCGATCTGAAAAGCTGGATGATCTACATCAGCCTTACGGAGCTGCTCGGCTTTCCGACTCCAATTCAAATAGGCTTTTCCATACTTGAAGTCTTTTCCCAGCAGAGCAGCGTCGGGGAAAGCAATAATAGATCGACCAATCAGCGGTGCTAACCGTTCGGCATTAAGGTAAGACAGAGCCCCAACCGCCAGCCAAACATACTGGTCAAAATAGAGACTACATATCACGGCTGTTTTCGGAGCCTCAACTAGTGCAATGGGTTTATCTTTTGGTACCGTCACTAATTGCGGAAGCCCAAAAAGACAGGGCGAGAACTCCTTCTGCTCGATGTATGCCGTTAACCAGGCAGGGTAGGATTGTTTTTTCTGGGCTAACCGATAGGCTAAGGAGGTATGTACCCAATCGGTCTTAATACACTTTTTCCCTGCGGCATTGACATATTTAACGGTATGCCAGTTATCGTCAAATAACTTTATCTGCCCCCCTCGTTTACGGTTCTGCTCGTCGATATACCAAAAAACACAAGCCCCAGGCCAACGGCTAGACGTACCAATCTGAAACTGAGTCAAGGCTTGATTTGCGACTTGAGCACCAAAATGTCGACTTAACAGTCTGGCAAACTGATTACGTTCATAATGGCCTATTGACTGTTGAAATACATCCTCTGGAATGGAGTGAACTGGCTTCCCCGGCTGACTAACGGGTGGGTTCTGGCTGACGGACTGAAGATACGTTAAATGATAAGCAGGCTGCCTTTGCGTTTCTTCTTTCCAACATTGATACACTTCGTCAGCATAACTTAGACCAGATGGGCCTTTTGCATAAGGACTCAAGTGATAGCCACAATTCACTTCCCGATCGCAACGTCCATATAGTTCAGGCAATGGCTCATCACTTCGCGTATCGATGTAACGACTCAAGGTTCGACGATACTTGGGACTACAGTTGGGACAATCGCCTTTAATGGCTTTCTGAGGGAGTCGATATCGTAAGGAAGGGCTCGTCATACTATTTGTTCATCAATCGTCCTAACTGTCCTAACTGATTGTCCTAAGCGTCCTAAAAATCAATCGTACTAACCGTCCTAACCAATCATCCTAAGCGTCCTAAAAATCAACTGTCCTAACTGTCCTAATACCCCCCTATATATAGGGGGTATTCAGGACAGTTAATTAGGACGATTGAATCGTAATTTTTTCTGGGTTAAGTTGGTAAACGTCATACCGCTCTTTAGTCGGCTTAAACTTCGTTAGATAGCCATCAACTTGTAATCGATGAATCAACTGCTCTACTTTTGTCTTTCCTAAGGGCGAACCGACATACTCGGATGCCTCCATTAAATTAGTTCGTAACGCAGAAAAACGTAATGACTTATTTTCGGCAAATGCTCGGCGAACAAGGCTTTCCACCACTTCGGGCAATATACTACCTTTCTCTGCCCCAGCTCCTCTAGTTGACTTCCCTAGATTACCGTCTACTAAATAAGGCAGTCCGTCTTCATCGATGGAAAAAGCAAAAGGTTCAAACTCTTTATCCCGGCAATACTCAGCCGTTACAATGGATGACTCTTTATCGGCTGGGTCGCGACTTACTGACACTACAGTTTCTGCTTTATTGACTAGCTCACTGCCTAGATGTCCCCGGGCGTTATTGCTCGATTTGTTTTCGTGAATAATGGTAATTAGATGTGCACCGGTCTCTTCGGTCCATCGAAGTAAATCAGTAGCCCGATCGGTGGCTTCTCTACCATCATTGATATCAAAGGTTAGATCTCTAATTCCATCAATGATAATCGCTCCCAGATTGGTGGTATCATAAATCGCCACCTGGATTGCATTTAGCCGTTGACTGGGAGGATACTTTTTTAAGTGGAAAATCCGAAGGGTAGGTAACGTCTGCTGGCCAGCCAGTGTGGCAATTCGCCGAAGAATTCGCTTTACATGTCCAGCATGCTGCTCGGTATCAAAATATACAATTGAGCGCTGATTAGGAGGTAAACGTCCACGAATCTTCTGCATAACCGTATCGTTGGAGATTAAAGCAGCGACTAAGGCACTAACCAGGAATGTCTTACGGCTTTTCGCTTTACCAACAATGAGCGAGAAGTTACCTAGGGAAGCGAAGGTAGTTCCCTGCTCTCCAGTAACAATCTCCAGGCAAGGCAAAGGTTCCTCAATTACATCATCCAGTTTGATTTCAGCCTTGTTTAGCAACGCCCGGTAAAAGGTATAATACTCAGCATTTCCCAATGGGGCTGACCGTTCTTCCGTGCCCAATGGTTCTGATACTTGCTGATCAGATATGTTAGGCGTACTATTCGATACAGGACTCGATAATTCCCGATCTTTTGTCGGCGCAGGGGAAGTGTCATCCAGAATTGTAGTTGCATAGTTGTTGAACTGCTCTACAAACGAACTTCCCAAACCGGCTGAGTTTGGTAAACCAATAAGCTTACTCAGCCCTCCTGGCCTTTCTTTCTTCCGAAATGACTTTTGGTGTTCAGGCAGAATCCAGTAGTCAAAAAAATCATTACAAAAACCTTCCTGGTAGCCTGCTCGGCCCAATTCATTCCGGAGCTCATCGACGACAAAACTGGCGATGAGCGGTCGTTTCCGCTTGAGGTGATAATCAATCACTTGGGATTTGACAACAGTCGGTAAGGTCTCAATTTTATGCACCGATAGTCGCTTTGTATCAGGGTCATTAAGCTGCTGTCGAAGTTCGTTCCACTGAGCGTCATCCATCACGAGTTGTCGATCATCGAGTACTGACATCGTCTGATTAACTTGCATGGCCTGCTTTGATTAGAGAAAAGGTGGCCGGGTAAATTCCTCGTACCAGGAGAAAAACTGCTCGAATGAATAAACGACGACAAAGAAGCCAAGGGAGGATTCGATTTGACGAGCAACGTCTTTTTGCTGTTGACTGAGCTTATCAGCACCAATTTTAATTTCGAGGCCAACAAACCGTCCACGAATACAGGCAATAATGTCTGGGACGCCAAGTGTTGCACCAGAAGGTCGATACTTACCTAATTTCTCATCGTAAATTCCGCCAGTGTTGATTCTAGCACAGAAGTGACCATTAAGCTGTAGCCACGCCATGACACAAGTTGTCAGGCCATTGGCAGTCCTATCGGTGTATTTACTTCTGGGAATGCGACTCGCTGGAACATTGGGATATTTAGCAATTTTTGCATCGTCGGCTATTCGACAAAGGTGCTGAAGGGCGCTCATATCGATTGGCGTCCTCCTGTCCGCTGCTTAGATTGTTTACGACGATTCAGGCGAGTAGTAATTTGAATACGAGCTTGTTCCTCTAATTCTTCATTTGTAGCCTTACGGCCATTCTTTACCCATTCTGTAAGCTCAGAAATGAAAAAATATAGATTGCCTGTTCCGTCTGGTTTATGATGAGGAATCTTTTTTTCATAAACAAGACCATAAACTGTTGCTTCTTTCTTATTGAGAAAGGCAGCAGCTTCTTTTACGCTGACAGGTCGTTCCTCGGTAGGAGTCGATGGTTGCGTGAGCTGATCAAGTCGATTAAGGATAGCCTGAGCTAATCGGACAGCATCACTAGCATCATTTTGGAGTTTTTGAACATCAAGTGTCATACATCGGCTGGTTTATCGAAGCCGATGGCAAATAGACGGGAAAAATAATATCCGGATCAAGGACTGCTACCACAATCCGGATACTAAACGGATACAAAAATTTTAGACTTATTTAGATTCCTTACCCTTTCGAAGTTTTCTCTCTAAATAAGAGATACCAAACTCTTCTAAAGATTTTCTTTGAAAAAACTTGGGTATTTCCCTACTCAATTTGGACGCACCTGACACGGGTACAGCTTCGGCTTTTATAAATGCATCAGCAAATTGATTTACTGTACAACTAATAGTTATTTTGGTTATAGGTATCTCTCCTTTACAAATCAAATCTTCCAAAGCCTGATGTTCTTCTTTTTCAATGTATTTGCGTAAGCTTTTATTTAAAACTTCTCTAGCGCCAGGTACAATTGTTAAAGGGTGATTTTTTGAGTTATCCTCTGTTTTTCCTGATCGTCCAGTATCTTTCTGTCGATTTTCTTTACTTGAGCCTAAAGTAGTTTTGATCCAATTATCAATATGTTGACGCGTATGGATAAGTGCATCCATATAGGACTGGTTCTGCCGAAATAGCTTTTCTTGAAATTTTAGTCTGAGAGAATTTTTCTGATAATATTCACGAGCCTCCTCCTGCTGATTGTTATCTATCTTGGCTAGTACCTCTTCCTGCAAATCTGCTTCTTGCCTTTCGTTGGTCCGCTTCTTTTCCCAGAACGCTTTACAATACGTCTCTCCTTCTTGCATATGATCAGCATCAAACTGATTCTGCGCCTGTTTGTAATAAATAATCTTTTCTCGCCATTCTGAATCGGGCAACGACTTATATTCCCTGTCAATAAGAACTCTTACATCGCTAGCCATAAGATGATAATTCTGAGGCAAACCCTCTAATACATACCAGTCAGCGCGACCAGTAAACACTAGTCGTAATGTCTTGATATAAGCCCGCATTTGCTTTAAGTACTCATCAAAGAAGTTATTCTGCATAGCTAATTAGGCTTTTTAAATCCGGTCAACACACTAGCGTATTGTTGCTTCACATCGTCCTCAAAGCTATCCAGGTAGTTCTTGGTGGTAGCGACACTTTGATGGCCCAGGCTTTCACTGATAAATTCGGTTGGAGCACCTGATCGCTTTAGAATAGTTGCAAACGAGTGGCGGGCCGTGTAGGTTGTCACATCCTTCTCTACTCCAACTGCTTTGGCAATCTGTCGGACATAGATGTTTGTCATCTTAACGAATTGTCGGATTTTGCCGATTTCCTGTTGGGGAGTCAGCCCTGGCGATAGGATTGAAAAAATATATTGATTTGGCTTGATTGGCCGCTGTCCCCATCGATCAATAATCGCTCGTACCTCATCCGTTAAGGGGATACTAATCGGCAAGGCATCCCGCTTGGTACGTTGGGTCTTAGCCCGTACAAACCTGATATAGTTACCATCAATCTGGGAGTACGTCAATCGACCAATATCCTTCGGATTCATGCCATTACAGAGGTAGGAAAATAGCCACAGATCCCGATACCGTTCCTCACTACTCCCCTCCTCTGCTGGATAATTGTAAATCTTTTCGATATCCGAAAGCGTTAGCGCCTTCTTGATATTACGTCCGGCTGGTATCTGATAACGTCGCTTTGAGAATGGGTAAGCCTCCCGGTCAATAATACCATCCTCAATCGCCCGGTTGTAAATTGTCCTAAGGCTACGCAGGTAAATCCCAACTGTCGTTAATGCTCTCCCCTTCCCTGTCATCCACTGCTCAAAGCCTTTCAGCCAGGCAGGTGTTATCGCCGAAAATGGTAAAGGCTTCTTGCTGTTATGGTAAGCTTTCACAGCCGTCAGTCCATCTTTGTAGCTGTTGGCCGTTCCTGCCCTCCCCTCTTCCAGCAAGGCTTCTAAGTACTGCTCAAAGATCAATACCACGTTATCCGGGCGATCATTGGCACTCGTTGAATAGCGTTTCTCAAACTCCTCAAAACTAAAGACTGGCAAGGCCGTAATGATTCGTTCAGCACGGCGGCTAATAGTGCCAAGCATTGCCTTGGTATCCTTGATAAAATCCTCACGGGGTTTCAATGAGCTTACCTTCTTCCACTGCTCCGAGGTCAGGTTAATCTCTGTTGGGTAATACCGCTGTTGGCGCTGGTAGGTAATGCGTAGCTTGACGGGATAGGTACCGTCCTGCTTCTGTCGCCTGGTATCGAAATAGAAGTTTGCCGTTGCGCTCATGCTGCCAAATGCAAATAGTCAGGCAGGCCTTTTTCTGTGTCAGGCATGCGACTCATTTGCATACAAATTTGCATACACACTTCCGTAATTACCAGAAACAAGACGAAAACATTTTATATAAATATACCCATACTCACCGCATAGGCCTATTTTTACGTCGGACTGCTTTGTCCCATTTTCCTATAAAAACCGATTTGTAATCAGGATGCGCAAGCGCGTCGGGGGTTCGAATCCCTCCACTGGCTCTCTCAAAATAAAAAAGCACTCACGTTAAAACGTGAGTGCTTTTTTATTTTGGCTACGATGCTTTTCCGCAGGTTTCGTGGATCAAGGCCAATACTTGTGGAGGGCGTTGTATTTTTCTAGGTTTGTGGCTTCACCCAAGTCTAGCT
>NZ_MKUD01000046.1 GCF_001898575.1 Spirosoma sp. 48-14
GTGCGGCCTGTCACACGCGACCCGGCACACGACCTTTTATAACTGTTTGCAACACCCAACGACCATGAGGGCTGATGGATGAGGAAGCGACTCAAGACAACACACGTAGCGTCAACCTTTACACCCTCATTTGGTTGGGCTGCAAACCCTGCCCTTGCGGCCTGCTTCCTGTCACCCGGAAGGTGACTTATGAGTTTTTGCTAAGGCTCCGCTGAACTTCAAGCACAAAATCAACAGATGTTCCATTGTATTCTGCAATCTCTTCTATCGTAAGCTTTCCGCCTTTGAGTGCTTTAGTTATCGCTTGGATTTCCTTCTGCTCTACAGCTTCCCGAATCTTCTGTTTTTCAGCCTTTACCGCTTCAGCATTGGCTGCTGTCACACGGGCAAAATACGCCCGCTCCTCTGTAGTCATCTTCCGCGTATCCAACTCGTCAATGGCCCGTTTCAGCCATTCTTCATTCCAGAAAGCCGGGTACTGCGTGGGTTCAGTTGTATGGAGCGTCTTCATGGTGTATACCAGTTTGTCTAAAACGGTCTCTATCTCAGTTACGAGCTTGTTAAATTTAGCCAATTCCACTGTGATAAACGTCATCTGAGTGTCAATGATTTCACCCGCTTCGCTCCTCAAGTTGGCAACCGTATGAAAATGAGCGGTTGGTAAAATGCTCTTCGCTAAAATAGCAATAGCGTAGATTTTGGGCAAATTGGCGTAATCAAACTCACCCCGCTCGACCACCGTATTGAATTTGTGTAGGGCGTAAAACTTCATACGCTGCACAAAATGAGGGGCTAGGCCCAACTGCATTTCGACGATGAACTGACTGCCGTTTTCATCGGTGCAGGCCAAATCAAAAATTCCGCTTCGACTGTCAATAGTTAGTGCCTCAAATACGTTTTTGTCGAACCTAACTTCTCGAATGGGCGTCTCGGATTTGATGAGTGCCTGTAAAGCGGTACGTAGAAATAAACTGTCGGCTTCGTTACCAAAAGTGGCTTTGAAACCGTAGTCCGAAATAATGGGAATGTAGATACCTGTTTCCATCCGGCAAAGGTACTCAATCAACGCACTTTCTACTGTTGTCAGCCCGGCCCTGTCGGAGCGCATACCCTGTCACACGTTACGTTGCCAACTCACCTTTCGTCAGCTTGCCCAACCAGGGCGATTCTCGTGTCAAACGAAACCTGACCAACGAACCAAAGTGTTCACCTCTGGGACGTGCTGTCTGTCGCCAAGACGCTGGCAAACAGGCATTTGATAGACCCGCACCCAACGCCAACAGGGGTTGATGGTGAGCGAGTCACTTCACTGAACGAAACCAACTTCCAACCTTTACACCCCTGTTTGGTTGG
>NZ_MKUD01000047.1:0-41007 GCF_001898575.1 Spirosoma sp. 48-14
CGTAGCGCAAGTGAAACAGCTACAGATTCGCCAGATCAAGAAAAAGCTGGTTAAATTTGGCATCACCGGAGTAGAATTGGGCCTGATGAGTACTTTTCAAGCTGGCTGATTATCAGTATATTAAAGAGCATGCGTACATCCAAACAGGGCCGGACCGCCGGTGCGGTGTAAAGGTTCAGGTACGGTTGTTTAGTTGAGTTTTGCGCCCACCATCAATCCCTGTGGGTGTTGGGTGGACAAAAAAGCCAATCACGTAGCCGTGGACTCGTATGCGACAAGTGGCACGTCCCGCGATAGAACGATTTAGGCTCGTTCGGCGGGTGGCGTTTGACAGTTTGAACACCCCAATAAGGTAAATTTAGTGCACATTAAACAAGCATATATGAAACAGTTGGTTTACCTGACTATCCTTAGTTTTTTGAATTTTAATGCTATCGCCCAATACTTTGAGGGGCGTATCCTCTACAAGAACAGTTTCTTTTTGCCTAATGGTCAGGACATCACGGCGTCGGCAGCAAAAATGATGGGAACCGAGCAAGATTATTACATCAATGCTAAGCATTACAAATCTTTGATGAACGGACAGATGATAACAATGCAGCTCTATCGAAGTGATGAGAACAAATATTACAGCGTTGACGGTAACAATACTGCTCAAAGTTTTGATGGCAGCACCGAATCAGGTAAGATTACCAAAGTTGAAACATTAGAAGGTACATTTGATGTTTTGGGGCGTAAATGCAAGGGCGTTGTGCTGACAGGCAATTCATCCAAAACAACGTACTACTACGATGAATCAATGAAAGTGAACATTGAGACGTTTTCAAAGCATAAGTTCGGCAATTGGATAGATTACCTACAAGCCTCTAATGGAGCATTACCTTTGGCGTTCATCATAGAAAATCCACAATACACTTGGAAATCTGAAGCTGTCAAAGTGGAACCAAAGAAATTAGATGATTCTGAATTCACTTTACCCAAAGGAGTAAAAATGAAAATGTAATTCTTGGATGTCAGGCATAATTGGTTCGCTCCGCATGGGTTGACTTCCGCTGATAAGAAACCATCTCTCGAAGGTAGAGTACTCAATCCGACAGTCACCGAATTCGCGGGCGAACGAATCCAGAAGAACTGTTAGATTGCCTTTTTAAATAATCCTGACTATCAGATAATTAAAGTTCAATAATACATCTAAATAATGGAGTAAAGGTCAGAGCAACATTGGTTGTTTTGCGTAGCTAATTCGCCATTAACACTCGGGGTGTTGGATGAATTAGCCAAACAAAAAAGCCTGGGTTCCGATTCTGGTATGGCAGGTGAAACCTCTCATTGACGATGCGCTTTTAGCTCGCTACTCAAGTTTCGACTGACGGGTCAACCATTCCGACAAGTCAAGGTTTGCGACAGAGTTAATTTGAATACGTTAAATTTAGACTAATGGATAATATGGTGTATTTCATGTTGGGTTTGCTAGTATTCATCGTCAGCCTAGGGCTCAACTTTCTGGTGCCCCCACAATCAGACAATTAAAATTCGAAAACACAACCGTTAGCCTTTGTGGCCGTTAGGTAGACTGCTTTTCATAATACAAAAGCGGATCAGCGATCCTACCCATTACATTCGGCTGGGCAAGGCCGATTTTCGTTGCATTTTAGTAGCTTCGCGTAGGACAATTTCAAACTACCATTATGAAAATGAAGCTCATACTAGTCTTATTAGTGCTTGGCACCTGTTTTTCAGCATTTGCCCAACAAAAACTCGATTCAAAAACCAGTAGTAAAGCGGATGCTGGCGATAAGGGGTTGATTAAAGTTTCCATTTTTTATCCTTACGCAGAAGGTAAAACCTTCGATATGGACTATTATGAGAAAAGCCATATGCCCTTTGTAGCCGGTTTGTTAGGGGCCAACCTGGTGCGTTATACTATAGACAAAGGTGTTTCAAATGGCACGCCCAACTCGCCACTACCTTTTATGGCTATCGGAAGTTTCTATGTAAAGAGCCTGGCTGACTATCAGGCGGCTATCTCCCCAAATATAAACGCCATACGGGCCGATTTCCCCAAGTACACCAATGTCAGTCCGATGATACTGATTAGTGAGGTAATCAAGTGATTTTTTAGATTTATCGAAATGCCCAAAAGCAAGATTCCTTCAAGCTGAGCAGAAGCTTGAAGGAATCAGTTGCCTGGTGTGAGTTAGTAGGCCAATCAATCCGATAATGTAGGATGGGCGTAGATAGATCATTATGCAGAAACATACGATCTATCTGGCTATTCTGGGATGCTTGCTCCCACTAGTAAATGTGGCGCAACGCATCGATAATACGGCATCGTTTCGGCAAATGGGCTCCGATAATTATTTCCGTTTTCACTACGACAACGACTATTTTACGGCAACAGACCGATATTATACGCAGGGTTACAATGTTGAAGTTGTTAATCCGGCACTCCGAAAAAATCCCCTCACGAAACTGCTCGTTACATTAAAAGGGAATCCGATCCAATATGGCCTGTCGTTGGAGCATTTTGGGTTTACGCCCACTACCCTTGGAAGCGATGCGATCCTGGTAGGAGATCGTCCGTTTGCTGCGTGCATTCTCGTCAAAACGTTTAGCATATCCACTGATACACTGCGTCGGGTTCGCGTGTCATCGTTGCTCAGTACGGGTATGGTAGGGCCGATTGCGTTTGGCTACGAAATGCAGGCGGCTATTCATCGGCTCATCAACGGTGTTGAACCACATGGCTGGCAGCACCAGATTCGCAACGATGCCATTTTGAATTACAACCTTACCTACGAAAAGCAGCTATATGCCTATCGTCATGCGCTATCGGTAAGCGCTACTGCCCAGGTTCAGGTCGGCACATTCCTGAATCGGGCACAAACAGGAGTTGCGGTCATACTAGGTCGATTCGATTCACCGTTTAGCCAGACGACGACCAGTAAGCGCTTGCAATTGTATGCCTATGCCCAGCCTTTAGTTAGTATTGTTGCCTATGATGCTACCCTGCAAGGTGGGTTATTTAACCGCAGTAGCCCGTACGTAATTCCGGCCGATCAACTGACGCGGACTACATTTCAGGCAAATTATGGCGCTGTGTTTCGATACAAAAAACTTTACCTGGAATATTATCAGTCGTTGCTTACCCGCGAATTCGAAACGGGAATGCCTCATCGCTGGGGTGGTATAAAAATCGGTGTAGCTTTCAATGTAACTTCCTACCGCTAAAATGAACCCGACGTGAGTCGTTTAGAAACGTCTACTCTCCTGTCGGATAATAAATCTATACGTACGCATCTTGGTTAAGTGATTGCCGTTACTCTATCTTCGTTGGAAATACATCTGCTACATGAAAATTAGAAAAGCCGTCATTACCGCAGCTGCACGCGGAGAACGTTTATACCCCGTTGCCGATACAATACAGAAAGCCATGCTGCCCATCATCGATACCGATGGGCTGCACAAACCCGTTATTCAGGCTATTGCCGAAGAGGCTTTCCTAAGCGGTATTGAAGAAATCTGCGTGGTGTGTGCCCCAGGCGATGGTGACCGGTATATCAACGCCTTTACTTCTCTGCGTGATAACCTGATCAAATCCTACAAAAACGTTGACTGGGCCCAGGAAGAAGCAGATAAAATAGACAACCTCATCAGTCGGGTCCGCTTTGCCGAGCAGCCAGAACCGCTGGGGTATGGTCACGCCGTTTATTGTGCCAAAGACTTTGTAGCTGATGAACCGTTTCTGCTCCTCCTCGGCGACTACCTGTACATCTCCAATCTGACCAGCAAACGGTGTGCTACCCAACTCATCGAACTGGCTGTACAGGAAAATTGCTCTGTATCGGCCGTTAACCCAACCATCGAGCATCAGATCGGTCGGTATGGCACACTTACGGGCAAGCATATACCCGGCATGAATGGGGTGTACCAGATTGAACGACTTATTGAGAAACCCTCGCTGAGCGTAGCTGAGCTTGAACTCCAGACACCCGGTTTGCGGGTTGGTTACTACCTATGCTTCTTCGGTATGCACGTGTTTACCCCAACAGTATTCAGCCTGCTGGAAATACAGATCGCGCAGGATGGCACCAACATTCCGTTGACACCGGCCCTTCAGGAACTGGCCCATATCGAAAAATACCTGGCGCTCGAGGTCAAGGGAAATCGATACGACTTAAGTGGGCGGCAGGGACTTCTACGGGCGCAGATGGCCCTCGGTCTGGCAGGAGTGGCTCACGACGAAACGCTGACGTCGATGGTCGAACTATTGGCCGAAGCTAATTCGCGAAAGGCACAACTTACTGCTAACTAGCCGATAGCCGAATCCACTGATCCCAAGAAGCGCTATTCTGTTTAGCCGAAATCAACATGAATATATTTATAGAAACCATTACGTCTACAGATCCTGCTATTCGTAATCGATCCTTTTTTGACCTCAGCCGAAATTTATCTGCCAATAGTTTACTAAAGGCGCTGCGCGAACTGGATGCCTTCCGAAAGTCGACTCCAAACCTGTACGATAAAGTCCGAGCCATTCTTTTCCTGTATGCCGGGTTTCGTTTCTTCCTGATGGAAACCAACGAAATTCCGGCTATTGGAAAAATCCCCTACGCTGGTTTCGATGATTTGCTGTCGCGTCGGTTCGAACAGGCTATTGCCACATTTTTGCAGGAACTAGATAAACAAGGCCCAAACGCTACTTTACTAAGTGCGCTAGCCGACAGCTATCATCAACTGTCGTTTCAGACCCTGGCCGATCAGGTTCGTAAAAGCGTCCGTTCCAGCAAAGGCAACCAGTGGATGTTTCGGGTAGGTCATCAGGCTGAGCATCCGATTCGCATTCATCCCCGTCTGCTCCAACGCCCGGACAACTCCCTCTTCTACCCTATTCTGCACGAGCAAACCTCCGTGCGGATGGACTTAACCCATAGCGGTTGGTCAGACATTTTCTTTCTGGGTATGGACTATCCCGAAGGAGCTCGTGTCATCAATATTTCCATCGACTTGGGTGTATTCGGTCGTGACAAAGACATTCGCCCACCGCTGAACTGTTATGTCCGGGCCATTCCTGAACCCGTTCTTCGCCTGACTAGTGTCGATTTGAACACAACCAAAGACATTCACGATCTCGACGATCTGTTCAACTTCGGGAATGACTACCTGAGTCTGGTTAAAGCGGGTGTAATTGCTTCGGGTCTGATTCCGCCTTCGTTCGAAGGAACCAACCAATCGCTGGCCGACATTCTGGCCCGGATTGTGGCACCGGGAATGGGCATTGAACTGGTCACGAAAGTCAACGATATTCCGAAAGGTTCGCGGTTTGCGGTATCGACCAACCTGTTGGGCTCCATTATCAGCCTGCTAATGCGGGCTACCTGCCAAACGCAACGGCTGGAAGGTGGCTTGCAGGAAAATGAGCGACGTCTGGTAGCCTCCCGGGCTATTCTGGGCGAATGGATCGGCGGTTCGGGCGGTGGCTGGCAGGACTCGGGGGGCGTTTGGCCGGGCATCAAAGCCATTCAGGGTACGTTTGCCCAGGAAGGTGACCCCGAATACGGCATCAGCCGGGGCACATTATTACCCCGCCACCGGGTGTTGCAGGGCGAAGACATCCACCCCGACATTCAGGAGAAAATCATGCACTCATTGGTATTGATGCATGGCGGTATGGCCTCCAACGTTGGGCCTATTCTGGAGATGGTTACCGAGAAATACCTGCTTCGGGGTGGTAACGAATGGGATGCCCGCCAGCAAACAAACCAGATTTTCGATAACATCCTGAGTGCCATTAAAGAAGGTGATATTAAGAAACTGGGCCAGAATACTGCCCGCAACTGGGAATACCCGATCAAAACCATTATTCCCTGGGCCTCCACCTATTTCACGGAACAGATCATTGCCAAAGCGAAGAAGCAAATCGGCGACGATTATTATGGATTCCTGATGCTGGGCGGTATGTCGGGGGGGGGTATGGGCATGTTTGTCAATCCGGCCCATTACGAAGACTACAAAGTACAGGTGCTGGAGATGCTTCGGAAAACGAAAAACGAACTTTCCGACTCGCTGCCCTTTGCTATGGAGCCGGTCGTATACAACTGGAGTATCAACAACAAAGGCACCTGGGCCAATCTTCTGGAAGGAAACCAGGCCATGATGCCCGAACAGTACTACGGTATTCAGGTATCGGAACTAGTCCGTAAAGACCCAAAATCAATCCCCTACGTTCGCCGGGCCGAAATCGATTACTTTACAACCTACTGCGACCAAAATAACCTGGCGTATCCATTGTTACGGACCATCGTCAGCAACTTATTTAAGGTATCGGACCCAACTTCACAGGGCAACCGAAGCGTCGAAAATGAGAAAGCCGACCAGATCAAGAAAGAAAACGGGTTCGACTACATTCAGCACAACGAAATTCGGGAAGAACTACAAAAGGGGCGCATTGGCCTATCGCGTAACCGACTATCGGCCGAAACCACGATTGATGACGTACTACCGGGTGACCTTGTCCCGCTCGAATCAATAACATCAGCTGTCCAGACAGGCGAAGCGGCCATACGAGCAGGTAAGGTGGCTATTATGGGCCTGGCGGCTGGCGTAGGGAGTCGATGGACCAAAGGGGCCGGGGTTATTAAGGCTATCAACCCGTTTGTTGAAATTGACGGTGTGCACCGGAGCTTTCTGGAGATTCATCTGGCCAAAACCCGTAAAGTTTCTGAACGGTATAATGCTCCGATTCCCTACATCGTAGCAACGAGTTACCTAACTCACGAACCCATCCGAAAAAAACTAACACAAACGGGTAATTTCGGGTATCAGGGACCTACTTATCTATCGCCGGGCCGTTCGATTGGGCAACGTTTTGTACCGATGGAGCGCGATTTACGGTTTTTGTGGGAAGATATGCCCCAGGAAACCCTCGATGAGAACAAACAGAAGGTTCGGGATGCAGTACGTCAGTCGATGATTGCCTGGGCCAAATCGAAAGGAGAAGGCAGCGATTATGTCGATAATATTGCAGCACAACGATTCTCGCCCCTGGGCCACTGGTATGAAGTTTCGAACCTGTTACGCAATGGGGTGCTGGCAAAGGTACTGGCCGAACAGCCACAGGTAGAAACGATCATGCTGCATAACATCGACACCCTCGGTGCCGACGTCAATCCAGCGGCTTTAGGCCATCACCTTGAATCGGGAAATACGCTTACGTTTGAAGTCGTACCCCGTCGTATCGAAGACCGAGGGGGTGGGCTCGCCCGAGTCAATGGACAACTTCGGCTACTGGAAGGACTGGCTCAGCCCCGCGAAGAGGACGAGCTAAATCTGAGCTATTACAACACCAATACGACCTGGATTCAGGTTGATCCGTTGCTCCAACTCTTCGGCCTTACCCGTGCCGATCTGCAAACCAGCGACGACGCTCAACTGGCCAAAGCCGTACGAAGTGTAGCGCATCGAATGCCAACTTACGTAACCATCAAAGATGTAAAATACCGATGGGGACATGGCCAGGAAGATATTTACCCGGTCGCACAAATTGAAAAGCTCTGGAGCGATATGTCGGCCCTTTCCGATGTAAAATGCGGATATATCGAAGTCCCTCGCTATCGTGGTCAGCAGATGAAAGACCCAGCTCAGTTAGACTCCTGGGTAACCGACGGCAGTAAAGCCCACGTAGCGTCGCTCTGTACGTTTGAACCGGCCGAAGTTCAATAAAAAATAGAACACAGATTTTTATGATGATTATGATCTGTGTAAATCATAATCATCATAAAAATCTGTGTTCTATTTTGGGTAAAACTGTGTATCGATTGCTTTCTTATAAATCATCGCATCGCTCGCAAAACATGAGATTTATCCCTTTATTGCTTGTAGCCATCACTACCCTATCGGCCTGCTCCACCAAACAGCCTGACTCACCGATTATCGGGACCTGGGAGCTGGTATCGGCCACAACGATCGAGAAAGATTCCAGCTTTTCTACGTTCGACCCGACCCACAAAATGATCAAGATTATTAATCCAACACATTTTGCCTTCCTCAATCACGCCATTAACCCACCGAAAGATTCTACGAATCAGTTCACGGCAGGTGGTGGCAGCTATACGCTGAAAGACAGCGTATACACCGAAAATCTGGACTATTTTAGCGATAAGGCTTGGGAAAACCACAAATTCGAGTTTGTTGTCAACATCTCGAACGACACGCTGATTCAGAAAGGAGTTGAGAAAGTAGAAAAGCTGGGTATCGATCACATCATTATCGAGAAGTATAAACGGGTTACGAAGTAGCGTAGTAATCAAGACTGCTATTCTCTAAACCGACGCACAAGGTTTTGAGAAACCTCGCTGTATCGGTTGCAGCAACCGACACCACAGCTACTACAGGAGAATCCTCTACTTACTCAGCCTATTATACTGCTTTAACACCTTGCGGATCGTTTCGTGGGGTAACGCTGGAATGAAGTTGTCGTTGATACCTCTCATGTCTTTGGCCGCTACCAGCGCGTTCAGGATAGCTTCTTCGGTAGCCTGGGCGGTGGCCGTAAACAAGGGGTCAATTTGATCATTCGTTAGCATCTCCACCGACTTTGTCTTAGCTTTTCGATCAAATATGCCGGGGTTTGCCGTCGAAAAGGCCAGAAAAATATCGCCCGAACTATTACCGCCGACTCCACCCATTTTACCAATGCCCAGCGAAACCCGTTGGGCAATGCGTTTTAACTGGTGTGGCAGTAAAGGAGCATCGGTTGCCACAATGGCAATGATCGAACCTCGCTCGTCGGATTGTTTCGCTTTCGGCTTCCCATAAATTTGTTCGCCGTTGAGTTGCCAGGCCAAGGTATCGAGCAACGCCCTACCCACAGGTACACCCGCAATGGTCAATTGCGCCCGGCTCCCGAAATTAGCCTGAACCAATACACCAACGGTATATCCATTTGCTACCCTCGATGATGTACCCGTCCCTCCCTTGAAGCCCAAACAAACCATACCTGTGCCACCGCCAACGGCACCTTCCGCCACGGAACCGCTTTTAGCCCCATCGAGAGCAGTCATCACATGTTCTTTCTTAACGTGGAAGCCATTGATATCATTTAGCATACCATCGTATGTTTCGGCAACAAGTGGGTACGAAAACCAGATATCATTACCTAAGTCCTTGTAAAACTTGTTTTGGGCTTCCCAGGCTACAGTCGCATCCCGGACTACCCCCACACTATGCGTGTTGGTAATCAGAATCGGCGTTTCCAGAAAGCCGGATTCGGTTATCCAGGTGGTACCAGTCATTTCGCCATTTCCATTGAGCGTATGCCAGTTTGCAAAAACAGGATCGCAGGTTTTACCACGCGGCAAAATGGCCGTAACGCCCGTACGAACAGGCCCTTTTCCTACATCCAGTTTGCCATTGCCCGAAATAAGCGTAACCATACCTACTTCAACGCCTTTCACATCGGTGATAGCATTGTATCGCCCTGGTGTTCCATCGAGTGGGATACCGAGATCACGGGCACGAGGAGCCGTCTGTGCCTGGGCTAGTGACAACGTTAAACCTACCAGAAGATATGTCAGAATGATTTTCATTTGCATAGAAACTACTTGTGAGTACGCTTTACAAAGTAGTTAATTTAACAAAAGGGAGTAATCTTAAAAACGCTCTTTTTTGATTTTCCCTAAAAAGCTCAAACGAGTTATCTGCTAGTTTGTGAACCCTGGAGAAACCAGATCGATTACTGATTGAAACGAGATAAACTTACTCCGACCATGGCATCATCTCATCTTGATTAGGGAGTTAGCAAACTAGCATCTTTCATCCATTGATGGATGCGCCCAAACCATTCGTCAAACATTGGGGTTTTGCCGAAGCCGTGTTCGCCTTTCTGATATACATGCAGGTCGGCTGGAACACCATTCTGCTGGAGCGCTTCATAAAAGACCAGGCTATTTTTGACGGGTACCTTCGAATCATCTCCCGCATGAGTGAGGAACGTTGGCGGGGTTGCTTTATCGACGTGCAATTCGTTGGAATAGAGCTGAATTTGCTCCGGTTTCGGTGATTCGCCCAGCAGGTTTTTGCGGTTTTTGGCACTTCCAATGTCAGCCGAAAGGCTAATTACCGGATAAATCAGGATCATAAAATCGGGGCGCAGATTTATAGCTTCCGGGTTGTCGATCACTGGCTTCTGAAAATGTGTTCCGGCCGTAGCTGCCAGATGCCCACCCGCCGAAAAGCCCATAATCCCGATTCGCTTTGGATCGACACCCCATTCGGCTGCTCGTTGGCGAATGATTTTCAATGCCTGTTGGGCATCCTGTAACGGACCAATGGCTGGGTCGATCATGGTTTTCGCATTAGGCAGCCGGTATTTCATCACAAAAGCGGCCACGCCCAGTTTGGTAAAGGCTTCGGCCATGTCGAAGCCTTCTCGTTTCATAACCAGCGTTTCGTAGCCACCGCCGGGGCAGACAATCACAGCAGTTCCGGTGGCCTTTTTCTTAGGAGGTAAGAAGACGGTGAGCGTTGGCTGAACGACGTTGGATACACTCTGATCGGGTCGTTTAATTTCCTTGACGTCCGATTGCTTCGAATTTGGGATTGGCCCGGTATACAAGGAGATTTCGTGCTGGGCCACACTGATGAGGGCAACCAGGCAACAGTAGCCGCTTAGTAGTAGCTTTTTTATCATGCTGAACGTGAAACGTAAACGTAGTTACAAAAGAAAGCAATCACACAAGGTGGCGGTGCTTTACTCAATTACCAACCTATCATATAAGTAAATGGATAATGCGCAATGAATAATGTACAATGATAATAAGATGAATATCACGCATTCGGAGTCGCCCGTGCGGTTCATTTTACATTATTCATTGTGCATTATTCATTGAACAATCTTTACGCTTTAATCGCTTTCGGTTTCAGCCCTGAAACTTCTTCAATACGTACGGACTGACCTGTTTGCTTACTTTTTCGAGCGCAGATGCCGACCAGGATCGCCATGGCCCCATCCCGGCTTCCGGCCGTCTGGCGGAACGCATCCGGCGTGTTGGGGTTCCGAAAAATCTTGTCCCGAAGGCGCGCGTCTCCTCCACCATGCCCCTCGGCCTGAGGCACTTTAATGAACTCGACTTCGCCAAAGTTTTTGGATAGCATGAGTTCATCATAGGGTTCAATCGGCATCTTACCCGTTTCCTTGATCCAGGCCTCCAGTCTTCCCTTCGTTCCGTTAAAGGCAATCCGGTAGCCTTCGTATGGCGAATAAGTGGTCAGCGAATAACTTACATTGACCCCATTGGCGTACTGAATGGTAGCTGCCATTTTATCGTCGATGTTGACATCCTCTTTAAACACACAGCCATCCCGCAGGTAGCCATCATACTTCTCGTTGTCGATGTAGAGCGCCGTCAACCGTTTGTCCTTCGTAATGTCCCAGTAAAAGCTACAGTCGCTCTTGTGGGAACAGCTTCGGCAGTTTTCCGCCCGGAAAGGGCCTTTTTTGCCGTAAAAATCTAGCGTTCCCTGCGCATAAACCTGCTCCGGTTCCGACTCCAGCCACCAATTCAGCAAGTCGAAGTGGTGGCTGGCTTTGTGGACCCATAAGGAACCGCTGTTTTCCTGGAGCCGGTGCCAGCGTCGGAAATAATCGGCCCCATGATGAATGTCTAAATACCAGTGGAAATCAACGGAGGTAATCGTCCCAATGACGCCTTCACGCAACAGCTCATAGAGTTTCTGACGGTGGGGCGAATACCGATAGTTGAAGGTGACAGTCACTTTTTTGCCCGTCCGCTTTTCGGCCTCCAGAATAGCCCGGCATTTAGTTTCATCGGTGGTCATGGGTTTTTCGGTAATGATGTCGGCACCCATTTCCATGCCTTTGATGATAAACTGATCGTGGGTCGCATCGACTGTGGTGACGATCAACAGGTCGGGTTTGGTTTCCCGCATCATTTGTTCAAAATCAGTAAACACTGGGCAGGTTACATTCATCAGTTTCTGGGCTGTTTTCGCCCGGCCAATGTTCTTGTCGCACAGCCCGACAAATTCAACGATGTCGCCAAACTCCTGCACGACCGGTGTCCCCCACATACTGGTTCCCCGGTGGCCAGTTCCGACCATAGCCACCCGACGTTTGGGCGCGTTTAGGGGTAGCGAGGGAAAGGATGAGGCAGTAACTACACTGGCGGCCGCCAGGGAGGATTGGTGTAAAAAAGCGCGTCGGGTAAGGTCGTTCGATTTCATTCAGATATGTTTTGGTTGTATAGAATGGTACAGACATTGGTCAACGGTTTTGAGCGGGCCATTGCCAGGTCAGCAGGTCATCGCTCCAGGCAATGCCGATGGACGCATTTTTGTCGAAGTCGCCCTCCTCTTCACTCAATGGCCCGGAGCCGTGGAACAGCATCACGTATTTACCAAAGGCAGGAATTTGTTTGAGGTTCAGGACCGAACCCGCCGTGAGTCGCCCCTTGGCCCAGGACCAGTCCGACTGACCCAGCGTAATGAGTCCGCCCCAGTCCTGCCAGTTTTTTAAATCCGTTGAGCGTTTTAGGCAGATCCCGTTTTTCGGCGAATGCATCAGGATGTACTGGTTATCTTCGACTAACACACAGGCATTTTCGCCCGACTCCGTATGGCCGACAAAGGTCCAGTTACGCAGATCAGAAGAACTCGACATACTGACGCCATTCTGTTTGTAAAAGCACCACCATTTCCCCGGTTCGTCTTTATCGGCCAGCAGATATGGGTCAATCATTCGCCCCATGTCCTTTTCTGTCACGGAAGGGCCTTTGACCCGAAGTAACTCCGGGCTACTCCAGTGAATCAAATCCCGGCTTCGCATCGTAAAAATCCGGGCATCCTGGGTGGCATACCGGGGCATCTGATCGGTTGTATAATCGGGTCGGGGGTAGGTTTGCAGGCACAATACCCATTCGTCGCCCTGCCGCACAACATTGCCGGGACTGCTGTAGTCGAGCCGTTGGTCGCGGGGAGTTAGGATGCGCAGGGGTGTCCACTGCTGGAGGTCTTTAGTGCGGGTCATCGCTACATAGGAGTAAATTTTATGCTCCTCCTCAATGCGTACCAGGGTAAAAAAGACGTACAGACTATACTGATGATACAGGAATGACGGATCGCGGTAGGCCGTGTGTTCGTCACCCCGAAACAGAATCGGCGATGTCAATGCCGCCAACCGATTGTTAACGGGTGGCTCCGCTGGCCCAGACCAGGCAAATAGCCCGGCGATCAGGTACAAAAACAGAAGTGGTTGCATGAGATTGAAATAATGGACGATGCACAATGCACAATGGATAATGAATAATGGATAATGAAATCCCGCTGGTTACCAGCAAGTTGAATTTATCCATTCTACATTATCCATTATTCATTATTCATTGTCTTAATACCCCGTGTTTTGCTTTAAAAGCGGGTTAATGTCAATCTGCTGCTGGGGAAGCGGGAACAGCAGATCCCGCTCCGAAACGGTTTTACCCGTCGCTTTCATCACCGTCAGGGCGCGGCCTGTTCGGACCAGGTCGAACCAGCGATGTCCTTCAAAGGCTAACTCAACGCGACGTTCCTGTTCCAGCGCGAGCCGGGCATCTGCCTGCGACAGACCCGTGCGGTCTGCAAGCCCGGCCCGAGATCGAATCTGATTGAGATACGGCAGCGCCTGACTGGTTTGTCCTTGTTCGTTCAGGGCTTCGGCATACATGAGCAGTACATCCGCATAGCGCAGCACAATCCAGTTGCCATCGCCATCATAAGCCGTCGCCAAGGGGGTAATGAATTGCTTTTTCACGTAGGGATCATTGTAGACCTGCTTGCCATCGGTCCAGGTTTCACTCAACGACACAGGTTTGCGCAAATCACCCAGCTCGTAGGCGGCAATCATGTTCTGCGTCGGTCGGTTGTAACCCTGCCCATTTCCCTGACCTGTGACATAAACAGCGCCCCGTTTCGGCGAAAAAGTAGTGGCATAGATACTGCCTTCGCCCTGACTGCTGGCTTTATAGGCTACTTCAAAAACCGACTCTTTATTCTGCGCGTTGGCATCCAGAAACACACTCGCGTAGGCAGGCAGTAAACTGTACGTACCGGCATCGATCACCGTTTTCAGCGTCTGGGCGGCCTTATCATATTGCTTTTGAGTCAGATACACTTTTCCCAGCAACGTTGTCGCAGCCCCTTTGGTGGCTCTGCCCACGTTGGCTCCGGTGTAACTTGCGGGCAGTTTTGCGCTGGCATCGGTCAGGTCGCTTCCAATTTGGGTATACACATCCGCCACTGGACTCCGATTGACCTGATAGGCATCGGCTCCGCTAATGGCCGTTGTCACCAGCGGAACATCGCCATACACCCGTACCAGATTGAAATAAGCCAGTGCTCGCAAAAATTTAGCTTCGCCGATCAACTGGTCTTTCTGGGTAGCGTCCGAAAAATTCACCGACGGTATCCGGCTCAGCACGGTATTGCACTGATTGATCAACCGATAATGGGCATTCCAGGCATCGGAGATAAAACTGTTGGTCGACAGCAGGGTAAACGTATCAAAATCGCCATACACCTGTGTGGTGCCCGCATAGTCTTCCTGTTCAGTGTTGTCGGAGCGTTCTTCGGCAAACAAAAACCAGTTTCCGTACATGCCGCCCGTCTGTAAGGTCGAATAAGCGCCTAGAATAGCCGTCTGAAAATCGGCCGGGGTCTGGTAGAATTTATCGATGTTGGCCGACGAAATCGGCGATAGGGCCAGAAAGTCGTCCTGGCAAGCCGAGGAGGCCAGTGCGAGTAGGAGAAGTAAACTAGATGAAAATCGTTTCATAGAAAAGCAGAGAGTTAGAAGGAAGCATTCAAACCAACGGTGAAACTGCGGGCGAGTGGGTAAACTCCATAATCGACCCCTTCGACAAGTGGATTGCCATTGTAGTTTCGGTTGACTTCGGGATTGTAACCGGCGTACTTGGTGAACGTGTAGAGATTCTGGCCCGTCGTGTAGATGCGGAGGCCCTGCATGCCGATGCGTTCGGCCCAACGGGCAGGTAGTCGATAACCCAGCGAAACATTGCGAATCCGTAGATACGAACCATCTTCCACATAGTAGGACGTTACTTGATTGGAGTTACCCGCCGGATAGGCTCGTGGATGTTTGCCATCGCCCGGATTGGCCTCGCTCTGCCACCGGTTTACCACATCCGCATACGAATTGCTGGAATTGACGAAACCGAAGAAACGGCGCTGCAAATACAATACCTGATTTCCCTGCGAGCCTTGTAGTAATATACTGAGATCGAATCCTTTATAGCTAAGGGTGTTCGTTAGACCGAAAACGAATTTAGGATAGGGCGTACCGATGACGGTCCGGTCGTTGGCGTCGATTTTCCCATCACCATTAATGTCTTTGAATCGGAAATCACCGGGCCGGGTAATGACTGGTGCTGCCCAGGTTGGCCCCGCATCAACCTGGGCCTGGTTCTGAAAAATACCATCGACCTGGTAGCCATAATAATTGCTAATGGGCGATCCAATTTGGGTGATGTGCGTATCGGCCACGTCGGTAGAGCTACGAATCGGATCCCCTTTGGGCCCCAGGGCCAGCACCCGATTTCGGTTGAAGGAGATATTGGCATCCGTTGTCCAGGTAAAGGCTTTCCCCACCAGGTTCCGACTCGTCAGACCAAATTCCAGCCCGTAATTCTTCACCTGACCGATGTTTTGCAGGGCATTGGTAAACCCCGTGATCGAGGGCACCGGCA
The DNA here is from genome assembly GCF_001898575.1 of Spirosoma sp. 48-14. GTDB lineage: Bacteria > Bacteroidota > Bacteroidia > Cytophagales > Spirosomataceae > Spirosoma. The sequence continues at coordinate 15,756 of NZ_MKUD01000047.1, forward strand.
CGTTCAGCAGTAAGCCCGAGGTCAATCGGTTGTAATAATCGGCGGTCAGCAGCAGGCGGTTGTTGAACAGACCCACTTCCAGCCCCACATCCACCTGTTTAGACTTTTCCCAGGTCAGATCAGGATTCGCGATGGATGAAGGTACCAGGCCATTGGCCAGCGCGCCCGTACCGGCTCCGGTGATGTAGTTCGACGTGCTGATCAGGCCAATTGAGCCATAATTACTGATGAAATTATTCCCGTTTAGCCCGTAGCTGGCCCGCAATTTCAGGTCACTAATCGCTTTGATCGACTTCATAAACGGTTCGTCGACGATTCGCCAGGCGGCCGCAACCGACGGGAAATTCCCCCAGCGGTTATTCGATCCAAACCGACTACTGCCGTCCCGCCGGAAGCTAACGGTGAGCAGATACCGATCCTGATAATTGTAGTTGATCCGCCCCAGCCAGGACAAAAGTGCCCATTCGTCGCGCGATGTATTGCCACCGTTAATCTGCCCCGCATTGAGGGTCGTGACCAGGTCATTGGGAAAATTGATGGCCGTTAAGGATGTTCCGTAATTCCGGTTTTTCTGAATGGTATACCCTACCAGGGCCGTCAGCCCATGTTTTCCTAACTGTCGGGTGTAGGTAGCGGTGTTTTCGTTCAGCCAGTTATAGCTCATCCCATCATTGGCAAATCCTGACGGTACAGTTGGCGCTGGCTGGCCGGGGTTACCAATCTTAGAGGAACGAAAGCGATCTTCTCGCGAGGCATTCAGGTCGCCACCAACAGTTACGCGCAGATTGAGGTCTTTCAGAAGGGCATAATCCGCATACACCGTTCCCAGCATCCGGTAGAACAACTGCTGCCGATTTTCTTCATTCACAATCACCAGCGGATTTTCGGGCGTCTGAAACCCGTACTGCATGTTGGTCATGGTACTGTAGGTGCCATCCGGGTATTGAACTGGCAATTGGGGCAGGAAATTAAGCGTACCCGTGATTGCCCCCACCGACACGTGACCTTCCACATCGACAACGCGTTGGGTTCGGACGGATGGCAGCAAACTGACCCCAATTTTGAGTCGGTCACTGGCTTGCGATTCGATATTGGCCCGAATGGAATAGCGTAGCAGGTTGGTGTTGGGAATAATACCCTGCTGATTGAAATACCCAGCCCCGACCGAAAACGTGGTCCGTTCATTACCCCCACTGACCGATACGTTGTAACTACTGATGGGCGCGGCACGGTAAAAGGCCTTTTGCCAGTCGGTATCGTAGGGGGTGGGTTGAGTAAAGAAGGGCGGAATCAGGGCTAATCCGGCCGATGTTTTCTTCAATCGCTCTTCGTTGCTATCGGCCGGATTGCCCCCAATGACATCACGGTAGTACTGATTTCGGGCCTCGGTACCGATTTCGGCTAGTTGGGCGGCATTGAGCATCTTGATGGGTCGGTCCAGTGACTGCGTACCGACATAGGCATCGAAATCAATCCGCGTTTTTCCGGCTTTGCCTCGCTTGGTGGTAATGATTACTACACCATTAGATCCGCGAGACCCATAGATAGCCGTTGAGGAGGCATCTTTGAGCACGTTGATGGATTCAATATCAGCCGGATTGAGGGTCGTCAGCGGGTTATAGTTCTGATCAAAGTTTCCCTGTACCGGATAGCCGTCAATCACATACAGCGGCTCGTTGCTGGATGAAATAGACCCAGATCCCCGTACCCGCACCCGCACGCCACCACCCGGTGCGCCCGTCGGTTGGGTAACCTGAACACCCGGCAGTTGCCCAGCTAAGGCCTGATCGATACCGGCAACGGGCTGGGCTTTCAGCTTTTCGGCCGTAATCGTCGAGACAGCACCCGTCAGGTCAGATTTCTTTTGAGTGCCGTAACCAACCACCACCACTTCGTTGAGCGCTTTGGTGTCGGCGACCAGCTTGATATTCAGTAGGGTTTGGTTCTTAACCGAAACCTCCTGAGATATATAGCCAATAAAGGAAAAGACCACGACATCGGCCTGATTGGGGATAACCAGCCGGAACTTACCATCCGTATCGGTAACGGTTCCTTTGCTGGTATTTTTAACCACGACACTAACCCCCGGTAACCCCTGCCCGGATGCGGCATCTACCACTTGCCCCGTCAGGGTACGCTCCTGCACCTGCTCAAAAGCGATTGGGCTTATTGAAGGGATCAGACTGGGCCGGAGGTCGGCTGTATTCGGGGATTCGGGCTTTACCCCTTTTTTTGCCCCACTTATGGGCTGAATTACGTAAGTGCGGGTATCGATCTGGATACACTGCAATTCCTTTGGCGCCAGTATCCGGTTCAGCGTTTCGGGAATATGCTCACTAAACTCGGCTAGTGGGGGTGTCAAAATCGTTACCGAACGAACCAGCGCTGCCCGATAGTTGAACCGAACCCCATACTTGCCTTCCAGTTGGCCAAGCAGGGTTTTGAGTTCCAATGAATTGAGCGCTGGTTGGGTTATACCCGACGGGTTTTGATAACGAGCCAGCGCCAGGGTTTGGGCAGAAACCGAACCGATTCCGCCCGTCAGCAGTGCCAATGCGGCAAAATGAAGGCACTCACGTTGTAAGGGTTTAGGCATTTTTTACGTTCTTTGTTTTAGAATTTATAAATTGAATAGGCCACGCTCGCTGAGTGTGGTTTTATTTTTACAGGCAGTTATGCCTGCATCATGGGAATATCAGTTTACTGGACTGGGAATAAAGTAGATGCGGTTCTGATAAGGCACCGCTTTGAGCCCGAAGGTTTCTGAAAGAATACGCAGGGCTTTCTCCTGATCATCGAGCGGCAACTCCCCGGTAAATTGCTGATCGGCAAAGTCCTCGCCTTCAAGCACCAGTTGCACGCCATACACCTCCCGGAACCGTTGCCCGAGAACCGCCATCGACGCATTTTCAAATACCAGCAGCTTGTCGCGCCAGGCCATCAGTGGACGCTGCTGTTTAGCATTAACTAGGGCGAGTGTATAGCGCGATGCGCCTGTCTGATAGGTGGCTAACTGCCCTGGCTTCATCACGATTGTTTTTTGGCTGACCGGGTCAGTTAAAGCAATACGGCCTTCTTCCAGCAGCACCTGCGTCCGTTGCGACCGGGAATACACCGTAAACCGGGTTCCTAGCACGGCAACATCAGCCCGTTCGGCATGAACAGTAAATTTGCGATAGCTCCCTGTCTGGTCGTTTTTCTGCTTCTGAACCGCAAAAAAGCCTTCGCCTGTAAGCCATACTTCCCGATTCGACCGCCAGTGAAAACGCGAGGGAATACGCAGTTGACTGTTGGCATTGAGCCTCACTTCCGAGCCATCGTACAAGGTAAGTGTCTGAAACTGGGCATTTCCGTTTTGTATGAGCTGTTCCTGGAAGAAATAGAGATAACTCCATACGCCAAGTAGCAATGGGATCAGTGCAGCAGCGGTATAGGTCCAGTACGATACCCGTGGCATTTGTCGAATCGTAGCCGTATCCTCCACCAGATCGGGGGTTCGATTGGCCAGCGTTCGCTGAAATAAATCAGCCGTATACTCCTCGGAGAAGGGAATCCAGGTAGCGGCTAGTCCCTGAGCGAGCAGCCGGGCTTGCTCAAACGAGTCGCGCAGGTGTGGATAGGTTTCCACCAAGCCCTGCCAGTAGGCCGTCATTTCGGGGGTTGGCTTCGCAATCCAGGCCCGAAAGGAAGCATCCATCAGAAATGCCTCGGCATCGTAGGGCAGGTAGTCACTGTATGATTTCATAACACCAGGTTAGTCAATCATACAGTGAAGCCACAGTGGCCTTTTGTAGTATAAAAAAGGTAAAAAATTTTCTTAATTGAAGAAAAATAAAGGCAATAATAGCGATAACTCCTTGTCTTTCAGAAGCATGCGCAATTGTTTCAAACTCGAATAAATCTGTGAGCGGGCGGTCTGATAGTTAATGTTCATCAACTCACAGATCTGCTCATACGATAGGTCGTTAAAATAGCGGAGGTATATAATTTCGCGTTGCCGGGGCGATAAGGCATTCATAGCCAGCCGGATTTTCGCTGCCCGCTCGGAATCAATATCCAGTGCGATGAGCTGCTGTTCGGCAGACGGCTCGATACTAAATGTCGCTTGACCTATTTCATCCCGATCATCATCCCAACCCGATATGAATGGTTGCTCCCGGCGGTACTGGGCTTTGAGCCGGTTGCGAAGTGCCTTCAGCAAATAAAAACGCACCGAAGCCGGTTGGGTAACCCGTTGTCGGTAGTGCCAGAGTTCGGTAAATACATCTTGAATGCAGTCTTCAACGGTTGCTACGGACTCACAAAGACGCAACCCATAGTTGAGCAGATGCCGAATATGGAGCTGATAGAGTTGCTGAAAAGCCCCTTCATCGCCCGACTGGAAACTGAGCCAGAGTACTTGTTCGTTGGTCGGCGGTGTAACACCCATCTATCGACTGGTCTACAGGATTAAAAATCATAGCTTAAGAAGCTATTTGCGTTCGTGGCGTCAGGCTCTTAAACCTGACGCGTTCGGTTTTGAGAAACCGCACGGGGGCAGATTTGAGAATCTGCCCTCACCCTACCTAGACAAACCACTGTAAATTGACTCGCTCAAACAACTTCTTAGAAGTTGTTTGCGTTCGTGGCGTCAGGTTCTTAAACCTGACGTGTGCGGTTTCTTAAAACCGAACGGTTGGTATGACTCGGTTTTGAGAATCTGCCCTCACCCTACCTGGGTAAAACGCTATAAGTTGACTAACTCAAACAACTTCTTAAGCTATTAGTAAGCTTGATTACCGCAAAAGCTAATGCTCAGGAGAAGTATTTAAATCTGTTTTCCCGAAAATCAAAATCGATCTACCAACTATACAACCAGCAGGGCCAAACGCAGTGGATCAGCCCTTTAGCCTGGCCAATGACTGTCTATCGCTCAAAAATAGAAATAGTTACATGAACGCTTTCAGGGCTTCTTGATTACCGAGAAATAGAGCTAACTAGTTTCAGAAAGACGTTTACTGGTCGAAGCATTTTTGTATTTACTCCACCGTAACTGATTTAGCCAGGTTTCGGGGTTGGTCAACGTTGCGGCCACGCATAACGGCAATGTCGTAAGCCAGCAATTGAAGAGGCACTACCGATACTAAAGGCATCAATACTTCATGCACTTTCGGGATCTCAATGGTAAAATCGACCATGCCAGGCAGATGCGTATCGCCCTCCGTCGTGATCGCAATTACACGCCCTTTCCGCGCTTTGACTTCCTGAATATTCGAGACTACTTTCTCGTACGACGAATCTTTGGTTGCAATCACAACCACCGGCATATCTTCGTCGATGAGCGCAATGGGGCCGTGCTTCATTTCAGCAGCCGGATAGCCTTCAGCATGGATGTAACTGATTTCTTTCAGCTTCAGAGCTCCTTCCAGCGCAACAGGGAAGTTTAAGCCACGACCCAGGTAAATGAAATTGCGGGCGTAGGTAAAAATGTACGCGATCTCCTTGATTTTGTCAGCGGCCTGCAACACTTTCTCCACTTTTGCCGGAATACTTTCCATTTCGGCCAGCAATTGCCGGAAGAGCGAGTCCGAAATAGTGCCTTTTCGTTTTGCTGCTGCCAGCGCCATCAACGTCAGGACCGTTACCTGTGCTGTAAACGCTTTGGTACTGGCAACCCCGATTTCGGGACCTGCGTGGGTATAGGCCCCAGCATCCGTTGCTCGGGCGATAGACGAGCCCACCACGTTGCAAACCCCAAAAATTGTGGCCCCTTTCGATTTTGCCAGTTCGATAGCAGCCAGTGTATCAGCCGTTTCGCCCGACTGTGAAATAGCAATAACAATATCTCCTTCTTTAATGATCGGATTTCGGTACCGGAATTCCGACGCGTACTCCACCTCAACCGGAATCCGAGCCAGTTCTTCAAAAATATACTCCGCCACCAGACCAGCGTGCCACGACGTACCACAACCAACGATCACAATCCGTTTCGACTTCGCCAGTTTATCCAGATAATCGCGCAAGCCACCCAGTTGCAAGGTTCCGGCATCGGCCTGTACGCGCCCGCGCATTGAGTCGGCAATAGAACGGGGCTGCTCGAAAATCTCTTTAAGCATGAAATGATCGAAACCACCTTTTTCGATAGCTTCGAGTTCCAGTTCTACTTTATGAACATAAGGCGTTGTAGTCGTATTGTCGAGTGTAACAACTTTCAGTTCGCCATTTTTAATGACCGCGATTTCGTAATCGTTCAGGTAGATTACGTCTTTGGTATACTCCACAATCGGAGTAGCATCCGACGCCAGGAAGAACTCATTGTCGCCGACACCAATAACCAGGGGCGATCCTTTCCGGGCCGCAATCAACTGAGTCGGATCGGCTTCACTCATAATCACAATGGCATATGCACCAACAACTTCCTGCAAGGCTAGCCGAACTGCTTCTTCCAGGCTACCGCCGTTGTTTTCCCAGATATCTTCAATAAACTGCCCTAATACTTCCGTATCGGTTTCGCTGGTAAAGGTGTGCCCTTTTTTGAGCAACGCCTGCTTAATAGCCGCATAGTTTTCAATAATTCCATTGTGAATTATCGCCAGCTTTCGATGAAAGGAGTAATGCGGGTGCGCATTGACATCGTTGGGCTCCCCGTGTGTGGCCCAGCGTGTATGGCCCATGCCAATGGTTGCATGTATTTCTTTACCATCCAGCTCCTGTTCCAGGGCAACAACTTTGCCTTTTTTCTTATAAATTTTTAGCCCCTGTCCATTCATCAGAGCAACACCGGCGCTATCGTAACCCCGGTACTCCAGGCGCTTCAGGCCTTTTATGACGAGTGGACACGCTTCCCGGTGCCCAACATATGCTACAATTCCACACATAATCAGGGGTCGTTTTGATTAACAACGAACAAATTATACCTGGCAGCAAACCGCTGTGCAAGGTATATTCAGGAAGTAAAGTAAATGCAAAAAGCCGGAACGTCCGGCTTTTTGCGTGATTGATTTCACAATCGGCAAGAAAAATAGCACTCCAACTAGCCATTAACCAGCCAGTTGCGTATACAGGTTGTAATAGCGATCAGTCAGATCGTCGGCTTCAGCCAGGTCGAATTTGTGTTCTGGCGTATCATCCAGAATGGCATTCAGGCTTTCGCTCGACTCTTCATCAGCTCGAACTACAGCATCGGCATAAGCACAGCCAATTCGAATAAACCCTTGAAAATCGGCCGTTTTCAACTCGGCCAGCATTTCATCATCAATGTCCATCATGCGGGCTTTTTCGATGATATCGCCCTCGAACCGATGCTCAAACGAATTGTTGTAGACCGTAAAAACTGACTTTGTGTCTTTAAACATCGGGTCGTTTTTGTAGGTCGTCTTCAGATACAGCGGAATCAGGGCTGTCATCCAGTCGTTGCAATGAACGATGTCAGGCGCCCATCCTAATTTTTTTACAGTTTCCAGGACCCCTTTGCAGAAGAAAATCGCCCGTTCGTCGTTATCATCATAGAATCGGTTTTCTTTGTCGTGGAATACATATTTCCGCTGGAAATAATCTTCGTTATCGATAAAGTAAACCTGAAGCTTAGCCGTTGGGATCGATGCCACCTTGATAATCAGGGGCTTTTCGTCGTCACCAACCGCAATGTTAATACCTGACAACCGAACCACCTCGTGCAACCTGTTTTTCCGCTCATTGATCAATCCAAACCGGGGCACCAGAATTCTGATTTCCATTCCCCGCTCCTGCATGGCTTGTGGCAGCTTGCGAACAAAGTCGGCAACCTCAGAAGTTTTTAAGAAAGGATTGATTTCACTAGCGACATAAAGGATGCGTAATTTGCTCATAATCGGGAAGCGTGTGTTGTCTTGAGAGAATCAAAAAACTTGCAAAATTAAACAAATTTTTCCCGTATTTCAATACATTTTCTGCTAAAAAAGAGACGAAACCTGTATCATTGCAGGCTCAAAAAAGTAGCCTCATGAAACGTTTTGAAAAAGCCGATACGATTCGTCAATACCTGCACACATTCCGCACCGAAAGCACCATTGGTTTTGTACCAACGATGGGCGCACTTCACGAAGGGCATATGGCATTGATCGAAACGGCCCGTCGGGAAAATGACGTTGTTGTGAGCAGTATTTTTGTCAATCCAGTCCAATTCAACAATCCTGACGACCTCGCCCGATACCCCCGAACGCTCGAAGAAGATTGCCAGAAGCTAGAAACGGCTGGCTGCGATGTCGTATTTGCGCCCTCCGTCGACGAAATGTACCCTAATCCGCCCAGCCTACGGCTGAATTTTGGGTTGCTGGAGACAGTTATGGAAGGTGCTTTTCGGCCTGGGCATTTCAATGGCGTCGGTATTGTGGTTGCCAAACTGTTTAACATTATTCAACCCGACCGCGCTTATTTCGGGCAGAAAGATCTCCAGCAGGTGGGCGTTATTCGACAACTCATCCGCGACTTGAGTTTTCCCGTTGAGTTGATCCGTTGCCCTATCGTACGCGAAACGGACGGGTTGGCTATGTCGTCACGAAACCGTAATCTTACTGCTGCCGAACGGGACCAGGCCCCAGCTCTGTTTGAGGCTCTCACACGCGCCCACGGTGCTCTGATGGACGAACAAAGCGTTGCGCAGGCCAAAGAAATGGTTACCGATTTTTTCAATAACAAGCCTGATTTCCGGTTGGAATACGTGGACGTTGTCAATGCTAATTCCCTTCAACCCACCGATTATGTATTGGCTCCAGGTCAAACAGCGATTTGTCTCGCTGCCCACCTCGGCAAAGTCCGGTTGATTGATAACCTGGTGTTCTAATTCATCTATTTACCCGTTTCATTGGCAATCAGCCAGGCCGTTTGAAACACCAGGGTAGCCCGCTTTTGGAGCAATTCGTAATCAATTTTATCCGCAGTATCGGAAGGCTGATGATAGTCGGGATGCTCACCATCGGAGAAAAACAGGGCTGGCACTCCTGCTTTAACAAAGTTATAATGATCGGACCGATAGAAGTATTGCTTAGGGTCTGACTGGGTATCGTAGCCGCCATCGTTCAAAGCCAGATGAACAGATAGGTCATTAGCCCGATTGACTATAGAAGCCAGTTCGTTCGTCTGGCTCCCTGTAATCAAATAGCAATAGTTGGGTTTCTTATGATGAAAATCGTCCACCCGACCAACCATATCTACATTTATATCACAAAGGAGTTGATTCAGTGGAATTGGAGAATTCGCCACAAAGTATTGCGACCCTACTAAACCACCTTCCTCACCCGAAAAAAGCAGAAATAATATACTCCGACGGGGCCGAATTCCCTGACGAGCCAGGCTGTCGAAGAGCGATGCTACACTCAAAATAGTCGCAGTACCCGATGCATTATCATCGGCACCATGATATACACGCTTCCCTACTTTACCCAGATGATCGTAATGAGCAGATAGTACAATTACTTCTCGTCGCAGATCCGTCCCCATGAGCAAACCACCTACATTATGGCTGAATGACACGTTGCTACTATCTTTTGCAGTACTAGGCAAAGGAGCTAATTCAAGAGGCTTATAGGTTGAAGGAATTGAGCGATAAGATGAACGACTGAAAGAACTTGGAGATTGATATGCCCGAACACTACCCGATGATGCAGAACCAGGCAATTGTCCCATTCCAAACGGTACGCCACTACGAACAGTGAAAGCAAACGTCTGCCGGAAAGACCCCTGTACCGAATCGATTCGAAAAGCGGCCAGCAGATGACTTTGCCTGAACGATCGGGCGCAATAGATGGAAGCCTGCTGCTGCCCGATAGTACCCGTTTCACGTCCTTGTAAACTATCGGAAGCCAGCATAAAAACGTGTTTACGCAACAAGTCCACTGGCACCATCAATGGCGAAACATCCGACTGAGCAACCACTGATTGACTCACACCCAACAGTATGGCCGATAAGAAATAAATAACTTTTAAACCAGGCAAACGCATACTTGAAAACGAATAAGGAAACTGTCGCCACTATAGACGTACACTTATAGGTATCGTTTCTCGTATTAATCCACAATACGAAACGCCATTTTTGCCTTCTCCCGAGAAAGGGCATTAAAATGCCACCATTCGTATTCAATGGGCGTGAAACCACCCTGGCGCATAGCCGTACGGAGAATTAATCGATTGTCCAGTTGCTTTTGCGTTAGTTTTCCGGCTTTTAACAGAACAGCTTCACGGGAAGGGTAAGCTAGTTCTCCGAAAAAATCATACTTAGTACCCATATCCAGAGGTTTTCCATCTTCAGTAGCCACCGTCAGGTCAACAGCGCATCCATAATTATGAATTGACCCCTGGCGGGGGTCTGCGACGTATTTTCGCCGTTCGCGTTCCGACAAATCAGGCAGCGCATTCCATAAATTCCACTGAGCCGAACGAGGCCGGGCAGCATCATACACCAGCAACCGAAGATTCGGATGTGCCGCCTGGAGATATTTACTAGCCAATGCCAGTTTACGGGCTGCCATTGGTTGCATATATGCCCGTGTGAGGTCGCCATATACATCCTTTCCGACAAAGTTATCTGTCGTTGAATATTTGAGTTCGACCAGAATCGTTGGGTCAACGGTTTGCACATCCACCAACCCCTGTTTGATCATGGCCGCTTCGAAGGGCTGAGCAAGCGCTGGAAAGAGAACGAAAGAGTAAAAAAATGAAAAAGCGATGGTATAGCAGACGATTTTCCTCATGTTATCAGAATATCAGACTTGGTTTGAGCCAAATGTTCATGTAAACTTACAGGGTTCTAAGTAAACGCCCGAGTGAACGGGCTAAATAGCCCAAGTCTGCTCATTCACGCGTTTGCTCTTTTACTCTTTCGCTCTTTTACCACCGATGGCTCTTAATTACATTTGGGTTGCTTTTTTTGTCATTGCTTTTCTGGTTGCGTTGGCCAAGCTCATTTTTCTGGGCGACACCGAAATATTCAAAATCGTTGTTGAAGGGCTGTTCGATTCATCCAAAGTGGCTGTTATGGATATTGCGCTCCCCCTGGCAGGCGTTATGACATTTTTTCTGGGATTGCTTAACATTGGCGAGAAAGCAGGGGCGATCAACTTTATGGCACGCATTATTGGCCCATTTTTCCATAAACTCTTCCCTGAAGTTCCCGAAAATCATCCGGCCAACGGGCAAATGATTATGAATTTTTCGGCCAATATGATTGGGCTCGACAACGCGGCCACTCCCTTTGGCCTGAAAGCTATGGCCAGCTTACAGGAACTTAACCCCAACAAAGACACGGCTTCCAATGCGCAGATCATGTTTCTGGTGCTGCATACCTCAGGTCTACAGATTATTCCGCTGAGTATTATGGCGCAACGAGCTATCCTGGGAGCCAAAGACCCGTCGGATGTTTTCATCCCCTGTGTGATCGGAACCTATGTAACAACCGTAGTAGCGCTGGTAGCAGTAGCCATCAAGCAGCGCATCAACCTGCTTAATACGACTGTATTGGGCTGGCTGGGTGGCATTACAGCGCTGATCGGATTGGCTTTATGGGCGCTGGCAGGCCGCCCAAAAGAGGAAATCGAAACGATTTCGAAAGTATTCGGCAATCTGGTTCTGCTGACCATTATCGTTGCTTTTCTTGTGGGAGCACTCTGGCGAAAAGTGCCCATCTTCGAAACGTTTATTGAAGGCGCTAAAGGCGGATTCGAAACGACAGTAAAGATTATCCCCTATCTGGTAGGGATGCTGGTCGCTATTGGTGCCTTCCGAAACGCAGGCGCTATGGATTACCTGGTTGGTGGGTTCAAGTATTTATTCGCTCTTACAGGCCTGAATACTGACTTTACGGATGCACTGCCCGTTGCGTTGATGAAACCTCTGAGTGGGGCTGGTGCTCGTGCGTTGATGATCGACGCCATGAAGCAATTCGGACCCGACTCATTTGTAGGCCGTCTTGTCTGTATCTTTCAGGGGTCGGCCGATACAACCTTTTATATTGTAGCCCTCTATTTCGGCTCGGTAGGTATTCGTAACTCACGCCATGCAATTCCCTATGGCCTTTTTGCCGATTTTGTTGGCGTCATTGCGGGTATCGCCTTAGGGTATTTCTTCTTCCACTAATTAGCAGATCATTGGTACAGCAGGGCACTGAGGATTTCTTACTATCCTCAGAATGTCCATTTGGCGAGTAAGTACAAAATATAACTTTTCAAAGATACATAACTTGTCGTACCAGCTAGTTACGACCTAATTGCCTCGTAAGTATTTCAACGTAAAATACAACAATAAGTGTTTATACATTTAATTTTATCCTTTACAAAACAAACCTTATTTTATACTATTAAAACATATGAACACGATTTTTTTATTAGAAAAATACCACTTTTAGCAAAATATTATCTGTTTACATAATTTAACTTTTCATACTTTTATTTAAGTAATACTACTATTTAACTACTAGTCACCTGCCTTACTAGCCTGGAAATTCCAAATCAAATTCACCGACCAGGGTCCTATTGGTTATATATACTTAAACAAAAAAAAGCTTGTATACGTCTAGTGACAAAATTGCATCTTCCTCAAACAGTGATAGTTATTTTAATCACTCTCTATAAAATCGTGGATTAGTTAAAAGAATCACAATTGAACAAGATACATTTTTTAAAATTCTCAACAATCAAACAGAATTATTAAAAAATCTATACTCTTCAAAATATCCCCCAAAAGCCATTATTAGAATATTACAAAATTTCTTAACCGAAGGATAGTAGCAATTTGTATTCTGCACCTTAACTTTGTTCGCCAATTTATTGGACGTTTAATATTATTTAATCTCTACTAACAAATGCGGAAAATTTTATTTGGAAGTTGGATGCTTACGTTATTGTTCTGTCTCCCCGGTTTTGCACAGGATATAACGGTAAGCGGCCAAGTCACTTCATCAGATGATGGGTCGCTTCTGCCAGGAGTGACTGTACAGGTAAAAGGTAGCAACCGGGGAACAAACACCGACGCTCAAGGCAATTACCGCCTGACGGCTTCTGCCAATAGCACATTAGTATTTAGTTTTATCGGCTATACGGCGCAGGAAGTTCCGGTCAACAATCGTTCCGTTGTCAATGTCCTGCTAAAGGGCGATATGCAACAGCTCAGTGAAGTGGTTGTCATTGGCTACGGTACGCAGACCCGTCAGGATGCTACCGGAAGTATTTCCTCCGTGAAGGGATCGACAATCGCTCAGATGCCTATTCAAAGCTTTGAATCGGGGCTGGCAGGTCGGTCGGCAGGGGTGCAGATTACGGTACCAAACGGCGTATTGAACAACCCTCCCGTTTTTCGAATTCGGGGTACAAACTCCATCTCGCTGAGCTCCTATCCGTTGATCGTTGTGGATGGTGTTCCTACCTTCACGGGTGACCAGGGCAGTACCAACGCCCCATCAAACCCGCTGGCGAGTATCAATCCCAACGACATTGAAAGCATGGACGTAGCCAAGGATGCAGCCGCTACCGCTATTTATGGTAGCCGTGCCGCCAATGGTGTCGTTTTCATCACCACCAAACGGGGTAAGTCGGGTAAGGTCCGGGTTAATTACGATGGCTGGTTAGGGTTTTCAAACACCTACCGTCTGCCCGAAATGATGAACGCCAGTCAGTATATTTCATTCAAATCACAGGCTGTTGCCAACAACCCAACCGCTTCGGCTGTAAAATTCACCCAAACCAACGATGCCAACGGCAATCCGATTGATACGCGCTGGTACGATTACATCTACCGCCAAGGCGTATCGCATAGCCATAGCGTGAACGTTTCGGGTGGTAGCGAAAATACGAACTATTACTTCTCGGTAGGGTATACTAACCAGAAAGGGGTCCTGAATAAGAACGACTTCGGTCGTATGAATGCCCTGTTCAATGTGGATAGCAAGCTGAGCAAGCTGTTTACAATTGGGGGTAAAATCGCTATTTCGAACGAGAAGAACATATCGGCAGGTACGTCGGGATCGTTGAATGGCGAAGCGTTCAATACCGCCGGTTTAGGTCGTGTGGGTTTGGTACTGCCACCAATCCTGTCGCCATATAATAACGATGGGACGTATAACCTGAATGGGTCAGCTATTGGCATCGCTAATAATATTGTTGGTACGTCGGTTTCTTATCCAAACCCGCTGCCTATGCTGGATCAGAACCGGTCGAATACCGAGAACAACCACATCCAGTCGAACGCGTATGTTCAGTTCAAACCGCTTGACTGGATCACCCTACGGAGCACCTATGGTATTGACTATCTGCTTGTTGACAACGACTTATTCCAGTCGCCACAGTCGAGTGATGGGTACAGCTCAACGGGCAATGCCACCAGCAACTTCCGTAAACTGAAAACCTGGCTATGGACCAATACGGCTCAGTTCGAAAAATCGTTTGGTGGAGCACACAACTTCAACTTATTAATAGGTCAGGAACAACAACGGACCACAACCCTGGGCTATGGTATAAACCGTCAGAACCTGTCTGATCCTAACTACACGGTTATCCAGGCTGGTTATACCGTCAATAACCCATCCAGCATGGCTTATGGCGAAAACTACCTATTATCCGGTTTTGGCCGTTTGAACTATAACTACAAGGAGAGATACTTCCTGAGCGGTAATATACGTCAGGATGAATATTCGGCTTTGGGTGAGAAAAAAGGGGTTTTCTATGGTGTTTCAGCGGGCTGGGAAATCACCCAGGAAAATTTCTGGAAATCGGCTTCGCTGGATAACATTTTCAGCAGTTTCAAGCTACGCGGTAGCTATGGTAAAGTGGGTAACATCGGTGGTATTAACGACTATTCACCTTATTCCCTGTACGCGTCTGGCTTGTATGGTGGTGCCGCTACGCTGGCTTTCAACGTGGTTGGTAACCCAGCCCTTAAGTGGGAAACGAGTACCAAAACTGACATTGGCATTAACTTTGGCCTGCTGAACAACCGGATTTCAGGCGAGATTGCCTACTATAAAAACGATATCAACAACCTGATTCTTAACGTAGCTCAAGCTCCGTCTACAGGGATTCCGGGTACATTGTCAGGTGTTGCTTATCCGCCACAGAACGTAGGTACGATGTACAACAAAGGGTTAGAGCTTTCGCTGAATGCCCGAATCATCAATACCAAGGACTTCCAGTGGAGCTCGAACTTCAACATCACCTTCAACAAAAATGAAGTAACTGCCCTGGCGCCGGGTCTGAATGTTCTACAAACGGGCACATCGGGTCTGGAAACGGTAAACCAAACGCAACCAGGTTATTCGCTGGGTTATTTGTGGGTAGTAAAAACCAATGGTGTTGATCCGGCTACGGGTAAGCGAATTTTCGTTAATTCGGCAGGTCAGAATGTGTATTATCAGTTCTACGCGCCATCGGGTGAATTCAACTATTCGACCACACCCGATGGTAAAACCAGATACGTGAGCCCAACGGGTGGTTCCTCCATTACACAGGCCAACGATGGGGTGATGTATGCCAACGTAGTTCCTAAACAGTATGGCGGCTGGGATAACAACTTCAAATACAAGAACTTCGATCTCGGCGTTCTGTTGACCTATCAATTAGGTTTCTCGGTTTACTACGGTACCAACGCAGGTCTGCACGATCAACGGTTCTGGAACAATGCAACGGATGTGTTGACGGATGCCTGGCAGAAAGAAGGCGACACGGGTAAGAAATACGCGAAACCCGTATTTAACGACAATACGTCAAATGGCTCAGCTTTCCCGCTGGACATTAACGTCTTCAAAGGCGACTTCCTGAAAGTTCGGTCGGTTACGTTTGGCTATACATTGCCAAACAACCTGCTGGCGAAAATCAAGATGAGCAACCTGCGCCTGTATGTCAGCGGTCAGAACCTGGCTGTTCTTACAAAATATCCTGGCCCAGATCCAGAAGTATCGTCAAACGGAGCTACAACATCAGGGAACAGTGCTCAAGGCGTCGACAGAAATACAATTGGTAATGCTCGCACGATCACCTTTGGTATCAGAGCCGGATTCTAATTCAAGCTTAAGAAACACATGAAACGTTATTTCAAATACATAGCCGTTGTTTGCCTGACGCTGTTGGGAGCTAGTTCCTGTAATCGGGATCTGCTGACCCCAATCCCGCAGACATCCGTATCTGACGCATCCGCTTTCAGCACGACAACACGGGTACAAACTCAGCTTCTGTCGCTATACGGAGCTTTAAAAGATGGTAACTTCTACGGTGGCCGTTATGTAATCTATGGCGACATCCGGGGTGAAGAATTTATCAATGAAACCTCCAACCTGGTAACCGGTTCCGACGTTTGGGGCTTAAACGCTACCAACAGCGCTACAGCCGTAGTTAACCTATGGTATTTCGCTTATCTGGCCATCAACAAGTGCAACATCTTCCTGGATGGTATGGCCGCTGGTGGGTCGAACGTGGTTGGTACTGATGCTTCAGCCAAATATATTGCCGAAGCGAAGTTTATCCGGGCACTGAGCTATTACAGTCTGCTTCAGTATTACGCCCGCCCCTATGCCGACGGTAACGGAACCAAGCCTGGTGTTCCCCTGCGTCTGAATGGCATCAAAGGCGTAGGTCAATCCGATCTGGTACGTAGCAGTGTAGCTGACGTATATGCTCAGGTGCTGAAAGATCTGAACGAAGCCGAGGCTAGTTTGCCCTCAACGTATGCTACGGCCGCCGATAATACGACACGGGCTCATAAAAACACAGCCATCGCGTTGAAAACACGGGTATATCTGAGCATGCAGAATTACGCGTCGGTGATTACAGAAGCGAACAAGATTGTAAGCGCAACGGCTCCTTTCAAAGCGCCAACGGGCGTAGCGAATCAGTTGCAGGCCGACATTGCTACCGTGTTTACAAACTACACCACGACGGAATCTATCCTGTCAATGCCGATGACGTCGACGTCGGGTGATTTCCCAGGTACACAAAACCAGTTGGCCTACTACTTCTCGCCCAATACTGCGAATGGTGGTGTGGGCAATGGCGAGTACTCTCTTAATGCCAAGGGAATTATTGCTGAGCCAACCTGGACAGCTACCGACAAACGGCGGTCGTTCATTAAACAATCAGGTTCGGGAGCTAACCTGAAAAACTGGTTGATTAAATACAAAGCTCCAAGCCCCTATACGGATTATGTTCCAGTTATGCGCTATTCTGAAGTGCTGCTGAACCTGGCAGAAGCCAAAGTTCGGAGTACCAATACGGTCGACGCACAGGCCGTTGCTCTGTTAAATGCCGTTCGGAATCGTTCCGATGCAGCTACGACATTCACAGCAGCTAACTTCGCTACGTCAACAGATCTGATCAATGCGATTTTACTGGAGCGCCGAATCGAGTTTCTCGGTGAAGGATTACGCAATAATGATCTGGTACGTCTGCTCCAGACGATTCCGGCTAAAGGAACGGTTCCTGCCAAAACGGCTTCCGAACCTAACTACATCTGGCCTATTTCAGCATCAGAACTGGCGCTGAACAAACTGGCTACGGACAATTAATCTGATTCGCTTAGTACTAAAAAAGGCGGCTACCTTGCTCAGGGTAGCCGCCTTTTTTAGTAACTATACCAACCAGCAAAGGATTAAAAAGCATATAGGACAAGCCGTGCTAGTCCGGAATCCTAGCAAGACAGTAGCAACCAACAAGTTTTTCTACCATTTTTTGTACAAATTCTAGTTTTGGTGCAACATACTCACAGCAAAAATGTCTTTATTGATTTAAGTAAAATCAATCAAATAAATACAATCCTCCGACGCCATTACTGTAAAAAAAAGTGGCTGACATTTATCTACTACTTGAGAAACAGGCAGTATATTTGTTCCCATTTTTGACTATTTTAATATCAATTAATCTCTACTCACAAATGCGGAAAATTCTATTGGGAAGCTGGTTGCTTTCGTTGTTGTTCTGTTTGCCCCTTATGGCACAGGACATTACCGTGAGCGGCCGCGTCACTTCATCAGATGACGGTTCCACCTTACCCGGCGTGAGCGTTCAGGTAAAGGGAACAACTAAAGGTACTACTACCGACGCCAACGGACGTTACCAAATCAGTGTACCGGCTTCAGCCCGGCTTATTTTCAGTTTCATTGGCTATACCAGTCAGGATCTGGCTGTTGGCAATCAAACCACACTCAATGTTGCTCTGGTAGCTGGCTCCCAGTCGCTCGACGAGATCGTTGTAACGGCTCAAGGGATCGAACGCGACAAGCGATCGCTGGGATACGCAACCCAGGAAGTAGGTGGTAATATTCTGGCACAACGCTCAGAACCAAACCTGCTCAACGCCCTTCAGGGTAAAGTCTCCGGCGTACAGATCAACACCCAGAGTGGTGCTCCTGGCGCATCGACCAACATCAACATTCGGGGGATTACGTCGTTCAACGGATCAAACCAACCGTTGATCGTGGTGGATGGTATCATCTTCAGTAATGATGTCAACAACACCCAGAATACGCTGTTTGGCTCGCAACCATCGAACCGTCTGGCCGATGTTAACCCCGAAAGTATCGAATCGGTTAACATTCTGAAAGGGCCAGCTGCTGCCGTATTATACGGTTCGCGTGCATCGGCCGGTGCTATTGTGATCACCACAAAGTCGGGTCGTAACAACAACAACAAAACGGAAGTAACGGTAAATTCGTCGTACAACGTTCAGAACGTATACGGTATCCCTAAATTCCAGAACGACTACGGGCAGGGCGCCAATAACCTATTCAACTCGACATCAACCAACTCCTGGGGCCCTCCTTTTGCCGGAGGACCAACGTCAGTAACGAACACCCAGGGCAATACAGTGCCGTATCAGGCATATCCCAACAACGTAAAAGACTTTTATCGTCAGGGAATGATTCTGCAGAATTCGGTCAATATTGCTTCGGGTGATGCGAACCGGAACTACATTTTGGCGATTGGCAACACGCTACAGAATGGGGTTGTCCAGAATTCGAAGTTTAACCGAACCAACGTTCAGTTAGGTGGTGAAACAAGATTACAGAACGGCTTACGCATCAGTGCACAGGGTAACTATGTACAGACTGTTTCGGTAGGTATTCCAGGCGGTAATGGAGCCAGTGCTTTCGGGCAGATTACGCGTATACCACGCAGTTATGACCTGGCCAATGAGAGCTATCAGGATGCCAACGGCAAAAGCGTTTACTTTACGCCAAGCACCAACAACCCGCAGTGGAGCGTAAACAACGAACGACTGGACGGACAGGTAGACCGTTTCTTCGGTAACTTCCAGGTTGGATACGACATTACCAAATGGTTGAACGTAGCGTACCGGGTTACGGGTGATACCTACGCTGACCGCCGGAAACTGACGCTGCCTATTGGCGCTGGACGTTCTCCGCTGGGTGAAATACAACAGGACAATTTCTTCCGTAGTGAACTTAATGGTGACCTGCTTATTTCGGCTCGTAAAGACAATCTGTTTATCGAAGGCTTGAATGCAAACTTATTGCTGGGTAACAATATTAACCAGCGTAAATCGCAGGAGCTTTATACCGATGCCGCTTCGCTGACGATTCCAGGTTTCTATAACGTGAGCAATGGTACTGTATTTACAGGAAGTGGTGAAACAAGTACCCTCCGTCGATTAGTCGGGTATTATGGTCAGTTGTCGTTAAATTACAACAACTACCTCTTCGTGGAACTGTCGGGCCGGGCCGACCAATCATCGACGCTGCCCCAAGCCAACAATACCTACTTCTATCCATCGGCAGCCGTCAGTTTTGTTCCGACCGATGCCTTCAAGCTTAACTCGGACATCCTTTCGTATGCAAAAGTACGAGCCAGCCTTGCCCGGGTAGGACGTGATGCAGATCCTTACCTGCTTAACTCGGTCTATGTTTCTCAATCGTATGGTAACAACGTAGCTAGTATCACATTCCCGCTGTCAATTGCAGGGGCCAACATTCCGGGTTTCGGGGTTAGCTCACGTATCGGCAATAACAACCTGACACCTGAGTTTGTAACGTCCTGGGAAGTTGGTGCCAATCTGGGCTTCTTCAAGAACCGACTCAGCATTGATGCTACCTACTTCGAATCGCGCAGTACAGACCAGATTTTTAACGTAGCCATATCGAACTCAACGGGCTATAGCACCCGAACAACCAACGTTGGGGAATTGCTGAACAAGGGGGTTGAACTAGTTGTCAATGCAACGCCTGTTCGTGTAAGCGGTTTCAAATGGGATCTTACGCTGAACTATACGCTGATTCGGAATAAAGTAGTTTCGATTGCTCCAGGTGTGAAATCAGCCAATATTACAGGTAACTCGTTTACGGGTATTGCGCCGTCTATCTACGAAGGATATCCCTATGGAGTTATTGTTGGCACGGCCAATGCTCGTGTGCAAAATACTGATCCGACCGCACAATATTATGATGCAACCGGCCAGTATGCAGGTCAGTATGTCGTGAATGGCACAACAGGTGCCTTTGCTCCGGGTATTCCGAACTCAGTTATTTCAACACCACAGCCTAATTATACAGCTGGTCTGACCAACACCTTCTCGTATAAAGGCATTTCGTTGTCTGTGTTGATCGATACACGCCAGGGTGGGCAGATTTACTCATTCCCAATGGTTGACTATAAGAATACTGGCGCCCTGTACGTAACCGGTATCGACCGCGATCAACCCCGTATTCTACCGGGTGTTATTCAGAATGCAGATGGAACCTTCCGGCCTAACAACATCCAGGTACCTGCTCAAACCTATTGGGGCAACGTAGGAGGTCTGGCTTCCGAAGCGGCTGTATTCGATGCCACGGTTTATCGCCTGCGTGAAATCGCCCTGAACTATACGATACCGAAAAGCTGGATTAGCAAAACGCCATTCGGTTCAATCTCGGTAGGTGTTAGCGGACGAAATCTGTACTTCTATGCGCCCAGTTTCCCAGCTGATCCAGAAATCAACACCCAGGGAGCTGGTAACATCCAGGGGCTTGACCTGAACGGTCCGCCAAATACCCGCAACTTCGGCGGCAACATTCGGCTCACGTTCTAATCAACTTATTTTTCCTTTAAGTCATGAAATTCATCAATTATAGACGCTACCTGTTAATACCCTTTTTGTTGGGTATGGGCGCTTGTAGCAAATATCTTGACGTTAACGTCACGCCCAACAACCCCACATCGGTTACCCCAGCCGTATTATTGCCGGGTGCTCAGGCCGGTACTGCTTTTGCCAATGCCAACGAACTGAATCGTTTTGCCGAAGTACTGGTTCAACATTTGGCAGGTGCATCAAACAGTCCATCTACCTATGATGTATATCAAACCAATGGAGCCGATTTTGGTAACCAATGGACGGGAGAAATCTATGGTGGTGCACTGGTCAACTATCAAAAATTAATCGAACTCGGTGACGCAACAGGCTCAAAATCCTACAGTGGCATTGCCAAAATTCTGAAGGCATATACCTTCTCGATTGCCACCGATGTGTGGGGTGATGTCCCTTATTCGCAGGCTCTGCAGGGTGAAAAATTCCTCAATCCCCGTCTCGATAAGCAGGAAGATATTTACAAAGGAAACTCATCGCAGGGCATTCAGAGTCTGTTCGATCTGGTACGCGAAGGCATCAAAGACCTCGACTCTCCATCGGCGCTAAAACCAGGAACAGACGATGTCATCTATGGCGGTAACCTAACCAAGTGGAAGCAGGCCGGCAATACACTGCTGCTCAAATTTGCTACGACCATCAGTCGTAAGGAGCCAGCGCTGGCTACCAGCGTTATCAACGAGGTACTGACAGGTAACAACTACATTACATCCAACGCAAACGACATGAACTTTACGTTTGGGGCCAGTGTAGGTAGCCAGGACCCTCGCTACACGTACTCGTTTATAAGCTCATTCCAGAACGATATCATTCTGAGCACACGGTATCTGAACCTTTTGAACAGCCTGAACGATCCTCGGTTGCCGATCTTCTTCACCAAGCCCAGTACTAATTACGTAACCATCGACAATGGGTTCCGGGGTACGCTACCTACACCTGTAGCAAACTGGTCACGGTATAACAAGTACGTGACGGGTAACTCAGGTGAAGGCCCGGTACGGTTAGTAACGAACTTCCAACGAGCGTTTATTCTGGCTGAAGCGGCCCTTCGTTTGGGTACACCTGGCGATCCTCAGGCTCTCTATACCGAAGGTATCAAAGCCTCCATGACTCTGGCCGGACTTACCGCCGATCAGATCACTGCATACCTGACCGCTAACCCAACAGTAGCGACTCTTTCGGGTACTAATGAGGAGAAAATCGCCCAGATCATCACCCAGAAATACATTGCCTGGACCGGAAACGGACTCGAAGCCTGGAATGATTACCGCCGGACTGGATACCCCGTTCTGCAACAATCTCAAAACGCGGCTGGTATTGATGGTACCCGACCCGTTCGGGCCGTGTATATCAACAATGAACTTCAACAAAACCCCAACTTCCCCAACCCTGCTCCCCAATCGAATGTACGGGTATGGTGGGATGTGGATTAATGGTTAACTGAACTGACATACGCATTTTCATGAAAAAGATATTTTTAAATCTGTTATTGCTGGCCCTGATGGCTGGTGGCAGCTTCTCCTGCAAAGACGATCTGGTCTACAGCGATCTGGTGCGGGACAATCGTCCGGCTATTCCGGTAACGTTTCCAGGGACAACCACCTACGGTTTCAACCCCTTCATCATCAGTTCGCTGGCAGCAGGTGGCCCAATTTCATTCACCTTATCGATACCAGCCAGCAGTGGTCGCACCATCAAGGAGATCACCAAGGTGTTGGGTGGCGGAACAGGGATCACCATTGGCAACCTGAACTCAGGAACGTACACGACTACCCTGCTGAACACAGCTCCAATAGCAGGTAGTGGAACGACGGCTGTATTTACCTCAACGGTTGCCGACTTCAAAAAAAAGTATCCGAGTGTAGTAACTGCTCCGATTGCGCTGCCTAACTACACCGAGATTCAATTTTTATTTCTGGTAACGCTGGACGATGGTACGCAGATTGTTCCCGAGCCTGTCCGCGTTCGGATCGTGAATTAATCGAACAAGTTTCTAGTAGAAAAAGCCCTCCCTTATTCCGGAGGGCTTTTCTGTTTGTATGGATGATGTGTAACTGCCAGTAATTGTGTATTTTGAACAACGTATTCATCAACCTGCTATGATTCTACGAAAAATTGCCTTGTTACTTATTCCAGGATTAGTCGTTTTGGCGATAAGCGCACAGGCACAATTACCCCTTCGGGGCACTGTCTGGACGGCTACTGCCAGTATATCCAATGAAGTACATACCCAGTTGGCCTTTCGACTCGATACCGTCCTGGTAACTACCGAATCAAATCTGTCGCCTATCGAAACCATGCTCTATGAGCTTACTGGCGATACACTCAGGATACAGAAAGTGGATGGACAAAGTCCTTGCGGGGCCACTGAAACAGGTCTTTATAAACTTACGTATAAAAATAACGGGGAGACGTTCTCCCTACTACCCATTCGGGATGAGTGCAGTGAGCGACGACGTATACTGGGCCAGATACCGAAGTTTACCCGGAAGCGGCTTAATCCAAATCAGCCCCCCCGCAACTGGCCCTACCTCGACCCGCAACAGGATTCAATAGCCGGTATAAGTCTTTACCAGGCCTATGATTTACTGAAAGGACGCCCGTCGGTGCCAGTAGTTGTTGGCATTATGGATTCGGGCGTTGATCTGACTCACGAAGACCTGCACGATGTGATCTGGGTGAACAACAAAGAAATTGCTGATAACCAGACGGACGATGATAAGAATGGATATACCGACGATGTGAATGGATGGAACTTCATGGGCGCTAAAGACGGAACCACGTACGAATCTGATCAACCCGAAGCCACACAGATCTATATCCTTTTTCGGGAAAAATACGATAAAGCCAACCCTGAAAAGCTAAGCCCCGTCGAAAAACGACAGTACAACACCTACCAGCTTGCCAAAAAGCAGTTTCTACAACGCTATAAAGCTATTCAACCCCGACAACTCGCCTTTGCTGATACAGCGCAGTTTTGGAACGTAGCGAATCAAATTCGGTCAAAATTACCCGACACCACTACCAACCCAACAGCCATACGGCATATCGATTTTGGAACCGACTCCGTAGCCAACGCCGTCCGCACCATTCTGGCCGACGCCTATATTCCGCAGTACGGCAGTTTTCGCAACTATCTTGTACTTGTCCGAAAGAACTGGCCCAGATTCCGACAGATTATGGGTAATGAAGCCGACATAGCGTATAATCTTACGTTCAATCCAAGGCAAGCCGTGGGCGACGACCCCGCCGACCCGAACGAGCGCTACTATGGTAGCCCACGCATGCTGATTGGCCAGTCGCAGGAACTGGCCCTGCACGGAAGCCATGTGGCGGGGATCATCGGCGCCAAACGAAACAACGGCCGGGGAATCGATGGGGTAGCCGATCATGTTCAGATCATGCCGGTTTCGGTAGTTCCGTCGGGGGGCGATGAACGGGATAAAGATGTAGCCAATGGTATCCGATATGCGGTTGAAAACGGCGCTAAAGTGATCAACATGAGCTTTGGAAAACGATTGTCGCCCTACAAAGAACAGGTGGATGCTGCCATTCAATTTGCGGAAGACCATGACGTACTGATCGTTCATGCCGCAGGCAACAACGGCGAAAACTATGACTCGATCCCAGCCTACCCAACGGCCCGGTACGAAAACGGCCAGATCGCTAAAAATGTATTAGTCGTGGGTAACAGCACCTGGCGACTCAATGAAGACTTACCCAGTCGATCATCTAATTATGGCATTCAAACGGTCGACCTGTTTGCGCCGGGTACAGCTATTCTATCAACACTACCCCGGAATCAGTATGCCAGCCTGTCCGGCACCAGTATGGCTTCACCCATGACAGCAGGGGTAGCCGCTCTACTCCGGTCTTATTTCCCGAAACTGACCGCCATACAGGTTAAAGAAATTCTAATAAAAAGCAGTTACCGCCCCAACTTCATCGTTCGTAAACCGGGTCGTTCCATACAGAAAATGCCCTTCAGCGAATTGAGCCGAGCGGGTGGTATTCTCAATGCACGAAATGCCGTAAAAATGGCCATGGAGATGACGAAGTAGCGATGTAGCACTATCGCGCTTCACCAATCTACCTCCTGCTTATCGTGCCAGAATTTACCCGTTTCCGATTGGGGCGCATCGGTTGCCAGCCAAACGATGGTTTCCGCGCCTTTCTCGACGGGGCG
>NZ_MKUD01000047.1:41019-52274 GCF_001898575.1 Spirosoma sp. 48-14
GCCTCCCATATCCGTACGTACCCAACCCGGATCAACACAGTTTACAGCAATACGATCGGCCTTGAGAGCACCGGCAAACTGCTTCGTAACGGCATTCAGGGCGGCTTTTGAAACGCTGTAGGCAGGGGCATAAGTCGACATATCTTTGATTATCCCTGCTCCACTGGATACGTTGATAATGCGACCGCCGTCAGGACTTTTCCGTAAATGATCCAAAAAATCCTGAATAACCAAAATAGGCCCGGTCACATTGGCCTTGAATGTCCGGTCGAGCATTTCGGCATTTAGCTTAAGAATAGTTTCGCCATGATCTTCGAGAATACCGGCATTGTTGACCAGTACATCCAGATGGTCGGCCTTCTGCGAAAATGTACCACAGGCCGTACGTATACTAACCGGATCAGTTACATCGATCTGAATAAATGTGGACTCATAACCTGCCTGACAAAGCTCTTCCGAAGCTTCCCGGCCTTTTGCGATATCGCGGGCACCGATAAATACGGCAAAGCCCTGCTTTGCCAACTGCCAGGCAATTTCCTTTCCAATACCCCGGTTTGCTCCGGTAATAAATGCTGTGCGATGATGGTGAGTTTTCATACGTTTTCGTGGATTTAGCAAAACAGTGGGTACCCACTATTTACTAAATCTATGAAGCGTAAAAATGTTTGTGAAAAAACAACCGTATGCTCAAGCAACTGACCGTTTCCTCAGTGCTATGCAGGAATTTAGTAGCTTAGCGGCTAATCTTGCTTATTGGCTTCATTAATTCTGTACCCATGAAACCTTTATATTTTTTCTTTGCGATCATCGGGCTGACCAGCCAGTTATCTTTGGCTCAATCGGGTACGACAAATCGGACAGCGACGCAGCCCAATTCCCGAACGGTCGTAACCAACCGTCAGCAGGAATTATACGATCAGTATCACGGCATTACCAAAAAGCCAAGCACGTCAACGCCAGCCGCAACAACTACAGCCATCACAAATCGTCAGGCACCCGAGCAACAGGCCGTAAGCACAACTACCCAGCCATCGGCAGTAGACGCCCCCAGGAAAGCAATGACGCGGGAAACGATGACACGCCCCGAACGGATTGCACGGGATGGCACCTCATCGGGTTTCCGAATTGGGGCTCGTGGAGGGGTTACATATCCGTTCTATACAGAAAAAATTACTGGTTTCGAAGCACAGGTGGGCTTTACAGGCGGTGTAGTTCTTAATTTCGGGAAGGGGACTATTTCGTTTCAGCCAGAGGTGAATTATACACGCTATACGCAACGGGTAACCGACCTTTTTGCTCAGACAGTCACTACTGGTAATGATTTCATTGAAGTGCCTCTTTTCCTGAAAATTTCATCAGGAACGTACGCAGGGAGCCGATTTTTTGTCAATATTGGTCCTTATGGGTCTTATCTGGCCAGCTCCAGTCTTGATGGGAAAAAACGAGATGTCAGCAATACGCCAGGTCGCTTTGGGTTCGGTGGTGCAGCCGGTGTAGGTGCTGCCTTAAAAGCAGGCCCCGGTCATGTTACGATTGAAGTACGAGGGCTGTATCCGTTGAGCGATACCGATGGAAATTTCAGTACTGACTCAAAGATCGTATGGGGTCAAGGAGCTTTAGGCTACATCTTTCCGCTATAACGATAAAATTTCTCATAGAGTGGGTTTTTGGAATGGCGGCAATCCCCTGGGTGCCGCCATTTTTGTAATGATTGAATGATTGAATACCATCCGGCAGAGTATGCAGCGTACGCTATTCAATCATTCAATAATTCAGTAATTCAATCATTCGATCATTTAAAAGAGTAGCTTCCAGCCGTTAAAGAACAAGTCTTTTCCTGGTTGGCCTGACCATTGCTTATTATCGTCAGTAGCCAGAGGCTCGTCATCCACATCAAACGTGCGCCCTTCTTTTTGCACTACAATAGCTGAAATTCCCTTTTCAGCCAACGACCGGCATATGGCTCTCGTGGTATTTGTGGGCTTCCCCGCTACTAATCCGATGGTTGAATCGTTGGTTTTCATGGTTATTGAGTTGTTGTATGTGCAAACAAATTTTTCAAATTAATTCTAGGCCCCATCACCCAGGACCTTCGATGCCTTAAAGATCTGCTGTGTAAGCTGACAAACATTGGTTTCGCCCAATACCTGCGAATAACGCTCGCTCACCCGATCCCAGGCAGCCGTAATATCAGGCTTGATAGACTCCCCTTCTTCAGTTGGGAAAATCAGCGTCTTTTTCCCTTCAGATTCTCTACGAACCAACCGTTTTTGCTCCAGTTTCTCAACCAGACGCGTTATAGTAGATGGCGTCAGGCAGAGCGTTTCGCTCAATTCCGAAGGGGTAATACCCGGCTGGGAAACCACTTCGCAGAGCATGTAAGCATGTGAATAACACATGCCAAAACGGCCAAACTCTTCGTCGCCAATGGCAGTGATAGCCCGTGCCAACGCATTTGCCGAGAACAACAGACAAGCGCTGTAGCGTGATGTCGATGAACTTTCTTCAGCAACAGCGATCGTTTTCTCTCCTTTCATCTTCTTCAATTACGAATGACTGTACAAAGGTAATAATGATATTTGTATGTGCAAACAATATTTTTAAAAAGTATTAGGAGCGAGGAGCGAGTAGTGAGAATGGCTGACGCGAAAGCAATATTTTCGCGTCAGCCATTCTCACTACTCGCTCCTAACTACTTCCTCGGAAGATGGACTTCAGCCATCATACAACGGGCCGAACCTCCACCGTTGCTTTCGATTGTAGACAGATTAAAGTGGAACAGAGAAGCGTAATCGTCCAGCTGGTCGATTTGCCGAAGGGTTAGCGATTCGAAGGCCCGCGTCGACATGACCAGTACCTTCTGTCCTTTATTTGTCAGAACCTGGAGCATATTCCCCGCAAAGCTGGCCATTTGCTCCAGCGATATTTCGATAATACGCTTACCCAGTTTTTCCAGTTCCTGGCGTACCATCAGCCGTTCGTCGGGGTCTGTGATAGCTGCCAGGCAAATCACGGCAAACGTATCTGCAATGCACATAACCACATTGGTATGATACACCGCTTTGCCATTGGCATCGGTCGCTTTAAAGGCCACGGTTCGATACCCGGTCTGGCGGCTGAACTCAGCCAGTACATCGGCATCGGTACGAGGTGATAAACTGGCAAAGGCTACTTTATTCATCCGGTCCAGTACCAAACTACCAGTACCTTCCAGGAATTTACCTTCCTGCTCGAACGAAGTCAGATCGACCACGCGGGCAACATGGAACCGTTTGGCCAGATCGTCGATAATATCCTGCCGTCGTTCAAGCCGTCGGTTTTCGGCCTGCATAGGGTAAAGTACAACCGTACCGCTGGCATGAAACGATACCCAGTTATTGGGGAAAATCGAATCAGGTGTATGCGGATCAGCAGTATCTTCATACACCATGACATCAACCCCTAAGGCCTGCAACTGACGAACCATCTCATCAAACTCCTGTAGGGCATCTTCCTGGGCTATATCATTTGCCTGTGTCGCCAGTTTACTATCCTGAAACGCGTTAGATTCAGCGGTTTGCTCATTGAATCCAAAGCGAACCGGGCGGATCATCAATATACGGGAGGTGGCCTGTGATTGCATGCACGTAGTCGATCAGTTGGAAAGCCTTACGGCCAAATCGGGTAGCAAATTACTATTGATGTCGCAATTGTTCAACAATTCCCTTAAAGAGTCCTGTAAGGTTTAGAAAATCGACTGGTTCAGAAACACTTATAGTTCCTCACGCCATAGGGGCAGACTCATACAGTGGGAGCCTCCCCGTGCCCGGCTCAGTTCGGCCGAAGGCAGCATAATAAATGTATTCTCGATGGTTTCGGGTGAAGTAACACCCGACTCAAAACGTTCCAGCAACTCCTCTGCCCGCACCACATCGAAGCCCGCCATACGGAAAGCTTCGGCGGTTTTTTCGTTACGGTCATATCCTACCACAACCCCGTCTTTTAGTGCCAGCAGGTTACATGAATCCGTCCATTGCTCACGGGCTCCAAACGGGAACTCATTATTGCCCGAATAAATAAACTGCACAGGCTCGGTAGCCCCCAGATCATTTTTACTGATGTCGGCCAGGAGGTCTTCCAGATTTTCAATCTCGATCGGCTTATGCTCAAGACCCTTGATAAATTGCAGGATTTTCAAATCTTCCGATACGTCTTTGGGGGCAAAAAAATGAATTACATCCCGTTTCTTTGCTTCATCACCCGTACGGGCCAACGAACCCAGCAAAACCCATACATTGCGTTTTACCTGCGTAAAAATGGTATCGATATGCATATAATCCCGCTTTTTAGGGATTTGCAAAATCGTTACCGTATCCACCAGATTCTTATTGAAAACGAGACGCATAACCTGCTGAGCGGCATATAAAGTTGTCCGTTCACTTACCCCAATCAACAAATGCCGTTTGGCAATCATCATCACATCGCCCCCCTCCAGCGTTGATCGGGTCACATCGCGGTTGGTATCGGCATCGGATAACAAGAAGGCGTATTCATTATCGGGAATCTCAATGATTTTATCCTGGTAACCAGCAAACAGGGGATGGTAGAAAAATATGTACTGTGTAAGTAGGGCTTCACGGGTCCGGGCTAGTTTAGCCGGTTTATTCAGCAGAATGTGGTCATTGATAACGATGCCAATGTCGCGGGTGAAAATAAAATTAGGTAGGGGTGCAAAAAGCATCGTTCGATCGGGCAGCGAGCCGGAAATCATGATTTTTGCAAGTTCAGCGGGCTCATACTGGCTCAACTGCTGTTGTGTTCGAAAAGCAGCCCGCTCAATGCCACAAATTGTAGCAATCAGCCGGGTACGGATACCTTCATCCTTCAAGATATCTGCCAGAAGCAATTGAATATCAATGACTTTATCGGACTTAAAATAGCCCGGATGATCGGGTTTGAAAAACGACCGATCCGAACCCGGACCAAGTGACGCGACCTTGCCCCGGATCGTATCGGGGTCCAGAAAATATAACAGAAGCTTAACGTAATAGTCGTACTCGTCCCGGCGCATCATATCCAGATGTACGATGTCTTCAAAGAGCCAGTCCTGTGCTTTGGAAGGTATTACTTTGCCCAAACCCCGATCGGGGCTATGAATCAGCAACCGTCTGAGCGTACCGATTTCGCAGGCAACCTGAATGCGAAAGGGTTCAGCTTCATGCATGGCATCCCGGTTATCCAGGTTATTTGTTTCATACTCGTTTTCCATACTTCTTCTCTCCACCAGAGGGATTGAGTGAATTGCAAGGTACGAGTTTGAACACGGAAAAGAAAAGCCACTCTACTCTCAATAAATTTACACCAGCTGCATCAAATTCATAAAAAATAAACATATATAAATAACAATAAACAAAAAGACAATATTTTCAGCTTTACATTAATATAAAAACATGCTTTGTAAATGAATTACAAAAAATAATGGCATACTATTTGCTAAAGAGCTCAATTCTATTTTTATGAAAAAGTATACATATATCAAAACTAGATTTCGTCTACACGTTTGTTAGCATTTATTGGCATTTCATCCATACTAACTCTTTGCGGCATACTTTTTGACAAACTAGCACACGTGTTGTATTGATCTACTCGTGACTATAGAAGATATGCCTACGTTTACTACAAAATCAACAAGTTGGCTTTTACTATTTTTTATAATCAGTATAGCGATTGCTATACCTGGTTCAAGCCAAACCATTACTGGCACTGTCTTTAGAGACTTTAACAGCAATGGAACGTATGAAGCCGCCCCAGTTTCAGGTACTTATTCTTACGGAGAACCAGGGGTAGGCGGGGTCATTGTCAAAGCCTATAATGCCAGTGGTGTGGTATCTGCCTCTGCCATTAGCAGTACACTAACTGCATCGCTGGGCAGTTACACATTGAGTGTAGGCAATACCAACGCATACCGGGTAGAGTTTACCAATCTGTCGGCAGGAGACTTCGACGGATTTCGCGGCACTAACAACGCGACTTCTGTTCAGTTTGTTAACGGAGGTAGCACCAGTGTAAACTTTGGATTAAACTATCCATCCGACTATTGCCAGAGTAATCCGCAAATCGTCGTTCCCTGTTATGTAAACGGCAACTCCACCGGAACCGGATTAGGCACCACGGTTGCGGCCAATAGGGATGTGCTGGTTCAATTACCTTACAACAGCACCGGCGATTCACCGGCCGAAAGCTCTCTGGGCTTAAATAAAGAAATCGGGACCCTTTATGGTGTTGCGTATCAACGACAAGGTAAGCACTTATTCACGTCAGCGTTCCTGAAACGTCACTCGGGGCTAGGCCCAGGCGGACCGGGGGCTATTTATCTTTCCGATCTGGCCGGCAACCACTCGGTATTCATCACACTTCCTTCCGCTGCAACCGCTATAACAGCAGCTGGTAGCACAACAGTCCTGTCGAACACAGATCGAGCATTAAGTAATCTGGCAGCTACCCCCAACTATGACCCATCCGTATTCGATCAGGTAGGTAAAGCGGGGCTGGGTGATCTCGAAGTATCTGACGATGGCACTGAATTATACGTTGTCAATCTGGGCGACCGGAAGCTATACCGAATCCCAATCAACAATCCGACAAGCCTTACCCCTACTGCCGGTACGCCTACCTCCTACACGATCCCTGCCCCTTCGCTAAGAACGGGTAGCCAATTCCGGCCATTTGGCTTGAAATACTATCGGGACCGCGTGTACGTTGGGGGCGTTACGACCAACGAAGCGGTCTCCACAACGATAAGCTTCGGACTTGGT
Source organism: Spirosoma sp. 48-14 (assembly GCF_001898575.1). Lineage (GTDB taxonomy): Bacteria > Bacteroidota > Bacteroidia > Cytophagales > Spirosomataceae > Spirosoma. The sequence continues at coordinate 47,814 of NZ_MKUD01000047.1, forward strand.
TCAACCGATAATTCGATACCCTTACAAACCCGCGACACAACTGGCATGAAAGCGGTTGTTTATGAGTTCAATCCGGTCAATGGCAGCTTTACTACTGTACTAACGTTTCCTCTTACGTATAAGAAAGGGGCCACTAACAATGACAAGGATGGCTCCAGCCGGGCAGAATATTGGTTCCCTTGGGTAGACACTCAGGCCCCTAACTCGTTTTTGAGCCGCTATGCCCGTAACGATCTACCCAATGCCAGCCACCCCCAACCGATGCTCACCGACATTGAAATCGATGTAGATGGCGCGATGATTATTGCGCTTCGTGACCGTTTTGGCGAGCAGTATGGAAACCAAAACTATGGCACTAACACCACTGATAATATTACTCTCTACAGAGCTATTGCTCCCGGTGATCTACTAAGAGCAGGAAAATGCAATCCGTCGGTCAACCAGTGGACAATTGAGAATAACGCTAGTATTTGTGGTGGTACGGCTACGGCTGGTGCCAGTACAACTCAGGGCATCGGTGGTGGAGAGTTTTACTACGGAGATGCTATCTCTCAACCGAATACGGTGACGCCTTACCACCTGGAAATGGTATTAGGTGGACTAGCTCTATTGCCAGGCTACGGTGAAGTTCTGTCAACAGTGATGGACCCAACCACCCATACCGATGCGGGCGGCATACGTCGCTTTAGAAATAATGGATTTGGTGACCCTTCAACAAGTGCGCAGATTTTTTTCAGTGGGAACGATGTATCTACCTATGGTAAAGGAAATGGCTTGGGTGATGTTGAGGTAGTCTGTAATCCTGCACCTGTACAGATTGGCAACCGGGTCTGGCTAGACTCCAATAACAATGGCATCCAGGATCCCGGCGAAACACCATTAGCTGGCGTGAAGGTCACGCTAAGTGGTCCCGGCCTGGCCTCCCCTGTCAGCGTAACGACCAACTCAACTGGGGAATATTATTTTTCGAATGCATCAGGCACCAACGCCTTAGGATTTGTCTATAGCCTGACAGGCATCACTAGCGGAAGTTCATACACACTAACTTTCCCAACCAGTGTAAGCACAGCCAGCCTGAGTAGTAAGCCCAACTCAGCTACGGGTACTAACCCTGACTATATCGATACGGACCCTAATGCCAGCGGTATCGTTACGTTCACCCTAGGGCAAGCCGGTGCTAATAACTTTACGTTCGATGCAGGCTTTGTGCCCTGTTCATTTACAGCACTGGCCCAGGCAAACGGGAATCTTGGTAGTACTACAGTTTGCCAAGGAACGTCGGCGACACTAACAGCACAGGTTACTCCAGCTGGTAGCTATACCTACGCCTGGAGTGCGCCAACCGGTGTTACAGTAACGAATGGCACAACTGCCACGGCAACCACATCAGGTTTACCGACCGGAACACATACTTTTACGCTTACGGTAAGCAGCAGTCCTGTTTGTTCGACAACGGCTACTGTCACTGTCGTTGTCAGCCCTACTCCCACACCGACACTAACGTCGGCCACGATCTGCGTGGGCCAGTCGACTACCCTGACAGCAACTGGCGGCACCAGCTATACGCTCTCCAATGGCATCACCAGCACAACCTCTGCTACGGGTTCCTTTACGGTTACGCCGACGAGTTCAACCACGTACACAGTGACTGTCGCCAATGCCTCGGGTTGTATCAGTACTACCACCGCTGCCGTTAGTGTGAATCAACTACCCATAGCGACCCTTTCTTCGGCTACCATCTGCGTTGGTCAGCCCGTAACCCTGACGGCCACTGGTGGAACTAGCTATACCTTCAGTAACGGTACGACTAATACTACCGGATTGATGACGGCAACCCCTGCCAGTACTACTGCCTACTCAGTCACTGTTGCTAATGCCAGTGGTTGCCATAGCACCACCACCGCTACCGTCAACGTTAATCAGTTACCAAGCCCGACACTAACGTCGGCTACAATCTGTGCGGGCCAGTCGACTACCCTGACAGCGACTGGCGGCACTAGCTATACGCTATCCAATGGCATCACCAGCACAACCTCTGCTACGGGCTTCTTTACAGTCACGCCAGCGGGTTCAACCACGTACACAGTGACTGTCGCCAATGCCTCGGGTTGTATCAGCACTACCACCGCCACCGTTAGTGTGAATCAACTACCCATAGCGACTCTCTCATCAGCTACCATCTGCGCTGGTCAGCCCGTAACCCTGACAGCCACTGGTGGAACTAGCTATACCTTTAGCAATGGCACGACGAACACCACCGGCCTCATGACAGCAACTCCCGTTAGCACCACCGCCTACTCAGTCACTGTTGCTAATGCCAGTGGTTGCCATAGCACCACTACTGCTACCGTTAATGTTAATCCATTACCCACGGCAGCTTTAAGTTCAGCTACCATCTGTGCTGGTGCGTCGGCAACCCTTACCGCTACCGGAGGCACCAGTTATGCCTTCAGTAACGGAACAACCAACGCCACCGGACTACTGACAGTAGCACCCGTTAGTACCACTGCCTATTCCGTTACTGTTACTGATGCAGCCGGTTGTCAGGCTGTTGCCACGGGGGGCGTAACCGTCAACAACAATCCGGTAGCTGCACTCTCATCAGCAACCCTATGCGTTGGGCAGTCAGTTACCCTGACGGCTTCAGGAGGAAGCTCGTTCGTCTTCTCCGATGGTACTGCCAACACTACGGGTCTCCTGATTGTAGCACCCACCAGTACCACCGCCTACTCAGTTACTGCCAGCAGTGGAGCCAACTGTTCGGCCTCTGCTTCAGCCACTGTCACTGTCAATCTATTACCGACCCCGGCCCTGACCTCCGCGACTATTTGTGCAGGGGAGTCGGTTACGCTGACCGCTACAGGAGGCACTAGCTATACCTTTAGCAACGGCACGACAAATACTACCGGCCTCATGACAGCAACTCCCGTTAGCACCACTGCCTACTCAGTCACTGTCGCCAATGCAACGGGTTGTATCAGTAGCACTACCGCTACCATCACGGTCAATCAACTGCCCGCTCTGCTAACCAGTGTATCCTGTAATGGATTAGCTACATACCAGGTCAGTTTTACCGCTACTCCAGGCGCATCGGTCACGGCTTCCTTGGGTACAATCACAGGATCGACAATCACCGACATCCCTTCAGGGCAGCCTGTACTCATTACCCTAACACTCAATGGCTGCTCTATCAGCCAGCAATTGTCTCAGAATTGTTCGTCCAATGCTGCCAGTCTGGGTGACTTTGTCTGGGTGGATGCCAACAAAAATGGGGTTCAGGATCAAAACGAAGCACCTATTCCGGGCGTGACCGTCATCCTCTACACCAGTGGGGTTGCCTCGGCTACCACCGTAACCGATGCCTCTGGACTCTACTCCTTCACCGGATTGACACCGGGCAACAGTACTTCCTATGTGGTAGGCTTCACTCCACCAGCCGGTTACACAGCTACGATTCCTTACAGTGGCACCGATCGGACCAAGGATTCAAACGCCGATCTGATTACAGGACGGACTGAATCCGTAACGCTGACGAACGGCGAGTACAACTCAACCCTGGATGCGGGCTTCTACCTGATTCCCGCCGGGCTGGGAGATTTTGTCTGGATTGACCTGAATAAGAATGGGCTTCAGGACGGCATCGAGCCGGGCATCGAAGGAGTAATTGTTACGCTATATGTTAATGGCGCAACTTCTTCCACTACCACTACCGATGCCAGTGGCCTTTATTCCTTCACTGGGCTTACACCAGGCAACAGTTTCAGTTATTCAGTAGGGTTTACGGCCCCAACCGGCTATACAATCACTACGCCACTCAGCGGGACGGATAGAACTAAAGATAGTGACGCTGACCTGATCACCGGGCTTACCCAATCAGTAACGCTGACACCGGGAGAGTTCAATTCAACACTGGATGCTGGCTATCTAGTACCCGCTCAGCCCGCCGTTACCGCCAGCCTGGGCGACTTTGTCTGGCATGACCTGAATAAAGATGGGATTCAGGATGTTGGGGAGCCCCCAATTGCCGGGGTCATCGTTACTCTATACACGGATGGCGTCATTTCAGCAACCACTACAACCAATGCTTCAGGGCTGTACTCATTCACAGGTCTGACACCGGGCAACAGCTTCAGTTATGTTGTAGGCTTTACTCAACCGTCGGGCTACACAGCCTCGCCAGCACAACAAGGAGGTAATGACGCCAAAGACAGTGATGCTAACCCCATCACCGGATTCACTCGCTCGGTCACGCTAGCAGCTGCCGAAAACAACCTGAATCTGGATGCTGGATTCTACACTTTGCCTATACGCCTAACGCTTGACAAAGTAGTCAATAAGTCGAAGGCACAACTTGGTGAAGTACTCACCTACACCATCGTGCTGACCAATGTCGGGTCCACTACAGCGACTAACGTGACCGTCCGCGATTCGACCACATCCGGACTCACCTACATCGCCAAC
>NZ_MKUD01000048.1 GCF_001898575.1 Spirosoma sp. 48-14
GTATGCTACTGGAAAATCTAGTCAAAAACCAGTATGAATACGTATCTTAATGATTTATTAGGCTATAAGAAAAAGAAAACTCGATACCTGTTCCGCTGGAAGGTCGTCGAAGCCTATCGGGCTGAACGAGTCCAGGCCTCCGAGCTGGAAGAAACTCTGGGCATCTCGATGACGAAACTACGCCGTCTCAACCGCAATTACTTTCGCTACCGTTTACTTCCCCTTTTATATCCTAAACATCGTCGTAGAGCCATGAAACGAGATGCCGATTATGTCAAAATGCTCGAGAAGAAACTGGCCGAAACCGAAAAGGAAAACCAGTTTTTACGTCTGCAAACGGAAGCTTATCAGACTGTTATTCAGATTGCGGAGGAACAATTTCATATCCCTATCATAAAAAAGCCTGGCGCCAGGCGGCCGAAAAATTAACTCGTCGCTACCCATTAGTGAGTATGGAGTTAATCTGTAAGCTGTTTGGCCGAGTGAGACAAGCCTGGTATGCGGCTACCCGGCGACAAGAGAAAACAAGTTTCCAGACGGATGCTATCTTGCAGGAAGTCAAGCGGATACGTCGTGAGGTGCCAGGCATGGGTACCCACAAATTGCACAGTGAGCTGAAGACATTCTTGCTTCGGCATCGCATTAAATTAGGTCGAGATCGGCTGCATCTACTATTGAAAGAGCACGGCATGTTGGCCAAAAAGAAAGCGAGCAAGGTGGCTACCACCGAGTCGAATCATCCGCATTACAAATATCCTAATGTGGCTAAAGACTTGAAGCCTGTTAGGATTAACGAATTGTGGGTGAGTGACTTGACCTATATTCCTGTTGGAGTTAACTATGCTTATTTGTACGTGATTATGGATGCTTTCTCGCGAAAAATTGTCGGTTGGTCGCTTCAAAAGACGATGCATGCCCAGGGAGCACTCAACGCCTTGAAAATGGCCTTATCGGCTCGTAAAGACATTAGTCAACCCTTGATCCATCATTCAGATCGGGGTGTTCAGTATTGCTCATGGACTTATGTGCAACGTCTGCGCCAAGCTAATGCCACTATTAGCATGACCGAGTCAGGCGATCCCAATGAGAATGCGATGGCTGAACGGGTACTTCGCTCCTTAAAAGATGATTGTAAGTTGGCTCGTGGTTTTTCTTCTTTTTCAGCAGCCGAAGAAGCAGTAGCTAGGGCAATCAATGCTTATAATACGGTTCGCCCGCATGCATCGCTAAATTATTTGACGCCCCATCAGATGCATCAACGTAAGCGAAAGCCCAAGCTTCGCTGGTACCCTTATAAAA
>NZ_MKUD01000049.1 GCF_001898575.1 Spirosoma sp. 48-14
TTGGAACGTAGTCACGTTAGCCGTAACGGTAGCGATTCGGGCGAAGTTGTTGCCATCGGTGGAGCGTTCGATCTCAAAGTCGGTTTCGGTCGACGCGTTATCGGTCCAGCTCAGGTTGATTTGTGAGGTCGATGCAGCCGTAGCATTCAGGTTAGTGGGCGCAGCAGGCGTACCACTTTGTGTTGTGGCAGTGGCCACGTTCGAATAGGCCGAATAATAGGTCGTTCCATCCGGGTCATTGAAGACCGCCCGCACCCGATAGTAATACTTCGTATCGGCCGATAAACCCGTACTTTGATAGCTTTTGCCATTACTGGCTGCTGACCCAATTTTCGTAAACGTAGTCCCATTGGTCGACCGCTCAATATCAAAGCTGCTTTCGGACGTTGCGTTGTCGGTCCAGCTTAGAGTAATCTGTGTGGCAGAGACAGCTTCGGCTTTCAGATCGGTTGGTGGAGGCCACCGCAGCGGTGTAGTGGCATCCGCGACATTGGTGTAACCCGAATTGCCGACTGTATTGATAGCCCGCACCCGATAATAATACTTCGTATTTTCGGACAGGCTAGTGTTGGTATATGTCGTTACATTTTGGCCTACTTCGACAAGCTTGGTAAACGTAGTCCCGTTGGTGGATCGTTCGATCTCGAAGCCTATTTCATTCGTGGCATTATCGGTCCAGGTTAAGTCGATACTTCTGTACGAAGCGGCAGTTGCACCTAATTTGGTTGGGGCATTCGGAACGGTACGCTGCGCGAACAGCCCACTACTAACTAGCCCAATCAATACGAGAATATACGCTAGCTTTTTCATGATTGTCTGTGGTTAGCGATTAAAATGATACGTTGACGATAGAACCAAAGGGCGATAATTGACCGTCGGGGTAGAACACCCGCGCCGTATAGCCGTAGCGGGCTCCGGGCTTTACCTGTTTGTCCTGGTACTGGGCCATTCCTTTCTGAATGGTCGCAATGAGTTGAAATGCCCCATCGTTTTCGGCCCGGTAAATGACCACGCGCTCGGCAGTGGGCGGATTGCGCCAATTCACAGCAACGGCCTTTTGGGTGGGGTTGTACGTAGCCGTGAAGCTCACTACACCCGTTCTCCCTTTAAAATCAGGGGTTTTTACCGTCAGGTTTTTTGACAAAGGGGAGCGTAACCCGGCATCGTCCTCGGCCCGAAGTGCGTATTCATACCATTGTTCAGGCTCAACGGTCGCATCCAGGTATGTTGGCGGGGTACCCTGCTGAAACTGGGCAATCTCTTTGTAGCCAGGCTCTTTACTCTTTTTTCGATACAACCGATGCCGGACGACATCTTTTGAACTGCTGGGTACCCAACTTAGCGTTACACCTTCGACCGTCACCTTAAAATCATTGAAAACGGGCATACTAGGCGGCACCATGTCGGGCTTGGTTACTTCTAATATGTCAGAAGCCACTGAGGTATTATCTTTCTGATCGACCGCCTTCACCTGATAATAGATTTTCTCGGTCAGCGTCCGCAGTTGAAGCGTATCCCGAAAGACAGTACCGGAAACAGGCCGTTTTACAGCCGCCGTAAACACATGGTCGCGCTGGTTGGCCTTGACTACCAGATAGCCTTTTACATCACGCTCCGGGTTCTTTTTCCATTGCAACACCAACCGACCGTTCGTATCGAGTTTGGCCACCAATCCGGTCGGCTTCGACGGTGGAATGGTATCCACAATGATACAGTAAGCCGACAGCGAAGCGGCTGCATTGCGCGACGTATCGACAGCCGCCACCACATAGTAATTCGTGGTATCGGTAGCAGCCTGTTCGTCAATATACCGTCGGATGCCGGGCGGCAAAGGCTTATCGAAAAGCGGCTGAAAACCCGTCAGCGATCCCGTTCCGCGACCAATATAAAAACCGCCCAAATCGCCCGCCGGTGTGGCTTCCCATTGAATTTCGACCCGTTTTCCACCCAGATGCGTAGCTTTTACCTTTACAGGGGGTCGTGGTGGGGTACGGTCGCGGCCCATTGCCCGGATCGGTTCACCAGGCTGACTCTCTTCACCAAACGACGTAATACCGACCAGTCGGTAATAGTAGGGCCGGTAATTGGCGGGCAGAGAATCGGTATACGAGAAGTTTGTTTTCGTTTGCACATCCGACTCCATGTTGATGTAGGGCTGCTGCGTGAGCCGCGTAAATGCTCGCCCATCTGTCGAACGTTCAATATGATAAGCCGTGAACAGAAGCCGATGCGGGTCTTTTGGCCATTGCAAATTGACTTTGTGTTCCTCTTCAAGCGGGGGTTGCCAGAATGGGCGCGACAATTCCGACACCTTACGGGTATCGACCAGCAACTGAGCGGTATCGACGGGCAGATAGTTTACAAGTGGCTGGGCCGAATACACCCGATAATAGTAGCGTTTGTTCGGTTCGGCGGTTTTGTCAACAAACCCTAGGCCAGCGGCCTGTGCTGTCTCGAACGACAGATCGGCGGCAAGCAGCGTAAACGAGTAACGGTTGGTCAGTTCGTCGGCTTTGGTCAGCAGACCGCCCGAATTACCCGACATGGCAAATGTTTTTCCGTAAATAGCCTGGGCCGCAATCAGTGCGTATTTGTTTTCGGGCCGGGCAAAGCGTTTCCAGTTGTCGAGCGGTTCGGGTTTGAGCGGCTGGGTCGATAGCCGGGTAATCCTAACTCGCTGGCCCATAGAGTCCAGTTCAAATCGTTCCAGTATATACCCCGACCGATTCAGGAGTGTCCAGGCTCCCGGTTTGGCCGGTGCCCAACGTAACCGAACTTCCTTACCTGTGTAGCGGCTGGAGAGGGCCAATCGCACGGTTGAGTCTGATTTTGCCGGACGCACAGGCCGTTGAGCGTATGCGCCGGTACACAAAAAGAGAATGAGTAGTAACAGAATTCGCATCATGGTCCAGCCATTCAGTTAGTTAATATTTCCTTCAAACGTGACGGGTGCAGTCGAGTATGACCCATACATGGTAGGCACCCGATAGATGAATTGCATGCGCTGTTTCCCCTGCATACGCATCACTTTATCCAGCATGGGCTCCTGCCGGATGAGATACTCCAGCCGATTTTTTTCACTGGTATTGTACAGCGTCAGTTCACCAACTGGCGTCGAGAGTGTCGGCGGAATCGTTTGCCTGAACGTCAGCAGATTGGAGATAAGCTGGTAATTCTGCGAAGTCAGTACCAGATCGGTCATATCCATGATGGCTAGCCTAGGCTTTCCGTTTCCGGCACTTCCTGATGCTCCCGACGGTGCGCCACTAAACGATGGGCCATTCGATGTAGATGCCGTAGCTACCCCCACATTGACGGCCACCGCCGATGCTGCTACGTTGGGCCTTGGGCTAGCCGATGGATCGAGAGCAGCTACCAGGCCACTCGACACATAATACGGCGTTGTGAAAGGCAACGGCACACTAGACCCACTTCCCAGTAAATTGGGCATTACCGTTAATTCAGGCACAAATGCCGACGATGCCATACGCTGGGGGCCTGTACGGAGTGACAAGACCAACCCCCGTTCATAACTGCCCAACCCGACGGTATTCCGAATCTGATTGTCGGTGGCATTCGCTATGTTTTTTTCGTGCTGAATACCGGGGAATTTCAGCCGATTATAGTCGGTCATAAGCTCGCCAATAACCTGAAACTTCCGGTGGGCGGTTGCCAGATACGTATTGCTCTGATCGGGCAGAATTAGCTGCATGAGAGGAATCTGAATAGCCCCACATGCTTCAGAAGCCGTTTGTGAGCCTTTTGCGGCTGCGATGATCGTCGACGGGAAATCGACCGTTTCAAAAGCCTCATCTGTTTCCACAGTCCAGGTTCTGACACCCAAAAAGGTTGTCTGGCCGGGCGTCAAAGTCAGAGTTGCCAGTTTTTCACGGTGGCTATTGTAGCGGCTCGTTCGGAAGGTATAGCTGAAAACGACAAACTCCGGCGGTTCGCTCGTACCCTGAATGCCCCGTATCCCAAACTGCCGACGGCTGAGCGTCGAACGACCACCGTCCATAGCAACGGCCTGCCCCTGTTTGTTCTGTGTGCTAAACGTGGTCACACTCCGGCCTTCCGAAAATGCCATGGCCGTGGCTGGAGACGCGTTGGCTCCCTGCCGTACTCTCCGCACAATGTCCAATCGGTAGGTGGTGCTATTGGCTAGTTTAGGGATATCAAACTCAACCGCCATCGCATCGCCATAATACGTCAGATTCGCTTCAATGGGGGCCGAACTACCATCTTTTGGCGTAAAAATGGCCTTGTATCCCACCGACCGGCCAACGGCACTAGCTCCTCCCGTTGCTGCATTCTGCGTATTCTGCTCCGTTGAATTGGTGAATAAATAGGCCTGCCCGCCAACTTTAATGTAGCCTTTTTTTCCGCGCGATGTTGCTTCCTGGCAAAATGATTCAACACCGGGCGTAATTCTCGACACGGCCGCTTCAAGTCCCTGATTTTGGAGGAAAAAGCGTTGATTTTGCAGCGGCCACGAGTCGACCACATTCTCCAGCATTTTTGGCAGTGGCCCTGTTGTAAACGATACTGGTTTTTCTTCGCTGAAAGGCTCGTTGCTGTTCGGTTTTTTAACCAGTACCGGGCTACCACTCGTGGTCTCGTACACCTGCACCTCAATGATGGCTTTGTAGGGCGTATCGCCTTTCAGGTAATCGCGGTGCGAGAGGATTGCCACCACATTATTCCGCTCGAACCGTTGCGACAGATTCGCTACCAGCGTCTGGCTGTTGCCTTTGGTTTCAAACAGTTCATAGCGTTTGATGAATGGCTTAAACTTGCGGATAACCACGCTGTTGTCGGGCCTCACTTCCTCCAGTTCAAACTCCTTGTCCATCGGAAAATAGAACGAGGTTGTAATGTCGGTTCCCGGACTTACCTCCTGCCCTCCGTCGGGCTGCATATCGGAGATAAAATTCAGTTCGCCGAGGGGATTGTTGCCTGCCAATACGCAGTTTTCGCCAAATTCGAGGTTAAAATTGCAGTAACCATCTACCCAACCATCCAGAATAGAGTAGTATAACGCGGCCCGGCCTGAAAAATAGTTGGGATTGGGCAGTTTAGCCGTCATAGCAATGGCGGCTCCAACGCTGGCTATTTCATAATTGCCTTCCGTAAAACCCAGGTCAACATGAATACCGATTGCCCCCTTGATGCCTGCATAGGCCTGTCCTTGCCCGTACCAGCCGTTGACGCCCCGTGGTTCGTTGCTCCCCGCACAAACCGCTGATTCATTTTTCGTTATGGTAATATCAGCCCCAACGACCAACCGCAGATCAGCATAGAAAACAAGGAATGTAGGCTTAGTCTGGAAGTCGATACTACCGCCAAAGGCAATCCCTTTTCCGTTTTCGTAGGTAGTCGGTACGCGGGGGGTTCGGCTATCAGACGTCACCTGGTTGTCGAGATTATCACCCGAACTATGGTTCATCATGTTCCGCACGAACTCAGGCAGGGGTGGCAATTCAGGTGGAATCCCGTGTCCAACCATGAAATACGCATCCATGTTCAGGCTGGCAACATCGGTTTTTCCCACTTTCAGACTAGCTTTCAGCCCCGCCCGGTCAGAGGGATTGCCCAGGTAGAAGTACCACATCTCGTCGTCGATATGAAGTTGGGCTTCGCCGGCAATATTATCCTTCCGGCGACCAACCAGAATATCGTAGAAATCGACCATGACTTGAAAATTGCCATCCAGCTTTGACTTCTCGCCCGTTCGGTCGTAGGTAATCAGGACCGACGCTTTCATCGGTGGATCTTCGGGGCGGGTGTCCAACTCCTGCAATAAATAGCCATTCCCATTGAGCGAAATCGTGTTCAGGCCACCGCTACCTGAGATTTCGGCAGTCAGGCCCACATCCATATTGAAAATGGTCGATTCGCCCGTCATGCTGGCCACAACACCCGCCCGAATCCCGAGATAAACAGTCTTATCGGGCACGAATTTCAACCCCGATGCGGGAATCTTATCGGGGGTTACGTCGGGTTCGGCCAGCGCTTCGCGGGCTAGTCTACTGGCCTTTTCGGCGGTCATGTCGTTTGGATTGCTGAGCCGCATATGGTGGTAAGCTCCTCCGCCAAAGGCATTCAGGGATAGTGGGCCAATGGCGATGCCGTTTTTCAGGTGAATCATGCCATCTACGAACCAGTACGAATAGTAATCGGCCTGCCCGGCTTCTCCCACAGTCCCAAACCGAACCGTAAGCCGACCGCCAATTTTCATCGGCATCGTTACGGCCACATCGCCGTAAAAGCCATCGCCATACGTTTCGTGGTTCTTATAAAATTCTACGATGCCTTTCAGCGTGAATCCTTTCGTTTCCACATCGAGCCGAATGGCCTCCAGATCGGTATGATCGTAGCCAACATCGACAGGGCGGACACCTGCCAGTTCCAGTTTTCCATAGATCGTTAGCGCCAGACCGGCCGTGATTTCGTCTGAAAGGGCCAGATCAGCGTCGATATGCAAACCCGGTTTGGGAACTCCTCCCGTATTATCCTTCCTGAAATCGATTTCGTTGATGGTCAGCGGAAACTTAGCCGCACTGTGCTGGGGCGACGCAAACGATACAACAGGCTGGCCGCTTGCCCGGCTATAACTGGCATTTTTGAATGTGAAAAAGCCTGACGAATCGGTATCGAACGAGAAATTCTCAAACCGAACATCGGTGAGTTTCAAGCCCATCAACTCGTCGCGGCCTCCGGGATAAATGCCTAAACTCCCGTTCAGGTGCCCTTTCAACCGGATTTTGCTGGCTCCGCCCAGGCTAAATTCAACCTGCGAGCTGGGGTCCAACTGCATTTTTGCCAGCCATAGGTTCATGTTCAGCGGCTCGTCTGCCGGAACCGATACGGTACAGATGTAATTTGGACCAGCCGTACTGCTGATAGGTTGCGAAGACAACACCATATTGTAATCGAGCCGGTCGCCGGGGTCAAAAATCGGTAGCTGGATTTTTCCTTTCATATTGCCCGAAAACGCAGACGTCTGAATCATCGACAACGTTAGTTTGTCAATTGAAAAACCCCAGCCTGCTTCTTCAGGGCTCAGCACGTTCTCGGCTTCGACCGAAAGGGTTACGCCCGTTTTATCAATAATCAGGTCGCGAACCCCAAACGACCTGCGGTTTTCGGTCAGTTCTTTGGGCATTCGCAGCGCGAACGTTCTACCATATACGCCTTTCCAGGTCTTTCGGAGTTGCTCATTGGCAGTTTGTCCGGCCGGCAGCCAGGAGGCAAAATTATAGACCGCCGGAAACTGCATATCGGGAGGGTTACTCATATCCGACATATCGACAAACGCATCCTGCATCTTGAAGCCCCAGCCCTCGAAGCCTACCACCTGAAACGGATGATTGAACGTCAGGCCAACCACCATGCCTGTCGTGGTTACGCCTGCTGGTGAAGCCTCTTTAGTAACTCGCTGATCGATCCGGTACAGAAACTCAGCGTCCACATTACCCGCAATAATCTGCCCCTGATCGTCTTCAGGAAGCAGTTTAGTACGCGGAAACCGGAGCCCTCCCGCCAGTTGCAGACTCAATGTATCGCACTTGAACTCAACGTACGAACTTCGCTCAACAGCCCCTTCTTCTTTGCCTTTGATGTAGAATTGGTAGGCGTCTGCTTCGGCGCTACCATATATGTTTGCGTTCAGGAAGAAGCGAGCTGTTCCGCCAAAGCCTCCGGGCACCATACATACCTTGTCGGCCACGATGTCATATTTGCGTTCGTCGCCCTCAGCACCGGGAATATGCCCGGCAATTCGGAAGGAAGCTTCGGCTTTTGTCGTCAGAAACTTCAGCCCGGTCAGTTGCAGAATGAACCGATTGCCCTGTAGCATAAAATCGAAGCCCAGCGGCAAAGTCAGTGGTTGGCCCAATGCCACTTCGGCCAGGTTGAGCAGTTCATGACCGCCAGTCAATGTATTTACCTCGCCCGCAAACGCCTGTAGGTATGTATCAACTTTGGTGACTTTCAGGTTGGTAAACTGAACTTTCAGTTCGGGTTCATAGCCCCAGATTGAGAAATTCTTAATGATACCTTCGCCATCGTAAGTGTTGCCCGATTTGGGTGTAGCGACCGTGACAAGCATGGTAAAATGGCCCACTTTTACCGCTACGTTTTTCGCGATGCCGGTGGCAACCGGGCTGGTTGGCAATGGCACATCGCAGTTGGCTTTGCAGTCTTTCGCTACCTGTGGGGGCGTATCGCCAGTTGTGGCTGTCGTACTGGTTGTACTGGTAGGTTCACCGATGGTAAACTGCCAGATTTCGCTTTGATTGTAGGAAAGCCCTGTAACAGGACCATCGGGGTTGGTGAGCCAACGCACCCGCCAGTAGTATGTGCCTTTTTGCGTAATAGTGAATTTTTTGGCCTGACTTGCATAAACGTATGCCTGAATACCCTCGCCGTTTTCACCCTGATCGAATGCTTTTTTTAACGAGACGCTATCTCTAAACATAACACTCGTAAACGATTGCGTATCAGCGACCTCAAGAACGGCCTTTTCGTTAATGGAAATCGTAAACCCTTCGACCTGCTTGCGGCTTGCCTGAACAATATCGAAGCACTTACTAAAGTTGAATCCATCACCGACTGTCGGCACCTCAGCCGTGCGGTATTGAAAACTGATCTCCCCACCTTTGAGCGTATCTTTATTAGCAGGCAGTTGCAGTACAGGCGACCCCATTCCGGCTTTAAACGATCCAGAAATATCCTGTTTCCGGTCATTGTCCCGTTCCGACCAATCCGAAAGCCAGACGCTACCATTCCAGTTGTACGTCTGCCCACGCATTAACCCGTTTACAAAAAAACTTCTATAGTTCGCATGGCTTTTATTCTGGCTAATGGCAACGTACTGAGCGTCTTCTTCGGTAAGGGTGTTATCACCGATATTGTTCCGCTGCGACACTAACGGCCCCGAAGCCCAGCCCAGTGCTCGCTTAAATACCGGGAGTCCTGAAATAGTAAATTCCGAGTCAAACCGTTTATAATCGTCGCTATATGGGTCGTATTTTACAACAACGGGCATTCCCCGGAAGGGCATATATCCGCCCTGCGGATAGGCGACGTAGTTGATCGAGGGGGCCATCCGCGCTACGGCCTGGTTGCTATTCGGTTTATTACCAAACCAGAACGCCACCACCTGACTAAATCCGTCATTTTTCACCCCTGAGCCGTTGGCAGCAACCGCCTGTACCTGAACCGCATAGCGATGGTTTTCTTCCAATTGAACTACGAGCATACCGCCCATGCCTACCATCATATTTGTTGAGGGGGTGGTTTGCTCATAGGTAGGCTGCCGGACCTGTTGAAAGGCAATATTTGGGTCCATAAAGGCCACTTCGGGGTTGAGTGATCCATCACCCATATCGGCAATTCGCAGCGTGTACTGAAACGTAGTGCCATTGCCCGTGGTAGGTGACCACAGAATGTTGAACAGGGCCTGGGTAACAATAAGCCCCGTATCAGGCTGTACGGAACTGTTGGCAATCAGATTGATACGGGGTGGTTCGGGATATTGCGCCCGTAAGGTAACACACCCCGACAGATTCGGACTGGAGATTTGCGAGCTAAAACCTCCTTGAATATCAGCGTCGTAGGCAATAACACACAGCTTATAAAACCCCTCGGAAACGAAGCCTCCCTGGATCAGCTCGTTTCGATCTATACCCTCGACTTCGATAGACGATGCATCGAAAAAGTTGGTCAGATTGCGGCCATAGAGCACAAAGGGCGTAGTGCCGTTCAGTTCGATGGCGGTGTTGGTAACGGTACGAATCCGAACAGTCTGAGCCAGATTTTCCAGCGTAGCCACCAGATTGACCCGCCGACGATTGGTACCCGTCAGTTGCTGAATTTGAACCTGAAGCTGATCGCCAATGGCTGTCAGGTCGTTTAAGGTGCCCTCGAAGCTCCGGTTCTGAACTGGCTGAAGGATTCGAATCTGTACCTGATTGCTAACCTGCTGCCCCCATATCGGCAACGACATAAGGCAGAACAGCATCAAACTCAAACGGTAGCGATAGTGTGGCATATTCCGTTCCATTGAGGGTTAAAAACTGTATCCATACGTAACATTCAGGCGAGTTTCGGTAAAGCTGGGGGTCAGACTCGTGTAACTGCTATTATGCAACAGGCTTCCGCCTACCGAAAACGTTTGCTTCTCAATTCTATAGCTCACAGTGCCGTTTACCGAAAGCGTACTACCGTCCGACGCTCCGTCGGCTCGCCGGAGGTAATAACTCCCACTCAGCACAGGGCGCAGGGCTTTGTCCAGAAAGGGGATGCCAACAGACAGCGACGGCCCAAGGGTAACTATTCGTTGAGTAGGCGTCTGGGTATTGTTGTAGGTGAGGGTCAGACTGGCGTTCGATTCCTGTTCAATGGCCAGTAGGGTATAGCTCAGGTTAGCATATAGCGAACTGACATTGGTCAGGTCTCGGGTAAAGCGGTTCTGATCGTTGGCATTCTGGTAACCAGCCGATAAGTTGACGCTATGACTCTGATATTGATCGGCTTTATTATACGACGCGTTAAGCGCATAGCTGCTATTGACGATGCTTATGGCCGTTGTATCATTGAACAGATCGCCCAAACCCCGGTTCTGGTTGGTACCGAAATTGGAAACAGACAGACTGGCATTCAGCTCGTCCGTTAGCTGCAAACCCAGATTCAGCGCTCCAATCGAACGAAACGTGGTCGCATATTTCTTCCCATTCAGATTATCGTGCGCCACGCCATAGGAACCGCTGATGGAAATGAAGTTTTCGAAAAATGAAAACGAAGGCGTCAATGTCCATTGCTCATTATCAGTATTGAAAAAGAATGAACCCAGCGACTGAAAATCCTGATCGATTCGTTCGTACCGGGCAGCAATGCTACCATTGGCAAATCCATACGAAAGCGAACCCCGCATGGCCTGATAAAGCCCAGTCGATGAATTCACTTCGAGAATGGCAGGCACTCCTTTCAGAAATGACAATTGCGTATTGAGTGTTGTACTGTCTAAAGAACTGGCGTAGAGATTACGGGTAAAGGCACTCATGGCCACATCGGCATCCAAGGTCAGGTGCTTAAGCAGCGTCACGTGTGTTTTAAGGCCAAGAACGGCGTTATCGGCGGGGGTAACACGCGTGTTGCGAATGGGCCGGGCAATCGATCGGTAATCGTCGTAGCCTTTGAAAAAGGATAGATCGATATAGTTATTCGGTTTTCCATAACCAATTTTCAAACCATAGCCCATCCGCTTATAGACCGGATAAGCATTATACACTTTCCCATCGGCCAGCACAGAATCTTCGGCTACCGCCCGATTGATACGCCCTACCATAACGCCCAGCCGCAGCTTACCCGGATTCATCTCAAAACCTCCGCCGAGCATACTTACCCCGGCCAGGGTAAAATCCGAGAATTTGACATTTCGATACCCCGCATGAATGGTCAGCCACTTGTAATAAGGACTCACACCATATCGATTGAATGGCTGGGTGAATCGACGTTCCTGCTCACTAACTGTCAGCGTAAAGGGGAATGTCACACCATAGATGGTTACGCTGGGCGAGCCTGTCAAATACCAGCTAAACGGCTGCCTGCGGTTGGCGATACCACTGGTGTTGTAAAGCCACATACCTGCCGACAAAGTCCCTTTGATCCGAAACGGTTGCTGTTTCCGAATTGTCTGAATGTCCTGAGCATGGCTTTGCATGAACCATACGCTCAGCCACACGCAAAGAATACCGTAGCCTTTTTTCATCTGCTTCGCCTACCAATGGGTTAGTTATGGTACACAGAAATCCCGTACTAGCTTTTGCGCGCTAGTCATCCCTATTATTCAGCCGTACACTGGTTGCTTAATGCTACTGCAAAGGCTATCCAGACTACCTGCCTGCCAGCCAGCACCATGTAGTTAATAAAATCGAGGTGGTCAAGCGTTATGTCTACCCCAACTCGTCAACGTTTCCATCCGCCCAATAAGGCTACCGTTCTGACTTTCGCCCTACCATCAGTATGCTTTCCTGATGTCCCCTAACACGGCCGGAGCAGCCACCTCCATTCGTTCCCGAAGGGATAGGCATCCGCAAAATCCTGTTTTTCTTTCAGGACAAAATTCAGGAATCACCCTACACTCGTCAATCGCTAGAATTAGGGATATGAGTAAACGGTCAACTCAGAGCATCTGCTCACGTAACGCCTTACTGACGGCAGCCGTCGCCGAACGAACATTCAGCTTTTTGTAAATATGCTTAAGGTGCGTATTGGTAGTAGAAAAGCTAACCATGCATTGATCAGCTATCTGTTTATAACTATACCCTTCTACCAAATAGCAAAGTACTTCATACTCACGGGGTGTCAACTTGATTATATTGTTTTCCATACTATGTGCAAATAGATGTATCCAAATCAATTATGGGTTTATTATCAGAGCATTACCTTATCAAATCAGTACATTTTTTTTAATTTCATTTTAACAAATGGCTGAACCTGCCTAACGATTGAGTATAGGTTGGTTTTGGTTGAGTATGCGTTTTGGGCGAGCGGATCGAATTGATGTACTTTACAGAAACGGGTAACAAAGCATTCTCATGAAACGCAGTGTGCAATTGATCGGGCTTATGGCTTTCGTCTGGATACTGCTATTCCCCGCTTTGAATAGTAATGCCCAGCCTCTACGCTTCGAAAGTTATTCGACCGAACAAGGTCTGACCCGAAATATTGGCTACGATATTGCCCAGACACCTGAAGGGTTTATGTGGTTTGCGACCCCAAACGGCCTGAATCGCTTTGACGGTTACCAGATTAAACCGTATAAGAAAACCGCAGGGAAGCCCCACTCTCTTTGCGCCAATACAGTTAGCGCCTTACTAACCGACGATCGGGGCAATCTTTGGGTAGGCACTCCGCAGGGTATTTGCATTTATCAGCCTACGAGCGACCGATTCTATAAACCCTCCGAACTGTATAAACTGCCTAGAAAAGCCGATAGTCTGGCAGCCATACGCTTTCTGAAAGACCGGGACGAGACCATCTGGATTCTCACTACCACGGAGGGTTTGTACGGCTGTCCTAAAAACAAAAAGACAATCCGGCAATACATAACCGACCAAGACCTCGGCGAACCATTGCGGAGTACTGCCCTCAACGAAGAGGGCCAAATCTGTGTAAGTTCCATGAACGACATCCACGTGTTCAATGGGCAACGCTTCACACCCCTTGGCATTCGAGCATGGATAAAAAACGAATCGCCACCCCTCTATATTCGGGAGTTTGCTTTCACGCACGGAGAATTATGGGTTTGCAGTACATTCAAAGGCATATTCCGATTTCGGACTGGAACCCGGCTTACGCTTATTGAACACATCACGACGAAAACCAGCCCGTGGAAACTGACCCACAATACCATTGAGTGTATTCTGAAAGACCGTAAAAACAATTTGTGGATCGGTTCCATCAACGATGGTCTGTTTTACTATGATTTTTCGACTCAGCAGGTAAGGAGCAGCCAGACAGCTACCCCCGACAGGTATTCGTTGCCTACTAACTACGTCATTTCACTCTTTGAAGATAAACAGGGCATCTTATGGGCTGGTCTGATGGGTGGTGGCATTGCGCGTTGCGATCCCGAAAAAAGCTTTTTTCAAACCATCTCATTTTCAGCTCAACCGCAAAGTCAATCCGCCACACCCGACAATATGACCATGGGCATCTTTACGCCCGACGACAGTATCTTTTATATAGGTACGTTAACGGGTGGCATGATTCGGGCCGAAGCCAATTTTTCGAAACTCTCATTTTACCGCAACGAACCGGGGCAGCCCCACTCGTTACCGTTCAATCGGGTCGATGCCTTTGTTCGTGACCATGCGGGCAACCTCTGGGTGGTGGGAGCCGGAGGGCTTTGTCTGTTCGATCCGCAAAAAAAACCGTCCGAAGCCTTTACTGCCTATCCCTATAAAGACCCCAGCAAATACCCCAATTTTTACACTGCCCTGCTCTTGCGTCATCAGAATGCACTACTCCTGAGTGGGCTGAGCGGGGTATCGCTATTTGACCTGACCACTCGTACATGGAGCCAATTGGCCGACCGGAGCAATTATGCCAAAAAACATACGGTTACAGCCCGATATATGCTGGAACCTGACGACCCAACCCTATTCCAGACGGGCACTGTGCTGTTATGTACTGAAGCAACGTCACTGATAAAGTACAATTACCTCACGGGGATTTTTCAGGAACTTCCGCCCGTTAGCGCCTTATCGCCTACCATCCGTTATGCCCAACTGGTCAATCGTACGATCTGGATGGCCTCCGACAATGGGCTCATCAAACTACCCACGACCCCTAAAGGGAAGGCTCAACTATTTAGCGAAAAGGAGGGATTACCAGATGCCGTTGTCTATTCCCTGCAAACCGATAAACAGGGGGCGATATGGGTAGGCACCAGTCGTGGAATTTGCAAATTCGATACAGCCCAAAAGCGATTTACTACCTATGGCGCAAGCTATGGCCTTAGCAGTACCGAGTTCAACACGGCGGCAACGTGTGTCGGCAACGACAATCGGCTCTATTTTGGTAGTACCAAAGGGGTTGTCACATTTTTGCCAACAACCCTTAAACCGAATACGTTTTCGCCACCTCCCTTGCTGACCGACGTTGAGGTCATGAATAACGAATTCCCGCTCCCGGCCAACAGTGCCTTTACGAAACAAATCAGACTGAACTACCAGCAGAACTTTATTACCCTTCATTTTTCTGCTTTGAACTTTTTCCAGACGGCCAAAACAACCTATCAGTATAAACTGGTAGGCGTAGACCGAGACTGGGAGCAAACCGGTACCCAAAATTTCGCAACCTATACCAACCTCGATCCGGGTGATTATCGGTTTCAGGTCAAAGCCATGAATAGCGAGGGCCTGCCAAGTACCGAAACAACCGTACAAATTTCCATTGTTCCCCCTTTCTGGCGAACTGGCTGGTTCTATGCACTAATCCTGACGACCTGCCTGGGCCTGGGATACGCGGCCTATAAAAACCACCAGCTTCATCAAACCTTAAAAACGAATCTGAAACAGGAAGAAGTTATTCGGCATCAGCAGGAAGAACTGTCTAGACAGAAAGAATCCAGCTTACTACAGAAAATCAGTGTGATGGAAATGACGGCCTTACGGTCGCAGATGAACCCGCATTTTATCTTTAACTGTCTGAACTCGATTAAAAGCTATGCCCTTAACAACGACACCGAAAATGTGTCACTTTATCTGACGCGTTTCTCCCGACTGATTCGATTGGTGCTGGAGAACTCCCAAAGCGAACGCATTAATCTGGCGGTTGAACTGGAAACGCTACGGCTTTACATGGAAATGGAAAAACTTCGCTTCGGCGATCAGTTTGACTTCGACATTCGCCTTGCCAGCGACCTGGAAACAGAGTTTATCGAAGTACCGCCTATGCTTATTCAGCCCTATGTCGAGAATGCGATCTGGCACGGATTGATGCACAAACGCGGCAAAGGAAACGTAATCATTCGGGTAAGGCAACCAGCCGATAATCTACTCCATATCAGCATTGAAGACGATGGCATTGGACGGGCAAAAGCCAGCGAGATTAAAAGCAAAACCGCCGTTCAGAAGAAGTCTTTCGGGATGAAAATTACTTCTGAACGACTGGATATGATCCGGCAACTCTATGACATAGACGCTACCGTTCATATCGATGACCTATTCGATACAGCCGGGCAACCGGCAGGCACGAAAATAACCCTGGAGATACCTGTATGAAAGCGCTGATTATCGACGACGAACCCCATTGCCGAAATGTAATCACCCAGATTCTGAAAAAATATTGCCCGGAAATTTCGGCTACTTTTGATTGTAAAGATGGGCAGGAAGGCCTGGAATACATCCGCCGAAAAAAGCCGGATATTGTGTTCCTGGACGTAGAAATGCCGCACATGAATGGGTTTCAGATGCTGGAAAAACTAACGGGCGACGAGTTAACGTTTGCGCTCGTCTTTACGACAGCCTACGATCAGTTTGCCATTAAAGCAATCAAATACAGTGCTTTCGATTATTTGCTGAAGCCTATCGATGAAACAGAGCTCGCTGCCACCGTCCAAAAAATAAGAGCCGGACAAAGTCACAAAGAGCAGATTCAGTTTCTAAAAAGTAATTACTGGCAAACCAATTTCAACAAAGTGACTGTTGCGAGTGTAAAAGGCATTCGGTTTCTGGATCTTGATGAGATTATAGCCGTTGAGGCCGATGGCAATTACTCGCGCTTTCATTTGACAAGCCCGGAAACTGTACTAGCCTCTAAAACCCTCGGCTACTACGAGGATATACTTCAGGAGAAGGGTTTTTTCAGAACGCACAAGCAATTCATTATCAACGCCAGACACATTCGTGAATACGTGGGTGGCGATTACAATTTCATCCTGATGGCCAATGGCTTACAGGCTAAGTTGGCCCGTACGAAGCGTGACGAGTTTTTAGCGTTGTTCGAACGCTAAAAACTCGTCACGCAATAAAGCAAATAGGGGTGCTGGGAGAAGAGTTCTTCGTAGTCCCGGCGCCCCTATTTGCTTTATTGCGGATTGTTTCCTCCTTTATTTCTGATTATAAGTCATCGGGCTGTGTTCCAGTTTGTCGGCCCGGTCGAACAGTTTGAGCGCTTTCTGATAGGTATCGTCGCTTTGGCCGATGACCTTAAAGAACTCGTTATTCTGTCCGGCTTTATTGGCCTTCTGATAAACCGAGCGAGCCACCAGGGCTTTAATCTGATTTTTGATATAGCCCTTCGAGCGATTGTATTCTTTCTCGTTGAACTTAATGCCCTCGTTGGTCGCCAGTTTCACCAGTTGGTTCATCTGCTCATCGGTGATAGTAACCGAACGGTTAAACTCTTCGAATGGCATCTTCTCCAGCTTTTTCTGATTGTCGTTGGCATACTCCATCGCGTATTCCCGGATGATGTTTTTACCATATAGCTGCACCAGATACATGGTTTGCCAGGTCGAATCGCGGGGAATAAAGTAGTCGGGCGTAATGCCTCCACCACCGTATACCGTCCGGCCACCATCGGTTTTAAACTTCAGCTTTGGGTCGTTCTTGATCGAATCAGCGATATAGTATTCACCCCGTTTCGACCGCTGTTCGAGATCTTTCTCATAATCGCCCTCATGTCCCGGCACATAAGGTTTCTGGATACTCCGACCACTCGGCGTATAGTAGCGCGAAATGGTTAGCCGCAACTCCGAACCATCTGACAGGGTTACGGGCATCTGTACCAGTCCTTTACCAAACGACCGACGGCCCGCAATCAGAGCCCGGTCATGGTCCTGTAAGGCACCCGATACGATTTCCGATGCCGACGCACTCCCTTCATCGATCAACACAACCAGGGCACCCTCTTCAAACTGACCGGCAATGTGGGCATAGGTTTTCCGATCGTAGCGATTGTCTTTCCCGTCGGTATATACCAGCAGCTTATTGCCCGAAATGAACTCATCGGCAATGTTGGTAGCCCGGTCCATATACCCACCCGGATTGTTGCGAAGGTCAAGCATCAACTGCGTCATTCCCTTTGCCTTCAACGATCCTAGAGCCGATTTGAACTCGTCGTAGGTGGTTTCGGAGAAGCGGTTGATTTTAATATACCCCGTTTTACCATCGATCATGTACGCAGCATCTACGGAGTAGGTTGGTATCCGATCGCGGGTAATCATGAAGTCCTTGGGCTGCTTATCGCCTTTCCGCAGAACTGTCAGTTTCACTTCGGTACCCCGTTTACCCCTTAGCGCTTTAAATACCGCACTATTTTCGATTTTGCCCGCCGTCGCCAGCGGCTTGTCATCTACTTTGATGATCTTATCACCACTCATAATCCCAGCTGCTTCCGAAGGGCCACCAGCCAGCGGAGTTACCACATACACCGTGTCTTTGTAGATATTGAACTCAACGCCGATGCCATCAAATCCACCTTCCAGCTGTGAACGAGCAGCCACAGCATCCTGCGGGTTCATATAAGCCGTATGCGGATCAAGTTTTTCGAGCATTTTCGTGATCGAATAATCAACCAGATCGTCGGTATTGACCGTATCGACATAGTTATTTTCGATCAATTGGAGAATTTCCCGGTATTTGGTGTAGCCCCGGCCAATGTTATTCAGGCTCTTCGTCCCCCCAAAAAATGTAGCCCCTACGAGCATACCGCCAGCCAGCGTAATGCCCAACAGCATTGGTAAACGAACCGTTGCTTTATCATTCTGTATATGATTGCCACCCCCTTGAGGCTGACGTTCAGGCTGATCATCAGTCGTTTTTACTCGATCCTCCATGTATGTGTTACTTAACAGGTGTCGTTTACCTTCTAAACGTTTTGAAGATAGCGAAATGTTTGCCAGAAATCGTATCTGTTGTTAAAATTTCCTAAGAAGCGATAATTCCCCTGATCTACACCCTCCCTGAGGGGTATAAACCAGAGGAATACCAACGTCTGATTGGCTTATGGACGATACTCGTTCAGCGTATATAGCGTTACGCCTGGCATCGCTTTTAATAGTTTCACCATCAACTCTCTATGCGAAGCACCCACTCCCACAACTACTCGCTTTGCGCCAATTTCCCGAGCCCGATCAACCATATTCTGACACATTCCTTCATTCCGTAATGTCCAGTATTTCAGCATATCCCGAACGCCCTCTTCAGGGAAACCTTTTAAGCCAAACAGGTAATGATTCCCGTAAAAATTACCAAAGTCGGTGTATTTGTCCCAATCGGCAGTATTCAGAAACTCCGTCGATTTACCGGCTCGGTTAGCCTTATTTAGTAGGCGCTGAAGGTCATTGTTTTCATTGATCAATCGCGAATAGGTTCGGTAATCGGCAGTGTTCGTATCCGCTTCAATTGCCTTCTCGAAGATTTTATACAGCGAATCGGTTTTCTCCCAGGCAGCACTCCAGGGCGTATTGTATTTCTGACAGTCCATCGGCATAATTTTCTCCAGTTTGAATGTCTGAGCAATGGGATGGAAGATGTTATAGTACTCATTTGTTCGACGAAATCCAACCTGCTTGAGCGAATCAGCGGGACCCAGTATACGTGTAAACGCAGCCACCTCTTCGGCACCAAAGACCGGGCGCAGTTTATCAAGTAAATAAAACTGGTACGAAGCGTTCCCAAAATCATGCGTCAGGAAAAGCGCATGAGCCAGTTTCATCCGTTCCTGATGATAATTCGGGTATTTACGAAGCAGTTTATACTGGCGGGCAATGAACGCCTTTGGATTTTTCGGCAGTGGATAACCAATTTTGGTCAGATAAGCCAGTCGTTTATCAATGGCCTCTTTATTCCAGTGTCGGTCTAGCGCATCGTAGTCTTCGGGCGAGAGGTTTTCACCAAATACGGCATCCGGTTTAAACGCAAGCGCTTTATCGATCGGATACGAGAAGTCTTCAATTGGTTTGGGACCATAGTCATGAGACGCTGCAATAAACAGGATTTCGAGTGGCTGGTCGTTTTTTTTCGATTGAGCAGAAGCCAGAAACGAGATGGTGATCAGGAAACAGGAAACAAGTAACTTCATGGCGTTTGTATATGTGTTCGTGAATTGATGATCCAAAATTGTGGCCTCCCTCCTGTCCCAGTCAACTCTATTCGACCAACGCCAGTATTGAGTCGGCTAACCGTTTCGTCCATCGACCAACGGCCATTTAGCCATCCAATTGGGTTGGTCGGTCAAAATCAGGTGTTGGTCGATTGTACTTGCAGCTTCCGGGTTGGCTTCAGTATTTCGTACGCCTAATCGACTATGTCATGACTCTTCATATACCTGCTTTTTTTAACAACCGCACCCGCATCCGAAATCTGCTTTACCTCACGCTTTGGGCAACGATGGTATTTTTGAATGCCGAAGACCCGAAAAAGCATACGTTGATTTTTGATCCGCTGGAGATTTCATTCAGTCTGACTTTCTGGTTAGCGGCCTGGTTTGAGCATGCTATTGTGCTCACCCTTTTCCTCAATCGACGGCAAATCGGATGGGCCCTTCTAAGTTCAATGGGTGTCGTTGCAGGCTTTATCGTCACCCGTTACCTACTTGAACAGGTATTCTTCTGGCATGTGTTTGGCTTCACCAACTACGACCCCAATATTTCCAAACTTGCCTATGCCTGGGATAATCGGTTTTATGCCGTTTATGCCGTTGGTCTGGGGCTAGCCTTTAAGGTCATTGAAGACTGGTTTGTTCACCAACAGGAACGTAGCGAACTTGTCAACGAACGTAACACAGCCGAACTAGCCTTTCTGAAGTCGCAGGTGAACCCCCACTTCCTGTTTAACACGTTGAACAACATTTACTCCCTGGCCTACACCAAATCGGATGCTGCGCCAGGTGCCATTCTGAAACTATCGGAATTGATGCGTTATATGCTGTACGACAGCAACGGACAGCATGGAGGAACGGGACGGGTCCCGTTATCGAAAGAAGTGGATTATCTAAAAAACTACGTAGAACTGGAGAAGCTTCGGGTAGCCAACGCTAACGTTTTATTTAGCGTAGAAGGGAATACCGATTTATTTCGAATCGAACCCTTACTGCTCGTTTCATTTGTTGAAAATGCCTTCAAGCATGGCGATCTTGCCGATCCTAACCAACCGCTCGTGCTTGATTTAAGCATCAGAAACGGTCGCCTGCGTTTCGACACTCTCAATAAAAAAGCAAACCGACAAACCGACGCATCTGGTGGAATTGGGCTTACGAATGTACAACGTCGGCTGGCACTGCTCTACCCTAATCAGCACACACTCCATATTACAAATGATGGGGATAGTTATGCCTGTTCGCTGGAGTTAACTTTATAATAACCCGACCTGCACTGTTATGCGCTGCCTTATTGTTGACGATGAACCGCTCGCTCACGCTGTTTTGAGCGACTATATTCGAAAAGTACCTTTCCTGGAACTGGTTGGCGCAACAACCAGCCCAATCGATGCCTTAACGTACGTGCAACGGGGTGAAGTAGACCTGGTTTTTCTGGATATTCAAATGCCTGAACTCACAGGAATGCAGTTTCTGAAATTAGTTGAACGAGCCGTTGATAACCATACATGTCGGGTTATTCTGACCACGGCCTACTCAAGCTATGCATTGGAAGGTTACGAACACAATGTGGTTGACTATCTGCTCAAACCCGTTTCATTCGAGCGCTTCTACAAAGCTGTCCAGAAACTGTATTCGCCAGCCCAGTCAGCCGTTTCGGTCAGCAGTTCGATTAGTGAGAACGGCCAACATACCCAAACAGAATCGGCCCCAAAAGATTTCATTTTCATCAAGACGGAATATCGTTTGCAACGCATTAGCCTGAGTGACATTCTGTATTGCGAAGGGCTAAAGGATTATGTCTCGATTTATACGGTAACCGAACGTATTCTGGCGCTTCAAACGATGAAAAGTCTGGAAGAAAAGCTACCATCCATTCAGTTCGTCCGCGTTCATAAATCCTATATTGTGGCTCTCAATCGAATTGAATCCATCGAACGAAACCGTATATACATTAATCAGCCAGGTCATGCCCAGGCTGTTGTCCCTATTGGCGAAACGTATCGGGATGCTTTCTATCGACTCATTGAAGAGTAGCTAAACGACCTCCGTTTGCTGCTGCCAGAACTGCGAATACGCCTTGCCATTTTTCAGCAGATCGACATGTTTTCCCTCTTCAATCACGCGCCCCTGCTCCAGCACAATAATTTTGTCGGCCTTCCGAACGGTACTGAGTCGATGAGCAATGATAATAATGGTTTTGCCCGCTTTCCGCAGTTGCTGAACAGTCCGCTGCACATACTGCTCCGAAACGGAATCCAGAGCGGAGGTCGCTTCATCCAGAATTAGCACTTCGGGATCACGATAGAGGGCACGGGCAATCGCTATTCGTTGCCGCTGCCCCCCCGAGAGGGTTGCGCCGTTTTCGCCCAGGTAGGTCTTAAACCCGTTCGGCATTCGTTCGATAAAGTCGGTAATACCTAGCTGATCGCAAATGGCCAGTAGCCGCTGCATATCAGGCGTTTCTTCCCCAATAGCAATGTTTTCGATGACATTCCCGGCAAACAGATCGATCTTCTGCGGCACTACACTGACCACCCGACGCAGACTATCAGGATGCAGGTGTTTTATATCGTAATCGCCAATAAAAATGGACCCATTCTGTAAAGGATAAAGCCCCTGCACCAACGACATGAGAGTCGATTTACCGGACCCACTTTCGCCAACGACAGCCGTAATTTTCCCCTTTGGCATCGTTAAGGTCAGGTCATCGAAAATGGTCGCACGTGAGCCGTAGCGGAAGGTAACATGCTGAAATCGAATTGGCCCCACCATATCGGGCTGTAGCTGCATTTTATTCTCGCTCGATTCGCGGTCAAGGTCCATAATTTCAAACAATCGGTCGGCCGCAATGAGGGCTTCCTGAATACTTCGGTTTGCTCCGATCAGGCTGGCAGCGGGGCCGGTGAAATAACCGATCAACGCATAAAACGAAAGTAACTCGCCGGGGGTCAGGTCGTTTTGCAGCACATAACCTGCTCCTACCCAGAGCAAAACAATGGTGAACAACCGGGTAACAAATTCCGACGCGTTACCCGCATAGATACCCGCACTACCCGTCTGGAAAATGGTCTGCAACAGCGCTACGAATCGGCTCTCCGTTTTCTGGCTGGCAAACTGTTCCAGGCCAAAGCGCTTGATCGTAGGCATGGCATTCAATGATTCGACCAGTTGGGCTTCCAGATCAGCCGAGTTCTCCATCAGTTTCCGTTGGTATCGCTGGTTGAACCGATTCATGGCCCAATAAATAGCGGCATAAAAAGGCACGACCATAACCAGAATCAAGGCCAGTTTCCAGTAGTAGGAAAACATAAGCACGAACGAGAAGAGCACGATCAGCACATTCACCAGCAGACCAAGGGCGATATCATTCACGAATGTTCGGATTTTAACGGCATCGTTGATCCGCGAAATGATTTCCCCTACCCGCATGGTATCAAAAAACGACTGCGGCAGGGTCATCAGGTGCTTATAGTATCCCAGAATCAGCGCAGCATCGATCCGCTGGCCCGTTTTCAAATTGAAAAAGCTTTTCGTTGCCCCGATAAAAATCTGCAATACCAGCAGGCCAATCATTACCACACTGAGCAGATTCAGCAGATTACGGTTGCCATTTACAATCACATTATCGACAATCTTCTGAATGTAGATCGCTGATGAAAGGCCAAGTACGGTGTAGATCAACGCGCCAAACAGGGCCTGATACATAACCGAACGGTGCGGCTGCAACAGTTGCCAGAACCGCTGTAATACGGGTACTTTTTCATTACCGACCTTAAAGGTTTCGTCAGGGATCAGTAAAACCAGCAATCCCGTCCAGACGGCTTTGAACGCTTCGGGCGATAGCTGGTGCATCAGTCCATCGGCCGGGTCCATCACGGTTATCTGCTGGTGAGTCACCCGATAAATAACCACATAATGCTGTAACTGGCTATTGGGTATGGTTATGTGGGCAACAGTTGGGTGCGGAATCTTCGACAAACTTTCGAAGGGTGCCTTAACGCCTTTGGCCTGAAAACCCAGTTTTTGGGCCGCTTCGACCATCCCCAGTACGGTGGTTCCTTTCTGGTCGGTAGCCGCCAGTTGCCGGATTCGGGCTACGGGTACCAATAACCGATAGTAAGCGGCTACGGACACCAGGCAAGCCGCTCCACAATCCGTAATATCCCGCTGCCTGACTCGAACCCGGGCACTAATACCTTTCTCGGCTATCCAATCCCGCATTCGTTGCAGGCTTCCCAACAGGTGGCTGGTCTGGTTCTGATGCGGTCCGTTCATAGCGTTTTGCCGCCCTCCTTCTGCGGGGTCGAAGCCGTGACTGGCTGCCCACTAGTGGCCGGATTTAGCCAGTCGTCGGCTTTGTCATACAGCAACTGAAACAACGACCGACGAGCCACCTGAAAGCGGGTTTGAACCGTCATTCCTTTTTTCAAACGTCCCTGATAGCCATTAGAGAGCTTGAGGTAAGGACGATCCAGCTGGCAACGCACTTTAAAAACAGGTTGCCCATTCGATGTGGTAAAGTCGTTGGCAATGTCTATCACGTGTCCGGTCAGCAGGCCCCACTGATTGTAATCGAAGGCATCGACCTGTAAGCGTACTGGCTGTCCAGGCTTTAGCAGGCCGATATCTTTGGAAGATACATAGGCTTCGGCAATTAGCGTTGAATCGGGAGAGATGATAGCCAGGACATCGCCTGGCTGCACATAGCTACCAGCGTACCGGCCTGATAACTGAGAAGCGGTACCGCCTACGGGCGCCTTTAGCGTATAGAGTTCCTGCTCTTCCCGAAGTTGCTGGGCTTCTGACTCCAGATTGGCTAAGTCACGCCGGACCTGCGTCAGGTCCGTCTGCCAGTCGCTGCGTTGCTGTTGAACAAGTGTATTGTAGCGAGCCAATGCGGCTTTGTGGGCATATAGTGCGTCTTCGTATTCGAGCCGGGCAATCACTTTCTGCGAATACAGGAGTTTGGCCGTTTCCAGTTCACGCTTCCGTTTCTCCTGCAAATTCCAGCTCTCTTCGACGATGGCCCTGAACTGATTATATTCCTGCCGATATAGCGGAGCCGCCAGGCTACTCACCGCTTTCCAGGATTTAGCAGTCAACTGATCCAGGTCGCGGATGAACACTTGCTTTTCCTGGACTTGTTTATCAATCAGCTGCTTACGGGTATCCAGCGCATCGGAACGGAGCTGAAACAAGGGCTGACCTTTCTTGACGGGCTCCCATTCTTTCACCATTACTTTCTCAACAACGGCCCCAGCCGTTGCCTTCACTTCACTTCGTTCCGAAACAGGGCGGACCAGGCCATTCGCCTGCACAGAAATATCGACGTAAATAAATGGCAGAGCCAGTAACGTCAGAAAAACAACGCCCAATACGGTTGTATAAATAATCTGGCTTCGCACACTGACGCGAGGTAGGTATGTGACCAGACCATACGAGAAATCGGTTTCGTTCATGGTTTCGTTGAGTCGTTCCTGAATACTATACGTATAACTAAAAAACAGAGATTTCGCCTGTAGGCAGGAAATAGTTTCCTGCTCTCCGGGCAAAACCTCTGCTGATGTCTACACGAACAATGGATAACGTACAAGGAAAGGAATCGACCAGTCGTCCTGATTCAATGTACCTTAACCATTGTTCATTATGAATTCTACGAACTCTGCGAGCTGAAGTTAAACAGTGCGCTTGTCACAGGGTTTACGCTGGTGCTATTGCCACTGAATAGCCAGCTATCGCCATTGAACAGACTGTTTCCACTGACATTGGCCAGATCAGCCACGAGTATGGAACCAATGTTCCCGATGTTCGTGCTGTCGCCACCGCCGTGGTTGTTGATCATTTCCTGATTGGTTAGCTCCTCGACACCGAGTTGAGCAAAATCGAACGTTTTCATAACGATAAAAATTAAGTGAAAAAGAATCTCAATTAATCATGTCCACAACTAGCCTGGATGGCCAGTTGCTTAGGAATTTTTGGTTGTCAGGCTAACACCAATGCCAGTAGCTGGGTTAACACTGGTACCATTTCCACTAAAAAGGGCGTAGTTGCCATTAAACAGGCTATTTCCGCTCAAATCCACTAAATCAGCAATGGTAATAGAACCAATATTCAACAGGCTGGTACTATCACCACCACCATGGTTGTTGATCATTTCCTGATTGGTCAGCTCTTCGACACCGAATTGAGCCAGTTCTAAGGTTTTCATAATGCTTTTAAAGTTAAGTTGAGACATTACCAGTCGGCCCGAAGTACGATCCGACTCGTTTTATTCAAAGTAAGCCCGTCAATTATGATCTGCTTGTACTGAAGTTGAAGAGCGTGCTGGTAATTGGGCTAACGTCTGTCGTATTCCCACTGAACAGTGCATAATTCCCATTGAACAGACTGTTTCCACTGACATCGATTAAATCGCCAATGGCAATACCGCCAATATTCCCGATGCTGGTACTGTCGCCACCACCGTGGTTGTTGATCATTTCCTGATTGGTTAGCTCCTCAACACCAAGTTGAGCAAAATCGAACGTTTTCATAACGATATATATTAATAATGCCTACTCTATAAGCTTTTCAGCGACCGCTAGGCATCAGGCTGAGCCACGATTCAAATTACGCCGGACTCAATCGCCGTTTGCCTGGGACAAAGTTGTGGGATGGATGCATGCGGGCTGATAACTGGTTTTTATAAAATAATAGCTCTCAGTTATAACTTCATAACCAGCATAGTACAAGGTTTTTCGAGAAATCTGCAAAAAAATAAATCTGAACCACGGCCCAAGTTCGTAAGTTTACCTACCGATTTACCATAGAATACTATACCTATGCTCCGACGCTTTACTTATTTGTGTACCTCAATTCATAAATTAGTAAGTATATGCCAGTACTATCAGAGAAGCTTCGTCGGTTACGCCAATTGTTCGGCTATTCGCAGGAATACATTGCCTTCAACATTGGAATGACCCAGCCGGCTTATTGCAAATGGGAAAGTGGCCAAACCCAACCCCCTATCAACAAGTTGGAAGATCTGGCGAATTTATACCAGGTTAGCCTTGGTGATCTGCTGAATGATAGTGATCTGGATATTATTCGGAAGCTATTAGCTGATGAGCATTTCGCAGAGAAACTGATGGGCCGGGGCGGAGAGAGCTAAGACCTTTGCCTTACGCTTCTGGAAAGTATTCTTACTTTTACGGAACATTAATTCAGTTCCTCCCAATTAATCTCATGTTTATACATACTGTCTTTTTCTGGCTTCACCATCCTGAAAGCCAGGCCGACCACGACGCTCTTCGTGCAGGACTTGAATCCCTCAAAGCCGTTACCGACATTTCGGCTGCCTACATCGGTACACCCGCCGAAACCCGTCGGCCCGTTATCGACCACACGTACGATTTCTCGTTGACCTTTGTCTTTGCCGATAAAGCCGCTCACGATACTTACCAAACCCACCCTATCCACCTGGCCTTCGTCGACCAGTGTGCCCATCTGTGGCAGCGTGTGCAGGTGTATGACATGGTCGAGTAGAGACGCAATACCTTGCGTCTCCTGACCGGATGGTTTTGGCTAACGCTCAGGAGACGCAAGGTATTTAGCTGACGCTCAGGAGACGCAAGATATTTAGCTGACGCTCAGGAGACGCAAGATATTTAGCTGACGCTCAGGAGACGCAAGGTATTGCGTCTCTACACCATCACTTCAATCTTCATCTCCATATTGCCCTTTATGGCTTTCGAATAGGGGCATACCGCGTGGGCCGTTTCGGCTAATTGCTGTAATTCATCGTGGTCCATACCCGGTGCTTTCACCACAATTTTGCCCGCTAGAAACATCGAGTTGCCATCTTTGTTGAGCGAAATGCTAACCTCAACAGCGTGTTCGGGCAGGATAATTTTTCGACGGGAAGCTACCGTCATCAGGGCGCTGTTGTAGCATGAGCTATACGCAGCAGCGAAGAGCATTTCTGGATTGGCGGCTTTCCCCTCGCCGTGCATTTCAACTGGCTTTCGGAGATCCATCTCCAAAATTCCATCGAGCGATTTCACATCCCCATCGCGGCCCCCAACATTGCTGACGGTGGCAGTGTATACTGTTTCCATGAATAGAATAATCTGTTTTAAACTACGTAGCGTTAGGCTATGTCAAGGTAAACGTACTGCTGACCGAAAAGTTAGATGTTTATTCATGGATTATACAGGCAACCTTGCATTATTTGACTCATCTTTACAGAGAAGGGCAAACTATTTGCATGCGATCAATCGGGTTAGGGCATCGGATAGGCTTTACGTCCGTCCAATGCTCTGCCCCTTTGTCCAATGCAAATCGTTTCGTATTTTGAACTACCTTTGTCTAAGCAACTTACTCAGACTTAAGCTGCAATAGATCGAGGTAGAGCACGTTTTTGGTAAGTATGTTTGCTTATAAGCCGACCAGTATGAACACGTTATATAAATTTTTCTGGAGTCGACTATTCATTGGTAGTATTAGTCTGCTTTTCTGGTTCAGCACCTTACCAGTCTCCGCTCAGCGACGACGCGAAAAAGCTGGTCCAGATACGACGTTAGCCAAAGCGGCTACCACTACTACCGCCCGCATTGAGGCCGAAACACAGTTTACCGAAGGTGTCCGCTACCTGATGACCGATGAGCCCGCCAAAGCCATTGCTCAGTTCAATAAATTGCTCCAGAAAGAACCTACCAATGCGGCAGCCCAGTATTCGCTTGCCAACGCATTGCAAAAAACCGGAAAAATTGCTGAAGCTCTGCCGCACGCAACAAAAGCCTACTCGCTGGATAATCAGAATAAATATTATGCCCTGTTGCTGGCCGAGTTGTACGTCAAACAGAAGCGGTATAGTGAAGCTGAGGAGTTATACGAAAAGCTCCTGAAAAAGGGCCCTGAAAATGCCGAATATGGCGTTGAGTTAGCCGCGATCTATCTGTTTAATGACAAGCCCGATAAAGCACTGGAAGCGTATAACAATGTCGAACGCGAACTAGGTCTTAACGAAGAGATTATCCGGCAGAAACAGCGCATTTATCTCAAACAGAATAAGATTGACAAAGCCGTTGAGGAGGCCGAAAAATTAGTGGCTTCGGAGCCTACCGAGCCTGACTACTTACTTGAAGGGGCCGAATTGCTGGTTGCCAACGACCGCACCGATCAGGCGATTAGCTGGATTGAACGAGCCCTTAAACTCAATGCCGATTTACCCCAGGCCCATGTGCTCCTGGCCGACATTTATCGCAGGAAAGGTGATATGACTCGTGTCAGTCAGGAACTGAACCTTGTCCTATCCAATCCGAATCTGGAAGCAGGGTTGAAAGCCCGCGTCTTATCGAGCTATGTGGGGATGACCAGTGAAAGCCCCAATGGCCAGAAAGATGCGTTGTTGATGGCTCAAAACTTAGCTAAAACCTCGCCCAATGACCCAAAAACGCAGGTCATGCTGGGCGATCTGCTGATGCAGCAAGGCAAGAAGGCAGAAGCACGCGATGCCTATGCCAAAGCTGCCCGTCTGGATGGCTCCGTTTATGAAGTATGGGGGGCTTTACTCCAACTGGATGGCGAACTAAATCAGGTAGATAGTTTACTGGCACACTCCGAACAGGCGCTGGAAGTATTCCCTACACAAGGCTTATTCTGGTATTCCAATGGTTCGGCTAATCTGTATAAGCGAAAGTATCAGCAAGCCGTCGATGCGCTTGAAGAAAGCAAGAAACTACTGGCAGCCAGCTCAAATACTGAATTGAAGCGTGGCATTGATGCCCAATTAGGCGACGCCTACAACGGTCTGGGCGATCATGCCAAATCGGACGAAGCCTACGAATCCGTCCTGAAAGTTGATCCGCTAAACGATCATGTACTGAACAACTACAGCTATTTTCTGTCGCTACGGAAAGAAAACCTGCCACGTGCTTTACAGCTGGCACAGAAACTCGTTGAACGGAACCCAACCAACGCTACCTATTTAGATACCTACGCCTGGGTGCTGTACGTCTCGAAAGATTATGCAAAAGCCCGCCAATACCTGGAAAAAGCTCTGGCCGATCCGGCAAATATCAGCGGAACTATTATTGAACATTATGGTGATGTGCTGTATCAGCTCGGCCAGCACGACAAAGCCATTGAACAGTGGAAACAGGCCAAGACCAAAGGTGGTGCTGGTCCTGATTTAGATAAGAAGATCGCAACAGGAAAGTTGTAAAACGGTTTTCGATGTACGGTATTCGGTTTTCGGATAGCTGACGCACCAATAGCATTTGTATCAGCCCACCGTTAACCGAATACCGTACATCGTAAATCGAAACTAGTCCCAATGAATAATTTTTTGTGCTTCATAGCATCACTGATTGTCGTACTGTTTTCGGAAGGTTGTCGACGGCAGCATATGTCGCGCACTGCCAATCCGGTTAGTTCTCCCACGTCAGTTTCTACATCCCAACCTGACTCGACTCTGGCAAGCCGCCCTTCATCAACCACGCTGACTGATTCAAGTACGATAACCCGGCCAACTCGTCCGGGTATTGAAGAAGCCAGGGCTAATGTAGCCGAAATTGATTTCCGCTACCTCACGGCTAAATCGAAGATTTCATTCAAGAGCCAGCAGCAGGATATCGACAATGCCAACGTAACAATTCGGGTTCGGAAAGACAGCCTGATCTGGGTATCCGTTTCGAAACTGGGCATCGAAGCTGTTCGCGGTGAGATTACAAAGGATTCCATCACGATAATCGACAAGATTCATAAAGAATACTCTGTTTACGACTTCCCGACCTTGAGTCGACAGTTTAACTTTAATATGAATTTTGAGCTGCTCCAGGCGCTGATTGTTGGGAATCTACCCCTTCCTAAACGCCCGGCGCAAAAGATCAAAAACGAACGGGATTACCTGCTGCTCCGTCAGAGCGAAGGCAAGGTACTAGTCGAAAACTATATTGGCGAAAACGATCGAAAGTTGAAAAAACTGATGGTTACAGAGCAGCCAACCAAAAACACACTCAGACTGGATTATGAGGACTTTACCTCGCTCAATAACTTCCTGTTTCCATACACAAGTCTAGTCACCCTCGATTATCAATCGAAAACCGACGGGCAATTCTATCAGACCTTACTTCGTATTAAGCATAACAAAGTTGAACTAGTTGATAAAAGCCCAGGATTTCCTTTTTCGATCCCGGCTTCGTATACTCGTCGACCTTAACCCACTGCACATTTGTTGGTCTTAACAGCCATGTTCCCCAAATTCCCCTCCCATTCCCGTACTCTATACTGGTCAGTATTTAACCTGATCTTGTTTAGTATGGGTTGGTTTGTTGCTATAGCACAGGCTCCTCAGACGCAGCGGAATCGACAGGTGCTCGAACGAGAGAAAAAGCAGAATCTGGAAAAGATGAACCAGATCCGCACCATCCTGAAGCAAACCGCATCGGAAAAGCAGGTCGGTCTGGGCCAGTTAAAAGCCATTGAGCAACAAATTCAGACACAATCCCGGCAGATCGGCCTTCTGAATAAAGACCTTAAACTCACGGAATCCGAAATTGCCGAATTACGTCAGGCGAGTCAGGCGTTAACGAACGATCTGAACAAGTTAAAAGCTGAATATGGCTCTATGGTCTATGCAGCAGACAAACGACGGCAGCAGGTCAACCCTCTTGGTTTTTTGTTTGCCGCCAACAATTTCAATCAGTTAGTAGCTCGGTATCGGTATTTACGCCAGTATTCGGATGCCCGGCAAAGTCAGGTTCGGCAGATGAATAACGTTCAGACGATGTTGCAGGGTAAACAAAAAGCAACGCAACACAAACGCGCTGAGCAAAAAAACACTTTAGGCGCCAAAGTAAAAGAAGCCCAAAAGCTTGAAACGCTGAAGGTGGAGAAAAATGTCGTTGTAAAAGAACTAAGTAAGAAAGAAGCTGAGTTACAGGCTGAGCTTGCCGAAAGTCGACGGGCCATCAACCGACTGGAAACTATGATTACCCGGCTGATTGCTCGGGAAGCCAGAGAACGTGCCGAACGAGAAGCCCGTGAACGCGCTGAACGCGAACGCCTGGCGCGTGTGGAAGCCGCCCGAAAAGCAGCCGAACGCAAACGAGCCGAAGAAGCGATAGCA
The DNA here is from genome assembly GCF_001898575.1 of Spirosoma sp. 48-14. Classification (GTDB taxonomy): domain Bacteria; phylum Bacteroidota; class Bacteroidia; order Cytophagales; family Spirosomataceae; genus Spirosoma. Next base: position 31,727 of record NZ_MKUD01000049.1, read on the forward strand.
GCTGCCGAAAAAGCAGGTGAAAAACCCGCTCCGGCCGACGTAGCCAAAGTAGAACGTCCGGTCGAACCCGAACCCGTTGCCAAAAAGCCCGACGAGCGACGGAATAACAACCTGAACGACGAAGAGACAGCACTGGCCTCCTCATTTACAGCGTCGAGGGCTCATTTGCCCTGGCCGGTAACTAAAGGCTTTATTTCGGACCATTTTGGCCGGAAGCCCCATCCCGTCTTGAAAGGAATTTATGTTGAGAACCAAGGCGTTGATATTCAAACGAATGCAGGAGAAGACGTCCGGGCCGTTTATGATGGCATTGTTCAGGATGTGACCAACATACCTGGTATGAACAATGTGGTGGCTATTCAACATGGCGATTACTTCACCATTTACGCTAAGCTGAAAAGCGTATCTGTCCGGGCTGGACAACGCATAAAAGCGCGGGAAAACATTGGTACGGTAGCCACCGACAAAAACGGCATTTCTGAGATGCAGTTTCAAATCTGGAAAGAGTTTACTAAGCTTAACCCTGAGTCCTGGCTGGTTCCGAGGTAAACAGCATAACGTTGTAACGTCATAACATAATCGAATTGTGTCGTGTATTCTTAACTAGTCAGAAGCGAATCGTCGGCTCGGTCCATAACTTTACAGCGTTATAACTCTACCACTCAAAAATGTCTGTTCATAATCCCGATATCAAGCGCGTCACGACGCACACCATTCAGGAACTAAAAAATAAGGGTGAAAAAATATCGGCGCTGACCGCCTACGATTATTCGATGGCGCGGGTAGTCGATGCGGCTGGTGTTGAACTGATTCTGGTTGGCGATTCGGCCTCCAATGTCATGGCTGGGCACGAAACTACGTTGCCGATCACACTGGACCAGATGATTTATCATGCCAGTTCTGTTGTTCGAGCCGTCAAGCGAGCACTGGTCGTAGTCGACCTGCCGTTTGGTTCCTATCAGGGCAACTCGTCAGTAGCCTTACAATCGGCTATTCGCATCATGAAAGAATCGGGGGCCCACGCTGTTAAAATGGAAGGCGGCCTCGAAATCAAGGAATCGATCATTCGCATTCTAAGCGCTGGGGTTCCGGTAATGGGTCACCTGGGGCTAACTCCTCAGTCCATTTATAAGTTTGGCACCTATGCCGTACGAGCTAAAGAGCAGGCTGAAGCTGAAAAGTTAATGACCGATGCCCATATGCTTGAAGAACTGGGCTGCTTTGCCCTAGTTCTCGAAAAAATACCCGCTAAGCTCACCAAAACCGTATCGACCAGCCTGACCATACCGACGATCGGAATTGGTGCAGGACCCGATGCCGATGGGCAAATACTGGTTATTCATGATTTGCTGGGTATCAATAATGAGTTCAAACCCCGCTTCCTTCGTCGATACGCCGACCTGCACCAGATCATGACTGAGGCCATTGCTCATTATGTTGATGATGTAAAAGCGAACGACTTTCCGAACGAGAAAGAAGCGTATTGAGTTATGTAACGCGGGTGGAAACCCGTAGTAACAAAAAAATGCGGGTTTCCACCCACGTTACACATGAAAAGAAAACCATATCAGGTAGTTTACGAAGATAACCACCTGCTGATCGTCAATAAAGAGCCGGGCATCCTGGTACAGGGCGACCGTACCGGCGATATTACGCTGCTGGACGTGTTGAAAGACTACATTAAAGAGAAGTATAATAAGCCAGGGGAGGTATTTCTGGGGCTTGTGCATCGACTTGATCGCCCGGTTAGTGGTCTGGTCGTGTTTGCCCGAACTTCGAAAGCGCTGGAGCGCATGAACGAAATATTTCGCAAGCGGCAGGTACAGAAAACCTACTGGGCTGTAGTCCGCCAAAAGCCTCCCAAAAATGCGGATAAGCTCGTCAACTGGCTGGTCAAAGATGAACAGAAAAACCAGGTAACGGTCTACGATTATGAAGTAGCAAATTCTCAGAAAGCTGAGTTATCGTATCGGGTACTGGGCAAAATTAACGAACACTATTTACTGGAAGTAAACCCAATAACTGGCCGCCCTCACCAGATTCGTTCCCAATTGGCACACATGGGATGCCCGATTCGGGGCGATGTTAAATATGGTTACGATCGGGCTGTGGCCGACAAAAAAATCTATTTACACGCACGCCGACTTTACTTTATTCATCCCGTCAGAAAAGAGCCCCTCATTTGCAAAGCAGGGCTCCCAAACGATCCTTTTTGGGAAGAGTTTCTGGAGTTGGATGATGAGAACTTTAAAGACAAGAATCTCGACTACATTTTTGAATAACGTTCTTAGCAGATATTACCTGAAAGGAAACGGCCGCACCTTCTGATCCCCAGAAAATGCGGCCGTTTATGTTGAAAGCAGGTGCGTGCTTACCACACCAACTCGTCAGTCTGTATAAATAAATCAGGGCTCTGTTACCGTCGATGTAGTTGGCTGTTCCGTAGGGGCAACATCCAGGATAATCTGCTCCATTACACGCTCAATCATCTGCACGATCCCACGCAACGCTCCGAAGATGATGCATAGCGGTAATATAATGGGCAGAAAGAAAACCCATTGAAAAATCATGTATAAGCGAAAATTTCTCATTGGTTTAAGGAATAATTTTAACGATTAAAGTTACGGCTACGGACAAATCAACAACTTACTCACTAAACACTTAATCCGCCATTCTATTCTTATTCAAAATTAAACTTGACTTAATACAAAAACAAGATCAATATGAAAAAGTTTTCTATCACGTAAAGGGGATTACGGTTTCTTATAGTTAATGTGCTGTCAATTGCCTAACCTACTCTTACCCTTTGTCAATTTTAATGCCAATATTATATCCTTTCCTAATTTAATTAATCTACAGCGAACATTCATTGTCGTTGGTTAATTATTCTTAAATTATTTTAGAAACTATACATCATCACGCCATTATCCTATAATTCATATAAATTCAGTGGATTATTTATATAGCCTCCCTGTATACAATTACAGGGACCAGCTTGACTAGTAATCAGGTCAATTACTAGTCAAGCTGGCCCCTGTAGGGATGGTTTTTCGCCAGATTTGCTTAATTCAAGGTAGAAACCGCTTCTTTGATACGCTGGATTGCTTCGACCAACGACTCATCGGATGCAGCCGTCGAGATACGTAGACAATTAGGAGCCCCAAAACCCGATCCCGCCACAGTAGCAACAAAGGCTTTATTCAGTAACCATAAGGCAAAATCATCGGAATTATCAATCGTGGTTGTTCCATCCGATTTACCATAGTAGTAGCTAATATCCGGGAATGCATAGAACGCTCCTTCGGGAACATTCGTACGGAAGTGAGGTACCTCTTTCAACAGCTTAACCACCAGATCACGACGTCGGTGATATGCTTTGGTCATCTCCATGGAGGGCTCTAGTGGGCCCGTCAGAGCAGCGACCGTGGCTTTCTGAGCAATAGAGTTCGTACCCGACGTAACCTGCCCCTGCAATTTCTCAACGCCATCGGCAATCCACTTGGCAGCACCGATGTACCCAATACGCCAACCCGTCATGGCAAAACCTTTAGCAACACCATTTACGGTAATAACCCGATCAGCAATCTCCGGGATTGATCCGATGCTGAAATGGCCTTCGGGAGTGAAGTTGATGTATTCGTAAATTTCGTCGGCCAGTACATAAACATTTTCATGACGGGCCACTACCTCGCCAATGGCCCGCAACTCGGCCTCGGAGTAAATAGAGCCAGTTGGGTTATTGGGCGACGCGTACATCACAATTTTAGTCCGATCCGTAATGGCGGCCTCAAACTGCTCGGGGGTCACTTTAAAGTTGTTCTCAAATGATCCGTCAACGACAACCGCCTTACCTTCGGCCAGCTTCACCATTTCGGAGTAACTAACCCAGTACGGCGAAAAAATAATTACCTCGTCGCCGGGATTGATCAGCACCTGGATCACATTGGCCAGCGAGTGTTTGGCACCCGTCGACACAACGATATTTTCAGGCTTCCAGTCTATATTATTGTCGCGCTTGAATTTATCAGCAATGGCTTTACGAAGGTCAGGATAGCCCGCAACTGGCGAATACCCGTGGAAGCCGTCGTCAATGGCTTTCTTAGCGGCTTCGCAAATGTGTTGTGGGGTTTTAAAATCCGGTTCTCCTACGCTCAGGCTAATTACTTTGTGGCCCTGAGCAGCCAATTCACGAGCTTTCTTGGTCATCGCCAGCGTGGACGATTCTTCCAGCGCGTTGATGCGGTCGGCTAATAAACTCACGGTGTCAAGCGTGGCAGACATAAATTTGTTGTAGTTTTAATAAAATGATAACAAACTGGCAGCAAAGGTACTATGTTTTCATTGGAGCGGCTCTATTATTTAAGAATTAAAAATTTTAACCTCACTAGTATCTGTGCACTCCGTCAGTAATTCGAGCGTTTTTTTCTGCAAAATCGGATGGAGAAAGTTGGGGGCAATTTCGGCAAGTGGTACGAGCGTAAACCGACGTTGATGTAAATACGGGTGGGGAATGGTCAGTTGTGGAGTTTGTATAATGAGCTGATCATAATACAACATATCAATGTCGATTAAGCGGGCACCCCATCGCTCCAACCGAACCCGACCCAAGGCCTGCTCAATAGCCTGCGTTTGCCGCAGAAGTTCGTCAGGCGGTAAGGTTGTTTCCACCCCTAAAACCTGATTCAGGTAAGTCGGCTGATCCGTTACGCCCCAGGGAGCCGTTTCATAAATAGCTGACCTTTTGGCTACATCCCCTACCCGGTCGGCAAGTAGCTCACTAGCCCGATGTAAAGTTTTTATCCGGTCACCCAAATTGGCCCCGAGAAGTAGCAGTATCATGTAGGCTGTATGATATAAGATGCATGATATAAGGCGATTACGTCAATACACCCTATATCATACATTCTCAGTAGTCCTTGATCACTTTAATATCGTAATAGGCCTTAATTTCATCCTCACTAGGCATTTTAGCTGGCCGTACAATCCGGAAACCCACGAAGGAAGCCGACGTGAGCCACCAGTCCGATTTAGGGCTTTGTGGATCGAGGATTTTCCAGGCTGGGGCCGAAGGCGTTCGGGCAGCTGATCGTAACACGTCCGGTTCATCGTCCCAGGAGCCGCCCCGTACAGCGTTCGGGTATAATGTAGTCGTTGGTGCGTATGGTTCCTTAACTTTACCACTGGCAACCTGTTTATAATAATCCTCGATGTACTGGTCTTTCGTCCACTCCATTACATTACCGTGCATATCGTATAGCCCGAATGGATTTGGTTTTTTCGTCCCGACTTTCTTATACCCTCCCCCACTATTGCCATTAAATACAGCGTACTCGCCTAATTTTTTCACATCCGCGCCAAACGAATAGGGCGTTGTTGTATTCGCTCGGCAGGCATATTCCCATTCCGCTTCGGTCGGCAGGCGATAAAATATACCCGTTTTGGCATACAGCCAGGCACAGAATTTTATGGCCGCATACTGAGTCATGTTGATAGCCGGATAGCCTGCTCTTCCCATACCAAACGACATATCGACATAGGGCGGGCTAGGCCGTGTTGTTGCATCAGTCTTCGTCAGATTGGCATCGGTCTGAGGGTATTTGGCAGCCATTTCCTTTTCCATATTGGTAAAGGCAAACAGGTCATAAAGGTCCCAGGTCACCTCGAATTTACCCATGTAAAACGGCTCAATGGTTACACTATGCTGTGGACCTTCGTCGGGTTTATGGCCTTTTTCGGAAGCGGGGCTACCCATCAGAAACTTACCACCCGGAATTGCCACCATCGCATACGTTTGGTCACTTCCAGGAACGATTTGGGTGTATGATTTAAACTCAGTAGTGGTTTGGGCACTCGTCAGACTGTTTACCCCAACTGTTAATGCCAGAATGGACAGGAGATGTTTAGGAAGCATTTTTGGTTATGTAGAAAGAAACCATCATTGACCGGTAAAAGTACGAACGATTTTCTTTCTTGTACCTTTGCGAAGTCAATCATTATAACCTATGCCTTATGGAGCACAATCAGCCAACCCGACTTAATTCGATGCAACAGTACATGCTGCATTTGTTTGACCGGGAATTATCGCCCCAACAGGAAACTGAAATTCGGTTATTGCTATCGAATTACTTTGCCAAATTAGTTGACGATGAAATGGATCATATTGTGGCGGAACAAGGTATAACAGCCGACCAATTAGAAAAAGAAGCAACCGTACATCGCCGAACGCCTTATCATGTTAAACGATGAGGATAGTTATCGATACCAACTGCTTACTGGTCAGTATTCCGAAAATAGCGAAAAGCCGCTGGTTATTTGACGCCATATTGGCGGGAATCGTCGAAATGGCCGTAACAACTGATATTTTAGAAGAGTATGAGGAAATCATTGGTACATTTTATAATTCACCAACACTGGCAAAAAACGTTTTGGAAACATTAGCCAATCGCCCTAATGTCCTGAAAGTTTCACCCTATTATTTCTGGTCATTAATTACAGAAGATCCTGACGACAACAAGTTTGTAGATTGTGCTGTAGCCTGTGGAGCAGACTTTCTCATTACAGAAGATAGTCATTATAAAATCCTGGAAACAATTCCGTTCCCCCGCATTCCTGTGCGAACGCGTGCCCAGTTTCAGAAAATACTTTTCCCAGACAATTAACGCTTTCTGCAACAGGCACCTAATTATCTGTTATGAATTATCTCTCAGCCGAAAATTTAACGAAGTCGTACGGCGACCGTATTCTGTTTAAAAACCTGACGTTTGGTATCAATCGGGGCGATAAAGTTGCGATTGTAGGCGCTAATGGCTCTGGCAAAACGACGTTACTCTCCATTCTGGCCGGAGCCGTTCCGCCCGACTCCGGCATTGTGAGCCATCGGAAAGATATTACCATCGGCTACCTCGATCAGCAACCCGATCTGAATAATGCCCTCACCGTTATGGAGGTGGTATTAGCTGGTGAAAGTGCCCAGCTCGACGCCGTTCGTGCCTATGAACTTGCCCTTGCCCATGACGATCATGCAGCACTGGAACGGGCAATGGTCGATATGGAAAAACTCGAAGCTTGGGACTACGAAGCCCAAATCCGGCAAATTCTGGGTGAGTTAGGTATTCATGATGTGGAACAGCCTGTTAGTTCGCTATCGGGTGGGCAACGAAAACGGGTAGCCCTCGCCCGTGTACTGATCCAGAGTCCCGACCTGTTGATTCTGGACGAGCCCACCAACCACCTCGACCTGGAAGCCATTGAATACTTAGAGAACTTCCTGAATATTAATAATGGTACGCTCCTGATGGTGTCGCACGATCGGTATTTTCTGGATCGGGTCTGCAATCAGATTGCGGAGTTGGACAACGGCCAGCTCTATACCTACAAGGGCAACTACGCTTATTTCCTGGAGAAGAAAGACGAGCGTGAAACGGCAGCGGCTTCCGAACTGTCTAAAGACCGGAATACCTTTCGTCGTGAGCTGGAATGGATGCGTCGTCAACCCAAAGCGCGGGGCACTAAAGCTCAGTATCGAATTGATGCCTTTGAAGAATTAAAAGAAAAAACAAGCGGACGGCGCAACGATGGTGAACTCGATCTGAATCTGCGCACGACCCGACTAGGCAGCAAAATTCTGGAGGTCGAAAACCTAAGCAAGCGCTTCGGCGATAAGGTATTGCTCGATCACTTTAATTACACATTCAAACGGTTCGACCGGGCAGGGCTGATTGGCAAAAACGGCATGGGTAAAACCACACTGCTCAACCTGCTTACTAATCAACTTCGTCCTGATTCGGGCAAGATTACAACGGGAGGTACGGTCAAATTCGGCTATTATACTCAGTCGGAGCTAGACATGCCCGAAAACCAGCGGGTCATCGACGTAGTACAGGAAGTAGCAGAGGTCATGAAATTGGAAAATGGCGATACCGTTACAGCCTCTCAGTTGCTAAGTCGATTCTTGTTTGATCGTCATAAACAATACGATTACGTCTCCAAATTAAGTGGTGGTGAAAAACGACGGCTGCAACTGTTGCTGGTACTGGTGCAGAACCCCAACTTTCTGATTCTGGACGAGCCAACCAACGACCTCGATATCACAACCCTGAACGTTCTGGAAGATTTCTTACAGAGCTTTTCGGGCTGTGTACTCATCGTAACCCACGACCGCTATTTCATGGATCGACTCGTGGAGCATGTATTTGTGCTGGAAGGCGAAGGGAAAGTCCGTGACTTTCCGGGCAACTATACCGACTACCGCGAATGGCGGGATAGCCAGCCCAAAAAATCAACTTTACAAAATGATAAACCTACTTCGAGTAGTTCAAAGAACCAATCTCCCTCGGCTGTAGTTTCTTCCGCAACGGTTCAGCCCAGTACTGTTAAGAAAAAACTGTCGTTCAAAGAGATGCGCGAATACGAAACTCTTGAAAAAGAAATCGAATCGCTGGAGCAACGAAAAGACGAGGTAGTGGGTCTTCTGAACGCGGGTGGTCACCATGAACAACTCATGGCCTGGGCTCTTGAAATTGAACAGCTCGATCGAAGCATCGCCGAGAAATCGGATCGATGGCTCGAACTGGCAGAATATATGTAAAGAGCGAAAGAGTGAAAGAGCGAAAAGGGTGAAAAGCTAACCCACTACTCTTTCACTCTTTCACTCTTTCACTCTTTAGACATGGATCAGATTCTTGAGTTTTTTCGCTACCTACTTAATTCCGAGGAAGTTATTCGTACGGGCGGACTGGTATTGATCACGCTTATCATTTTCGTTGAGAATGGTATCTTTTTCGGCTTCTTCCTCCCCGGCGACTATCTGCTGTTTTTATCGGGTGTGTTTGCCGGTACCAAGCTACTGAATGTTCCCCTCTGGTTATTGCTTACCTGCATTTTTGGCGCAGCAGTGCTGGGATCAGCGACGGGCTATCTGACAGGCTATTATTTTGGCGCCAGAATCAAGAATCGACCAGACTCCCTATTTTTCAAGCAGAAATACATTGATAACACACGAGATGCGTTCATGCGGTATGGCAACAGCGCCTTAATCATCTCACGCTTTCTGCCGGTAGTTCGTACGTTTGCTCCTCTTCTGGCTGGGCTTATCCATATGCCCGTTCAGTATTTTATGCTTTATAATATTATTGGTGGAGCTATTTGGGTACTGACGCTAGTAGGTGGCGGTTTTTATTTTGGCGAACGCTTTCCCTGGATCGTAGATTATGTGCAGTACATCATCATTTTCTTCCTGGCCATCACCACGTTTACCGTTGTAAAAGGGTATCTGAATGCCCGCAATGAAAAAAAAACGGAAAAGATTCCTGAGTAAGAACGTAGGATGTATGATATAGGATGTAAGGTGTATGATGTAGTTCATCAGAGGCAATTATATCATACATCCTACGTCACTGGTCTGTTTTTTCCAATTCAGTAACCAGCGTATACATAGTTTCGATTACCTGCTCCATGCGGTCGTGGCCAACAATCGAATCAAATTTAGTGCGGGCTTCCTGCATACAGCCTTCCAGCGCCACGAACAACTCTTTGCCGCGTGCGTTCAGGAAAATAATGCTGGACCTGGAATCGCTTGGGTTCTTCTGCGTATAAATGTACCCCTCTTCTTCCAGCAGACCGACGATTTTACTCATCATTTGCTTCGTTACGCAGGCTCGCTTGGCTAATTCATTATTTGTAGTCCCCTGTTCTTCGATATTCGAGAGGAACATGAGGTAGCTCATTTTGAAATCCGTGTAACCAAGCGCGTGCAGGCGGGGTTCTATGTAACTAGACGTAAATCGTTTTAGTCGCCAGAACAACCGTCCTACCGACCGCTCCCGAATTAGCCGAAATTGGTTAAAATCAAAGGAATTCTTATGCGTTTCCACTATCATGAAAGCAAAATAGGAAAATCAGAAACAATTCTTTACAAAATATTGTACAAATATAGTCAACCTGCTTGACTTTATAGTCAACCTAGTTTACTTTTGCCTCGATAGTCAAACAAGTTGACTAAGTGAATGGTTCGACATCCACTACGTACCCAAATCGATTGCCTATCACTTTATTGAACGCAGTACATATGGCAACTCTAACTCAGGAACAAACAACAATGGAAGAAAAAAGCGGCCTTCGTACTTTTCTACCCCGCATCATTATTGGTGTGGTGTTATTGGTAGGAGGGTATTTTGGTTATCAGGCGTATCGGCATGGCCAACAGTATGAAACAACAGACAATGCACAGGTTGAAGGCAACTCAGCCCCCGTACTGGCTCGCGTAGCTGGATATGTCACCGCTGTCAACGTTGATGATTATGCTACCGTTAAACAGGGTCAACAATTAATAACCATCGATCCTCAGGAATATGACGTAGCACTGGCTCAGGCTGAGGCCGATTATCAGCAGTCACTCGCAGACCTCGAAAATGCCCGCGCCGACCTGCAAAACGCACAGGCGAACGCCCGTAATGTAGCCCAAAATGCCCGCGTAGCGCAGTCGAACGCACAGGTACAGGCGGCTCGTCGGGACAAAGCTCAACAAGATTTACAACGTGATCAAAACCTTTACAAAGAACAGTCGCTGACGCGCAAGCAGTTAGAAGATTCTCAAAACAATGCCGAAGTACAACGTCGGCAGTACGATGCAAACGTCGAGCAGATTACCCTCGCCCAAACGTCGCAGTCAGTCGCTCAGGCAGGTATCGCTAAAGCCCAGGCGAACATTCAGAAGATACAGGCCGTGCTGAAAGTAAAGCAGGCCGCTATCGACAATGCCAAGCTGAAAGTAGGCTATGCACACATTGCAGCCCCAATTGCCGGAAAAATCGGCCGGAAAAATGTGGTTGTAGGTCAGTACGTCCAACCGGGGCAAAACCTGTTTACAATCGTAGCCGACTCCACCTTCTGGGTCGTGGCTAACTTCAAAGAAACACAATTGGAGAAGATGCAGGTCGGTCAGCAGGTCGATATCAAACTGGACGCGTATCCTGAACTGGATATAAAAGGCCGTGTTGCATCGCTGTCTGACGCGACTGGTGCCCGCTTTGCCCTGCTTCCTGCCGATAACGCATCGGGTAACTTCGTCAAAATCACCCAGCGTGTGCCGGTGAAGATCGAAATCCTCAACCCCGAAACGTACAAAAATCAACTGCGTGCCGGCTTAAGTGTAGACGCTGAAGTTCGGGTAGCTAATTAATCAGTATTAGGCGTGAGGAACGAGAAGCGAGGAGTGAGAATACTCTGTTTAGCCCGTTCGCATCAGCATTCTCACTCCTCATTTCTCGCTCCTAATACTTAAAAAATTTATGGCACAACAAAGTGGCTTTGGTCGCTGGATCGTCGTTATCACGGCCGTATCTGCAGCGATCATGGAACTGATCGATACGTCGATTGTCAATGTCGGCCTCAATGACATTGCGGGCAATCTGGGCGCAACGATCGAAGATGTGGCCTGGGTTGTAACGTCATATGCCATTGCCAACGTCATCGTAATTCCCATGACGAGCTTTTTGCAACGGTATTTTGGGCGCAAAAACTACTACATCGCTTCCATTATTTTATTCACCCTGGCTTCTTATGGGTGCGGTTTCGCCAGTGATCTATGGACCCTGGTTTTCTTCCGGTTCCTACAGGGGATCGGGGGCGGGGCTTTACTTTCGACCTCACAAGGGCTTATGTACGATGCTTTTCCACCTTCGCAACGTGCAGTAGCCTCAGCGCTGTTTGGCATGGGAATCGTATTGGGGCCAACGCTCGGGCCAACGCTGGGAGGCTACATTATCGATAATTACCACTGGAGCTGGATGTTTTACATCAACGTTCCGATCGGGATTATTGCCGTTCTACTTAGCCTGACCTTTATCGAGAAAAAAGAAGACGAAATCAACATCGATCGAAAATCAATTCCAATTGATCAGATCGGCATTTTGCTGCTGGCCGTGGGCATTGGTGCATTGCAATATGTACTGGAGCGCGGTGAAGCCGATGACTGGTTCGATGATAGCGTAATCCGCTGGCTAACAGCCCTATCAGTCTTTGCTATTCCAGCCTTTATCTGGTGGGAGCTGCGAGGCACCAAAGAGCCTGTCGTGGATCTGCGTGTGATGAAAAATCGAAACCTATTTATCGGGTCGATTCTGGTCGTCGTCGTTGGGTATGGGCTATTTACATCTGTCCTGCTCTACCCGCTATTTGCCCAGCGTATTGTTGGCTTAACGGCAACTCAAACGGGTAAATTGCTGATTCCGGGCGGCCTGGTAACACTTCCGATGTTTGCCATTACGGGTCGAATGCTGGCTAAAGGGGTCTCGCCCAGGCTCATTGTCACGCTGGGTTATGTCGCCTTTGCCTCTTTCTGTTTCCTGATGTCGACCTACAATATGAATGCGTCTAATGGCGATTTCATCACGGCTTTGATCATTCGGGGTATTGGCCTGGCATTGGTAAACGTGCCGCTCATCAACCAGTCGGTTTCGTCGCTGGAACCCCGCCAGATGCCTACCGGTATCGCTATTGTGAACATGATGCGGCAAATAGGGGGTGCGTTCGGAGTAGCCATTACCAACACCTATGTTACGCAACGCACAGCTGTTCATCGCGGGGATCTGGTGTCGAATCTGCAACCGGGCGAGATGTTGACCACCGAACGCGTAAATGTCATGACACAAGCCCTGGTTGCCAAAGGGATCAATGCAATGGATGCCGTGACAGGTGCGTATAAAAATCTTGACCTGATTATTACCAAACAGGCACTGATGATTTCGTACCTTGATACCTTCCGGCTCGCGGGGCTATTCTTCGTGGTTTCGTTCCCACTTCTGTTTTTACTACAAAAGAAAAAAATGGACGCTGCAGCCGCCAAAGCGGTAGCCGAGTCAGCACACTAATTTTCAGGTTTACGATTTTCGGTAGGTTGCTGTGCAAAAAAATGCATTCGTTAGCCTATCGTAAACCGTAAACTGTAAACCTCTCAAAGCATGAACACCAAACTTCTAATAGTGACTTCGTTGCTGGCGATCGGCGTGGCTCAGGCACAGAATCAGCCAGTTCCTGACGATTTGCGCGCCCTGATCCAGCAGGCTAATACGTATTACCCGGTGCTGAAACAGCAACAGCAGCAAATTCAGGCGGGTGATTTACGGACCGATATCGCCCGATCGGCCCTGAAACCAAACATATCCGGTAATGCGAGTTATCAATACCTTACGCCCGTGGCACAGGCCACGTTGCCGGTCGATGGTGTAAACCGAACCATTCAGTTTCAGCCGAATCACAACGTAAATGCCTATGTTGGCGTTGGCCAAACCATTTATGACTGGGGCCGAACCAAAGCCTCGGTACAACAAGCTGCTGATAATGTGCAAGTACTCCGCCGAAACCTGGAGATCACCCAGCAATCGCTGGCCTATCAGGTTGCCGCTGCCTATTATGGCATAGGGTTTTTGCAACGGAGCCTGAGTGTTCAGGATTCGGTGATCCGCACGGCGGGCGCGAATGTACAACTACTGGTTACCCGCCTGCAAAATGGCGATGCGCTTCAATATGATGTACTAACGCAACAGGTTCGGGTAAAAACGGCTCAAAACCGTAAAATTGAGATTCAGAACCAGTTGGAGCGGCAACTCGCTCTGTTAACTTATCTGACCGGCAATCCGAATCCCGATATTAGTCAGGCTGTGAATCAGTTCAATCTGGAAACAGCAGGCAGTAATGTAACTACGCAACCTTACACGCTGGCCAATGATGCCCAATCGGCACTGGCAGGCAATAAAGAGGTGCAACTAGCACAGGATCGAATTCGCCAGGCCGAAACCGATATCCTGGCCAACAACTTATCGGGTCGGCCGAATCTTAGTTTTTCGGGATCAGCGGGTTACCGAAACGGCTATCTACCCGAAATCAATACCCCTCGGTTCAATATTGCGGCTGGCGTATCACTAGCTGTACCAATTTACTCAGGAAACCGTTATAAGTTACAGAACCAGGCAGCCCAATTGAACCTGAATGCGAGCCGATATGCTCTGGAAAGCGCAAATGCACAGGTACGCCAGAGTATTGCCCAGCTCAATGCCGACATCCGAAGCAACCTGACGCGGCTAGCCAATCTGGAAACGCAGGTCATCCAGTCGAAAAAAGCGCTTGAGATTGCCAACGCTCGTTTACGAAATGGGGTCATCACCAATGTGGAGCTACAAAGCGCCGAAACGGGTGTAGAAGAAGCTGAATTAGGCCGTCTGAATTTCCAGTATCAATTACTGCTCAATCAGTTGGAATTAAAACGACTCCTGGGCGAGAGCCTGCTTTGATACTGTTGGCTTCATTAAAATTTCATAAATCCACATACTAAACTGCCCAAAAAAGGATTTTATAAGCGTATAGTAGGTTGAACTAAACAAAGAGCCATGTTATGAAAGAACGAGTGATTGATATCCTGAAGCAATTTGGCGTCTCTGAATCATCGGTTACAGAGCAGACCCATTTCTCGCGTGATCTTGGTTTAGATAGTCTCGATAGCGTTGACCTGATTATGCAACTAGAGCAGGAATTCGGTATCCGCATTCCCGATGAGGACCACCACAAACTGGCTACGATGCAGGGCGTACTAACCTATCTGGAAGCTGAGCAGGCCGTTGTTTAACCGCCCTCCTTCTCAACAATATTTTTATACAAACCGCGAGGACACAATAGACGCAAAGAGTAGTTTACTTCTGCGCCTGTTGCGTCCTCGCGGTTTATGAACAACTGATACAGGTTACTATATTGTCCGCTCCGCAGTGGTGTCAGATACTCACATCTGACATAGTGAGGTTTCTCAAAACCGAACGAAGCACGAAGTCGTAAAACATCACCCAATCAGTTTCTTGAGCCGGCCTAGCGCTAATTTATTTTACTATCCATTGTCTCAAAAAATACGCGTAACTTCCTCTCCATATTCATTGCTGTTTGAACAGAATCAATTGAAAAGAGGTACTTACCCCCGTTACCAATTAAATATTCCATGCCGTCCGTGAATATAATCTTGTATAAATTAACACCATCAGCATATGGCCGTATTGAAACAAACTCTTGATATGTATAGCTCTTTACACATCGCAGGCTATAAATTACAATACCATTATGACTGTAGTAAATAACAGATAGCAAAGCGAAAAGCAGAGATAACAAAACTCCTGGTAAGGATACCAAAGGATATTTGAGGAAGAAATAGCCATTGATTAAAATAATCGCTCCCTGTATTACAGGAAACCATTTAGCAATAAACGATCTAGTCATTTACGTGTACAACGTCTTAATTTTATTGGCCTTAGTTTAATGTTATTGACGCTCTCTTCCGTTTTCCAGCCTAGTAAAAGACCAGTTAACCACATTGGGAGTTCAATAGCCACGCGCTGTATTATCAGCTCTAGGATCGGATGCGCCTTCGTAGGCCCCGTCGGGTCGGACGAGCACACAGTCCATTCGTCCGAGCGTATTGGTAAGTTTTTCCAGAATATACCCCCGGCTTTGGAGTGCCTGAACTGTGGCTTCGGAGAAAGCCCCATTTTCGAACGTCGTTTTATCAGGCAGCCACTGGTGGTGAAATTTAAGTGCATTAACGGCCTGCTGCATAGTCATGCCATGCTCAATTACATTTAAAATCGTTTGATAAACCGATGTAATGATCGTTGAACCACCGGGCGTGCCAACAACCATGAAGAGCTTGCCATCTTTTTCCAGAATGGTTGGCGTCATGGACGAGAGCATCCGCTTACCGGGCGCAATGGCATTTGCCTGATTACCGATCAGACCAAACATATTTGGCACCCCCGGCTTCACGCTGAAATCGTCCATCTCGTTGTTCATAAAAAAGCCCGCTCCACCAATTACCACACGGCTCCCATACCCCCCATTGAGCGTTGTGGTAATACTGACTGCATTCCCCTCTTTATCGACAATAGAGAAGTGCGTGGTTTCGAGACTTTCGTAACCAGGAATGGTTCCGCCTTTTACATTTCGGCTATCAGTCGCTTTGGCCCACGAAAAATCTGTCCACCGATTACGCAGATAGTCCGGGCTAATCAGTTGACTGACGGGCACTTTCACAAAGTCGGGATCACCCAGAAATTTAGCACGGTCGGCATACACCCGTCGTTCAGCTTCGATCATCACCTGTACCGTACTATCCCGGTTCCAGCCCCATTTACGCAAGGGGTAAGGCTCAGTAAACCGCATCATCTGCAACAGAGCTACTCCCCCACTCGACGTTGGTGGCATCGTAATCACATTGTATTCCTTATACTTTGCCTGAATAGGCTCCCGCCAGGTGGCATGATAGTTTTTAAGATCTTCTTCGGTAATAAATCCCTTTCCCCGCGCCATTTCTTCGGCCAGTAGCCTAGCCGTTTCACCTTCATAAAAACCAGCCCGGCCCTGAGCCTGAATCCGTTGTAAGGTTTTCGCCAGATCCGTCTGCACCAGCAGATCGCCCTTATGCCAGCTTATGGTATCGGCAGGAACAACACTTTTCAAAAAGTAATTTTTACCCGGATTAATCTTGAGCAGATCGGTTTTGATGCGGTTCAGGCCGAGAGCGTCCCGCTCTGTTAGAGCAAATCCTTTAGCGGCCAGATCAATAGCGGGTTGCAGCACCTGCGCCCAGGTTAGTTTGCCAAATCGCTTATGGGCTTCGACCATGCCATCGACCGATCCGGGAACGCCACTGGCCAGATGTCCGCTGATACTCAGTCCGGGAATTACATTCCCCAGGGAGTCGAGGTACATATTCTGTGTAGCTCGGCCGGGGGCTTTTTCCCGATAATCGAGTGTGTAGGCTTTGCCCGTCTGGTCGCGATACACCATAAAGCCCCCTCCACCGATATTACCCGCACCGGGATACACTACAGCCAGTGCAAACTGCACAGCCACAGCTGCATCGACCGCATTACCGCCTACTTTCAGGATGTTTAGCCCCACCTGCGATGCTTCGGGGTGTGCCGACGCGACCATTCCGTTACGCCCAATAATCCCCACTCGATCGGAGAAGAATGGCTTTACGGATGGGTCTTCATCACGGTACTGATAAACGCCCTGACTTTGGCTGACTTTGGTGCTCGCAGTGGTCGACGGAGACTGCGTCTTACAAGCTGGCAAGCCACCGGCAACAAGCAGCCACAGAGCATATCGGATAATACGTTGGTTCATAGGTATGTTTCAGGTTAAATCGTAATCGGTTGGCAAACTACAAAAATAACCGACGGCGGCAGATCACCAAATCGACCACTTATCCTTCATAACCCGACCCTTATCCGAAAAAAGTTGGTGAACGCCGACAGGGCGAGTACATTCACCAAATGAAATAGTCTATTACTGAACACGCTCTTCTGTTCGTTCACACTTATACGCTTTACCTGGGTGAGATTCCTTCGTCAGATATTTGAAAGCTTCCGGTTCTCCTGGCAGGCCCTGCGCTCAAACCTGCTTCGTACCACGCTCTCCTTACTGGGCGTAACGGTCGGGATTTTCGCCATCATTGCCGTGTTTACCCTGGTTGATTCGCTCGAACGAAACATAAAGGATAGCCTATCCTTTATTGGCGACAAAGTCGTGTATGTGCAGAAATGGCCCTGGATTTTCGGCGGGGAATTTCAATGGTGGAAATACTTCCAGCGACCTGTACCTACTTATTCTGAATACCGTTTTCTGAGTGATCGACTCGAAAGTGCCGAAGCCATCGTGGCTATGGATTTTAAAGGGCGAGTAACCATAAAGCACGACAATAACAGCATGGCATCGCTTATTCAGGGAACCACGCTGGATTACAACAAGATTTCGGAGGTACCCATCGAGCAAGGCCGCTACTTCACCCAGCAGGAGATCGACGTTGCCCGTAACGTAGCCATCATCGGAGCCGATGTTGCCGAAAATCTCTTTCCTGGCCAAGATCCCGTTGGCAAGACCTTCAAACTCAGTGGCCATAATTTCACCGTCATTGGGGTACAGCGAAAGAAAGGAGAGAGCATCCTGAACGTGGGTGGCAATCCCGATATTAAATGCCTGATTCCTTACGGTGCTTTTGCCAAGATGTTCCATTCCGTTCAACCCGACATTGATATTGCTATCAAAGGTTACGACACCGACGAAGGATTGGTAGAACTGGAAAGCGAAATCCGAGGCTTACTTCGTACCCGACGCGGTCTGCGCCCATTACAGGAAGATAATTTTGCGATTAATCGGCCCGAAGCAGCCGCCCAGGCCATCAGTGGTATTTTCTCCGTTCTAACCATAGCCGGTTGGATAATCGGCGGGTTTTCCATCCTGATTGGCGGATTCGGAATTGCCAATATCATGTTTGTCAGTGTGAAAGAGCGAACGAACATAATCGGTATTCAGAAATCGCTGGGAGCCAAGAATTACTTTATTCTATGCCAATTTCTGTTCGAAGCAGTTCTTCTTAGTTTAGTAGGTGGGATAGCAGGTATTTTTCTGGTATACCTACTATCATTTATGGATTTAGGAAGCCTTGACCTTCAGCTCACTCCTGGCAATATTACGCTGGGACTGGCCGTATCGAGTGTCATTGGCATATTGTCGGGAATTATCCCCGCTTTTTCGGCTGCACGTATGGACCCCGTTATTGCGATTCGGGCTAAGTAAGTGAGTAATGCCAAGCATTAAATGCTCACTACTACTCACCCCGAGGGACAACTAATACGACGTCTTCCTTTTCGATAATCACTTGTCCTTCGGCAAGGCCTTTGGGTTTACGTACGAACTTTTTGGGAGTTACTGTCACCGGGCATAAGCTGTCAGTCCGTCGTTACGAGTACCAGGCAGCCAACTCAGCAGCTCGCTCAATCACATTTTTAGGAAACGGTTTACCTGCCTGGTATTTAATAATTACGTGCGACCCCGCCACATCACGAGCGTGTAGCCAAAGGTCATCTTTATAGGCATACCGCTGGGTTAGTAGATCATTATTTTTCGCATTTCGACCGATCAGAACACGAAACGTGTCAACAGTTACCTGCTTAAAAAGCGCGTCAATAGCTTGCGGTGTCCCAGCCTTTTCTGATCCATCCGCCAGCAGTTCGTGCTGCTTTACATACCGACGCAGATCTTTTAGTGTTTGCACAGACAGGATGTCCTGCTTTTGCTGAGTGATCCGGGCTACATCAGCCTCCCGTGTGGCTATCAGGTCCGTCAAATGTTGTTCCTCTATTTTTTCATTCTTCGCTTTACGGTAGAAGTTTTCTGCATTTTTCTGAGGACTTAAGTCGGGCTTGAGTTTGAGTGTGACAGGCTGATCGTGGTAGAAATCGTATAAGGTTACTCGTTCAGGCGATCTGGCACCAGGAACTGGCGGAATATCGTGCAGATTTGCCATCAGAATATGTCCCATCTGTTCATGGCTAATGCCGTCTTCCCGCAAAATCATTCGTTGAAGCGTCGATTCCATTTGCGCTTCGGCCCGTTTTTGACGTTTTTCGAGTAGCCGAAGTAAGTTTGCTTTCTCGGCTTCAAATACACTCAGGCCATTATAACGACTATAAAATCGGTTAGCGGCTTCAATCGGGTCTGAAAACTCCTGCTCCACATGGCCATACGGTAACAAACTAAGCGCAGGCTTATGGTCGAAGCGGGTAAGATAATACTGCGGCTTTTCCAACTGCCGAAGCACATCCTGAATAATAGCCCATTTGTCTTGAGGGGTAACCTGAGTCAACTGTTGCCATTGCTCGTCAATCCATCGATTTACCAGTTTACCAAACGTTGGAAACAGTTTGCGATACTCAAACCCAGTCTGCTCAAACGCTTCATAAGATTGGTCGATTGGTCGATCAAATGCAGAAAGTATCAACTTCTCATCCGTCAACAATTGGCGATTGAACAGATCTATAACTTTATCATGATGAAAGGCGAGTAGATTTGGGCGGTTGCCGAAAAATTTGAATACCAATGTGAAGTTATCCTCCAGTTCAATGGCTAGGCAGCGCTCGTTTAAAAAAGACCGAACGCCAATAACAGCCCGTTCGCTACCTTCATCTCCAATCACCGTTTCAAACAGGTCAACGCTGTTGTTACGGGCGCGCTGTACACGATCAGGAAACATCATCCCTGAGAAATCCGGTCGAAGGGTAGCTTTAATATAAAACGGTTTATAGTAATTGACTTTGCCCTTAGCTTCTGCGAAAACCAGTACGACTTCATCCCGATCCTGGCTATAACATTCCATAAATCGTAATGGTGTTTTCTCTTCTGACACACCATCAAAATAGGGGGTAAAACTACCTATCAGCCGTACTTGAAGAGCCTGAGTAAGTTGCCGCAGAAAGTAATAGTTTGTATGCATAGTGTTACAAAAGTAACGTTAGAAGTGCTCAAGTTTTTTTTGAGGCAATTTTTTTAAAAAACTCACGAAAACTCAGCACTTATATAACTAAAATAATATACTATATAATTATTTTAAAATAATATATTGATAATCAGTAAGTTAATATAATATACAATATAATTTTATTAATAAAAAATTAATTCAACCACTTTTTAGGCATGTTTTTTATTACGATTTCTTTTTGAAATATAATTTAACTAACCTAATATTGATGCGTTTACTCATTTTTCAAACCAACCTAATCTTCATGAAAGCATCGTTCTACAGGTTTCTGCAGACCGCTTTTCTGGGTGCAGTCCTACTGCTTTGGAGCCTCCATGCTTCAGCCCAAGACCGTCGAGTGACGGGTAAAATTACGGGGGCCGATGGAGCCGTACCCGGCGCCAACATCGTCCTCAAAGGAACCCAAACAGGTACTTCCTCGGACGCCAGTGGTAGCTTTTCAATCAACGTCCGGGGCAGCAGCCCAGTGCTGGTGATTTCAGCAATCGGCTTCAAAACCCAGGAAGTTAATGTGGGGAATCAAAGCAATCTTGACGTCCGACTCGAAGACGAAGCCACTGCGCTAAGCGAGGTCGTCGTTACCGGGTACTCTACCGAAAATCGCCGGGATGTGACCGGAGCCGTATCCACCGTTAAACCGGCTCAATTAAAAGTCGTCCCTTCCACCAACGTCGAACAGCAGTTGCAGGGCCGCGTGGCTGGGGTCACCGTTATCACCAATGGCCAGCCGGGTACCTCCTCTCAGGTACGGGTTCGGGGCTTTGGTTCGTTCGGGGGTAACCAGCCGCTGTATGTGGTGGATGGCGTACCTACTCAGACGATTGCCTTCCTGGCACCTGATGATATTGAATCAACCACGGTCCTGAAAGATGCCGCTTCGGCGTCGATCTATGGAGCGCGGGCCGCTTCTGGGGTGATTGTTATCACCACCCGCAAAGGTCAGCGTCGGGCCCAAAAACTGAGCGTAAGTTACGATGGTCTCTATGGTGCTACCGATCCGGGCAAAAGCCTGCCCATCCTCAACCCGCAGGAACAGGCTGACTGGACCTGGCAGGCCCGTAAAAATGACATCTACCAGGGCACCTACCCCACCAACGACTTCAAAGGCTTAGCCGGAGGTCAGTATGGGGAAGGCGCTACGCCCGTATTGCCCGATTATCTGCTGGTGGGCAGTCGTTCAGGCTTGTCGGCTTCGCAGGTGGACCTGACGGCAGAAGCTGCCAAATACAACGTAAACCCTGCTAACGGCGCGATTTACAACGTCATTCCGTCGAACAAAGCGGGTACCAACTGGTACAAGGAAATCACCCGGGTTGCTCCCCTGATGCGCCACAACATTGGTTTCTCGGGCGGTACCGAATCGAGCCGGTACTACGTAGCCCTGGGTATGCAGCAACAGGCCGGTATCGTGCTGTATAACGACTATACTCGCTATACACTACGGGCCAACACCGAGTTTGACATTACCAAGAAGCTCCGTTTCGGCGAAAACTTCCAACTCGCTTATGTTAAAACCAAGGGACTTCTAGGTGGCGTTGGTAGCACCCTGGGTAACTCGACCAACAACAACTCGTCGTCATCGTCCGATGAAAACGAAGTACTGTCCGCTTACCGGATGCCTCCGATCATTCCGGTGTACAACTCCTTTGGTGGGTATGCGGGTACGGCTGCACCGGGTTTCAACAACCCTCGCAACCCAGTTGCTGATCGTCAGGCACGCCAGAACGACAGCCGATTCAACATCTTCGGGTTTGGTAATGCCTACCTGGAGTATGATGTGATCCCCTCCCTGACCCTGCGCAGTAGCCTGGGTGGTACTTTTGTCTCTACCTACTATAATAGCTATGGTCGGGTGCAGTATGAGAACTCGGAAAACAACACGACGTATACCTATAACGAAGGGGCTGGTTATGCTCTAGCGTGGACCTTTACCAACACGGCCCACTTCAAGCAGAAGTTTGGTATCCATGACATCGACGCCCTGGCGGGTATTGAAGCCCTCAACACCGGATTAGGCCGTAATATTGATGGATCGGGTCAGAACCCCTTCTCAACCGACCCGAACTACGTCACCATCAGCACTACCACACCCGGAGCTACGCGTGGCGTTGGTAGTGGTTATAGCCTGGGTAACAAGTTCTACTCGCTGTTCGGTCAGGTGCGCTACACCTTCAACGATAAGTACATCATCACGGGCGTAGTTCGTCGGGATGGTTCTTCGCAGTTCGCAGCTGCTAACCGCTACGGGGTCTTCCCCGCCGTGTCGGCCGCCTGGCGTCTGTCGTCGGAAGAGTTCATGAAGAACCTGCCCTGGGTGTCGGACCTGAAAGTTCGGGGGGGATACGGTACCATGGGTAACTCCAACTTCTTGAATGCGACCAACCAGTTTAGCCTCTATGCTGGTGGCGCTGGTCAAGGTTATGACATCAACGGAACCAACAACTCCATTGCCGCTGGTTTCTACCGGAGCCAGATTGGTAACCCAGGTGCTAAATGGGAAACCAACGTGACCAGCAACATCGGTATCGATGGAGCCTTCTTCAACAACAAACTTGAAGTGGTGCTCGATTTCTGGCGCCGTGACACCAAAGACCTGCTCTACCAACTGGCCCTGCCCGGTGTAGTCGGCGTGCGTTCAGGTGCTCCGTTCAAAAACTTGGCCAGCATGCGCAACGAAGGGATCGACATCTTAGTGACTAACCGGGGTAACATCAACAGCGATCTGAGCTACGAAGTGACGGCGATTGCCGGTTTCCTCAACAACAAGATCGTGGCAATCGACCCATTAGTGCCTTACTTCTACGGTGGCGGTACCCGCCTGAGCGGTAACGTAGTGCGTAACGAGCCTGGTCATGACCTGTCGTCGTTCTATGGCTACAAAGTGATCGGTCTGTTCAACAGCAAGGAAGAAGTGGCCGCTGCTCCTCAGCAAGACGGCGCTGGTCCAGGTCGGTTCCGCTATGCCGACACGAACGGGGATGGCAAAATCACGGCTGATGACCGGCAGTATCTGGGCAGCCCGATCCCGAAAATGACGGGTAGCATCACCCTGACGCTGAAGTACAAAGGCTTCGACCTGAACACCAACCTGTACACCTCGCTGGGCAACAAGATCTTCAACAACCAGCGTTGGTTCACCGACTTCTATCCTTCCTTCACGGGAGCAGCTATGGGAGCTCGGGTGAAAGATTCGTGGTTGCCTACGCACACCAACACGACGGTGCCCATTTTCGAAAGTGCGTCTAACTTCAGCACCAACACCCAGCCCAACTCCTACTACGTAGAGAACGGTTCGTATGCCCGGATGCAGTACCTGACCCTGGGATATACCTTCCCATCAACGATCCTCAACAAGATCAACATGAATCGGCTGCGGATATCGTTGTCAGCTACCAACCTGTTCACCATCACCAAATACACGGGTATGGACCCAGGCGTAGGTGGTTCGGCGGATACCAACTTCGGTATCGATGTGGGTAACTACCCTGTTCAGCGTGGCTACAACGTAGGCTTAAGCTTTGGCTTCTAATAGGCAATGAGTCGGTTCGTTATTTGCAATAAAAAGTAATGAACCGACCAAAGATTCAACCGATATTCTTTCAAAGGCATATACGCACAATGAAAACACTGATTACCAAAGGCACACTGACCGCCACCCTGCTGATGGCCGTCTCCTTTGCCTGTACCGACAAATTCCTGGAAGTGCCCGCCACCGGACAACTTTCCGGTGCCCAGCTTACAACCAAAGCGGGTCTGGATGGTCTGCTGATGGGGGCCTACGCCCAGCTCAACGCCCGGGGCTTCTCCCAGTCAGCCTCCTCCTTCAACTGGGTGCGGGGTAGCGTCTCGGGGGGCGAAGCTAATAAAGGCTCCAACTCCGGTGACTTCAACGCCCTGACCCCCTACGAAACCTACCAGCTCCTGCCTTCCAGTGGTGAAGTCAACGCCAAGTGGAATGCCATGTACGAAGGCATCGCCCGATGCAACTCCGTCCTGCGCTCGCTCGGCTCGGCTGGTTCGGATGTAACGGCTGCTCAGAAAACGGGACTTCAGGCCGAAGCTCGCTTCCTGCGGGGGCACTACTACTTCGAGCTCAAGCGCAACTTCAACATGGTGCCCTTCATCGATGAAACCGTCGATTATGGCACCGGCATCGAGAAAGTAGCCAACAACGCCGACATCTGGCCCAAGATCGAAGCCGATTTCAAATTCGCTCAGGATAACCTGCCTGCTACCCAGTCGTCCGTAGGCCGGGCCAACAAGTGGGCCGCCATGGCCTATCTGGCCAAGACCTACCTCTATGAGAAGAAGTACACCGAGGCCAAGGCTCTGTTTGATCAGGTGATTGCCAATGGCGTGACCAGCAATGGCTTGAAGTACGCTCTGCTGGCTAACTATTCGGACAACTTCAATGCTGCCAAGGACAACGGTTCAGAGTCGGTGTTCGCCATCCAGGCCGCTGCCAATGCTGGTAGCTCG
>NZ_MKUD01000050.1 GCF_001898575.1 Spirosoma sp. 48-14
ATTTTGATATAAACAGATGGATCGCTGCTTCTTGTAAGTTTTCGTAAAGCTCCCAAATAATCCTCTCGGTAAACAGTAGGAATCATTATCCTACTTTGACCTGCATGGACGAATTCGGCATTCATCATTACTCTGGCAATTCTGCCATTCCCATCTAAAAAAGGGTGAACCTCGCTAATTAAGAACATTATAAATGCAGCACGGGAGAAGGCATCTGTAAGAGCCTGATAAAACTCAAAGCCTTTTTTGAGAGTTCCTCTAACCATTGTGAAGTCCACAAAATGTGTTTCACCAGCCCGATTATTTTTATCCTTAAATTCTCCTGGTTTTTTAGATTGCCGGGCATCTAATAAAACTTTGTGGCGATAAGAGAGGATATCGAATAGTTCATCAACATTAGCCGGAATCAGCGACATTTCTTTTTTGCTGCTCACTAATTTATAGGTTCCGAGAATATCGTGCGAATCTTCGCCACGGTTTTTGATGGGTATTTGACTGTCAACAATTTGTTTTGCTTCCTCAATTTCAAAGACCGTTCCTTCAATGTAATTTGAAAAGTAAGCCTCAAAAAAAGCAAAATTTCTGAATGATTCAGGAGAAAGGTTTTTATCTTCAATATTCTCAAAAATATCTTGTTTAAGATGAATAAATAGCTTTTCAAAAAGTTTCAACCTTCCTTCATCATAAGGCTCTCCAAGGGCTCTTGCTTTTGCGATAGGAGAGGATAGAAGATTGGAAGGGCGTGTTTTTAATAATGCCCCAATAATTTTATCAAGCTTTGCAAACTCACTTTGCATCCCTGTTTTTACCGATATTTCTCTTGCATTATCTCTAAAGTCATTTAAGCCATTTTCGCCTTTGATTAAAAAAATCTTTTCCAGTTTATTTTCTAATTCCTCAACTGGGAGATTTTTGGGAAGTCTTCCTGTCTTTCTGGCAGATTGAAGATTCTCAAGAAATGCTCGTTCCTGGCTTGCGACATAGAGCTCACCAACAAATTTGGAATCTCCCTCAACAGGCTGTTCTCCCTTGAAAAAATTTAAAGTAATACCTGGTAATTCAATTTTTTTTGAATAAGAATAAGTTAGAAATATTTGTGAATCTTCAGTCGGTTTAAATTCCAAAGCAGATCGATGGCTTAATACTGCTCCGGGATACAAGTTTCCCAAAATTTGAAAAATATTTCTCTGAATAATTTTTGCAGCAGACTCCTCAAGATTAGATGTGTAAATACGTGGGGCAATTTTTCTGATAATGCCCTTATTTTCCATTTTGGAAATTTCTCTGCTAACTTCCGGATTACTTGAAGAAAAAATAAGTTCTTG
>NZ_MKUD01000051.1 GCF_001898575.1 Spirosoma sp. 48-14
CGTATTCAAAGGCATCATCTACGGTGTTTTTAAACACGGTGGAAACTTCATCTTCCGCACCTTTTTTGAGCAGGTTAAGCGTTTCTTTGTTCGGGCAAAGTGCCAACTGGATTAGCTTTCTTACTTCTCGGTCTGTTACCCTTACTTTAGCCCAATCGTTAAAGATGTTCTCTAACTGCGTGCTTAGTGTGTTGGCAAGCCCCATAACCTTGTGAGCATTTTCGAGGCGTTGTTTTGCTCCTGACGTGTGTTTGATACGCACTACATTGGTCATACTCCGCAATGATGCGTTCAGGGTGTTTTGACATACGATACGGATAGGTGTAAACGCTGCGGTAATACTTCCACTACCGTCGTGGCTTGTGGTTAAGAAGATGTACTTTTCTGTAACATCGTCGCCGTTACCTACACGGATATAGTCGGGCAGCTTGGCAGTAATAAAAATACGCTCCCCGTTACCCAATGCTCCTGCGGTTTCGTACAATATTCCCTCGCCTCCGCCTACAATAGCATCAAAGAAATTGAACGCCTCACGGTTTTGTACAATATGGTAGTCTTTGCCTACTACACCCAACGGTGTATTGGTGTCGGTGCGGAGGGTGGCGAAACTGTTAGGTACTAAGATGTCATTGGCTTCAATCAGTTCTCCGTTTTCGCCTATGCTCATTGTTCTGCCCTGTGTAAACAGTGGGGATTTGATAACCTCGTAATCTAAACCTGCGTGTACTATTGCTTCCTCGCTTGTTGGGTATTGCTCTACGATTTGCCCCAAACCGTGCCACGCTTTTTGTTGAACGCTAAAGAATGAATGACGTCCTGTTTGCTCGTTGAAATTGATGTTGTGTGCCATAATGCTAAAATTTTGATGTTTGAAAAAATGTTATTTACTCACTCGCTTTTCTCGTTTCCCGCTTCCCGTTGTGGTTTGCTCCGCTTCGCTTCGCATAAATTTTTCCAAAAGAAAAACCGGAAAAAAGAAAGCAGATAATCCAAGCGGGCAACAGCGTAAAACCGAAAGGAAACGGAATAAGTCCCGGAGGGTGGCAAGGCAACACACAGCAATTCGGCGAAGCCAGCATTTTGCCTTGCCATTATGCCGTAGTCTTTTGGTTGGGCGTGTGAGGTGGCTGCCCGCTATAACTTAGCTGCCTTTTTACCGGTTGATTGTGGAAATTTTCTGTTCTAAATTTTTATGGCATTAATGACCAGGCTATGATAGCCTGTAATAGGGATTTGAAAAATGGAATAGCAGGGAGCGTTAGATAAGGGTTTCGTTTTTCAATTTTCTATTTCTGAAGTAGGTAATAAGCTCTTTTACAGCGTTGGATTGCGTAGAGGAAAATAAATGTGCTTTACCTACACAAAAAGATAGGCATAAAAAAAGCAGAACCGTTAAGTTCTGCTCATTGAGATTAGATAAAAGCTGATTAGATTGCCATCATAAACGCTTCTTCCATTGCCTTGAATTTAGGGGTAACTAAATCCATATCCTTACTGATTTTTTGGCTTGTGATTTTAGCGTAAATCTGTGTGGTGGAAATATTTTTATGCCCCATCATTTTGCTAAGACTTTCAAGCGGTACGCCCTCGGTCAAAAACATTGTTCCGAAAGTATGCCTTGCCGTGTGAAAAGTTACTTTTTGCTCCGTAATGATTTCTGCCTTTTCAACCAGTTTGCCTATGTGAGTATTGCAGGTTGCATTGGTCGGAACCGGAAAGATAAATTCATTCCTTGTCGTACCCTGATATTTCTCAATGATACGTTTAGGGATTTCCATTAACCGAACATTTGAAGCAATATCTGATTTCTTTCTCCTGCTGATAATCCACTGATGACCGTCAAAGAATGATTGAATGTTGTTCCTTGTCAGTTTCTTAATATCCGCATAAGCAAGTCCTGTAAAGCAACTGAAAATAAACAGGTCTTTTACAAGTTCATACCGTTGGTGCGATGGTACGCACATCATCAGCTTTTCAACATCTTCTTTAAGGATATAGCCCCGGTCGGTTTCTTCC
>NZ_MKUD01000052.1 GCF_001898575.1 Spirosoma sp. 48-14
CTAAAGGCAAGAAACTTTCCAAAATGAGCTAGACTTGGGTGAAGCCACAAACCTAGAAAAATACAACGCCCTCCACAAGTATTGGCCTTGATCCCAAGTATTGGCCTTGATCCAGATATTTCATGTGTGTAACGACTGTAACACAAAAAAGCCCCAAATCATAAGATTTGAGGCTTTTTGCTCCCGAAGCTGGGCTCGAACCAGCGACCCTCTGATTAAC
The DNA here is from genome assembly GCF_001898575.1 of Spirosoma sp. 48-14. GTDB lineage: Bacteria > Bacteroidota > Bacteroidia > Cytophagales > Spirosomataceae > Spirosoma. Next base: position 221 of record NZ_MKUD01000052.1, read on the forward strand.
AGTCAGATGCTCTAACCGACTGAGCTATTCGGGAATCGTGGTGCAAAAGTAAGAGGTTTCGGGATACTACGCAAGCATTTACCCCGAAAAAAAGTCTTTTTTTGATCGACTTTCTGATAACCTAGTGTGAATCAAGCACCCTACTGCACCTTTTTTATCGGAACGCGTCGGGACGATGGTTAGGTACGTTCTCTAAAATCAGTTCCTTTATGCGACGAGCGTCCCCCTTTGAGAAGTTTCGGATTACAATCTCCGGACGAGCACGGGGAATTACCCGGATCGTGGCAAAGAATAATCCGTTATCGATTTCAACGCCGGATATGTCTGAAAAGAAGACGAAATTATCGGTCCCGCCAATGAGCTTGCGCGACCGGAATGTAACGCCTTTGTCATTGAAGGCTACCTCATCCGGTGTGAGGGGATCTTTAAAACTGCTGCTGCGGAATTTTTCGTTTGGCATATGTGGGAGTTGTAGTAGTAAGAACGAATGGTGAGGAACGAGAATGCTGACGCAATAAAGTTATTACCGGATGGATTCCCGCTCCTCACCACTCGCTCCCATTACTACTTTTTTGGTATATAAATCACTTTTTTGGTTTCAAAAAAAGGCTCGTTGAAGTAGTCGGATAAGTCGTAAACCCGGTATCGGTCCGGAATCTCGGCCAACTCTTCGGCTAGGTCGCCCCCTTTGAGATACAGAACACCATTGGGCCGATCGTTGTTGCCTGCTTTATGAATTTTATAACGTACCCAACCTAGAAAGGGCTTTAACCGTGTAACAGCCCGACTCACCACAAAGTCATAGGTGGTATTCAGTTGTTCGACACGCGCTTGCTCCGCCTTTACATTTTGAAGCCCTAACGCATCGGCCACTTCCTGTACCACTTTTATTTTCTTGCCGATACTATCGACCAGGTGAAAATCGACCAAGGGATACAAAATAGCCAACGGAATGCCCGGAAAGCCACCACCTGTACCTACATCCAGAATTTCGGTCCCCGGTTTAAAGTCCACAATTTTGGCAATGCCCAGCGAATGAAGCACATGCTTTTCGTAGAGCGCATCGATATCCTGCCGCGAAATTACATTGATTTTCGCGTTCCAGTCCCGATAGAGCCCATCCAATGCCGCAAATCGCTCTTTTTGCTCAGCAGTCAGGCCTGGAAAATAGTTTAGAATCAGGTCAATGTTCATCAGTAAATGCTAGAGTCTGAATCAGGATGAGTGATTGGATATGTACCAAGCGGCCTCGTAAGTTGATTCAGTTATTTCCAGTAAAGTCGTTTTTTACGCCGAACGAATAGGTTTGCGAGTCCCGATAGTCCGTAATAGATCGCTAATAAGATATCCATCAGCGGCATAATAGCCCAATGTACTGTATGTGCCAAACGATAGCTAACTCGTCCAACAATACCCCAAAAGGCGATCAGCCGAAGTGCAAAAATACCCGTTGCCGTCAGCAAAAATAACCATTCGTTGCTGGTAAACGAACGATGCTGCAATTCATGCGTAAGAACAACCAGGCCAACGGCCATTGCCAGTACCCACGACAATACGTGTGAACCGAGGAGTAACCCCAGCCGTAGTTTATGCCTCTGCTTATAGTATTTACCAGCGTTCAGATGCCGACGCTTCTGTTGGCGCCATTCAGACCATGTTTCTTTGGGAGCCGACCAGGTGAAGGTGTCGGGATGAAGGCATACAGCCGTGTTTTTGCCGGTAGCAACTTCGTTCACGAAGAGGTCATCATCGCCACCAACAACGTTCATGTGCGAATAAAACCCCCGATTGGCGAAAAACAGGCTGGTTCGATAGGCCAGATTTCGGCCAACACCCATATAGGGGCTACCCGCCAGGGCTAAGGAAATATACTGGACAGCGGTAAATAAGGTCTCTGAACGGATTAGCAGATTCAATAAACCCGGTTGGGTATAGTAAGGAGAGAAGCCCAGCGTAATGTCCTTTTGGTTCGTTACCAGTGGCGTTACCATGCCCGCCAGCCAGTTGGTTGATGCAGGGCGGCAGTCGGCATCCGTCAAAAGAACTATCGGATAAACTGCTTTTTTAAGCGCTATGGTAAGGGCATATTTTTTGGGGGTTACATGCTCATGCTCTTTGTCGATACGGATAAACCGTACCCGGCCGAGGTGTGCAATGTCATTTTCCAGAAAAAGCAGTGTGCCATCTGTTGAACGATCGTCCATGACGAGCACTTCAAAATGGGGGTAAACTTGCTCGTTCAGCAACGGTAGCAGCTCCCGTAGATTATCGAGTTCATTACGGGCGCACACAACCACCGTAACGCCCCCTGTAGATTCGTTCAAAAATTGCCGTTGCCCGTTAACATCACCTGGTTCAGACTGTCGATAGAGAGCCGTTCTGGAGTAAACAAAGAAGATGTAAATAAGCTGAATGCCGACTATGACCAGCCAGGCTATCAGTAGTGCCGTAATCACCAGGAGTAAATGTTTATTCGTTAATGCGTTGATTTTGAATGAAGCCGCAAAGATAAGGGAAAAGAGGGTGCAGAATAGGGAAGACCGAAAAGCAGCCAGGAATTTAGCATACTGTGTCGCTCGTATGGCCGCTTCATGTCCCTTCCACCTTTTCCTTTCTATCTTTGCAGTATGACATTTTCTATTACTGCCCATGACCCCCAGTCGAAGGCGCGAACGGGTGCCTTAACCACAGATCATGGCCTTATTCAAACACCAATTTTTATGCCAGTCGGAACGGCTGGCACGGTGAAAGCGGTTCATCAGCGTGAACTGGAAACCGATATTAATGCCGAAATTATTCTGGGCAACACCTATCATCTGTACCTGCGACCGGGGCTCGATATTCTTCGGCAGGCGGGTGGGTTGCACGCGTTTAATGGCTGGCAGCGCCCTATTCTGACCGATTCAGGAGGTTACCAGGTTTACTCATTGTCGGGAACGCGTAAGATTAAGGAAGAAGGAGTCACGTTCAAATCCCATATCGACGGCTCGAAGCACACCTTCACCCCCGAAGGCGTTATGGACATTCAGCGGATCATTGGTGCGGATATTATCATGGCGTTCGACGAGTGTACACCCTATCCTTGTGAGTATGGCTATGCTCGACAGTCGATGGACATGACGCACCGATGGCTCGATCGTTGCATTGCTCAGTTTGATGGTAGTGAAGGGCTGTATGGGTATCGGCAAACCCTTTTTCCTATCGTTCAGGGAAGTACGTATACCGATTTGCGCCGACAATCGGCCGAATATATTGCCAGCAAAGAGCGTGAAGGCAATGCGATTGGTGGGTTGGCAGTGGGTGAACCGGCTGAAGAAATGTATAAAACCATTGAATTGGTCAATAGCATATTACCCGCTGATAAACCCCGCTATCTGATGGGCGTTGGTACACCTGCCAATATTCTGGAAGCGATTGCCCTGGGCGTCGATATGTTCGACTGTGTGATGCCAACCCGCAATGCCCGTCATGGTATTCTGTTTACGACGGAGGGCATTATCAACATCAAAAACGAGAAATGGAGCCACGACTTTAGTCCGATCGACCCGGCGCTAGGTGGATATGCCAGCACATTTTACTCGAAAGCGTATTTACGTCATCTGTTTAAAGCTGAAGAGCTGTTGAGTGGGCAGATTGCCAGCCTGCATAACCTGACTTTTTATTTATGGCTTGTTCGGCAGGCTCGAACGCATATCGAAGCTGGAGACTTCGTAGCCTGGAAAAATGAGATGGTGGTCCAATTTATGCGTCGACTATAGGCCAGATAACCAACTAGTTAGCTAAAAAAAGTCTCCTAAGCACCTTGTTTAGGAGACTTTTTTTATGATTTGTCGTCATAGAGTTTGATTAAGGCCACTTCGGACCTTATAGAAGGATGCTAACTCCCGGACGATCTTAGTATGGTTACATCGACAAAGTTGGAGCCCTCCATACAAACCGGCTGGTGGCTATTACCCGCCGACCAGTTGCTGCCAACGGTGTGGAAAGCTCGGCAACGTGTCCTGCTGTGTACGTCTTTGTTTGCCATACTCGGTGTGGTAACGGCTTTTTTAATACCTCAGGAGTTTCGGGCAGAGGCCCGGATTATACCCGAGATGAATACGAGTGCGGGCAGCTTATTTAAACGACTGTCGTCAGTAGCTGCCTTTGCCGACCTCGACCTATCCAGTACGGAAGGTATGGATGCCGTTCGGCCCGACTTATACCCCAATGTCGTACAAAGTACACCCTTTGCGCTGTACCTGATTGGCCAGACGGTTTATCCGAGTGATGGTTCTGCCACAACGGTTGGCCAGCTTTTACTGCCTGATTCGACGGGCTGGTCACTCAGGAAATGGCTTTCATACAAAAAAGCAATAGCTATACGGCCTGTCTCGAACCGACTGAAGGGAACCGTACGCCTATCAGATCGGCAACAGGAGCTGGTCGAGGAAATCGGCGAACGCGTGAGCGCCAAACTGGATACGAGGTCGGGCATCATTACTATCGTGTCGCGAATGCCCGATGCCGAGGTGGCTGCACAAGTCGCCCAGGCGGCTATGACGTATCTGACGCTCTATGTAACAGACTACCGAACGGAAAAAGCACGGGCCGATTTCGCTTTTTATAGCCGTCAATTGGCCGAAGCCCGTCAACGTTTTCAGGATGCCCAGTTCAAAGTATTCCAGTACAACGATAATCATCGCCATGTAGTGCTTCAAACAGTAGGCATGGAGCGATATCGGTTAGATGCGGATGTGACTACTGCTGAGACCGTTTTTACCGAGTTATCGCGCCAGTACGAACAGGCGAAACTGAAAGTACAGGAGCAGACTCCCATTTTCAAAGTACTCGAACCACCCAAAGTACCGCATCAGCGGACTTCCCCTAAACGGACCATGATCCTGCTCGGTTTTATCCTGCTGGGGTTGATGGTGAGTGTACTGTCGGCTCTTGTCGGACAATAAAGCTTAAAAGCGCGTATCAGAGCGATGATAACCAATGCAAATCCGATGGACGTATCGATATGAATGTAGTCATTGTAGGAAGCAGCCTTGCCGATTCATTGGAGCAACACCTGTGCGATTCGTTTCGGGTACTGGGCCATGCGGCTTTTCTTGTTGATACCGTTGCTATGGGCCCTGTGGGCGCCAGAGGTAACTATTGGCTGTCGCGTTTTGTAGGGTTTTATGATCGACTGATTGGCAGACAGTTAGCAGGTAAAATTGTCAGCCATAAGCCCGATCTGGTGCTGGTGGTATATCGGTGTATGAATCCGATACTGGTAGAGCAGGTGAAGGCTCAATTACCCACTATACCCATTATCCAGCTCAATCCAGATGCCTTATCGAACCTGGAAAAGCAACAAATCATTGCTGCTGATTTTGATTATTACTTCTCGAAAGAGCCTTATATCGTGGAGGCCCTGCGTCACAAAGCCGGGCTAAACGCACATTATTTACCAGAAGGGTTTAACCCTCGGTACCACCAGAAACCACCGATTGAAAAAGCGGTTGCCGAATGGCTCACTGATATTGATGTGTTGGTGTTTGGCAGTTTGTATGCCTATCGCGTTCGGATGATCGAGCAACTAATTCGGGCAGGCATCAAAGTGGTGGTGTACGGAACTAAGGGCCCCTATATGCGTCCAGGTATGCGCACTGTTTTTCAACGCCAGCGCCTGACTGGCCAGTCAAAAAATCGGCTGCTTTACGGTGCCAGAATCGTTTTCAATAACCTTCATTACGCCGAGGTGACGTCGGTCAATCAAAAATATTTCGAGATCAACGGGATTGGCGGCTTTCAGCTCTGCGATTATAAACCGACGGTTGATTCCTATACCGGCGTTCCGGCCGACCTGGTCACCTACCGAACTATGGACGATGCGATTGATAAAATCCGGTATTATCTGGCCCGCCCGGCCCGGCGACACGAACTGGCGGCCCAACAGTACGCCCATTTTCAGGAACACCATACGTTCGACCAGCGTGTTTCGCAGCTTTTGCAAACCGTCGGATTGATGCCACCGATCAATCTGAAAAAAAACAGCGCTACGGACTGATGAAGCAATTACTACTACCATCCGCTGTTTTTCTGGGAGCCCTTTGGCCAGTCTATGGTTCATTTTATGAAGCGATAGCCGTAGGCTTTTCGGCATACACCTTTCAGTGCTTCTTCAATCAGGTTGGCAAGCGCATTGCTATTCTCGAATGCATAGGAGCTATTGCTGCATTTGAAGTTCTGTTCATTCCTGCGGTTACGTACTGGGTATTTGCAGCCTCTATGCCTATCGAATCGGCTACCTATTTCAGCTATGCGACCCCGGCTTGTATGCTATTCTATATAGGGATCAATGGAACGGAAACGTCTGAGTCGGAACCAACTCACCAGACTATCATTCGCTGGGCGTCCAATTATGTTCAGCATCGGCAGGCGGCTGCCGGCATGTTGTTCTTTGTGGGTTTAATCGGCTTTTTGGTGAAACAATTTTGGGCCGATGCGCCTACGTTTATGGGTACCTTACCCATGAATTGCCTGCTTACCAGCGTCCTATACGCTCACTATACCAGAAGCCTATTTCGACTACCACTGATTGGTTTAGTTGTGACAATCTGGCTAGCCAATATGATTCAGACAGGAATGTTTGGTGAGTTGGTATTCTGGCTTTTGTTATGGTTGCTAATTGGCTCCGTTGGGCTAACGCGCTCACTGACAGCATCAGCTAAACTGGGGGCTCTGGGTTTCGGTTTAGGAGCCTTACTGTTAATTCAATCCATAAAAGGCGAGTATCGCTCTCAAACCTGGGGTTATTGGCGCACCGAACGCTCGGCTGATGCCGGGCTGATGATTGATTTAGTGGCAGATCGGCTAGTTCATCCAGACAAGCTTCTGAACATAGCCCAGTTGTTTCGATCATCTGTTCGATTCAATCAGGGCATCCTCATCGGCAGTGCTATGGCTAAAGTACCCACCTATGAAGAATATGCACGTGGTGAAGTGCTTTTGTCCTTTGTATATCCTTTTGTGCCCCGCTTTTTATGGCCCGATAAACCGCTTGCGGGTGGGTTTGCCAATATCAAACGGTTCACGACCCTGCCCCAACTGGAGAATACGAGCATGAACCTTTCGCCCATCGGCGAAGGGTATGTCAACTTCGGCTATGGAGGGGTGCTTTTCGCCTGGCTATATGGCGCCGTCCTGCGCAACTGCTTTCGGGCTGTGATCCAGATGGCTACGCAAGTCCCTTCTGTTGTGTTATGGCTGCCTACGCTGTTTGTTGGATGCATGACGATGGAAACGGATGTGTTTTCGACCTGGGGTAGCCTATTGAACAGCGCGGTGTTCATAATCATCCTGTACGGCGTATTTAAGCCCATTGGCGTGAATTTATAAGATCGTAACGAAGTATGCTGCTGCGAGCCAATTCACAGCATCGACGAAAATGACAATTGTCCATGCAGATTACCTATTTATTTCGAAGCCCAGGCACCGGTTACAGCATTGAAACCTTATTTGGGCATATCAAACAGACGATGCGTCTGAAAAAATCCGCTCGTATACAGTCCATTGACGTACCACATGTTAGTAAAAGCTGGTGGCACGTATGGCAAAATCTACGCTTTGTACGACGATTACAGGCTGATGTGTTTCACATTACAGGCGACATCCATTATACGGCCCTGGCCTTACCTGGATCGCAGACGGTTCTAACGATTCATGACTGTGGGCCCCTCAAAAAGTTCAGGAATCAACCGTTACGATACGGCGCATTCTGGTTGCTCTGGTACTATTTACCCGTACGTCGGGCGCGATACGTAACGGTTGTATCAGAGAAAACCCGGCAGGAGTTAATTCACTATTTGGGAAAGCTTGCCGAAAAAGCGGTAGTAGTTGCCAATGGACACGATCCTCGAATGACCTACGCACCCGCCAGGTTTCGAACCGAACGTCCAGTCTTATTACAGATAGGTACGGCCTCAAACAAAAATCTGATCAGGTTAATAACTGCTCTTTACGGCATTCCCTGCACGCTGGTAATCGTTGGTCCATTGACAGACGATATTCGGGCCTATCTGGAAACGCACCAGATCGACTACCGAAATTATGTTGGGTTGAGTCGAGAAGCCCTTATTGACTGCTATCTCGACTGCGATATGGTTATGTTTTTGTCCACCTACGAAGGGTTTGGTATGCCTCTACTGGAAGCCAATGCCATAGGTCGGGTAGTGCTTACGTCGGCACTCGATCCAATGCGGTCGATTGCCGCTGAAGCTGCCCATTTTGTTGATCCGACAGATACAGTAGCGATCCGCCAGGGTATTTTGCAGTTGATCGAGGACGAAAGTTATCGTGCACAGCTTATCGAAGCAGGTATCAACAATGCACGCCGGTATTCTATCGACAAAACGGCTGACCACTATGATGCTATTTATCAGAAAGCGTCTTGTATTACCCCCGTGGCTGAAGCAATCGTATGAAGATCGTTCTATCGGCTGATTATTTTTACCCTTCGCAAATGGGTGGCCCCAGCAATTCGATTTACTGGCTGGCAAAAGCATTAAAGCAGGCAGGGCATGATGTAACGGTAGTCGCTACTTCTCAAGCCTTGCAATCTGTACCTACAAATACCTGGATTACGCTGGATTGTGGCCAGGTAATCTATACCCAAAACCCTCACCCTTATCTGCCGATAAACCATATATGGTACGGTTGGCAGGCGATCCAGAACGCCAACATTGTTCATGTCAACAGCTTTTTCTACCCTGCTTCTGTGGTTTGGGTGCTTCTGAGCCGAATCAGTAATAAACCCGTCATATGGACTCCTCATGGCGAACTTAACCCCGCTGTGTTAGCCGTTAAGCCCTTTCGTAAACGGCTTATATTGTTACTTGTAAAGCTTGCCAGACCAAAGCTTTGCTTTCATGCCGCCAGCGCCCCCGAAGCAGCCTACATCCAGCAGCATTTTGGAGCTGATGTAGTTGTCCATATCATTCAAAATCGCCTGGAGATACCCGCATTACTCACTCCCGAATCCGTCGATCCGCCGTATCTGCTTTTTATGGGCCGGCTGCACCCCATTAAAGCCATTGATCGATTACTGAAGGCTGTCAGTACATCGCCTTTATTTCTGGAAAGTAGCTTTCGTCTGTTGATCGCTGGGCCGGAAACGCACAAGGCTTACGTGCGAACCCTGAAACAATTGGTAGCAACCCTGGGCCTTTCGGCAAAAGTGTCGTTCATAGGATTCGTTAGCGGAACACAAAAACAGCAATTATATGCCAATGCGTTACTGACGATTCTGCCATCGCACACAGAGAGCTTTGGTAATGTCGTGATTGAATCACTAGCTCAGGGAACGCCGGTCGTCGCATCTACCCACACCCCATGGCAACTGCTCGAAACCGAACGCGTAGGGTCCTGGGTTAGCAACGACCCCGATACCTTACGACAAGCTATTGAACACTATCTGGTAATGCCGTCCGACGAATATCTGGATTACCGCAAGCGTGCTGTCGAGCTTGCCCAGCAGACGTTTTCAATCAGCAATTCCATGGACGAATGGGGGCAGATTTACGACCAGCTACTCCAGCTTAATTAGCAGCTATTCGGTATGAAAATTATCAACGTTGTGGGTGCCCGGCCCAATTTCATTAAGCTTGCTCCATTGCACCGGGCATTCTCCAGCGAAGCAGGAGTATGTTCGAAGATTGTGCATACGGGCCAGCATACTGGTCTGTCGATGAGCGACGTATTTTTTAGACAGTTAGCCCTTCCCGAACCCGATTATCACCTACACATAAATACTGAAAGTCCCACTCGACAGCTGGCCGATATCTTGGTCAGGTTTGAGCAGGTATTGACTGAAGAACAACCTGATTGGGTACTTGTAATTGGGGATGTGACTAGTACACTGGCCTGTGCACTGGCAGCCGCTCAACAGGGCATTCGCATTGCGCATGTCGAAGCAGGCCTGCGTTCGGGAGATCGACAAATGCCGGAAGAACGCAACCGAATCCTGACGGATGCCTTGTCAGAACGTTTATTCGTGACTGAGCAGGCTGGTGTCCAGAATCTCCAACGGGAGGGAATTTCCGCCCACAAAGTCCATTTAGTAGGTAATGTCCTGATTGATGCATTGGTGCAATACCGTTCCCAGGCTACAGAACTAAACATGATAGGACGATTGGGTTTATCGGCCCAAAGCTATGTTTTAGTCACTATCCACCGCCCCTTTAATGTCGATACCGAAACCAGTCTGCGAAAAGTTCTGGAATTAATCGAAACGGTAGCCTTGCAAAAAACGGTAATCTTTCCCGTACACCCACGTACCCAGGCCAATCTGTTGGCATTTGGTCTGGAAGGCCAGCTTATGGATATTCCCAATGTGCGCGTACTGGAGCCCCTCAGTTACCTCGAATTTCTCAATCTTATGGAAAACGCGGCTGCAGTCATTACCGATTCGGGTGGTGTACAGGAAGAAACTACTTACTTACAGGTCCCCTGTTTAACTGTTCGTCCATCAACCGAACGACCAGTTACGCTCACCTTAGGTACCAATCAACTCATTAGTGAACTGAGTAAAGATTCCATCAGACAGTACATGGATGCACTACCGGGCCAGATGCGGCCTCAGATGACTCTCCCCGGTTTATGGGATGGCCGAAGCGCAAATCGCATCGTAAACATACTACTGGCCGCTCATTACGAATGATGTCAACAAAACAACCTGTTCGGGAGTTTCTGGAACCAGTCATACCTGTTCCTATACTACATCGTATGGGGCTACTCTGGCGAACCATACGACACTTATCGGCGCGGCAGATTATTCATCAGATACGACATCGATTACGTGGTCGAGCCAGGCTAAGGTTCTCCAGCCAGATTTCCAAAGGATATTTCCTGCTTATACCCGATGCCGACAAGCCCGTATCATGGCAGTCAGGCTCATTTACGTTTTTGAACCAAACCATTTCGTTTCTGCCGTGGGTAAACTGGAATTTTGACCAGTTGGGTAAACTTTGGAGGTATCATCTCAACTACTTCGATTTTCTGAATCAGCCCCATATAAGCGAGCATAGTGGTTTGAGGCTTATGCGGGATTTTGTTGCCCAAACGCTCTGGCTCCATGATGGATTAGAGGCTTACCCAACCTCGATGCGGATCGTCAACTGGATTTACTTCCTGAGTAGACATCAGATTCAGGATGAAGCTATTGTTCGACATTTGTTTGCACAGGCAGCGTTGCTCAACCGACGGATAGAGTACCATCTGGGAGGAAATCATGTGATTGAAAATGGGTTTGCACTACTGACCGCTGGACTATTTTTTCGGCATACGCATTGGACAACAAAAGCCGAAAAACTACTCCGCAAGCAACTATCCCGACAAATTCTGCCGGATGGTGGACATGATGAACGAAGCCCGATTTATCATCAGCGATTACTCAGCCGATTACTCGACACACTAATCGTTTTACAGGGAGATACCTGGTATGATAACCCCGGTTTTATGCTGTTCCTCACGGAGCGTGCATCCCGAATGCTGGCCTGGTTAAACGCTGTGACATTTCGTAATGGCAATGTTCCAATGGTGAATGATAGTGCCGCTAATATGGCACCTTCAACTGCCCAACTGTGTGCAAAAGCCAAAACGGTGCTACCTGGCTTTATTTGGCAGGAAGCAGTACTCCACGAAAGCGGCTATCGTATGTTTCGGCAGAACCGATATGAGCTTTTTGCAAACGTAGGCGCCATTGGAAAGGCCCATCGCTCGGGCCACGCTCATGCCGACACGTTTTCGTTTATACTATATGTCGATAATCAGCCTATTCTTATTGATGCGGGTACATCGACCTATGAGATTGGAGCCCAACGTTGCTGGGAACGAAGTACAGTAGCCCATAATACGGTAACGGTCGATGATCGAAACTCCTCCGAAGTGTGGGCAAGCTTTCGCGTTGGCCGCCGGGCAAGGGTGAGCCTGCAAATCGATTCGTCCACTGAGCTGTCTGCGTGTCATGATGGCTATAAGACGATGAACATACTTCATCAGCGAACCTGGGCCCTGGCACCCGATCGAATTCTGATTACCGATTTATTATTGGACACACAAACTCGAACTAAAGACGGACTGCAAGGCGTTGCACGTTTCCATTTTCACCCAGCCATTGCCTTACAACTGGCGGGAGATACCATTCAGGCCAATTCAATAAAAATAAACGTCAAATCCGATACTAAACCAGCTTGGCGCGTCTCAACGTTTTCCAGTGCCGAAGGCTTTAATCGTCTTAGTCCAGGCCAATGCCTGGAAGTTAGCTTTACGGGTAGCCTGGAAACATCTTTTCTACTCAGTGGATGAACATACTTTATCTGACGTTTTATTTTGAACCCGATTTGGGGCCGGGAGCTACCCGTAATACCTCAGTGGTCAATGAACTAGCCAGCCAGCTCACACCTAGCGATTCTATTGATGTACTTACAACATATCCCAATCGGTATAACGCTTACCATCCACCTGCCGCAGGTTATGAAGAATGGTATCACGGAGGAGCGGCCATTATGATTCAAAGGGTCAGAGTTTTAGCCCACAAAAGCAGCTTTATTGGACAGATCATTGCGTTTTACACCTATTACCGACGCGTTTGGCAGGCAACCAAAGATCGACAGTATGATCTGGTGGTAGCCTCATCATCCCGATTATTCACTGCTTTTTTAGGAGCCCGCATCAGTCGACACAAGAACATTGCTTTGTTTTTAGACATTCGGGATATTTTTCGGGAAGCGATCCTGGGGGTACTCAATCGTTGGCGGTTCAGTTGGCCCATTACTCGGCTAGCCGATCGGATGCTGCGCCCTATTGAGCAGTACACATTTGGGTATGCCCGGCATATCAATCTGGTATCAAGAGGGTTTACAGACTACTTTAAGCCGTTTACCCAGGCCACATACAGCTATCATACGCACGGTATAGATGAGCTGTTTATCAAGTTGCCACTATCCAAAGAGCGACCAGATTGTACCATTAAAACCATTCTCTACGCAGGTAATATTGGCGAAGGGCAGGGACTTGACATAATTATTCCGCAAGCGGCTCAGCAATTAGGCGACGGCTACCGTTTTGTGATCATTGGCGATGGGAATACCCGATCGAAGCTGGAAAAGGCCATTTGCCTGAACACAATCCAGAACATTGAATTGTACCCGCCAACCAATCGTATCAACTTAATCGCTGCCTATCAAATGGCCGATTACCTTTTTGTGCATCTGAATGACCTGCAAGCGTTTAAGCGGGTCATTCCGTCTAAGTTAGTTGAGTACGGGGCTACCGATAAGCCAATTGTTGCCGGCGTGTCGGGCTATGCAGCTACATTCATCAAAAAATATATACCCAACACGATTGTGTTCAGGCCAGGTGATGTAGCAGAATTTGTGCGCAAATTGCAAGAAACACCTTATGTTACCCAGCCAAGACCTCAGTTTGTTCGCCAGTTTCAGCGGCAGATCATCAACGCGGCTCTAGCCCGCCAGATCCGGCAGGTACTACGAAAAAATAAAGCCTGATGAATTATCCGGTCTATACAACAAGAGGTCGACTTACTTAAGCCGACCTCTTGTTATTGAATCTAGCGAATCGACCAGAGTAAAGCCTACATGGAGGCCGATTTTACACTTTTTCCTATGGCAATCAGGTCTTCAGGCGATTGGTAGCCCAATACCTTTTTCAGCACTTTACCATTGCCATCAATAAACAATAATGTTGGATAGGCTTCAAGCGGATATACCTGCGACAGAGCAGGGCCCTCCCCTTTTTCCATGTCCATTTTTACGTTGATAAACTTGCTGTTGTAGAAATCGCCTACCGCTTTTTTGGTGAACACGTTCTTCTGCAACATCTTACAAGGACCACACCAGCTTGCGTAAGCGTCCAGGAAGATTACCTTTTTTTCAGCCTTGGCCTTTTTCAGCACTTCTTTCCAGGAGGTTTCTGTAAACTGAATACCTTCTGCGTCGTTTTTAGGAGCAATGCTATGGTTGCTGGCTCGGTTAGTACGGGTCGGATGCGATCCAGCCTGAGTTGGTAAAGAAGAAAATCCTACCAGTAATAGCGCAAGTAGCCAAAAAACTTTTTTCATGATTGAACCGGCAATCCGGTGGTCTTTAATGGTTTTTCTGAGTCTATAACGCGTCGACAGGCGATTTTCGTTTCTGATCGCCTGTTTCTGAAGCAAATTAATAGTCTGCTTCTCAATTTACAAATGGTGTGCCATTCTCGGTAATCTTTCCGAACTTTGCAGCCGTTTCAACCAATGTCTGTCATTTAGGGTTATCAGTTGTCATTATTAGTCATGCCAATGGCAGTTCTCGATGAATGATAACGAATGACGAGCAGTGGCGATAAATGACTTCATCGTATGCCTGTTAAGCAAGCCGAATTTTTTGTCAGTAACTCCGACCCCGCTAAATGTCCCAGTCCCGATCGGCCTGAGTATGCATTCATTGGCCGTTCCAATGTTGGCAAATCATCACTGATCAATATGCTGACGGGCCGTTCGGGTCTGGCCAAAATTTCGGGAAAGCCGGGAAAAACCCAGCTGATCAACCATTTTATTATTGACAATGAATGGTATCTGGTCGATTTGCCGGGCTATGGGTATGCACAGGTCAGTAAAACGGAACGGGAAAAGTTTGCGGCACTCATTACCGGCTACCTAACCAACCGGCCTAACTTACTCTGTATTTTTGTTCTGGTTGATTCCCGAATTGAGCCGCAGAAAATTGACCTCGATTTTATGGAAAACCTGGGCGATCGTGGCCTCCCTTTCGTTGTCGTTTTTACGAAAACCGAGAAACTGGGACCAACGAAGTTGCAGGCTACCCTCGACACATACCGGGCAAAGTTGCTGGAAAGATGGGAAGAGGCCCCAACGTTTTTTGTAACCTCAGCCATAACTGGAGCCGGACGTGAAGATATTCTTTCGTTTATTCGCCCCCTGAACGAAGACTATGTGAAAGAGCAAAAGAATGAGCGAAAGAAGCGAAACGCCGGACCTCTTCGAAAAACAGGCAACTAGTCTTTGAGCCATTCGATCAGTCAACAACTCAATCATTCAATCAGTAAACGGGCAATACACCCACCGAAATACGCGTTACCAAATTACAAGTCTCTCTATGGAAGCATTAAAACAGATTGCTAATGTGGCTGGCTACAGCGGCCTTTACCGAATTTTGAAACCGGGCCGGGCTGGCGTTATTGTTGAATCGCTGGACGATAAAAAGGCTAAAACCATGATGGGCCCCACGGCACGGGTGTCGGTCCTGAACGATATTTCTATTTACGTCGATGACGACAGCAAGGAACAATCCATTCCTTTGAGCGAAGTCTTGCTGGCCATCCACGAAAAATATGGCGATACATTGTCGGTCGATCCGAAAGGTTCGCCCGATGAGCTAGCTGAGTTCATGGCGTCGGTCGTGCCGTCTTACGATCGCGAGCGTGTCCGTCAGGCTGATATTAAAAAGCTGATAAGCTGGTATGGCATCTTGAGTCAGTATGCCCCCGAGTTATTTGAGGTAACGGCTGAAGCCGAGGCAGCGTCGGAAGAAAAGTCAGAAGTAACTGAGTCGGTTGAAACGGCACCAGAAGCCTCTGCGGAAGAAAAACCTGCCAAGCAGAAAAAACAAAAAGCATAGATTTTCGCTTTTGTTGATACAGCTATTGTTACCAACGTTCTTATTTTCAGTAAGAACCGAAAAGCCGCGATGACCTTTGGTTTCGCGGCTTTTTAGATAAAATTCAGTCTATTTCCTGGCAACAATCTACATTCAAAGCCTTTACGTAGCGCCAATCAGATGGGTAATACATCGACTTCCACCTGGAATGTATGCCTGCCTGTACTAAAAATGATCCCTTTAAGTGGTGAAACGTCTCCAAAATCGCGTCCCCAGGCCGTGGTGATGTGCCGCTCCTGGGGCACAAGATCATTGGTCGGGTCGAAATCGCACCAGCCAATCTCAGGTACAAAAACCGACACCCAGGCATGAGTAGCATCGGATCCCTGTAGCTTGGGTTCACCGGGTAGCGGTTGCGTTTCCAGATAGCCGCTAACGTATCGGGCCGCAAACCCCAAACTACGCAGGCAGGCAATGGTCAGATGCGAAAAGTCCTGGCAGACCCCTTTTTTTTCGCGCAGTACGGTTTTCAAAGGTGTATAAATGGTCGTAAAGCCAGGCACGTAGGTAAAGGCGCGGTAAATTTTCTGACAAAGAAACCGGGCGCTCTCATAAAAGGGTTCCTGATCGTTAAAACAGTCGGCCCCGAACTGCCTGATCTCGTCGTCCCAATGAACAAAGGGGCTGGGAAGCATATAGTCCAGCAACTCATTGCGGAGTGCCCGATCGGTTTGTAGCCGTTTCCGTACTGCTTCATTGGTTAAGGACGAACGGGGTGGGTTCCCAGCGTGCGTTTGAAGCGTACTTTTCGCAATAATAACAAGTTTGTTATGCGGCTTATAGATCGAAAAATAATGCGTTGTATTGCCATAAAAATCGATTCGTGAATCAATCTCATCAGGGGTAGGGTAAATGGCCAGTGAGAAATCATGGCAGGTCTGATAGCCTATATTTTTCGGCATCACGCACGCCAATCCATGGTAATTATTCACGTTTTCGCTGTAATCGTATTGGGTTTTATGGAATACTCTATAAGTCATTTACGATATCAACAATGGTTTCGGTAATGGAATGCTGCGTTGCTGTGTGATTGAAATACTGATTAGCGGTATAGCTGGAAACGTCGGCAATCAGACCATACACCTGCGAAAGAATACTACTCAGTTTTTCGTAAGCCTGCGTACTGGGTTCAACAGCCGCAATGTCGGAAACATCAATTAGTTTAATTTGAGTAACCGCTTCCAGAATCGCCTTCCGGGATTTGCTCAACCGTTCGGAAGCCTGGGGCAACTGACTGATACTATAATCCAGTGAATCAAGCAGATAGGCTAGCGAAGAGGGGATCTGCCGATCCAGTAAAATCATATCCAGCACATACTCTTTTTCGAAGTTGGTTTTATAAATCGATCGGTAATGCGATAAGGCAAAATGATTCATGAGCACCACCTCCATCAATTCACTTTCGATAATCGGCTCGGTCTTCATGCTGAAAATGGATTGCAGAATCGTGATTTTTGATAAAATCCGCTCGATTAGTTTTCCGGTTTCGAATAAATAGTAGCCATTATTCCGGGGAATCGATTCGTTTACGATTCCGTAGAACGTAAACAGATTACTCTGCAAACTATTCAGGGTATTCTGAATATCGTTGGGATTGTGGCTAGCCTGGATTTGCTGAAGTTTCTGGTTGATGTGTTCAATGACATCGATCGTTCGCCAGGTTACGTTGTTCCAGCGTTCGCGAACAGCCATCATGGCTCTTAAAAACGAATTGACCGATGACGCCACTGTGCCGTTTTTGCTGCTATTGGCAATACTGTCGGCAATGATGGGGAACGGATTTTTGAAGTCGTCCTTGTTCTCGTCCGAAAAACAGGGCTGGATCTGAATGAGGTTGGATACTGTTTTTAGCAGTATTTCAATATGCTGCGTCTTACTCTGATTGCCGAAATTACGCTGGAGACTTAAAGCGTTAAGCGTAAACATCAGAAAAGTGGTAGCACTCATACTGCGCTCGCTGTAGCGAGCTGCCCAGTAAAGATTTTCGGCACTGCGGCTGGGAAGCGATGCCTGCGTTTGGTGATAAACAAATCCGGGTAATTTGATTCGTTCCCGAACCACTTCGGCTTCGTCCGAAATAATCCAGGTGTCTTTCGAAACACTACCGTATTGATTCGAAAAGGTGAATTTGTCTTTCAGTGCCGAACTACGGGTTAGGCCGCCGTCCATCACCTGATAGCCATTAGGCGTAGCCGTCAGAAAAGCACGAATAGCGGCATAACGAGGCTCAATCTGTCCATCTACAAACGTGGGTGTGGTCGAAAAACTAACTTCTTCCTGGGCCACGTACTCGGTCGGATTTTGTAGAAGCTGCTCACGGAGCTGTTGTAGCTGCTTTTTGGTAAGCTCTTTACCGTACACCGATCGGAAGACCTGTTTGCGGTTCGCTTTTTTAATAATCAGACTGTCCAGATGATCGAGCGTGTTCTGAAGTTCTTTGGGCTGGCCACACCACCAGGTAGCCACTGATGGCAGAATCAGTTCTTCACTCAGAAAATAACGGCATAACGACGGCATAAATGCATTGAAGGCTGAATTCTCGACTGCGCTGGTACCTGGTGGGTTAATCACCATCACATTCCCGTTGCGAATTACCTGTAGCAGACCCGGAACCCCCAGTTTAGAGTCGATTCGAAGTTCGAGCGGATCGCACCATTCATCATCAATTCGCCGGATAATAATGTCGACTCGCTGAAGCCCGTCGATGGCTTTCACCCAGACGCATCCATTTTTCACCACCAGATCATCGCCCTGAACCAGCGTATAGCCCAGATAAGAAGCCAGGTATGCCTGCTCAAAGTAGGTTTCGTTGTTAGGGCCAGGGGTTAAATAAACGACGTTCAGATAATCGGACTTTTCACGAAATACTTTAAAAATAGACTGTTGGGCTTGCGTGAAGAAAGGCGAAAGCCGACCGACGTACATATCGCGCGCCAGTTCAGGCATAATTTTGCTGATAATGGCGCGGTTTTCCAGCGCGTAGCCTGAGCCCGATGGAGCCTGTGTTCGATTGTCAACTACCCACATTCGCCCATCAGGGCCACGAGCCATATCGGCGGCATACATGACCAGCTGATTCTGGGTCGGTAGTTTTACGTCGTAGCAGGAGCGAAAAAAGCCTGTATTTGTATAAATCAATTCGGCGGGCAACACCCGATCTTTCAGCATCTTTCGCTCGCCGTACATATCCCGCAGAATCAAATCGAGTAGGATAGCCCGCTGCTGTAACCCTTTCGAGATCGCCTGCCACTCCTGCTGCTCAATCAGGAACGGAATTAAATCGAGCTTCCAAGGGCTGTTGAGGCCATCAGGATGCTGGTATATGTTGTAGGTGACACCGTTCTCTCGAATCTTGTTTTTTATCTCCTGCGCCCGGTTTGCCAACTCGTTGGGGCCGATTTTTTCCAGTGACGAAAAGAGTTTCTGCCAATGAAACTTGATTGTGCCATTGCCGCCTAATAGCTCGTCGTAGGTGTTCAGCTTTGTGCGGTATACGTCGAGCAGACTACTGACAGATTCTGAAACCATTACGCAATACGGATTATAAGAGAATATGGCAATGAAAGTAATTAGAGCGATAAAATTACCCCTATATTATATTTGGCCAACTTTTTTAAGGTTATTATTGGATTAAATAAAATTTTGTTTGCAAGAGTACAATTTTTATCACCCTAAAAGCAGTCGGGCCAGCATCTTTAGGATGCTGGCCCGATGCCATTTGTGTACGTAAAATTCGGTATGCGTAAAAATACGTTAATCGACCATGCTTAATTTCACGGTATTGGTCCGGCGAGACTGGGTTAACGGCATGCTCAGGGTATTGATAAAAATATCACCTGACTGCAGTTTTCCCTGTCCAATCAGTGTTTGTTTGATACCTTCCACTGTTTGATCGACAGTCAGGTCCAGATCGGGTTCATATGGCATAACTTGAACACCCCAGTACAACCCTAGCGTATTCCGTAACTGGGCATCATTCGAAAACACATATAAATCCGCTTTGGGGCGGTGGTGCGAAATCCGTACGGCGGTGTAGCCTGAGTTGGTAATTCCGATAATGGCTTTGGCTTTCGTATCGCGGGCCAGTCGGCAGGCGCTCATAACCACGTTGTCGTTCAGGACATTGTCGGTTGGCTCTTCGTTGACGTGCGCATGGTAGCGATAGTAAATTTTGTCGGTAGTCGCTTCTACCTGCCGGATGGTATTAGCCATACTTTCTACTGCCAGGATAGGATACTTACCGGAAGCCGTTTCGGCACTGAGCATAACGGCATCGGCTCCATCCAGTACAGAGTTGGCAATATCATTGATTTCGGCGCGGGTTGGTCGGGGGGCATCGATCATGCTTTCGAGCATCTGCGTAGCCACAATAACGGGTTTGGCCGCCTTGTTGCACTTCTCAACCAGCATTTTCTGAATCATTGGAACCTCTTCGGCGGGCAGCTCAACACCCAAATCGCCACGGGCAACCATCAGGCCGTCGGTGGCGGCAACAATGGAGTCGATGTTCTGAATCGCTTCGGGCTTTTCAATTTTAGCGATTACCCGACATTTCTTCCCCTGCGATTTGATATATTCTTTAATCTCCAGAATTTCAGAGGCTTCCCGTACAAATGAGAGCGCAATCCACTCAACTTCGTGCTCAAGCCCGAATTTAAGATCGGCCCAGTCTTTGTCGGTAACAGCCGGCATCGACACTTTCGTATTCGGTAGATTCACCCCTTTTTTGGATTTCATTGGGCCACCGTATACCACTTCTGTAACGACATCGGTACCTTCGGTGCGCAGGACGCGAACTTCCAGCTTACCATCGTCCATCAGAATACGTTCGCCCGGATGAACGTCCTTATACATATCTTTATAAGGCGTACTGACGCGTTCGGCCGTCCCCATGATATCATCGTTGGTAAAGACCAGCTCCTGACCGGGTACAATTATGACGCCATCTTTATTCTCCACGTTACCGATTCGGATTTTTGGCCCTTGTAAATCCTGAAGAACACAGAGGTTCAGGTTGTACTCCTGGTTGATTTCGCGAATACGGTTCAGCCGCATCAGGTGGTCTTCATGCGTACCGTGGGAGAAATTGAGTCGGAACACATTTACCCCGGCTTTGGCTAATGCCAGCAATTGCTCTTTGGTTTCGGAAGCCGGGCCAATGGTGGCCACAATTTTGGTTTTCTTAGACATAGGATGGGAAAAATTGGGCAAAATTGGCCAAAGCCGGTGCAAAAATAACCGGATGCCCTAAAAAACGGTCGTATTCATCGAAATTTTACAAGAAGTGTGTACACCTTTATTCCCAGAGAATACGAATCAGATGATTGTACCGAGGGAAGTTATGATCGGATGAAATGACGGCTAAGTCATCTGAAAGGGCCATTGCTAGAATAATTCGATCAAAAGGGTCCCGGTGATTTTCATAAAAAGGGAGTTGGGTGTAGGCTTCAATATGCCTGCCAGATAAAGGCAACCAGGTAAAATTCGAGAGTAAAGCTTCCTGAATAATTCTTTGGATAGGCCACTGGATACCAGTATCTCTACCGATAGCAACTTTGATGGCAGTCTCATAAAAATTGATCGGACTTACATAAACGGTATCAGCTTCCTGAATCCAGCTTCTTGCTTTCGCTGTTAGATTGTCAGAATCCGTAAGTGCCCAGATCAAAGCCTGCGTATCCAGTAAAACATTCATTCCATATAGTCTTTCAAGTCATCAATAGGATCGTTGAACTCTTTTGAAGACCAATATGAATTGGTAAATCCGCCTTTTAAACGGCCTAATTCCCTTACAGGCTTTTCTGTTTTTTCGGACATATCTTCAATAAGCGTCACAAGCACTTTGGCTGTCTTGCTCTTTATGGGCAACGCTTCATCCAGAATAATCTGCCCATTCGTATAAGTTCCTGTTACTGTTGCCAACATAGCCTGGTCACGTTTCCAGCAATAACGTAAAAATCTTACAAACAATCCACATCGGCCACGATGCTTACCTGCCGCAACCCTTTATCGGTCAGGATGTCGTTGATCCGATCCTGAATGTAGGTTTTAACCGCTTTGATGTTGACCTTATCCCGCTCAATTTTAATCAGAATGTCGAACAGAAACTGGTTACGAATCCGTTCAACCAGGGGTTCTTCGGGACCCAGCACCCGACTACTGCCCAGTACATCCGTTAATTCGGCGGCCAACCGTTCGGCAGCCTGATGGCTGATGAGTTTATCTGTATGCCGGATGGTCAGCTTAATGAGCCGGGAGAAAGGCGGGTAGTTAAAATCCTTCCGTTCCTGAATCTCCTCGTCATATAGACCCTTATAATCATTAGTGATAATCTTTTGCAGAATAGGCTGTTGAGGATTATTCGTTTGAATGAGTACCGTTCCCTGTCGGCCGGCCCGTCTTCCCGCCCGACCACTTACCTGCGTAAGCATCTGGAAAGCCCGCTCGGTAGCCCGGAAATCCGGGAAGTGAATCAATCGGTCGGCGTCGAAAATACCAACCAGGCTCACATTATCGAAATCGAGCCCTTTGGTAATCATTTGCGTACCCACCAGAACATCGACCTCGCCACCTTCAAATTCCTGAATAATTTGCTGGTAAGCGTTTTTGGCGCGCGTTGTATCCAGATCCATTCGCAATACCCGCGAAGACGGGAAAATAATCTGAAGCTGATCTTCCAGCTTTTCTGTTCCGAACCCAATGGTGCGGACTTTGGTAGAGCCGCAGGTAGGGCAGGTACGTGGTACAGCTTCCTTATGGCCGCAGTAATGGCAGCGCAACTCGGCATCGCGCTGGTGGTAGGTCAGGCTAACGGCACAGTTCTGGCATTCGGCAGTCCAGTCGCAATCTTCACATTGCATATAGGGCGAATAACCCCGTCGATTCTGGAACAAAATACTTTGCTCCTTTCGCTCCAGATTCATTTCCAGCGCCCCAAGTAGAGCCGACGAAAATTCGTTCTTCATCGTCTTTTGCCGTTTTTCCTGCTGGGTGTTTACCAATACAATATTGGGCAGAGTAGCATCACCAAATCGCTGGAATAGCTCAACGAGCCCATATCGGCCCTGTTTGGCTTGAAAATAGGTTTCGAGCGAGGGTGTAGCCGATCCCAGCAACACTTTAGCCTGCTGCCAGTGCGCCAGCATAATCGCTACGTCGCGAGCATGGTAGCGAGGAGCCGGGTCGTGCTGCTTATAACTCGTTTCATGTTCCTCATCGACAATAATCAGCCCCAGGTTATCGAACGGGAGAAATACCGACGACCGAACACCAACCACGAATTGATACTGCCCCGACACAACGCCTTTCCAAACCTCAACACGTTCATTGTCTGAAAACTTGGAGTGGTAAATCCCCATTTTATCGCCAAAGACTCGTTGGAGCCGCACCACAATCTGGGCCGTCAGGGCAATTTCGGGCAGTAGATAAAGTACCTGCGAGCCACCCAGCAACGCCTGTTGAATGAGATCGATATAAATTTCGGTTTTACCACTGCCTGTAATCCCATGAAACAACACAATGTTCTGGTGCGCAAACTGCTGCATAATCTGGTTAGCTGCTGCCTGTTGGGCATCGGTCAGCCGAATTTCTACCTGTGGCGCCAGATTGTCCGAAAAGCGGGGCTGGATAACCTCAAAGGTTTCGAAAACGCCATTTTTAACCAGCGTCGACAGGGAGGATTGCGAAAGCTCGTCGTCCTGATTAAGAATTGTTTTGTCCAGCCCTTTCTGATTTAACGACGGGTCACGCTGCATAGGAACATGCCGTAGGTAGCGCATCACCACTTCCTGCTGTTTAGGCAGTTTATCGAGCCGCTGAATCAGGGCTAATAGTTGTTCCCGCTCCTCATAGTTGCGGTGCAACCTGATTTTGCGAACCATTTTGGGAATGTATTTCTCCCTGACTTCTTCGAAAACGATAACGGCCTTCTTACCAACCAGCGATTTGATCAGGGCAGGTACATTGGTGTTCTCCCCAGCCAGACGTCCTAATTCTTCGTATGAAAGAGCGGGATGCTTTTTGAGTTCGGTCAGCAACACCTCCTCAAACTCGGTCAGTAGCTCAGGATAATCGAAATCGGGATTGAACTGCACCTTCGACTGACTCGATATTTTAAGTCCCGACGGCAGAGCTACATTCATAACATCGCCAATGCAGCACATGTAGTATTCGGCCATCCAGCGGAACAGTTCCAGTTGATACCCAGTCACTAAGGGATATTCATCCAGAACTTCACTAATATAACGTGCCTGATACGCCGTAGGTGGTGAATTATGCAGTTTGGCCACCACAGCCGTGAGCACTCGGCTATTTTTCTTGCCAAATGGCACAATCACTCTGGCACCAATTTTGAGAATGTCGGCCATTCCTCGAGGAACCCGATAGGTAAACAATTTTGGGACCGGAATTGGCAGAATTAAGTCGGCGAAGAAGGTGATTTCTTCACTTTCAAACGATGAAAATAACGTATTGAGCTGATTTTCCACTTGTTGGATACGGATGGACAGTAAATATACGCAGAAACCTAAAGCGGTCTGGCAAGGCTTTTGTCATACGTACGTCTGTCGATTTTCTTTTTGTAAACAAAAATTTAGATAAAGAAAATCAAAAAAAATATGTCACCAGACAGGCGCGATCATGCATTTATCTGGTACTCAGTACGCATTCCTTTTTCCAACAAAAATTTCTCAAATTATGAAGCTTGTCTACACACTGCTATTCAACCGGTATGGGCGATGGTTAGTCGTTTGTTTTCTCTTTTTTATCAGTACAATAACTACGCAGGCTCAGGTAAAAGGGGTTGTGTTCCGAGACTTTGATTTGAACGGCGTTCGCTCCGACACCCTGCCGATTGAAGTGGGGCTATCGGGCGTTGTCGTGCTGGCTTTTGTCGATCAAAGTAAAACACCCGTATCGACTACAACAGCGGCCGATGGTTCGTATGCGTTTACTAGTAGTGACGTACCGGCAGGACTACCCGTTCGAATTGAATTCAGAAATTTCGCTTCGGGTGATTATAATGGGCCCTATGGAGCCGGTAGTGGCACCAGTGTTCAATTTACGAAAGCCCCGGCAGAACATATCAATCTGGGTGTTAACTATCCCGCCGACTACTGCCAGTCGAGCGGCTTAAAATTGGTAACGCCCTGTTACGTAAATGGAAATTCGCAAATTACTACCGATAAGGATGGCAATCCTGTTCCGGACGACAAACAGTCGGCTCGTGGCGATGCATTAGTCAGCTTTGCCTATGAATCCTCTGGTGTGGCCGGACCGGGTAATTTTATGCCTACCCACCTGGCATCGGCTAGCGAAGTAGGAACGATCTGGGCGCTTGCCTATCAGCGACGGAATAAAACTGTTTTCAGCGCTGCGGTTGTCAAGCGCCATGCAAGCTTTGGTCCCGCAGGCCCAGGCGGAATTTATAAAACAGACATCGTTACGGGTACGACCACGACATTTATGTCGGTTAGTGCCGTTGGTATCGACGTGGGCGAAGATCCACACCAGGACCCGCTGGCCAATCTGTTTGGCGATAAAACTCAGGCTAGTGCTGACCCCAGTTCGATGTCGGCTATGGGCCGTATGAGTTTCGGCGGTATGGATATGTCGGAGGACGATAAAACCCTCTATTTTGTTAATCTTAAAGATCGGAAAGTCTATGGTTTGTTGGTTGGTTCGCCAGCCGTTGCTCCTACGTCGGCAGCCGCCGTTAAGTCGTGGGATATTCCGAATCCGGGTTGTTCGAATGGCGATTTTCGCCCCTGGGCTTTGAAAGTGTACCATGGAGCAGTCTATGTCGGGGTCGTTTGCTCGGCCGAAACGTCGCAGTTGCAAAGTGACCTAAAAGCGACGATTTACCGATTTGACCCCAAGGCGGCTACGCCGGTATTTACAGAAGTACTTTCATTTCCACTTGATTTTCGCCGTGGCTCGGCCGACCTGACGGGCACCTGTATTCAATACGATCACTGGCTTCCGTGGACTGAAAACTGGCCTGCTGCCTGCGGTATCGGAGCCGATCCAAAATTCGTCATGTACCCACAGCCGATTTTGTCGGATCTGGCTTTTGACGACGATGGCTCCATGCTGATTGGCTTTCTGGATCGTTTTGGGCATCTCTCTGGCGTGGCTAACCATGACCCTAACGGCAATGGCTTATATGATGGCTTCACAGGTGGTGACCTGCTACGGGCGTACAACGATAATGGTACATTCCGACTGGAACAGAACGGGAAAGCGGGGAATCTGACAGGTTCAGGCGTTAGTAATAATGAAGGGCCTGGTGGTGGTGAATTTTATGGAAAAGATCGCTGGGTATTCTTCGGCAATGTAGCTCACGCAGAAGTTACAAACGGTGCCTTGACCAAAGTACCGGGTTATGATGATATTATAACCTCAGCATTCGACCCTATTACCGATGTGTATCAATCGGGCGGATTGAAGGTATTTAATGTTAAAACGGGAGCCGAAAGCCGGAATTACGTTTTATACACTATTAACCCTGGCTCATTTGGGAAAGCATCAGGGTTAGGCGATAATCAGCCACTTTGTGACCCGGCACCTGTCGAGATTGGTAATCGGTTGTGGTTTGATGATAACCGCGATGGTATTCAGGATGCGTATGAACCCGGTATCGACGGCATTGTGCTAACCCTGCACGATATGCAGGCAGGCGGAATTCAGATTGCTTCTCAGACAACTCATGACGGCGGTCAGTTTTATTTCAATAGTACCACAGTACCCGGCGGGCTCCAGTTTGGGCATAGCTATGAGATTCGGATGGATACGACTCAGTTACCGCTGCTGGACATAACACTGGCAGGTACCAAACCAATAACCCCAGCCGCTTCGGGTGGACGCTTGTCGGCACGCGGTGCCCGTCTGTCAGCGCCAACCTCACAACGCTATTACTCATTATCGCCAGCCAATCGTGGCAACTTCACGGATGCCGATCTCCGGGATTCTGATGCAAGTCTGGTTGGAGGATCGGCCGTAATTGCCGTAACGACGCTCGATGCCGGCCAGAATGACTTCACCAACGATTTATCAATTTATTCCTGCCCGCAGTTAAAAAACGAAAAGGATACCATTGCTGTCTGTACCGGGGCTCCAATTGACTCCATCGCTGCGGTTGGCAACTATTTCAGTCGTGTCGATTCGGTTCGGTTTGTTCTGTTCACAACTCCTCAATCGGGGACGGCTATGTATGGCAATACAGGCACTGTGCTGGGAACCATAAAACCCGATGCCAACAATCGGGCGGTTTTGCATAGCCCAGGTATCAATACGGCCAATACAACCGCCGACATATCCCGACAATACGTTTATGCGATCATTTATCCAACGCCTGAAAATCCAGCCTGTCGGCAGGCAGGCGAAACCGTTATCGAAATCACGCCAGCACTATCCGTAACGGCAGCCGGGGGCAAGTTGACCTGCTCTGTTAAGTCGGTAACGTTAACTGCACAAGCTTTGTATACCAATGGATCGGCGGCTCCCAATGCAATCTATTCATGGATAGGCCCCAATAGCTTTACAAGTGCGGTTCAAAACCCTGTTGTATCGGAAGCCGGTACATACACAGTAACAATCAGCAGCATCGATTGCCCTAATGCCTTTACAACAGCTACTGCCGTGGTGACAACTGATATCACCAAGCCTGTTCTGGAAGCCTTTGGAGCGGCACTGCCCTGTAAAGGTTGCACTGCGACCTTGTTTGCAGATGCCCCCGGAGCTACTTTATTCTGGACAGGCCCTAATTCATTTACCAGCACCGAAGCTGAGCCCGAAGTAACACTGGCGGGTGATTATACTGTCGTGGCTACGGGTGTAAATGGCTGTAAGGTCGATCTTTCCGTTGAAGTTCAGCCGGTTACCGACGACCCCTGCCCACCGTTATCCATCACCGCTACAGGTGGTAAATTAACCTGTTCGGTCTTATCGGTAACTCTTTCGGCACAAGCTAGTTTACAGGATGGGACCGTTCCGCCGAATCTGGTTTATAAATGGACGGGGCCAGCTAGCTTTACCAGTTCCAGCCAGAATCCAGGCATATCGGTACCCGGCAATTATACCGTAATCGCTTATACACTCGATTGCCCTGATGTAATTGCATCGACTACGGTGGTTGTAACGGCCGATACTGCCAAGCCCGTTCTGGAAGCATATGGAGCCGCTATACCCTGCAAAGGTTGTAGTGCGACTCTGTATGCCAATGCCCCGGGAGCTACGTTACTATGGAGTGGTCCAAATGGATTTACCAGCACCGAAGCTGAACCTGAAGTAACAGTAGCTGGCGATTATACTGTTGTAGCTACGGGAGCCAATGGCTGTAAGATTGATCTCACGGTTGAAGTATCACCACCGGATGGCGATGATCCCTGTACGGGCCGGGAACCAAAATGTTTGCCCATACTGGTTCGTCGGATCAAATAATTGATTGCACGACTCAATACATGAAATGGGGGTCTGTACATAGTATGTACAGACCCCCATTTCGTTTATCAATTATCGCTTGTACATCTATGGATATAATGTGCACTGTGCTTAGTTAGGAGTAGGATACATTAAGTTCACAGTTTGAATATCGGTTTGCGACAGGCCATTCCGCTGGCTGGTGAATGTTGACCCGTCTTTTTTAGTGATCGTAGGCAGTCCATTTTTGGAGAAATCGTATGAGCCATACATCATAACCGACCCGAAATCAAGGCCGCCTTCTGAATCGAAACCATCCGTACCCCGTTGCACATAGGTCTGAAAATCGGTTTCATAGCCTGTAATAATATTGCTCGTATTGATGTTCACGTAGGTATCACGATCAGCGCGGCTGTGTTCGTGCCAAAGGCCAATGGTATGGCCTATCTCATGAATAGTGTTGCCGGTGGTGCAGGCACT
The DNA here is from genome assembly GCF_001898575.1 of Spirosoma sp. 48-14. Lineage (GTDB taxonomy): Bacteria > Bacteroidota > Bacteroidia > Cytophagales > Spirosomataceae > Spirosoma. The sequence goes on from NZ_MKUD01000052.1 coordinate 28,825, forward strand.
GGCCAGATTTACGTATTGCACACTACCCACATACCCAACATTCGCCGAGCACCCTGAGCCCGTCTGAAATAGCACATACCCTCGCTGCGTAGTTCGTTCAACAAATCGAATGGGCGTATTGGCTTCCCAATGGGCAATAGCATCCAGCACGCGCGACGGGTTGGGAAGGGAAGGACTGATGGAATAATAAACGATTTTATTAGGCCACCGCGAAGAGGCTTTCGTACGCCCCGTGCCCTCCACCTGTAAATCATCAGCCTGACGTAAATCATGCTCCGACAAAAGAATGTCGCTCTCAAAAACTGCCTGATCGCCGAACAACTGGTAAATCACGGTTTGCCCGTTGAGTTTGGCGCTCTGAATAGATCCCCGCTGATTTGGGAACGCTTCCTCGGGCCGGGTGCTGACAGACGTTGGCTTTACACTCTGTAAATCACGTTCAGAGACTTCTGGAGAGCAACCAATTGATAGTGTGATTAATGTGAAAAAAAGTGAATAGGATAGTTTGTTTTTCATAATTGTGCAGTATTAAGTTGTCGTGACCAAATAACAATAACGGCACAATAGATGTTATTATATATATTAAACGGTTAATATAACACCAGTTTCATTACTTATAAGTAACCACTAAAAAGTAGTATCTATATATGATTATCTTGTTTTTTTACGTATAAAATATACTCACAGCTATCATTTAATTTGTTTCTAATTGGTTAATCAGGGGACAGACCTAAGCGGCAGGAATTTTTGGGAAGTACTCTTCGTTGCTTTTTTAACTGTCACTACTTACGGTGGGGTGTAGGTCATTGGATTGATTAACCCAGATTTTCTTTAGCAAATCATGCAATTGTTCGACGTCATTATTGTTGGCGGTGGTCCTTGTGGGCTAGCGGCTGGTATCGAAGCAACCAAAGCGGGGTTGAGCCATTTAATTCTGGAGAAGGGAAGTCTTACGGAGTCGATTCGGCAGTATCCACGTCGGATGCGCTTTTTCTCGACAGCCGAAAATATTGAAATTGGTGGTCTCCCCTTTCCTATTTCGGATGTAAAAGCGAGCCGTAATGAGGCATTACAGTACTATCGGAAAGCGGCTGCCTATTATAAACTGAATTTTAACGTATTCCAGGAGGTTTGGGATGTTCAGAAACAGGACGACCTGTTTACCGTTACAACAACGACTGGCCAACAATATCAGGCTCGTAAAGTGATCATGGCAACGGGCTATTTCACCCGTCCGCGCTGGCTCAACATTCCCGGCGAAAATCTGCCACATGTATCGCATTATTACGACGAGCCCTTCAAATATTCGTTCACAAAAGTGGTCATCATCGGGGCCTCAAACTCGGCCGTTGAAGCAGCACTGGAGCTCTACCGGCATGACGTTGATGTAACGGTAGTGCATCGTGGCGAAGATTTTCGCAGCACAGTAAAATACTGGCTGGTTCCCGATGTAAAAAATCGGGTTAAAGAAGGAAAGATCAAGACGGTATTTAGCTGCTGTGTCACTCAAATCGATGAACATTCGGTAACTGTCAACGATCTGAAAACCGGTGAGGAGATTCGTTTACCGGCTGATTTCGTATTTATCCTGACGGGATACATCCCCGATGCTGATTTGCTGACTCGCTGCGGTATCGAGCTTAACCCCGAAACGCAGGTGCCCGTCTACAATAGGGATACGTTTGAAACCAATATTTCCGGCCTGTATGTATGTGGTACGGTGCTGGCTGGTATCTACACCGAAAAGGTATTCATCGAGAATGGGCGAGAACATGCCCAGGCTATTATTGACCACATCATGGGTAGGGAAGTCCATAAGGTGGCAGAGCTTATTCAGCGTATTTAACGACATTGAGTGATTGAGCGAGTTCGTGATTTGGCGGCTATAGCACTCAATCACGAACTCACTCAATGTGTTTAGTGAAGAGGCTTTACGGATACTTCTTTGAAATAAACGATGTCGTGCTCACCGTGATTCTGTAGGCCTATGTACCCCGAATTGGGCCGGATGCCCCGATAAGGCTCAAAGTCAAATTTACGGGGTGGCACTGGCCCGCCTTCCTGATAATCGGTTACTTTTACCCCATTGACATAAACGATTGTGCGGGGTCCATCCAACGTGATATCCATTGTATTCCACTGCGGACCGGGTTTACCGGGCTTGGCAAGGGGTTTGGTCAGCGAATAAAGAGTGCCTGTTACGTGGTATTCATCTTCGTCGGAGGTTTCGGGATGGTTGTCTATCTGCACTTCGTAGCCATAATGCACGGGCATCCATTCTTCGCGTGGCTCAACGGGAATTCGAATGAAAACGCCAGCATTACTATTCTCTTTCTGCATTTTATAGACCACACGTAAAGTGCAATTGCCGAATTTTTCTTTCGTGTAATATAGCAATCCCATACCGCCTTTTCCATGAATTAATCCCTTTTCGACCAGCATACTTCCTTTCCCAACGTGTTTCCAGCCTGTCAGATCTTTGCCGTTAAATAAAGGTCGCCAGCCTGCATTAGCTGTAGACTGAGTTGGTTGTGGGAGTCTGGAAAGAGAGGCATCTGTAGAAACGAAGGCCCCGCTTAGCAGAAGGAGGGCAATCAGAATTCCGTAAGGCATAGTCGTGGGTTTAATTACTTGGTCTATTTGATTGAGTAATAAGTTAAGGACAATGACGAATTTACTGTATAGACCCCTTATTAGTATTTTTAGGCTCATGGACACTTACTAAGGCTGGGTGCAGATAGACAGGATTTTACATTCGTTTGGGTATGTATACAGATTTACCACAACAGGACCGACGTTCGTTTTTCAAAATGGCTTTGGCAGGTACAGTCTGTGTGGCGGCTCCTGAGGGGTATGCTGGAACAGGATCGCTACCGCATTTACCGAGTCGGGTTCGGCTTAGCTGTAATCTCTATTCCTTCAATGAACCGTTGATGAGCAGGCAGATGACACTTGACGACGTGCTAGTCTACTGTGCAGAGCTGGGCTTTGATGCCGTTGACCCAACCGCTTATTACTTTCCAGGCTACCCGACTCCTCCCAATGATGCCTATTTGTATCAAATCAAGCAAAAAGCCTTTCGATTGGGGCTCGACATCAGCGGAACGGGTGTACGAAATGATTTTACCTTACCCGACGCTACCCGCCGAAAAGCCGAAGTGGATCTGGTGACGAAATGGACCGATGTGGCCGCGCGTCTGGGGGCTCCTGTTGTGCGGATTTTTGCAGGGCTAGGAAAAGAACTACCTGCCAACTACAACCGCGAAGAGGTAACCGGATGGGTGGTCGATTCGATTCGTGCGTGTACCGATTATGCAGCCAGCCGGGGGGTAATGATCGTATTACAAAACCATGCTGATTTTATCCAGACGGCCGATCATATACTGGACATCGTTCGTAAGGTTAACTCAAATTGGCTGGCGGTTAACCTGGACATTGGAAGCTTTAAAACTGGCGATCCTTACGCACAAATTGCTCGTGTGGCTCCTTATGCGGCAACGTGGCAACTCAAAGAAAACCTGTTTGTCGATGGCAGGGAAATACCTACCGATCTGGCACGTATTGTACGTATCGTGCGGGAGTCGGGTTATCGGGGTTATTTACCCATTGAGACACTTGGGAAAGGCGACCCTAAAGTAAAAGTGGCCGCTTTTTACGATAGGGTTAAAAAAGCATTAATGACGAACGGGTGAATAAATCTGCCTGTTACTTTTTGGCGTACGGTAAGATTATTATTGATCTTTAAGCAAAATTAACTAAACTAGTTGCCTTTTATTTCGTTAGAAGTAATAATGTCCCTAAAGACTTATATAGAAATCATTTAGTCCCTCATGACAACACAGAATCAACCGTTTGATGTTTTAGTAGTGGACGATGATCCATCTATTTACGACCTATTGCATATGGTAGGGCAGCGAGAGTTTTCTGAAGCTACCTTTAGAAGTGCTGCTACCCCTCAGGATGTGATCAATACAACCGATGAACAATTGCCTCATCTGGTCTTATTAGATATCGATTTTCATCAGGAAAAGGATGGGATTGATTGGCTACCTATGTTGCAAGCTCGCTTTCAGAAAAAAGTCCCTGTCGTTATTTTCTCGCAGTCTGATAGCCAGCAACATATCCAGCAAGCTTATCAGGCTGGTGCGGTCGCCTACACGCAGAAGCCCGATGAGCTGAGAGGGTGGAAAGACTATGTAGTAGCTATGAAGAAATTCTGGTACGAAACGGCCACCATTCCTCAATAAATAGACATTTCTACCCAGTAAAGCTTAAGATAGTTTGGGTAAAGACCAGGGCGCTCGATAATGGGCTTTGGTGAGTGCCTGGGCCGACGTATCACTTACGATACTGGCCTGCGTATCGTCCCAGATGAGCTTATGGCCAGTTCGATAGGCAATGTTGCCCAGATGCGAATGCAGGGCTACATTGCGGCCAGCTTCTGCCGGGCAATTCGGTTGCTGTCTCGATCGAATGCATTCCAGAAAATTTCGGGTGTGGGTGTCCAGATCACTGCCATTGCCATACTGAATCGGTTGGGCAGGGGCCAGATATCGTCCCTGTTCTACTTCAGGTAGTACTTCCCATTTTCCCCGGTCAATCACCACGGTGCCCAGGTTACCAATAAACGCTACGCCATGATCGCGATCGTAGGGGCCACGCATCGTTCCCAGCGACTGTTCCCACAGGATTGAAAACTGACCATAATCATACACAACCTGCATGGTGTCGGGCGTATCGCCATCGTGATCGGGAAAACCAAATTTGCCTCCCGTAGCGACGACCGATTTGGGTGCGGTCACGTTCATGCCCCAAAGGGCAATGTCGATCATGTGAGCTCCCCAGTCGGTCATTAATCCTCCAGCATAATCCCAGTAATAGCGAAAGGTGCCGTGAAACCGATTTCGGTTGAATGGACGACCTGGCGCCGGACCCAGCCACATATCATAATCGACACCGGCAGGTACAGGCTCGTCTGGGCGGGGTGGAAATTCTTTGCCATAACTCATGAACGCCCAGGTTTTCACCGATCGAACCCGACCGATTTTTCCTGACTGAACGTAGTCCAGTGCCGCTTTCCAATGGGCGCCACTCCGCTGCCATTGCCCTACCTGAACAATCCGATTATAGCGCCTGGCGGCTGCTACAATCAGGTTACACTCGTCAATGGTCGTGGCCAGTGGCTTTTCAACGTATACATCTTTCCCGGCCTGGCAGGCATATACGGCTGGCAGACAATGCCAATGATCGGGCGTACCTACGATGACCGCATCAACTGTTTTATCGTCGATCAATTTTCGGAAATCGTTGTATAGCGTAACTTTTTTACCCGTTTGTTTCTCTAGCTCATCCGACCGCTTTTTCAGTACGTTGCTGTCTACGTCGCAAAGGGCAACGCAAACAGCACCGGGATTTTTGAGCATCGACGTCAGATCTGCCCATCCCATGCTGTTAACACCAATCAACCCGATACGGATCGTATCGGATGGAGCTGCTGAACGGCTTATTTCGGGTAGCGTGGCCGACAGACCTAGCCCTGCCGCCAGCTGCGTTGACTGGTGAAGAAAATCGCGTCTTGATGAAGGCATTTTGTTAAAGTAGAAAAGGCTAAGGGCCACCTAAAAAAGGCAACAACAAATCGAAACTACTACCGCTATGAACTGCGATTATTCAGTGGCTGTGTATCGACAACTGTCTGACCTATTACGACGCAAAACGGGCAATATCCTGAACCGAATATTGCCCAATAATGAACAGTGAAAATGAAGTAGCTTATTGGAACAACCGATCGACTAATTGCTCCCGACTTAACCCAAAATGATCGGCTACATCTGACAAGATTTTATTTAATGTACCAAGCCTGACCGGATTATGTTTGGGAACAGTTAGATGGTGGGTACCATTGCGTACAGTGGTTAGCCGGAGATGACTCCCTGCTTGCCGGGTCTGTTCGTAGCCGAAATGCTTTTCTAATAATTTGATAAGTGATTCACCTTTGAGATCGCGAGGTGTTTTCATGAAGATATCAGCTCAATAGCTGAAATAGGCAGCACAATCAGCCCCTTTGACGTGCAAGTATGACGTAAATGTACATATAATTCACACCAAACTCAGGACTTCATCTTTCACGAAATGCAAATGGGCGATTTGTGGAGCTTGTCCTTCATCAAAATGGCAAATAGTTGCTTCCCGAATATTTGCTTTCAGTTCGTCCAATGTGTCGGCCTCCGTAACAATGGATTGGCCAATTGCCGACGCAATATAGCCTCCCTCGTCTGCTTCCTCAATTAGAAAAAAGATTTCTTTCATGTAATCAGAGAGCCGGGCCATCGAAACGGCTCTCTGACAAATATAACGAATAATTCTAAACCGGGTACTGCCACTCGCCACGATAAGCACGGCTGAGTAATTTGTTGGCTTCGGGGTCGTTCGGGATCTGACTGCCATCCCATTCAACGCTTCGGCCAAGTTTTAACGATAGCATTCCCAGCAGGGCCATGTTCGTAGAGCGATGACCAATCTCGATGTCGCAAACAGGAAGTTTGTTGGATTTGATGCTTTGCAGGAAGTTGGCCCAGAGTAAGGCAATGTTCTGGTCATCGGGTTTATCCAGTTGAGCGTCCTGATGGATGATCGGCTTTTTAGAATCAGCCGGATAGAATGTCCAGCCATCGAGCCAGCCCATATGGAAAGTCCCTTCGGTCCCGTAGAAATAGACGCCCACGGCCTGTTGAGGATGAGTTTTCTCTGCGTTATTACCTGCAAAGGTCCGGTGTTCCCAAACAGCCGTGAAATTTTCGAATTCGAACGTAGCCACCTGATGGTCAGGTGCATCGCTATTGTCCTGTTTGATCGCTCGTCCGCCGGTTGAGTATACCTTGCGCGGATGTTTTTCTTCGGTTATCCACAAAATCTGGTCCATCCAGTGGATACCCCAGTCGCCAAGGGTTCCATTCGCATAATTCAAAAAATTACGCCAGCTTCTGGGATGCATGGCTTTATTGTAGGCATGAAGTGGGGCAGGGCCGCACCACATATTCCAGTCAATTTCTGGCGGAGTTTCGCTATCGGGCGTAGGTTGTCCGGCGCCCCCTGCATAATGGACGAAAGCCCGCGCCATGCCGATTTTGCCCGCTTTGCCTGATCTTAAGAATTCCATACCCGAGACATTATGGGGCGATACCCGGCGGTGCATCCCTACCTGACAGATTCGACCCGTTTGTCGGGCTGCTTTTACCATCGCCTTGCCTTCGTTGATGGTATGGCTAATGGGCTTTTCGACGTACACATGGGCTCCTGCCTGCATGGCGGCAATAGCAGCCAATGGATGCCAGTGGTCGGGCGTGGCTACAATCACAATCTGGGGCTTTTCAGCGGCCAGCATTTCCCGGTAATCACGGTACAGCTTTGGCTTATCGGTGGTGAGCTTGTTCAGTTCTTCGCTTGTTTTCTGAAGCTGGCGGCTATCCACGTCACACAGAGCTACTATTTTCGATTCGCCCGCCTGTACGGCACAACGCAGAATATTATTCCCCCACCATCCGGCACCGATCAGGGCAGTACGGTATTTCTGGGCAGGCTGACGGGTAATAAACGCCCGCACTTGGGTAGGGTCGGTAATGAGGGTAGCACCGGCAAGAGCAGACGTTTTCAGGAAATCGGAGCGGTTCATCGGAAGCAAGGTTTCAGTTAGGTCAGAATCAGCCCGGTAGGCAGGCCTTCTATTTATTAAAGCTGAACCTTCTGTTTTTTTACCGTCAATTTTATAACCCTGATAGTACTGGTCGGCCTCCCAGCGCTTCCAAAAGAAGAAAAGTAATGGCTACGGTATATAAAACGGTAAACAGGAAAACCTGAGCTGGCCGTCGGGCAATGTAGTAGCCAAACAAGGGAATCAATTGAAGCGCATGCATACCGAAAAAATGAGCAATGCGTAAATCACCAAATTGGGTAGACCAGTTGGTGATAGGCCATCCTGCCCCCCCATCGGTGCCTCCTACCGTGTGGCTGAGCCGGGTAGCCATGATAAACCCCTCAAATGCAAACACAACAAACAGTAAAATACCTAACCGAATGGCCCACAGATAGCTTGTTGCCAGCGGATTGGTGTGAATACGAAAAAAGAGATAACCAATATAAGCCGTCCAGCCGGTAAGCACCGTAATTGCTATCCCCATTATACTGAATAGCATGCCATCAACAGGTGAGCTGACGTTGAAATGCGACAGCTTTCCCAGGGTTGCCTGTGCCGTTATAATAATGAGTTCGATAGTCATCGCCACAACCACTACCCAGCTATAAATCGCCACATTACGAGTCGGAGGCAGGTAGCCTGTATACCAGGCCATTGTCCAGCAGAACACCGTAATCGACACAAAGAACTTCATGGGCTTAATAAATGCATTGATTCCCAGCACCTGCACATGGGTAGTCAGCGCGAGAATAGCACAAACGAATGTACCAATCAGGCATAGCCAGCCGAAGGAATAGAGCAGGCTATTTCGCTTCTTAAGAATTTCCAGAAAATAGCTCATGTGCAGATCGGTTCAATTGTGCGTATGGCCCCTCATAAACTGAACGATACAAACGCTGACAAGTTTTTGTCTACTCCTTAAAATGCGATTAGATTGATAGCTGACGCGTCCGAATCAACCGAATAATCCAGTATATGAGCAACCCGACCGGCCCGAGCATAAAACAGAAAAACAGCGGAATTACGATGAGCCAATGTGGAATGCTTTTCTCCTGTGCATCCCGCACGATAACACTGCCAACGACCAGATCGAAGGCGAGGTAATGCACCCAGGCAGCCAGTATAACTCCACTGCTTCCGGTGGCAAATAGCCGTTTGATACCCGCCAGTGATCCGAAAGCGCCAAAATCAATAGTGCCGTCGCTAAACAGGTAAACGAGATAAATAACAGCAATACACACCGGAATCAGGTAGCTGTTCATCAGCCAGCGCGTTACGCTCCAGCGTGGGGCAAAGGCCATCAGCAACCACTGAGGCAGCACAAGCGTACTCGCGATCTGAAAAGCGGTTTCGGGCGACATGAGTAGTTAACCGGTTACAGTTTGCAGTGGCTGAAGAACCCTATATCGGCTATATCAGCCACTGCAAACCGAAAATTTATTGAGTAACTTTTGCCTGGCCCAGTACTCGCAGGAGATTGCCGCCCCAAATTTTAGCGATGTCGGCTTCTGAGTAGTTACGGCGAACCAGTTCGGCAGTCAGGTTCTCGATCTGACTCACATCTTCCAGGCCATTGACACCCCCACCCCCATCGAAATCGGAACCAATACCAACGTGGTCGATGCCGACCAGTTTAACAATATGATCGATGTGATCGGCGATGTCGGACAGGCTGGCCCGCTCTGATGCATATACTTTAGAGACCGAATCACTCATAGCCTGAATACGGGCTTCCATTTCTGGTGTTGATACTTTACCAACCCGCGACATTCGTATTTTGGTTTTAGCCGCCCGGTGTTCATCCGACGGTTTTTTCAGGTAATCGCTCACAAAATTGACCTGTACTACACCACCTTTGGCTGCCAGCGCCTTAATCATGTCATCGGTCATGTTACGCGGGAAATCGCAAATGGCCCGACAGTTCGAGTGAGAAGCAATCATGGGCGCTTTCGACAGAGCCAGCGCATCGTAGAAGGTACTATCGGCCACGTGCGACACGTCGATCAGAATACCCAGCCGGTTCATTTCAGCTACGACTTTTTTACCAAACTCGCTCAATCCACCATACATCGGCCCGTCAGGGTCAGTCGATGAATCGCCGATCAGGTTGTTGGCAAAGTGCGTAAGGGTAATGTAGCGAGCGCCCAGGTCATAATACTTCTGGAGCATCGACAGGTCATCACCGACGGGATAGCCATTTTCCATACCGATAAATACCGCTCGTTTGCCCGCTTTCTGAATCCGGTAGGCATCAGCCGGAGAGGTGGCTAATTCGGCCAGATTTGGGTATTTTTTCAGAGCCTGATGAATCAGATCGAACTGGTTCAGCGCATCACGTTTTGCATCGGCATGGCCTTCGGGTGTGCGCGGCCCCTGCGAGGTATATACAGCAAAGAACATGGCATCCATTCCGCCCTGTTTCATCCGCGGAAAATCGATCTGCGATTGATCCCGTTTGGTATCGTGCGTCTGGCCAACATCGAAGCCATCTTTTTTCATCATGATCGGCGCATCGGCATGCGTATCGAGCGTCAGCACGCGCTGATGAATCTTATGAACTTTTTTCGCCACGGGATCATCGCCACCGGAAGGATGAGGGGTCATGAAATTCAGGGCAAGCAGTGCAGGCAAAGCTATTGGAAGCATAATCAGTCAAGTTGTATAGAGAAGAAGAGGATTGTTTCGAAACTACACATTGCCCTTGGAAATGACAAACTTTCGACGGAAACCTACTGTTATGGCACTACCTTTGTACGAAGACTAATTTTGAATGATAGAGTGATTGAATGACTGAATAAATAGCGTATACACTTATTCGATCATTCAATCACTCTATCATTCAATCATTAAAAGATGGCTGTTGTTCCTTATAAAGATAAAGATACGTCGAAGCGCGAACAGGTTGCTGAGATGTTTGATAGTATTTCGCCGAAGTATGATTTACTGAATCACGTACTGAGCGGGGGTATTGATATCCTCTGGCGTAAACGGGCGATTCGCGAATTAAAGCCGTACGCTCCAAAAACGATTCTGGACATTGCTACCGGTACCGGCGATTTTGCCCTCGAAGCCCTGGCGTTGAAGCCAAAAAAAATTATCGGCGTCGATATTTCGGAAGGCATGCTATCGATCGGGCGCGAAAAAATGAAGAAACGCGGTGTCGATTCTGTTATTGACCTGCGTACGGGCGATTCGGAACGTTTACCCTTTGCAGACAATGAATTCGATGCCGTCATCGTTTCGTTTGGTGTACGCAATTTCGAGAATCTGCTCAAAGGCTTAACCGACATGCACCGTGTAACACGTCCGGGTGGGGTTTGTGTAGTACTGGAATTTTCGAATCCACGTCAGTTTCCGTTTAAACAACTTTATTCGTTTTACTCCCGAACTATTCTGCCGCTCATTGGGCGCGTAGTAAGCAAAGACGCATCGGCCTATACCTACCTGCCCGAATCGGTGCAGGCTTTTCCCGACGGTCCTGACTTTCTGCGAATTTATGAAGCAGCCGGATTTACAACTACCAAATGGATACCGCTTACTTTTGGCGTTGCCTCAATTTACATAGGTCACAAGCAGGCTTAGCCGCTATGAATTGGATAAGCCGAACAGGACCAGGTTTAAGCCTGGCTATTGTTCTAAGCATTTTGCTGACAGCGCAGAGCCAGGCACAGACATCGTACAAATACGTTCGAAAACACCTCGAACGCTACGACGAAAAGGAGATTCATTACGGGTTTTTCTTTGCAGCTCCGGTCACACGATTCAGCGTAACCTACAGCCCTGAGTTTATGACGGCCGACTCAGCCTACCGAATTCACTCGCCCAATAAACCCGCTTTTCGAGTTGGTGGGATCATCAATCTCTTTCTCGACGATCGATTTGACCTCCGCTTTACGCCGTCGGTATCCCTGTTTAGCCGGGAAGTACATTACGACTATCCGGGTGGTACTTCCAAAACCGAAACCCGCGAGTCGACCTGGGTCGATTTTCCCCTATTACTCAAATACAAATCCGAACGGCGCAACAATACACGTATGTATCTGCTGGCTGGTGGAACGTTTAGCATCGAAAGTAATGTGCGACGCAAAGAGCTTCAGGGCGCTAGTCGGCTGAGTACCGGAACGATGGATTTTGCGATTGAATACGGTATTGGTCTGGAACAATTCTTTGAATACTTCAAGCTGGCCCCTGAACTACGCTTTTCGCATGGTCTTGTCAATCTCTTTAATCCAACCAATAATGCGGCTGGTGTTGGTATCAGTAAGTTGACCACACATTCGGTTACCTTATTTCTAAATTTCGAATAGACTATTTACGCTAAATAAAAGCGGATCATCGACGTGCGTTGTGATCCGCTTTTTTGTTATCGAATCAGCAAAGAGCTTAATCTATATTTCGCTAAAACAAAGATTGCCTATAAATTATTTTACAATTTCTGTTATATGTAGAATATTGTTTAATAACTATCCATCAATACACTTAATTTAGCAGATGTGGTATTGTATTGTCTTTTACTCCTCTCCTAAGGCTTACTCACGCATCATGACTAAACTACGCATATACTACCAAACCTGTTTTTTACTCCTTATCTGGGCACTGAATCCGGCCGACATCACATCGGTAAAGGCGGAAATAGTTGCCGATTCGATCCGGGTTACGGTTAGAGAAGGGACTAATATGGCCGCCGATCTGTCGCCCGATAAGAAAACAATCGTTATTGATTTACAGGGCACACTCTGGTTATTACCGGCAGTGGGGGGCACCGCCAAACCCATTACCGATGCCTTGGGCGATTGTCGGCAACCGAGTTGGTCACCTGATGGCACCCAGATTGCGTTTCATGCCTTTTGGGATGGCCGCTATCATATCTGGACAGTATCAAAGACCGGCGGAAAACCTCGTCAACTAACCAGCGGATTATCCGACGACCGCGAGCCGCACTGGTCGCCCGACGGCAAAGCAATTGTTTTTTCGTCGGATCGGAGCGGTAATTACGACATCTGGCAGCTAACCCTGGCCGATGGGAAACTCACCCAGCTTACGACCAATACGGCCAACGACTTCAACCCAGCTTTTGCTCCCGATGGAAAACAGATTGCCTTTATCTCCGACCGGACCGATGCGCCCGGCGTGTACACACTAACGCCCGGACGCACAGAAAAACTAATTTCAGCCTCCAACGACAAGCTGGCAAGCCCCTCCTGGCAACCCGATGGAGCAATGCTTTACTATAACCTGCTCAACAAATCACAGAGTGGCTTAGCAGCAGTCAGTTCACAGTCGGGTTCAGCAACGATCCTGACCGAAACGGCTGAAGATGTATTTCCCTTTCGATTAGCCTGGTTTTCGACCGAGGAATATCTATACACGGCTGATGGCCTCCTAAAACGGTGTAAAATCGGGAATAAAACGGCACAGACTATTCCATTTCAAGCTATTATCTCCCTACCTCGCAACACCTACAAACGAAAAACGTACGACTTCGATACAAAAGACCCGCAGCCGGTACTGGGTATCAAAGGGCCCGCGATTTCACCCGATGGGAAACAGATTGCCTTTGCCGCCCTGGGCGACATCTGGCTACTCACCAAAGGCAATAAAAAGCCTAAACCATTGACCAGTGGCTCGTCTATGGAAGTAGACCCTGCCTGGTCGCCCGATGGGACCAAACTAACGTATGCATCGGATCGAAACGGAACAATGGATATATGGATTCACGATCTGAAAACGGGGCAGGAAAAATGCCTCGTCGATATGGCCGAAGATCTTCACTTTCCAACCTGGTCGCCCGATGGCAGCAAAATCGCTTTCTACCAAAGTGACCCACGTAACGCCTGGGGGCGCAGTACACTGTATACGGCCGACGTTACCTACACGGCTGATGTTAATACGCCCAAAACGCAGAAAGTTCACGAGTCGGTGTTTGTACCTAGTCAGGCAAGTTGGTCGCCCGATGGGAAAACGATTGCGGTCTCGGCCCTGCATCCCTATTCGTCGCGGTATCGGGAAGGCGTCAGCGAAGTGCTGCTGATTTCATTCGATGGTAAAAATGATCGGTATGTATCGCCCGCACCCGGCCATAGCTTGGGGACGCGCAGCAAAAACGGCCCCGTTTGGTCGCCCGACGGCACACAGATGGCCTATATTCTGGATGGCTTACTCTGGGTGACGGCGGTTTCGCCCGATGGTGCGCCGGTTGGCCAACCGCGTCAATTAACAACGGAGCAGGCCGAGGCTCCAACCTGGACAGGCGATTCGAAACATCTGTTATTTCTGGCTACTGAGGTGTTGAAAGAAGTGTCGCTGGCTGACGGCCATATCGAAGCTATTCCAATGGAATTGACCTGGAAGCTGAATCAACCTACTGGTCAGACAGTCGTTCACGCCGGGCGTCTGTTTGATGGTCGTTCCAATACGTATCGACAGAACGTAGACATCCTGATCGACGGGCATCGGATTAAAGCCATTCTTCCACATCAGGTGGGTCGTCCAGGAAAATTGATTGATGCCTCTGACAAAACAGTCATTCCCGGTTTATTCGAGATGCACACCCACCAGCACGCCATGACGGGCGAGCGTTTGGGGCGTTTATGGCTATCATATGGCATTACTTCGATTCGCGAACCCGGTGCCGACCCATATGACGCCCTCGAACGGAAAGAATCATGGGCCAGCGGGGCACGTATGGGACCAAGGCAATTTTTTACAGGTGGCCTGACCGATGGAACCCGGATTTATTACGGAGCCGCCACAAGCATCAATTCCGACGAGCAGCTTGACCGAGAACTAAATCGTGCCGTTCGACTCGGCTATGACTTAATCAAAACCTATGTTCGCATGCCCGATGCCATGCAGCAACGTATCACGACCTTCGCTCATGCACATGGACTGCCCGTATCGTCACATGAAATTTTCCCAGCGATGCGCTACGATGTCGACGCAGTTGAACACATTGGTGGAACCAGCCGACGTGGGTATTCGCCAAAGATTACGGCCATGAACCGGAGCTACCAAGATGTTATTGAGCTGTTGGCAAAATCAGGGATGAACATTACCCCTACCGCTTCGTTGCAGGGTGGTTTCTTCGTGATGAGTTCAAAAAATCCAGCGCTTAATGAGAACCTACAATACAAAACGTTCTTTAGCGAAGACTTTCGAAATTCGCTTCAGGCCGGAGCTGCCCAGATCACGAAAATCAATCCGGGTTATTTAACTAACTTCGGCAGCTTACAACAAGGTGTCAAGAAATTGATTGCAGCAGGCGCTCATGTCACGACAGGTACTGATAGCCCCTTCGTTCCGTATGGCTTAAGCCTCCATACTGAGTTGCAATCCTTCGTTGATGCCGGACTCACCCCCTACGAAGCTTTACGATCTGCAACGCTCTGGGCGGCAGAAACGGTTGGGGTCAGTAAAGACCTGGGGTCAATAGAGCCTGGTAAGTTGGCCGATCTGGTCATTGTAAAGGGCGATCCACTCCAGACGGTTCAGGATGCCCTCAATGTGGAGCAGGTAATTAAAAATGGCGAAATTTTTCCGATAAACCACCTGTTAAAACCCCATTGATTGTCAGTTTATTGGCCCTGACCTGAGAAAAAACCGTACTATTTTTCAAATATTTCTCAGTATTTACTTGCAAAACGGCGAAATAGCCTGTTATATTTGCACTCCCAAACAACGGGAACTAAAGGGAGTTTAGCTCAGCTGGTTCAGAGCATCTGCCTTACAAGCAGAGGGTCGGCGGTTCGAACCCGTCAACTCCCACAAAAAAAGAAAAAACCTTCAAAACGATAAGTTTTGAAGGTTTTTTTACTTTACAGACTTACTTACATTAGCATATTGAGGATCAAGGCCAATACTTGTGGAGGGCGTTGTATTTTTCTAGGTTTGTGGCTTCACCCAAGTCTAGCTCATT
>NZ_MKUD01000053.1 GCF_001898575.1 Spirosoma sp. 48-14
TGGCATAGACTGCCGAGTGCGTACCACCTAAGCCAATCCAAACCTCTTTGTACAGTCGGCTTGCATCGTTGTTCATATTGATGGAAAGTACCTGCCCTTTCTCTTTGTCCGTAAGTCCGAGCATCGCCTGTATATCATCGAACTTGTTCATATACTTGCGTTGGTCAAGCAGGATTTTACAGTCGGAATTGTTGATGATACTTTCTTTCACAATAGGCGATTGGATAATATCATCGACCTCTTGCGTTACGACAATTGCTTCTCCGAAGAATTTGCGGACAGTTTTAAACAGGTACTTGATGTATTCCGCCATTCCCTCTTTGGCAATCGCTTTCCAAGCCTCTTCAATCAGGATGAGCTTGCGAATACCTTTCAATCGGCGCATTTTGTTGATAAACACCTCCATAATGATGATGGTCACAATGGGAAAGAGGATTTTGTGGTCTTTAATCGCATCAATCTCAAACACGATAAAGCGTTTAGAAAGCAGGTCTAACTGTTTGTCGGAGTTCAACAGGTAATCGTATTCCCCTCCTTTGTAATAAGGTTCGAGTACGTTCAGGAAGTTGGCAATGTCAAAGTCTTTTTCCCTTACCTGCTTTTCCTCCAGTACCTTGCGGTAGTCGCCTTTTACATACTCATAGAAACCGTTGAATGAGGAGTACACATCTTCCGTTTTGATACGTTCGATATAACCGCTTACCGCATTGGACAGGGCAACTTCTTCAGAACGGGTTGGCGGCTCATCATCACGTTTCCATAAGGTCAGTATCAGGGTTTTGATACTTTCCCGCTTCTCAATGTCGAATACGCCATCATCGGTATAGAAAGGGTTAAAGGCAATCGGGTTATCTTCGGTATATGTGAAGTAAACACCGTCTTCGCCTTTGGTCTTTCCTTTGATGAGTTCGCATAAGCCCTGATAAGAGTTACCCGTATCTACCAACAGTACGTGTGCGCCCTGTTCGTAATACTGGCGTACCATATGGTTAGTGAAGAACGATTTACCCGAACCCGACGGACCAAGTATAAACTTGTTTCGGTTCGTGATGATACCCCGTTTCATAGGCAGGTCGGAAATATCCAAATGGATAGGTTTT
>NZ_MKUD01000054.1 GCF_001898575.1 Spirosoma sp. 48-14
CATCATCATTATATCCCGAAAGTATATTGGTAATCGTATTAAACTCCGCCATAACCAATACCATTTCCGAGTTCATCCCATCCCAATCTTCCTGTTCAAAGTTGAGTTCGATTTTCTTTTGGGGAGGGACTAATGTTTTCCTGTCGAAATGCAGAGCTTTATCTTCTTCGTTTGAGGCATTCAGTAGGTCATTAATGATTTCCTGAATGTAGTCCTGTATAAAAAAGTTTTCAATGCCTAAGTAGGCTGCAAGTTTCCTTTTTTTACTTGATACAAGTTCATCAACAATAGAAAGAATTTGGTCTATCCCCTTAATCGAAGTATCGCCATCTAAACCCTGAATTAGTGTAAATTGTTCCGGTGACACTTCGTGGTTAACATACATTTCCCAATTTGGAAATTTGTCTTTCCAGTTTTTTTGGTATTTTTCAAAATCTCCTTCTTTATTTGCTGCACCTAAAACTTTTGTTTCAAAATCAGTTTTGCTATATTTTCTTGGCGCATAACAAGCCAATATCTTTTGTTCGGGCAAAATAGTACCGTCATTGCCTTTATCCTTATTCCTCCTGATGGGCGTATAGTTATCAACGCCATATTTCAAAAGAAACAGTTCATCAATAAATTCTTCGAACTCAAATCCTTCTTTGGATTGAATTTGCATTTTAAAAGCGTTCTTCAATAATTTATCCATATACAAATCAGAGTTCCAAATTAATTTTAACCGTACCGTCAAATCCCTTTTCTACTATCTCTTTAAGGGTTTGAAGTTTGATATTATTGCCATAATCAGTTTCGACCTTAGAAATGTAACTCCTTTTCTTACCCACTTTTTGGGCTAATTGTTCTTGAGTTAGCTGTCTTTGTTCTCTGGCTTCTTTCAGCATTTCTCCAATATGTCTGCCTGATATTTTCATCTCAAAAAGGATTAAAATTGACTTTATTATGAATGTACAAATGTAATTTAAAAGTTGCATTGAACCAACTGTAAATTGCAATAAAAGCCTCCCATCATTTGTACTTCCGTTCTGGAAGTCCCCACCAACAAAGCCACTCACAGCCAAACACTTCCTTTGACTGCCACTTTCTTATAACGCCTCTTTTTCCACA
>NZ_MKUD01000055.1 GCF_001898575.1 Spirosoma sp. 48-14
TCACGATTACGGGGTATCATGGCTTGCGCTGGTTGGGAAAAAGTCAGACGCTGACACGCGCAAAAGAATAATCCTGAACGAGTTAGGGTAACGGTACAACCCGGATATTTTTCTGCTCGATTCTGGATAATTCCCTGAGTTGGCGGGCCTCATAGCGACGGTCGTAGGTGCCGACCGACGTACTATCATCATTTTTGCCCTTGTAGTTGATGTAATTCTGAAACCGGATACCACCCACTACCTGCGGGTTGATGGCCTTGCGGAAACGTGGCCCACCCTCGCTGTAAGCCAGATAATCCATCGTGTGCGTCTGCTGATTAAACCAATAGAAAAACGTATCCTGGTAGTCGGTTCCGCCCCCTTCGGCCCGAAACCGGACGCGCACTTTATGATAAGGCTGCCCGTCGATCTGCGATGTACCTACATAGTCAGCCAATACAGCCGGATCACTTAGTTTTTGAGGCAATAAAACGAAATAAGCAACCGAGTTCACCGCCTGACTATAGCGACGAGTCTGGGTCGAATCCAGCGTTTGCCGTTTGCCGTTTAGGGTACGCACAAACCCACTGTTGGTTAAGGTCTCAACAAGCTGGTTGCCCGTCGAATCGCGGTAGGAACGCTGGTAGCTGAATTGTCCGTCCTGGTGTTTCAATACCAGATGGTAGGTACGGAAATCAAATTCAATCCGCTTGTTATTGTATGCCGTGCCCCCATGTGCTTTAATAGCCTCTTTGACCAGTTCCGGCGCCTGGTACAGCGGTTGACACGCCCAGATACCAAACAGTAATAATGGTAGGCTTAACGTAAGAAGATGTCTAAACATGGTTAATAGAGAAATGATTTGACGAGCTGTCTGGGGCTATATAGTACGCAGTTAAACGCCTGAATTTCCGAATTTTACAAATTCCCCGGCACAATCTTACAAGGTAGTCATTGATGAAACCTCGTAGATTTGCCTAAAAATTTTGACTGGTATGAACGAGCTACTCATGGCTTCCGATGATGTTTTTGATGCACGAATCGCAGAAATGCTTACTCGTGATGATTCCCCGGTTTATGATACCGAACCGGACACCACCCACTGGAAAAAATTATGTCTCCGTCTGGAAATACGTGCGTCAGGTCTCATGAA
>NZ_MKUD01000056.1 GCF_001898575.1 Spirosoma sp. 48-14
TGTTGCCGACGGTGTGTGGATGTCCGGCTGAGGTGTGTGTGCCCTATGTGATCACCCAGACAAAGCGACCAAAACGAATTGGAGATCCCAGATAGGCGATCCCAGATAGCGATTCGATAGTCATCTTATAAAATGTAAATGGGAAGCATTCCGGAACTACTAGTTTCAGAACGCTTCCCATTTACATTTTATAAGCTATTGTAAGGTACTGAATGAATCATCTCTATTACCTACAAACTGTATGTAATTACAAAACAACCAATCATATGTCACCCTATTTTAAATATTACAAATAATCTATATAACTAAATGGCATACTATTTGTTACAAGCAATTTTAAATATACACAATATTGTAATTATGCAAACATAAATTAGTTAAGTCTATTTATTGACTGGTAATCTCTGTTTATAATTACCCTTCTCTTCCATTTCACTCTATAAGGCATATTTTTTGAAATAAGCGCATACGGTTCGTATCCATTTATTTGCAAAACAGAAAGTATGTCTACATTTACTAAAAAGCAATTTTATTGGCACTTATTCCTGCTTTCTACCCGATTCAGGAGAAAGGCAGATAAGTTCTTACCAGATATCGGTAGCGTTTGGCAGACAAGGCTACGAACATTACTGGTAACCTGCCTGGTTGCCAGCCTGGCCACAGGAGTGGTCAAAGCGCAATGTTCCGTCACCATCAATAAAGTCACTACCTCTGGCTGCTATTCGCTTAGCGGGGTTAGCAAAGCCACCGTCAGTGTGGAGGTAGCCTGGAACAATGCACCTGCCAATCAATATATTGTTGTTACTACAGGGGCACTCAGCCGTACCATCACGCCCGGAGTAATTAGCGTGCAATATGGTGATGGTGGTACCACAACTCCTACTGGCTCACAGACGATTGTATCACCCCAGGTTGTGGCATTCGAGGTAAACGCTAACGGGGCATCGGCCGCAATAACGGCTAAATTCAATTCCACCACCACCTGTTCCAATACCAGCTCCTATACAGCTCCTTCGGGGTGTTTGCCTACAGTCTGTGCATCAGGTAGTCTGGGTGGCCAGGTATTTAATGATTACAATGCCAATGGTATTAAGGATGATGGCGAAAAAAATGGTGTCGGTGGGGTTACGGTTAAAATCTATCCCTGTGATAACAGCGCGCCGGTTTCCGTTACAACAGATGCCTATGGCATATGGTCGACCAGTGCATCACTAGCCTATCCGGTACGGGTTGAATTTACAAATATACCGGCAGCGTACTTAGCCTCCTCAACCCTACAGGGCACTGACAGCCGGACCACCGTTCAGTTCATAACGGCCAGCAATTGCAATGTAAATCTGGGGGTGAATGACCCGATCGATTATTGTCAGAATGAGCCCTTGATTGTCCTGCCTACGTATGTTAGTGGTAACCCATTGGGTGGCGGAAATTCCGGGACATACCGAGGATTGATCGGCTTTCCCTATGCATCAGCCGGTAATGGTACGAATGATGCGATGACCTTCACGGTACCTTTATCCTCAGTTGGTACACTCTGGGCACAAGCCTATAGCAAAATCACCAAACGTCTGTTCAGTGCAGCAACCCTGAAACGCCATGCCGGTTTAGGGCCTGGTGGCTTAGGGGCAATCTATATTACGAATCTGACTGACCAGGCTAACCCTTCAACACCCGAATATATTAACCTGTCGGCCTCTCCATTTAATATTGACGTAGGCAGCGTATTGGCCAATGGAACCGGCGGTCGTAACCTCCCAAGCGACAAATCCCTTCAGTCATCTGACCCACAAGCCTTTAGTTTGATCGGCACGGTTGGTATTGGCGGAATGAGTATATCCGGCGATGGAGAGACCCTCTATTTGATGAACATCAAAAATAGTTCGCTCTATGCACTGGACCTAAGTACGTATAATACCACCAAGAACAAGAACGATATTACCCTGAAAGGAGGCCCATACGCGGTGCCTAGCCTGGGGTGTGTCGATGGCATACAACGCTCATGGGCCGTTAAGTTTTCGAAAGGTAAAGTGTACGTAGGTACTATCTGTGACGCTTCATCGAGTAGTAAATCGAATCTGAGAGCAGGAATATTCACGTTCGATCCAACGACGAATAGCTTCAATAGCACACCCATTTTTGATTTCCCACTTACCTATCCAAAAGGATATCCGGAAATAGCCACACCCGACATAACCGGTTGGTATCCCTGGAGCAATACATTTAGCGATTTTGTAACTACAGGAACGTTTGGGAGTGTCAATCAAGGAAATTTATCTACTAACCTGGTACGCCCACAACCTATCCTGACGGATATTGAGTTTGATATCGACGGCTCTATGATCCTGGCCTTAAGCGACCGGGCTGGTTTACAAACAGGATTCCGAAATTATAATACAACGGGCTCAGGCGACTATAGTGGCCGGGTTGGTGGCGACCTGTTACGTGCTTTTTCAAGTCAGGGTACCTTTGTGCTGGAAAATGCCGCCAAAGCAGGCCCTGATCTTGGTGGACGCCCCTCAAACAACCAGGGACCAGGCTTTGGGGAGTTTTATCTTGACGACTCAGGAGCGGGTAACACAGGCAACAGTCTTTATCACACAGAAATTGGGTTAGGTGCATTAGCCCTACGCCCTGGTTCCGGCGAAGTTATAGCAGGCGTTATGGATCCGACTGGTGTGAATACGAATTACAGCTTCGTAGCTTTTTCGGGTGGGGTTCGACATATGAACAATAGCAAGGGCATAGTCAATTCAGCCTATGCTCTGTATTCATCACCAACAACGAACACTCGCGATGGTACATTTGGTAAGGCTACCGGACTAGGCGATATCGAACTGCTTTGCGATGAACTCAAATTAATTGAGATCGGCAACCGTGTTTGGTTAGATCAGGATGGCGATGGAATTCAGGACGCTTGTGAGCCTGTTCTGGCAGGAGTAAATGTTTCGCTGTATCGAAGTGGAACCCTGGTTGCGTCGACAACAACGAACGCCAATGGGGAATATTATTTCAACAGTCTGCCTACCAGTAGCACCGTAACCGGCACTTTTTCAACGACTAACCTATTGCCCAACACGGCCTACCAGCTTGTATTTGGTACAAGTGGTCAGTTTACGAATAGTGTGCTCACGCTCAATAATGGCAAATACGGCCTGACGACGGCCAACAGCAATGTAACGAATGCCAATGACCTGAACGATTCGGATGCTCAGATCGCGACAGTGGCTAGTCTGACAGCCCCGGTTATTAGCCTGACCACGGGTGCTTACGGTGAAAACAACCACACACTTGATGTTGGCTTCACCTGTTTACAGACTGTTGCCGGAAGCATTAGCTCCACGCTTGCTGTTTGTAATATCGGCACCGGAACCTCCCAAAATAACGGCCGTATTTTAGTGTCGGATATTCAGAACGCCAACAAGGCTTTCATCTCCATATCATCGACTCTGCCGTCGTATACAGCCACCAGCGGCCAGACGGTATCAAGCTCTGCGGTGTCATTTACGGGACTGGCGAATCCAACCAGCAGCACAGGCACGACCTACTATATCACTTTATATAATGGTCCTAATTGCTACACTGTAATTAGCACCACATTAGCACAGGCATTGTGCTGTGATCTGGTATCGGTCAATGCAACTCCGTCAGCCTGTACACCTGCTACCAACCAGTTCAGTGTATCGGGTACGATCAGCCTTACCAACAGTCCTGCTCAAAGCCTGACGGTAAGTAGTGGTTCTGCCACCCAAATTGTCAGTGTTTCAGCAGGCCAGACATCGGCCAGTTATAGCCTGACTGGGCTCACCAGTGGAACAGGTACGGGCATTGTAACAGTATCCGCTTCGGCTACAACCAGTTGTGGCGCTAGTGTCAGTGCCTCCTATGCTGCGCCCAGCTCCTGTAGCATAGGTCTCAACCTGAGTGCCAATCCAGGGCCTTGCGTGAGTGCCAGCAACAGCTACACCCTGGGCGGAACCATTACCCTAACCAATGCCATTGCTGGTACGGCTACCATCACGGATGGTGCCAACTCCACCACCGTCGCCATTGCGCAGGGCGCAACCTCTGTTTCTTACTCGCTGAGCGGGCTTACATCTGGTACGGGTTCGCATACGGTTGTTATTAGCTATGCCAGTAAAACCGCTAGCGTCACCTACACTGCGCCCGCGGCTTGTGCGGTAGCGGTAACGGTCACTGTGACACCGGGTATCTGTCAGACGGCGAACAATCAGTACAGTGTGGCGGGCACGCTCAACCTAACCAATGCTATAGCGGGTACGGCCACCATTACCGATGGCGCTAACTCCACTACGGTGACTGTACCAGCAGGTGCCACTTCGGTTGCCTATTCGCTAACGGGTCTAGCTTCCGGTACGGACTCACATACCATTAATGTCAGTTATGCCAGTAAAACAGCTAGTGTAACCTACACTGCCCCTGCCTCCTGTACAGTAGCGATTGCCCTGACGGTTACCCCCGGTGTGTGTCAGAGTGCAACCAATCAATACAGCATTTCGGGTACACTGAGCCTGACTAATGCCGTAGCGGGTACAGCCACCATTACTGACGGAGCCAACTCCACCACGGTAGCCGTAACGGCAGGCGCCACTTCGGTCGCCTATTCGCTGAGTGGACTCTCCTCCGGTACGGAGTCGCATACCGTCACCGCCAGCTATGCCAGCAAAACGACCAGCCTGACCTACTCGGCACCAGCTTCCTGTACGGTCGCCATTGCCCTCACCGTAACTCCCGGTGTGTGTCAAAGCGCAACCAACCAGTACAGCATTTCGGGTACACTGAGCCTGACTAATGCCGTAGCGGGTACAGCCACCATTACTGACGGAGCTAACTCCACTACGGTAGCCGTAACGGCAGGAGCCACTTCGGTCGCCTATTCGCTGAGTGGACTCTCCTCCGGTACGGAGTCGCACACCGTCACAGCCAGCTATGCTAGCAAAACCACTAGCCTGACCTACTCGGCACCGGCTTCCTGTACGGTCGCCATTGCCCTGACGGTTACCCCCGGTGTATGTCAATCAGCCACCAACCAGTACAGCATTTCGGGTACACTGAGTTTGACTAATGCGGTGGCGGGCACAGCCACCATTACTGACGGAGCCAACTCCACCACGGTAGCCGTAACGGCAGGAGCTACCTCGGTCGCCTATTCGCTGAGTGGGCTCTCCTCCGGCACGGGGTCGCACACCGTCACCGCTAGCTATGCCAGCAAAACGACCAGCCTGACCTACTCGGCACCGGCTTCCTGTACAGTAGCGATTGCTCTGACGGTTACACCGGGTGTGTGTCAGAGTGCAACCA
>NZ_MKUD01000057.1:0-4458 GCF_001898575.1 Spirosoma sp. 48-14
AGTTGACCTCCATTCCATTCATTTCGTTTCTTGTCGTAGCGCATCCCCCAAATGACTATACTGCCCAATTGATTGCGTAGTTCCGGTTTCGATACATGGGTAAGTTTAGCGTCGTATTGCTCGCCTTTCCGATAGATGCTGATGTCGTTACCGTCGGGCGCACGCCGTGTGCCCAAAAGGCTATCTTCAGGAGTTTGAAACGACAGAAAAGAGAAGTTTAGTCCAATGGACAAAAGCAGTGAATTCACTTGTTTAGTACCAGGACGAAAAGGGTATCGAAGCTGCCCCGCGTAGGTACGTGGGAAATCAGGTTCTTCGGCGATGCCAATCTGCCCAATCTGTTCAGCCTGGCTCGGTGCGTCGTAGTACGTGCCGAAGAGCTTATCCCAGATAACCAGCCAGGCCCCGTAGTTGACCTGAGCGTCTTTGTAGTCGGCCCGGTGATGCCAGCGGTGCAGTTCAGCCACGCTGAACAGGTGTTTAAGCCAGCCAGCGCGGTAGTCAAGATTGGCGTGTTGCAATATCATGTTAACGGCCAATACGGCTAATGCCCCCGCCACAACCGGCATCGGCGTACCAATCGACACACAAAGCGTAATTCCTGGTAAGCCTTCCAGTACCTGATGAATCGGATGACGTTTATCGCCGTTTAGCCAATATAATCGTTCTGAGCTGTGGTGGATGGCGTGCAATTTCCAAAGCCATTCGTAACGATGACTTAAGGCGTGAATGGCAAACAGAAAAAAGTCGATGATGGTCAGGGCCAGTAGAATCTGCCCCCATAAAGGCCAGGTTGTTGGGAAGATGGTCCACACAACCAGCGACTGCCCCAACCAGAGAATAAGCAGTTGTGCCACAACCTTAATGCCGTAATTGACCACATAATGGACCGTATCGAGATTTAGGTCGCCCTGCTTCGAGTGTAGCCAATCGGTATCGTAGGGCAAGGCCCTTTCCAGCAACAACACCACTACAGCGGCCCCGGCAACGACGGGTAGTGTAGCGAGGTAGATATTCACCCCCACCGCGAGCAGGGTAGAAATCATTACAAAGGAGCCTACCCAGACAACCGGATAGAGCAGATAGCGAAGTAGCGAGATGCGTTTGTTCATGCTTGTGTTTGGCGAATAACCGCTGCAAAGCACGCCATTTCGTCATCGGCAGACTTGAACAAACCGGCTATTTTAGCAGTACATCGGAGGGGCGGATGCCGAACATCTCGGAAAACGTGCGGCTGAAATGAGCTGAATCGGCAAAACCCCCACTGTGGGCCGCCCGCGTTAGGGTTTCGCCCTGCAATACACGCTGAACGCTGACTTGCAGACGGGTCCAGAGAATGTATCGGCGAATCGGAATGCCCACCTGCTCTTTGAAAAGGTGTATCAATCGCCCTTCCGAAAGACAGGCTACGCCCATCAGTTTACGGAGGGTTAACGGTCCGTCAATATTACATTTGATATAGTCGATCAGGCTGGAAATGCGGTTATCAACGGAGCGAGTCTCAGGTGTTGGTTTCTCCAACAGCAGGAATCCCGTAAATTGTTGAAAGAGGTGTATTAGTTCATTCACGGATGTAGCCTCGGCGATGGGTAGTTTATCGGCTAAGGTATCTGGAAAACTCACCGCCGGTTGCCCGTTCAAATACTGGGTTAATTTTAAACCTAACTCGCTCTCGGGCTCTACATAAATAAACCACTGCAAGCCACTGCCCACGAACCGATGGGGGATGTCGGCCCCCAACAGCATAACTCGTCCCTGTTTGAGCGGCTCTGATTCATTCCAGAATTCACAAGGGCCTTCGCTAATAACCAGCTCAACGGCGTGGTGACGATGCAGACTGACCGAACGTAAGTCGCCCTGGTAGAAAGCAAAGCCGTTGTGCAAGTGTAGTAATGGAGTTTTATTCATATTGTTGTGCTATATATGAAGGCATACATTTGCTTGAGCTTACTTTAAATCTGCTTCAACGTATCTTTTAATGGTGTTTGTAGAAGCCCACTCCTTTGATATCATTCCAGGCCGTAGTCTGATGGCAGACGTAGCACTGGTTAACCTGAACGCCCTCGCAGCAACCGCCAGTCTGTATGCTACCTTGTGAAGCAACTTTCTTAGATACCATCTCAAAATGACCCATGTAATGGCTGGGCGGAGCCTGATGACACTGAGCGCAATCCGTGGAGCGAACAGAGGGGTGCTGAAATGCCGGTATAGTCCATTGTGTAGTAGTATGACAGGTCGCACAATCCGTTCCGAAAAGTCCAAAGTGGGGGTCTTTGGAGCTATGGCAACCCGAACAATTAAGTTCCGCTTCGAGCAAGGAAACGAGCGGGTGGCTCGTAGGGAGGTCAGCGTTGGCTGTTATTTTTAAGCGCGACCTTAGCTTGGGCAGTAACTGAACACCTATCTCAGCCAGTGCCTGATGATTCATGGTTCGCAAATCAGCGTTCGGTCCCTGATGTTCAATATGGCAGGCAGAACATTTACCGATATTGGCGTGAAAAGCTGTAGGCTGACGGCCCAACAACGCTTTATCCGCAGCGTGGCAATTAATGCATTTGGTTTCATCAACCCCTTTCACACCTGTATGGCAAGACGTGCAGTTGCCGTTCATCGAAGCATGTGCCAGTGATAATTGGCCCGGCATGACCTGATTTTTCCAATGAACCGGCTTATCTTCCGCATACCGAAGGGTATAATAAACCACCCCACCGAAAATCAGCAGGGATGCCCACAAAGCCCAGTAGGTTAATTGCCGCTGAACCATCGCAAACCGTAATAAATAGAAGACCAGATGTGCAAAATAAGTAGCCCATAGAACGCGCAGGAGGTAACAATGTGCAACACCAGCCAACGCGTCACACGTCGTTTCAGGAGGTCATGCGTTCGGATGGCGTATTCCACATCAGCGATGGATTCGGTTAACCGAACAGCCCGTACCCCCAGTGGTGTATCACTGGAAAGTACGGCAGGTGTCGTCCCCCATACGCTGTTAAAAACACGGCCCATCAACGAGTGAGTAGCCGCGTACTGAAAATCAGATGCCGGTTGTTGACCGCCCCCGCTGACCATCTGGTTATACTGAGTAGCCAATTGATTAAGTAGGGTCTGTTTTTCATGGAGTTCCATAGATGCATAACCCAAGAAGTACCGTCCGATAAATCCGCTCAGGATTGTAAGCAGCATCATGGCTGTCAATACGATACCTAATGTACTCTCAAAACGGTGACCGGTATGCAGTATAGCCAGTATAGCCCCAATGATACTGGTATAGACATGCCAACTGAGTAGCGTTCCCAGGGGTATGCGACGGGTAATCAACAGCTTCAGGTAAGCAATTCGTTTAGCGACTGAGTAAACGAGCGGAGGAAGCACCATTAATACAGCTCCGGTTACTGCCAGCAAGCCCCCCGTCAGGCTACCGGGAAAGCGCGGTGAACGATGGACTAAAAAGCCTAGCCATAAGCCAAGTTGCAGCACCAGTAAACTCCCGATTATTTTTCGTTCGCTTTGCATGATTCTACGCATCAACAGCAACCGGGCCGGTTGCTTTAGCCTGGCAAGCCAGAATGATATGTCGTGCCCGGTCATCATCATCTAAGGCGTCTTCAACGGCCATTGTTACCGACCCCGTAAGCAGTTTCGTTTTACAAATGCCGCACGTACCGACCCGGCAGGAGTAATCTATATTGACACCAACTTCCTCCGACGCTTCCAGAATAGACTTGTCGGGAGTTAAAAGGGCTTTTTTGTTTGATTTCACAAACGTAACAACCGCAGCCGTATCGGTCGAACTTGTTGCCCCCAACGGTGGTACGGGCGTTTTTTTGGGGGGGGCCGGAGCCGGAAATAATTCGACCCGCACATTCTCCTTCGGCACGTTCAACTCGCTAAGTATCTGCTTGACGGCATCGATCATGGGGACAGGCCCGCAGATATGAATGCGATGGGAAGTAATGTCAGGTACGCGGGCATTCAGCACTTCCTTCGTAATACGTCCCGAAAGATAAATACCCTCGGCTGGGCTGTTTTCCTGGCTCAACGAAATGGTTACGTGCAGATTTGCATATCTTTTTTGCAGGTATTCCAGTTCCTCCCTGAAGATAATACTGACCCGGTCTTTGCAACTAAAAAGCAGAAAAATATCCTTTTTCCACGACCGGTCGGTTAAATACCGGACGACGCTCATCATGGGCGTAATGCCTACTCCCCCGGCAATGAGCACAACACTTTCCGCATCGGCTTCGGAGAAGGTAAATTTTCCCGACGGGCCCGTGAACTGTAGTAAGGCACCCTCCTTAACCTGGGTATGCAGGTAATGAGAAACTATCCCCTGCGGCTCGTGTTTCACGGTAATTTCGCAGAAATCCCGGTGCGTCGGCGACGAGGCAATCGTGTAAGACCGCTTCACGGGAACCCCGGCCTGCTCGATCGTAACGGTAATAAACTGGCCTGGCAAGT
>NZ_MKUD01000057.1:4477-8659 GCF_001898575.1 Spirosoma sp. 48-14
ATGTCTTAACGTTGGACGTTTCGTCAAATATTTCGGTTACTAGCAACGTACCAGACCATGAATTAGGCTTAGAAGGCGCAATGTCAGGGTTAACGGCTGAAACGGGAGTTAGTAAGGTCGTTGTTGTTGGTATGGCATCTGATGCCGGTGCGGGGGTTTCCGGCGAAATACCGGCCAGTTTCGCTACGAGTGCGTTGGCCCGCTTCATTTTCTGAATATACAGGCCCACCACGGCCACGACAAACAGGGCCAGTGACAACATGGTGATGTAATGAAACCACGATAGCCCGAAGAATCCATGCGGTTGTTCAATGGCTTCCACAGGCAGCAAATTCATCTGCTGTTTGAACCACGATAGGGCTGTTATGCGGGGGTCAGTTCCCTCCGCCAGCGTTCGTTGAGCGGCTAATCCACTTTTAAGCAGAGATTGTCCTTGATGGATCTGCTCCATGGCCGTCTGAGCGGACGCCTGGTTCTGTGCTTCAGTAGCTGACTTTAGGGCTTGCAGGCCCGACGTTAAGAGACTGTTACCATCACGAATGCGTTCGTTGGCAAATTGCCCAAGAGCATCTCGTTGGGCAGGGTCGAGTGGTGCCTGCATCATTGATGGAAAGAGTTCTTTCGGGGGCGACTTCCCCATCTCCATCATGTTACCCATCTCATTCTCCATCCCCCCTTTCATTCCACCCTTCATACCCCCCGCCATTTTTCCGTTAGCACTGTCGGGGGCTGGGTTTGTACTCATCGACATGGGTTGGGCCGATGGCATGGTAGCCTGCTGGGGGTGGTGCTTCTGATGATCGCTTTGAGCCCAGGCTCCCCAATTAATCAGCAGCAGCACCGTACAGGCTCGGACTACAGTATAGGGCTTACATATCGTCTTTGTCATCATCCATCATCGGGGGGTCTTTCTGCATAGGGTCTTTGGAAGCTTTTTTTATTTGGGTTGCCCCCTTACTCATCATACCCATTCCTTTGTCCATCATACCCATACCTTTGCTCATAGTGGGTTGGTTCATAGACCCCATACCTTTGGCAGCCGTGTCTTTGCCCATAGTCATCACGTCCATGCCCTGGCTCATCATGCTCATGCCCTGGCCCATGGCATCCATATCATCGGCCATCGGCTGACTCGATGCCGTGGCCGACGATTTACCCATCATTTCTTTGCCCATCGCAATCATGTCCATGCCTTCATCTACCAGTTTCATACCCCGCTCCATCACAGATTTGTCATCGGCCATCTGCCCCTGATGCATCAGGTCATTGCCCGATTTGACCATATCCATGCCCCGGTGAATCATGTTCATGCCCGAATCATCGTCATGCATTACACGGTCTGTTGGAGTGGTAGCCGTCAGGGTGTCGTTGACGGATTTATTGTTGTCACGGCATCCCGTAAAAGCGGCCAAGCCAAGCAGCACCACAAACAGGGACTTAAACATTGCTTTCATGGTAAATAGAATGTTTAGTGAATGTTCCAAAATAGAAATAAAAGACGGAGCTACTTTTAGCCTGCACTTAGAATAACCAATTGCGTGGGTAGTAGCTGTACCTGAACACAACGGGGCATAGAGCTATCCAGCCCGCCTAATAGCGGAGCTTCCCCGGAAGAACCGTACAGAAAGAAAAAGCTATTAGCTCGTTTATGCAGTTCTGCATCTACAATTACGTATCCGGTCTGAATCTCGCTGCACGAGGAATTGTAAACGATTAAAACCTCCGTGTCGTGTAACATCCGACAAAAAGCGAGTAAACTTCCCGGTTCCGTTGGCAAATAAAATAACTGTCCATCCAGCGAAATCTCGCGCCAGTACATTCGACCAAATTTAAGCGCAGGTGTCTTGCGTCTGATACAAGCCAGTTGAGCAATAGCCTGATAAATAGTGCAATTTTGATTGAAGGCATTTACTCCTAAGTCCTCAGGGTTAAACATACATTCCCGAACCCAACGATCATCGGCTCCAGAACCATCAAACCCCTGTTCAGTGCCGTAATACAAACAGGGAGTCCCTAAAGCACAAAGCAAATAGCCGACGCCTGCAATAATCTGCTTATCCGTAGCACCGTAGCCGAACCGTTGTTTTACCGATTGACCTATCTGATCATGATTATCCAGAAACGTTACCAGATACTCGCCCAGCGGATGGCGATGTAGGGCCTGGTCCTGTAACTCTGCATATCGCTCAATGAGCCGGGTTGGAGAGGCCACTCCTTTGATAACCCCCTCCAGTATGTTGTACAAAGGGAAATCAAGTACTGAATCCAATCCATAGTATATATTCACATCAACGGTTGAGGTGGATTTATAAGGACCAATGTAATCTGTACACAAATGATCGGAACCCACTAACTCACCGAAAATGAAAAAATTTTTCTTACCCAACCGATAAGCATATTCCCGAACGCGATTGCAGAAGTAGTGAATAGCTTCAGGGCGTAAGTGCTTTACAGCATCGATCCGAAAGCCATCGATATCTAATTCCTGCATCCAGTAACAGTAAACTTTCGTTAATACATCGAGCACATCGGCCGCTTCAGGAGATGCGTCATTGCGAAAAGCTTTTAATCCGAAAAAATCCCCTTCCAGTGTTTCTGGGTAGGCATCAAAATTTCGAATCCTGCCTTGTCGGTTATACATGTCGGGATTACGCAATTCAACGGGTAAAGGGCGGTCGTTCCACCGCCAGTCACCGAACGGAAATCGAACACCCCGATAATGGTAAAAGGGTTCGTCGTCTGGGTAAAACCAGTTATCGCCCGAATGATGAAGAACGATGTCCAGGAATACCCGCATATCCAACTGGTGGGCGGCTTCCACCAAGTGCTCCAGCTCGTTCTGCGTACCGAAACGGGGGTCAACGGCTAAGTAATTCTGTGTGGCGTAGCCGTGGTAAGCTGTCAAGTTGTTTTCGAGAACTGGACTTAGCCAAAGCGCCGTGCACCCTAATGTGCGCACATAGTCTAAATGCTGAATGATTCCCTCGAAAGTTCCTCCGCAGAAATTCCCTAAATTTTCCGCAGTACCGAAGCCATGGGTACGTTCCTTCTGATCGGGGGCGTGCCGCAACAAAGAGTCATGAAACCGGTCGATTAAGATAAAATAAATGAATTCCTCCCGCCATTCGCGGTGGCAGTTCGGCCAGTAACGTTTACCGGGCTTCGGCTCCAGTTGAATATCCTGTACAGATCGCAGCGTAGGCAACGAATGGAATATTTGCTCACGCGAGTTCCTGTAAAACTCTGGAGACGCCAGCCTGCCATGCCTATCGCCGGTTATTGGCGTCGATGTAAACGAAGCAAGGCGGTTCATACCTCTTGAAAAATAGATTAGTGAAAATGGTCATGATACAGTTGCCGGATTTTACTCATCCTTCATGCTCTTCATCTTACTCTTTTTCTGTTTAGGCATTTTCTCGTCACCGGCATGAATCACCATTTTGCCATTTTCAATCATGCAGTGGTCGCCTTCTTTCATTTTGACAACCATGCCGTCTTTCCGCTTACAAGTACCGTCGGTCATGCACAGCGTTCCGTCGCTCATCGTCATGTCCATTGTCATGGGGGTCATCTTTCCTTGGTGAACCATCATCATCTTTCCGTTGTGCATGACCATGTACTCTTCGTGTGCTGCCTGACCCGCCTGCTTGGTCTGGCCAGTCAGAGCGTTGTGAGCCGAATGCTCACTTTGCCCGTAGGTAGTGTTAAAGGCTCCGATCAACATGAGTGTCAGAGCGAAAGTTATCTTTTTCATGGTTTTAAAAGTAACTGGTTTTAAATAGATACGATACAAAGCGGGCGTAGCTTGGAACCAACATAAGCCGACAACCCGCTATCAGGTGTTACAAACTTCCCAATTCAGACAACACGCCAGTATGAGGATAATCAGCTACACAGATGATAAATTTTAGACGTAGCCGTTCTGGGTGAAATCGGACGTGCTACGACAAATGTACCGTACTGAACATACAGCTGTCTTGTAAAATTTTGTCTCTTTTTAATTGGCTGACAGTCGGCAGGATTAGGGATTGAATGTATAAGACTTAGTGCTTTATGCGATTAGATAAAGCTCCTATTTGTTATCATAGGAGCTTTATCTAATAAAAACCTTCCCCAACCACCATCATGGCAATAATTCATGAGACCTGACGCACGTATTTCCAGACGGAGACATAATTTTTT
>NZ_MKUD01000058.1 GCF_001898575.1 Spirosoma sp. 48-14
GCTTCCCGAATGGCTAAGGCTTTCAGATCGTACTCCAGGCGTTTGTTGTTCTCCCCCAGGGCACCATAGCTAACGGCAATGTTGCTGTACGATAGGGCCAGATCAGGATGGGTAGCAGGCAACACCGCTTCCCGAATGACTAAGGCTTTCAGATCGTACTCCAAGGCTTTTCTATTTTCGCCCAAAGCCCAATAAATAGTTGAAATATTACTATAAAGTATTGTTACCGGACCGTTTTGGTCTTCCTGAAAAACGGTTAACAACTCATCTCCATAAATCAGGTAAGGCTGCGCGTCAAGCGGATTAGTATTGCCAACTTGGTAAAATAACCTTGTGGTTGCATCAAGCAGGTTTTCACAATTGTCATACGTTGGTTTCAGCTTCTCTAATACTACCCACTGTACCAACCCATGTATTGAGAAATACCCCGCTCCCGGATTATCCAACCAGGCGGTTAATGCCAGTTTTTTTAACTGGGAAGTTAACGCCCTTTGGTCATCGGGCGTTGTAAGGTTTAACAGATCGCGTAGGTGCTGAATGGGAATGTCAACGGCGGGCAGTACAGCAAAATACCGTAGCAGTTGCTTCTGGCCTTCAGGTAGCGAGTCGGTATTGAACAGATCCAACAGGATACTGTAGATAGTTTTAGCCTGCTCATCCGCTTCGTCGGGGTAATTGATTTCATCATCGCCATACCGCTTTTTATCAACGATGGTTTTTACGGCGTCCAGCGTCAGCAAGTCATTCCGGCGTATCTGGATCACAATGACCTCAATCAGTTTCGGATGGTAAAATGCTTTGTGCAGAATGGCTTCGACCAACGTTGTTTCACCAGGCAGCAATGGTCGCCCGTACAGCTTCGTAAACAATTGCAGGGCGTCGGGCTTAGGCAGTGCTTTAACGGGTATCAGTTGGTGAGCCAGCACAAATCGGTCGGGTCGGGCGCGGCTTGTAACCAGGACTGTCGCATGCAGGCTTTCGAGGACTTCTTTTCGGGCCAGCAGGTCGGTTGGGTTGTTGGCATTATCCAGTACTAGCAGCACGTTGGGAACATGGCGCAAAACCTCCAGCAACCCAAGAAAATTTTCTTCCGCAGTCTGGTTCGCGTCATACGTAAAGGGCACGTCTGTCGATGTACCCAACTGGCTGAGCATGGCCTGCGCAATGGTATCGACCACTTCAACAAATGCAATATGTGCATACTGTTCGGCATTCCGGCTGATGTACGCTCTGGCCAGCGTCGATTTGCCAATACCACCCATACCCTGCAAAATAAGCAGTCGGTGATGCTCGAATTGCTGTTTTATATCACTCAATTCACCCTCACGACCAACGAAATTAGTTAGATCGTAATGCGGAAATCGGTTGAGGTATTTCGAACGGGTCGGGGTTGCGGGCTGGAGTCTGTCTACTTTTTTATGCAGTTGCTCCAGGCTCTCATTGGATTGCTCTACACCTGTCTGTACCGTACCGAGCTGGTTTCCGAACTGAATCAGCAGGTCGAGTAGCTCATCCAGCCGCAGCATCACTTCGTCAAATCGTTCGGCCAGGGGTTGCATGGCAAGGCTAATCTGATTCGCCAGTTCAGTCAGTTGGCCCACTGATAGTGTAATTTCGGGCACCTTGGCCTTCAGTTCCAGTAACAAATCGGTTTGAATAATCGTACTCAGCCGACTGTTTGTTTTAAGGTCTTCGGTAAAAAAAGCACATAGCAACTCATACCAGTCAACCGATTTATCGTCATCTGTCCAGCCCGTCCGAATCGCTCGTTTCAGGTCATCTTCGGCGCATAAGTTGGCCTCCTCAAACTCGTGCAATACGCTTTCACGCAGTTGTTGTTTTAGCTCAAGTACGCGCTCCTGCGCCGGTTGGCCCTTAGGTTGCAGTAAAAACCGATACACCTCATCGGCCGGATTGGCCTGTGCTATAAATTGTGCCGTCTTCAGTTCCTTCAGCTGTTTTTTCAGGTAACTGATTATCTCTTTCAGATCATAGGTAGGCAGATGAAACCGACGGTCGATCCAATTATATTTTTTATACAGCAAGGTTTTACACGCCATGAGCGTAGCCTTCAGATAGGCTTCCCGTACGGCCCGCTGAATATCGTGATTGACAGGAGGTTCAATCTGGTTCTTTAACCGCTCGTAAATAACCTCTCCTGTTTTGCATAAAAGCACATCACTCCGATTGCCAAGCCATCCCCCAATTATACTGCTGATAATTTGAGAGGTAGCTAAACTTTGAGTAATCAGGCTTACGGTAATTGGTTCGAACATGGTGGATAAACGGTATAGAAACGTTCCTGAAAATTAACGATTTTGCAACCGATTTGACAACTCAATTTATCCGGGAACGTTATAAGGACGACCATCTATTCGCGACCTCAAATGCCTATACATAAGCCGAGCGGAAATTTCATTACTGGACTACTCACCGTTCTATTGTTACTTGTTCAACTGGGGAGCTACGCCCAAAGTCGACGCGACGACGATACCTCTCATTATCGTACAGTTCCTATTCCTGCTCACCTGCTCCCGATCGAACGGGCTTATGGCTCTTCCTCGCTGGGAAGTGTTTATTTTTATGGTGGTAAAAAGCTGTCGTCGCCTTATTCGCTGGAAATACCCTTCTACGAACTGAACGACCCGGAGGTGAGTCATCGGTTTAAGGCGTTTCGAACGTTAACGACATTGGGGCGTTTGACGGCGCTGGTCCCGCTGGCGTATATCATTTTGAGTAGCAACAAAAGTAATGGCACGTACTGGACCGTTTATGGCGGCTCTATCGCTGCAACGCTCACCTTCACGATTGTGGGTAATGGGCAAATCAACAAAGCAGTAACCCGTTATAATGCGCTTCTTCGGCAGCCCCGGCTTGGCTTTTCTGCTGCTCCCGTACCGCTGACAGGTATGCACGCCATAGGTGCAGGTGTAGCCTGGTCATTTTAAGCAGTAACCCCCTTTTATTTCCGAGGATGGCGCTTTTTTGTTAGTTTAGCTAGTCCAATCATCAAACAAACTCATGCGCACGACTACCTTAGCGTCCTTCCTCTTTTTTGCGTTTCTTTTCTCCCCATTTGTCAATGCTCAAACTGCCATCATTAACCGTGACCAGCAAATCGCTGATCTGGTAGCCCAAATTTCGGCCGACAGTTTACGGGCACATATCAACGGTCTGGTCAGCTTTGGTACCCGTCATACGCTAAGTGTACCGGCCGACGCTTCCGCTCAGGTTAGCAAAAAAGGACTTGGTGCTGCCCGGCAATGGATTCTGGGCAAATTCAACCAATACGCCAAACAGTCGAACGGACGCATGACCGCCACGCTCGATACGTGGACGCTCCAGCCCGACGGTCGCCGGGTCGACAAACCCGCCAACATGGGGAATGTGATGGCCACCCTTAAAGGTACTGACCCCAACGACAACCGGATTTTTATAGTTCAGGGACATATGGATAGCCGGGTTACCAACGTCATGAACCGCGAGTCGGATGCGCCGGGCGCAAATGACGATGGATCTGGAACGGCTGCCGTTATTGAACTGTGCCGGGTCATGAGCAAATCGTCGTTTCCGGCTACAGTCATCTTCGTCACTCTAACCGGCGAAGAACAGGGCTTGCTGGGCGCTGAACACCTCTCCGAACGTGCACTTAAGGAAAACTGGAATGTAGAAGCGGTGCTGAACAACGATATTATGGGCAGCAATAACAGCAGCGATACCCGCATCATCGACAATACCCGGTTGCGTGTGTTTAGCGAAGGGTTACCATCGAGTCTGCTGAAAGATACAACCGGACGCATCGGACAGATTCAGCGGTTTGGCAACGAAAACGACGGAAAGGCGCGTACCCTGGCCCGTTACCTGAAAGAAATTGGCGAACGCTACGTCGAAAATCTGGAAGTGGTTATGGTTTACCGGAATGATCGGTATCTGCGTGGTGGCGACCATACACCCTATGTTCAACGCGGTTTTGCAGCCGTTCGAATCACTGAAATGAACGAGAACTACGAACACCAGCATCAGGATTTGCGTACCGAAAATGGGGTTGAATACGGCGATTATCCGAAGTTTATGGATTTTGAATACCTGCGCAAAAACACGGCTGTCAACCTGGCAACGCTGGCAAATCTGGCCAAAGCACCCGCTGTTCCTCAGAAAGTAACGGTCGATGTTCGAAACCTGACCAATGCTACCGTGCTCTATTGGCAGGCTCCGCAGGCGGGCAAAGTAAAAGGGTATTATGTGCTGATGCGTGAAACGTACTGGCCGTTCTGGCAGAAGAAGTTCTTCACCACCAAACTTGGCATGACACTCCCCTTCTCGAAGGATAACTATTATTTCGCCGTGCAGGCCGTGAGCGAAGATGGCAATGAAAGTCTGCCTGTAATCCCGGTCCCGAATCTGCGGTAAAATGAACCAACTACCTCTTTTAGTATAACCCCGTTGAGGTCAAAGGTTTATAGAAATAAAGATCATCGCTATAGACATTTGCCCCCCAGCGGGGTCATACCAAATCACTGAAGCACTCCTTGATAAAACCACCGTACTATCATGCCCAATCTCTCCAAACGTCAGTTTCTAAAATCCCTTGCCGGGGCTACAACCGTACTGGCCGGTGAATGGGCGGCACTGGGCGAAACCTTGGCAGGCTCAGCTTATGTAAAGCCCGAAATACTGGCAATGGATGACAGTTTCTGGACAAAAATCCGGGCGGCTTATCCCGTTACGAAGGAGTTCATTCAGCTCGAAAACGGCTATTATTCGCTGGCGGCTCAGCCTGTTCTCGACAGTTACCTGAAACACATTCAGCAGATTAATTCGGTATCGTCCTATTATATGCGGACGCGCCAGTTCGACGATAAACGGGCGTCGCAAACGCAGCTTGCCAATCTGTTAGGCTGCTCACCTGACGAGCTAATTATTACACGCAATACAACCGAATCGCTGGATACGGTAATAGCCGGATTGACCTGGAAAGCGGGCGACGAAGTAATTATGGCCCAGCAGGATTATGGCGCAATGCTCGATATGTTCAAGCTTCAGGCCCGTCGGCATGGCATCGTCAACCGGATGATCTCGGTTCCGGCCCACCCAAAATCGGATGACGAGATTGTCAGTGCCTACGAAAAAGCCATTACGCCAAAGACCAGGCTACTAATGGTTTGCCATATGGTGAACATCACCGGACATATTCTGCCCATTCAGAAAATTACGGAAATGGCCCATCGGCATGGTGTAGAGGTGATGGTCGATGGAGCCCATGCGTTCGCTCAATTGAACTTTAAAATCGGCGATCTGGGCGGTTGCGACTATTATGCCAGTAGCCTGCACAAATGGCTGGGCACTCCGCTCGGCGCCGGAATGCTTTACGTCCGTAAAGACAAAATTAAAGGTATCTGGCCGCTCTTTGCCGACAGCAGTTTTGCCGATGACGATATTCGAAAACTGAATCATACCGGAACCCACCCGGTAGCTACCGATTTAGCCATTCAGGACGCTATTCAGTTTCACCAAAGCATTGGTATTGAGCGGAAAGAAGCCCGATTACGCTACCTGCAACGCTACTGGACCGACCAGATTCGTCACCATCCGGGAATTGTTCTGAACACCCCCGACGACCCAGCCCGCTCCTGTGCTATTGCCAACGTCGGCCTGGAAAAAATTGCTCCTGCTGATCTGGCTAAAACCCTGTTTAATAAATACAAAATTTTTACGGTTGCCATCGATAGCCCGGCAGCTAGTGTGCGCGGCATTCGGGTGACTCCACACGTTTATACCACTACTGCCGAGTTGGATGCCTTTGTAAAAGCCCTGAAAGAACTGGCGGCCTAACTTCCTTCTTATCAACCGACTATCATTTCGATTATGAAAACCTATTCGCTTCTTATTGGCTCCCTATGCCTGTTAAGTTTGACAGGCATAGCGCAAACCCCTGGCAAAAAACGACCGATTTCGCCCAAAGATATGTACCGACTACAAACCGTCAGCGATCCACAGGTATCGCCCGATGGCAAGTGGATCAGCTACGGCCTATCTACCGTCGATACAACGAAGGACAAGCGTAATTCAGACCTGTGGATGGTCAGTTGGGACGGTAAAGAAACGGTTCAGCTTACCAACAGCCCTGACGGAGAATCAAGGGCCCGGTTCAGTCCCGATGGAAAATACCTTTCGTTTGTATCGGCCCGGCAGGGCGCTACCAAGGGGCAGATCTGGCTGATGGATCGTCGCGGTGGCGAAGCGAAAAAATTAACCGATCTGAAAACCGATCTGGAAGATTACGATTGGTCGCCGGATGGTAAAAAGATCGCCCTGGTGCTGCGCGACCCCGATTATGCGGACTCGGCCAAAACCAAAGTTCGGAAGCCTTACGTACTGGATCGTTACCACTTCAAGGCCGACATTAAAGGGTATCTGGAACGCAGCCCGGTTCATTTATACGTCTTCGATCTGGCCACTAAAAAGCTGGATACGCTGACTACGGGCGCTTATGATGAAACTTCACCTGTATGGTCGCCGGATGGGCAGTACCTGGCATTCGTCAGCAATCGAACTGAAGACCCCGACCGGAACGAGAATACCGACATCTACGTCATCGCGGCTCAAAAAGGTGCCCAGATGAAGCAACTGACTACCTGGACAGGCTCGGATAATAATCCCGCCTGGAGCCCCGACGGGAAACGAATCGCCTATTTGCGCTCTACCTCGTCGAGCAATTTCATCATGTACGATCAGCCGGTCCTGTGTGTTGTCGCCCGCGATGGTGGTGAACCTACCTTACTGTCCAAATCGCTGGACCGTCCGGTACGAACGCCCATCTGGGCCAAGGATGGCCAAAGTATTGGTGTCATCGTGCAGGACGACCGCCAGGCCTATATTGGTCAGTACACCCTCGATGGTAAATTCAGTAAAGTAACCAGTGGCAACCGGGTATTCAGCAACCTCAGTGCCAGCACCGCCGGAAACTGGGTAACCCTCATGAGCGAACCGCAAGTACCCGGCGAAGTGTACGCCATCGAGTCGGGCAATAGTCGTCGGCTTACTCATGTACACGACGCCTTTCTGGAGCCTCTCGAACTGGCAACAGTAGAAGGGTATACCTCGAAAAGCAAAGACGGTACGCAGGTTTCGAATGTATTGTACCGACCCGCCAACACGCCTGCCGGAAAAAAGCTACCAACCATCTTCTATATTCACGGAGGCCCTGTATCACAGGATGAGTTTTCATTTGACCTGACTCGTCAGCTTCTGGCAGCCGGTGGCTATGCCGTGGTTGCTGTTAATTACCGGGGAAGCAACGGCCGTGGGATCGACTTCACCAAAGCCATCTATGCCGACTGGGGCAATAAAGAAGTGCAGGATATTCTGGGCGCGGCCGATTATCTGGTTGAAAAAGGCATTGCTGATCCTGATCGGTTAGGTATTGGCGGCTGGAGCTACGGTGGTATTCTGACCAACTATACAATTGCTACCGACACCCGGTTTAAAGCCGCTGCCAGCGGTGCCGGAAGTTCACTGCAACTGAGCATGTACGGCATCGATCAGTATACCAACCAATATGAAAATGAACTGGGCGCTCCCTGGAAAAACCCCGAAAAATGGCTGAAGCTGTCGTATCCATTCCTGAAAGCCGATCGGATCAAAACCCCGACGCTGTTTATGGCCGGAGAGAAAGACTTCAATGTCCCCGCAGCCGGTAGTGAGCAAATGTTTCAGGCGCTCCGCTCGCTGGGCATTCCAACGCAGCTCATTATTTACCCCGGCCAGTTTCACGGTATTACCGTACCCAGCTATCAGAAAGACCGGGTTGATCGGTATTTGCAGTGGTTTGATAAATATTTAAAACCCAAAAACCTTTAATTTCCGTTAACCTATACAGAGAACCGTGCATCAAAAAGTCGGTAACTTGCGTACTATTTAGTGTTGCATTATTCGTTTTTTTTGTAGTTTACAGTTCCTTGTTCTGTTTTAACTCAGAATCCCTAAAAATCAACTGATTATGAAGCGTTACGTTTATCACCTGTATGTAGTCTGCCTGGTGGTGTCCTTTGTAGGCCTGGTTTCCTGTAGTAAAAGTGATCCCGCACCTGCCTCACCTGTTGTAGGGCGCTGGACGTTAAACAAAGGGGTACTAAGTGGTTTTCCAACATCCGCCACCTCGAATGTAAATGGAGCCGGTATCGATCTCTATTACTTCGAATCGTACGGTTCAACCATCGATATTTTTTCTGACAATACATTTAATGAAAACTATCGTTCAGCAGTTGTTGATGATGCTACCGGGACATGGGATTTTAGCAGTAATACATTGACTCTGAAGTATGATGCAGGTGGGCAAGATACTTACACATATGCTAAAAATAAAAATATTGAAGAACTAACTATAACCACACCAGCACCTTACACTCTGGGTACGGCAGTAGGTAAAGTTCAGCTAGTTTATCGGAAGTAACCATTACCTTAGTAAGCATTCATGAAGCCAGTGAAAATTCACTGGCTTTTTTTATTAACGCCCCACTTCCTCACTATTTCAGGAAATTCAGGTAGCCTTTCGCTTGATGTGGGTTGGGTTAGGGAGAACTATGTCCAATTTTCAAAAAATCCAACTTCGTATGAAAAAGGCAGTAGTTATTGCATCCTTGCTGGTCGGATTAGCCAGCCTGGATAGTCAGGCGCAAACAACGCCCCAAAGTCAGAATAGTCGCCCAAACCGAGACTCAACGACCAGCGGTTCCATGAACAATACGAATAACCGTCGTCAGCCATCAACGATGCAATCCGATTCGGGTACGTCGACCTTACCGGGAAACAGTGGAACGAATCGAAGGAACCGCACAGCACCCAATCGAACTGGTACACCACGGCGGGATACGACTTAGCCGTATCAGTCAATAGCCGCAAAACCGTTACGATTCAGGAACCTGAGCTACTTTTCGGGTACCTGAGTCGTACGTCGCCTTATATCAGACCCTCTCCTCTTTTGTATTTGTATTGCTCAACGCCTATGTTGCCCACAACGTTTTACGAACAAATCCGCGCTAACTTCAAGCAACCTAAGCTACTGATCATTGACAACGACACCGATCATAGCCCATTGATTGCCAAAGCCATGCAGCAATGCCTACCCGAAGTTGCGCTGGTTTATGTAAATCAGCCCGACCAGGCAATCCACTTGCTTCGGGAATGGAGTACGCAGGAATGGGAATTACCAAAACTGATTTTACAGGATTTATTTCTGCCTACCCGCGACGATGGCTGGAATGTACTGCGCCAGATCAAAGCATTACCAGCGGCCTGCAATCGCATACCTGTAGTGATTCTCAGTTCATCGAGCCAACGGACGGACGTAGACGAAGCCTACCAGCAGGGCATAGCTTCCTACCTGATCAAACCCGTCGATTTGCGGGGTTGGCTTCGGTACTTTATGGCGCTACGCTCATACTGGTGGGAAACCGCCACCCTGCCGCCCGTCCAGTTTTCAGTCTGACAAGCGGCAGGGTTAATTAATTGATTGCCATGCTTGGCAGGGTAACTATACGCAGCCAATACTGCAATACTCGGTCAAAAATAGCCTCAACAAAACCCGTTCCAGGTGGTATGGCTACTACTGAGTTGGCCTTATACTGATAGCCGTTCACAACAGCCTGATCGGTTGCTGAGGTTAACAGAATTACTGGAATCCGACCAAGCAGTTTATTATTCTTCAACCGTTGAAGCGTGTTCAACCGCTCCAGGGTAATGGTTCGGGCATCGAGCATCAACAAAGCAGGGTGCTCATTTACTGGCAATTGCCCCAAAATATCGGGCAGCATAACACTGTTGGCACTGGTTTGGCATACGTAGCCGGGCCACTTCTTCTGCACAACATGTTCTACCGACGTCACCATTTCCTTGTCCTGCGAAATCAGCAGAATAGACCGAGCTGTCTGTACGTGTGCCCGTGCAATCAGGGGTGGTTCAGTACCCTCCTGCAAAGGCGACTGAATGAGTTCGGTAGTAGCCAGTGCCGCCGTTCGGCTCTCTAAAGCATCGACAACCTGCTGCCACCGACGACGGCTAACGGGAAACATGTCACCACTAGTCAACTGCACCTTACCCGACATTTTTCGATGCGGTGGCTCTTGCAGATTCTGGACATAAGCAGGATTGATCAACGCTGTTTTATGGACACGTATAAAATCGGGCAATTGATCTTCCAGATAACTGATTGGTTTGGCGAGCAGTTTTTTCTCTCCATCCTGAAAACAGATCCAGCTATAATTATTAGCGCCAGCAAGGTAAACGATGCGCTCAGGATACAATAGGGCAGGTTTGATTACACTCATAATAAATTGTTACTGGCAAAACCAGGTAGTCAACAAAAAAGGAAGTCAAAAACATAACCTCGCCTACCAGCGAAAGTTAGCCCGGCTTAACATGAAGAATCGTTTATATTCAAATAATGAGGTAATGGTCCAACGACCAGGCATCAGGCTTGAAAAAGACCCAAAATTTAGCTTGCTTCCGCTTGCCGAAACAGTTGTTTTATAAATGGTTATCAATAACTTACTAACCAAATTACCAGTCACTTGATCAACTTATTTATGTACAACCTCTTTACCGTAATCGTTTTATTTCTTATCCATTTTGCCGCTCTGGCACAGACCTCCCCAACGAGTCTGACTACCTCAACCCCAACCGATTTGTCTGAGCGTGTTCGCATGCTTGAAGAAAATACCCGCTTTTCCGACCAGAGCCTTACGAAAAGTATTGATGATTTACTCTGGTATCAGAAGCTCGGCGATGTGGCGGTTATCGACAAGATTCGCTATACCAGCAAACCGCCCCATGTGGTTCGTAATCCAACAGGTCAGGGCGCTAATAACCCAGTTATCATTCCGGCCTACACCTTTGCGCCCAAGAAGTTTGCTTCTGCCAAAAAACTGCCGTTAGTGGTCTTTGTACATGACGGGGTTCATGGTGATTTTAGCACACTTTATGTGCATATCGTGCGAGAATTGCTCGACCAGGGCTATCTGGTCATTGCGCCCGAATACAGGGGTAGTATCGGGTATGGTGGTACATTCTACAACCAGATTGATTACGGCGATTACGAAAACGACGACGTGCTGGCAGGCAAACGCTGGGCTACCGAAAATATGCCCCAGGTAGATCCCGACCGTATCGGTATAATAGGCTGGAGTCATGGAGGTATGATTACGCTGATGAACATTTTTGACCATCCCGACGATTATAAAGTTGCCTATGCCGGAGTTCCCGTCACCGACATTATTGCCCGTTTGGGGTATAAGCCCGCCAACTACCGGGCTATTTTTTCGGCCGCTACCCATATCGGTAAAGACCCATCCGACAATGTAGCCGAATACCGCCGTCGGTCGCCCGTCTGGAATGCGCAAAAATTGAAAACGCCCCTGTTGATTCATACCAATACCAACGACGAAGATGTAAATGTGCTGGAAGTTGAATCGTTGATTAATGCGCTAAAAGCACATGAAAAAAAGTTTGACTACAAGATTTATCAGGATGCCCCCGGTGGCCATAGCTTCAATCGACTCGACACGAAACTAGCCCGCGAATCGCGTGAAGAAATTTACCGCTTTCTAGCTCGTCACCTCACTCCGCCCAGCCCTATAAAATAAGGGGCTGGCAACAGGCTGTGGATAACTAGGTGAATATTGCCGGATAGCCGAATTGCTGAAACTTGGTTCGATGGCACCCATAAACCGCAAAATGCGTATCTTTGGGTAACCCTCTTGATAATGATGAAAATTTTAGTCGTTGACGACGAAGTTGATGTTAAAGATCTTTTTGAACAGCGATTCCGGCGCGAAATCCGTAATCACGAATTCGAACTGGATTTTGCAAACTCTGGCGAAGAAGCGTTAAACTATCTGAATGGTCACTCGTCGGAAGTTATACTAATCTTATCCGACATCAACATGCC
Source organism: Spirosoma sp. 48-14 (assembly GCF_001898575.1). GTDB lineage: Bacteria > Bacteroidota > Bacteroidia > Cytophagales > Spirosomataceae > Spirosoma. The sequence continues at coordinate 11,945 of NZ_MKUD01000058.1, forward strand.
GGGTATGAGCGGTTTTGAACTCTTACGACATATCCGGCAAGATTTCAACGCTCCACCACCTCCTGTTGTGATGATGATTACAGCCTATGGAGACCCCAATTCACAAGAGGAAGCCATTTCGCTGGGAGCCAATGACTTTCTCACAAAACCCCTTGATTTCGCACTTCTGAAACAAAAACTTCGTGAGTTAGCATGAAGGCTAAAATATTAGTAGTTGACGACGAAACCGATCTTGAGTTACTCATAAAACAGAAATTTCGACGGCAGATCCGGGAAAAACAATATGAGTTTATATTCGCCCACGACGGTGTAGAAGCGCTGCAAACGTTGGCTCAGGAACCTGATACAGACATGGTTCTGACCGACATCAACATGCCGGGTATGGACGGGCTCACGCTACTGGTTAAGCTCCACGAAACCAATCCCATGCTGAAAGCTGTCATCGTATCGGCTTATGGCGATATGGATAACATCCGAACCGCCATGAACCGGGGGGCGTTCGATTTTGTGACTAAGCCCGTCAATTTTGAAGATCTGGAAGTGACTATGCAGAAAACCATGCAGTATGTTGCCCAGATCCGTCAAACGCTCCAGGCTATCAAGGAAAACAATATCTTACGGATGTATGTCGACGAATCGGTGCTGACGTTCATGAACCGGCCCGAATTCGAAACGGCACTATCGGCCAGTGAGACGGTGGTAGCTACCGTTCTGTTTATCGACATTTGCGGCTTTACGGCTATTTCCGAACGCGAATCGCCCGACACTGTCGTGAAAATGGTGAATCGCTATTTCGATGTGATGGTCAAAGAAATTATCGCGCAAGGTGGTCTTGTCGATAAGTTTATGGGCGATGCCATAATGGCTGTTTTCAGGGGCGAATATCATCTCGACCGGGCTGTTGAAGCAGCTCTGGCTGTGCGGACCCAAATCGCCAGGATTGAAGAAAACCTGTTAAGTCATCCGGGCTATCATCCTGAAGTATCGATCGGTATCAACAGTGGCGAAATGGTATCCGGTAATATTGGTTCGACTACCCTCCGGCGGTTAGATTATACCGTAATCGGCGATGCGGTCAACACAGCCCAACGGCTCCAGTCGGTTGCCCGGCCGGGGCAAATCGTTATCGTTGAGTCGGCCCAGCAACAGATCGCTGAATCGTTTTCCTGTGAGCGAATTGGCGAAGTAAGCCTGAAAAATAAGTCAGAGCCAGTGGTTGTTTATAACGTCCTGGGCTAATGTTACCATATTAAACACAAAGTCTCAATAGGCTAAACAAATACAATAATACAGGAACAAAAAGTGTGCTAGATGCATAAACTCTCTCAAACTGCCTGATCCAGCAATTAACTTTTTACACTTACAGAACTTTTTGACAAACAGATAATTAGCTAATTAAAGATACTATTTTTAGACTTTTTTCTCCTTACTAAATAATTTAAAAACCAGATGGCATAATAGTTGTAAATAGAGCTATCGACCAGCAAATACGAGCCTTCGCAACCGTCTTTTGGCGATGGAGTTTCTACCGGTTTGCAGTCAATTTCATAGCTTTAGCCAACTCAGTTTCAGATATGTTATGTGCGCATGCTAGCCCAGCTTGTTTGGGCAATAATTCGCGATAAAGACATATTCCATAAATGTAACTGGGAGTTTTTAAAACTCACATCTGATTCGCAACGAGCCGTTGATTTCAGGCAGATATGAGCTTGGCGTCAACGGCTTTTGTGTCTATATACCTGCTACAGTATCCCAGAACCTTTCAATTAGGTACAGGTTCTCTATATCCGCTCCATTAGCTCTATTCTGTCTGCTTAATAACTCATAACATGTAATCCATGCGGTATGGAACGGAACAAACTATTCCCTTTACCCACATACTCAGGTATGTCCAGTAAGGCTATTGCCTCGGCGTTGCTCAATCTACTAATCATGTGGACAATTGGATATGCCGAAGCATCTACAACAAGACTAATCCAGGTGCCCACCTCAACTGATAGCCTGGCCCTTACACTTACTTCATGTGCACAGAATTTCAGCGTATTATCGTCTTTTTCAGCGGTTGGCTCAGGGCAGATTGACCCAACGACACTTACGATTGTCAACCAGCCTACGACCGGAAAAGCGAGTATCAACGTAGATGGCACCCTTCGTTTTCAGCGAACAACCGTAGCTTCTGGTACCGCCACATTTACGATCACGGCCGCATCGACTCTTACTGATACAACAACACAGCGATTTCTAACGACAACCGGACTCACCGTGAGCAGTAATCTGGCTTGCGAACCCATACCGCTGGCCACCTTTTGCCCAATTGTAAATCGTAACAACATTACCTCAACCAGCCTGACCGATTTTGCTCACCTCGAGCAAACCGTACTGTTAGGCGAAACCACCCTGAAAGCCTCCCTTAGTGGAACGGGAAAACCAGGCGATCTGGCCGGATTTGTGATCAGCAACCCAACACTAACATCGACCACGGCTTTCCCAACCTACACCATCAATACGTATTTAAGTACTGACCCTACGCCTACCATTCGGGATACAAAAACATTTGCGAACCTGTCAGATATCCAGCTCTTATCCAATGGATTACAGGAATTGAGCTTCCCGGCAACCCAGGCGTTCGACCAGCTTGAACTAATCATCACCTCTACCGATAGTCAGCTACTCTCCAACGACATTTACTATGGGTTCAGCAAGCCCGCAACAACAACGCTCCAAAAAGTTGTAACCATTCACTTTAATGCCGACTGTAGTTGTGCCGGATCGGGTTGTCTGCCGTTACAGGTCACTGTTATTCGCTACCGATAAGTAGTGTTCAGAGAATCAGTTATTTTTACAGTTTGTACATGAACTGATACACTTGTTACGCTCTTACTATAACGCCAACGCTATTGAAGCGGGGTTAGACGAGGTGGGTCGAGGTTGTCTGGCCGGGCCGGTTGTAGCGGCTGCGGTTATTCTACCCAAAAACTATACGCATCCCATCCTGAACGATTCGAAGCAACTATCCCGCTCCCAGCGTGAAATCCTACGCGTGGACATTGAGCGGGATGCACTGGCCTGGGCTATTGCGGAGGTATCGCCCGAAGACATTGACCAGATCAACATTCTGAAAGCAAGCTTTTTAGCGATGCACCGCGCTGTAGATGCCTTGAAAATTCGCCCGGAACATCTCTTAGTTGATGGGAATCGGTTCGTACCCTACCCAATGATCCCGCACACGTGCTTGATCAAAGGAGACGCCCATTTCCTGTCGATTGCCGCTGCTTCGGTTCTGGCAAAAACCTACCGGGACGATTTGATGGAAAAACTGGGTACTGAGTTCCCTGCCTACGGATGGGCCAAAAATGTAGGTTACCCTACTCCCGTCCATCGGGAAGCCATCCGGCAATTCGGCCCCACCAAACACCATCGAATGAGTTTTCGGCTGGTATAGATTTGTTTGCTCAATCTACTAGTGGCCGGTAGGGCCTGATCGTTTACGATTCGTCTGGTAGTAGGTTGCCTCCCCAAACAAAATTCTTAAATTCACCAGGAGCCGCATGGCGTCCCACCAACAGTATATTGTTCAGATTTATAGAAGAAGCTCGTTTTTGTAACGTTATCGCATCTCCCGATGTAGGGGTCTCTTTGACTTCTATAGCCACCTGTTCATTTAAAATAAAATCTATTTCCTGTCCAGTTTTACGTTGATAAAACTGCACTTTCCCTAACCAACGAAGTTGATTGGCAATGGCATTTTCAAATATCTGGCCACTATTTAATCTAGCCAATTGATTTAGCAACCCGGTATCAGAAAGGTACAATTTACGTTGCTGAGAAATTTCCCGGTCTACATTCCGGCTAAAAGCTGATACGCTTTGTATAAAGTATGTGTATTCAAGCAGAGTTAAATAATCTTTGATCTTATTTCGATTGATGCCCAGTAAACTACCCAGCTTCTGATAATCTATTTTACTTCCTGTGTGGGCCGCAAGCAACCTTACTAATCGAACCAGATCATCACTAACTGAAAAATCAGCGAGTAGGCGGATATCCAATTCGATATAGGCATTGATAATATCGTTCAAGTAGCTTGTTTTGTCAACCTCTGTCTCCGCCAGAACTACTTCAGGAAATCCACCATAGCGTATAAACTCTTCATATAACTGCCTATATTTCTGGTAATAGCTAGATTGATAAGGCTGGCGGGCAAGTTGTTTCAGAATAACCGTATTTTCCCCATGAAAAGCTACGAACTCAGAAAAGTTCAGGGGAAACATTTCAAAGATACGTTTTCGCCCTGCCAGACTCTCTGAGAAGTGGTTTTTCAGATAGTAGGAACTAGACCCTGTAAGTAAAAATTTAATGTCATATGTGTCGTAAAGATACTTGATAACGCTCGGAGCATTCTTTACTAACTGAATCTCATCGATAGCAATTACGGCAGATTGCGTAAGGTCAATACCCTGGATTTGTAAGTCTAATTCAATATCTCGATATAGCGGCTGATTTAATAGATAGCGATTATCAGCCTTTTCAAGATCTAGAAATAGCTTGTTATCGTGTGGTACTTTATCGAGCAAGTAGCGGATCGCTGTTGTTTTTCCAACCCGACGCATACCGGTGATTACGGTAGCTTGCTTCTTCGACAAGTGCGCTTCTAACTCTTTATGTAATGCCCTAAAAAGCATAAAGTAATACTTTGTGCACAAATATAATGCGCAAAGTATTACTTTATGCTAATAGATTTTAACTTGCTTTGAGAATTTATGACAAATCAACAGATAACGTTACTTGAGCCAGAAATTATCTTCCTGGGCAATATCGGCCGAGTACACGGTAGCCTGAACGATTTTTCCGTTCTCAACGGTGTACACATCGATGTTATCGACATCCAGGATACCACCGTTGGGCTGAACAGCTTTCCAGTGAATCAGGCAAGCCACCCGATTACCATTTGCTGTCAACGTTTTTATATCTGTTAACGCCAGGCTATTATCCGTTGCCTGAAACATGCCTCCGACCATCTGAAAGACCTCAGCACTTGATTTTTTTGTACCCGAAAAACGGTTAGTACCCGGCTGGTCCCACTGAATATTGAGGTGAATAATAGCCGCTAGTTTAGCCTTATTGCCTTGTTGGACGGCCGTAAGAAATTCCTGAACAACTTGAATTGATTGAGTTTCCATAGTGTTTGCGTTGGTTACCTGTTGGTTTTTGAACTGGCTCATGATGAGCATAAGGGTAATGACGAGTACGTTCATGGCGTTTTTTTGACAAAGGTACCGGGTGCCTAAAGCCCAGGTTTTACCTTCATCCGCCAACCCATTACCACTTCGCGCCATTGAAAAATTGGCACTGAATCGTTCGCTACTTTTACGGCATGCAAGACTATCAGAAACAGCTCGTACTCAATTTGCTGGCCTACGCCGTTCAGAAAAACGTATCGCCCGAAGAACTCTGTGTCCGTTCTGGTTTAGAACTGGATCAGTTGAAACGAGCCGAAAGCGACGCAATCCATCCAGAACAAGTGGCTTCGCTTTGGCGCAACGCTACTCACTTAAGCAACGATGCGCTATTTGGGCTCCATTTTGGCGAATCTCTACAGATTGCAGCTTTAGGTGTTGTGGGTGAACTCATCCGACATAGCCAAACGGTGGGTGAAGGTCTGACCCATGCCATTGCGTTTATCCATCTGATTACGGATGTTGTTGACATAGCCCTAATCCATACAGATCGAACGTTCGACATCCGGCTGACGCCTAATACGACCTACCTGGCCAATACGCCAGACGTGATTCACCAGATGATGGATTTTTTCATGGCGTTTACGCTCCATGAAGTGGATGGCCTAGTTCTTAAGAAAGTTCAGCCGGTTTCGGTAAAATTGCCTTTCACCGAAACCAATCAGTCCGAGTATGAGCGTGTTTTCCGATGTCGGCACCTGGTCAATAGCGCTGACTATGCCCTATCGTTCGAGCGTGGGTACTGGGATGAGACGATCCTGACCGCCGATTATGAATTACAGCGTGTGTTTTTACGGAAGGCAATTACGCTGAATGATGCGTTTCGGCAGGCACGCGGCTTATCCGAACGGATTACGAACTTTCTGCTAACGAATGCTTATTTAGGTATACCTACGCTCGAGGCCATTGCCGCGAACCTGAACGTCAGCAGCCGAAGTTTACAGCGTCGATTGCAGCAGGAAGGGGTAACGTATCAGCAGCTCACCGATTCCATCCGCAAGTCATTGGCCATTCACTATCTGACTTCGGGGCAGTATCCTACCAAAGAAATATCGTATATACTGGGCTACAATGAGTTGAGCGCATTTAATCGGGCCTTCCGTCGCTGGACCGGAACAACACCTGTAAACTATCAGAAAAGGAGTGTGAATGGATGATGTATGAACCAGCTATTCACACTCCTCGCCCCTAACCCTTTCTTAAAGCTACCTGCTCACGCAATTGGGCCGTTGGTCGGAAGCGTTCTCCGTAGGTATCGGCCAGCCGGTCGAGGGTGTTGACGAACGTTTCAAGCCCGATAAAATCCACAAACGACAGCGCTCCTCCTGTATAGGCCGGGAAGCCCCAACCCAGAATAGAACCGAGATCGGCATCGAGTTTGGTACGAACAACCCCTTCCTCAAAACAGCGGACAGCTTCGATGGCCTGCCGATACAGCAGCCGGGTCTTTACTTCATCGAGCGTCGGTTGCGAGTCGGCCAGTGGGAATAAATCTTGTAAACCCGGCCACAGTTTCTTACTCCGGTCGTCGGCATACTCATAAAAACCAGCTTTGGCTTTCTTACCCAAACGGCCGAGATTGACGAACTGTTTGGCAATCTGGTAACTCGTATCCGCTTCAGGAACAGCCCCATCCTGAATCCCCTGCCCCGAAATTTTGTACACCAACTCCAGCGATACTTCATCGGTTACGGCCAGTGGTCCTACCGGCATACCCGCATCTTTGCCCCCATTTTCGATAAGTATCGGATTAACACCTTCTTTAAGCAACTCCATCCCTTCGGCCGTGTAGGTACTGAAACAGCGTGAGGTATAAAAGCCTCTTGAGTCGTTGACAACGATGGGGGTTTTCCGGATTTTTCGAACATAATCCACGGCTACGGCCAGCGCATAATCCGATGTCTGCCGCCCCACAATGATTTCGACCAGCGCCATTTTATCGACGGGCGAAAAAAAGTGAATGCCAATAAAATTTGCTGGGTTCGCGGCTGCCTGCGCTAAGCCACTGATCGGTAACGTCGATGTATTGGACGCAAATACGTTCAGACCCTCATCGGCCAGCATGGGTTCAGCTTCCCGCGTCACTTGCGCCTTCAACTCCCGATTTTCGAAAACGGCTTCGATGATCAGATCACAACCGCGCAAATCTTCCGCTTGCGCCGTCGGTTTGATCAGCGTAAGAACACGTTCGGCGGTTGCCGCATCAACTTTGCCCCGCTCCATACCTTTCTGAAGCAACGTTTGTGAATAGGCCTTCCCTTTCTCAGCTGCTGCGATGGATACGTCTTTCAGAACGACTTCGATACCGGCCTGTGCCGATACATAGGCAATCCCGGCACCCATCATACCCGCTCCCAGAATACCCAGTTTTTTTACGTCCGTTTTCGGAATATCTTTCGGGCGACTGACGCCTTTGTTCGCTTCGTTCAGCCCCAGAAACATCGTCTGAATCAGGCTTTTGGCCACTTTTGAGGTCGCTACTTCAGCAAAATAGCGGGATTCGATCACCAGTGCCCGGTCGATATTCACTTGCAATCCTTCATACACGCATGACATGATGGCCAGCGGGGCGGGATAATTCCCCTTTGTTTTATCCATGAGCATAGCCGTTCCGGCACTAAACGTCTGCACACCTACCACACTCTGAACGGTACCACCCGGCACTTTGAAATTATCTCTGCCGACAATCTTCCCGGTTTTTCGATCAATCTCGTCCCAGGGTTTTACGGGTTTGGGCTGGTCGGACGTTCCGTTCGCATCGATCCAGGCACGGGCCTGGGCCAGCATCTCGTCAGGCGTATCGGCAATAGCATCGACCATACCCAGATTTTTCGCTTCCTGAACACCTACTTTTTTCCCTTCCAGAATTAAGGGTAAAGCCGCCTGCATACCAATCATGCGGGGCAATCGCTGCGTCCCTCCTGCTCCAGGCAGTAGTCCAATGGTTACTTCAACCAGGCCGATCAGGGTTTTAGGATTATTTAGTGCCACACGGTGATGACAGGCCAGACAGATTTCGTAACCCCCGCCCAACGCTGTACCATTGATGGCGGCTACAGTCGGCTTGCCCGATGTTTCTATGCGACGAAAAACCCGGTTCAGCTCCAGCGAAACCTTCTGCATCTCGGCAGGATCTTTATCGTTGTTCCGCAGAATCATTTTGAGGTCGGCACCAGCCACAAACTCAGGCTTATTCGAGCTGATGATGACGCCCTTAACCGAATCGTCAGTATAGGCCCGTTGCAGAGCCGCTTCAAATTCAGGAATCGATTCATCATTAAGCACGTTCATCGGGCTGGTTGTCATTTCCCAGATAATGAACGCTATGGTATCATTGACAGAATAGTGAATTGCCATTAGTGAAAACGTATAAAATCCTATTAATCAACTAGTCAGTCACAAGAACAGAACGCAGATTGTTATGATGCCGGTCCGCCGGAGCGATTATGATTTACACAGATCTTAATCATCATAACAATCTGCGTTCTATCCATTCAGTTTACGCGCTCAAAAATGGTCGCGATTCCCATACCTCCGCCTATGCAGAGTGTAGTGAGGCCAACCTGTTTATCAGCACGTTCCAACTCGTCGATCAGCGTGGCCGACAAAATAGCGCCCGTAGCCCCCAACGGATGTCCCAAGGCTATTGATCCTCCGTTGACATTCAGTTGGTTATGCGACACCCCAAGCTCATCCATAAATAATAGGGGCACAGCGGCAAAGGCTTCGTTGACCTCAAACAGATCGATGTCGCTGATTTGCATACCGGCTCGTTTGAGCACCTTGCGGGTAGCCGGAACAGGCCCTGTCAGCATGATGGTTGGTTCAGAACCGACTACCGCAAACGCCTTGATACGCGCCCGTGGTTTCAGGCCCGTTTTTTCGCCAAATTCCTTGCTGCCAATCAGTAGACCAGCGGCCCCGTCTACAATCTGCGAGGAATTACCGGCATGGTGAACGTGATTTATTTTATCATATTGAGCGTATTTGAGCAGTGCCAGTGCATCCAGTCCCATCTGGCCGATTCCTTCGAAAGCGGGCTTGAGTTTGCTCAAACTGTCGACCGTTGTACCGGGCCGTACCCCTTCGTCGCGGTCGAGTAAGGTATTTCCGACAATATCTTTGATGGGGATCAGCGTTTTCTGAAACCGATTGGCCGCCTGTGCCTCAACAGCTCTCCGGTACGACTCAGCCGCGAAGGTATCTACATCCAGCCGGGAATACCCGTATTTCGTCGCAATCAAATCGGCTGAAATACCCTGGGGAACAATATTGTGCCGGGCCACAATCTGTGGATTCATGAACAAAGCTCCACCATCGGAGCCCATCGGTACCCGCGACATCGACTCTATGCCACCCGCCACGATGGCATCTACCTGCCCCGACATCACATAAGCCGCAGCCATGTTAATCGCTTCCAAGCCCGACGAGCAAAACCGATTGAGTTGTACGCCCGCTACCGATTCGGCATAATCGGCCTCAATAGCGGCTGTTCGGGCAATATCGGCACCCTGTTCGCCAATGGGCGTTACGCAGCCCATAATTACATCATCGACCAGGGAGGTATCGAGTTGGTTACGATCCCGAAGTTCGCGCAGAACGGTTGTAAGAAGTTGAATGGGCTGCACGTCATGCAACGAACCGTCGCTTTTACCACGCCCGCGCGGTGTGCGAACCGCATCATAAATGAAAGCTTCTGCCATGATTTTGTTGCCTGAATTAGTATGCTCGCATACGGTTTTATCAAACAAATGTACAGGCAAAAGCAGAATAGGGCAATGGAAAATAGGAGAGTATTTAGAAAGTCTATATCATGTAACGAACAGCTAACTTTCTGTTCTCATAAGTATACCAGAACGGGTATAAATCTGGCTTTTTCTACCAAATTTATACCCGTTCTGGTATAATTCAAATGCTTATTTTATTTATCGAGCACTACTGTTTCACTAACGAGGTAAGCACCTGATTGAGTAACCAGGTTATATACTTTGTCAACAGAACGAACAGAAGCTTCGAGACGAATCACTTTATAGGCTACCACGCCCTGAACTGTGGCATCATAGCGGTAAACGACTTCCCCTACTTTCACATCGCCCAGCGCCTTCCGACCCGTTGCCGTCAGCACAGGATGATTGGCCGTCGCTTCGAGCAGTGTGGGCGTAGTTAGCGTTGTACGGGTATCGGCCGTTACTTCCTGAACGGGTGCCACCCATACACCAGCCAACGCGAATGAACCAGTATGCACATCGATCCGGGTAACGTGTGTGGGAGCAAGCGTTTTGGTTTTAGCCTCATAACCCATCACCACATCGTTTACCGTGATGTCCTGAATGCCTTTGGACGACCCATCGGCCAGGGTTACCGGAGCATCGGCAGCAAAGCAGAAGTTGTATTCCTCCTTTTTCTTACCACTTCCCTCCTCCGATTTTCCGGCACCGCCCGACAGCAGGCCAGCCATTTCGCGGGAAAGTACAAAGGTCAACGTCGACATGAGGCCGGGCTCTTTTTCACCAACGTATTTCAGGTCGTCGATGTAGGCGTCCCAGGCTTTGCGGTCGGCTGAGGCTCCGGGAATGACAAATGGCTTCACCGCTCCCGTTTTCTCGTTTTTATAAATAGCCAGCAGGCCAAGTTCTTTGGTATCTTCAACGGAGAATACTTTGTAGAGGTAAATTTTCCGGGTGATGCCATCGCTGTAGGCAAACACGTAGGCTGGGCGTTCTTCATACCGATCCAGGATAAAACCGCCTGATTTGAAGTACGTATCCTTATCGAGATTCGCGATTTTAATGGCTTTGATCGCATTTAACTGCTCAACAGTCATGCTGGCAGAAGCTGTTTGTGCCCAAACACGCTGACTAATCAATTGAGTAGCCATGGCGCAACAAACAAAAAGTAAAAGAGAGAGCAGGTTGTTTTTCATAGTTTATTCAGTCAAATCCCAGCGATTTCAAGACCGCTTAGGTTCAGATTCATGACAATTTACTTTTTGGTGTACTCACCCACGCGAGCATGGATGGCTTCGACCGTACGGCGGGCCGATGTGAACGCTCCGGCCATCCAGGCCGTCAGATACGTGGTATGCTCACCTGCAAAATAGATGTTCCCATCAGGTTCGAGCAGCGCAGGGTAGTATTTTTTCCGGGTAGCGTCGTCGTAAGTGGCCCAGCCGCCGTTGCTATATGGCGTCCGATGCCAGGCCAGCGAAAACGAATTTTCGAACTCAGCCGGATATTGAGGATGCATTTTTCCACCCTGCTCCAGGGCCAATTTTTCGCGTCCGGCCACAGGGAGAGCGCCCACAGCTTCGGCCCGACTATAGAAATTATAATAGCCGATTAGCACGCCTTTCTTCTCCTGCAACCCAAACGACGGATACCAGATCTGGTTGATGTCCATGTTGGTCCGGGAAATACCGCCATAAATACCGTCATCCTCTTCCCAGAACCGACGCTTGAATTGCAGGCCAATCTTACCCGTTTTCATGTACGGGATAAAGTCAGCCGCTCGCTGCACAGTCCCCGACAGATCCGATTCCAGGTTTTTGAGCATCGGCAACGGTAGTGTACAAACGCAGAATTCGCCCGTCAGCTCAACGGGTTTTCCATCTTTCTGATAAATGACCCGTACGCCATTTTCCGTTTTGCGAAGTTCCTTCACGGGCGCGTTGAACAGAATTTTACCCGCCAGTTTTTTCTCAAACGCCCTCGGAATCATATCCATCCCACCGACGGGCTGCAACAAAGTAGCCTGCTGTTCATAGGCGTAATCGCCCACGTTGTAAAACACCGGCTGCATAAATCCTGACCGGAGCAGATCGGTAAGCCCGTAAGGGTCGCTCAAGGTACCGGGTGTATTGCCAGCGCCCGGATCATTTTTGTCTTTATAACCCCGGCGGTTGGTTCCCTTATAGAGATGAGCTGTGTTCAGATCGCCTTCATTTTTCAGGAAATCGATGAGTTTTTCAACGTCTTCCTTCGTCAATTGCTGATCGAGCGACGACTGGTCGAGGGCTTTGGCCAGCAGTTCAGACGTATAGCCGCGCATATCGTGGTGATAGTCGCTGATGCGCATCCGTCGGTTGGCAAAATTGCCCGTACCACCATCGTTGTAGAGGTAAGCCGACTCGTTCGATCCATTGAAAATCTGCAACGGAACCCCTAACTCCCGGCAATAGTGAAGTGTGATCTGGTGATGGTGCGGAATACGGGCGGCTCCGCCGTTGAAATACAAGCCATCTTCAAACGTGCAGGTTTGTGGCGTTCCGCCACCCAGTTCGGTTTCTTTGGTGCCGCCCCGGATGGTCCAGACCCGGCCACCCGAACGGGGTCGGGCTTCCAGGACGGTACAATCGTAGCCGAGTTTGCCGAGTTCATAGGCTGCCGTTAATCCAGCGAGTCCGGCGCCTAAAATGATTACTTTTCGTCCTTTGCCATCCTGCTTCTGTCCATTGGCGGGAAGATCGAATGCCGACGCTGGTGCCGGATGAATCATTCCCCACGCCAACAAACTGGCATAACTGGCACTGGTTGCATTAATAAAATCGCGTCTTGTCATAGTTTATCAGGAGCGAGGAGTTAGGAGCGAGGAGTGAGAATGCTCCGCATGACGAGATTGCGCCAGCATTCTCATTCCTCGCTCCCAATACGTCCTTTATCCAACCACTTTTTTAAACCCATCCATGAAAATGGCCATTTCGTCCATCGTACCGACGCTCACTCGGCAATACGGTTGTCCGTTGAAGTCGCGCGTTTGAATACCGATTCCCTGTGCAAACATCTGGTTGCTGAACGGCCCGGTTTTCATACGAATCGGGAACAGAATAAAGTTGGTCGACGATGGAATAACTTCGTATCCCATGTCCGTCAACGCTTTGGTGGTATAAGCCCGTGCTTTTGCGTTCTCGGCCCGGCAATGGTTTTGCCAATCTTTATCCTGGTAGCTGGCAATACCGGCCATGAGGGTCGTGATACTAACGGCAAAGTCTCCGTTCGTGTAATCACGCAGGGTTCGCAACGTGGCAGGCTGGGCCATCGCATACCCTAACCGTAACCCAGCAAAGCCGTGAATTTTAGAGAATGTCCGCGCCAGAATCACGTTTAGCCCTTCCGACACCAGTTTACCCAGCTTTGGGCGGTCGGCGGGTTCGAAGAAATCAATATAGGCTTCGTCGATAAATACAGGAACTTTGGGCGCTACTTCCCGACAGAAGGCTTCCAGTTCAGCCGTTGGCACAATCGTACCTGTTGGGTTGTTCGGATTAACGATATAAACCAGTTTCACATCGGGCGTGATGGCAGCCTTGATAGCGGGCAGGTCATACTTATAATCCTTCGTCATCGGTAGCGCTTTGATTTTTGCGCCCATCTTCTCGGCCCGCTGCAACAGGTCGTCGTACGTCATCGCACTGGTCAGGATGGTGCCGCCCCCTTTCGCGAAATTGTCGGCAGCCGCCATCAAAATATCCGACGACCCTGGCGACATCAGGATATGTTCAGTCTTTACGCCTTCATCGGCGGCAATTAGTTTCTTCAACTGACCAAACTCCATGAAGGCGTACCGATTCCCAACTTCGGCCGCTTTGACCAGAGCCTCCTTCGCATTGGGCGATATACCCAATGGGTTTTCATTGGCCAGGAGCCGCGCCCGTAGCTTACCCATTTTTTCGAACGGATCATCGGCAAACGCGAATTCATTTGTAAACGTCGATACAAGCGGAGCGGCAGGCCGGGCAGCTTCGGCGGGAGTAAATCTACTTAAGCCTAGGCTGGTCGTCAGAAGGCCACTGGCCCGAAGCCAATCCCGGCGAGTTAGTTGTGATGACATGAGTTTTTGTATTTATCCCGGATAAAATTAGAGTAAAGTCAAATATAACTCCTTAGTAGATAGGGTGTTGTGAAAGTACGAATTAATACTTAGAAAAAAAGTATCCAAACCACGAAACTCCTGCAAAATAATTCTGTAGTGATACGAAATCTCAAAACTATTATAAACCAACATCAATATTATCAAAATATAGTTTTTACAATTTTTTGAATACGTTCAGGCAGCCAGTATTTAGGAAGCGGTTTCCAGCCGTATCGAACGGATAACCAAGTTTACTTCAGTAGGAATCGTTCGCTTAGTAATAGTTGCTCCTGATCTGAACAATATCCGGAAATTACGGAATCGTTAGTAATCAGTCCATTACCTAATACAACCATAACCCTGCTTTAATCAAGAGTTCATAGTCTGATTCTTACTTTGCGTAAACCAATACGTGCTTGCATGAATCGTCGACAGGTAGTTAGACGAATGGGTATGGGCCTGGCGGCTCTTTCGGCCAATGAACTGGCTACGGCTCAGGTAGCCTCAATTCCCAAACAACGGGTTTTACGCATTGCCCACGTTACAGACGTACATATGCAGCCGCTCATCGGTGCAGCCAAGGGATTTGAAAAATGCCTGCATCATATACAAAGCCTGCCCAACAAACCGGATTTGATAATCAACGGGGGCGATGCCATTATGGAAGCGCATGGCCGTGGCCAGGATAGCGTTCGGCGGCAATGGAAGCTCTATCAGGAGGTTATCGGAAACGAAAATGCCCTACCGATTCTGAGCTGCGTCGGCAATCACGACATCTGGTGCAAACATGAAACCCAGGTATCATTCTGCGATGGCAAGAAATGGGCTATGGACGAGTTACAGTTGTCTAGCCGATATTATAGCCTGACCCGCAACGGCTGGCATATCATTGTTCTCGACAGTGTGCAACCCAAAGCTGACGGAAGTTGGTACACGGCCCATCTTGACGACGAACAATTTGCCTGGCTGGAAGCAGACCTGAAAGCAACACCCGCCGACGTACCTATCCTACTTATTTCGCACGTTCCTATTCTGGCAGCCTGCGTCTTTTTCGATGGCCCTCGTTTCGCCGGTGAAAACTGGACCATACCGGCCCGCTGGATGCATAGCGATACCGTCCGGCTCACTAACTTATTCACTCGGTATCCAAACGTAAAAGCGGCTCTTAGCGGACACATTCATTTGGTTGACCGTGTCGACTATAGTAACGTAAGCTATTACTGCAATGGAGCTGTGAGTGGAGCCTGGTGGTTTGGCAAGTACCATCATACACCAGCCGGTTATGCTCTCGTCGATCTGTACAATGATGGCACAGTCGTAAACACATATGTAGCCTATAGCCAGTCGGTTTGACTATCAATGGATGCGTGACAATTCCGGGATTAAGTAATCCTTCCCCCTAATTCACAAAGACCTGCTTACCAAGGCATTAAAAATTAAAACTGGCTTAATATACCCGTCCCTTATATCACATTCAGGTAATATAGGACACTATAGTTTTGTGCATTTATCAAACACTATATTCCCCTCCTTTATGCAAACACGTTCTATATCCTCTTTCGTGGCCACCGTTGTCGTTGGTAGCTTACTCGTAGTGGGTTGCGACGACCACCGTATTCCTACCCTTGTCGCCTATCCAACCTTCTCCGAGGCTTCCAATCCGAAAACACTAGCCGTTTCGCCCAATGGGACGACGATTTACAATGGGGGCTTTGGTTCAGCGCTCGCTCCTGATCCAAAAGATCCGAACGTATTTTACCTATTGACCGACCGTGGCCCTAATGCAGCCGGTCAGGCCGCCAACTCCATCATCTTCGGCAAAGCGGATTTCACTCCACAAATTGGCCAGTTCCATGTAGTTGGAAATCAACTGGTTTTGGATAGAACCATTTTACTAAAAAATGCCTCCGGCCAATTACTAACCGGTTTACCCAATCCATCGGGTCAGGGCAGTACGGGAGAAACGGCTCTCGACTTAAACGGCCAGCCGATTGCCCCAAATGCTGACGGGCTTGATTCAGAAGGTCTGGTCCTGGCTTCAGACGGCACCTTCTGGGTGAGTGACGAGTACGGCCCACACATTGTTCACTTCGATGCCAGTGGTAAAACCATCGAACGGATTAACCCATTCGGGACAGGTACGGGTGGCCGAACACTGCCCAAAGTGCTGGCTACCCGTCGGCCTAACCGGGGTATGGAGGGTCTGACGATTACACCCGATGGCAAGACGTTGGTTGGCCTGATGCAGTCTCCGCTGTACAACCCCAGCTCAGGAGCCGTGTCGGGTTCGGTGGTCCTGCGCGTTGTAACGTTCGATATTGCCAGCGGTGCTACGAAGCAATACGCTTATCTGATGGAAAACGCCAGCCTGACGGGTTGCAGTGAAATTGCCGCTATCACCAACACGACTTTCCTGACGCTGGAGCGCGACGGCGACTATGGCGGTAACCCAACCAAACCCGCTACGTTCAAGCGAGTCTTTAAAATTGACCTGGCTGGAGCAACCGACATCTCGGACCCATCCAATGGCACGAACGGTAAACTTTTCGGTGGGCTGACGGTGGAGCAGCTTAAAGATAAAACGGGTTTACAGAATGCGGGAATTACCCCTGTTACCAAAACGCTGGTATTTGATATTCTGGCTGGATTCAACCCTGTTTACCCACACGACAAAGCCGAGGGTATTGCCCTGATTGGCAATAATATACTGGCTATTTCGAACGATGATGATTTTGGTGTAGTCGATAATGGCAAAAACGGATTTACGGCAAAAATTTTACCGGCAACGGGCAAGGTCGATGTCAACCGTATTTATTTTGTCACCTTGCCAACGCCACTCCGATAACGACTTCTGTTAGTAGTTTAAAAGCCACTTCTGATTGGGAGTGGCTTTTTTGGCTCTACGGAACTGGTCAGAAAAAGTTTATAGTAATTGGCTGATAAGCCTCTATTTTTATAGAGTTATTGCCTAGCCTGATTGAGGATGTGTCCACGTATACGTTTCTGGTCGAAGCTTATGCTCCCGAAGCCTGATTGGCTAGTCCTGCTGGTGCTAGTAACCCATGCCGTTACGAACTGCTTTGCCCAGAATCTTAGCGCAACCGAACAATTATCCCGGCAATACCCTGATTCCGTTTACCGGGTCATCAAAGCCCGGTTAGATCAGGCGATCAATCGACAGGATAAACGATCCGAAGGCGAATCGCTTCAACAAATTGGTCTGCTTTTCTACCATCAGGGCAACTATGCGCAGGCTATAGATTTTCTGTTGCAGGCGCAAAAAATCTTTTTAGCCGAGAACGATGCCAACCGACTGGCCCGAAATCGCAATGAGCTCGGCACAGTGTATTACTACAATGAGCAGGTCGATCAGGCGTTAGCCCAGTTTAATGAAGCGTTGTCTTTTTATCAGCAGCAACGTAACCCTGTCGGCCTGGCCCAAACTTACGCCAACATTGGGCATATCTACGAAAAACGGCAGTCACCCAACCTGGCTTATCGGTATCAGAAACTGGCTTTCGCACATAGTCTCGCTGTCCATGATACAAGTAGCCTCACCAAGATTTACGAAAACCTGGGGAGTATTTTTGAAGATGAAGCCCGGTACGACTCGGCTCATTATTATTACCAAAAGGCCTTGCTCCTGGCTCAGAAAACCCATGACGAAATCAGCCAGCTCGAAATTCTGAACAACCTGGGTGATGTATTTCGAAAAACAGGTAAGTATCAGGACGGTTTGACGTATTCCCGAAAAGCCCTGCGGATGTCGCAGCAAAAGGGGGAGTTATACCAGATCAGTGCTGCCCTCCGCGACATCGCTAAAACCTATCGGCTGATGAACCAACCCGATAGTGCCTATAATTACATTGAGCGCAGTCGGGATTTAACCGATGAGATCTACGGTATCGAAAATAATCGCCAGATAACCTTACTCCAAACGCTGTATGAAGTAGAGCGAAAAGACAGTGAGATTGACCAACTTAATACCCAGAAGCGTACCGATCTCATTATCCTTATGGCTACCGTAGTGGTGTTGCTGCTGATCGGCATTTTAGGCGCGGTAATTATCAGTCGACAACGGATGAAACTCCGAAACCAGCAGGCGCTTCATCAGCAAAATCAGGAGATATTCCGCACCCAGCATGAACTCATTCAGGCCGAGTTAAAGAACAGGCAGTTGGAAGAAGTCAACCTGAAAAGCCAACTGGAACTGAAAAGCAAAGAGTTAACAGCCCATACGCTACAGATCATTCAGAAAAACCAGGTGCTCGAAGAACTAAAAAACGATCTAACGGCCATCCTCAAAGACGACAAACGCGATCAGAAAAAGCTACTTCGACAACTCGCCCAGAAAATCGATCTGAGTTTCAACCAGGATAAATACTGGGATGACTTCCGCACTATTTTCGATCAGGTACACCCCGATTTCTTCCATTCGCTAACCCAGCAATTTCCTGACCTGACGGCCACCGATCTGCGACTTATTGCGTTGCTCAAGATGAATATCAACTCGACGGACATAGCTACGCTGCTGGGTATTTCGCCCGACAGTCTGCGCGTTGCCCGCTATCGATTACGCAAGAAAATAAGCCTCGCTGAGGGCGAATCGCTCTCGGCCTTCATTCAGCGGTTCCCAGCGCTAATACAATCCTCTTCCGAAAAAATATAACATTTAAAAGAACACCGTTTGGCTTCACAGTTAGGAAACACATTGTTAACAATAAGATAATGGCGTTTCGACTAGCGCTTAATTACCTAATTACCAACCAATTAAACAACAATTAGAAACTATGTTGCCTGGTTGTTTACGGTCCTAAAGGACATGTTGCCTTTTTGTTCACGGGTCAAATTGGTCTGGTTCTCTTTCCTGCCTTCACCTTTGCAGCATCCATCACAAACGGAATCGTGTGGTTGAAACTCAGGGAATACCTTCTTCAGGAAACCAAATGAATCGACTTGTCCTTATTGCTGGTTTTTATCTATTGACTGCTTCAAGCGCTTGGGCGGGTACAATCCGGGGAAGAGCCATTGATGCAGCTACGGGCCAGCCCGTAATAGGTGCTACATTGCTCATAGAAAATACGAAACTCTATAATGTATCGGGTCTGGATGGCTCCTTTCTGATTAAGAATGTACCCACTGGCACGCATACAATCCGAATCAGCTACGTATCGTACCGGACCATGAGTCGTGATGTCGTCCTTACAACTGATGATCAAACAGTTACGATAGACCTACCCCTCGAAACCGATACAGACCGCCAACTGACCGAAGTAACGGTAAAGGGCAAACGCGACGGAGCCAGCGACCGCACCGCCCGCGATCTCGAACGAAATGCTTTACAGGTTACCAACATCGTGTCGGGCCGTACCATCGAACTCTCACCCGACCTTACCGTTGCCAATGTCATCCAGCGCGTATCAGGCATTTCAATTGAACGGAACAGCAATGGCGACGGCCAGTATGCCATTTTGCGGGGGATGGACAAACGCTACAATTACACGCTCGTCAACGGGGTAAAAATTCCCAGTCCTGACAACCGCTACCGATACGTCCCGCTCGATATTTTCCCAGCCGAACTACTTGATCGGCTCGAAGTTTACAAAGCCTTGACGCCCAGCATGGAGGGCGATGCCGTTGGTGGAGCCATCAATATGGTCATGAAAGATGCGCCCGACCACCCCACGATTCTGGCCAATCTATCGACGGGTTATAGCGAGTTATTTGCCAATCGTCCATTCGTCAGTTTCGATACCAAACACATCAATACGCAGTCGCCTTATGAGCAATTTGGGAGTCAGTATAGCGCCAAATTCGCCGACTTCAACAAAGCTTCTGCAACCTATACCCGCCAATCGCCACCGCCCAATCTGCTCGGTAGTTTTGCCATTGGCAACCGATTCTTCAACCGTCGATTTGGGATCATGCTGGCGGGTAGCCTTCAAAATACCTACCGGGGCAGCAACAGCCTGTTTTTCAACGGGGATGTGGTCGATACATTACGGGGTGTTACCCTTAACAAACAAAGTGAGCGTGAATACTCCGAACGGCAGACCCGCTATGGTATTCATGCCAAGATGGACTTTCGGGTCAATGAACGCAATAAAATCCAGTGGTTCAACGCGCTTATCAGCCTGACCAACGAGCAAATCCGCGAGACCAAATCGACAGAACTGGGCATTGGCGGTTTCGACCCGGTTCTGGGCAATGCAACCCTGGGTTTTGAAACCCGCTCACGGC
Organism: Spirosoma sp. 48-14; assembly: GCF_001898575.1. Taxonomy (GTDB): domain Bacteria; phylum Bacteroidota; class Bacteroidia; order Cytophagales; family Spirosomataceae; genus Spirosoma. Next base: position 32,266 of record NZ_MKUD01000058.1, read on the forward strand.
TGACGAAGCAGCGGATTTACAACAGCACGCTTCAGGGAACGCATCAGCTAACGCCCAATTTTGGCATCAACTGGTCGGCGGTTTACTCGACAGCTACGAACGAAGTACCCGATCAAACCTACGTACCCTTGCTGGGTATCCGCCAGAATTTTGTTGAAAAACGAACGACGGTTCAGGATGGGCAACGCCGTTGGGAGCATAACTCAGATACGGACCTGGCGGGTTATCTGAACCTGACGCTGAAAACAAACCTGGCGGGTATCGCCGTCGAATGGATGGCCGGTGGTCTATATCGGGATAAACAACGGACTAATTTTTACAACAATTATACCCTTCGGCCAAGCAACCCGTTTGCCCAATACGGTGTCGATTTCAGCGATTACAACCAGATTGTCTGGAGCATTCAGAATCCCCTTGGCTCTGTTGCCTCGGCCCTGAATTACGACGCCAGCGAGAAAACAACATCCGGTTACCTTCAATTCCACACTACTGATACCCCCCTCGAAATTACGGGGGGTGTACGGATTGAATATACCGATCAGCGCTACGCCATGAAATTCCCGATTGGCGAAGACAACCCAACTGGTAGCCAGGTTTACACCGACTTATTACCGAGCCTGCACGTCCGCTATCGACCTACCGAACGTACCAACTGGCGACTGTCGTACTTCCGTTCCTTGAACCGTCCCGGTTTTTTCGAGATCGTCCCCTACCGGATTGTCAACGAGGAATACCAGGAGCGGGGCAACCCTAATCTGAAGCGAGCCATTGCCGACAATGTTGATTTGCGCTACGAGTTTTTCCCACGTCCGCTGGAACAGTTTATGATCGGTCTGTTCTATAAGCACATTCAGGACCCGATTGAATACACGCTGCAAAAAGACGCCATTCGCGGTCAGGATTTGTATTACGGACCGGGCAATTTCGGTAATGCCACCAACTTCGGCCTGGAAGTGGATGCTATCAAGTATTTCCGGCAATGGGGGGTGAAGGCTAACTATACCTATACCAATTCCAGCATTACTACGCCTAAATCGAAGCGCATCCGCAATGCACAGGGCGATCTGGAAACGATTACCGTCAATCAAACGCGGGCGCTGTATGGCCAATCGGCACACGTAGCGAACCTATCGCTGCTCTACAAAGATACCGAACACGGCTTCGATGGTCAGCTTGCCGCCAGTTACACGGGTGGCCGTATCAACACCGTATCGCAGTTTGTGGATAATGACCTGTATCAGAAAGGCTTTGTCCAGATGGATGCTTCGCTCGAAAAGCGACTGGGCCGAGCCAATTCAGGCCGGGCCAATCCAGGCGGGGGATTTATGCTCTTTGCCAAAGCCAATAACCTGCTGAATACGCCTACGGAGATTTTTATCAAGAACGTCAACAGCAAAAATTCAGACATCCCCAATCAGGATATATCGGGCAAAACGCTCATCCGCCGTGATTTCTACCAACGCTCCTATGTGCTGGGCATCCGCTACAAATTATAACCGCATTAGTGGACACTCCTGCGCTCAACAAAAGAAGAAAACAGATTCATAACCAACACAACGATGAAACAAGTATTTATCCTGGCTGCGCTATCAGCGGCTGTATTGATCGGCTGTTCGAAGAGCGACGATTCGAATCAACCCGTAACGCCAACTCCAGTCGTGAAAGACGCCGTTTCGGGCGATGTATCAGGCACCTGGACCAAAGGAAGCACCTATAAAATCACAGGCCATCTACAGGTTCCAGCCAGCCAGTCGCTGGTTATTGAAGAAGGCGTTACTGTCGTTTTCAGCGATTCGACCGTGAAGCCAGAATTTATCATCAAAGGGAACCTGTACGTGATGGGCACCTCGGCCAACCCGGTTAAATTTACCGTTCCCGACGCCTGGAAAACTACCGCCAACCAATGGGGTAGCCTGTGGGGCGGTATCATTGCCGCACCCACCTGCGCTGAACTATTGCTCGACAATGCCATTCTGGAGTATGGTGGTGCCGTAACAACTGAAAGTTCACCGTCGGTCAAAGCGGGCTTATATAAGGCAGCCGCTGGTAACCACGTTCCGGCCATTAACTATTCGAATGTCAATGGCAAGCTAGTGATTGTAAATAGCCGCCTGAACAACCAGAACGAAGATGGTTTCTACATCGAAGGCGGAAAGGTGATCATTGCCAATAACAAGATTTACACGCAGGGCGTATCGGGTGGCGATGCCATCAATATCAAATCGGGCGTTCAGGCCGACGTAGCCTACAACCTGGTTTATAGCCCAAATACGAATGCGCTGAAACTCTCCAACTCCGGCGATCGCACTCCGCAAGCGTATGTTATTGCCTACAATAACACGATTGTGAATGCTGGCTGGCGCCGTCCGACCATTAAAGGGGGATCGATCTGGGTAGAAATAGGCGTTCGGGCTGAGCTGTACAATAACCTGCTGGCCAATGATCGTTTTGGGGTAAAACGCGATCCGAAAAACCCGGAAGACAGCCGGACCAAAGTGAGCAACAACCTGTATTACGGCTATACGCAGGATGGTGTAACAGGCTTCCAGCCGTCGACCGAAATTCTGACCGGCACCAACGATGTAATCAGCAAAACCGTTGGCGATAACGATCCTAAATTTGTAAACTATCCGCTGAGCACGGCGTCATCGAATGCCATTTTCAATACGGCCTGGGATTTCCGGCTACAAAGCGGTTCTCCGGCTATTGGAAAAGGCACCACAAGCTTTACACGCCTGTATGCCGATGGTATTTCATTTGCCAACGGTACACTGTATAAATCGCCTGCTCCATCGACAACGATTGGCGCTTTCGGAACGAACTAGCTTTTAATGATTATGACACAGAGATGCGCAGAGGAAAAGGAGATACACAGAGGTACTTTTTACATTTTCGGTGAATCTCCTTATTTCTCGGTGCATCGCTGTGTAATAACTTTTGCCTGCCCATGAAGTTTTATCTAGTTATAACCTTGTCCCTGGTTGCCTGTCAGTCAACTCAGTCAACGGCGCAGCAGGTGGTCAAGCCGGTCATCATCACCGATACCGTTCGTCACGACACCGACGACCCGGCTATCTGGATCAATCCAGCCGATCACGCCAAAAGCCTGATTATCGGTACCGATAAGGATCAGGATGGCGGTTTGTACGTCTTCGATCTGAACGGGAAAATCGTCAAGGAAGTCCATGATCTGAAGCGACCCAACAACGTCGACATTGCCTACAGCCTGAAACTAGCCGGAAAACCCACCGATATTGCTGTAACGACCGAACGGTTTACCCATAAGCTCCGTATCTTTTCGCTGCCCGACATGCAGCCTATCGACAAGGGGGGGCTCGATATGTTTGTGGGCGACACAACCAGTGGCTTCCGCGATCTGATGGGCATTGCGCTTTACAAGGCTCCATCCGGCATATTGTACGCTATGGTAGGACGAAAAACAGGGCCTACTACGGGGTCATACATTGGTCAGTACAAGCTGGAGGATGATGGGTCAGGCCACGTAAAAGCAACGCTGGTTCGGAAGTTCGGCACCTACAGCGGTAAGAAGGAAATTGAGTCGATAGCCGTTGATAACGAACTAGGCTACGTCTATTATTCCGACGAAGGTGTTGGTGTTCGTAAATACTATGCTGACCCGGAACGAGGAAATAATGAACTAGCTCTGTTTGCCAAAACCGGTTTTGCAGAAGATCACGAAGGCATTTCCATCTACAAAACAGGACCTAAAACGGGTTACCTGCTCGTATCGGACCAGGGAGCCAATCAATTCCATATTTTCCGACGTGAAGGCGAACCCGGTCATCCGAATGAGCATAAACTGCTGAAGGTGGTGAAAGTAGCCGCTCAAGTCAGCGACGGCTCCGACGTAACGAACGTAGCTCTTGGTAAACAGTTTCCACACGGGTTATTTGTTGCCATGTCGGAAGGCAAAACGTTCCATTATTATCGCTGGGAAGACATTGCCGGTAAGGACCTTAAGTAAGAAACTATTTCAACTTTACGGATTACCCCCAACCCCTTAAAAGGGGCTCTGCCTCGCTATATTCGACTTAAGCCCTCTTTAGGGGGTTGGGGGTAATCCGTAGCCCATCTTGACTGAGTATTGTAAATAGCTTCGTCAAAATGACAAAATCAATTCCTATAAATCGCTTTAAGCGGCTGTTACAGCGGCTGGCTTCGCTTTTTTCACTTTAGGCGTCGTTTTCTGCTTGGGCTTACCTGCCTTATCGGTTTTCTTGTATAGTTTCAGCAGTTTTTTAGCCAGTTTGTCGGCCGATTTTTCAATGGCTTTTTTGAATTTCTTCGATGCTGCAGCCGATCCACTTAACTTTGCTTCGATAGATGTAGCAATCGAGTCGGCAAGCTCCTTTTTCTTAGCTTTCATTTCTGTGTTTTTGTAGTGTCAGAAGGTAACAAAAAAATCTACAAAGAAATACGAAAAAAAAGGCACAAACAAAAGGCTAATGTTAAGTTTTTGTTATCAATTTTCGACATAACTACATACGAATCAGCAGATTTATCACTTTGGCGTGATACGAAGCAGGGCATCGGGTGTATTGGTCAGCACATATAAAGCACCATCGGGACCCATCTTCAAATCCCGCACTCGTCCATAGCCTTTCAGTAAAACCTCCTGCTCAATAACCCGATCGCCGTCAATAACCAATCGGCGGAGTTCTTCAAATTTTAAGGCACCCACGAGTAGGTTGTTTTTCCAACGCGCAAACCGGGGGCTGGTAACAAACTCGATAGGACATACTGCAATTGAGGGCGTCCAGTAGGTAATGGGCTGCTCCATACCCTCTTTGTGGGTCTCGTCGGAAATAGCTTTGCCGTTATAGTCGATTCCATAGGTGATTACTGGCCATCCGTAATTCGCCCCTTTCTTCAGGATATTGAGTTCATCACCACCCTGAGGGCCATGCTCACTCGCATAGATCACACCCGTGACGGGATGTTGTGCCAGCCCCTCAACATTGCGGTTACCCCAACTGTATATCGCCTGCAAGTAGTTTTCCTTTCCATACAGTGGATTATCGGTCGGAATAGAACCGTCGCTGTTGATTCGGTAAATCTTTCCGGAAGGTTTCGACAAAATCTGCGAGTCCTGGGCGCGGTTCATATCACCGATTGTGAAGTAGAGGTAGCCCTTCTTATCGAACAGAAACCGGCAACCCCAACGCGTACCGCCACTAACCTGAAGCGAATCGGGGACCTGAAACAAGGTCTGTTCATCGACCCATTGATGATCACGCACCTTTCCCCGAACAATCTTGGTCATACCTGGCGTTTTCTTGTCGGAGCTGTTTTGTGAGTTATGACTAAATGCCAGATAAACCCAGCCGTTTTTGGCATAATCAGGATCGATTGCCAGGTCCATTAATCCACCGACCATATCATAGCCATACACGTGCGGAAGACCAGTAATTTTCTGAGCGTCCAGTTTGCCATTTGTCATCCAGTAAAGCTCCCCGGTCTTACCCGTGATCAGTGCGTAGTTGGCGTCGACAAACTCAATTCCCCAGGGGCCATTCAATCCTTGCGTAATTAGTTTTTCAATTGTCAGCGTGTAGCGCTTTGTTTGTACGGTGAGCGGCAACTCATTATTCTTTACCAGTTCTGGCGATGTTTGCGCCTTAAGTATGTAGTCTGCGACAGCCTCAATCTGCTTTTCGGAGAGAGTCCCCTCCCACTTAATCATCTCAGTTGATGGAATTCCATTACGGATGGTATTCAGCAACGACGCTCGATCACCACCGTGTTTCCATACTTTTTTAAGAAGTGCAGGCGCCACACTACCCTGCAATTGCGCTCCGTGACATCCGGCACAATAGGTTTTGTAAACCTCCGCTCCAGTTTGGGCGAGCGAATAAACAGGCACAGCAAAAAAGGAAGCTATCCAAAGGAACAGGCTGAGGTACAGTGCCCTGTCAGGTAATCTCTGTTTCATAAACTAACTCTTGTGATAGATGCTTTATTAGCTGCTTCGAATTTATTGACTTTAGGCATCGGTACAAATCATGTGTGGACCATGTGCTCACAACATGACCCTCTCGATCGATTTCTGCTTGCTTACCTGGCATGAAATCAACAAAGCTGACCGAGTCAGGTTAATACACAACTAGTTTAAAGCCCCAACGTTTCTTTTCAATCGTACAAATCAGATGAGAGCAGCCGTATTCCACAAAATTGGCGATATCCGTGTTGAAAATACCGCCGACCCACGTATTGAAGATGCTCGCGATGCGCTGATTCGCGTAACCTCCACCGCCATCTGCGGCTCCGACTTACACATTTATGACGGGTTTATTCCCCAACTCGAAAATGAGGTGATCGGCCATGAGTTCATGGGCATTGTGGAAGAGGTAGGCGCTGGTGTCACGAACCTGAAAAAAGGCGATCGGGTGGTCGTTCCCTTTACCATTGCCTGTGGCCACTGCTTTTTCTGTCAGCAGAACCTGCAAATGCAGTGTGAGAACTCAAACCATAAACATTATGGCCCTGATGGGGGCCTGCTCAGTGAAAAAGGGGGCGGTTTGTTTGGGTATACCGATCTATACGGTGGCTACAACGGTGGTCAGGCCGAGTACGTCCGTGTACCGTATGCCGATTATGGGCTGCGACACGTACCCGAATCGCTGAAGGATGAACAGGTACTTTTTTTGACCGATATTTTCCCAACCGGCTGGAGTGCTATCGAATGGGGCGAACTCAAAGGGGGCGAAACGGTAGCTATTTTTGGATCGGGACCCGTGGGGCTTATGGCGCAAAAATCGGCCTGGATACAGGGCGCAGGTCGGGTAATTGCCATCGACCCACTCAACTATCGGCTGGAACGGGCTCGTCGGGTTAATAAAGTTGAAACCCTCAATCCCGACGAGGTCGATGTGGTGGAAGCCATCCGATCCATGACGGGAGGCCGGGGGGCCGATGTCTGTGTCGATGCTGTGGGCATGGAAGCCAATCGCTCGCTGCTCGAAAAAGCCAAAGCCGTTATCAATCTGGAAAAAGGCACCACCAAAGTACTGGAGTTATGCTTTCGGGCGGTACGTCGTGGCGGTATTGTATCGGTTGTTGGCGTATACGGCAGCCCAACCGACAACTTCCCCATTGGCCGCGTGTTCGACAAAGGCATTACCATCCGAACAGGTCAGTCGTTTGTGCACAAAAATATCGACTATCTACTGGATCTGGTTGTACAGGGCAAGGTGGTGCTGGACGATATCATCTCACATATTCTGCCCCTGTCCGAAGCCTCCCGCGCCTATGAACTTTTCAAAAATAAAGAAGACGATTGCACCAAAGTGGTCTTAAAACCCTGAACATAAAAATGAATAATGTAGAATGAATAATGTTCTGTCCACTCATTATCCATTATTCATTATCCATTATCCATTATCTACTAAGCCGGCAAAGCGATGGTAAAGGTTGTCCCTTCGCCTTCCCTGCTTTCGACCGTCATGGTGCCGTTATGACCCTTTGTAACAATATCATACGCCAGCGAGAGGCCCAGGCCCGTTCCCTCTCCAGTAGGCTTGGTGGTAAAAAAAGGCTGGAAGATTTTAGATTGCAGCTCTTCAGGTATACCTGTGCCGTTGTCGCTTACCGAAATAACCGCTTCGTTATCAACGCATTGGGTATGCACCGTTACCGTAGGCTGGTAAGCGGGGTCTTCACCTTTCCTCTGACGCTGATGAACGGCATAGAAGGCATTGGTAAATAAGTTGAGCAACACCCGGCCTATATCCTGCGGAATGACACTAATGGTACCCAGCGATGCATCCAGTTCGGTTTTAAGCTGAGCGTTAAAGGTTTTGTCTTTGGCCCGTAAACCATGATACGCCAAGCGCAGGTACTCGTCGGCCAGAGCGTTCAGGTCCGTTGGCTCGCGTTGCCCGGTGCTGGCCCGCGAATGCTGAAGCATACCTTTTACAATGGAGGCTGCCCGGTTGCCATGCTGGGTGATTTTCTGAAGATTTTGTTTCAGATCGGTCAGAAGCTCGGCCTCCAGTTCCACATCCCGGTCGCCTTTAGCCTGTTCTTCACTTAATTCGTCAATCAGCTCGATGCTGACTTCAGAGAAATTATTGACAAAATTGAGTGGATTCTGAATCTCGTGGGCAATACCCGCCGTCAATTCCCCTAGAGAAGCCATTTTCTCACTGTGGATCAATTGGCTTTGGGTGGCTTTCAATTCGACCAGCGCCTGTTCAAGTTCTTCTTTTTGACGGGTAATTTCGGCTGTCCGCTCAGCTACCAGGTACTCCAGCTCGTTCTTTTTAGCCTCAATAATTCGGCGCTGCTCGGCTTCTTTTTCGCGTTCAAGCTGCTCTTTTGCCAGGGCCTTTTTCTGGCTATTGGCAATAAACAGAAAGGTAGCCAACCAGATAAACGCAAAGGTTGAAGCCGCGTCGAAATAGTCACTGTTGGTTTTATAAAATGTTCGGGCCAGATGCCTGAGCAAATCCTTGAAGACAATAAGGAACGAATAGGGGGCAATGCCCAGAAGTAACATCTTTGCTGGGCGAAAAGCAGGTAGTTGCCAGACGGTATAGTAAACAGAACCAATAATGATGAGTTGATACCAGATGAGCCAGGGATCGGGGAACACCTCGCCAAGGGCCATCAACACAAAACCGGAGAGCCATACATTTTTGAAATAGATATCCCATCTCGGCAGCCGCGTTTCTGTTTCCAGTAATTTCCGAGTATACCGAATGACGGCTACAGCCATGCCGACTGTTATATAGGATTCACCATCTGACCAGTTCATATAGGTGCTTTTTAACGATGAATACCGCTTACTGGATAGTTATGATTCGATTCGTTAACCATCTACCAAAACTACCAAATCAATCAACGATTCTACTTAGCGGCCAATAATTCATTCTGACGTCGGATTCGGCCCGACAGACTCCGAACGATACTCCGTAATATTTCGCCCCGCTCTTCCATCAGATCGTAGAAATCGTCCTGATCGATTCGCAGCAGCCGCACATCAGTCACAGCTTCGACCGTAGCCGAACGCGCTTCGGTATCCAGCAGAGCCAATTCGCCGAAGAAATCACCCCGCCCAAAACGAGCCAGTTCCGTTTCGCCATCTAATACAACCACCTCGCCCGTATAGATCACGTACATGCCTGTTCCGAGATCGCCTTTATGAAAAACAGGTTCACTGGCCGAGTATTGTTCCTCTTTCATAATGGGCGTGATACTCGCCAGAACATTTTCGGGGGTATCGGCAAATAGCCGGGTTTGCGACAAAAGCAGCACCCGGTCATAGGCGGCAATCTGTTCGGCCGAATTCGTTGAATGACTCATAAGCAGAGGAGATAGGGCAGTAAATCGAGTCTGAAGGGATTCTCGGGCAACCAGGGCTTTGTCGGCAGGCATGTTGCGTAACACCTCACTGATTGTCCAGGCCGAAAAGGTCGTTTCGCCTTTTCGGAGAATAAAAGCCTGAATCGACTCGGCCCCTTCAAATGGTTCCAGTTCTTTATCCAGAATCGCTACCTTTTCAGGCCGTGGCAGATCGTCGACCAGAACCTGTAATGTCTGATACGTAGCTCGGGGAATCAGGTTATCCAGCATTTCAAGGGCATTGGCACGACGTTCACGCGCTGGATGCCCGATGCCCATACGGGCTCCGGCAATGGTTTCCGAATCGTACAGTTGAGTCAGTATATCAAACAGCCGCTGAAGCAGTACCGATAGTTCGTAATCAAGCGTTTTAGCCAGATCCGGTTCGGTCATACTGCCATGCAGTAACCGTTGGGCCAGCAAAATCTCTTCCTGCATCAACGCTTTGAATACGGCATCATCGGCTGGTTCGTTCGGGAAACGGCGTAACGCCCGCAAGGCCGCCCCCCGAATCAACAGATCCGTTTCCTGCGCCAAACTGTTCAGCAACTGGCGACTTTCGGGCGTATTGATACTCCCACTAAGAGCGGCTATCCGTTGGGTAGTCAGTCGATCGGAGCTTGACCGACGAACCCGTTTCAAGGCAGGAATCAGGTCGGGGCCCTGCGCTTTGAGCGATTGGACCACAATACGACCGATGGTTTCGTCGGTCAGATGTTGCAGCAAATACTGTGTAAGTGCTTCGCTGTTCAAACGACCAGCGGTCAAAAGAGCCATTTTGGCAATAACTGGATGCGGACTCGCCAAACGCTCTCTGACGGTAGACGCAAACTCATTCAGTCGTAACGCTCCAATCAGATTCAGGGCTATTTCCTGATGCGCCGGGTCCGTATCACTGGCAAGTCGGGCAAGGCTATGCTGAGCGGCTGTATCATGCGGATTCAGCTCCAGAACGCCTTTTACAGCTCCCTGCCGAATATTAATGTCAGTATGATTAACCAACGGAGCCAGTTCAGCCGCTTCAACATTGATCCGACGTCCCAGCAGATAAGCTGCCTGCTGACGGAGCGTTGGTTCGGGATCGGCCAGAGCAATGTGCATAAGCTGACGCGTAGGTGCAGGCTGGTTGGAATGGGCTAATGTAGCCAGCGTTCGTCGTCGTATGGCAGGCTCAGCATGGGTTAACAGGGCCGGAATATGTGCCGTCAGTTCAGTAGGTTTATGCTGATCAAGCCAGCTTATGGCTGTTAGTACATCATCGGTACGGGCGCTTTTCAATTGATCGACCAGACTTTTCTGCGCTACTGTTGGCATTGCCAGTTGGTCACGCTCCAGAAAGCGACGGCCAATAGCATCGTTCAGTTCGAGCAGATACCGCGTATAGGTGTGGCGCAATAACCAGACCGCTCCCGCCAACAAAGCAATCCAGATCAACGACCCTCTCGATTCGAGGGTTGTGTGCAATACAAACAGGACCAGGCCAGCAAACCCCAGACCGATTGGTTCATATAGTCCTTTCGCCAGCGTATGTCCTTTTAGGCGCTGGGGTGGTAGCAGCGGTTGAAACAATACCAGAAAAACAGGGTCGAACAACGCTCGACGTGCTACTTCAAACAGCAAATACAGCGCACAGAAATACACCAGCAATACGGTTTCTGTAGCTGCCATCATCCGCAGAATGGTTAACCCGGCCAGTCCAGCCAAAGCAACCCAGGGCAACACCAGCAAGGAACGCTGAACCCCGAATCGATCAAGTACCTTTCGCGACATAATCAGTTTGACAAGCATGGCAATGCCATAGGTCAGAGCCAAGACATAGCTCACATACCGAATTACATCGGTCTGATCATGAAAGCGATGCTTTACATTGATGAAAAAGTTATACTCGATTTCGGTTGCTACCGATGCCAGAATCGCCAGACTCAGGCACATATAAAAAATCAGCTCGCTCCCGCCAAATCGTTTACCAATCAATCGGGATGGCTCTCGCCCTACAGCCCGGTCCGACTTGTGCGGAGCATGGACATCGTGCGATTGAATGGTTAGGCGCAACACGTACAGCGAGGCCATAAACGCCCCAAAAGCAACCAGCAATAACCGCAATACATCGGCATGTGCGTGTACCAGAGCAGCCAGAATGGCCCCCAGCGCTTTGGCAGGCATATCGCCCGAGCTAATCACCCCAAACAGTCGCTTACTCTGCCTGGTATCGAACACCACCGCCGATACGCCCCAGAATTCAAGATTGGTCAGTAGATAAATGACCCGGTAGCCCGTCATAATCGCTACCGCAGCCGCTACCGAATGCCCAACGACTACCAAAACGCCGACGACTATGGTCATAACAACTGCCGACAACAGTACACGGGCAGCCAGCGTTTGCAGCGTCAGGTGATGTTCGTAGTAGGCATAGATCCGCCCCACTACGATCATAGCAGTTGCCGAAGCCAGGTAAGCAATCGGCAAACTCGTTTCGGGATGGTTTTCAAGCAGGATGGCATTAGCCGCTACATAGATCAGGATGGTGCCAATACCCAGCAGGAAATTGTGTATAAAAAATAACCCTACCGTTCGTCCTTCCTCGGGCCGGATGCCCAGCATACGCTGCCATCGTTGCGTTGAAGGAGGGAGTGGATACGTAGCGTCTGCACCAACAGTCATAAGCAAGCAAACTAGGCGATTTATGGCCAAATATACGCATCAGTCCACCACATGCTGCCAATACGCTATCAGAATCAGTAAGCCAGAAAGCTTCTTGACGCATTTTGCCGCCAATACATTAAGCCATTTTTAATGCAGGATTAACAACAGGTTAATCTATTATCGCGATCCTTGTCATGATTTCTCCATGAGTACAACAGTTTATCATGCCTGGCAACATAATATTGAGCCTGAGTATAACAACTCAATATTTAGTCAGGTAGCGATTTGAATTTAGTGAACAATGCCAGTTGCCCTGTTGATTTGTCCGTTATCTACCGACAATTGACAAATCAGGTGTTTAGCCATTCCGTAAAAAAAGCCACTCCGCTGGGGTGGCTTTTTTACAGATACAATCTCCACAAAATGTGTTTATATTCATGTCAACTAAAATTCATTTACATCTGTTTTATGTACAAGCGCGTCTTTCTCAAAATCATAGGATAAAAACCATAAAATTTGGGTCAAGTGTGTAACCGATACACTACCTTTGCAGGTCAAAACAACGACGCGTCCCCGTCATGGATCAGTATTCATATATTGCCAACTCTGATGCCGCTTACGTCGATCAACTCTATCAGTCTTATAAGCAAGACCCTCAATCAGTTGATGAAAGCTGGCAACAATTTTTCAAAGGATTTGAATTTTCATTAACCTACGGCGAAACAGCCGGAGCGAGTAAGTCAAACGGCACCCCATCGAACGGTATCTCGGCTAATGGAAACGGACAGGCTACAGCCAGTAAACCTGTCGACGCATCGCATGCCGAAAAAGAGGTTTCGGTAGCCAGTCTGATTAAAGCCTACCGCTCACGTGGACACCTGCTGGCAAAAACGAATCCACTTAGAGAACGAAAAGACCGGCAACCCCGCGTCGATTTACCCGATTACGCCCTTTCTGAAGCCGATCTGGATACTGTATTCGAATCAGGTAAACTACTCGGCATTGGGCCCGCTACGCTACGGGTCATCATGGATTCGCTACGGAAAATTTACGCAGGCGAAATCGGTTTCGAGTATATGTACATCCGTGAGCTGGATGTTAAAAACTGGTTGCGGAATAAAATCGAAAAGGAAGCGCTCGTTTTTGAACCCACACTCGACGAGAAAAAACGGATTCTTGAGAAACTCAATGAAGCCACTGTTTTTGAAAATTTCTTAGCCACCAAATATTTAGGCCAGAAACGCTTTTCGCTCGAAGGGGGCGAAGTAACGATTCCAGCGCTCGATACCATCATCAGCCAGGCCGCCAACATGGGCGTTGAGGAAGTGATGATTGGTATGGCGCACCGGGGTCGTTTGAACGTACTGGCCAACATCCTGGGTAAATCCTACGAATCCATTTTTGATGGGTTTGAAGGCAACGTACCCGAGCAGGTTCATGGCGATGGCGACGTAAAATATCACCTCGGCTATTCAAGCCTGACCGAAACCAAATCGGGCAAGCAGATCAGTGTGAAACTGGCCCCTAACCCATCGCACCTCGAAGCGGTAAACCCTGTTGTCGAAGGGTTCGTCCGGGCACAGGCCGACGAAGAGTACAAGGGCGATTTCACCAAAATTCTGCCGATACTGATCCATGGCGATGCCGCTGTGGCGGGTCAGGGCATTGTCTATGAGGTTACTCAGATGGCTAAACTAGCGGGTTACCAAACCGGCGGTACTGTCCACTTTGTGATCAACAACCAGATCGGCTTTACCACTGATTTCGACGATGCCCGTTCGTCGATCTACTGCTCCGACGTAGCCAAAATCGTGGATGCACCAATCTTCCACGTAAATGGCGACGACCCGGAAGCGGTTATTTTCTGCGCCAAACTGGCCGTTGAGTTCCGAGAGAAATTCAACCGGGATGTATTTATCGACATGGTCTGCTATCGTCGCTACGGACACAACGAATCCGATGAGCCGAAGTTTACGCAGCCAACGATGTATAACATCATCGACAAGCACGCCAATCCACGCGAAATCTACAAAGAACTGCTCATCAAGCGGGGCGATGTAGATGCCGAACTGGCGCAGCGGATGGATACCGAATTTAAGAAACAATTGCAGGACCGGCTGGACCGCGTAAAGCAAAAAGCCGAAATCCCCTATAAACCCCTTCGACTGGACCGTGACTGGGCCGAGTTACGTTTCAGCGAGCCTGCCGATTTCGAAAAATCACCCGAAACTGGTGTTTCGGCCGATGTACTCAACACGATTGGGCAAGCACTGGTTAAATTACCTGAAGGCTTTAAGCCGCTGAAGCAGATCGATAAGCTGCTGAAAGATCGGCAGGCTATGCTGAACGACACCAAAACCGTGAACTGGGGCACAGCCGAATTACTGGCTTATGGGTCCATCCTGCTCGACGGAAAGCCAGTCCGGTTGAGTGGACAGGATGTTCAGCGGGGTACGTTCTCACACCGCCACGCGGTGTTGCACGATGCCGAAACCAATCAGACCTACTCGTCGCTCGACTTCATCAAAGAAGGGCAGCCGAAGTTTCAGATTTACAACTCGCTGCTGTCTGAATATGGCGTACTTGGCTTTGAGTATGGCTATGCGATGGCTACCCCGAATGCACTTGTCATCTGGGAAGCGCAGTTTGGCGATTTCTCAAACGGCGCTCAGTTGATTATCGACCAGTTCATTGCGGCTGGCGAATCGAAATGGGGTATTCAGAACGGGGTTGTGATGTTACTGCCACACGGTTACGAAGGCCAGGGACCGGAGCACTCCAACGCCCGGCCAGAGCGCTATCTGCAATTGTATGCCGAATACAATATGACGGTAGCCAACATTACTACACCAGCCAATCTGTTCCACGCTATGCGTCGTCAGTTAGCCTGGTCGTTCCGTAAGCCACTGGCCATCATGTCACCCAAGTCGCTGCTTCGTCATCCGAAGTGCATTTCTCCGCTCGAAGACCTGACCAAAGGCTCATTCCAGGAGATCATTGACGATAGCTATGCGCAGGCCAAAAAGGTAAAACGCGTACTCTTCTGCACGGGTAAAGTGTATTACGACCTGCTCGAAAAACAACAGGCCGATCAACGTGACGATGTGGCCATTGTTCGTCTGGAGCAACTGGCTCCGCTGCCTAAAACGCAACTGGATACCATCCTGGAGAAGTATAAAAAGGCGGAGAAATTCTGGGTGCAGGAAGAACCCGAAAATATGGGTTACTGGACGTACTTATTGCGTGTAGGTGTACATTTGCCAATCATTTCGCGCAAGGCTGCGGCTTCTCCCGCAACCGGTTATCCAAAAATTCATACTCAGGAACAAGCCGATATCGTTCGGAGAGCGTTTGAATAAACATCCGGGTTTCGGTTTACAGTTTACGGTTGTCGGTTATCCCATTCGATACGACTAAGCTGTAAACCGAAAGCCGAAAACTGAAAACTACAGAAAAATGGCCGTTGACATGAAAATCCCTCCCGTGGGGGAATCGATTACCGAAGTAACTGTTGGCACCTGGTACAAAAAAGAAGGTGACCATGTAAAGATGGACGAGGTACTTTGCGGCCTCGACTCTGATAAAGCCACATTTGAACTAACGGCCGAAGCCGATGGCATTCTGCACATCCTGGCTCAGGAAGGTGATGTGCTTCCAATTGGTGCCAGTATTTGTACCATCGACGATGGCGGTAGTGCCCCAGCGGCAACACCAGCGCCCGAAGCTAAAGCCGAAGCGCCAAAGCCAGCCGAACAACCTGCACCTGTTGCAGCATCGGCCCCGGTAGCCGTTGCCGAACCCGCCAAACCAGCGACTACCAGCGCTCAGGTAATTGAGGTTAAAGTTCCGGCCGTTGGCGAATCCGTTACCGAAGTAACGATTGCGTCTTGGAGCAAAAAAGACGGCGATTCCGTCGCACTTGATGAAGTATTGTGCGAGCTCGAATCCGATAAAGCAACCTTCGAACTTCCTGCCGAAGCAGCCGGAACCCTACGCATTGTAGCGCAGGCCGGTGAAACGCTGCCTATTGGTGCAGTAATTGCCAAACTAGAAGTGGGTGCGGGAGCCACGGCACCAGCAGCGCCTGCCAATACGCCTACTCCGCAGCCAGCCGCTACCGAAGCACCTGCCTCAAACGGGCAGAATGGCTATGCCGCTCATTACCCATCACCAGCAGCCGCTAAAATTCTGGACGAAAAAGGCGTTAATGCACAAGCGGTTCAGGGTACAGGCGTTGGCGGACGGATTACAAAAGAAGATGCTCAAAAAGCAACGCCAGCTCCGGCACAGCCAGCTACGCCAACCCCAGCACCAGCACCAGCTCAGCCAGCCGCATCAAAGCCAGCCACTCCGGCTCCGGCCCCAGCACCTGTAGCAACAGGTGGTAGCCGTAATCAACGTCGCGAAAAAATGACTTCGCTGCGTCGGACGATTGCCCGGCGGCTGGTAGCGGTTAAAAATGAAACGGCTATGCTGACTACCTTCAACGAGGTAGACATGAAGCCGATCATGGACCTGCGGAACAAATACAAAGATAAATTCAAGGAGAAACAGGGTGTAGGGCTTGGCTTTATGTCGTTCTTCACGAAAGCGGTTTGTATTGCGCTGAAAGACTTCCCAGCCGTAAACGCGCAGATCGACGGCGAACAGATCGTTTATAACGATTTCTGTGATATTTCGGTAGCTGTTTCGACCGAGCGCGGTCTGGTGGTGCCGGTTATTCGGAATGCCGAACAGCTAAGTTTTGCCGGTATCGAGAAAGAAATTATTCGCCTGGCAGGTCTGGCCCGCGACAATAAGCTGACCATTGAGCAAATGACGGGCGGTACGTTCACCATCACCAATGGCGGTGTATTTGGCTCGATGCTGTCGACCCCGATCATCAATGCTCCTCAGTCGGCCATTCTGGGGATGCACAACATTGTTGAACGGCCTGTGGTTGTCGACGGTCAGATTGTCATCCGGCCCATCATGTATCTGGCATTGTCGTACGACCACCGGATCATCGACGGCAAAGAGTCGGTGAGCTTCCTGGTTCGCGTGAAGCAAATCCTGGAAGATCCTTCCCGAATTCTATTCGATATGTAATTCATACGTTGCTTGCTAAAAAGCAGCACGAAATTTTTAACTCCGCGAAAGGCTGGGCGCCCCGTCCAAAACTTTCGCGGAGTTTTGTTTTCTAGGTATTTGCTTCGTTCTAATGATCGTTTTATGATCAGGTAAGTTTGTATATTTGATCAGCCACTAACGATTCCAATCATGACAGGCATTGTATTCCCGATTCCTTTTGAGCCTGGCGTTGACATGTTCGAGCAGATGCGACACATGACAGCCGACGAGTTCTACTACTTCTGTCAGGAAAATGCTGATTATAAATTCGAGCGTGATGCGACCGGTAACATATTACCTATGGGACAAACAGGGGGCGAAACAGGAATTCGCAACAGTGAATTAACAACCGATTTAACGATATGGAATCGATCTACTAGCCTTGGACTCGTCTTCGATTCATCGACCGGGTTCAATTTGCCTAATGGGGCTACACGTAGTCCTGATGTTGCCTGGGTGAGCCACGATCAATGGAACCGAATCTCGCCCGATGAGCGAAAGAAATTTCCACCGCTTTGCCCCGAATTTGTCGTTGAGTTGCTAAGCGAATCGGATACTCTCAAAGGAACCGCCGACAAGATGCGGGAATACATGGACAATGGATGCCGATTAGCCTGGATGATTGACCCTAAAACGGAGGAAGTGCGCATTTACCGGGCCGATGGATCGGTTAGCGTTGTACACGGTTTCGATACTAATCTGTCCGGCGAGGAGGTATTGCCCGGCTTTTCATTCAACCTACAATTATTGCGCTAATTGCTAACCTTCCTCCACATAGTCCATATCTTTCGTGAATGTCTCATCAAGGAACGAGAGAGCGATCAAGGCAACAACAATGGTTAAAACACCGACGGTTAAAGCACTGTAGACGGTTCCTAATGATGGCTTCAACTGGACAAAAATGGCACTTAGCGGAATGGTGGCCGCCCGTACAAAATTCGGAATTGTAGTGGCTACGGTAGCCCGAAGATTGGTGCCGAAGAGTTCGGCCGCAATGGTCACGAATAAGGTCCAGTAGCCATTCGCAAAGCCCAGACAAACACAGACCGCATAAAATAACGTCAGACGGCTGATGGGGGCCAACAGATACACCAGGATAAAGACGAAGGAAACCAGCATAAACAGCCGAATTACTTTTTTGCGGCTCCGCAACGACTGGCTCAGAAAACCACTGACCAGATCGCCCAACACCTGTCCCGAAAAACTCAGCATCACAGCCTTACCTGCAATAACGGGTTCAGTAAGTCCAATTGCTTTTCCTAACTCAGGGGAGAAGGTAATCAGGATACCAACTACAAACCAGATGGGTAACCCAACCAGAATGCATTGAAGGTACTTATTCCGACGGACCTTATCGCCAAACAAGGTTTGCACACTCCCTCGGGCGATAGCTCGCTGACTGGTTTTGACGAACAAGCCCGATTCCAGCACATTAAACCGCAGAATAAGCAACAGCAGTCCCAAACCACCACCGATGAAATAAGAGATGCGCCAGTCGAACAGATCGGCCATGAAATAGGCCAGAATAGCCCCCAGAACGCCCATCGTCGCCACAAGCGTAGTTCCGTACCCCCGAATTTCTTTCGGTAAAATCTCCGTCACAAGCGTTATACCAGCCCCTAACTCCCCGGCCAGGCCGATACCGGCAATAAACCGAAGCAGCACATACTGGTTTAGTGAGGTTACAAATCCATTGGCAATGTTGGCAAGTGAATACAACAGAATGGAGCCAAACAGCACCGAAAGCCGCCCTCTCCGGTCACCCAGAATTCCCCAAAAGATTCCTCCAATCAGCAAGCCTGCCGTCTGTGTGTTTAAGAGTAACAACCCATCCCCCAATAGCCGGTCGCCATCGACACCAAGTGCTTTCAGGCTGGGAACCCGTACAACACTGAACAGGAACAGGTCATACATATCCACCAGATAACCTAGCGCAGCCACCAGTACCGGAATTTGCAAAAGTTGACTTAGTACCGAGCGATTGGTTTTAATGGGTTCAGGCGTAATGAGAGGCTTCATACGGAAAGAGTTTTGTCTTCCCAGCGAAGGAAGTGTCTTAAACTGTCCTTACCTATTAATTAGGACGATTTAAGACACTTCCTTCGCTGGGAAGACAGAAGAGAGTTACACTTTTTCGGGCACCACAAACGGAGCGCGGTACTTACGGGTAAGCATCTGATTGGCTTCTTTATCGCCAACGAATACTTCATTTTTCGGGTCAAAATGCAGGGTTCGGCCTAAGCGGTAAGAGATGTTACCAAGATGTGCGATACCCGAAGCGAGGTGTGCCGTTTCGACAGGGCCATTCTGCTTCGACTTATCCCGCGAGCGTACACAGTCAATAAAATTGGCGTAATGATCGCCACCTGCTTTTCGGGCGGGGCCGGGCGTGCGTTCCTTGCCTAAGAAGGTTTTGTAATCGTCATAGCCATTAATGACCATGTAGCCTTTGTCGCCGTAGAACAGGTTACCAATTTCCACGCCGTCTTCTTTATTGGTCATCCAGGGACGTACCTCAAACTGAATCACTTTGCCCTGTGACGGATATTTATAGACGGACGTAAGGGTTTCGGGCGTTTCCTTGCAGTCGTTCCAGAGGAATTTGCCGCCAGACGATGTAATCTCTTCGGGGAATCCTACATCCAGACCCCACATGCAAAGATCCGTTTCGTGAATGCCCTGATTACCAATGTCGCCATTACCGTAATCCCAGAACCAGTGCCAGTTGTAGTGAACGTAGTTTTTGCTGAACTCTTTTTCCTGGGCAGGACCTTGCCACAGATTCCAGTTCAGCTCGGCTGGAACCGGCGATTTGCCCAGATCACCAATGCTTGGACGCCATTTAAATACCAATCCTCTAGCCATATAGACCTTACCGATCAGGCCATCCCGCAGGTGTTTGATGGCTTCCTGAATAGCCTCCGAGCTTCGTAGTTGTACGCCATGCTGCACAATTCGGTTGTAACGAGTGGCGGCTTCGACCAGTTTACGACCTTCATGAAGGTTATGAGCTCCGGGCTTTTCGACGTACACATCCTTGCCAGCCTGACACGCCCAGATAGCCGCCAGTGCATGCCAGTGGTTCGGGGTAGCAATGCTTACGGCGTCGATATTCTTATCGTCGTAAACCTGCCTTAAATCGCCGATGGTCTGCACTTTCCGGTTGTATTTCTTTTCAAAATCCGCAGCCCGCTCCTGAAGTACGTTGCTGTCGACATCACAAAGCGTAACGACTTCAACATCTTTCAGCTTCGAAAATCCCTGAATGTGATCTTTCCCACGGCCATTGACTCCAATAACGGCAACCCGTACCCGGTCGTTAGCCCCAAACGCGTGAGCCGGAATGTAAGTTGGTAAGCCGAAGGCAGCTATGGAACCTACGGCAGCCGATTTAATAAATTTCCTACGAGATTCGTTTTGACTCTCCATGTATAATTTTAGGATTTAGACGTTCCGAACGTTTGCATACCGTTCAATTCCTTTTGTCTATCGTAATACGTTAATGGGCTTAAATACGACTATAGCAATCCGGCGAATCTGCGATGAGTTTCAGGATATAAAGAGGGGCGACACGGTAAACTAATCGAAAAACCAGCAACTGATTCTCAAAATCTTATAAACGTGGCAATGTCATACCGCCATCTACCATAATGACCTGGCCTGTCGAATACGGGAAGTCGCCACGAGCCAGCGAAGCAACGGCACGCCCAACGTCGTCGGGAAGGCCCCATCGCTTTTGCACACACAATCCATCGGCAATCAACTTATCATATTTGGCCGTAACACCCGCCGTCATATCGGTCTGAATAATCCCCGGCCGAACCTCATAGACCGGAATATCGAACTCACCAAGCCGGGCGGCAAAGAGTTGAGTAGCCATGCTCAATCCAGCTTTCGCGACACAATATTCTCCCCGGTTGACGGAAGCGACGGTAGCCGAAACCGACGAAATGGTAATGATTCGGGCCACAAAGTCAGGATTATCCCTTTTTTGCTCGATCATCCAGTTGGCAGCCCCCTGCGTCAGGAAGTAAGCTCCCTGTAAGTTGGTCGATACAACGTACTCAAAACTTTCTTCCGTGGCTTCCAGAATATCCCGACGCTCTTTGGGCGCAACACCAGCATTGTTCACCAGCACGTTCAATCGACCGAAATGTGCCTTTATCTTCTCCAGCATGGCCAGTCGATCTTCGCGCGATGCAATATCGCCAGGGCAATAAATCACGTCTGCGCCCAGCGCCCGCAGGTTATCCAGTACATCAGTCACCAAGGTTTCGGGCCTAACCCCGTTGATTGCCAGATCGAAGCCTGCCTTTGCCAGATGTTCGGCAATACCATACCCAATGCCCCGGCTTCCTCCTGTTATAAGTGCAGTTCGTTTCATTCTCAGTGATATCCAGTGATGTCGGGTTCTCAAACCCGACACTTATTTGATACATGTCGGGTTTGAGAACGGCTGCGGCCGACCGCCCGACATCACGTTACAGGCTGTCTTTTATGGCTTTAAGCTGTTCGGCTTCGGGGCTTTTTTTGTAGAGTGTGTCCAGCGGATAGCAGCCCGAAATAAGGCCGTTACGCGGGGCGGTGGTACAGTCGGAGAATGTGCGGCAAATATGATTTCGGACCAACGACCGGCCCGCCAGCATGTCGGCAGGCATAGTCGGATACGATAACACCATTCGCCCGAATCCGATGCTATCGGCCATATTGTGCCGCAACACATACTGCGCCACGTTGGGCAACCACTCCTGCAAATAGGAATAACCGGAGCCGATAATCACTAATTCTGGGAAAGCCTGTTTCAGTTCATGGGTTACGTCGATTTGCCGTTTTACACCCAGCAGCGGGTCTTCGGGCGGTAAATAACCATCAGAAGGAGGAAACAAAGCAGGGCGCATCAGATGCGGATTATAATACGGACTTCCTCCAGTAATGCACACCAGTTGCACACCGAGCGATTCGGCCAGTGCCAGAAAAGCTTTGGTTTCGGTCAGGTCAGGGCCCAGACCATCGGCTGTACCACCAAACGCAAATGGATACTCTTCGGCCGATTCGGGAATACCTGTACCCGTTGGCCCTTTTTTGAACGGCAGCATATCGAAAGCACTCAACCGGATACCGATTTCCAGACCCGGTGCCGCCTGCCGAATACCTGCCACAATGTTTCGCAAATAGCGCGTTCGATTGTCAAAAGAACCACCATACCGCCCCTCGCGACTGACCGCACTCAGGAACTCATGGCCCAAATAACCATGGCAGTGTTTGATATCAACAAAGTCGAAGCCCGCTTTTTGGGCCAGTACAGCCGCTGCAATGTATTGTTCGATGATCTGGTCAATAGCTTCGTCGGTCAGTACTGGATAATCGGGCGTCATCCCGAACTTACTGTTCAGAAATGGGTGGCTATACAGAATCTTCGACTCAAAGGCTTTGTGGCTTTTTGGTTTGCAGAATCGCCCGGAATGCGTCAGTTGCAGGCCAATTAGCAGATCGTCGGTGTTTCCAAAGGCTTCGGTATGGTCCTTAAGGAGCTGTTGACGCAAATCGACAAAGTCCGAAAACGTTTCGGTGTTCAGCACCAGTTGATTCGGATTGGCTTTTCCAGCATGACAGACCGCTACGGCTTCACAACCAAACAGTAATTTAGCACCGCTGATGGCAAATTTCTTCCAGCGATTTCGGGTAAAATCGGTAGGTCGCCCGTCCGTTGTTCCATCCCAGCCTTCCATCGGTAAAATGCACAGGCTATTACCAATCGTTTTGCCCGACTTTAAGTGAATCGGCCGATTGAATGGACTTTCAGCAGGCGGTAAAAGCGTATCGTCGAATGGTAACGCAATGTGATTCTTGTCCAGGTAGTTATGCAGGTCAGCAGCCGTTTTTAGCTGGGCCATGCGCGGGTAGGCGGGTTTATATTTCTCACTCATGGGCAGAGCAATCAGGCGATGCTGTTAAAGAAGGTATAGTACGGTTCGTTACGGATAATGCGTTGTACATATAGGGCAACTTCGCGGATGTGATAATCGCCCCACATGCTCGATTCTCCATTGGCAATTTTACTGCCGGGCGGCACATAGTCCCAGCCATTGGGCTGGTGATAGATCGAATGAAGCAACAAGCCCTGATGGGATGGATGGGTGCTTAAATACGGTTCGTCAAGTAGTGTGTTGAGCGTTGTCAAGCCAGCCTGATAGTAGCGTTTACCAGCTTCTTCATTACCCTTTTGTGTTAGATAGTTACCCAAACGCAATAAGCCCTGGGCTCCAATGGCGGCTGCCGTGCTATCGACCGGCTCATAGTCGTTATAGGGATCTGCCGGGCGGTTAAGGTAATCGCCCAGACGATGGAGATTAGGCGCTCCGGTGTCCCAATAGGGAATGCCGTCGGTAGGCGTGTTTTCAATAAAAAAATCGCAGGTAGCCGCTGCCGCTTTCAGCATATAGGCTTCGATAGTCGCTCGTCCGCCAAAAGGCTCTAATTCAGCATCGTTGCGGGTAGCAAGCCATTCCAGCTCTTCAGCAAAGCCACACATAGCCCAGGCCAATCCACGCGTCCAGGTCGTAAAGCCGGAATAACCCTGCTGGGAATTGGGGCAGCGGAAATTCCCATCTTTCACGTTGAATACACTTTCATGAGCCGTACGACCCCATACGTCGTATGAATCGCGCCCTTCACCGTAAAATACCGAATAATCGGCGGTGGCTTTTATGTGCTGTAAGGCTCGTTCCAGCAAGCTGATTTTCACATCGCCCTCCCCCTGAAACACATGACCAAGCGCATGGCTCAGGACCAGCGCCCGACAGGAACGAATGGTATCGACAAATAGTGAATGGGGGCCATTGAATGAACTGATAAAACCACCGTTTTTAACGGTAGTCCACCGACTGGCCTGAACAGCACCGGAGATTTTCAGGGCTAACTCATAAAAATTCTTTTCCCACTCGTTGTGCGGAATCCGGCCTTCCTGCATGAGTCGCAGCAAGTTACCGTAGGTGCTGACGTTATTGAACCCATGGTCATGCACACCAATATGACTAATGTGCGGAGCCATTACACTAAGGGTTTTCTGACGACCTATTTCCAGAAAATCAGTATCGTTGGTGGCATCGAACTGTAGAATGGCCGAGCCAAACTGAAAACCCTGTGTCCACTCAGTCCAGCCGCGTGTTGTGTATTTACCCGCCCAGGTGAAAACTGGAGAGCCTTTCGAAACGTCGTATTCCGCTTCAATCAGGCGTATTTTCTGGCCTGATAGTTCCCAGAATCGGTCAAGTTTTGCACTAAGGTCGGTGGGTTGTAGGGAATAATTAATCTGCATACAGTAAGGGAAACGAGGAGATTTCCGGTTTCCTTACTTAAAGAGCAGTTGATAGGACTACTACTTTATAATTAACAATAGACCACGGATTTTTATGATGAGAAAGATTTACGCAGATCTTAGTCATCATAAAAACCCGTGGTCCACACTTGGTAGGCTCAAAGCCGCTGTCTGTTTGGTTAGACGCGACTTTTACGCCTTGATCAAACTCACTCCACCCATTTCAGCCGGTTGCGGAATGCCCATCAATTGGAGAATGGTGGGGGCAATGTCGGCCAGTTTACCATCTTTCAGTTCAGGATGATAGTCTTTATCGACCAGAATACAGGGAACCAGGTTGGTTGTATGCGCAGTATTAGGCGTACCGTCGTCGTTAACCATGTACTCGGCATTACCGTGGTCGGCAATGATGATCGTGGTGTAGCCATGGGCAAGGGCCGCTTCCGTAACAGCCTGGGCACAAGCATCGGCCGTTTCGGCAGCCTTCACAACAGCGGAGAATACACCCGTATGCCCAACCATGTCGGTATTGGCAAAGTTGAGACAAATGAAGTCCGTTTCTTCTTTCTCCAGTTCAGGAATGATGGCGTTCCGAATATCGTAAGCGGCCATTTCCGGAATCTGATCGTAGGTTTTTACCGGAATAGTAATCTGTACACCCCGATCGTCCAGAATCGTCATTTCCTTAGGCGACGGGCATAGTAGCCGTTTTTCGCCCGCGAAAGGTTCTTCGCGCCCACCCGAGAAAAAGAATGTAACGTGCGGATACTTCTCGGTTTCGGCAATACGAATCTGCTTCCGACCTGCATCAGCAACTACCTCACCCAACGTTTTCGACAGGTTATCTTTATCAAAAATCACCTTGACATCCATAAACTCGCTGTCGTAATTGGTCATGGTGATGTAGTACAGCGGCAGTTTTTTCATGCCCTGCTCCGGAAAGTCTTTTTGCGTGAGTGCCTGCGTAATTTCCCGGCCACGGTCGGTGCGGAAATTGAAACAAAGGACCACATCCCCTTCTTCGATAACGGCTACCGGCGAACCATCTGGTTGAGATACAATAATCGGTTTGATAAACTCATCGGTGACGTCGGCATCATACGACTCCTGCAATGCTTTGGTGACGTCCGAAGCGGCTACTTTGGCGCCAACACCGTGTACCATCGCATCGTAAGCAACCTTTACCCGCTCCCAGCGGTTATCGCGGTCCATCGCGTAGTATCGCCCGACAACACTGGCGATCTGGCCCGTCGTTGCCGTCATATGAGCCTGCACATCGGAGATATACCCAATCCCGCCTTTCGGATCGGTATCGCGTCCGTCAGTAAAGGCATGAACAAACACCTTCGTCAGATCGTGGGCATGGGCGATAGACAATAATCCTTTGAGGTGATCGACGTGCGCATGAACGCCCCCATCCGAAACAAGCCCGATGAAATGCACCTGCTTATTGTTGGCTTTGGCATACGTCAGCGCATCGACCAGAACCGGCTCAGTATCAAGCGTATGTTCATCAACCGCCTTATTAACTTTTACCAGATCCTGATATACCACCCGACCTGCACCGAGGTTCATGTGACCCACTTCCGAATTACCCATCTGACCGGCAGGCAATCCAACCGCCAGCCCCGACGCTTCGAGTGTGCTATGCGGATATTTAGGATATAGTGAATTGATAAACGGCGTATGTGCGGCTTCGATAGCCGACACTTCGCGCTTCAGCGGAATACCCCATCCATCGAGAATGATGAGAATGACTTTTTTTTCCATTTTTTAATGAGTGAAAGAGCAAAAGAGTGAAAGAGCGAAAGGGTGAAATGCAGGTATAGGCTATTTTCACTCTTTCGCTCTTTCACTCTTTCGCTCATTAAGATTATGCTGTTGAATTAAATACGTAAGCAATTGTCGGCAGCA
Organism: Spirosoma sp. 48-14; assembly: GCF_001898575.1. Taxonomy (GTDB): domain Bacteria; phylum Bacteroidota; class Bacteroidia; order Cytophagales; family Spirosomataceae; genus Spirosoma. The sequence goes on from NZ_MKUD01000058.1 coordinate 58,613, forward strand.
GCGCAGGCAAATCTGATACACCTCTTCGAAAACCTCAGGGCCTTCGTAATAGGGGTCCGGTACATCGGGATCGTTACTGACATCGGGATCGAATTCGCGCAATAGAAAGATCGTGTCAGTTGTATGCAGGCCGGTACTGCGGTAATTCAGCTTTTCGATGGTTTCGAGGTTTTTCTCGTCCATCGCTACAAAGTAGTTGAACTGCGCCAGGTCGTCGCCCGTCAGGCGACGGGCGCGGTGCGTAAGTGTGAGCCCGTGTTCGAGCGCATTCTCACGTGTTCGCAGGTCGGGCAACTGGCCAATATGATAGGATGATGTACCGGCCGAATCACAACTGATGTATTTTTCAAGCCCTTCTTCGGAGAGGAGCTGTCTGAATACCCCCTCCGCCACCGGCGACCGGCAGATGTTGCCTAAACAAACAAAGAGAACGGAGATCATACTGTAAAATGGATAATGCAAAATGAATGATGAATGGACAGCGAACCGCTCATTTTACAGTATTCATTTTGCATTGTCCATTACTTTTCAAGGGGTTCATTGTTCTCGTCCACGATGACGAACACGTCCTCGCCGGGTTTCTTCATCAGGTATTTCTCCCGGGCAAATTTTTCCCGAAGCTGATCATTTCCCAACAACTCCCGCCGTTCGGTTCGAACCGCTTCGATTTTCTCCTGATAAAACCGAACGTCCTCTTCCAGCACGTGGAGTTTCCACCAGTTTCGAATTTGCGTAGGTAAATCGTTGGCGTCGAAAAAGACCATCCATGCCAAAAGACCTACGCCCGTGGCAACGTAGAAATTACGAAAGTAGCGGAGGAGACGATTTAGCATGTCAAATGGATAATGGATAATGGATAATGAACGGAGCAACAGCCAGCCATTGTTCATTACCCATTATTCATTTTTCATTAAAACTTAAGTCCTGGGAAATAAGCGGTTTCGCCCAGTTCCTCTTCGATACGGAGTAACTGGTTGTATTTGGCCATCCGGTCGGAGCGCGAAGCCGAACCTGTTTTGATTTGGCCCGTATTCAAAGCAACAGCCAGATCAGCGATGGTAGCGTCTTCGGTTTCGCCCGAACGGTGCGACATGATATTTTTGTACGAATTGCGCTTCGCCAGATTTACGGTATCGATGGTTTCGGTCAACGAACCAATCTGGTTTACTTTTACCAGAATAGCATTGGCAATACCTTTATCGATACCCTCCTGTAAGCGAGTCACGTTGGTTACGAACAGGTCGTCGCCAACAAGCTGGGTTTTATTATCTTTCAACAGATCGGTTTGTGCTTTCCAGCCATCCCAATCGTCTTCGGCCATACCGTCCTCAATCGACAGAATCGGGTATTTGTTCACCCAATCTTTCCAGAAACCGGCCATTTCCGACGAAGTCAGTTTATCGCCCGTCGATTTTTTGAAGTGATACACACCGGCTTCGGCATCGTAGAATTCCGACGAAGCAGCGTCCATAGCAATCCAAACGTCTTCGCCTGGGCGGTAACCTGCCTTCTCAATAGCCTGAATAATCGTCTGGATGGCTTCTTCGTTCGATTTGATGTTAGGCGCAAAACCACCTTCATCACCAACGTTAGTAGCCAGGCCCATCTTTTTCAGAACGCCTTTCAACGTATGGAAAATTTCAGTTCCCATCCGCAGTGCTTCCGAGAAGCTGGGTGCGTTGGCAGGCATAACCATAAATTCCTGAAAATCAATCGAGTTGTCAGCATGCGAACCACCGTTCAGGATGTTCATCATCGGAACAGGCAGGGTGTTGGCATTTACGCCACCGATGTAGCGGTATAGCGGCAAACCTGCTTCCTGCGCAGCTGCTTTGGCGGCTGCCAGCGACACACCAAGGATGGCATTGGCTCCTAAACGGCCTTTGTTGGGCGTCCCATCCAGTTCGAGCATGATTCGGTCGATCATGCTTTGTTCAAAGATCGATATGCCAACCAGTTCAGGAAAAATCAGTTCATTAACATTCGAGACGGCTTTCAGGACACCTTTGCCCATATATACCTTTTTGTCGTCGTCGCGGAGTTCGACCGCTTCGTGGGTACCTGTCGATGCGCCCGAGGGTACAGCGGCCCGACCCAGAAAACCGTTTTCGGTACGAACGTCAACTTCAACAGTTGGGTTACCGCGTGAATCCAGAATTTGTCGGGCATGAATGCTTTGGATGGTACTCATTGGAGAGAATAAAAGGGGTTAACAACAAAATAGCTATCGGTCCGGCGATTCGGTAATCCGGCAGGCCGGTTTATCTGATTTGACGCACAGGCGCTTAGGCTTATGCACAAATCGAGCACAAAGTAACGAAATAGAGGGCAAAACTTCAGAACCAGAATCGGATTGGTTTGTTACTTAATGAATAATTGATGGTCTTTATAGTCCTGAAACAGAAGTTATCAGAAATTTTTGTCTATTTGTGCCCTCACAAGTACCACCAAACTAACCAGATCCTATGCGCGGGTTATTGTATTTTCTCCTGTTTTTATTAGTTGTATTTGGCGTGCTCTATGCCCTGACCGGATGGAGTTATAGCGACGGCGAACGGGCCGGAACCGTCTCGAAATTCAGTCGGCGAGGTTTCATCTTTAAAACCTATGAAGGCGTTTTGAACGTTGGCGGATTTTCCGGCGAAACGGGTTCGCTGACCCCACAATATTTTGATTTCTCAGTAAAAGATGAAGACGTAGCCAAGCAGATTACCGATGCCGTAAAAACGGGTCAGCGTGTGACGCTTCACTATGAAGAAAAGATCCTGAAATTCCCCTGGAATGGCGAAACCAAGTACTACATCACAGGGGTAGAAATAGTAGGACCACCCATGCGTCCATACGGCGATACGTCTGCGTATCCGGGTTATCAGCCGGGCCAGACACAACCGCAACCAGGACAGCCGCAAGCTGCCACGCAAGCGCCTGCAACATCCGACTCTATTCGCTAGTAGTTATCAATATATCAGCCAGCTAATTGCTTAATTATGTAGCAATTAGCTGGCTTTTACATCATTACTATACTCCTAAAAACCCTCGGATAAAAAGCCCCAACTATTTTCGAAAACCGTTTGGTAATCCGGCCATTTTTGGGTAATTTTATCTGTTTAAACAACCAGCTTAACATGGCAAAATCAGACATGGCGCAAGCCACAGCATCTGCTAATGACAGTAAACTAAAAGCCCTTCAAACCACCATTGAAAAACTGGACAAAGCCTTCGGCAAAGGTACCGTAATGCGCCTGAGCGAAAGCAAAGTTGTTGATGTTCCAGTTATTTCAACCGGCTCCTTAGGTCTCGATCTGGCTCTCGGTATCGGAGGTATGCCACGTGGCCGTATCGTTGAAATTTATGGGCCAGAATCATCTGGTAAAACCACGCTGACGATGCACTGCATCGCTGAAGCACAAAAAACGGGGGGCCTTGCTGCCTTCATCGATGCCGAACACGCATTCGACCGTGTGTATGCAGAGAAACTAGGTATCGACACCAAAAATCTGCTGATCTCACAACCCGATAATGGCGAACAAGCCCTCGAAATTGCCGAACACCTGATTAGTTCAGGCGCTATTGATATCTGCGTTATCGACTCCGTTGCCGCACTGGTTCCTAAAGCCGAAATCGAAGGCGAAATGGGCGAAAGCAAAATGGGTCTTCAGGCTCGTCTGATGTCGCAGGCGTTGCGGAAACTGACGGGTACTATCAATAAAACGGGCTGCTGCTGCATATTCATTAACCAGTTGCGCGAAAAAATCGGGGTGATGTTCGGTAACCCCGAAACAACCACGGGTGGTAACGCGCTGAAATTCTATTCGTCGGTTCGTCTGGACATCCGTCGGATTGGTCAGATCAAAGAAGGAGCCGATAATGTAGTAGGGAACCGCACCAAAGTGAAGGTGGTCAAAAACAAACTGGCCGCACCGTTCAAAGTTGTTGAATTCGACATTATGTACGGTCAGGGTATCTCGAAAGTTGGTGAAGTACTCGATTTGGCGGTTGAAATGGAGATCGTTAAAAAATCGGGTTCGTGGTTCTCATACGGAACCAACCGTCTGGCGCAAGGACGCGATGCCGTAAAAGAACTATTGCTCGACAATCCTGAGCTGATGGCAGAACTGGAAGGTAAAATCCGGGCGAAAATTGCCGAAGATCAGGATGCTCTGCTTGATCCTGTTCTTGAAGGCACCGATGCCGACGACGAAGGGTTGCTTGACGACTAATGCATACACGTTTAATGAAAAAGGGCAGGATTTGTTTCCTGCCCTTTTTCATTTGGTATAGGTTCCGTTACTGTATTTTAGCTTGGTCAGGAACTTAATATTTTTGAATAAGAGCGGATTCGGAGCTGCTGCATTCTGCACCTGATCAGGTATCATTCTAACATTAGCAGTACCTTTGATTTCACCGGAAACCTCATCGAACGACTGAATTGTCAATTGGGTTTCGGAACCAATCACAGGCTTATAGGTCCCCCAGGGTAGTTTATTGCTTAAGGTTGTGAATGTACAACCAATACTATCGGTTCCGCAATACAGCGTTCGGTAGTCTACTTTGAATTTCGTTAATGAACCTGGCTTTTTCGGGATATTAAATAGGGTCAGGGTTGCTAGTTTTTCGCCATTATCAGCGAATTCAGTAATGGTGATGTCGAAGGCATAGGCAGTACATGGCACTCTTGATGCCGCAGAAATTCGTGCATTGCTTAACTCGTCTCCATGTCGTGTCCCTGTGACAACCCCCCAGTAATTTGTTGAATAAAGACCAGGAATAGGAATAGAAGTTAATTCAGTAGTACAGCCTAGCGGCACTAAAGCTAAGAGTAAAATAACTTTTGGTACAATACCCATCTGACTCGTTTACAATAGCATCATACGTGTCGTTAATGCTTTATTATCAAAAAGCGAGCCATTTAATACACATTATATACTGTATAGTACATTTAAATATTGCCAAACTCAACTTACTATGGGTATGAAAAAAGCTACCATTTTGTGGTAGCTTTTCAGGAAAATATAAATTAAGTATTCCTTATCGATTTTCCAGCGAAACAAACTCACGCAGGGTTGGTCCTGTATAAATCTGCCGGGGCCGACCGATAGGCTCTTTTTGCTCACGCATTTCTTTCCATTGGGCAATCCAGCCGGGCAGACGGCCTATGGCAAACATAACCGTAAACATATTGGTCGGAATACCTAAAGCGCGGTAGATAATCCCCGAATAGAAATCTACATTGGGATATAGTTTACGCGACACGAAATAATCATCGTGCAGAGCAGCCTCTTCCAGCCCTTTCGCAATTTCCAGTACCGGATCGTTGATACCCAGCTTGGATAACACGTCATCAGCCGCTTTTTTGATAATCTTGGCGCGAGGGTCGAAGTTTTTGTAAACCCGGTGCCCAAAGCCAAATAGCCGGAAGCCCGTCGTTTTCGCATTTTTCGCCATATCGACATACTTGGCAACATCGCCCCCGTCGGCTTTAATATCTTCGAGCATCTCGATCACTTCCTGGTTAGCACCACCGTGTAGCGGTCCCCATAAAGCACTAATACCCGCCGAAATAGACGAATAGATATTTGCCTGCGATGACCCCACCAGCCGAACCGTTGAGGTAGAACAGTTTTGCTCATGATCGGCATGGAGGATCAGCAACACGTTCAGGGCTTCAACGACAACCGGGTCAATTTTATAGTCCTCAACCGGCAACGAGAACATCATGTTCAGGAAGTTCGGAATGTAGTCGAGGCTATTTTTGGGGTAGTTGATTGGATGCCCCTGCGAGCGCTTATACGACCAGGTAGCAATTGTTGGTAGTTTGGCGAGTAACCGAATAATATGCAGGTCGGTTTTATCGCCCTCAGCCCCTTCCAGATCAGAATAGAACGCACTCATGGCACTCACCAGCGATGCCAGTACACCCATTGGGTGAGCCTTCACGGGAAAACCATCGAAAATTTTCCGCATGTCTTCATTCACCAGCGTATGCCGACGAATGGATGTTTCGAACTGAGAGTACTGGTCTTTTGTTGGTAATTCACCGTAAATGAGCAGGTAAGCTACTTCCAGAAACGACGCTTTAGCAGCTAAATCTTCGATGGCATACCCACGATACTGTAAAATACCCTGCTCACCATCCAGAAACGTGATAGCGCTTTTGGTAGCACCAGTATTTTTATAACCCCGGTCTAAGGTTACGTAGCCGGTCTGATCACGGAGATTCGAGATGTCGAAGGCTTTTTCATGTTCGGTTCCCTCCAGCGTTGGGAATGAATAGGACTTACCATCGACTGTTAATTCAGCGGTATTTGCCATACAAATTCAGGGGTAGAATAAATCAGAGGTACTACAATAGCGGTTTGTTGAGTATCAGGCTCAAGTAGCCGTTTATAAACGTTTTACCAGTCAGGAAGCTCGTAGTAAAATTATCCGGGCGAGTCCACGACGGGCGAAATTAGCCGAAAAATTAAAACGACGAATGAAATTGCCGTAAAAAAGCCAGATTACATTTATATTAAATGGTAACCCCGAAAATCGGCCGTATGTTCCCCGCTCATCGCTTATAGAAAACTCCCCCCTTCATCACGGTTCGAACACGATGTAAATCAGTAATGGTTTTTGTAGGATCACCCTCTACGGCTACCAGATCGGCCAGTAAGCCTGTCCGTATCCGCCCCCGATCTACTACATGGAAAACCTCAGCATTGACCGAGGTGACCGACCGTAACACATCGATCGGTTTCATGCCGTAATCGACCATTAAATCTAGTTCGCGGGCATTATCGCCGTGACTAAAAACGCCTACATCCCCCCCGGCAGCAATGGTTACGCCAGCGTCCAGCGCCTGTTTGAATGTTACCCGTTTTTGTTTAAGTCGTTCCGGTTCAGGCGACTGCCCTTTTTTCCAGCCACGATACTGGCTGATGGCATCACCAGCCGCCAGCGTCGGGCATAAGGCCGTGCCGTGTTGCTTCATCAGCGCAAATATCTCTGGCGTACCTGCATCGCCATGCTCAACGGTTTCGCAACCACCCAAAATAGCCCGACGCATCCCTTCGGCAGTGCTGGCGTGTGCGACGACAGCCCGACCACTGCTTTTCGCCACCTCTACGATCAATTTGATTTCATCAACGGTAAAGGTTGGGCGGGCTTCGGCCATTAGTCCCCAGCGATAATCGGCGTAAATTTTGATGGCATCAGCTCCTTTCCCAATCTGTCGCCGAACGGCTTTTATCAATGCGTCATGTCCGTCGGCTTCTTCGGCTCCCTGTGGAACATCAATGTCAGGACTAAATCCTTTAGGGGCGTAGCTCCCTGTTGCGATAAGCGCCCGGGTAACAATGATCATTCGAGGACCTGGAATAATCCCCTGATTGATAGCCTGCTTTAGGCCAACATCGTCATACTCGGCTCCTTCGGTGCCCAGATCCCGGACGGTTGTAAACCCAGCCATCAACGTTTTCTGGGCATGAATCGTAGCGCGGGCCGTTCGCAGAGAGCGGGCTTCTTTCAGAACCTGGTCATCCCATGGGGTTTCGTTGTACGGATGCAGAAACAGGTGCGAGTGGCCTTCGATTAATCCCGGCAAGAGGGTGGTGCCTTTTAGATCAACGACTTCGGCTCCCTCTGACGAGACAGACGATGCCGCTCCTACAGCCTCTATTTTATCCCCTTTTACCCGTACAACCCAGCCTTCGTGGCTTGTTTCGCCATCGAATATCCGATCCGGTTTAAGGAGGTAAGTCTGGCCCTGCCCGAAACTCTGGCCAGCTACATTGAACAAGATCATCAACAGGCCAAGCCGGAGCGTTGTCCAGACACTATGAAACGTCATTGTGTTGCGTGTATTCAGGTTTTACGTATGTCCATTTCCAGTCCTGCCAGTGCTGACAAAAGCCTGCTTTTACTGGATTCTGCAAAATATACTGAACAATTCGATTGAGTTCGTCGCGGTCGCGCACCAGTCGGTCATAATTTTTATCATCCCAGAATGGACCCTGTCTTTCCAGTAACTGATTACACTGCCGGGCCGAAAAGCTCTTTATACTTTGCAGGATTTTCACCAATGGAAGAGCGGGCCTGCCCGATTCTGGATCAAAGAGCGAAAACGCGACATGAATATGATTGGGCATCAACGTGTAGGCAATCAGGTTATACGCTTTATCATCCCAATAGTGCACGCTTTGGGCGACCAATTCAGCAATGGAATCGGTCGCAAGCCATCGAGGGCCATAATCTGCCCGATCCATTACGTTGTCGTACTCGCCAAAATACATTCTTTCCAGCCGATCCAGTTCCTCCCGACTATGCCCCGGACGATTGAGTATCTGTTGTTTCTGTCCTGCATACTTACCGGCCATACGTTCTTTTTCCGCTTGTTCAAGCGAGCCCCGAAGGCGCGTCGTAACAAAGAACGTCCCACCAAGCGGTTGCAAATGCGGCAAACCTTTATACCAATAGAAATCCGTATGCATATAGTGTCAGGAAGGCCCTTTTAGCGTAATCGACGAAGTAAGCCTTCGCCGAAAATCAGCACAACCAGACCTGGTAATAGAATAGCGCCCGCCCGAAAACCAGCCCCGGTCAGTTTGTATACACCCGTATTGTACTGGGTAAAACTCTGGAACAGATAATAAGCCGATCCGGCCAGCAGAACGACCAATAAACCGATAGCCATTGGCTGGCTCAACCGCCCTACAAGCCAGGTAATCAGAATGGCTATACCAGCAACGAGAGATACAGTTCCCAGTGCTTTTGGGAACGTTTCAATAGCCGTATAATCAAAAAAGAACACCCCAGCCTGACCAATCAGATTGGGGTGCGCCAATAGCCAGCCGTCCAGAACGACCAACACCAGAAGCAAAACATAAAAGAATGGGTAACGCATAAAGCTGTTTTCGCAGGTTGTTTTTAACGCAACGAAAATAAGGACTTTTACGTCTTACTGCCTTCCAATTCCAGTTTCAAAAACTTGCCGGTGTAGCTTCCTTTGGCTTCGGCTACTTTTTCGGGGGTTCCTTCGGCAATGATGTTACCACCTTTGTTACCACCTTCCGGCCCGAGGTCAATGAGGTGATCCGAGACTTTGATAACGTCCAGATTGTGCTCGATGATCAGAACGGTATTGCCCTTATCGGCCAGTTTGTTCAATACATCGAGCAGATGGGCAATGTCCTGAAAGTGCAAACCCGTAGTTGGCTCATCGAGGATATAAAGCGTTTTGCCGGTATCTTTTTTCGAGAGTTCTTCAGCTAGTTTTACGCGTTGGGCTTCACCGCCCGAGAGCGTAGTCGCATGTTGGCCAAGCGTAATATAGCCCAACCCAACATCGTTCAGTGTCTGTACTTTACGCAGAATTTTGGGCTGACTAGCGAAGAAATCCAGCGCCTGCTCAACGGTCATATCCAGTACATCGGCAATGGATTTACCTTTGAAGCGGACCTCCAGCGTTTCGCGGTTGAAGCGTTTACCTTTACAGGTTTCGCAAACAACGTGCACATCGGGCAGGAACTCCATTTCGATTTTCTTCATACCCGCACCTTCGCAGTCTTCGCAGCGACCACCCTTTACATTGAACGAGAAGCGTCCCGGCTTATAGCCCCGAATTTTGGCTTCGGGCAGTTCGGCAAATAGCGTCCGAATTTCGGAAAACATGCCCGTATAGGTTGCCGGATTCGAGCGGGGCGTCCGACCAATGGGCGACTGGTCAACTTCAATGACTTTATCCAGATGCTCCAGTCCATCGACCGACTTAAACGGCAGCGGCTCCCGCTTCGACTTATAGAAATGACGATTCAGTACTGGAAACAGGGTTTCGTGGATCAACGACGACTTGCCACTACCCGACACCCCCGTAATGGTTACCATTTTGCCCAAAGGTAGTTTGAGCGTTACTTTTTTGAGGTTATGCCCGGTGGCGTCCTTAATAATTAGAAACTTACCATTTCCCTTGCGCCGTTCGGCTGGTACGTCGATAGCCCTTCGACCACTCAGATACTCAGCCGTAGTACTGCCGTTTTTCAGAAACTCTTCGGGAGTGCCGATGCCCACTACCTGTCCGCCATGCCGACCTGCTCCCGGCCCGATGTCGAGAATAAAATCGGATTCGAGCATCATGTCTTTGTCGTGTTCAACGACCAAAACCGTATTACCCAGATCACGCAGGTTTTTGAGCGAGTCAATCAGCTTAACGTTGTCGCGCTGGTGGAGGCCAATGCTTGGCTCGTCCATAATGTACAGCACGCCAACTAGTTGTGTACCTATCTGCGTGGCCAGCCGAATTCGTTGCGCTTCGCCACCCGAAAGTGTACGTAGCGGCCGGTCGAGCGTTAGGTAGTCCAAACCGATGTCGAGCAGGAAGCCGATCCGTTTGCGGATTTCTTTCAGAATCTCTTTGGCAATGACGTTCTGGCGGTCGGTCATTCGACTTTCGACCCCATCGAACCAGGCTGTTAGTTCCGAAATGTCCATGCGGGCCAGTTCAGAAATGTTTTTCTGGTCGATTTTAAAGTATAGGGACTCCTTTTTTAGCCGAGCCCCCTGGCACTCAGGACAGGTTTTGACAACCATAAAGTCCTTTAGCCATTCCTGAATTTTGTCAGTACTGTTTTCCTGCTGGCGTTTCAGGAAGTTGACAATACCCTCGAATTTGAAGCTATAATAATCCTCACCAGGATATTTTTTGGATGGCACCGTCGCTTCATCCTCTGTTCCATACATAAGAGCGTGGAGCAGATCATCCGGGAATTTGTTGACGGGCGATGTCAGGTTGAGTTTATACTTTTTCAGAATCGCTTCAATCTCCTTAAAGATCCACAACTCCCGGTATTCACCTAACGGGGCAATGGCTCCCCGGCTGATACTAAGCGACTTATCTGGAATAACCGACTCTTCCGTAATCTCTTCAATCACGCCCAGTCCATTACAAACCGGGCATGCTCCATAAGGCGAGTTGAACGAAAAGGTATTGGGCGACGGTTCGTCGTAACTAATGCCCGATTCGGGATCCATCAGGTTCTGCGAGAAGTAGACCAGGGTTCCGTTTCCATCCAGCATCTGCATAGCACCTTTCCCCTGTCGGAGTGCCGTTTGTACGGACTGGCTCAACCGATACCGATCTTCCACTTTGGGAACGAGTCGATCAATCACGATTTCGATATCGTGAATTTTGTAGCGGTCCAGTTGCATCTTGGGGGCAATATCCTGCACCACCCCATCGACACGCACTTTGGTGTAGCCCGTTTTGGCAATCTGCACAAACAGCTCCCGGTAATGCCCTTTGCGTCCTTTGATAATGGGCGACAGCAAAGTCAGTTTTTGTCCGGCATATTGCTCCAGAATCGTATCGATAATCTGGTCCTGCGATTGCCGCTCCATTTTGCGACCTGTTATGTACGAGAACGCTTCGCCAGCACGGGCATACAGCAATCGCAAAAAGTCGTAAATCTCGGTTGTGGTACCGACCGTCGAACGCGGGTTTTTGGAGGTTGTTTTCTGCTCAATGGAAATCACCGGACTCAGCCCGTTGATCTTGTCCACATCGGGGCGCTCCATATCGCCAATGAAGGAGCGGGCATAGGCCGAAAAGCTCTCCATATACCGACGTTGACCTTCGGCATAAATGGTATCGAACGCCAGCGACGACTTGCCGCTTCCGCTAATACCCGTCACGACCACCAGCTTATTGCGGGGAATGGTAACGTCAATATTTTTCAGGTTGTGTTCGCGGGCACCCAGCACTTCAATCTGGTCGTAGCCCGTCAAATCAATATCAGTAAGCCCGGATGGCTGGTTCAGTGTTTGTTGTTCTGTCACGTTGGGGTTGGATCGCCGAAGCGGTGGCTTATTCTAAAGAACAACGTAAAACAGGCGGGGGTAGTTTCCCAATATCATGGTAGAGACGCAATCCTTTGCGTCTCATTGGCGTCAGCAATAATCTGCCCCTGAATCACTACGCTTTTACTGAATTATGACTAATTGTATGCATCTACGTCTGATATGAAATCTTTTGCTGACGCACAGGAGACGCGAAGGGTCGGGTCTCTACATTAGAATTACAACCAGTGGACGAAATAAAATTTCGAAACAAATACCGAATTGATCCAGCCAGACTGGCAGGATATGACTATGGGGCAAATGGAGCTTATTTTATTACGATCTGTACAAAAGACAAGGCATGTTATTTTGGCGATATAGGTAAGGTTAACGACGAAGCCGTCATTAGCCCCTCTATTATTGGTCAACGCGTTATTGATGGCTGGCTATCGATTCCCGGATTTTCGCCTTTTGTTCAACTTGATGCGTTTCAGTTAATGCCAAATCACATACATGCTATCCTATTCATTCATAAAATCGATAAGGATATCTGGCAAGCTAATCAATTTGGGCCGCAGCGCGAAAATCTGGCCTCAATTATACGAGGTTTCAAATCGGGGGTTACTGCCTATGCAACCACCCATCAATTACCCTTCTGCTGGCAACCCCGCTATCATGATCGCGTCATTCGTAACGATAGTGAACTGAAACGAATCCAACAATATATCGTTGACAATCCAGCACGATGGGAACAAGACCGCTATAACGAAGTAGGTTTGTGCATGTAGAGACGCGATCCCTCGCGTCTCATGACCGGATGGTTGTAGCGAACACGGATATGGTTTTTGCTGATGTACCCTATTGCTGACGCACAGGAGACGCGAAGGGTCGCGTCTCTACAATACAAATTACCTATCTTTGACATATGGCTATAGCATACGATACCCCCCGCCGACCGCTTCCCAGGCCCCGGCGCAAAATTCCTGAAAGCCTGATTTACGAAATCATGGATGGTAAGCCCATCTATCGAAAAGGCTATCGGGATGTATTATCGGGCAAAAAAACACGTGAAGAAATTAGGGGTGCCAGCACCTTGCAATCGGTTATTGTATCTTATTTAGTTATTCTGATCGGAAAGTTTATCGACGATGATGCCTATTTTGTTCTGACGGGAGAACCAGGCGTTCATCTTGATCATCGGAACAATCTGGCCAATGATATTGCTATTTATGATCAAACAGTACTGACTCCCGACAAGATTTCGAAAAAGTATGCAACCGTTCCCCCACAGATTGCGATTGAAGTTGATATCGAAGCTGATACGGCCGAGATGACCGAAAATGGGTATATCTATAAAAAGACCCGCAAACTGTTTGAATTTGGTGTTCAGAAAATCATTTGGGTGCTAACCGATCCACAAGTCGTATTGATAGCCACTCCCGACCGCACCGAAACCGTAAACTGGGACAGAGATATAGAAATTATGGATGGACACGTATTCAATATTGGGGCCTATTTAACAAAGAAGGGTATTACTATCGAATAAAAGACTCGTATTTCGCTTAACATCAATTTTACAGAACTTACTGCTAAGTATAGTGCGAACTGATCTCTGGAGTCGTAAAGAACTCATTGTAGTTCTAAATCTGTACCTGAAGCTTCCTTTTGGAAAGCTGGATAAACGCACCAAGGAAGTACAAGATTTGGCGAATCTTATCGGTCGTACAGATAATGCAGTGTCAATGAGACTTAACAATTTTGCTCACGTTGACCCCTACCATCAGCAACGCGGGATTATTGGTTTATCGAATGGCAAAAAACAAGTGCAGCCAATTTGGGACGAGTTCATTTCTAACCAGGAAGACCTAGTTTTTGAAAGCGAACGGATTCTAGCCGAGTATCAGCACAAAACGATTGACGAAATTCACCCAGAGATTGTGTTCGATTTGAAAAACCTAAAAGGCGAAGTAAAAGAACGCTTAGTGAAAACTCGCGTCAACCAAAGCGTTTTTCGGCAGATGATTCTGAAAACCTACGAAAGTCGTTGCGCCATTTCGGGCATCAATCTCCCCGATTTATTAGTGGCCGGGCATATTAAGCCGTGGGCCGAAGATGAACACAATCGACTAAATCCCGAAAATGGCGTTTGCCTGTCGAATCTGTACGATCGGGCATACGAGAAGGGCTTGATTTGCATTGATATGGATTATAAACTGCTTATCTCGAAGCGGCTTAAAGCTGAAACGAACAAAGAGTTTTATCAACGTTTTTTTGGCGTGTTCGAACACAAGCCAATTCGCATCCCCAAGACATATCAACCCAAAAAAGAGTTTTTGGCGTACCGATTAGACAGGTTTGCATATTGACAGCACTATTCCAAGAACTTCTGAAGCTACACAAACAATAAACTATTGACTATCTTATAGTTACACTAGCTTGTCATTTGTCTAATGCCGGGTACTGACGGTGATCATCTTGTAGAAGCGGGCAGATTCTTTAACTTTGTTAACCCGAAATTAACACGTCTATATTCGCAAAGCTCACTTACTTAAGTTGGGCTTTATACATAAAACCGCACATCCGTTATCATGGCACAGACCGATGCAATTGAACCGATTTTAGAAGAAGACAAAGGCCGCTTTGTACTATTCCCCATTAAACACTGGGACATTTGGGAGTTCTATAAAACCCACGAAGCGTCGTTCTGGACAGCCGAAGAAATCGACCTTGGTCAGGATATGAAGGACTGGAACAGCCTGAACGACAACGAACGGCATTTCATTTCACACGTACTGGCTTTCTTTGCGGCATCGGATGGTATCGTCAATGAGAATCTGGCCGTCAACTTTCTGTCGGAAGTGCAGTATGCGGAGGCCAAGTGCTTCTACGGCTTTCAGGTGATGATGGAGAACATTCACTCCGAAACCTACTCGCTGCTAATCGATACATACATCAAAGACGCTGCGGAAAAAGATCGGCTCCTGAACGCCATCGATACCATTCCCTGCGTGCAGAAAAAAGCCGAATGGGCGCTGCGCTGGATTGAAAATGGCTCATTTGCCGAGCGTCTGATTGCATTTGCGGCTGTTGAAGGTATTTTCTTCTCGGGCTCGTTCTGCTCCATTTACTGGCTCAAAAAGCGGGGCCTGATGCCGGGACTAACGTTCTCAAACGAACTGATCTCACGCGATGAAGGGCTGCACCGCGACTTTGCCTGTATGCTCTATACCGACCATATTGTCCACAAAATGCCCGAATCGGAGGTGTACGACATTATTCGTAACGCGGTCGAAATTGAGCAGGAGTTCGTAGCCGATGCCTTACCCGTGTCGCTGATTGGCATGAACGCTGATCTGATGAAACAGTACATTGCCTTTGTGGCTGACCACCTGTTGGTTACGCTGGGCCTTCGGAAACTTTACAACGTAGCGAACCCCTTCGATTTCATGGATATGATTTCGCTACAGGGCAAAACCAATTTCTTTGAAAAGCGGGTGGGTGAATACCAGCGTGGCGAAGTGATGGCGAAGTTTAAAGCAGCTAAAGCGGCTTCGCAAAATCCGCAGGATACCGAAAACCCAGTGCCAGTCACTGTAGTGGAAGAGCCTAAAGGCATTACCTTCGACGCTGATTTCTAACGATTTGCACGCCTTTCATTTCAAAAAACGTTCTGGCAGAAGTAGCGCTACCTCTGCCAGAACGTTTTTTGCTTTACTGACCAATAATTTTTAGAGAAGTGCCTCTCGTTATTCGATCATCGGCTTTCATGCTATTCAGTACGCCCAATTCTTCAATTCGTTTAGCAGGCATACCTAATGCAGTCATAACATCGCGAAAGGAGCCGTCGCGGGGTGCCGTACGGACCAAGACTCGTTCAGGTTTACGATTAAGTTTGTCGGAGTCGGTCAGGGAACGAAAATTTCCTGCTACCTGCTGAAATGTACCGAATGCGTTCGTGAAATCGGCCGTGGCAGCAAGGCCATGCAGGGCATAAATGGCATTGTTGTACTGAATAAGCCAGGTTCCTATCTGGAGTGCCGCTCGTGGGTCCTGCTGTTGCCCCTGTTGCTGTTGTTGCTGCTGACGCGAAATAAGTACGTAGGCCGGGTTGCCATTTATAGTCGTTTTTTTATTCTCCAGAACATTTAGGCTTAGTTCTTTAACCAGATTTTGGGCGGCTTCATCCAGCGAGCTGCCTTTCGCCAGCATCAAAATCATGGCTGATTTGCCATCTTTGGCCGCCATCTGAAACTGAGTTGGGGAATTCTGCGATTGCCAACCGCCCGGAACAGGGAACTGGAATCTCAGTTCTGGATGATAAAACGTATTATTTTCTACGAAACCCTGCTTTGGATCTTCACCGTACGTAATGCCATCAATCAGACGCAGGTATTGATCCCGATCTACCTGATACGATGCGGGGTGTTGAGTCTGGTACTCCTTAGTCAGTTCATGTACACGATTGTAGCGATTACCCGGGTCGGGGTGGGTCGACATAAATTGTGGAACGGCCTGCCCTGAATTATCAGAAATGCGCTTAAGCGTGCCGAAGAAATTGGCCATCTGATGAGCGTCGTAGCCAATCTTACTCGAATATTCGACACCCAGCTTATCAGACTCCGATTCATGATCGCGGCTGTATTTGAGCGACAAAAGTCCGATTCCCTGTTGTAGAGCTTCGATATTCTGGCCAACAACCTGCGGGGCCAATATGGCTCCGCCGATCAATGCAATAGTACTAAGCAACTGGCTTTTCTGCGAACGGGCAGCATGTCGGGCGGTAATATGGCCAATTTCATGACCGAGTACACCCGCAAACTCTGCTTCATTATTGAAATGAGCCAGAATACCACGGGTAAAATAGACGTAGCCTCCCGGCACGGCAAAGGCATTGACAACCGGCGAATCGACAATGTAAAACTGATAAGGCAGCTCTGGACGGTGCGAAACTTTTGCCATTGCCTTACCTTTTTCGTTCATAAACGCCTGCAAATTCTTGTTTTCATACAGCCCCATGGTGGCCACTACTGACGGATGCGATTCTTTTCCGATAGCGATTTCCTGCTCAGTAGACATCAGACTTAGTTCCCGCTTCCCCGTAACGGGGTTGCGTGCACAAGCCGAAGCCATTATCAGCGTAGTAAACAGAATTAATCGGTAATATAACGTGGACGTGGACGTGTTCATGGTTAGTAATGTGAAGGTGAGTGTTGTTCCAGTATCATCTGGAGCTTACTGCCTAAGTATAAACTACTATGAACACCTATTTTGTTTTAATGGCTTTTTAATACGCACCAAAAGGATGATTCAATCGCGCTGGTGGTCAGACTTGAAGCAGTTGCTGATACAATTGCCAATAATGAGATGCTGCAATTGACCAGGTAAATTTCTCACTTTGTTGACGCAATCGCTCAGGCTTGGCGGGATCGCGTCGATAAGTTTCCATCCCTTTTTGAAAGGCCTCAACAACGGTTTCGGCATCGAAGGCAGGAAAATAAAACGCTTCGTCGCCCCCCACTTCTGGCAGGCTGGTCAACGATGAGCTAAATACTGGCTTACCGAACGACATGGCCTCAATGACCGGGATACCAAAGCCTTCCATCAGCGACGGAAACAAAAAAGCCTCGCAGTTGGCATAATACCACCATTTGGTCGACTCGGGCACCGGACCGGGCATCAACAGTCGATCATCCACGCCCAGCTGACGCGCTTGTTCCCAAATTTGCTGACTGTATTCAGGTTTGTCGGGACCCGCTAGTACCAACCAATGATCGGGATTAGCCACCAGTAGGGGTAACATAGCATGCACATTCTTGTAAGCCTGTAACATACCGATGAAAAACAGAAATGGTCCACCAAGCTTTATTTCAGGCGCGATCGTTGATACCGTTTCCGGCACATCGACACCACAATAGATAGTCTGTATTGGGGTAGTCTGAGGTACAACTAATTGGTTTCGAACGTCTTGTGCCACATAGTTCGAAATAGTTGTGATAACCGTAGCCTGATTGATGCGAGCCTGGTATTGTTTTTTCTTCCGGGCTTTACGATCGGGCGAGTATTGAGCAAGGGATAAGTAGTTCAGATCGAGGACCGTGTACACAAACCGCGCCCGACGTTGTGGAAAAAATCGTGACCCCTGATGCGGGCAATGCCAGACATCGAAGTTCCAGTTTCGCCAGACACGCTTCCACTTCGAGGCTACCATATACTTGACCGAAGGCCCGAAAATACCCACCTGTTCCTTCGATACCAGAAAGGTTATATCCCAGTTGGCCGGTTTTTGCCGCACCAGCTCACGACCTAAGTGCAGGCAAAGTTGACCCAACCCACTATTCAGGTTGGCCATTTGGTCGGTCTCCAGAAACAAACGGGGCATAGGCAGGGGCTGATTGAGCCGTAAAATTAGCCGCTTTCTGGAAACCGCTAAACGACCCGTTAATCTTCTCTTCCCAAGATGGCAAAAACCAGATCAGATTCATACCCTTTACTCAGCGCGAATCGAACAAGTTTCTGCTTGATAACCAGTGGATTGCTATCCCGTAGACTTTGTCGTTTTTTATCCAGCAACTCTTTAAGTGTCTCTTGATAATCGTCGGGTTCTATTTCGTTCATAGCCTGATCGAGATTATATCCCGAAATGCCGCGCTGCTGTAAATGCTGCCTGATCTTACGCCGTCCCCAGCCTTTAACCCGGAATTTTCCGCCCGCAAACGCTTTCGCAAACCGTTCTTCGTTCAGATAATTCTGCTGAATAAGTTCGGCAATCACTTCTTCGGCATCATCTCCAGAAATCCCCCATTCTTTCAGACGATCACGAACTTCCTGCTGGGTGCGCTCCTGATAGGCACAAAACATGGCCGCTTTCTGCAAAGCATCTTTTAACAGATCTGTCATAGGTTACGTAACGCGGGCAGAAACCCACTAGTTTATTCGTAGCGGGGTTTTACCGTTTCTTTGGCTGATGTTGCATCAACTCATTGATCAACGCTTCTACCGCTGCTACCGGCATTTTTTCTACCAGATACTCATGTCCTTTGCCAGTACTATCCCAGCCGTTTGACCCATCTTCGTTCATGGTCAAGCGCCCGGTTTCAATGGTGTAATAGGGCGCGTAGCCTTTCACGCCCACCAGAACCGCAGTCTGGTCCCAGCTCATACGCCCATTCTTATCCTCCTCCGCTTTGGGCAACGAAATTCTGAATACGTCTTTTATGGGACTATGCTGAATTTTAGTGTTTTGTACGAGTGGCAGGCCCGAGTGTATCTTCTGACCAATTTCAAACCCACTCATCAGCACAGGCGTTGGCCAGTTGGCAAAAAAGAGTTTAGACGCGGGCGTATCCCGAAACACATTATACTCCCTTCCCTTCGGAAACTTACCAGCCATGCTCACCACTTTTTTGATTTTCTGCATGGCTAGTTCCCGACCCGATAATTTCGAATACTGGTCGGGCTTACTGTTCAGCAAATTAGCCAGATTGGTCAAAAAGCCGACCGTAATTACGGTTACACTATGGTCGGGCTGTTTGGCCAGAATCTGTCGGTACAGGGCAACGGCATCGGGCACTTCCGTATTGGCCATAACCTGGTGCGGATACCGGGCCACAATTGTATCGGACCAATGCTGGGTATCTTTATCACTGACAGCCTCCCCTTTCGGTACACCAATCGGAATGTTTGGGCGGTTAAAATATGTATTCAATACGCTTAACACCTGCGTTACTTTCGGATAATTTGTTGAGGCAATAGTGGCCAGAATGTTAGCCTCTCCAGCATCGGCGAAGGCATGGAGAAGGGTTATCGCACCAACATCATCATAGTCGGGGCCCATATCGGTATCGAAAATCACCGAAACAGGTGGCTGCTTTCTGGCCGATTGTCCAGCAACCGAACCGATTGTCAGGGTCAAGAGCACGCTGGCTAAAAATAAAGAGAGTCGGGTCATAGGAATAAGCGACATTTACAAAAAAATAGGATTCGGTTTGTGGTCTTCCGAAGACCATAAACTGTAAACGAATTACGGCTTGTTTTGGCAAAACTGTAACACCAAAGGCTATTATATTTTCTAAACCAGAAACTGATGATTTCGCTACGCTCACTTGCTATTTCTCCGATCACACAACTCCGAAATCTCGGCTGGAACTGGATGCTCGGTCAGGATACATTGCCTTACCTGGCCAATGAAGTAGTGGTTGTACAACCTGCTGAAGCCGATGCTTATTACGACGCAGCCAATGAACTGTTTGAGATGTTTGTAGCGGCTGGTCAGCACATCATCGACGAAAACCGATTTGCGGAAGTGGGTATTCCAGCCAATCTGGTCGAACTCATCAAACTTTCGTGGGATGACGACCGTAATATTCACCTTTACGGCCGTTTCGATCTGGCCGGGGGGATTGACGGGCAGCCTATCAAACTAATTGAATTCAACGCCGACACGGCCACTTGCTTACCCGAAACGGCCATTGTACAATACGCACATCTGAAAGCCAACAACCTGGATGAAAGCCAGCAGTTCAATGCTGTTTTTGAAACCCTCACCAGTCAGTTCGAAGAGCTTCTGGCTGTTAACCCTGACCTACAGCCTACACTGCTTCTGTCAGCCATGCGCGGCTATCCTGAAGATGATACGAATGTTGCCCTGATTGGTGAAGCGGCCAGAGAAGCAGGTTTCGAGATCGAATTCGACTTTGTCGATCATGTAGAGTTTTCCGCCGAGGAAGGCATTTTCTGGCAAAATCCGAAAAACGGTCAATTCGAAAAATTAGATTTCTGGTTCAAACTGGTTCCATGGGAAGCTATAGCCGAAGATGAACCTGAATTGGTGCAGATACTAACCGATATTGTCAGGAATCGACTGGCGGTTGTCCTGAATCCTGCCTATACCCTACTTTTCCAGTCGAAGTACATTCTGAAAATTCTCTGGGAGCTTTACCCCAACCATCCATTGCTGCTCGAAACCGATACAAAACCATTGGCTGGCAAAGCCTGTGTTGAAAAGGTAGTGTTTGGCCGAGAGGGGGCCAACACACGAATTTTGAACGCGAATGGTAGTGAGCGCCTGGTAACCGATGGCGACTATGGCGACTATGCCAAAATATATCAGCAGTATGTGGCTTTTCCGCAGGATTCGACAGGCAATACCTACCAGGCCGGCGTTTTTTATGCTGGAGAGGGCTGTGGCCTGGGATTCCGGCGTGGCGGATTAATTCTTGATAATACGGCTGGTTTTGTAGGTCATATGATTCCCTGATTTTCAGGCAGCCAAGCGAATCAGACCGCAGCATCAATTAAAGGTAAATTTTCAATCCAAGTTTAGCGCTCACACGTATGTCCTGATGAGCGCTAGTAGCAAACCTGATTCTCCATTACCTGCCAAAAAGTGAATGAATCCCATAAGTCTTTATGCTCAGTCACTCATGTATATTGTAGCTGGGCTCAATCATTTTATAAACCCAAGAATCTATCTGGCCATTATGCCTCCTTATGTTCCAGCTCATCGGTTCATGGTCAGCCTAAGCGGCATAGCTGAGATTATTCTGGGGGTTGGCTTACTATTTCCAGCCACACAATCGGTGTCGGCTTGGGGACTCATTTTTCTGTTGATCGTTGTTTTCCCAGCCAACGTATACATGGCAACCTCGCCTAAGTTTAACAAATTTCCGGCCTGGCTTCGCTGGTTTCGACTTCCTTTACAAGGTGTACTGATTTGGTGGGCCTACCTATTTACCTGACGCAGGTTGTTTCGGTAAACACGCTTTAGCCGCATCTACGCCTTCGTTGATAGATTATTCAGGATAGTAACATGCGTATACCTATTTTGTACCAATTTGTTACTATATAATGCAATTTAACAACCAAATTTTAGTTATATTTAAAAATTATCTCGTCTGAATGAATTTAATAGCCAAGTAAGATCCTATAATAATCGGTCAAATTATATGGAATAGATAAAAGGAAACAAGAACTATTCCTGATGTGAATAACCTTAAATAATTAGACCTATATTTTTAAGGCCATTAGCCCGACAATCAACTAATCATTGGCATTTTACAGCCTTAGTTTACCATTTTAGTCGGCAAAATTGAATATTTTACTAATTAATCGGTAGATATTAGTTTACTAAAGTGACTTTCGCAGTTGATTTTAGTCAAAGGGGGTGACATGTATGTGAATTACAGATGAATACTGATACTATGGAGAAAGATGAAAAGATTAGACGGAACCGCGCCAAAACAACCCAGCGCATCGTTGAAGCGTTAGAGGATGTTATCGCGGAGTACGGTTTAGAAGGCGTTGGCGTTAATCGGGTAGCCGAAAAAGCGAACGTCAGTAAGGTATTAATTTACCGGTATTTTGGTGGTATGGAAGGGCTTCTTGAATATTATGTAAAGATGGGAAAACTATTTCCAGTCTTTACGCCCGCTGTATTAGACCAAATCCGTCCATTGCATGAATCTGATGTTGCTCGTATCTGGTATCGTCAAGTCATTCAAACCTACCGTTACTTTCGTACATTCAAAGCTGCCCGTGAAATTCTGAAAGCCAGTGTGATTGAGAATGACTCAATTGCTTCGACTACTACACGGGCGCAGGATGAAGAAATGACCCGACTGGTTAGTCAATTGTCTTTTGTAAAAGGCGCAGATACTCAGGCGGTTTCGGCTGTTATTCTTGGTGCTATGAACTATCTGACTATTATGGCGCAGAATGATCATACCATGATTAGTATCGATTTGCGGAGCGAAGAAGGATGGCAGCGTATAGAAAATGCCGTTAAGACCATATACATCGCTTTAAATAAAATGGCAATCGGTTCAAAAGATGTTCAACTCGAACTCCAGTCGTCTCACCTACCCATGGCACAGTGGTAAGCCAAATGAACAATGAATAATGCAAAATGGATATTCCCTGTATCAAGGCTATATCATTATTCATTTTGCATTATTCATTGTTCATTTTCTTACTGAACCTGCACCGTTTTCAATTGTGGGCCAACTCCTTTAATAGTCAATGACTTCCATTTCTTCGGAAGCTTTGTTTTGAGTTGTATAATGCCTGCATCGGTTATATCCAGCCCCCCAAAACCGTTTAATACGGCCTGTAACATACCACCTGCCCCGGTTGCAAAATAAGGATTTGTTCCACCTGCCGTTTCGGACAGGACGCCGAACGGAGGTACTTCGTTTGGTTTATAACTTTTCACAAACCAGTCATAAGCTTTGTCGGGTTCGCCCAGGCGAGCGTGCAATGTCGACAAAACGGACCAACCCATGGCCGGTCCTTCGGGCGAGTAACGAGGTTCGTAATACGCTAAATCTTTTCGAATAGCGGCTTCTTCTTTTACAATCGTAAGTGGATAAGCCAGCAGGTTCACGTCAGCCTGTTTGATCTGAACCCCATCATAAGTCCGGTTTTCCTTTGTGGTGCCATCCGGAAATTTTAGAATCGGGATATTGTCAGCTACCTGCTTCCAGTCGGGATTAGGGGTTATACCCAGATCCTGAGCCGCTTGTATGGCAAACTGTAACGACGTACGGGCCATCCCATTGGTAAAAGCGTTATCGTCGATGTTTTCCTGCCATTCGTTAGCCCCGATCACATTGTTGATATGGTATTTACCCGGTCCTTCCCGCTCTACTCGGCTGGCCCAGAAATCTGCCACCTCTTTGAGCATAGGATACCCCCTTGTCCGAAGCCATTCCTTATCCTTCGTAACCTGGTAGTATTTCCAGAAAGCCCAGCCAACACAGCCTGTAATGTGATGCTGAAACGGACCTGTTAATGCCCATACAGGTGTAGCTTCCTGCCCATCGGCATCCGATTCCCACGGAAACATAACCCCGGCATAGCCATGACTAAAGGCATTCTGTTTGGCCATCGGTATCCGTTCGAACCGATATTCAAGGATCGACCGGGCAATTTCGGGCTTTAACGCCAGAATAGCCGGGTACATCCAGAGTTCGGTATCCCAGAACACGTGACCGTTATAGCCTAACCCGGAAAGGCCCATTGGTGACAGACTGTAGCCCGTTCCCTCTCGTACAAACGAATACAAATGGTAAAGTGCCGACCGGACGGCCCGTTGGGCATCGGGATCGCCATCAATAACAATATCACTTCGCCAGAGTTTCACCCACTCGGCGTTATGACGCATCAGTAGCCGTTCGGTGCGTTCGAGGGCGGCAAAGAGGGTCAATCGCTCGGCTTCATTGTGCGGATCGGCGGTATGGGCTGTTGACGACACCGAACCCACCACGCTAAATTTATAGGTTTCGCCCGCTTTCAGCCGTTTCTTAAATTTGGCCAGATGCATGTTATAGTCCCAGTCTTCATGAATCACGTCGGGCTCCTGTCCATGGGGTTCCTCAAAAATAAAGCTGGTAGAAGCAGCCACCGTATGCCTTCCAGTCGGACTTTTGGCTACGGAAGTTAATAAGCGGATGGTAACGTGCGAGCGATCAATCTCCGAATAGAAATTTTTAACTTCTTTCAGATTTTCAGGCGTTTCGATCACGCTCATTGGAATTATCTCACAATCCTTTCTAGCGGTAATTTCTACCATTGTCAATTCTGAAAACGGTAGGTGTCGCAGGGCCATCATGGTTTGCCGAACACTGACTTTATCCTTGTAATCGAAGGTGGTGGTGAGAGCAGCTTTCTGCATGTCGAGCGTCTGCCGATAATTGGCAATCTCTTTGGGCGTCAGGCGTTGTCCATCTACATCCAGATTCATGTTGGCGAAGTTGAACACTTTCAAGATGTTTGACACTCGTCCTCGCCCATACGTATCAAAGGCTCCGTTCAACACGACATCCTTTACTTTCATGGGTTCGGGCGAAGACACCAGGCCAATCATCCCATTGCCTACTGTGATTCCATAATAATTGGCAGGATTGATGTTCTGACCAACAAGTTGCCAGGCAGCCTGATCGGATTGGGCCTTCACAACGGGCAATAATCCACCTGACGCCAGTAGTACGCTAAGCAGTAGTTGTTTGTTAATCATAAGTCTATCATAGGTGAAATAAGGGCTAAAAATAATACTATTTCCAGAGTCAAAATAGCCCTTATCCGGTTTTTATCGCCCGTGTCGGTGCGGGCGCCCAACGCGCACTGGACGACTACGGCCCCGCATAATACCCCCTAGCAAACCACCTGAGTCGGTACGCAGTAAGCCAAATCGTAAGTAGATCCCATAGAATGTTTTTGAAGCGTCGGTCTGTTCGTTACTGAAATCATAATAGCCCGTTGTAAGACCGATACCTACTTTGGGTGCAATCTGAGCAATGATGCTGTAAGTCAGCTCAAGCATCAGGCTTCCCTGTTTGTCAAAGACCCGTCCTGCTCCAATGGTCATTTCATTGGCAAAAATGCCGTAGTTCGCTACATCCATCGTTACGCGCCCTTCCAGAAACAGCGTAGTGTCGGGGCGCAACGAATTCCGGCCGAAGGAAATACCTAAATCAATCACATTGAACGACTTTCCAATTTCAATATTCTGTGCAATTCGGTCTCTGGGACTGCCTGCTCCCGTATAAATCGAAAAAGGGGTGGTGCGGACGTAGATAGGGGCCGCCTTGAAATTGAAAATCGATCGGGTTGTATCTTCCGACGACCGACTTAGCGAATGGTATGTTTGCAGGGGCGTAGATGGCTTTCGTGTCGTGTCAGCTTGTGCCAAAGCATTTGTCCTTAAGCCCAACGTGGTAACGATCAACAATAAAACTCGTAGCATGTGAATCGAAAAGATTAGGAATACGGTTACATGTCAGCAATTTCCAAAAAAAATCCCCGCTTCTGAAAAGCGGGGATTTTTTAATAGACTTTTAACGGTTAGCGGCTGGCTACGGCAGCCTTACGGGTATGAATTTTTTGCATGACCCACTTCCCTACATTTTCGCCTTCGACTTGACCATTTGCCAACGCAGCACGGTAATGGATACCTCCATACATACGGCTTATCGACGCTTCATCGGCCGCCTGCCGGAGCGACGTAAATGAACGTACGCCATGCCCGTATGGAAATTCTGTCGAATCTGTAAAAGCAATGTGATCGCCCATCAGACTGGTCAGAACGGTAGCAGCTGCTGTTGAAATAACGCTGTGGCCGCTTGGGTATTCGGGAAACGGTGGCGTTTGAAGGAAGGGGGTCCATTTAGGATCGATGTATTTATTGATGACCGTCTCGGGACGAACGGTTTTGCTCCGGTACTTTTCGTCCCAGCAGGAGATAAAACCGTCGCTGAGGGCAAAAGAGGTCAGGGTATACGCTTCAACGGTTTGCATCATGTTCAGCTTTTTCTGCTTAGCAACCGTTTGAGCAATGGCCAGCCAGTGACCACCTGGCGTCATTTTTTTACTGGCAAACATCACATGGCCCGCTACGTTCATAACAAACGCATTATCGTCCCAGAAGTAAGCAATATCCTGCTTTTCTTTATCCAGGTTTTTGCCTGTCTGATATACCTCATCAAGCTCTTTTTCGTAGGGGCTTCCTTTGGTCAGGTTGTAGGCAGGTGGGCGTGGGGGCATGAATTGATTACAGGTATCCATAGCCCAGCACCGGAGTTTATTCCACTGCGGTTCAGCCGCATCCATATACGCGGGTGGGGTTGGCACCCAACTACCTTCTTCGTTGGTGACGGTATGTTTGAAGCCCCGCGTTTGCTTGTAGCTGTCTTTAGCGGCATAATCCAGTACATGCTTGGCTACGGCCTCTCCATAGGCCATCGACCGTTCATACACTTCATCCGGCACACCGTCTTTTTTATACTGCTCGTAAAAGTCCTTTTCAAATTTGTCGTAGAAATCCGCCGAAAACGTTAAGGCTCTTGCTACGGTCAGAAACGCCCGTGTACTGGCTAGTGGAAAACAATACTCCTTGCCAGCTTCTGGTTTAGGCGGAGCCTGGAATCGCTTCAACTGCCCACCCAGCGACTCATAATGCGGATCGAAAGGAACCAGTGCTTCATAGCCCGCCAGATTGGCGTAAGAGTAAATTCGGCTGGCAACCGGGGGCGAAAAAATATCGTGAATGACGACTTCGGTTAGTTTATTCAGCGCCGAATTATAATACGCTACATTCGATGCTTTGGCATTATATTCGGCTGGCGAAGCCGCTTTCTGACAACCAGCCAATCCGCCCAGCAAACAAACCAGTAGACAGCCAACGTTCAGCAGAGATTTCATAGGATAAATAACAAGTTAAAAAAAGCACGCATCCGCTCTTGACAGCGAGTGCTTATCTACAAAATTAACAGAAAATGAGAGGTAAAATACAATACCTGATTAGTCTCATTTTAACAATAGCGATTTAAAAAGCTGTATTCCGTTACCATTTCGAGCAACAGCGATCAGCGATCCTTGTGGTGTTCGGATCGAACGAATATCCCGAATTTCGCCGTTCAAGAGGAAACCGCTATCTACGGGCGACAAAGCGGTAAAATTACCTTTGCCATCATTGCGCAATACAAGTCCGTAACTGGCATCATAACGTCCCTGATAGGTGCTGACACCATAGAAGTTTCCCCCGCCCAGTACGTCCAGATCGCCATCCTGATCAAAATCAATTACCTGAAACGCAAACAGTTTAGATACCTGCGCCATCATCGGCAGTTCATGAACCACGAATTGGCCACCCTGATTTTCCAGATAAACTGAAGCAAACTGATTTACCGTAAACTCGTCGGCATCCTTCAATTCGTTATCGGTAATCACTTCGTTCAGCGGCTTCCCGGCAAACGATACGTAATCGGTAAATCGTTTGTTAATAATGCTGGGCATCTGCTTACCTAGCTCGTCCTTAAACGCCAGTGGATACCACTCCTTGCCCCGGTTGTAGGCAATGATTTGCTCAGTAGTCTGATTGTTATCCACATCTTTTACCCACATGCGGAGCTGTGAATCGGGCGTTTTTCTAAATTTCGTATTCGTACCCAGGTTACCAGCCACGAGGTCGATATCCCCATCTTTGTCGAAATCAGCCGCTACAATACGTTGATAAAAACCATTTAGCGGAGTTTCGTCAGCAGTAATTGATTTGACTTCCTCAAATTTGCCATTGGTATTGGCAAAAATACGGACAGGCATCCAGTCGCCTGCCAAAAACAGGTCGGCATCTTTATCACCATCGTAATCAGCCCAAACCGCATCGGTTATCATACCGGCTTTACGGAGCCCGGTCGATAATCGTTCGGTTTGATCAGCAAAATGGCCTTTACCATCGTTAACGAGTAAATAGGAATTCGGCGCCTTTCCATAACCAAATCCAACGACGCGCCCACCGACAAACAAATCCAGATCCCCATCCTTATCGATGTCATACGGTCGAACGCAACTCTTATTGTCGTACATGGGAGGCAAGGCATTTACCGACCGACTGAAATGGCCCTGACCATCATTCAGGTACAAGCGGTCGAACTGTTCGGGCATTTTGTCGTAAAACTCGTTCCCTCCCGACACAACATACAGGTCCAGGTCTTTATCACCATCGGCATCGAAGAAGGCTGCGTCTACATCTTCGTAAGTCGAGTCTTTAACAAAATCAGGCTGTTTCGTTGGGGCGAATCGGCCGTTAGGCTGCTGAATCAATAAATTTCCTGGCTGCCATTTAGCCCCTCCAGCATAAATATCGTCCAGGCCGTCGCCATTGACATCCCCAACGGCCAGATGAGGGCCTTCGGTCGAAACCTGAAATGGAATTAGCGGTTCCCGGACGTAATCGAAATATTCCTTGTTTTCCTTATGCCGATATGGAATTGAATCGGCCGTTGTTACATCCGCAAAGAGAGGCTGTATGGCCGGCGTTGTATAACGATAGCGCTTACCATCGAGCCGGGCATCCGACTGGTTCAGGGTCAGTAATTGATTGGTTTTTACATTCGTTCGCACGTCCATCTGCTGGTTCGGCCAGATCACAATGAGCGAATCGATCGAATCATGGCTGCCTACTCCAAAGAGCAGCTCGGGGGCTACGGACGATTCGAAGCCACGCGTTGGCATCAGTTGCTGTACCTGGATCGTATCACCGTGCGATCTGCCACCATATTTCAGAATTACTTTGCCACCAACCCCAAATGTATTCGGCGCAGTCCCCTTTAATCGAACTGTCAGATGCTTATTATCTGGAAAGATGGAGTTGGCATCGTTGCGATAAATCCCTGCCGGATCGTCGATATTGTTGGTGATCAGATCCAGATCGCCATCGTTATCCAGGTCGGCATAAGCAGCACCATTCGAGTAGGTTGGCGCTTCGAACCCCCAGTCTTTCGATTTATCATCGAACTGAAGTGATGGCGTTCCCCGATATAGGTAGTTATGCACTTTACCCTCCGGCATTAGTTTGATCGCTCGTTCGTCCAGCGACCGCGATGTTTCCATCGCATACCGTAGCGAATCGTCGGCGGCAAATTTTACGTAGTCGAGGTTATTGGGTCGGTGAACAATCCCATTGCTGATGAACAGGTCTTTGATGCCATCGTTATCGTAATCGGCCAGCAACGGAGACCAGCTCCAGTCGGTAGCAGCAATGCCAGCCATAGCGCCCACTTCCATGAACTTCCTGCCCGACAGGTTGAGTTGCAAACAGTTCCGGCTGTACTGGTTCATATAGCCGTAAGCCAGTTTATAGAGGTAAATATCAATAGGATCTTCGCCCAACGATGATTTTTCAACCGTTTCGTCTTCGGGGTACATATCGAGCGTTACCACATCGGCAAAACCATCGTTGTTCACATCGCTAATGTCGTTACCCATTGAAAACCGACTGACATGCTGAAACGACTTTTTGACGCTTTCAGTAAACGTACCGTTCTGGTTGTTAATGTAATAATAATCGTCTTCGTGAAAATCGTTGGACACATACAGGTCTTCCCAGCCATCATTATTCATATCGGCTACCGAAATACCTAATCCATAGCCCATGGCAGCCCCATAAATACCGGCCTGCTCACTTACGTTAATGAAGCGGGGTGCATTGACAGTTTTTTGCTCCTTGCCCCGTGCGCCCTGCTCCACGCTCATGTTTCTATACAGGTAATCGCCCGATTCATTGTGCCGGAGATTTCGAGCTGATACGCGGTCGTAGCTACGGGAGGTATGCACGGCATGGTTGAGCAGATAACAGTCCAGGTCACCATCGTGGTCATAATCGAAGAAAGCTGCCTGAGTCGAAAACCCGGTAAAATCGAGCCCATAGTCGGCCGCTTTTTCCGTAAATGTCCCATCGCCATTGTTGATGTACAGTTCGTTAGAACCTTCCAATCCCCGGAAATTCCCAACCGCACAAACGTAAATATCCAGAAATCCATCGCCGTTTACATCGGCCATCGTCGAACCCGTCTGCCAGTCCGAAAAGCCTTCTACCCCTGCTTTTTCGGTAATATCCTCGAACGTTAAATTACCCTTATTCAGATACAGCTTATTCTTTCCCTGGTTGGATACGAAGTATAAATCGGTTAGCCCATCATTATTGATGTCGCCTGCCGATACCCCGCCCCCATTGTAGAAATACAGATAATCCAGAATATTCAGTTTCTCATTCGGAACGAGGTGATTGACAAAGCCGACGCCTGTTTGCGTAGAATCGAGGGATTGGAATAACTTCTTCTCAGATTGAAAGGAATGACAACCGGCCAGCACTAATGCACCTGCTGTCAGAAATAAAGCAATACGTTTCATCTTGTTAGGAGCGAGGAGTTGGGAGCGGGGAGTGAGCATGCGGATGCAGGCTTTTTTTACGTCCGCATGCTCACTCCCCGCTCCCAACTTCTAATTACTTCATTAAAAATACTTGTGCCCGGTCGTTATTTTTAGCCAGGATGAGCTGTCCTTGCCTCAGTCGAGCCATATGCCGGACCTGCCCACGGACAAAAAAGCCAGATGCTGCCGGATTGATCGCTTCGTAGTTAATAGCCCCGTTGGCGGCTTTACCTTTGTTTTTTAATACCAGCCCAAAGTTGGCATCATAACGACCGATTTCAGGAAGTACATCCAGGAAATTCCCTGCCAATAGCAGGTCAACGCGGCCGTCATGGTCATAGTCGGCAAAAACAACACCACATATTGGCGAAAACTGCGCTTCGTTCGGCAACACCTGAGCCGTAAGTTTACCCTTTCCGTCATTGAGCAGCAGCATCGATTGTGCTGTAAACGCCTGCTTGACGAGCGCCTGTTTCAACTGGTCCTCATCCAGGATTTCGTTTATTTTTTTGCCTGCGTAGTCGCCGAACTTTATAAATTTCTTCTTAATGGTAGGCATTTCTTTCTGCAAATCGCCCTTGAGCACCATCGGGTACAGCTCCCCTGTTTCATCAGCACAATTTATAATTTGCTCCAGTGTTCCGTTATGGTCGAAATCACCGACGTATAGTTCTGCCGGGGTCGTTTGTGTCGCTTTAATGCGTGAGTTTAAACCCAGATTACCCACAACCAGATCCAGATCTCCATCCCCATCGGCATCGCCAGCGGTTATACAATTCCACCATCCATTCGTTTTCATTGGTTCACCCTGCTCATTTTTGATCAGCAAGTCCTGATTCTGAGCAAGTTTCCCGCGTTTGTTTTCAAATACCCGAATAGGCTCCCAATCACCTACCACAATCAGTTCGGGATATTTATCGCCGTTTAGGTCAGCCCAGGTAGCCGAAGTTACCATACCCAACCGCTCGGCATCGGGCAAAAATCGTTTTGTGTAATTTTTAAAGTTTCCGGTCCCATCGTTTGTAAGCAGGTAGCTGGCCGGATCACGCCCATACTGACCAGGAATCAGCCGGGAACCAACGAATAAGTCAATATCACCATCCTGATCGAAATCGGCGGCAGCCACGCACGAACCACTGGCTTTCAGATTCGGCAACCCTGCTTCGGACCGGGTAAAGCTACCTTTTCCATCGTTCAGATATAGGCGATCTACTAACTCTTCGGCTTCGTTGTCAAATTCGTTACTGCCCGACACCACATACAAATCCAGGTCCTTATCCCCGTCAGCATCGAATAAAACCGCGTCGACAGCCTCATAGGTTGTATCCTGAAGCATCACCGCTGGTGTTTTATTAACGAATTTGCCAGTAGGCTGTTGCAGAAACAGTTGTGCTGGGTGGCCACTGGCTCCGCCCAAAAACACATCATCGAGCCCATCACCATTCACATCGCCAGTGGCTAAAGCAGGTCCTTGAGTCGACTGCTGTTGCTTTAAAAGCGCATCGCGATTATAATCGACAAAATTGCTTTCGGTGTGCACGAAGTTCAGGCCTGAAGTCGCTGTATTATCTCGGAAAACAGGGTTTGGCGTGATGAGTGCGGGCTTCCAGGTTTGAGAGGCCTCCTGCTGGCGAAGGGTAAGTAGCTGGTTAGCCTTAGGCTGGCGAATAACCTGCATACGGTCATCTGGCCAGATCACTTTCACCGAGTCGATCCGGTCCTTATTCCCGAATCCAAATAGCATATTCAGATCGACCGACGACTCAAAGCCCCGGTTTGGCATCTGCTGGAGTAATTGCTCCTGCCCACCCTGATACGCATATACCCTTGCCCCAATGGCATTCCGATTAAGTCCTGTGCCTTCCAGCTTTATCTTCAGGTAGTTGGTTTTATGTTTTTCGATTGAGAGATTTTGGTAGATGGCAACGGGCGCATTCACATTATTGACAATCAGATCCAGATCGCCGTCGTTATCCAAATCACCATAGGCCGCCCCGTTCGAAAAATCCGGCTCCGACAGTCCCCAATCGAAGGCTTTATTGGTGAAGTGTAGATTGCCATCGTTATGGAAAGCATAGTTTGGAACAGCCTCTGAGGGAGCTTTATCCAGAAACTCTTTGAAGTTGAAGGCACGTTGCCGGGCAATCTGCGCCATATTTTCGCGGTCGGCCAGGAAGTTGACGAAATCCTGATCGGTTACGTCCTTGGCAATTCCATTAGCGACAAACACATCCTTCAGGCCGTCGTTGTCCATGTCGAAAATCAGGGCACCCCAACTCCAGTCGGTGGCATGAACGCCCGCAAACCGGGCTACTTCACTGAACGTAGGCAAACCGTTGTTAGCTGGCTGGTTTCCCTGGTTCAGATGCAACATATTTTGCATAAACTGATAATGGAAATCGCGCCCGACTTTTATCTGTTCCAGATCATGCCCTTCAAACGTCGATGTTTTCTTGAGCCGACGATCATTACCCGGCAGCATATCGGTAATGAAAATATCTAGCCTGCCATCATTATTCACATCGGCAATGTCGGCCCCCATTGAGGATAGGCTCGTATGGGGCATGGTTTCCTTTATCGACTCCCGAAATGTACCATCGTGGTTGTTGATATAGAGGTAATCGCGCTCGTAAAAGTCGTTGGATATATAAATGTCCAGCCAGTTGTCGTCGTTTACGTCACCAATGGTAATTCCCAACCCAAAGCCGATCAAACTTCCATAAATACCCGCCTTTTCGGAAACATCGATAAAAACAGGCGAAGAGTCTTTCGGCCCAGACCCATCGCCCTTTCGCTGGTCCGCCAGCCCGGTCTTTGCTCTTTCGCTCATTAAATTCTTAAACAACTTATGCCCCCCCAGCGAATCGCGTTGTGACCGCAGGTTTGCATAAGCCAGCTTTCCTACTGGCATAAAGCTGTTATTGAGCAGGTACATATCCAGATCGCCATCGCGATCGTAGTCAAAAAAGGCTGCGTGGGTCGAAAAACCTTTATCGGCTAACCCGTACTGAACGGCTTGCTCCGTAAACGTAGGGACGCCATTCGCATCGTTCCCGTTGTTGATAAAGAGTTCATTAGCCCGGTCGTCACCATCGCGTATACCGGCATTGCACACGTACAAGTCCAGGCGTCCGTCGCCATTGACATCGGCAAAGGTAGCCCCTGTACTCCAGGCGCGTTTTCCAGCTACACCCGCTTTGGTGGTAACATCCTCAAAGTGAATCCCCTCCGCGCTCTTGTTGCCTTTATTGAGATAGAGCTTATTATCGCCCATATTCGCAATCAGGAACACGTCCGAAAAACCATCGTTATTTACATCGCCAATAGCTACCCCCCCGCCATTGTAAAAATTGCGGTAATTGAAGATGTTAAAATCCTTGTCGTCCGTAACTGTATTGGCAAAGTTGACCTGCGTTTGGTCGGCAGTCAACTTTTGGAAAAGCGGATCTGAAGGTGTTTGTTGGCCTGAATGGCAACTGGCAAATAGGCCAGCCACCATAATGAATAGACTAATGCGACTTAGCACAAGCACGGAATTTAAAGAACGTATTTTTACCAAAAAGAAGACGTGTAAGCAACGGTAAACCTTCTCTAAAAATGGACTACAAATGTAACGAATTATGTGCGTAGATTAAGCATAGAAGCCCAATTAAAAGGCTTTTAATCAGTCCATAAAAACAAAAAAGCAAGCTCTTTGGGCTTGCTTTTTTGTTACAGTCAAACTAGTGATTAATACCCTGGGTTCTGCTTCAGGTTTGGGTTCAGCGACAACTGATCTTTTGGAATTGGGAACAGCGTGCGGAAGTCCTGCGAAGCGGGCTTAAAGCGCCATGCCTTCGTAAACTGACCGAAACGGATCAGGTCCTGGCGACGGTGTTGTTCCCAGGCTAATTCACGACCACGTTCAGCCAGAATTTCATCAAGTGTCAACGTCGTGTAGTTAGGCATACCAGCCCGAGCACGGACGATGTTGAAATCAGCAAGCGCATCGGCAGTCTGACCTAACCGGAATTTCGCTTCGCCACGCATCATATACACATCAGCCAGACGATAGATAACAAAGTCATTATCCTGATCGGTGAATGTATTGTTTGCCTGAATCTGGTATTTCTGGCTACGGGCACCTGCCAGACGGCCATTAGCCCCTGCATCGAACACGAATGATTCAACCTCAGGCCGGAACACCATTGGCAGGGCATCATCCATCAGTGGCTTACCAGCAGCATCATACTGCTGACCAACAATCCACTGCTTTTTCCGGATGTCTTTATCATCAAATGAATTATAAAACTCTGTTACCGTTGCCCAACCATTCCAGGGAGCTGTTCCCAGGTTATAAGTCAACTGGTTCAGGTAATGCAGTGTCTTCATTTGTACGTTCATACCGCCACGCTTCGACTTATCGAAAGGCGTTGCCAGAATGGTTTCCGTAGAGTTCTGATTCTGGGTCACGAAGTTGCTGAAGTAATCACCAGCAATCTGGAATTTACCTGATTTGATGATATTGTCGCAACGGGTGATCGCGTCTGCCCAGCGAGCTGTACCTATATACACTTGCGCGTTCAGATACAGCTTAGCCAGAATCATATCAGCTACCCATTTGTTCATACGGCCATAATATGAACCCCGAGGCTCTTCGCTTAAGGTTGGATATACAGCCAGCAACTCTTTCTCTACAAAGGCAAACACTTCAGCCCGTGTACTTTGCTTCGGTGAAGCCGATGTAACAGCATCAGAGATAATTACATTGCCAAACAAATCCATCGCCTGATAGTGGAAGAATGCCCGCAGAGCCCGTAACTCGGCCTTTGTGTTCGCATCCGTAATGGTACCAAGCTGCTGGTTGATTGCCGTAATGTTATTGTAGCACCACGACCAGGGACCATTGAACTGGCCGTTATCTGTAACAGGATCCCAGGTATGCTGATACAACCGTTTCCAGTTGTCACCATCTTTCCAGTCGCCACCCCGAGTTGGAACAATCTGCTCGTCTGTGGTCGTATTCAGGTTAGACATATTTCCATAGTAGTCACCCAGACCATTATAGAGCGGTCCAATAAGTGCGGCCTGTTGAGCAGCCGTGCTTCCAAAGCTTCCACTGGTTGGGATAAC
Organism: Spirosoma sp. 48-14; assembly: GCF_001898575.1. GTDB lineage: Bacteria > Bacteroidota > Bacteroidia > Cytophagales > Spirosomataceae > Spirosoma. Next base: position 94,241 of record NZ_MKUD01000058.1, read on the forward strand.
GTCGTAGGTAGTCTCACTAAGGTCTGTGCAGGATTGTCCTACCAGCATCAATGCCGAGCAGCCCAAAAGCACTTTTATAGTTATTTGTTTCATCGAAGTTTTTGATAATTAACTAGTTACAGTGTTAGTCACAGGATATGATACTAACGATTTGTCAACTAAAAAATTTATCAAATCGACTATTCTTCAAAGAATAGTCGATTTGTGGACCAAAAGCAGTTTAGAAGGTCAGATTAAGGCCTAACTGGAACGAGCGGGTTTTAGGATAAACAGTGTTGCCATAGCCACCCCCATCTACACCAATCGTGTTAGGTGCCTGTGATCCTGCCTGTAAATCAGCCTTTACCTGTAGTTCAGGGTCGACACCTTTGTATTTAGTAATAACAAACAGATTATTACCACCAACATAAACGCGGGCATTCGAGATGTACTTGCTGGCAGGCAATGGAATGTTGTAGCCAATCTGCCAGTTGTCGAACCGAACAAATGAACCACTTTCCAGCCAGTTACTCGACAGTACGTTTACACCATAGTTTTTAGGCAGATCCGTTACCCCTTTTAGCATATTGGTTTCCAGAATTGACCCTGGGATTAACAGGTTCGACCGGATGGCATTCAGAATGGTGTTACCAAACGTTCCACGTAACTGGAAATAGAGATCGAACCCTTTGTAGCGGAATGTGTTAATATACGACGCATTCAGGAAGGGCTGTGGATTACCCTGCATTAACGGACTTCCAGCATTAACAGCCGCAGCCGCATCTGAATTTTTATAATCCACCACTGGTGTGTCGCCAGTTCCCGGTTTCAATAATGGCTGACCATCTGCTGAGTAGCTCCCTGTAAACGTAGGTACGTTATTGAACTCACCCAATGGCTGACCAGGTGCCAAATAAGAAGCATACACATCAGACAGGCCACGACCATTAAAGGGGTTAAACCGAACCAGTCCAGTACTAAACTGATCATTTGACAGGGAAACAACTGTGTTTTTGTTATAGGCCCCTACAACCCGTGCATTCCAGGAGAAATCACCTTTCTGGATGACATCGCCCCCAAACGATAATTCAAACCCACTGTTACGCATCGAGCCTACATTGGCCAGAATCTGGTTGGTAAAGTACGTAATACCATCGGCAGGTACCGAATACAGGTACAACATGTCTTTGGTTAACTTGTTGTAGTACTCGACTGTACCCGAGAAACGACCACCGATTAGTTGAAAATCCAGACCAACGTTTGCGGTGGTCAGTACTTCCCATTTCAGGTTTGGGTTAGCATTCTGGGTGATTCCATAGCCTGGCAGAAAATCGCCCAGTTTCCCATCATAGTAAGTCCCTTTCTGGCCATACAACTGGATCGAATTATAGGCAGCAACCCCTTCTGAGTTACCCGTTTGTCCCCAGCCGGCACGCAGTTTCAGGAAATTAAGTGTATTGCTCTTTGGGAAGAATGACTCGTTCGTAATGGTCCAGCCTAAACCCACCGATGGGAACATACCCCATTTGTTGTTCGCCCCGAATTTAGAACTGCCGTCCCGACGAAGAGTTGCCGTTACGTTGTACTTATCGTTCATATTCAGCGTGGCCCGACCAAAGAAGGAAATCAATTTCGAGCTATTGTGATATGAGGTAGCATAGTTGTTAGCAGGACTAACCAGCGTACCAGAGCCTAAGCCCAGGTTGTTATACGTAATATCGCTCGTTACGAAACCTGAGTTGGCTGCCTGAAAGCCATCGTTATCAAAATTCTGGTATGAGTAACCTGCCAGTAACGAGTAGTTGCTATTCTGACTGCCAAATCCTTTGGTGTAGTTAGCCGTGAGTTCCAACAATTTCGTGTTTGACTCTGTATAAGACCGACCTGCACGACCGTTGTTAGCGGCAAATGCTTTGATGGCTGGATTGGTGTAGAAGTTACCGACGGTGTTATCCCGTTGAATCTGGCCATTAACGCCCAGTGTCAACCCATCCAGTACCTCGTAGCGCAAATTCATACCACCCTGCAAATACCGTTGAACGCCGTTGTTAACAACGTTCTCCATCATCGCAACTGGGTTGAAAAGGTCAAAACTACCACCTACCTCATAATACGAGCCATCGGGGTTGCGGACAGGTAATGTTGGCAGGAAAGTTAGGGCACGGCCAAAGAAGCCATTATCATAATTCTTGTTCGTTTCAGTATAGGACAGATTGTACTGAACGTTCAGCCGATTGTCAAACGATTTCTGATCGAGATTAATACGGCCGGTTAGACGATCCAATCCCGTTTTTTTGATAATCCCGTTCTGATTGATATAGCTGAGCGAACCCCGATAGCTAAAGGCTGGCGAACCACCCGCAATAGAGAGATCGTGGTTATTAATGAGTGCATTCTGTGTAACTTCCTTCGTCCAGTTCGTATTGTAATTTCCATCTGGAAAACGCTGCTTATCATTTAACGATGCAGCCCCTTTAATTTGGGTAACGGCATCCCGATAACCTTGTGCATCCAGCATGTCATACGTTTTTGAAATCGTAGATAGACCTACATAGTTATTGAACGTAACCGTTGTTTTACCCGACTTACCACGCTTGGTAGTAATGAGGATAACGCCGTTAGCCGCCCGCGAACCATAAATTGCGGCTGCTGAGGCATCTTTCAGTACATCCATCGACTCGATGTCGGAAGGAGAAATGGTAGTGATAGGAACACCAATCATACCATCCACCACATACAGTGGGTCGGAGCCGCCAGCCAATGAAGTATACCCACGCAAACGAACCGTTGGTGCTTGGGTTGGATCTCCAGAAGGCGATGTAATAACCAGACCTGCTACTTTACCCTGAATAGCCTGTAGGGGGTTGGGGTTTACACCAGCATTGAAATCTTTGGAAGAGACCTGTGTAACAGAACCCGTCAAATCTTTCCGTTTAGAGGTACCATAACCAACCACTACCACTTCTTCCAGTGCCTTAGTGTCGTCCGACAGTTTAACATCTACCGTCGAACGGGCACCAACAACAACTTCCTGGCTGGTGTAGCCAATAAAGCTCATCACGAGCGTAGCATTGTCGGGTACGTTCGCCAGCGAATACTTTCCATCGGCATCCGTATTCGTACCACGTTGTGTGCCTTTGATTTGCACACTTACTCCAGGCAAGCCACTGCCTGCAGGATCTGTAACTCTTCCCGTTACGGTGCGACCTTGCGCCCAGGCTGCTGAGTTACCTAGCAGCAGCAGCATTACCAGCATCGACAAAAACCCAAACAGGGTATTCTGTCTGACTAACTGGGGTTGGGACTTCCCAACCTGACCTACGTACTCACCGAAGCGGTTAATTTTGTAGGATTTGTCCATCATAGGTTTACAGTAAAATTTAGAGATAGGTAATTTATTAGGTTTTAGTTAAGATTCTATTACGTTGCCTACCTTAAGGTAACGAATTTACAAGATAAATACACTTATTCTGCAAAATTTAGAAACCTGGCAGGATTTTTTAGAATTAAACCTGAACCATTTGGCGAATTACATAAGGTTAAGCATAAAATACAAATTGTAGCAGGTTAAAATTTAGGAGATTGCTGTCAATATTGTATCATAAAATTTCTTAAACCCAGGAATACATGTTATACTTTCCCTGTATAATCAGGTCTTTTACATGAAAGTTACCATCTATAAATCAGCAGGTTAGCAAAGGAATATTCGAAGTTAAATTTTACTTTTTCCGACAAATAATGAGCCAATAATTTTTAAAAGTCAGGTCCCGATTATGGATTATTTACAGTTAATTTTGCCTAAGTTTTTTAGTGCCCGATTCCTCTAAGTAGTTTTTACGCGTTTATGAGTGCCGAACCTCTCAAAAATCTAGCCAGCCAGTTAACCGGCGACCTTTTCGATGACTTTACGCATAGAACCTTGTATGCTACCGACGCTTCGGCCTATCGGGAGATGCCTACAGCCGTAGCTGTCCCTAAAACCATTGAGGACTTAAAGACACTTATTGCGTATGCCCGGCAGAACAAAACTCCGCTGATTCCTCGCACGGCGGGTACATCACTAGCAGGTCAGGTAGTCGGTAATGGGATTGTCGTTGATGTATCCAAGCATTTTACCAAAATTCTGGAGATCAATCCTGAAGAACGGTGGGTGAGGGTTCAGCCAGGCGTGGTCAGGGATGAACTCAATCTATTTTTAAAACCGTACGGACTTTACTTCGGCCCCGAAACCTCAACGGCCAACCGGGCTATGATCGGCGGTATGGTCGGCAATAATTCCTGCGGCTCCAACTCCGTTGTTTATCGGGCCACCCGTGAGCATACAATAGCCGTAAAGGCACTGCTGGCCGATGGTTCTGAAGTTGAGTTTGGCCCAGTGAGCGGGTGGGAACTTACCAAGCAGGTTAGTGAAGCGAGTCGTAAAAATGGCTCTGCAACACTGCTTGATAAAATTCTGCTCAAAACGAACACGATCTTATCAAACCCTGAAAATCAGGAAGAAATCCGGCGAAATTTCCCTAAAAAGACCATCGAACGGCGGAATACAGGCTATGCTCTGGACACCCTGCTGGATATGGAGCCATTTACCGATGGCGGAGAGCCGTTTAATCTGGCCAAATTCATTGCCGGTTCCGAAGGCACACTCTGCTTCCTGACCGAAATCAAGCTCAATATTGTCCCATTGCCTCCGAAAGAAAGTGGTCTTGTATGTGTTCACTGTCACTCTATCGATGAGTCGCTGCGGGCAACACTGATTGCGCTGAAATACAAGCCCTACGCCGTTGAACTGATTGATGATATTATTCTGGAACGGGCAGATTCTAACCCCGAACAACGGAAAAACAGCTTTTTTGTCCAGAAAACGCCCACCGATCATTTCCCAATTATTTTGGTCGTGGATCTGTCGCGTGACACGCGGTCGGAGGTCGAAGAAGTAGCCAAAGCTATGATTGCAGAAATGCAGGAAGCAGAGATGGGCTACCATTATCCGCTGCTGTTTGGTGAGGACACCAAGAAAATATGGGCCTTACGCAAGGCAGGCCTTGGCCTGCTGGGCAACCTTCCCGGCGATGAAAAAGCGGTAGCGGTGATTGAGGATACAGCCGTCGATGTGCGCGACCTGCCCGATTATATCCGCGACTTCAACGAAATCATGCACAGGCATAATATGCATTCGGTGTACTATGCCCATGCCGGTTCGGGGGAGCTGCATCTGCGACCAATCATTAACCTGAAAACCGCTGAGGGGCATCGTCAATATCGGCAAATTGCCGAAGACATCGCCACGTTAGTCAAAAAATATGACGGTTCGCTTTCAGGCGAACATGGCGACGGGCGGCTTCGGGGCGAGTTTATCCCGCAAATGGTGGGAGCGCACAACTATGAGCTGATGCGCCAGCTAAAACACACCTGGGACCCAGAGGGCATTTTTAACCCCGGCAAAATCGTGGAAACGCCCCCGATGGATACGTTTCTTCGGTACGAGGCAGGTCAGCAAACACCTACGTTCCAAACATATTTCCGGTATAAAGACCAGACGGTTCTACAGCATGCCGAGCAATGCAACGGCTCGGGCGATTGCCGGAAAACGCAGGCATCGGGCGGAACGATGTGCCCCAGCTACATGGCCACTCGCAACGAAAAAGATACAACACGGGCACGGGCTAACATTCTGCGCGAAATGCTAACGCATTCGACGAAAGAAAATCGGTTCGACCATAAAGAGATCAAAGACGTTTACGACCTGTGTCTGTCCTGCAAAGGCTGTAAAAATGAATGCCCATCGAATGTAGACGTAGCCAAACTGAAAGCCGAATTTCTACAGCATTATTACGACACAAACGGGGTTCCGGTCCGTTCATGGCTTATTGCCAATTTTGCGAAACTGTCAGGCATTGCGTCACTTGTTCCCTGGGCCTGGAATGGCGTGCTAGGAACCCCTGCTCTCCGGCGGGTTGCTAACCGCATGGTTGGTTTCCACCCTAATCGTACGATGCCATTGATGGCCAACACGACGGTAAAAAAATGGTTTAGTAATAGGAGTGAGAAGCGAGGAGCGAGGAGTGAGAATAGCTTGCTTCTATTTTGCGATGAATTTACCAATTTCAATGATGTAGAAGTTGGGCAGAAGGCAGTTCAGTTATTCGAGCGGTTAGGTTATCAGGTCATTATTCCTGAGCATGGCGAAAGTGGCCGGGCTGCGCTGTCGAAAGGGATGCTGAAATACGCTAAAACGCTGGCAGAGAAGAACGTTCGACTGCTGAAAGATGTCGTTACGTCCGAAACCCCACTCGTTGGCCTGGAGCCATCGGCCATTCTAACGTTTCGCGATGAGTACCCCGAACTGGTTGACGAATCGTTGGTGGAAGATGCCAAAAAACTGGCAGCAAACACCCTGACCTTTGAAGAATTCATTGCCCGCGAAGTCGATGCCGGACGTATTCGGGCCGATCAGTTTACCGAAGAAACCCGAGTGATTAAACTGCATGGTCACTGTCAGCAAAAAGCAGTCTCGTCGCTGGTTCCTGGAAAAAAAGCGCTTTCCTTACCTAAAAACTATTCGGTTCAACTGATTCCATCCGGTTGTTGCGGCATGGCTGGTTCGTTTGGCTATGAAGCTGAACATTACGACGTATCGATGAAAGTGGGCGAATTGGTTCTTTTCCCCACCGTTCGGCAGCAGCCTGAGGAAGTTATCATAGCCGCACCGGGTACGTCATGCCGTCATCAGATTAAAGATGGCACCTCCCGCAAAGCCAAACATCCTGCCGAGATTTTGCTGGAAGCCTTGCGGTAAAATTAAACCCACCGCAAAGACGCGAGGGCGCAAAGAGTTTATAAATTCTTTGCGCCCTCGCGTCTTTGCGGTTACGTTATACTAGCTAAGCTTCTCAAATGGCCATTGCTTTCGATAACCTGCCGATGCCAGAAATCCGACAACACCCAGGCCAATTACGGTTAATCCAGAAAGCATAAATGTTAATCCGGTTGAGAAGAAAATAAACAACCAGACAGCTATAGCCAGCAGTACAGGTAACGGGTATAAGGGCATTCGGAATGGAAAGAAATCCGGTTTCCGTCGACGATGTAGCAAAATCAGCCCAATCGCCTGACCAACAAACTGAATCACAATCCGCATAGCCAGAATAGCCGTGATCACATCCCCCAGCCGGAATAACAGACTGAATAGAAAACCTAGCCCACCCAGAAACAGAAGCGACACATAGGGAAATTGGCGCGTTGGGTGTAATCGGGCGAAAATTCGAAAAAACTGCCCATCAGCAGCAGCTGCGTAAGGCACTCGTGAGTAACCAAGTAAGACAGCAAACAACGATGAAAAAGCGACCATAAGGACCAGGACCGTCGCCAACTGAGCCACGCGGTTTCCGTACAATGTTTCGATAAAGGTGCTCACAATAAAGGTACTTTCCTGAGCCTTTTGCCAGGGTACTACACTAACGACGCTAACGTTCATCAGCAAGTACAGCACAGCGATGCCGACAATCGAAATAAACATGCTGGCGGGAATATTCCGGGTGGGTTGTTTGATCTCACCACCCAGATGGCACACATTGTAATAGCCTAAATAGCAATAAATTGTCTTGACGGATGCATGACCTAAACCAGCCGCCAGAAGCCCACTACTTCCCGAACCCATAGCCTGCAAGGTGTCGCCTATTGGAATCCGAATATTACTTAGCCCCCCGATGATAATCGCCCCAAGCGTGAGTAGAACAGCGCCCCACATCACTAAACCAATTTTACCAATCGAATCGATTTTCCGATATAAGAGAACAATGATCACCAGCACTACCCCACCTGAAACAGCCTTTTGCTGCCATACTTCCAGTGGCATCAGATAAGTGGTATACTGAGCGAAACCAATGGCCCCCGAAGCAACAACAAGTGGAGCCTGAATCAACGTTTGCCAAACATACAGAAACGAAAGGAGACGCCCCCAACGCTGTTCACCATACGAAATTTTCAGGAAGTTGTAGCTACCGCCAGCCTGCGGAAAAGCGGCTCCTAATTCACTCCAGACAAAGGCATCAATTAAGGAAACCACCGCGCCCAATACCCAGGCCCACAGAAACAGGCCACCACCCATCGTTTTGATAATCAGCGGCAATACGACAAATGGCCCGATGCCAACCATGTCGATCATATTCAACGCAGTACCCTGCAACAGCGTCAGGCGACGCGGTAAAGCGGTTGGTACTGAATCAGAAGCGTGCGGAGTAGATGTATCGTTGCTCAATCGTGTAGTGGGTAGCCAGATTAAGTTAAGACGAGGGGCTATTCCAGAAAGGCAGGAAATGCCCTAAAAGTTCGCCAGTGTGCATTGTAGCCTTACAGGGTGATTTTGCCGCTTCATAAGGCACCGACTATCCGCATAGGAGGCCCTGCATAAAATCTGTTACCTGGCCTTTTCAACTATCTAAAATACAATGAAGCTGACTGGTCTTAAGTTGTACTTTTTCCAAAGCTGTTTTACAACTCAGATTATGTTATTCGACAGAATCTATATTTAGATATTAGTGAAAAGGAATAACCTACTGAGCAAAGTGCAATTTATATTTAACCCCAATTGGGTCTATTCCAACCCTTGAAAGTCTATATCCGTACAAAGGTCTTTTGTGAATCATCCCATTCAAAAACAGAACCTGTTGGCTCATCCAATAACCCAATTATTGAATCATCTACATTTAACACCGCGCCTAGAGAAACAAACTGGGCATTGCCATCAGTATCCAGATACTCCTGAGACTCTGTGCCCGCAGTAATACGCCAACCACTGTCATAAAAATCGTTCTTCTCCCCTAAGCTCTCTTCCCTGTATAAATAGCCTATCTTACTTCCTTCAAACAGGACCTTATTCGTTACGAAGCATCGATCTATATACTTTTCTACAATGTTCTCAGGATCTTCGTATTCAGTATCTATTATATGATTCACATTGAACTTAATGATCGTACCTATTTCTAGATCATTTATAATCTGAGGCTGATTCGTAAGAAATCCTTCAAACTCATCCCCCGATCTTTTGGCAATTTCGACCCACATCCTTTCTGCATCAGCGTCCGCGTCAGGTACTTTTATGGCGAACCTTAACTTCACCATGTCGCCACTGATTAGTTTATTAAGGACAAATTGTGATGGCTTATAAAAAGTGTATTTACTTTCCTTTGAGGTACTTACAGCATCATCTAAATACCAAGATTGCTCCATCAATATGACATTAATTTCTGCTATATAATCAATTTTATGATAAGCTAAAGCCCCAATTCAATAAGATATAACCATCGTGAAGGATTTCACGCAGGACCACCTATGCGGCCAACCGGTGCTATACGAAACGACAAAATTATCCCTGATAACACAAATCCCCGCATCCATTAGTATGAGCACGGGGATTTGTATTGTCGGGGCCAGGCTAAAGCCTGGCCCGATACTCTCAGTGTGACCTAGTGCATGGTAAATGACTCTATCGGTTCATCAACTGGTCGAAGGTAAGGCTGATGTAGTACATTGACCCGACACTTGGGTTGCCCCACGATTGTATATAAAGCTTGCCTGTCAGGTTCGTACCACCCACTTTCAAGATCGACTTGATGTTGGGGATTTTCTTGCTAATCTGGGCATCAAGCGTGCTGTAAGCCGGAATGATCGTTTGCTGACGGCCCGTAGCCTCTGTATTCGCAAAGCTCGACTCCCAAAGGAATGACTCCTGAGCGCGGAAAACCACGTTGAAGCCAATGCCTGTACCCGCCAGATTTCGATTACCGAATGAGAAATTATAGCGGTATTTAGGCGTATTGAATTGCGTTACGAAACCGGTCGGGATTTGATCTTTATCAACCAGATAGTTCGAGGAAACGTTACCGCCAATCATGTAATTACCTGGTAATAAATAATCGACGCCGATAGCCCATCCTGCATTTTTAACCGTGGTTGCCGAATTAACTGGGTACGTATAAACATTACGTGTCGAGCTGCTAACCAGTTGAAGCGTAGATACAGGATCGGTCAGGGTAACTGGTGTTTTACCCTGTACCACAATCTGATTACCCAGGAAATTCAGGAAACGGTTGTAGTAGTAATAGGCATCGATGAAAAGCTTATTACCGATCAGTCCTTTGTAGCCTACTTCGTAAGTTTCAACCCGTTCGGGGTCGTAACCTGGATCAGTGGCCGTTTTGAGCAGTCCTAGTGCCTGTGGCAATGCCGACGCCCCATTTTGCTGCAAAAGTGCTCCGAATGCCTGAACCGATTGAAGTGTATATACCGGACTACCGCTAAAGTTGTAGCGCTGTTTGAAAAGCGGCAAACCACCAATCAGTCGGGCACTCGGCGTGTTCAGATCAACATACTGATCCTGTGTTGTAGGAATACGGAAACCGCGCTGGAACGACGCCCGGAAATTATGCACTTTGCTTACCGTCAATACCGCCGACAGACGAGGGCTTACCTGCGCTTTAAAATTCTGGTTTTTGTCGTACCGCAGCGACCCGGTCAGTTTCAACACGTCGGCAATCGTCTTTGAAGCCTGCGCATAGGCACCGTATTCGTCGATATTATATTCCTTGCCGTTTTCGTCACGGGCAAAGAGCGTCCCCTCAGAATTCAATGCATACCGACGAAAATTGGCCCCTACAACCAGCTCAACAAGTTTTGGATTGATTGCCTTGCTGAAATTGTACATAAATTCGGCATGGTAAAGGTTCGTTTTGTCGAGGAACCGAGCCCCTACTCCATTCGCATCACCAGGAATGGGTTTGGCCGTCACCTTATCCAGCGCATTCTGAAATTCGGCCGAACCCGGCAAATAGCGTCCTTTATCAGCAGCATCTCTTGAATTGGTCAACAGTGTACCCTGCTGACTGGAGGCATAGGCCTGAGCGGCAGCCAATGCCACTGACTGCGTTTGACCAGATCCCAAGGCTGTTAAGTAAGCACCGGCATAGCCAAGCAGTGCATTTTGGGCATACGCTCCAAAAAACGTTGGAAACCAGGTCGATGCACTACCACTCCAGGCTTCGTTAATACCCTGACCCAATATAGACGTTGCGTAGGCGTCCCCCGAGCGTTCCTGCGTGGTGTAAGCCCTTACGAAGAAGTTGGAGCCACGTAATTCGAGTTTATACTGCCCTAACTTGAACCCTTTGATATAATAGCGATCGGCTCCCGTGTAGACCGTAGTTCCTGTGCCCCAGTTAGCCTGGAAAATAGCCTCTACATTATCGTTCAGTCGATAATGCAATGCCCCATTCAACTTCAGGTTCGTAGCATTATAGTTGACCAGGTCACTTTCCAGATACCCCGTCCGTGAAATATTCAGATTAGGAATCAGGATATTAAAAATCTGCTGGGGAGAAAGGCCGGTTAGCTGGGGTAACGTTTTGTTACCGGCCTGCGCAAGCTGGGTAGTCGCAATTAACCCCAACACTTGCGACGTGCCATTGGCACCTGTTCCGGGCTGCCCATTCCCAAACAGGCTGGCGTACATGTTGGCGCTAGCATCGCCATAAATATTTATCCCATCATAACCGGGATTATTGGCCCGCGTACCATTGTCGAGTGTATAACCATTCGAATAACTTTGATCGCGATAATCCGTTGCCTGCCAGTCTTTTGCCGACAGATACGATACCCCTACTTTAAAGGCAAATTTGTTATTGAACGCCTTGGCATAGCGGAAAGCCGCATCGTAAAAAGGCGTCGTCGCTGTTGTACGGTTGCTGGCATTCATGACGCCACCTTTCACATACGCGCTCAAACCCTGATACTGAAATGGGCTTTTTGAGGTCATTAGCAACAATCCGTTGACGGCATTAGGGCCATACAAAGCCGAAGCTGCACCAGGCAACAATTCAACACTTTCCAGGTCCAGCTCAGAAACACCAGCAATATTGCCTACCGAGAAGTTAAGCCCCGGTGCCTGGTTGTCCATTCCATCAAGGAGTTGCACCACCCTCGTGTTCCCATTCGAGCCAAAGCCGCGCACGTTTACCGATTTAAACGTCAGGCTCTGCGTACTCATATCGACGCCTTTGATATTCTGCAAGGCATCATAAAATGTAGCACTGGGTGTCGACTGAAACGTTCGAATATCCAGCCGTTCAACAGATACAGGCGATTTCAGGACACTCTCTTCAACCCGTGAAGCTGATACGACCACTTCCTGCCCGAGCATTACCTGCTCTTTCAGCTGTACATTCAGATCTGTTCGATCTCCATTAATCATAAATTCCTGTGTTTGAAACCCGACCCCTGTCACGGCGATGACGAAAGGCGTTGGTGTGTTTGTTGTGAGTGAGAAATTACCGTTCTGGTCGGTAATTGTACCAATTACTTTACCTTTTACTGCAATGCTAATACCAGCGAGAGCACCTTTCTGTGCTTCATCGGTCACTTTTCCGGATATTCGTGTCTGAGCCAGCGCAGTAAAACTAAACAGGCTGAAAAAACCCAAAAAAAGAACCGAATAAGTAAGTATTCTTCTCATAAGTGAATAAAAAAAAGTGAATAAAATTGACCTTTAATCCTTAGACGCTAAACTAAGTGATAAGTCTTCTTTTAGTACAAATTTTTCTGGAAATTGATAAATAATTTTTATCATGTACGCACTATTAGCACCTATTTTAGCTATCTGATAGTAAATCTTTCCTGTCACTGCCTTTTCTAACGCGACTTTCTCAAACGAATTTTCTGTACATATGGCAAACGAATCCAATCAGGACCGCCGGGAGTTTTTAAAAGCTTCGGGCCTGCTTACCGGAGGAGCTATTCTGGGGAGCCTCCCTTTCAGTGCAAAAGCAAGTGGGCATCCAGGATATCATTTCTCGGTCAACGATACCATCAAAGTAGCACTTATCGGTTGCGGTGGACGCGGTACCGGAGCAGCCCAGCAGGCACTGAGTACCAAACAGAATGTGCAGATCGTAGCCATGGCCGATGCATTCCGTGATCGCCTGGACGAATCCTATCAGAACATCAGTAATTTCCTGACGGCCAAAAATATTAAGTCGCCCGATGGATCTCCCAAACTGAATGTCCCTGAAGACCATAAGTTTGTCGGTTTCGACGCTTACAAACAGGCGATGGCTCTGGCCGATGTGGTTATTCTGGCTACCCCACCGGGTTTCCGGCCCAGCCACTTTGAAGAAGCTGTTCGCCAGAGCAAGCAAATTTTCATGGAAAAACCGGTAGCGACCGATGCTCCGGGCGTTCGTCGGGTACTGGCAGCCGCCGAAGAAGCGAAGAAGAAAAAGCTGAACGTTGTAGTAGGTCTACAGCGCCATTATCAGCCTAGTTACCGCGAAATGATCAAGCGTATCCACGATGGAGCCATTGGTGATATCATCGGCGGACAGGTATATTGGGTCAGTGGAGGTGTATGGCATAAGCCCCGCAAGCCCAATCAGACCGAAATGGACTATCAGATGCGCAACTGGTATTATTTCAACTGGCTCTGTGGCGACCATATCAACGAGCAGCACATCCACAACATCGACGTAGCCAACTGGGTGAAAAAAGGATACCCGGTTTCCTGCCAGGGCACAGGTGGCCGTCAGGTACGAAATGGAAAAGATGACGGTGAGATTTTCGATCACCACATTATCGACTTTACCTATGCCGACGGAAGCACGATCAACAGTCAATGCCGCCACTACGAAGGCACCTACAGCCGAGTCGATGAACTGTTCCTGGGTACAAAAGGAAAAATTGAAGGGATGGAGAAAAAGACCAGTAGCTTAGTAGGCTACAATGGGCAGCCGATCTACACCTACACTGCCAAAACGGACATAAGCCCGTACCAAATTGAGCACGACGAACTTTTCGATGCCATTGCCAAAGGTCAGTACAAATTTGCCGATGCCGAGCATGGCGCCAAAAGTACGATGACCGCCATTATGGGCCGTATGGCATCGTACTCGGGCAAAACCGTAAAATGGGATGAAGCGCTGAATTCGCAGATCGACCTGTTCCCAACCACCCTGGCCTGGGATGCAATGCCCAAGAGCCTACCCGATAAAGATGGCTACTACCAGATTGCGGTACCTGGCAAAACCATTGCCGTATAATTTATTAGCGTTTTCTTAACCTGGAAAGCTCCAGTTGCTGGAATCCGGCCGATTGCCATACGTGCAGTCGGCCGTTTTTATTTTCAACCATCAATACCTCTATACCAGGAAATCGCTTCAGCAATTTCTTAGATTTTCGTAAGCCAGCTACACTAAACACCTTTGTAAGTGCATCAGCCTGATAGCCCGTAGGCGCCAGTACCGTTGCCCGGACAAAATGCCGTAAGCCAAGTCCTGACCGGGGATTCATGATGTGGGAATACCGTCGGCCGTTGTGTTCCAGGAATCGATACGTATCGCCCGACGTTGTAATGGCGGCATTATGGAGCAGTATGGTTGTCGTGTCCTGATCGTTCGCTTTTCCTGAGCCAATTTCCACCCGCCACCCGTTCGATTCTGGGGGCGCTTCTCCAACAAGAATATCTCCTCCAATGTCGAGCAAAATGGCCTGAATACCCAGCGCTTGTCCTGTTTTTAAGGCTTCATCGATAGCAAAGCCCTGACCAATACCCCCCACATCCAGCCGCATACCTGGCTTGCGCAATCGAACCGAACGATGCAGGCTATCCAGTTCCATGAATCGGTACCCAACTGCCTGCCTGGCCCGTCGGCTCTCTTTGGCCGACGGAAATTCTTTCCGGCGTACGGCCCTCCGCCATAGTAGCGATAAAGGCCCGATGGTCGGATCGAATCGGCCGTTCGACAACCGGGCTATGGTCTGCGCTTTTTGTAACACATGAAACAGGTCTGCCGATACAGGCACCCATTTCCCCGATCCAGCCGTTGCCGATAATCGATTGATTTCGGAGCCATCGAGGTAATCGCTCATGATTTGATTCAGCGAATCCATCCGGGCCGAAACGGCAGCGTTGACCCGTTGAGCCACAAGACTATCGGGGGCGTAAAAAATAAGATTGAACTGCGTACCCATGAGTCCCCGATGAAAGCTGAAGCGGGTTTGCGCCGATACGTCGCTGATGAGAAACAAACCTATTAACCCGCAAAAAAGCCGTTTGCGAATCCACAAACGGCCTAAAAATTGGTGTACTATAAGCAATTTACGCATTAAATAAACCATCAATAATAAGCTGAAAATCAGCCATTACCAGCATACAACTTTAAACCTGGGAAGCCTTGTTGCGGAGATACATATCTACCAGCACCAGCGCGGCCATTGCCTCAACAATTGGAACAGCACGGGGCACCACGCAGGGGTCATGACGACCTTTACCCGAAACCGTTACCGGTTGCCCGTGTACATCAACGCTGTCCTGATCCTGCATGATGGTAGCCACGGGCTTGAACGCCGTTCGGAAATAGATATCCTCTCCATTACTGATTCCTCCCTGAATCCCTCCAGAATGATTGGTCCGGGTACGAACGTTCCCGTTGGCATCCATGTAAAATTCATCATTGTGCTCCGACCCGTATCGTTCAGCACCGGCAAATCCACTACCGTATTCAAAGCCTTTTACAGCATTGATACTGAGCATGGCTTTACCCAGTTCGGCATGGAGCTTATCGAAAACGGGCTCACCCCAGCCAGCCGGAACTCCTGTCACCACACAATCGACAATGCCGCCAATCGAATCACCCCGCTTGCGGGTTTCATCAATATACAGAAACATTTGCTCGGCCGTTTCCGGGTCAGGGCAGCGAACCGCATTTTCTTCAGCCAGATCCAGATTTAGCTCCTGATAGGATTTTTGGAGTTTTAACCTGCCAACCTGCGATACATACGCTTTAATCTGAACACCCTTCTGAGCTAGCAGTAGTTTAGCAACTGCTCCGGCCGCTACCCGGGCAGCTGTCTCACGAGCCGACGAGCGCCCTCCACCCCGATAATCGCGGGAGCCATATTTGGTTTGGTACGTATAATCGGCATGAGAAGGCCGGAATTGCTCCGAAATATGCCCATAATCTTTACTGCGCTGATCGGTATTACGAATAAGCAAGGCAATGGGCGTGCCCTGCGTTTTTCCTTCGAAAACACCCGACAACACCTCAAACTCGTCCGCTTCGCGCCGTTGCGTGGTAATACGGGACTGGCCCGGTTTTCGCCGATCCAGTTCATGCTGAATAAACTCCGTATCGAAGGCTAAACCAGCCGGACAACCATCAATCACAACCCCAATGCCAGGCCCATGTGATTCACCAAATGTAGAAATTCGAAATAAGCTTCCGTATGTGCTGCTCATGCGTGTTGGGTAATCGATACTGAACCAGATGCTATCGGCCCGTATGCTGTTTTTTAAAAAAGACGAAAACCATGCCCAATAGCATAATGATGATCAGGACATTGGCAATAGCCCGAATCAATACCGAAATGCTGATTGGCTGCCGGGTGCTATCCATAGCCGTAATCCCGGCATAGAATGAGCGATCCTCCGAGGCTACCTGAGCCGTTTCACTACGTACGTTTGCATCGTCTGCCAGGATTGCAGGCTGGCTACCCTCCTGGGTATTTTGGCTACCTACCTGTAGTCGTACTTTCGAACGAAGAGTATCGTAACGAGCGGTTTTCGGGTCGAAATAAATCCATTGAAAGTGATTTGCCAACGAAACCTGTCCATTTTGGCGAGGAACAATAAAATAAGAGAACGTTTTGTGCCCTGTTATCTGATTACCGAAATGGCTGATAGCATGTTTTTCTTCCGGTGGGAATATGTCTAATTCCTGAGTTTCCCCAAGCAGTGTAGGGGCTGGAATGGTAGCAATATTACCTTCTCCAGTAATCGTAAACGCATACCGAACACTCTGCCCGATTTGAATGCCCTGCCGTTCCAGCGCTTCCTCTAACCGAAAAGACCCTACTGATACCCGCCCGCGTAATGGATGGGGTGGCAAGGCTTTGACCTTTATCGTCAGCGGCTTACTAGTAAATAAAACCCGCTCTAGCTGGGCCGTCGGGGGGCCAATAACGGGCCGTGTACGCGTCAGTTGAATAGCCACCGAAGGTATTTGCACCGACTGATTTGACAAGGGGAAAAAGATAGATTGATAAAGTTGAATTTCTCTATATTTCTTTCCTTTAATAAGCACTGGAATGGGTTTCAGTTCGGTAATAGGCTGGCTTTCTTCCCACGAATTGGCCGGGCGAATTTTCTTTAAAATAGTCTGTATTTGTTTATCCAGTCCTTTAAAATCGAGTACATAAGGGTAGTTGTCGGCCACAAAAAACGATACTGTCAACGCCAGCCCTTCGCCCGTATAAACACTGGACTTAGCCGTTCGGATATCCAGAAAAGCCGCATCACTTGAGGTCGTGGCGACCGAAGCCAGGGTTGTGCTAAGTGGAACGGACGATTTTGCAGAGGGCTGTACCACTAAAACAGTACCAACCGAATGAACCGTTTCTCCATTGATCTCAATACTGAAAGGAGGAATCCGAAATCGACCAGGTGCTAACGCCTGATACGTTTGCGTAATGATTTGATTTGTAATCGTTTTCCCACTAACTTCACTAGGCGACATACTTGTGGTAACACCGGTTTTAACAAATCCCGGAATGTCGGGGAAAGGTACCGTAACCCGGTTTTCGCTGTTCGGAATTATGACGGATATCGTAAAAGGCCGTTCAATAGGAAAAGAAGAAGCACTTAATTCAACAGAAGCAACATTATCAGGCACTTGGCCGTAGACGGCCGCAATGTTAAGAAAAAATAATACAAGAAAAATACGGAATATTGCAAGTAACATCGTTATTTTGAAGCAACAATTTTCACAGAAAGCCGTTACGAGAATAAGAACGAACCGGACTACCTATTTCGTTCTTATATTCGACAAGCTTCCTAACCAAAAAACTGATACCCTATGCTCTCTATGCTCGAATATATCAAAACCATCCTTCAGAAGGTGAGTTTTGATAAATCTCTCTTTGAAAAAGAATTGGCCAAAGCCATAAAATTGCTCATTCCCAAGGAAGTGAAGCAACTCAGACGCTGGTGTTATGTTCAATTCGGCAAAGTGTATCGAGCGGTATTAAATCGTTGTTTTGCGCGGGCAGCACGCGTACGATTTACCTGACGAAAGCAGATAAATACCAAAAACTCCCCCGACCTCAACAATCGGGGGAGTTTTTTTATGGATTTATGTAAACTACAAAACCACTTTCTGTTTCATTTCCGGAATTTCGATATGGCTGAAACCGGCTTCCTCCAAATGCTCTTTCCAGATGAGCTGCTTATCGTACTCACCATGTACCAAAAATACGGTTTTAACTTTGGCAGGGTTCTGACAGCTTAAAAAATGGAGCATTTCTTTATAATCGCCATGCGCCGAAAATGAATCCATAATGGCCACCCGCGCCACAACGGGATAACGCTCGCCAAAAATCGTCACCTCTTTATCACCCCGTTTCAGCGCACCTCCCAAACTAGTAGGCGACGCATAACCCACCAGCAAAATAGTCGTATTGGGCTTGGTAATATTATTTTTGATGTGATGCTTGATTCGCCCGGCTTCGGCCATACCCGATGGTGAAATAATGATGCACGGCTCTTTGCTATCATTAATCGCTTTCGAGTCCATGACATCGGTGATATAATGCAGATTCGGAAAATCGAACGCATCGCCATCCTTTTTGATATACGCCAGAATATCAGGGTTAAAATCTTCTTCATGGTCCTGCATGACCCGCGTAGCCTGTACCGCCATTGGACTATCAATATAGACGGGCAGCTTCGGCAGCCGACCCTCACTGGCTAGCTGATCGAGTGCGTAAATTAACTCCTGCGTACGGTCGACGGCGAAGGCCGGAATGATGAGCTTACCCCGGTTCTGAACACACGTCTGTTGGACAATAGTCAGTAAATGTGCTTTCATATCGGGCTCTGCTTCATGAAGCCGGTCGCCATAGGTCGATTCACAAATGATGTAGTCAGCCTGTGGAAAAGGCTGGGGTGACCGCAGAATTTTATCATCCGGCCGACCAATATCCCCACTGAAGAACAGGTGTTTTTCGGCACCGTTTTCATTAATAGTCAAACTAACTGATGCGCTCCCCAGCAAGTGCCCGGCATCAGTTAGCAACCCTGTCACTTCATCACAAATCACGAACGGACTATTGTAGTGAACCGGCTTCATCAATTCAAGCGCCTGTTGCACATCATCCTCGTCGTAAAGGGCTTCCAGCTCAGGATCTCCGCGCCGTTTCCGACGCTCGTTTACCCGCTCCAAATCCCTCACCTGAATCCGGGCGCTATCCATCAGCATAATCTTACAGAGGTCAATGGTCGATGAGGTCGTGTAAATAGGTCCGCTGAATCCCTGGCGTACCAATCGGGGAATAAGTCCGGTATGATCGATATGGGCATGCGAGAGTACCATATAATCGACCTGTTTCGGATCAAAGCCAAACTCCTGGTTCAGTTCGTCGGTATTGATCCCCTGAAACAGACCGCAGTCGAGTAAAATTTGCTTGCCACTGGCTGTAGTGAGTAAGTGTTTACTGCCGGTTACGGTCCGGGCCGCACCGAAAAATTGAATGGTCATGATTTAGGTAAATTTGTGTGTAGTTTTCAGTTTACAGTGTACAGCTTTCGGTGGCAGACAAAGGAGACAGCTTTCGCGCCAACTCATCGTATACCGTACCCTAAAAACCGAATACTGTAAACTCATTC
This sequence comes from Spirosoma sp. 48-14, assembly GCF_001898575.1. Classification (GTDB taxonomy): domain Bacteria; phylum Bacteroidota; class Bacteroidia; order Cytophagales; family Spirosomataceae; genus Spirosoma. The sequence goes on from NZ_MKUD01000058.1 coordinate 113,925, forward strand.
TAAGACGTACAAATAAACAGAGAGTTTCAGGCAATTGTCATGTCATTAAGGCAAAAAGGAATACAGATCGCCCAGCGGTTCTGGCAATCGGGTGTAGCTAAAACCGTTCTGGCAGTGCTATTGATTTTTTTTGCCCTTGATTTTTTCTTTCCTCTCCGAACACATGTTTCGTATTCAACCCTCGTTACGGCTCGTGATGGCACTATTTTACACGCCTTCCTGAGCCGCGACGATAAGTGGCGTATGTATGCCGAACTGGATGAAATTACTCCTACCCTACGCGAAGCTATCCTGTTTAAAGAAGATAAATATTTTCGCTACCATCCGGGCTTCAACCCGATTGCATTGCTACGGGCAGCATTCCGAAATACCCTGACAGGCCGACGGACATCGGGAGCATCGACCATCACAATGCAGACCGTTCGGCTACTCGAACCCCACCAGCGAACCTATGGGGCCAAACTGATCGAGTTGTTCCGGGCATTACAGTTGGAACTTCACTATTCAAAAGACGAAATCCTGCAACTCTATCTGAACCTGATTCCTTACGGCAGCAATATCGAAGGACTGAAATCGGCATCACTGCTTTATTTCGGCAAACCACCTGCCTTGCTTAGCCTGGCCGAAATCACGACCTTAACCATCATTCCAAACCGGCCATCCAGTCTTCGTCTGGGCGTTCGAAATTCGCTTGTCAGGAAGGAGCGTGATCGATGGCTCGGGCGCTTTCGGGAGGCTGGTCTTTTTGATGACGCTACCATTCGGGATGCACAGACTGAGCCCTTGCAGGTTTATCGCCATGAAGCACCTCAACAAGCTCCGCACTTATCGCGACGGCTCCGGGCTGAGTATCCAACTATGCCGATTATCCAATCCACGCTTAGCCCAGGTACGCAAACCACCGTTGAGCGACTGGTTCAGCAATATGCCAACCGCATTCGAAGCTATAATATCCACAATTCGGCGGTGCTGGTTGTGGATAACCATACCCGAGATGTTGTCGCCTATGTTGGTTCGTCCGATTTTACGAACACGTTCGATGGTGGGCAGGTCGATGGCGTGCGCGCTGTGCGGTCACCGGGAAGTGCCCTGAAACCATTGCTTTACGGGCTTGCATTCGATGCCGGTATGATTACGCCTAAAACCAAACTGGCCGACGTACCCACCAATTTCAGCGGTTATCAACCCGACAATTTCGACCGTCGGTTCAACGGCCCCGTCACGGCAGAATTCGCGCTAGCCAATTCGCTGAATATTCCGGCGGTGGCCCTTCTGAAAGAAGTGGGCACCCCAACTCTTGTGTCAACGCTCCAGAAAGCGGGTTTCTCGGCCATCAAAAAGCAGAAAAACGAACTAGGGCTTTCCATGATCCTGGGCGGTTGTGGGGTTACGCTCGAAGAAATGACCCGATTGTATACAGGATTGGCAAACGGGGGCAGATGGGAACCGTTGCGGTTTACCTCCCCCCCGGCTCCTCTCCTGAAATCAGGAGAGGGGGGAGATAGATTGCGTACTTTCCCGCCCTCTCCTTTTTTTAAGGAGAGGGGGCCGGGGGGTGAGGTGAACATACCTCTCCTCTCGCCCGAAGCCACGTACCTGGTTACGCATACGCTCACGCAGATTACCCGCCCCGATTTGCCCAACAATTTCGACAATAGCTATCACCTACCCCGCATTGCCTGGAAAACCGGAACGTCGTATGGTCGGCGCGATGCCTGGAGCATTGGCTATAATCAACGGTATACGATTGGCGTTTGGGTCGGCAACTTTTCGGGGGTAGGCGTAGCTGAATTAAGTGGCGCCAATACGGCTACGCCTTTGTTGTTTCAGCTTTTCAACGTACTGGATTACAACTCACCCACGGGTTGGTTTCAGCCCCCCAAAGGTGAAACCCGATTATCGATGCGGCTCATCTGTCCTGAAACAGGCGACGTTCCGGGCGAGTTTTGCCAGAACCCCGTAACCGACTACTGCATTATGGGGGTTTCGCGGTATCGGCGTTGTCAGCACCGGAAAGCTGTTTTTACCAATGCTGGGGGCACCATCTCTTATTGTGCACACTGCTTACCCGATTCAGGCTTTGTTCGGAAATCGTATCCCAATCTAACGCCGGAGGTTGTGGCCTTTTACCAGAGTCGGCATATTCCGTTTGAAGTAGTACCCCCACATAATCCGGCCTGCGAGCGTGTTTTTGGCAATACAAGCCAGGCCGCTCCCCAAATTACCAGCCTGCATGCGGGCAGCGAGTACTTCATCAACGCTAAACAACCAGCCGAAATGGAATTAAGCTGTCAGGCCGCCAATGATGTACAAACGGTCTTCTGGTATCTGAACGATAAGCTCTACCGTCGGGCCAAACCAACCGAAGCCATCTTTTTCAAACCCCAACCAGGGGCTCTCAAAATTTCCTGCGCCGATGACAAAGGCCAAAGCAGCGATATTCGCATACTGATAAAACCACTTTGATCGTTTGGCCGGACTTTTCTAACAACCTGCCCTCACGAATGCAAACAACGTCTGCGTTAAGCGACTAGTACTTTATTTCTTCGATGTAAAAACAAGTAGGTTCCTAGAAGCATCAGGATCCCAACCATGCCTAACCACGGGGCCCAGTTTGTATGCTTCTCAGGAAAAGCCTCAACTAATTCATTATTATTGAGTTTCAACGAAATCATAAAATCGTTGCTTTCCTGCAAAATGAAACTTCTAACACTACCACCATCAGGAAAAATTTTGAGTATACAATAATGGTTTCTGAGACTGGCAAAGCTTCCCTGTCGGATTGTAATCGTTTGTAATTGCTGAGGCATTCCAGATAAATCAAACCGAACATCTGTCTGATGATTCAGTATGACCATTCCACGTTTAAGTTCTATTGGACCATGGCCGTTTGCCCTTATCTGGATGTTTTCTCGCAGATGTTCCAGGATCATCTTTTGAAACGCTGCTGCCTGTAACGTATCCGACTCTTTCAATAAACCTTTCGTTTGTAAGGCATATTGAAAAGCCGATAAGCTCGATCCGATAAGTACATTCCACTGCCCGGCCCTATTTTGAGCCAGCACAATCGTCGAGATCTGCGGATTATGTGCGTATAAAAAAGTAGGAATGTATAGAAACAGAGAAATCAAAAAAGCTCTCTTCATACTCATAATTGACTAGTAGTTAGCGATTTCCGGAAATGAGCAACCGGATTATATCCCAAAAAAAGACCCGGCCTAATAGAAAAACTAACTTAGAAACTCACCGAAAATGAGCCTTGTGCTCCTCTGAAGCCACTGATAAAACTGTTATTTCCAGCGTAAGCTACATGGTAGTGGTATCCCCGCACACTGTCATAATGGCCCCGATTGGCATCAAGGTCAGTAGGTTCTTTTCCACTTGCATCCAGTCGCTCATACAGGCCATAGCCATCCATAGCATAACCAATCATGGCGGCATGACCATCACTTTGAGCAATTTTTTTGGTTAGGCCGGTAGCCGCATGGTAATGATAGCCAGTGGCCGTATTGACGTGGCCACCCGCATCGTCCAAAGGAGCCAGCGTATGTGCACCAAGAATAGCTGAGGTGGGAGCAGGTGGATCAAAATTGACACCATTAAACGCTATACCGACAACGGTACCCATGCCCATAACAGAAGCCGACTGACTTAACTTTACCGGCTTTATGGGAATATAAAACGTTTTTTTCAGGCCCGATACATAAGATGGCTGGCATTCTACGCAATAGTTATTGTAGGCAGGGTCTACATTGGGCCGGGCGGCAGCTTCACAAGCCGCTTTCGTGTTAGTCACTTTAATACTGCCATCGGCATTGTATAGTTTCCAGACCGCATCGTTGTAAAAGCTGGCCAGATTTTTAATAAATGCGCCATCGACATCGTATACTTTTCCGCCTTCAAACCAGATCCCTCCTTTGCTGGCATTATCCGTGATGTTGGTTGGACACCAGGGGCCAACAGCATGTTCCGTTGGTGTATTATTGGTAACAATTTTATAACAGGTTGCTGAGGTGCCATCCGAGAGAGTCCTTGCTACTTTTGTAATCGGCTCAGCCAGACCTGCATGAATAAAAAGCGATGGGTCAACGTCAATAACAACTTCATCAGACGAGGTTGCTGTCGGGTCATTTTCTTTACTACAGCTTATCGTAACCAGAAACAACGATATACTTAACACCAGGTAAGCAAAGCCGAATGTAGCGTAATTAATTTTTTTGTCGAAAAACATAGCGAATTGGAAGTTAACACCAACTGCTTAGACGACTTACTACGAGTAGTTCCTACGCATTCTGGTAGTTTTTTAATAAAGCTGTTCTAAATTTATCGGTGTAAACTAAACCGACCATGAAATTTATCCTTACTGTAATCGCCAGCTTTTGTCTGCTTACCTATTCCTTTGCTCAGCAAGCCGCCGACCCAACGCAAGACCCAGCCACTGCCAGTAATGCTTTTTTCAAAGCAATGCTCGATGAAGACGGCAACACCCTTGGCAAATTGCTCACCAGCGATTGCGTACTGATCTCATTCGATGGCAGCAGCGTGGATGGCAGTCAGCTCATACAGGGCGTTGGCGGAGGTTATGTGGTTGTCGAAACGGGCGCTGTTTCGAATGCATCGACACGGCAGTATAACAACGATGCGGCCGTGGTTACCGGAAGCTGGAAAACCAAAGGAGCCGTACAGGGAAATGGCTTTGATGCAACCGTTATGTTCTCCGTCGTATGCGTAAAACAGGGAAGCGGCTGGAAAATATCCAACATTCAGTTTACCCCTACACGGTAGTACCGCTTACTAAGTCGCCTGCTGAAAATCAACCCACTCCGCAATTTTGGAGTGGGTTTTTTCGTCTATATTCGGCCATTCATTCCTACCCTCATGCCAATGCGACTCTTTCTCCGTCCGCTATTCGTTGCTATCGGTTTATCGCTATTCCTTTTTCAATGTTCTCGTCTGTCGTTCAACGAAGTAGCGGTTGTTGGGCGTAATTTCGATGATGAAATTCAACAGACTCAGAACCTGACCTTTACGTTCAATAAAAACGTTGGCCCATCCAATCAGTTCGATGAGTGGGACTCAACCCAGTATGTTCGGTTCATTCCAGCCGTTCGGGGGAAATTTAAATGGGTAGCGCCCAATGAACTAGTCTTTTCGCCAGCCGTCGCTTTCGATCCGGCCACAGACTACCGCGCCGAACTAACCGATGACCTGCTCAAACGCTCCGAAGCAAAAGACCTGAAGGTATCGGGTGAAGACATTAATTTTCATACGCCCTATCTGCAACTGACCAGCACCGAAAACTGGTGGACCAAATCACGGGAGACCGGGCAGCCCCTCGCCAAAACACGGTTGAACTTCAACTACCCTGTATCGGCAGCAGACGTCACAAGCAAGATATCGGCAACAGCGGAAGACAAAGCCCTGACCATTCAGAGTACCCCCAGCGAAGGCCAAAACTCGATTGCGCTAAACCTGACCAATGCACCAGCCGAGAAGAATGAACAGCCGCTGACGCTGAAAATTGACAAGGGCCTGAAAGTACCCAATACGGCTTATGTCAGTAAAGAGCCTATTGAAGAAACTAGCACCTTACCCTCGCGTTTTAAAGTCGATGTGGCCGATGTACAGACCAGTTTCGAGAACAACCGGGGCGTAGTGCGGGTCATTACGACCCAGGAACTGCAACCCGGAAATCTAGCTCAATATTACACCATTCAGCCGCAGGTGGAAACCAGCGCCGAACTAACCGAGAATGGCTTTATCATTCGGGGCGACTTCAACGAAACCGATACGTATGTCCTCACGCTTACCGACGAGATTCGCGGGGTGTTGGGTACCAAACTGGCTGAACCTGTAACCAAGGATTTGTTTTTCGGAAGAATGCCCGCCAGCATTCAGTTCGCCAATAAAAAGGCGCTTTATCTATCCTCAAAAGGAGCGCGGAATGTGGGGCTGAATATTGTGAACGTGCCCAAAGTACAGGTCAAGATTTCGAAAGTGTATGAAAACAACCTGCTGAACTATTTCCGCAACAACCGCTACGAAGAATACAAGGAGAAGCCGAATGGCGAATGGGGGCCATCGGGAGCCTTCAGCTACAGCGACGACGAACAGGGCGATCTGAGCGATGTTCTCGTCAATAAAACGGTCGAGACCACCGACCTGCCTAAAGTCCGAGGGGTTTCAGCCTTAAATCTCTCTCTACCTCAACAGAACAATACGTTTCGGGGTGTTTATCTGGTGTCTGTCAATTCAAAAGACGAGGCCTATTTGCAGGCCAGCCAGTTGGTTTCCGTTTCCGATATCGGCCTGGTAGCGCATCAGACCAAAAATGAGATTCTAATCTGGGCGAATTCCATTCGTACGGCAGAACCGATTCAGGGCGTTGAGGTTACGTTGGTGAGTAGCAACAATCAGTCGGTATACACGCTGAAAACGGATGGCAGCGGCTTTATCCGATTTGACAAAATCACTGAAAAAGCACCTGGTTTTAAAATTGCGCTTATTACCGCCAGAACAGACGACGACTTTAATTTCCTGTTTTTACCCGATACCGAAGTCGAAACTTCCCGTTTTGAGGTCGAAGGTAAATACGACAACGAATCGGGTTTTGATGCGTTCGTATATGGCGACCGTGATATCTACCGACCCGGCGAAACCATTCATTTCAATACAGTGATTCGGTCGCAGACCTGGCAGAGCGTAGGCGAAATTCCTGTTCTGATTCGCGTGTTGGCTCCCAATGGGCGCGAAATGAGTGCCTTCCGCAAAACCACCAATGCCCAGGGAGCCGTTACCACGGATGTACCACTTAATCCGGCCGCTGTTACGGGCACCTATACGATTGAGGTCCTCAATGCCAATAACGTGTTGCTTACCTCGCAGCCCGTTAGCGTGGAAGAGTTTATCCCCGACCGGATCAAGGTAGATGTGCTGACCGACAAAACCAGTTATAAATCAGGGCAAACGATCACGCTCTCGGCCACGGCCATGAACTTGTTTGGCCCACCCGCTTCTGACCGGGCCTATGAAATGGAATTGCAGCTCAAGCGAAAAGCATTCGCCCCGAACGGGTACGGCGATTACGACTTCAGCATTCCCTCAGGTGAAACATCGCCCGGAGCTAACGCTACCGGGAAAGCCGATCCGTTCCCAAAAGAACTTCGCCAGGGGCGCACCAATGCCAACGGGCAGGCTACCGAGAAATTCCCCATCTCGGCGGCCTATCAGGACATTGGTCTGCTGGAAGCCAAATTGTTCGTTACGGTTTTTGATGAAAACGGACGCCCCGTCAATCGGCTCCGTCGGCTGGACGTTCTGACGCAGGATACGTTTTATGGCGTTCGATTACCGGACACCTATGTCGCTACCAATGCGCCTGTAGCCGCCGAACTCGTAGCTCTCGACCCAACGGGAACGCTTCGGCCATCGGCTTCGGCCAATGTGGAAGTGGTTCGCTACGATTATCAAACCGTCATCGAAAAAGAAGGCGAAGGTGACCAGGCTCGTATTAAATACAGCACCAAACGACGCGAGAAATCGGTTTACACCAACACGCTTCTGTTTAAAGCAGGAAAAGCCAGTTTCCGGTACGTACCAACCGTTTCGGGCGAGTATGAAATCCGGGTACGTCGGCCGGGGGGCGTCAACTATGCGGCCACGGGATTTTATGCATACGGCTACGGCAGCACGTCGGCCTCCTCGTTTGAAGTTAGCCAGGAAGGGCAGGTGCTCATGACTCTCGACAAGCCAACTTATCAAACCGGCGATAAAGCCAAAGTGCTGTTTAAAGCACCGTTCGATGGAAAGCTTCTGGTAACGGTAGAACGAAACAACGTACTGGAGCAACAATGGCTGACCACCACGAACAAATCGGCGGAGTGGAGCTTTGCGGTAGGCAGTCAGCATTTGCCGAACGTGTATATCACGGCTACGCTGATCCGGGCTATGGACAATACGAATTTACCCTTGACCGTTGCCCACGGCTTTGCTCCGGTACTGGTTCAGGATGCCGATACGAAACTCCCGGTGACGATTACAGCAGCTATGCAGTCGCGCTCAAAAACGAAGCAAACCATTAAGATTAAAACCGCCCGCAATGCCCAGGTAACCGTAGCTGTTGTGGACGAAGGGATTCTGCAACTGAAGAATTTCAAAACACCTGACCCGCACGGTTTTTTCTACCAGAAACGCGCCCTCGAAGTCAGCAGCCACGATTTATATGCGCTGCTCTACCCCGAACTCTCGCTGAAATCATCGTCAAGCGTTGGGGGGGATGGTTATGATCTGGAAAAACGGGTGAATCCATTGAGCAATGGCCGGGTTCGGCTGGTAGCCTTATGGAGTGGTATTCTGGAAACGGGTTTCGATGGCGAAGCCGAATTCTCGGTCGATATTCCACAGTTTTCGGGCGATCTGCGGGTTATGGCTGTTGCCTACAAAGACAACGCGTTCGGCTCGGCCAACACCAACATGAAAGTAGCCGACCCCATTGTGATCAGCACCGGCGTCCCCCGCTTCCTGACTCCCGGCGACAATCTGGAACTGCCCGTCAATCTGAGCAACACGACTAAAAATCCAGCGACCATTACTGCCCGACTAAGCTTAACCGGCCCACTAACCGTTGATAGCCTCAGTACACAGAAATTGACCATCCCAGCCGGACGTGAAGGGCGGACTACTTTCCGTATCTCAGCCAAACAGGTCATCGGAACGGGCAGCATTACAATTACAGCCAACGGCCTGGGTGAAACCTTTACCGAAAAAACTGACATTACCGTTCGCCCGGCCGCATCCTTGCAGAAAACTACCTTGTCGGGAGCCGTAGCCGGAGAAAAATCGCAGTCGTTACAATTGGCAAGTAATTTCCTGCCGGGTACGGCAAAAGCCAGTATCACACTCAGTCGGTCGCCGGTAGCGCAGTATGGGCGCGAATTGTCGTATCTGCTGGGCTATCCGCATGGCTGTATCGAACAGACCATTTCAAAAGCATTCCCACAACTGTATTTTGCCGATCTGGCGAAGCAACTTTCGGCAAACGTGTATTTCGTGCGGGCGGGTGAGAGCGATCTAAATCCAGCAACCAATGTTCGGCAAGCCATCCAGAAAGTCGAAAGCCAGCAGGTGCCGGGTGGAGGGTTTACGATGTGGCCCGGTATGCCGTCGTTGCAGGGACGCTCAACCGTCGATAGCTGGGCGTCTGCCTATGCCGTTCATTTTCTGGCCGAAGCCCAGGAAGCCGGTTACGAAGTTCGATCATCGGTGCTGAGTTCGGCAATGGATTACCTAACCACCCTAACAAACGCGCCCGCTACCGAGGATGTCGTTGTCTATGACGAAGCGGGCGGGCGAACAACCCGTAAATTGGCTAGCCGCACCAGTATTTACGCACTCTATGCCTTAGCGGTGGCCGGTAAGCCGAATCGGTCAGCCATGAATTATTACAAACAGAATGCAGGCTTATTGACGACCGATAGCCGCTATTTATTAGCTTCAACCTTCTTCCTCGTCGGCGATACCCGTAGTTTTTCGGCACTGTTACCCAAACGGTTTACGGACAACACCATAGGTCGGCAAACGGGAGATAGTTATGCATCGCCCATCCGAAACCTGGCCCTGACGCTGGATGCGCTGGTTGAATCCGATCGGGATAACCTACAGATTCCGACGTTGGCCCGGCAACTCGCTGGTGCTCTAAAGCAAACCCCATACCTAAACACGCAGGAAGCGGCTTTTGCCTTTTTATCGCTTGGTAAGCTGGCTCGACAAACCGCCAACAGTACGGCAACTGCAACGTTAACATCTGCCGGGAAATCGCTGGGAACCATGAACGATGTACTGCTGAACATCAAACGAGTGCCTACTAATGCACCTTTACAGATCAACGCCAGTGGCTCGGGTAATGTGTATTATTTCGCACAGAGTGAAGGTATTCCAGCCAGCGGCAAAGTCCCGGAAGAGGATAATGGGTTACGTGTTCGTCGGGAATACCTCAGCCGCGATGGGCAACCCATAAGCGACATTCGACAAAACGATCTGGTAGTTATTAAAATCACCCTGACCAGCACCAACGGCCTATCAGTCGATAATGTAGTGGTCACCGATTTACTACCGGCCGGTCTGGAAGTTGAAAACCCGCGCTTAACCGAACCCCGCGATATGGACTGGATTCAGAAACCGTCCGTTCCCGACTATTTCGACCTTCGCGACGACCGTATCAATTTTTACACCTCGGCTACGGGCAGCGAGCAAACGTTCTATTACCTGGCCCGTGCCGTTTCGAAAGGCCGTTTCGTAGTCGGCCCGGTCTCTGCCGATGCCATGTACAATAGCGAATACCGCAGTTATAATGGCGCCGGTACACTGATGGTGAAGTGATGTACTTCAGCCACGGCCGACCATCCCAAACTCAGCGTATTGTTGACAACCAAAATCTCTAAACGAGTCTCCCCTCTTCTGGTTTCAGGAGAGGGGCCGGAGCGGTCCGACGTAGCGGTGAGGTAAACAGCCCAACAAACATCTTCCCTAAGCAACCAGTTAACCCGTCAACTAACTAGCCCTACCCATGCTATCCAATGCCGACATAGTGATTATTGGTGGTGGCCTAGCAGGGTTAACAGCCGGTATTCATCTTGCCCAGCATAATCTGCGTGTGATCTTGTTTGAGAAACTGGCATACCCGCATCATAAGGTTTGTGGCGAATACGTATCCAACGAAGTACTACCTTATCTACACCAGTTAGGCATCTCGGTGGATGAATTAAATCCGGCACGAATCGGTCATTTTTCAATCAGTACGGTATCAGGTAATACAATTGAGAGCGCTTTGCCATTAGGAGGCTTTTCGGTAAGCCGATACGCACTGGATAACCATCTGGCGCAAAACGCTGTTCAGTCGGGTGTAACGATCATCCAGGATGAAGTAAAGCGTATTTCATTTCAGGAGACTACGAATGTGTTTACCATCGAAACCGCTTCCGGCACAAATTTCCATGCCAAAATCGCGATTGGGGCCTACGGGAAGCGGTCATTGCTGGACAAACAATTAAACCGGGCCTTTATCCAAAAAGAATCGCCCTGGCTGGGTGTAAAAGCACACTACAAAGCTGATTTCCCAGAAGGACTGGTATCGTTGCATAACTTTCATGGTGGATACTGTGGGTTATGTCAGGTCGAAAACGGCCTTGTCAATGCCTGTTATCTGGCTACCTATGAGAGTTTTAAAGCCTATAAAAACATCGACACGTTTCAACGTCAGGTCCTGTCGCAGAATCCGCACTTAGCCCATTTCTTTTCAAACGCCCAACTCGCCTTCGACAAACCATTGGTTATCAGCCAGATTTCCTTCGCACCCAAACAACCTGTCGACACCCATATATTGATGTGCGGTGATACCGCCGGGCTTATTCATCCTTTGTGCGGCAACGGTATGGCTATGGCGATTCACAGTGCTAAATTGGTATCGGAACGGATTATTGCTTATTTTCATGGGCAACTAAAAGACAGAGCAGCTCTGGAAAAGAGTTATGCCCTTGCCTGGCGAAACGAGTTTATCAATCGATTAACCGCCGGGCGTCTTTTACAATCCCTTTTGCAACATCCCCTGGCTGCATCAGTTATGCTAAAAAGCCTCCAACTGACACCCAGCCTTTTGCCATTGATCATAAAACAAACCCATGGGAAATTAATGGATAATGGACAATGAAAAATGGATAATGCCATTGTTATACCGCTGTGGTGTCGGTTTTAAGAAACCGACACGGTAAGGTTTCTCAAAACCTTCATAAAGAAGCTAAACGAGGTTTTGAGAAACCTCACTGTGTCAGATGAAAGCATCTGACATCACGTAATTCATTTTACATTTTTCATTGTCCATTATCCATTACAGATGCCCTTAGATACTTCACACCGTACGAGTCAGGAAGAAGCGCTGGACGATTTTGAGTTGGCAGGTACTGATTTACGCGATGCATTAGATAAAATTGCGACAATCAATCGGTGGTTGGGCGGTAATAAAATTACCCTTGATGGCATTCACTATTTACGTCAACACTGCTCTTCAACTACATCACTGACCATTATCGACATTGGTTGTGGCAACGGGGATATGTGCCGGGCCATTGCCGATTACGCCAACCGTGAAAAGCTGACAATCAATATCCTGGGCATCGATGCGAACCCCGACACCATTGCTCATGCACAGCTTTGCTCCAAAAATTACCCGACCATTTCGTATGCCGTTCAGAATGTGTTCGACGAGAGCTTCGCCAGCCTTCAATACGATGTTGCCGTATGTACCCTGACGTTACATCATTTTTCGGATGCCGATATTCTCTCACTAATGGCCTTGCTGGCAAACAAAGCCCGGTTGGGTATCGTTATAAATGATTTGCACCGGAGTGCGCTGGCCTATCGACTGTTCCAACTGATTTGCTTCATTTTCCAGCTCAACGATCTATCAAGAGAAGATGGACTCATCTCCATTTTACGGGGTTTCAAAAAAAACGAGTTAGAATACTATTCCCGGCAACTCCAACTAGCGAATTACCGTATTCGCTGGAAATGGGCTTTTCGCTATCAATGGATTATTAAAAACCTATGTCAGTAAAAATTACGTCAGTAGCAAAAGCCTTACCATCCAATTGGCGGGATACTTCCGATATTTTACCCTTTCTGGATCAGTGGCTGGCCGGTCAGGATTCGCGGTTTCAGCGCAAGGTTAAAAAGGTATTTGAAAACGCGGCTGTTGACCGACGGTATTCCATTATGGGCCCTACGGAGGTATTTACCAAAACCTCTTTTGAAGAAAAAAATGCCCTGTATGCCCGCGAATCCATCAAGCTGGCCGAAACCGCACTGACTAGTGCATTAGCCAAAACCGACTGGGCTATTACAGACATCGATTTCCTGATAACGGTCAGTTGTACAGGCATTATGATTCCCTCGCTCGACGCGTATCTGATCAACAGTATGCACATGCGACAGGATATTGTGCGGTTGCCCGTTACCGAAATGGGGTGCGTAGCTGGTATTTCGGGCATCATTTACGCCAAGAACTTTTTAAAAGCTAATCCGGGTAAACGAGCCGCTTTGCTGGCCGTTGAATCGCCAACGTCTACCTTTCAGCTGGACGATTTTTCAATGGCAAACATCGTTAGCGCAGCTATTTTTGGCGATGGTGCTGCCTGTGTGCTGCTTTCGGCCAACGACAACGATTCTGGTCCTGAGATTCTGGCCGAGGAGATGTATCATTTCTACGATGCTACCCACTTGATGGGCTTCGACCTGACCAACACAGGTTTGCAGATGATTCTCGACAAGTCCGTAACCGAAACCATTGCCGCCCACTTCTCTGATATTATTTTCCCCTTTCTAGCCAAAAACAAACTGGCCATCGACCAGATTTCTCACCTGATTTTCCATCCGGGGGGGCGTAAAATTGTGGAAGTAGTACAGGAGCTTTTTGGGAAATTAGGCAAGAATATCGACGATACAAGAGAAGTATTACGCCTGTATGGTAACATGTCGAGTGCAACGGTACTTTACGTGCTTGAGCGCTTTATGGAACGCCAGCCGGAAAAAGATTCGTATGGGCTGATGCTTAGTTTTGGACCGGGTTTTTCAGCGCAACGGGTTCTGTTACGATGGTAAAGGAATTTGATGGACTGAATTATTGGGCCGTTATTCTGGGCGGCAGTTCGGGGCTGGGGCTTGCTACAGCGCACAAACTGGCGCAGAATGGTATGAATCTCTGCATTGTACACCGTACCCGTAAAGCCGACCAGATCGCCGTAGAAGCCGAGTTTAGCCAGATGCAGACCAATGGAATTTTAGTTAGGGGCTATAATCTGGACGCAACAAATGCCGAAAAACGGAATAGTGTACTTGCCGAATTAACTGAGCTCTTGGGAGAGTCGGGAAAGGTGCGGGCGTTAATCCATAGCCTGGCCAAAGGCAATCTGAAACCAATGCTGGCCGAAAACCAGCCGGTACTTCAGCACGACGATTTTCAGTTAACCATTGACGCAATGGCCATTAGCCTGTATGACTGGACTAAAGACTTGTTGTCGGCCAACCTCTTTGCAACCGATGCCCGCGTGATTAGTTTTACAAGTGAAGGCAGTCAACGGGCCTGGAAAAACTACGCGGCTGTTTCGGCGGCAAAGGCAGCCCTGGAAGCCATTTCCCGGAGTATGGCTCTGGAACTGGCCCCGTCAGGAATCCGGTCCAACTGCATCCTGGCGGGCATTACCGATACAGCTTCGTTACGTATGATTCCGGGGTCCGACGCTTTGCTTTCGCACACCCAGCACCGAAATCCATTTGCCCGAACGACCCAGGCAACCGACATCGCCAATGTTGCGTATCTATTGTGTACAGATGAAGCCGCCTGGATCAACGGAACCGTTATTCCGGTAACGGGAGGTGAACACCTTCAATAAACTAATCCTTTGCAGCACTTCGACCAGATCATCGCCCGATTACCCTACAGCAAACCGTTTCTGTTTGTCGACAAACTGCATTCCCTTGATGAAAATGGCGTTGAAGGCAGCTACACCTTTCCCGAAGATTCGACATTTTACAAAGGCCATTTTATCAACAAGCCCGTCACACCCGGCGTTATTCTGACCGAGGTGATGGCTCAGATTGGGGTGGTTTGCCTGGGTATATTTTTAGCAACCGATACCCTGAACAGCGAAGTAGAGATTGCGCTTACGTCTACGCAGATCGACTTTTTTCGCCCTGTATTCCCTACCGAAACCGTTATCGTCCGATCTACAAAAGACTATTTCCGGTTTCATAAGTTAAAGTGTAAGGTCGAAATGCTAAACAGTAACGGCGAACTGGTTTGCCGGGGCACTATTGCCGGAATGATGAAACCCAACAATCATGCGTAACCGAGTTGTTATTACAGGTTTGGGCGTTGTATCTCCGAACGGCGTTGGCATTCCCGACTTTCTGGAGGCCATCAAAACAGGCCGGAGCGGCATTACATACCATCAGGAGTTGGCTGACCTGAAATTCGCCTGCCAAATTGGGGGCATCCCCCCAGTAACCGAAGCACATAAGCGTCAATATTTCAGCGAGCTCCAGCTCCAGCAACTCAACAGCAGCGGCATTGTGTACGGTGTAATTGCGGGTATGGAGGCCTGGAAAAATGCGGGGCTGCCCGTTGCCGATGACGAACCCGACTGGGAAAGTGGTATTGTGTTCGGTACGGGTATTTTGGGTATCGACAAACTTAGGGAAGCCATTTATAAAGTCGATCAGGGGCAGGTCCGGCGGTTAGGAAGTACGGTTGTTGTACAAACCATGACTAGTGGTGTCAGTGCCTATCTGGCCGGTATGTTAGGCTGCGGCAATCAGATCAGTACCAATTCATCGGCCTGTGCAACAGGTACCGAAGCCCTTCTGATAGCCTATGACCGTATTGCATCAGGTCAGGCGAAACGAATGTTGGCAGGAAGCTGTAACGATCATGGGCCGTACATCTGGGGTGGCTTCGACGCTATGCGTGTGTTACCGTACCAATTCAATCAAACACCTGAACAGGCGTCTCGCCCGATGAGTGCAACCGCCAGAGGGTTTGTACCCGCCAGCGGAGCGGGAGCCCTGACCCTGGAATCGCTGGAAAGTGCACTGGCCCGGAATGCAACGATCTACGCTGAAGTACTGGGTGGGCATGTCAACTCAGGTGGGCAACGAGGAGGGGGCACGCTGACGGCGCCAAACTCGGTAGCTGTCAGTCGGTGTATTCAACAAGCGCTGCAGCAGGCTCAGCTTCCTCCCTCCGCTGTTGATCTCATCGACGGGCATTTAACAGCAACGAGTAAAGACCCGGACGAAGTAAGTGCCTGGTGCGACGCGCTGGGCCGACGCGGAAATGATTTTCCCTATATTAACTCGCTGAAATCGATGGTGGGGCATTGCCTGAGTGCGGCCGGTAGTGTTGAATGTGTGGCATCGGTACTAGAACTGCATCATGGATTTATTTACCCCTCCATCAATTCCGAAACTATTCATCCTGAAATCGCTTCATTGATCGATTCAGACAAAATACCTCAACAGCTAATTCAAAAAGATATTCAGGTCATTGCGAAGGCGAACTTTGGTTTTGGCGATGTGAATGCCTGTGCCATTTTGAAAAAATTTAACCTTGAATAGACCATGGAAAATAAAGACGAACTGATTGCTACCCTCAAAAAAATCGTAAAGCCATACGTTCAGGATGAACAGGCGTTTCAGAACTTGACCGAAGACACTGACTTCATTAAAGACCTGAAAATCAACTCAGCAAATCTGGTCGATATTGCGCTGGATGTGGAAGAGGCTTACGACATTGAGATTGATAACGAGTCGATGGAGCGAATGTTAACCGTTGGGTCCGCTATTGAGATTATCAGGCAGAAACTCGAAGCCAAATGATCGGCAACGACATTGTTGATCTGACTCAGGCTCGAAAGGAAAGCAACTGGCATCGAAAAGGCTTTTTGCAAAAACTTTTCACCGCCCACGAGCAATACCTTATCAACACGGCCGACGATCCAGAACGGATGGTCTGGCTGTTTTGGAGCATGAAAGAAAGTGCTTATAAAGCGAATTTCCGCCAAACCAGGCTTCGCCGTTTTGCTCCCCAGAAAATTAGCGGCCAACTTACCGCTATAACCGAAACCGAAGCAACGGGCAGCGTTTTTTATGGACTTACCTACCAGACAAAAACCATTTTTACATCAAATTACTTAGCCACGTTAGCCTTTCCAGTGGCCGAACCTTCTACGTATCAACAGGTCGTTATTCCACTCGAACACACAGACCATTTGTATCAATCGTCCCAGGTTCGGCAAAAGTTACTTCAGTATTATTCCAAAAATTTATCCGTTCCCCTATCCAGCCTTCATCTCAGCCAACAGGAAGATGGAATTCCTGATCTGACTATTGAACAGCCGTCCAGTCAATCTCTGGTTATTCCAGTCAGTATGAGTCATCATGGCAGTTATGGAGCCTTTGCCCTTGGCTGGCTCACACACCAATGCAGCTGATGTGATCGTATTCGTCGAACAGAACCGATAGCCATTATCTTTGCGATATGGCACTGATTAAATCTGTTCGGGGAAATACACCCCAGTTTGGCGACAACTGCTGGTTTGCCGATAATGCAACCATCGTGGGGGATGTGACCATGGGTCGCGACTGCACGGTTTGGTTCAACGCTGTCGTTCGGGGCGATGTAAATTCCATCACTATCGGCGACCGAACCAACATTCAGGATGGGGCCGTTATCCACTGCACATATCAGCGATTCAAAACGACGATTGGCCATTACGTTTCCATTGCCCATAATGCCATCGTACACGGCTGTACGCTGGAAGATAATGTCCTGATTGGTATGGGAGCTATCGTGATGGACGGCGCCGTTGTTGGCCAGGGCAGTATTGTAGCGGCTGGTGCTATCGTTACCCAGAATACAATAATCCCTCCCGGCTCAATTTATGCAGGTAATCCGGCCCGCTTCCTGAAAGCCGTTTCGCCAGAGCAGGCCGAAATCTTCAAACGGACGGCCAACAACTACGTCATGTACGCCGAATGGTTTAAAGAATAAGTATGGAAGACTTTCTAATCTATCTTCGTTTAGGCTTCGACCACATTACCGATCCTAGCGGATATGACCATATTCTTTTCGTTATAGCGCTGTGTGCTGTTTATACGATTCAGCAGTGGCGGCAGGTGCTGATTCTGGTTACAGCCTTTACCATTGGGCATTCTATTACGCTCGCCCTGGCCACGTTGCAGCTCATTAAGTACAAGACCGAACTGATCGAATTGCTGATCCCAATTACGATTCTAATCACAGCCATTACAAACTTCTTTTTTCAGGAGTCAAAGCTCCGAGGCCCGGCCATCAGTCAATCGTCCAGCCCTATTGGCCGGTACATGCTGGCTCTATCGTTCGGCCTTATTCATGGTATGGGTTTTTCCAACTACCTGCGCAGTTTACTCGGCCGGGAAGCAGCTATCGTCCAGCCCTTACTAGCCTTCAATATCGGCCTCGAACTTGGGCAACTGGTTATTGTCAGTCTTGTTTTAGCGGTAGCCTATTTCCTACTCGACATTGTCAAAAGCCGTCGATTACGATGGGTGCTGATTGTTTCGGGGGTTGTAGCCGGAATGGCTTTATCGCTCATTATCAACAACGAGTATCTGCATGAGTTTATGCAGGGGAAATAGGCATCACTAACGAACTTCCGTCAAGCGAACCGCCGATTGGCTCAACTGAGTATTCAGATAACGCGTATAACGAGCGCATTCACCCCAGGGCAAGTGTACGCCATCTGTTGTCTGATAAAAATCCGAAGGAAATTGAACGTAGTGATACGCCGACTCTGGAAACGTCAACCCAACCAGCTTGCGAACCCGTCCCGACAGAATTGTATTTCGTACTCTCGGATCGGTAGGCATTTCAAAGAAAATCACCTGTGTTCCAGACTCTTGTAAGCGTTTGATATAAGCTGCCGATACATCGATCTTTGCCTGCATTTCATTCTCAGGCGGAATCCGGTTCATATCCACCAAACGAGCCTGAATCAACTTGGATACGAAGGTGGTATCGATGGCTTCGGTTGATACCATAGGTGACCTTTCTGTTTTCAAATCACGAAACAATGCCTTTATAACGCCGACGGGCTGATACTTCAATCGGGTAAGCGGCAGGTACTCCCGAATAACACGCAAGGCGGGTTTCGTCAAAGCGGCAAAAAAGGCGGTATCAGGCAAACGATCCATACTGTTCGTTTCAATCAACAATAGCCGTGGCCGATGCTTTGCCTGCGCAATCAGGCCGAGCCCATCGGCCGAGGACAGTCCTTCAAGTGCCAGATTGTAATAATGACCCGGCAGGCTATCGAACAGCAGTCGGTTACTCATCGATGAACCCACCACGACCGTGTCGGCCTTCTGACCATTCTCGTAAAGGAACTCCTCGGCTTTTACAATATTATTCTGTTGAACAGTCAGGCCCGTACGATGAATATGCCCCTGAAAAGCATAAATAAACAGACTGTATAGCAGCAGGAGTAGTAGCGTTGTGAGTACTGCCTTCCGAACCATTAGAATTGAAAATAAATAAACACACCCTCCGAACCCGCATTCGTAATTACTAAAAAAAGCATAAGGCCATACCCTACAAACTGCCAGGTAGTTGGCCTATAGTAGGTAACCCGCTCCCGAACCACATAATGAACATGATAAGCAATTACAGGCAGTGAATACAGAGCGATCAATCCCAACGCACGCATATCATGAGGCTTGTGAAGATTACTGGCCAATGCCTGGCAATAGGCGATTACATGATTGAAATCCGGTAATTTAAAGAGCAGCCATAGCAAGGTTACGTAACCAAATACCAATACCCCCCGGCTAATCTGCGAGATGGTGCCTGGTTTCGGAGCCAACCGATGATCGACAAACCGCTCGACGGCCAGCGCCAGGCCGTGGGCAAACCCCCAGACCGCATAACTCCAGGCAGCCCCATGCCAAAGCCCCCCCAGTATCATCGTCAGCATCAGATTCAGGTAGGTGCGAAAAGCCCCATGCCGATTTCCGCCCAATGGGATGTACAGGTATTCGCGCAGAAAACTCGACAGGGAAATATGCCAGCGTCGCCAGAAATCGGAGAACGAAACCGCTACGTAAGGGAAGTTGAAGTTTATCGGAAAATCGTATCCAAACAATCCGGCAAGGCCCAGGGCAATGAGTGAGTAGCCCGCAAAATCAGCAAATATTTGCATCGAGTAGCCAAAAAGCAAGCCTACTAGTGTAAGCGACGAATAGCCTTCAAAATACGGATAAGCAATGAGAGCTGTATAATCTTTCAGGTTATCGGCAACCACTGTTTTTAAGAAATACCCGACTACCAAGGCCCGAAAGCAAGCATCCCATTTGATGTTGGAAAGGAATTTAGGGCTGATCTGGGGTAGAAAAAAGTGCGCCTTCACAATCGGCCCAGAAACTAGCTGAGGGAAAAAGGCTTTGAAGAAAAAGACGTTTTGTGCATGCTGAGCCCAGTTTTTAACGATCAGTGAACGAAACTGGGGAACATCGCGATAGCGATAGGTATCGACAACCAGGCTTATACCCTGAAATGTAAAAAATGAAATACCAACTGGCAAGGGTAAGGCAACCAGCGTTTGTGCCAATGAGCTTTCGGAAGGTAAAAACGTACGACTTAGCAAGGGACCGTATTTGAAAAAACACAGAATGCTTAGATTGGCAACTACGCCCCAGATAGCATGGAATCGGCGTAAATCGGTACGCCCATAAATGACGCAGTAACTCGATACAATATTGATACTTACAGAAAGCAATAGTAACCAGAGCAAATTTGCCTGATTAACTGAATAGAATACCAAACTGGCAATAATGAGAATCAGTACCTGCCACCGGGCCAGTAGAGGTAAATAATAGAGGATAAATGTGACAACAACCAGTACAAAAAATTCAAAGCTGGTAAAAAGCATTTCAAGTAGGCATGGGCAAATTAGTTACCTGCAATTTAACAAAGATTACAAATTAAAAACAAGGAGTATAATTACGACATCCAACGTCAAGCATAACGTAAACGGGCGGTATCCGTACAGCCTGGCTTTTTGATTCCTTTATTTGCAGATATATTTCAGCAAACCGACTGCTCCTGATTGGCTGGTCAGGTTGCCCCTTCCTCCTCTATGAAAGATAAAGCACTAGTCCTTGGCGCTGGCATACAAGGCATTTGCTGTGCATTGGCACTGCGTAAAAAAGGATATGATGTAACCCTGATCGATCGGTCTCAGGAACCGTTTAGCCAGACAAGTATGAAGGGCGAAGCCAAAATTCATCTTGGCTATGTGTATGCTAATGATAGGTCTTTTCGCACAGCATCATTACTACTTAAGTCTGCCATGCATTTTGGTCCTTTATTAGATGCATGGACTAACCACCAAATCAATTGGCGGTCGATTTGCTCAACTCCATTTACATATATTGTTCATCGCGATTCTATGGTCGCCGTGGATACACTTCAACATCATTACGATCGAATTGCTGTCGCCTATAAGGCCTACCAGCAACAGGGTTTACATTATGTTGGGCACAGCCCTTCACAATTGCTAACACAATGCCAGCCTTTGCCCTCTTACCTGAATCCATTATTGGCTAGAGCAGCTATTGCAACTCCCGAGTTAGCGATTCAAACCCAACTGCTAAAGCCTGTTCTGATCGGTGCCTTGCAACAAGAATATGTTCGTTTCTTACCAAACCGACGTGTTCGGACTGTTGAACGTGCACCCGTCGGCTTTCGGATAAACGGAGACACAATTACAGGCCAGTCCTGGTCCGATGAAGGAAGTATTGTTGTCAACTGCTTATGGGACGGACGGTTACAGCTCGACTCATCCTTAGGCCTTCATCCCAAACAACCTTGGGTATATCGGCTCAAGCATAGTTTATTAGGCCATCTTCCTCAGAAATTAACCCATGTAGCATCCCATACGATTGTTTTAGGGCCTTTTGGGGATTTAGTCACCTATCCCGACGGCCTAACCTATTTATCCTGGTATCCAACCTGTTTGCGTGGCTGGTCGGATCAATTACAGCCCCCCGATCATTGGCCTAACCAAACCCAAGACCCACAGTCCACACAAGATTGGCAACAAGCAACCCTAAATGCCCTGGATGCTATTGTGCCAGGTTTACGCCAGTTTGAGATTAAGCAGGCCAATGCAGGCGTTATTTTCTCGTGGGGCGAAACGGATATAGACGATCCCGATAGCCTACTTCATTATCGGTACAATATTGGCGTCAACGGGTTCGATGGCTATTTTTCTGTCGATACCGGGAAGTTCACCTCGGCGCCCTATTTTGCTCAATCCCTAATCGACCAATTAGGCTAGACTTTATCCGATGACGGCACCCACGGTTTCGATTGCGATCCCCCTATATCGGTCTTATCGCTTCTTAGACATAATTATTCAGAATATTTCGAATCTGCCCACTGAAGGTACTGAAATTCTGATTTCAGACCGACACTGCGATGATGACGCACTGGCCATTCTGGAAAAGCGATTCGATGAGGATAAGCGTATTCGAGTTTTACGGGCTACTGATCGAATAGACTGGGTTGATCATTATAATTTTTTACTTCGGGAAGCCACGGCAAAATACTTCATGTGGATGCCGCACGACGACACATTTCCGGCTGGATACGTTACAGACCTGGTTCAGAATCTAGAAGATAACCCCGATGCCTGGCTTAGCTTTGGCGACATCATTACCATTGATTTAACCACACAACGCCATCAACGAATGTACCTGCCAAGACGATTCAGCATCCGTCTGAATCCACATCGGCCCGTACTTGCCGTTTACCTTATGTGTTTTTGGAATATCGGCATTCCATTTCGAGGAATTTTTAATCGCCATCGTATACTTGAACGGGAGCTTTTCCTGAAAAAAACAACTAACCGTCCTGATTTCGCTGATATTTACTGGACCTTCGGGTTATGTTTACAGGGCCGACTTCTGTACAACAATACACAATATTGCATAAAACGATACTACCCAGAAAGCACGCATGCACCATGGTTGCTAAAGGACTTCTTTATCTTCTCAAAAAAAGCACGTTCCGTACTAGCTTCCTACGTCGATGATGCACACTTAACTACGTTCACAAGTTGGAAAGTTAAGCGGACGATCGAGTTTATTGCCTTTGTCAAACGAGTATATGCCTTTTTCCTGGGAGAATCGGTACGTCGATTCATTCGCCAATACACAACAGGACATCAGTACAGGATCACCAAACCACCCCGGCTACCTTCCTGAACCAGTTAGGTGCCTTGATTCGTATAGTCTACATAAACCTTATCTATCCAGTCACAGCGTTTACTAGTTTTTTCTTAATTTTACCACTCCTATCAACAACTAAAATTAAACGGATGCAAAAGATAATTTTGCTGATTTCGGGTTTAGCGATTTCAGCCGGATTGGCCTGGGCACAACCAACAGCTCCGAGCACCCAGCACGCTAACACTCGCTTTGAGCAACTAGGCCCCCTACTCCCCACTCCCAACACATTTCGTACGGCTTCGGGCGCTCCGGGAAAAGACTATTTCCAAAACCGCGCTGATTATGACATCAAAGCAAGTCTCGACGACGCTACCCAGAAAATAACGGCCTCCGAAACGATTACCTATCACAACAATTCCAGCGATGCCCTGCCCTATCTGTGGCTACAGCTCGATCAGAACCTGTTTCGCCCTGATGCCATTGGCAATACGTCGCGAACAAGCAGCATTAATTCTGATCGGGGTATGTCGTTCCAGCAACTTAACCAGGGCGGAGACTTAGCTGCGAAAGATTACGGCCACAAGATCACATCGGTACGGGATGTAGCAGGAAAACCGCTTCGGTATACCATCAACCAGACGATGATGCGGATCGACTTGCCCCAACCCATTGCCCCCGGTAAATCGGTTAGTTTTTCCATTGACTGGAATTTCAAGATTGTCGATGTCAAAGCAGTAGGCGCCCGTTCGGGTTATGAATTTTTCCCGGCCGATGGCAACTATATTTACGAAATAGCTCAATGGTTTCCCCGTCTTTGTACCTATAGTGATGTGACTGGCTGGCAGAATAAGCAGTTTCTGGGAACAGGCGAATTCACGCTGATCTTCGGGAATTATAAAGTGGCTCTAACCGTACCCAACGACCATATTGTAGGAGCAACTGGCGAACTCCAGAATCCAACGCAGGTTTTGACCGCTACCCAGTTAAAACGCTGGAACGACGCCAAAGGCAAGGGTGATAAATCTGGCGAAAACCCTGTATTAATCGTTACGCAGGCCGAGGCTCAGGCGGCTGAAAAAGGCAAGCCCACCGGCACGAAAACCTGGATTTACAAAGCCGACAACGTTCGTGATTTCTCGTTTGCCAGCAGCCGCAAGTTCATCTGGGATGCCTTACAGCCCAATGTAGAAGGCAAGCGGGTGTGGGCCATGTCGCTTTATCCGAAAGAAGCCAACCCACTCTGGGGACAATATTCGACCCGGCTTGTGGCTCATACGTTGCGCTCCTATTCACGCCGGACCATTGGATACCCTTATCCGGTTGCCTATTCCGTTCATGGTCCAGTGGGTGGCATGGAGTATCCGATGATTAGCTTCAACGGTGCCCGGCCGCTCGAAGATGGTACGTATTCAGAAGGCACCAAAAACTTCCTGATCTCGGTGGTTATCCACGAAGTAGGCCACAACTTCTTCCCAATGATCGTTAACTCCGACGAACGGCAATGGTCTTGGATGGACGAGGGATTGAACAGCTTTCTGGAAGGGCTGGCCTGCCTCGAATGGGATGCCAACTTCCCGGCTCATGGCATCGATCCGCAGTACATCGTACCCTACATGCAACTCGACTCGACTCAGCAGGTACCTATCATGAGCAGTTCGGATAATATTTCCCGGAATACGTTCGGCCCCAACGCTTATACCAAACCCGCTACCGGACTGAACATTCTGCGCGAAACGGTGATGGGCCGCGAACTATTCGACTATGCTTTCAAGGAATATGCGCGTCGCTGGGCGTTTAAAAGCCCCGAACCGGCCGACTTTTTCCGTACCCTTGAAGACGCATCGGGCGTTGACCTGGATTGGTTCTGGAAAGGCTGGTTCTACGGCGTACAGCCTGTCGACCAATCGCTTGTAAAAGTTGACTGGTTCCAGGCCGACTCGCAAAATCCGGAAATTTCTAAAACCGAAGTCCGTAAGGAAGCACAGCGGAAACTAAATACGATCAGCAAACAGCGGGATGCGCTCAGTAAAGATCAAACGGTTGTCTCGCAGGACAGCACCATGCGCGACTTCTACAATCGGTATGACCCCTATGCTGTGACCGATCAGGACCGGAAAAAATACCAGGATTACCTCGCCACGCTAACGGCTGAAGAGCGTCTGTTGGCCGAAGCAGGCACAAACTTTTATACGCTATCGCTACAAAACAAAGGCGGACTTCCAATGCCCGTTATTGTACGCATGGAGTTCGAAGACGGTACCGATTCGGTAGCCCGTTTCCCAGCCGAAATCTGGCGTTTCAACGATGTGTCGGTCAAAAAGGTGATCGCTACGAATAAAAAGGTGAAGCAATGGACACTCGATCCATTCTACGAAATTGCCGACATCAATACTGAGGACAACTCATTTCCGCGTGTAGCCCGGCCAACCCGCTTCCAGTTATTTAAGCAGCGGCAAGGGCCAGGTGGAGGTGCAGTAGGTCCTAATCCGATGCAACAGCAACGGCAACCATCTCCTGCCCGGCAAGGCAGTGGTCGAAATTAATCATCTCTATTAACCTAAGCATATTATGAAAAAAGTAATGGTAGCAGTCGGGCTTGTCCTTGGATCGGCCACTCTGTTTGCCCAGGCTCCGGCTCCATCAACCCAAAACGCTAACAATCGTTTTGAACAACTCGGGCCTATGCTGCCTACGCCCAATACGTTCCGTACGGCTGCAGGTGCTCCGGGAAAAGATTATTTCCAGAACCGCGCTGATTATGACATCAAGGTCGAACTTGACGATGCCAACCAGAAAATCATTGGTTCGGAAACCGTTACGTATCACAACAATTCGACCGATGAGCTGCCTTTCATCTGGCTCCAACTCGACCAAAACCTATTCGCCAAAGGCTCAACCGGGAGTGTTACCCGTACAGGTGGTGTGAACGAAAGCGGTATGAGTTTCGCCCAGTTACAAAACCTGACTTCCGTACGCGAACGCAGCCAGCAACAGGCGACCGACAAGTATGGTTACAAGATCACAGCCGTGAAGGATGCTAAAACGGGGACGAACCTGAAATATACGATCAACCAGACGATGATGCGGATCGATCTGCCCACGGCACTGAAACCCGGCGGCAGCTATTCGTTCAACGTCGACTGGAACTACTTCGTTACCGAATACTATGGTCGGAGCGGTATGGAGTTTTTCCCAAAAGATGGTAACTACAACTACTTTATTGCGCACTGGTTCCCTCGTCTTTGTTCCTACAGCGATGTGACAGGCTGGCAAAATAAGCAGTTTCTGGGCCAGGGTGAGTTTACGCTCATCTTCGGAAACTATAAAGTTGCCATCACGGCCCCCAGCGATCATGTCATTGGCGCTACGGGCGAATGTCAGAACTACAAACAGGTGCTGAGTGCTACCCAGCAAAAGCGTCTGGCGCAGGCAGCTACGTCAAAAACGCCGGTTGTGATCGTTACTCAGGCTGAAGCCGAAGCCGCTGAAAAAGCCAAACCTAGTGATACCAAAACAAAAAAAACTTGGGTATTCGCTGCTCAGAACGTTCGTGACTTTGCTTTTGCCAGCAGCCGTAAATTCATCTGGGATGCTATGCAAACCGATGTGTATGGCGACGGACATAAAATCTGGAGTATGTCATTCTATTCTAAGGAGGGCAATCCACTCTGGGGTCAGTACTCGACCCGCGTAGTTGAGCATACGCTACGGTCGTATGGCAACCGAACCATTAAATACCCGTATCCGGTAGCCATTTCGTGTCACGCTACAGCCGGTGGCGGTATGGAATACCCGATGATTTCGTTCAACGGAGGCCGTCCTGAGGCCGATGGCACCTATTCGGCACAAACCAAAGCGGGTATGATCGGCGTAATTATCCACGAAGTAGGCCATAACTTCTTCCCGATGATTGTCAACTCCGACGAGCGGCAGTGGACCTGGATGGACGAAGGGTTGAACACGTTCTGTCAGTATCTGGCCGAAAAAGAATGGGATTATGATTTCCCAAGCCGCCGGGGAGAACCGCAGTACATTACTGATTACATGAAGTCAGACAAGTCGGTCCTGTCGCCAATCATGACCTCGTCCGATAACGTCATTAGCCTTGGTCCGAATGCCTACGCCAAACCGGCAACGGCACTCAACATTCTGCGCGAAACGGTGATGGGCCGCGAACTGTTCGACTACGCTTTCAAGGAATATGCGCGTCGCTGGGCGTTCAAAACTCCCGAGCCAGCCGACTTTTTTCGTACCCTTGAAGACGCATCAGGCGTTGATCTGGACTGGTTCTGGAAAGGTTGGTTTTATGGCGTTGAGCCCGTTGACCAGGATCTGGTAGAAGTGGACTGGTTCCAGGTTGACTCAGGCGATCCGATTGCGACCAAAGCAGCCGCTAAAGAAGAGGCTATGCGTCGGGCGGGTACCATCAGCAAACAGCGGGATGCGGCTACGAAAGCTGAAACTGTGGTAGCCAAAGATTCGACTATGAAAGATTTCTACAATAGCTACGATCCATATGCTGTCACAGAAAACGATAAGAAGAAATATCAGGATTATCTGGCAACCCTTAGTGAGTCGGAACGCGCCACTCTCGAGAAAAGCGCTGGTACAAACTACTATACACTGTCGCTAAAGAACAAAGGTGGCTTGCCAATGCCCGTTATTATTCGGATGCAGTTTGAAGACGGTACCGATTCAGTAGCCCGTTTCCCAGCCGAAATCTGGCGTTTCAACGATGTGTCGGTCAAAAAGGTGATCGCCACTAACAAGAAAGTAACGCAGTGGACGCTTGACCCTTTCCAGGAAATAGCGGATATCGATACGGAAAATAACTCGTTCCCCCGCGTATCGCAACCAACCCGTTTCCAGTTGTTCAAGCAGCGCGGTTTTGGTCCACAAGGTCCTAACCCGATGCAACAGCAGAAACAAACCACTCCTCCACCAGCCCGACAGGGAACTGGCAGGAACTAGATTAATCGACTTGGATGAACAAGGGGTCATAGAATTTAGAAAAATCTCTTAATCTTCCTTGTTCATCCAAGTCAATTCACTATTTTTGCGCTCCAATCGGGATGTAGCGCAGTCCGGTAGCGTGCTTGCATGGGGTGCAAGAGGTCGTGGGTTCGAATCCCGCCTTCCCGACTTAGCTGAAAAGCCACTTATGTTTATCATAGGTGGCTTTTTCGTTTTTTAGCGCTAAAATCTTAACCTAACAATTTATAATTTTAGCCTATCGACAGCCCAGAAGGCAACCCATAACCTATTTAAAAAACATGGACACATTACTTGATACTACAAAAGAAGCAGGGAGGAGGCAACTATATTCCTCTTTGATTTTCAAACCATTAACCTATTTCCTTTTTGTTCTGCTTAGTAGTGTGATACCACTTTACGGACAATCCCCCTCCCCTAAACAGGAAGAGGAATATGTATGCCTGCCTTGCGGCTCAGACTGTGATCACGACGTATTCCATCAGGCTGGCACATGCCCTCATTGTGGGATGCGTTTAGTCGAAAAGAGAAGTATACGTTTCCAGAATATAACGCCCGCCGAGTTGTGCAAGATTGTTGCCGCCCGTCCTAACGTACTCTTGTTAGATGTGCGTACACCACAGGAGTTTGATGGCAAAGCAACCGAAAAGTTTGGCCGTTTGAAGAATGCCATAAATATCCCGGTTCAACAACTGGAAAATCGATTAGCCGAACTCGAATCAGCTAAAGGAAAGGAAATTATCGTCTATTGCTCACATAGCCATCGTAGCCCACGCGCCAGTCATATTTTAACCGAACATGGCTTTATGAATGTCAAAAATATGAGCGGAGGCATGTCTACCTGGGCAGAATCGGTAGGGGACTCCTCAATGGGTAAAGCCTTACTAATTAAGTAGCTAGAGGTAACGAATAAAATCATGTATTTCCCTGCTAGCGACTCGCAGGCAAGCTAACGTATATATTCAAAGCATAGCTTCGTATGGAACATTACTATACAGGCCTTTTTAATTATATCGAACAGATCATCGTCTTGCCCGAGACCGATAAAGTGTCAATTCGTGAATCCTTTAAGCCGGTTTTCGTTCCTAAAGACACGATCATTGAGCCAGCGGGGCAAGTTCCCCAATATCACAATTTTATCGTGTCGGGCTACATGAGAAACTTTCACTTTGATAAAGACAATGCAGAAATCACAACGGATTTAAACGCAGGACCACGTTTTTTTACGTCGTATTCTCATTTCATGAATCGTACGGTTTCCAACGAAAATCTACACTGCATTACAGATTGTGAACTTCTCAGAATAAACCGGGACGAAGTATCGATAAGAGCCGAATATAGCCAGACACAAAAAGACTATACAATTCAGATTCTACAGAAGCACTTAGAAGAAGAAAAAAGACGGCTTTACGATCTAGGCCATCTGACAGCCGAAGAGCGGTACACTAAATTTTTGCGGGAAAAGCCTACTATTATTCAGCATGTGCCCCTGCGTTATATCGCCTCTTACTTAGGCATCACACAACGGCATTTGAGCCGACTCAGGAGTCAACACAACCTCTAACGCTCACCCTAGAATATAACCACTCATCCGTATTGGACATTTGTCTAATTACGCCTGGAAAGACGCTGACTAAGTTTATCCCAAACCTTAGCATCCTTTCTGCCATGACGTCCAATACAACAATCTCCGTATCTGATAAACAAACAATTCACTACACGACAAAACTTTTGACCATGGCGTCAACGGTCTGGTTTGGGGTAACTACAATTGGGCTATGGCTATTTGGCATTTATATCTTGTTATTCTATGGCAAGGCGACGCTTCAGGGCGATTTTACAAGCTGGAACGATGTGCTGCCGCATGGCTATGTGACCGGTGACTGGCTAGGTAATCTAGTAGTAGGCATACACGTTCTGCTAGCGTCTATTTTGGTTATTGGCGGCCCTTTGCAATTCATTCCGTCAGTGCGTCGGTATGCTCCTCGATTTCATCGTTGGTTGGGTCGACTTTACATAATAACGGCTATTATTGTCAGTACAGCAGGCCTAATTATGGTTTGGACGCGCGGTGCAGTCGGCGATACAATTCAACACATTAGCATCAGTATACTCGCGATTTATTGCATTATTTTCGCCGTACTTTCTTTTCTCTACGCCAAAGCTCGTCAATTTGACAAACATAAATCCTGGGCGTTACGGCTATTTATGGTGGTAAATGGCGTCTGGCTTTTCAGAGTTGAACTGATGTGCTGGTTACTGATACATGGAGGTCCTGTCGGATTTAACCCTAAAACGTTCTCTGGCCCTTTCTTAACAGCCCTTACCCTATTTACCTACGCTATCCCTATCTCGCTTGGCCTTCTGGAACTCTATTTCTATGCCCACCGAAAGCAACGAAAGGCTTTAAGCTTGTCCGTTTCAGCCTTAATTTTTCTTGCTACGGTTATTCAGCTTGTAGGAATAGCCGGAGCAACGATAGGTATGTGGCTCCCCAGGCTTGCAAAGCTGTAATAATACGTATGACCAAAGCCTTTTTGGGCAGTCTACCCATGATTTATGCACTAAAAACATACAACCCCTGCTATTCATAATCCATGTTAGATAACCGGAAAGTTATATTTGCCGGAAATCTAGTTGACCATGAAACGCTACCTGTACACCTTTATCTTTCTCATTTTAGCCGTAAGTGCTTACTCGCAAAAAGTTGATATTCCCAAGGGTGCTAATCGTATTGAGATTACCAGTACTTTGTCTGACTCAGCGCTGGTAGACATGATTGCTTTTCGTCTTGAGTCGTCCGGTTTCTTTATCGAGCAATTGGATAAAAGCAAAGGCTTTGTCATGACCGAATACAAAAACATGAGTAATGAAATCTCTATACGAATTTTTGTCCGGGTTGAGGGCAATAAAGCAGTCTTTAATGGTCAGGGTAATGCTGAGATGCTAGGGTATCAATACCGTAATACGCCTTTACTTTTCAAAGGATCAACAGGGGGGGTAGAAAAAGGTGGCTTTATAGCCATGGATGGTGTTGTCAAGAAGTTAGCTAAAACGGTAGGAGCTTCTAACATTGCTTACCTTCTGCCTTAGCCAATCCTGTTTTTGACCCAGAAAAACCCATCCTTACATCTGCCAACTGACATATTACAAACAAGCCCTACTGGTTACATTATCTAAACTTCCAAAAAAAAATTAGCGCACTTTATGGAATAATCTCTGTTGATGCATCTATCCCTAAAAGGCTTCAGATGTAGTTTTTCAGGCATTATGAACAAGTTTAACAATTTTTTTATAATCCACGATCCTCCCTAATTTTCAGGCTGAATTAGCCTATTGGGAGTGAGTTTTAGATATATAGGCCTAAGTACAGAGTTTATCCATTGTATTAATCACTGACAACCAGGACCATCAAGTGAAATATATCCAAGTATTTATTGGTGGATTACAATAAAAGTGAAACATTTGACCAAAACCGTTGTGTGGTTTTTAATTGAAAACACCTATTTTTGTGGAGGTTCGACGGTATTTCTGCTAAATTTTTAGTGGATCAAACCGAAAGAGTCTAAATTTTTCACTTTTTTTACCGGGTAAACCAACTTTTAAATTTTAACCCTACAGTCCAGTTCAAATGAAAACACAAACTCCCTCTCCAGCACCCGCTAAAGCACCAGCCCCAAAAAAGAAGTCGTCGGGCGGTCTGAACCCCGCGTTCGTCCTTCCGGTTCTGTTGATCATCGGTATCCTGACGTACATGTTCGTCTTCGGTGATGGCAGTCACTTTCAGGAAGGCGACAATACCAAAGAACCTCTTCCAGGCGACTACTTCGGTACCGTGTATAAGGGAGGATTCATTGTACCCATTCTGTTCACCTGTTTCCTGACCGTATTGGTGTTCTCGATTGAGCGCTTTTTCACAATCGGTCGTGCGAACGGTTCAGGTTCGATTGACGATTTCGTTCGGAAAGTCAAAAGCCAGCTAGATCGGAATGAAGTCGCTGCTGCTATCCAGGAGTGCGATCGTCAGAAAGGTTCTATCGGCAATGTAGTGAAAACCGCTCTGCTGAAGTACCAGCAATTATCGACGGATACCGAGTTGAACAAAGAACAAAAGTTAGTTGCCCTGCAGAAAGAAGTGGAAGAAGCTACCACCCTGGAGCTGCCAATGCTGGAGAAAAACCTAACCATCATTGCTACGCTGGCTTCGGTTTCGACGCTGATCGCCCTGCTTGGAACGGTACTTGGTATGATTCGGGCCTTCGCTGCCATGGGTGCAACGGGCCAACCTGACACAGCTGCTCTTTCGACGGGTATTTCTGAAGCTCTGGTAAACACGGCTCTGGGTATCGGTACAGCTGCTATCGCGACGATCATGTATAGCTACTTCACCAGCCGCATTGACGTGTTGACCTACAACATCGACGAAATCGGTCTGAGCATCCAGCAAAACTTTGCGGCTCACTACTAGGCCGTATCAGTGCAGTTGATGTAATTAACCAACCTGTCTGGTTTAATCAGGCAGGCCGAAACTGAACAACTCATGCCAGCAGTAAAAATTAAACGTGCCAGTTCGACGGTCGACATGACCGCGATGTGCGACGTGGCGTTCCTGTTGTTGACGTTCTTTATTCTGACCGCCCAGTTCCGGGCGCAGGATGCCGCAGCAATCGAAACCCCCTCGTCTATCTCTGGCATTAAAGTCCCGGATAAGGACATTATGACCATTGGTCTTGGCAGAGACGGTAAAGTCTACTTTGGTATTGATAACCAGCAGCACCGATTGGCTATGCTGGATAACATTGCCCAGGCAAAAGGCATTACCTTTTCGCCCAAAGAGCAGAAAGAGTTCGCCCTCATGTCGAACTTCGGTATGCCAATCGCCCAGTTAAAGCAGTTCCTTAACCTGTCGCATGAGCAGCAGGGGAAAATCAAACAACCCGGTATTCCTACCGATTCGACAGGAGCCGGTGCTACGAACGAGCTGAAAGACTGGGTATTTAACGCCCGTAAGGCTAACAACGATCTCCGAATTGCGTTGAAAGGTGATAATCTTGCCAAATTCCCGGAATTCAAGAACGTGTTAGCTACGCTGCAAGCACAAAACATCAACAAATTCAACCTGATCACCGGTACGGAAGCACCACCGGCAGGCTGGAAAGCGGATGACTAACGTGCAGTGATTGCAACCGAATTGATTTTTCATCACGCGAATCTGTTAACAAAACATGGCAGAAATTAACACTGGCGGTGGTGGTGGTAAACATGATGGTGGTAAGGTACGCTCCAAGAAAGCGTCGACACGGGTGGATATGACCCCGATGGTTGACCTGGGCTTCCTGCTTATTACCTTCTTCATTTTGGCCACCACCCTGAGCAAACCATCTTCGATGACGCTCAACGTGCCAGATAAAACAAAGACCGAAGAAACGGAGCCTATTAAGGCCTCCAACGTTATGACGATCTTCCTGGGTAAAGACAATAAAGCCTATTACATCTTTGGTAAAGCGGCTAACGAAGACCCAGAAGTGAAGACCGTTGGTTACGGTTACGAATTTCGGCAGGCCATTCAGGAGAATGCCCGCAAAGTTCCAGCCGATAAGTTTGTTGTGGTAGTGAAGCCAACCAAAGAATCGACCTACAAAAATATGGTTGACGTACTGGACGAGATGGCTATTACCAAAACCAAACGCTACGCACTTGTGGATCAGTTAACTCCTGATGAGAAAAAACTCCTCAAGGATAAGGCAAAAATAGACGCATAACGCCATGGCAGAAATAGACCAGAAGGCAACACTTGATGATATTGTGTTTGCCCACCGGAACAAAGCATATGGTGCTTATGATCTTCGGAAAACGTACCCTAAAACCGTAACCCGTGCCCTCATTATTGGCGGTGTTCTGTTTACGCTGGGCGTACTTTCTCCAACGATTATTAGTGCCCTGACTCCGGAGAAAAAAGAAGAAGCAATGGTAGAGGTGGATCTGATGAAGCTCCCACCACCACCCATTGATCCAAATGAGCCACCACCACCGCCACCACCGCCGGTCGAACTACCGAAGGTGAATACGGTGAAGTTCCTTCCGCCGGAAGTAAAGCCGGATGAAGAAGTACCCGAAGAAACGCCACCACCAGCCGTTGAAGAGCTGAAAGAGGCTGTTGCTGCTGAAAAAACGCAGGAAGGTGACCCGAACGCCGAAGAGGTAATTGCAGCACCTGAAGCTACTGCGGCTCCAACCAAAGTAGAGGTCGCTGTAGAAGCCGCTCCGAAAGAAGAGGAAATCTTTACAGTGGTAGAACAGCAGCCTGAATTCCCAGGTGGTATGGCCGCCCTCGGTCAATACCTAGGCAAAACACTCCGATATCCTGCTGCCGCTCAGCGGGCTAATATTTCGGGTCGGGTATTCGTCAGCTTCGTGGTTAACACGGATGGCAGTATTCAAGACGTTACAGTTCTAAAAGGATTGGGTTTCGGTACGGATGAAGAAGCTCAGCGTGTAGTAAAAAGCATGCCAAAGTGGCGTCCTGGTAAACAATCGGGTCGTCCGGTACGGGTAAAATACAACCTGCCGATCAACTTCACGCTGGAGTAAGTCTGTATGCGTAGACAAAATAAAGGTGCAGCCCAGTTAACGCTGTACATAGCAGCGCTGGCTTCGCTGGCATATTTGGGAGGAGGCATCGCACTGATAGCCTCCTCTCAATCTTTTGGCATGTTGCCAGAGCCCGGATTACTTCGATATAGTATGGGTGCCTTGCTGATTATTTATGGAGCCTTTCGGGCATATCGGGCCTATCAACGTTTTCAAGACAATGACTAATCGATTTTGGGTGCTCGCTGGTCTACTGATGAGCCTATTTGGCTGCAATACGGATAAACCGTTAGACAATCCATCGAGGGGTGAAATTGTAATTGCCGCAGATGAATCGTTTCAACCACTGGTCATGCAGTTGACCTCAGCTTATTCAGGCATTTATCCTGATGCTCACTTCAAGGTAGTGTATAGACCCGAGCAGGAAGCCATCAATATGATGCTTAAAGACAGTGCCCGGCTAGTTTTTGCTACGCGTTCATTAAAGTCAAATGAGCAGGCTGTACTCAAGCAGCGAAAGATCAAGGGAGCTACAGAGAAAATTGCTACCGACGGTGTAGCCCTCATTATCAACAAGGCGAACACCGATAGCTTGATTACCATGAATGAACTGCAGGGTATTTTTAGTGGGCAAACTAAGCAATGGTCGCAATTAAAAGGAGGAAATCAGTCGGCTCCAATAACATTAGTCTTTGATAACAATAATTCCAGCAATTTGGAGTTTGTATTAAACACTTTTAATGTCAAAGACGTTAAGAACCTACGAATTTTCACTACCCATTCTAATCGTGAAGTAATTGATTTTGTACGTAAAAACCCTTCAGCATTAGGGTTTATCGGTGTAAATTGGATCAGTGATAGCGATGAGCCGTTGTCTGTTGAATTGGCTCGTGATTTACGGGTAATGGGGGTATCATCCAAACCAAACCCAACGAAACGGGACGATTATTTTCAACCGTTTCAGGAGGATTTAGGCATGCAACGCTACCCATTGCGTCGGCCTGTCTATATTTTAAGTCGGGAAACCCACCCTGGCTTGGGTGGTGGGCTGATAAATTACATCACTCGTGATGCTGGCTCACTGATCATTCGTAAATTGGGACTTTGGCCCAGAATGCCATACGATCGAATCATTAACTTAACAAAGTGATTTAGTTTTTTTGGTTTAACCGCAATTTTTTAGTTTTGCTATTTGTTTTATAAGCGCAAACCTTTTTCATTTCCAATTTGAAATCCATGATGAACAACCGAAAGCAGTCGCTATTGACCATCCTGTTCGTTGGGGCTACCATAACGACTCCTTTAGTGGCGCAGGATCTCCAATCAGCGTTGAAAGACATAGAGGCTGATCGTTATACAAAAGCCGAGCAAACGCTAACTCAATTAGCCAGCAGTTCGCCAAACGCTGAAAATCAGTTTTATCTTGGCTATTATTATTTGAGAAGCGGTCAAACTGACAAAGCGAAAGCCGCTTTTGAAAAAGGCGCTGCCGCTGATGCCAAAAATCAGTTAAACAACATCGGTTTAGCAGGCGTTGCGCTTTCAAAAGGCGATGGCCCAGCTGCTAAAACATTGATCGACAATGCTGTTGCAGCAACCAAAAGCAAAGACCAGAATGTATTGATTCGCGGTGGCGAAATGTACACGCTGTTCGAAGATCCGAAGAAAAATAATCCGGCAGAAGCGATTCGTTTACTCACTATCGCGGACGAAAAGGACAAGAAAAACGAAAATTCGGAGATCGAAATGCTGCTTGGCGATGCATACTTCCTCAAAAATGATGGCGGTAATGCGATTACCAAGTATGAAAATGCAATGACCATTACGCCAAACCTGGCCGAAGCAAACTACAAAATTGGTCGCTTGTACCTGCGCGGTAAGAACTATACCAAAGCTCAGGAATATTTCAAACTGGCGATTCAGAATGACCCCGAGTTTGCTCCAACCTACCTGGCCTATGCCGATGCATTAGCTAACTCACGGGCTTACAAAAGTGCCGCTCAAAACTACGAACTGTACGTTCAGAAAAGTGGCACTACCGATCCCGAACAATTGCTGGATATAGCCCGGTACAAATTCCTGGCAGAAGATTATCAGGGTGCAATTGCTTATCTGGACCAATTGAAGGGTAAAATTAATAACCCAATCATTGACCGGATGTATGGTTGGGCCTATACGGCTCTAGGTAAAAACCAGGAAGCGATTGAATCATTGAACCGTTTTATCAATGCCGCTCCTCAAAAGGTAATGGCTGATGATTACAAATTCCTGGGTCGTGCTTACAACCAGACAAACACCCCACAAGGTGATTCGCTGGCTATTGTAAATCTGGAAAAAGCGGCCCCAATGGATACAACAGAGAATTTGTATCGTGAAATCGCTAAGACATTCTACGATAACAAAAAGTACGATAAGGCGGCCGCATATTATGCCAAAACGATTCAAACAGATAAAAAGCCACAGAACAATGACTTCCTGTGGTTAGGTTTGGCAAGCTATCAATATGCTCCCCGTGTAGGTCGTGATAGTACGGCTGCTCCAATGGATACGGCACAGATTCGGCAGGTAAAACAAATGTATTATCTGAAGGCCGACTCAGCCTTTGCGACCATGGCGCAGAAAATTGAAGCCGATGGAAAAAAATACCCTTTGGCATACTACTATCGTGCAGGCGCTAACTATTATGCCTATGCAAACGATAAGTTGAAAGGGGCTGAACTGGCCACTCCGCTCTACGAAAAATTCATCGAGCAGGCTACGACTCCTGACCCAACTGATAAAACCGATTACAAGCGTTATCTAATCACTTCATATAAGTCGTTGGCTGGCTTTAGCTTGTTGAAAAAAGATGACCAAAAAGCTAAAGAGTATTTCAATAAAGTGCTTGAGCTTGATCCCAACGATGAAAGCGTGAAAAAAGCACTGGAAGAACCCAAACCAGCAGCAGCGCCCGCAGCACCAGCAAAAGCTGCTCCAAAAGCTGCTCCAGTGAAAAAGAAAGTAGCCGGTAAATAAGCAGATTTTAGAGAATACAATAAAAAAGCGTAGGTTTGAAACCTGCGCTTTTTTATTTTGCTCATAGAAAAGCATGACTATCAAGGAATATCGCTATTATTTTTCCGGGGGTATTGTAACTTTGCGGGCGCAATTTTTTTGTCTAAAAACGACACCCCCTTAAGAAGCCGTATGCTTAATCTTGTACTGTTTGGCCCGCCGGGAGCAGGGAAAGGTACCCAAAGCGAAAAGTTAATTCGAAAATACAATCTGGTTCACTTGTCGACAGGCGATTTGCTACGATCGCAAATTGCTGCAGGTACCGAACTTGGTCTCCGAGCCAAACAATTGATGGATAATGGCTTGTTAGTTCCTGATGAAGTCGTTATCGGTATGATTGAGAGTAAATTGCAGGAAAATCAGTCGGCTCCTGGTTTTATTTTCGATGGGTTTCCCCGTACTGTCAACCAGGCCATTGCCCTTGACCAGCTCCTTGATCAGCACCAAACCCGAATTACGGTAATGGTTGCCCTTGTCGTCGATAGTGAAGAGTTGACTCGACGGCTCTTATTGCGTGGGCAAACTTCGGGCCGTCCCGACGACCAGAATGAAGAGCTGATTCGTCGGCGCGTTCAGGAGTATAATGATAAAACAGCTCCAGTAGCTGACTACTATAATCAACAGCAAAAATACGTGGCCATCGACGGCATTGGTAGCATTGAAGATATTTTTCAAACTATATGCCAAAAAATTGAAGAGTCGGTCGTGCGGTAGAAAGATTTATGGCTTCGTCAAATTTTATTGATTACGTTAAAATAAATTGCCGGTCAGGCGCTGGTGGAGCTGGATCAGTCCACTTTCGCCGTGAAAAGCATACCCCAAAAGGTGGGCCTGACGGTGGAGATGGCGGTCGAGGTGGGCATATTATTTTGCGTGGTAATGCGCAACTCTGGACATTATTGCACCTGAAATACCGGAAGCATGTTAAAGCAGGCAACGGAGTAGCAGGTGAAGGAGGCCGACGAAGTGGAGCTCAAGGCGAAGATGTTATCCTTGAAGTACCCCTGGGTACAATTGCCCGAAACCCTGATACAGGCGAACAACTAGCGGAAATCACTGAAGACAATCAGGAAATCATTCTTTTTCCGGGTGGTCGTGGTGGTCTTGGAAATGACCACTACAAAACATCGACTCAACAGGCACCCTATTATGCGCAACCGGGCGAACCGGGTATGGATGAGTGGGTTATTCTGGAATTGAAATTGTTGGCCGATGTAGGTCTGGTTGGATTCCCAAATGCCGGCAAATCGACGCTGTTATCCGTTCTATCTGCTGCTCGCCCTGAAATAGCTGATTATCCCTTTACAACGCTTGTACCCAATCTGGGGGTCGTCGCCTACAGAGACTTCAAGTCATTTGTTATGGCCGACATTCCAGGTATTATTGAAGGAGCCTCACAGGGTAAAGGGCTTGGCTTACGGTTTTTACGCCATATCGAACGGAACTCGGTATTATTATTTCTTATTCCGGCTACTTCTGAAGATATAAGGCAGGAATACAATACACTACTCCATGAACTGCGTGAGTTCAATCCGGAATTGATGGATAAAACACGCCTGCTCGCCATTACTAAAATTGATTTAGTTGATGATGACACGTTGGCAGGCATAAAGGAGTATCTACCTAAGAAAGTACCAGTCGCATTTATTTCATCGGTAAGCCAACGTGGGCTTGAAGAGTTAAAAGATATCATCTGGCAAAATCTGACGGCCGTTGACCCAAGCACGTAGACGGGTAAAAGTCGGCGTATACGCCTTGACTGGTCGCATTTTCAATGATTATGAACCATTTTTTCAGGACGCTCGGTACAATAGTCTGTTTATTCTTTTCTTTTCTGGCAACAGCACAGATTCAGGTTTCTTTCCCTGTGAGTCGGGCTGTTTTTCAACGCAATCAGTCGAATGAAGCAACTTTCCGAATCACTGGGTATTATACATCAGCAGTCACCCGTATAGAAGCTCGTATACAGGCCAGAGATGGTCAGGGCACATCAACCGATTGGGCTACTATCCAGAATAATCCTACGGGTGGCGTTTTTGCTGGCGATTTGAAGGGAAAAGGCGGATGGTATAATCTTGAGGTGCGTGGTATGAACAACGACCAGCAAGTTGGGAATGTAACAACCATCGAACGAGTAGGTATTGGGGAAGTATTTGTCGTAGCGGGGCAATCGAATGCACAGGGGGTACATCAAAGTGCGCCAAACCCTCAAAATGACCGGGTAAATTGCGTTAATTACCAATATCCGGGAGATGGCTTTCCGAATGACCCCCCAACTCCAGTTTTCTCCATGCTGGACAATACGGACGGGTTTTCGATTGCTCCACGAGGAGTAGGGAGTTGGTGTTGGGGCCAATTAGGCGATCTGCTGGTAAAGCGGCTTAACGTTCCTGTTATGTTCTTCAACGGAGCATTTACTGGTACGGCCGTCCGAAACTGGCGTGAAAGTGCTCCCGAAGGTGGAGTAGCTTATAGTGTGTACAGCGGAGCTCCCTATAGCCCTCGTCAACCTTATATCAACTTAAAACTGGCTCTCCAATATTATGCCAATATGCTCGGTGTGCGTGCCGTGCTCTGGCATCAGGGCGAAGCTGATAACTTAATCAATACCAGCACGGCTTCCTACGCCAACGATTTACAATTTGTTATTAATCAAGCTCGTCAGGATTACGGTCAGAACATGGCCTGGATGGTCGCCAGAGCAAGTTATGGCGACTTTATAGGAGGCATAGACCAACAGATCATTGCTGGACAAAATCAGGTGATAAGTACGGTATCCAATGTGTTCGCCGGTCCAAATACGGATGGTATACAAGTACCACGCACACGCCCCCCTCTAAACGACCCCGATGGAGTTCACTTCGACTACAATGGTCTTGTTGAAGTAGCCAGCGCCTGGAATGGCAGCTTAACAGATGCTTTTTTTCAGACATCAACCCCTATAAGTCCTGCTTTAGCCCCAACCGTTAGTGTAGAATGTGCTGCCAATAATAACCTGAAATTGACGGTTGCTGGAAACTACCCGACAGTACAGTGGGAATCGGGCGAATCAGGCAGTTCAATCACGAAGGGTGGGGGAACCTACCGCGCTAAAGTGAAAGATGCAAAAGGCAATACATTTTTTACTGGCCAGATCCGGGTCTCTGATGCCCCTGTAGCTTCTGTTGTAGGGAACCGTGTGCCGTCAATATGTATAGGTAGTAGCCTTTCCCTGACTAGCAACTACGATAATGTTACCTGGATCAATCAACAGAATAATACAACAGTAAGCACATCGCGGGGATTTTCTACAACTACAGCAGGGATCTATTTTGTACGTTACCGAGATATAAGTGGGTGTGATTTTACCTCAAATACCCTCAATGTGACGGTCAATCCATTACCTGCTACGCCAACAATTACTAACGACAAGTCAACTACATTCTGCCAGGGCGATAATACAGTACTTCGTGCTAGTAGTGATAATGTACAATACAATTGGAGCGACGGTCAGAATAATAAGGTTGCAACTGTTGGATCGTCTGGCTCTTACTTTCTGACAGTAACCGATCAAAACGGGTGTACGTCTGCTCAATCGAATACCATCGTTGTAACAGCCAATCCTGTACCCGACAAGCCTGTTATTTCGGCGAATGGGCCTACTATTTTTTGTGCCGATCGCAACGTAACGCTGAGTGCTCCCCAAAATGTAGCCTACCAGTGGACCAGCGGTCAGACAACTCAAAGTATCACCCTGAGCCAGTCTGGAAATTTTGCCGTTCGCACCCGAAACGAATTTGGTTGTACCTCCGAGCAGTCCGACGAAGTGATTATTAAAGTAAATCCATTGCCACAAACGCCTACTGTGTCGGCAGCAGGCATAACAACTTTTTGCGAAGGGAATCGGGTTACATTAAACGCGACCAGTGCTGTAGGTGTAGTGTGGTCGAGCGGCCAAACCGACAAATCGATTGTAGTGACGACATCGGGCAATTATGCTGTACAGGCAAGGGATGAAAACAACTGTCTTTCGCCCTATTCGTCGGTTATTCCCGTAAAAGTAAATCCATTACCAGCTACGCCTACCATACTAGCCAATCCATCAGCAACCATATGCGAGGGGGACAAAGTCACCTTACGAGTAGACGGGCAGTACACTGTATTCTGGAGTACGGGCGATTCAACCCAAAGTATTACCCGAACTACAGCAGGTACCTATTCGGCCAAAGTTCGGGATGTGAATGGTTGTGTATCAACTCAAGCGGGCTCAACAACGGTTGAATTAAGACCCCTGCCACCAGCTCCAACCGTTAATGTAGTTGGCACATATACTTTGCAAGCCATCAGTTCAACCAATGGCACCGTTTTTCGTTGGCGTCGAGACAACGACTCGCTCGCGGTACAGACATCCACTATAAAAGCAAGTGAATCGGGATCGTACACCGCCCGTGCCTCAACCGTTTATTCTGGAACACTAACCTGCTTCTCCCTGCCATCGGCCCCATTGACCTTTACGATTGATCCCAACGACAAAGGGTTGAGTGTGTACCCAAACCCCAATCCTGATAAAATTTTAACGATTGAAACGAAAGAGAATTTAACGAATGCCACGCTTACTATCTATACACTAACGGGACAGGTAGTGTTAAAAACAACAGTACCAGCGTTCGATGACCGAAAGCAACTGACTTTAACTGCTATGCCATCAGGTTCTTATATTCTTCGCGTTCAGTCGCCCAGTTTTGATGTTTCCAAGCGAATAATCCTCGGATTGTAATATTAATTTGGTTTTAACCGTTTAATCATAGTTGTCAACGTTAATTTTGCATTTTATTGGGAAATCGCGCTGATCCAGATGTCCAGATACTGGTTCAAGAGCGGTCCGATTTTTGCATACCTTTTGTTACTGTTAATTCTTTATGGTAACAGCATACAAGTTATTGAAAGCTAAAATGAGCAATCGTTATTTATTAGTATATGGATTAGTATGTTGCCTGACGTGGATGTGTACTCAGGTATCTGCTCAAAGTACCAACCCCGTCATAAAAATCACATACCCGGTTACCCGAGCTATTTTTCAGCGTGCGAATGATAATACCTGTACATTTTACCTTTCAGGAAGTATATACCAGCCTGTCGATAGCGTTCAGGCTCGCGTTCAGGAAGAAGTGAGTGGGCAGGGACTAGGTACAAACTGGGTTACTATACAAAAGAACCCACAGGGTGGTATTTTTCAGGGCTCTTTAAAAGCAAAAGGAGGCTGGTATCGTCTGGAAGTTCAGGCTTTTGCTGGGGGGAGCATAGTAGGCAGCGATGTTGTCCGCAAAATAGGAGTTGGCGAAGTCTTTATCATAACGGGGCAATCGAACGCCCAAGGGTTTATTACAAGAGCAGGCTTAAACTACGGAGCAACAGCAGCCAATGATGATCGGGTCAACTGTCTGGCATACGATAATATCGCTAAAAATTCATTAGCCGATCCACCTGCCCCCGCCTTTCAGCAATTAACAGCAACGGCCATTATCGGCCCTCGCGGTCAGAGTGCCTGGTGCTGGGGCTATCTGGGCGATCTGTTAGTGAAGCAATATAATGTACCCGTACTCTTTATCAATACCGCCTGGGAGGCAACTACCATTCAGAACTGGACCGAAAGTGCTGATGGAAAAATCACTAAACAAATATTTGCCCTCGGTACGCCTGATGAAAACTTTCCAGTAGGGATGCCTTACGGTAACTTACTAGTTTCCTTACGCTACTACAGCTCATTACTTGGCCTTCGTGCCGTATTATGGCAGCAGGGCGAGTTTGACAATTTCCCGTTACATACTCCTCGTAAAGAGTATGCAACTTCCATGCAGTATCTGGTCAACAAGACCCGTGCCGACATTCAGAATTATCCAGCCTGGGTTCTGGCCCGGTCGTCGTATAGCAACAATTCAGTGAGCCAAGATGTCATCCAGGCCCAGAATGATGTGATTAACACGTATGCTAACAACGTATTTGCTGGACCTTTTACGGATAATATCCAGATTCCCCGCTTCGACGATGTTCACTTTGGAAACCGTACAACCAATAATCCAGGCGACAAAGGGCTTATTGATCTGGGGCAGGCTTGGTATGAGAGCTTAAATACGGCCTTTTTTGCCAGTTCTTTGCCTCTGCCTCCACTGCTCCAACCAGCTATTAATGTCACCTGCGGCACTTCGGGCAACGCTCTAACACTCACCTTGCCAAACGCTTATAAATCGTATACCTGGAATACAGGGCAGACGACACAAAGTATTACCGTTAGTCAGCCGGGCACCTATCAGGCTACATTGAAAGATGGAGGTGGACGAACCTATCTATCGCCAATTCTTGACGTACAAAGTCCTATTCAGCCAGCAGCACCCACTATTTCTCTGGCTAGCCAGCCTGGAAAAGCGGTTGACACTCAGCAACAAATCTGTGCTGATTCATCGGCAGTCTTTCTTGCGAATACCAGTGCCAACAGCACAGGCATATGGAGCGCAAGCGGTACAACATCTACTGGTAAAACCATTACGTTGAGTAAAGCCGGAACCTACACGCTACAGGCACAGAGTGTATACGGCTGTAAGTCCAGCCAGACAGCGAGTATTAATCTAACGGTTCGGCCCAAAGTCCCTGTACCGAGTATTGAGCAAGTGGGACCTTACAGCTTACAGGCGGTACTACCTACACCTACAGGCGGCCAACCTGACTTATTCGACTGGCGACGCAACAACACAGAAGTGCTTCCTAAAAATGATGCAGTTATCAAAGTAGTGGTGTCAGCTAATTATTCAGCGCGAACAAAAACTACGTTTGCCCTGGCAAATGGGAATAACCTGACCTGTTATTCGACATTCAGTACACCTAAACCATTCACATTCGATCGTTCTAACGGTGGATTGGTCATTTATCCTAATCCGTCAGTTGATGGAACAGTAGCTATTGAAACCCTGGAAGATTTAAAAAATGCCGATATTGATGTATTCACATTAACAGGTCAAAAACTCTATTCAAGCCAGATTCCACTGCTCGACCAACGTAAGGTACTCGACTTATCCGGATTGGCACAGGGCGTTTATCTCATTCGCGTTCATTCGAACGGGTTTGACTTGTCGAAACGGGTGATCATTAACCGATAGATCGAATCAAAAGCCACCTCTCAAAAGCCTTTTCTCTACGAAAAGGCTTTTGACGTTTTACGAGACTGAACAAACCAATCAGTAATTGATTAACCAAGTCAAGTATCGTATATTTGATGTATATTTGGCACAGGGGTAGTGATCAACTTATTCGCGTGAGTTTATTCGTTTTATCGCTACCTTTGCCCGTTCTTCGCAACCTACGTCTATGAATGCAACCTATGTTCCGGCTGATTATCTGCCGGTGCTGATTCAGCTCGGCTTAGCACTGGGATTTATCGTAACGACGATGGTCGTTACCCACGCAATTGGCCCCAAACGACACAGTCAGAAAAAAGACGATCCATTTGAGTGTGGAATTCCTGTTCAGGGCGACGCACGTACTCCAATTTCCATCAAATATTTCCTGA
Organism: Spirosoma sp. 48-14; assembly: GCF_001898575.1. GTDB lineage: Bacteria > Bacteroidota > Bacteroidia > Cytophagales > Spirosomataceae > Spirosoma. The sequence goes on from NZ_MKUD01000058.1 coordinate 158,917, forward strand.
TTGCCATTCTCTTCGTTCTGTTCGATGTAGAAGTCATTTTCCTCTATCCGTGGGCTGTAAACTTTAAAGGCCTGGGTATGGCGGGATTTATTGAGATGGTGCTGTTTATGGGGCTGCTCCTGGCCGGTTTCTACTACATCATTCGTAAGGGCGTTCTGAAGTGGGAATAAGCCTTAACGAATGAATCTTACAGCATATTTATTCGTTGTTATAGTAACTAACTACAACCGCAACGGCGAACCGTATTTTCATGGCAACTGATATTAAGCTGGCTGAAGCCCCCGCAAGTTATGATGGACCCGGTTTTTCAGCTACTTCATTTGATAAAATAATAGGTCTGGCCCGTGCTAATTCGCTTTGGCCATTACCCTTTGCAACTTCCTGCTGTGGTATTGAATTCATGTCGACCATGGCCTCACATTATGATTTAGGTCGTTTCGGCGCAGAGCGTCCAAGCTTTTCGCCCCGGCAGGCCGATATGTTACTGGTAGCGGGAACTATCGCGAAAAAGATGGCCCCTGTTGTCAAACAGGTATATCTACAAATGGCCGAGCCTCGCTGGGTCATTGCGATTGGTGCCTGTGCGTCGAGCGGTGGAATTTTTGATACCTACAGCGTCCTGCAGGGCATCGACCGTATTATCCCGGTTGATGTATATGTACCTGGTTGCCCACCCCGCCCGGAGCAGATTCTGGAAGGTGTACTACAGGTTCAGGAGCTTGCCAAGAACGAATCACTCCGTCGGCGAAATACCGAAGAATACCAGAAGTTACTGAATTCGTATAGCATTCAATAAGTACAGGATGAGTGAATAGATGAGCTGGTAATTTCAGAAGCCTTCTCCCCTATTCACTCATTTGCTTTCACTCATTCACTTTTGCCAATGCTGACCAACGAGGAAGTTGCGCAGACCATCATCAACCAATTCGGCGAAGCCGTTTCCGACTTCGATGACCCATATAACCTGCTGACGTTTTCGACCAGCCGTGAGCAGATTATTCCACTTGTCTCATTTCTGAAGTCGCACTCTACCTATCAGTTCGGTTTTTTGACCGATATTACGGCTATTCATTACCCCGATTCGGCCGGTAAGGAATTTTGCGTGGTCTATCACTTGCATAGCCTAATCAATAACTTCCGGCTACGTATTAAAGTGTACCTCGCTGCCGAAGATGTCCATATCCCGACGATGACAGGCCTGTTTGCTAGTGCAAACTGGATGGAGCGTGAAACGTTTGATCTGTTTGGGATTATTTTCGACGGCCATCCCGATTTACGCCGGATTCTGAACATGGAAGAGATGGACTACTTCCCAATGCGGAAAGAATACCCACTCGAAGACAGCACCCGGCAGGATAAAATAGATGCATTGTTTGGACGATAAATAATAGCGAAAGAACGAAAGAGTGAAAGAGCGAAAAACCATACGCCAGCCACTCTTTCGCTCTTTCGCTCTTTCGCTCTTTAATTATGGTTTCTGAAGAACTCGATATAGCTAACAAAAACTTACCTGCCGAACAAGGCCCGGTTCAGTACGTCAACGAATTGACTACGTTGAACCTCGGTCCTACTCACCCGGCCACACACGGTATTTTTCAGAACGTTCTGCAAATGGACGGTGAGAAAATCGTATCGGGCGAGCAAACCATCGGCTATATCCACCGGGCGTTCGAGAAGATTGCCGAACGACGCCCTTTTTACCAGATTACGACCCTTACCGACCGGATGAACTACTGTTCGTCGCCCATTAACAATATGGGCTGGCATATGACGGTCGAAAAATTGCTAGGGATTGACATACCCAAGCGGGCGCAGTACATCCGGGTTATTATGATGGAGTTGGCACGATTGGCCGATCACCTCATCTGCAACGGGATTCTGGGTGTTGATACGGGGGCGTTTACCGGCTTCCTTTACATTTATCAGGAGCGCGAAAACATCTACGAAATCTACGAAGAAGTTTGCGGTGCCCGGTTGACGACGAACATGGGGCGTATCGGTGGCATGGAGCGGGACTTATCCCCTACGGCTATTCGTAAGATCAAAGAATTGATTCCCCGCTTCCGCAAAGTACTGACCGAGTTTGAAAACCTCTTCAACCGCAACCGTATTTTCATGGATCGGGTGATCGGTGTTGGTGGTATATCGGCAGAACGGGCGTTGAGTTACGGATTTACCGGGCCAAACCTACGGGCCGCCGGTGTCGATTACGACGTTCGGGTTATGAATCCCTATTCGTCGTATGAGGATTTTGAATTCGATATTCCCATCGGTCAAAGTGGCGACACCTATGACCGCTTTATGGTGCGGAATGCCGAAATGTGGCAGAGCTTACGGATCATTGAACAGGCTATCAACAACCTGCCCGAAGGTTCGTATTACGCTGACGCTCCACAATACTACCTGCCTCCGAAGCAAGAAGTGTATAAGAACATGGAAGCCCTGATCTATCACTTCAAAATTGTGATGGGTGAGATCGATGCACCAGTTGGTGAGGTGTACCACGCAGTTGAAGGAGGCAATGGTGAGTTGGGCTTTTACCTGATCAGCGACGGTGGACGCGCTCCATATCGTCTTCACTTCCGTCGGCCCTGTTTTATCTATTACCAGGCTTATCCGGAAATGTGTAAAGGGCTGACTCTATCCGATGCCATCGTGATCATGAGTAGCATGAACGTGATTGCCGGTGAGTTAGACGCCTAGGTATGGCCATAAAGTTCCGCGAAGTTGTTCGTATAATTGAGGACGATGGCTGGTATCAGGTCAGGCATCGAGGAAGTCATCGTCAATTTAAGCATAATACCAAAACGGGCTTAGTAACCATCGCTTATCATAGCTTAAACGATGATGTTCCTGTTGGAACGCTAAATAGTATTTATAAACAGGCTCAGATTGATCTATGAAAAAGTATTTGGTCATATTTGAAAAGACGCCATCCGGGTATGGAGCTTATGTGCCGGATTTACCTGGATGTGTAGCCACTGCGCCGACCAAAGAGGAAGTCGAACGCTTGATTTATGAAGGAATTCAATTTCATATAGAAGGTTTAGAACTAGAAGGGCATCCTATTCCAACCGCGAATTCAGAAGCCGAAACAATGGTTTTTGCCTATTAAATGTATGACAACAGAAACAAACCATTCTGCTATACAATTTACGCCCGAGCGCTTGGAACGGGCGAAGGAAATCATTGCCCGTTATCCTGAAGGCAAACAGAAATCCGCTTTACTTCCTTTATTGCACTTGCTACAGGAGCAGGAAGGCTGGACAAGTGTGGAAGGCATGGATTATGTAGCCCGTATGCTCGACATTCAACCCATCGAAGTGTATGAAGTAGCTACGTTCTATACCATGTTTCACCTTAATCCAGTTGGCAAGCACGTCATCGAATATTGCCGGACAGGCCCTTGCTGCCTGATGGGTGGGGAAGAAGTGTATGCACACCTGAAAACGCGCCTGGGAATTGATGCCGGACAAACAACGGTCGATGGCCGGTTCACACTGAAAGAGGTAGAGTGTTTAGCCGCCTGTGGTATGGGCCCCGTTTTCCAAATTCGGGAAAAATACTATATGAACCTGACCAACGAGCGTGTAGACGAAATTATTGACGAACTGTCGAAATAATCCACTCATGGCAACTAAAATATTAACCGAGCATATTAACGTCCCTGGCATCGAGACGTTCGATGTTTATCGGAAACAGGGCGGGTATACGGGTGTTGAAAAAGCCCTCAAAACCATGACACCCGATGCCATTGTTGAAGAGGTAAAAAAAGCCGGGGTTCGTGGACGTGGGGGCGCAGGCTTCCCGATGGGTATGAAGTGGAGCTTCCTGGCTAAACCCGAAGGAGTTCCCCGCTATCTGGTCTGTAATGCCGACGAATCGGAGCCGGGTACATTCAAGGACCACTACCTGATGAAGAATCTCCCTCACTTACTCATTGAGGGCATGATTATTTCGTCATACGCTCTAGGGGCCAACAAATCGTTCATCTACGTACGGGGCGAATTGATGTATGTCATCCACATCCTCGAAAAAGCCATTGCCGAAGCCAAAGCGAAAGGTTTCCTGGGCAAAAATATTCTGGGTAGTGGTTACGACCTTGAGCTGGTTGTTCAACCCGGTGGGGGAGCTTACATCTGTGGTGAAGAAACAGCCCTGCTCGAATCGCTGGAAGGTAAACGAGGCAACCCACGAAACAAACCGCCATTCCCGGCTGTAAAGGGCCTTTATCAATGCCCAACAGTAGTTAACAATGTTGAATCCATTGCCACTACCTCCTGGATTGTCAACAATGGTGGAGATGCTTATGCTGCCATCGGTATTGGACGTAGTACGGGTACGAAGTTGATTTCGGCCTCGGGTCACATTAACAAACCGGGGGTTTATGAAATTGAATTGGGAGTCCCTGTTGAAGATTTCATCTTTGCCGATGAATGGTGTGGCGGTATTCGGCCTGGGCATAAATTCAAAGCACTAGTTGCTGGAGGTTCATCTGTGCCCATTTTACCGGCCAATCTGGCTTTAACACTAGCTAACGGCGAAAAACGCCTGATGTCTTACGAATCCTTATCGGACGGCGGTTTTGCTACAGGTACCATGCTTGGATCAGGCGGTTTCATCGTGTTTGACGAAACATCCTGTATTGTTCGGAATACGTGGAACTTCTCCCGTTTCTATCACCACGAATCCTGTGGACAGTGCAGCCCCTGTCGGGAAGGAACTGGCTGGATGGAAAAAGTTCTGCATCGTATCGAGTATGGTCATGGACATCAGCAGGACATTGATCTGTTGGTCGATGTGGCTAAAAAGATTGAAGGCAATACGATTTGTCCGCTCGGCGATGCTGCAGCCTGGCCAGTAGCCAGTGCGATCCGGCATTTCCGGGACGAATTTCAGTGGCATATCGACCACCCATCCGAAGCCACCCAACCAGGTGCTGTATATCGGGGGGAGATGGCCCTGATTTAACGTAATTCACATTTCTCTGTCATTATGCCGCTTTTTCTGGTCAGCGTATATAACCTTCTGAAAGCCCAGACCTGGTTACTTACGCTGATTTTTTGTCTGGTCTGTACAGTTGTTATCTTTTTTGTGAAGGTAAAATACTCCATGAGCTATTTGCCCGATATTTCGGGTTCAGAAAGGAGCACAACGTACGGCATCCAGTTGGTAGCCGATGGCCGACCTTTGTATTATAACCCGGAAGTTCCTCCCTTCTGGGTTACCCAATACGCACCGCTTTACTACCGGCTTGTCGGCACTATTTATCGAATAATCGGCTGGGACCCGACGCAGGTGTTTCGTATTCAGTTACTGAGTCGGATGGTCTCTTTCGCGCTGGTGATGGCATCGATGCTGGTTGTTTTCGCTACAGGTTTACGGCAATTGAAACTCCGGCTGGTACAGAATCTAATCCTTTGTTGCCTCGTCTTTGGGGTATTACAACATTGGCATTTGACAAATTCTCGCGTCGATAGCTTGCTCTTTCTTTGCACGACGATGCTGATTTACTGTGCATTGGAAGGACTCAAGAAACCCACAATATGGAATGGCTATTGGATTAGTGCTGCTTTGCTCGCTATTGTTGCTTTTTTCGTGAAGCAAAGTGGCATGATTCACATCGCCATAATCCTGGGGTTTCTGTTCATTACCGCTCAGTGGCGCGTCCTGTTTCGTACCCTGGGTATCATGGCAGCGCTATTTCTGGTGCTGACATTGCTGTGCGATGAAGGGCATATGGGCATTTTCTTTCAGAATTTGTTCATCAGTGTCACCTTACCCCTCTCACCCGGCTGGTTTTACGGGTACACATTCCGCTACCTGATTCCGGCTGCTAGTCTGCTGATTGCCGTGACATGGCTAATCAGTTTAAAATGGTTGTTCACGAGCCTGGATATTCGTCAACAATTTCTTGCTCTGGCGGCCATGTTCTTTTTTGGCTTCGCTACAGTAACCGCTTTCAAACATGGTGCTGCTGTGGGCTATTATCATGAGTTCGCGTATACAGGCTTACTCATAATATTTTGGTATTTTTGTGATGCGATAAAGCTCCCGCGTACGGGCAGCCTAGATCGCTATCTGTTTCCGGCAATGGTATGCATGACAATGCTCTATTTCGCCAGTCAACAGCTAGACAATCATCTGAATACGGACTATGGGTATTATGCCCGGCAGTATCGGGATGAAATGCTTGTAAAATCGTTTGTAGAGCCTCAACTGGCTAAGCAGGATTACGTGGTGGCGCTCATGGGCGATAATTACCGGGGATGGCTGCTTCAGCAAATGCTGTTTCGGCACCAGTTGGCTTATACCGACGACATTATCCGGTTTCTGTATATTGGCAAAAAACACGATTTTAGCCAGTTCGAAAACCTGGTAAAGCAAGGTTCTATTAAATTTATTATTGCGCCTAAAAAGCAACCACTTTATTATTTCGCTTTTGAGTACACATTCAATCCAAAAGATTATGTGCTCCAGAAAGAAATAAGTGGCTATCAGATTTTTAAGCATATTTAATACCGCATCTAATGTGGTAGATTTGTCAACTTAGCAAACGATTATGGCTGAACAGGAAATAAAGCCGCAATTACTGAAAGTCACAATAGACGGTATTGAGGTCGAAGTAGAGCCAGGCACTACCATTTTGCAGGCTGCTCGTAAAATTGGCCCGGCAGTAGCTCCACCGGCCATGTGCTATTACCAGCCCCTGAAAGGCAGTGGCGGCAAATGCCGGGCATGTCTGGTTCGGGTAGCAGCCGGGTCGGCTAAAGACCCCCGCCCCATGCCGAAACTAGTTGCCTCCTGCCTGACGACTGTACAGGATGGCATGGTGGTCGAAAATGAAACCAGCCCGCAGGTAGTAGAAGCTCGCAAAGGGGTGGTCGAGTTTTTATTGCTGAATCACCCTCTCGATTGCCCCGTCTGCGATCAGGCTGGTGAGTGCGATCTGCAAAATTTCGCGTTTGATCACGGCCGCGAGACTACCCGGTATGAAGAAGATCGGCGGACTTTTGAGAAGCATGATATTGGTCCATACATCCAGTTGCACATGACACGCTGCATTCTTTGCTACCGTTGTGTGTTTACGGCCGATCAGATTACGAACAAACGGGTGCATGGTGTAATGGGTCGTGGCGATGCTGCCGAAATTAGTACCTACATTGAAAAAGCCATCGATAACGATTTCTCAGGAAATGTAATCGATGTTTGCCCAGTTGGCGCGTTGACCGATAAAACCTACCGATTCAAAAATCGGGTTTGGTTTACCAAGCCTGTCGATGCGCACCGTGATTGCCCAACCTGTTCAGGAAAGGTAACGCTCTGGTATCGGGGAGAGGATGTGATTCGGGTAACGGCCCGGAAAAACGAGTGGAACGAGGTGACGGAATTTATCTGCAATACGTGCCGCTTCGATAAGAAGAAAACCAGCGACTGGACCATTGAGGGGCCCACAAAAATTTCGCGGAGTTCGGTTATCTCAGCCAATAAGTACCGACGCGATGAAATCAAGCCATCCTTTGGTCAGCGATTGGCAGCGGCCGAGTACAAAGCAATTGATGACGAGCGTGACACCTCACAGTTGGGTATTCAACAACTAGCGCCAGAGCGATTTGCGAAGGTACTCCCATCAGCTCTGGAACCAGAACCTTAATCAGTACTAACCGTTTTTGGTTTTCAGTTTACGGTTGGGCAAACGAAGTATAGCCAACTTGTAAACCGAAAACCAAAAACCGAAAACCGTCAACAATGGAATTACCCGTATTAATCGTAAAAGGCCTGATTATCCTGGTTATTTTCGGGATAACGCTCCTGATTGCGACCTATTCTACCTATGCTGAGCGGAAGGTAGCTGCTTTCCTGCAAGATCGTATCGGCCCGAACCGTGCGGGGCCGTGGGGCCTGTTGCAACCCATCGCCGACGCGGGTAAAATGTTTTTCAAGGAAGATTTTATTCCTGCGCAGGCCAGCAAATGGCTATTTATTCTTGGTCCTTGTCTGGCTATGCTTACCGCGCTGATGTCGAGTGCTGTCATTCCATTCAGCGACAGTATCCGGTTTGCCTGGGATAAGATCAATTACGACATACCCGTTCAGGGCATTGAAATCAACATTGGCGTATTGTACATTTTTGGCGTCGTATCGCTGGGTGTGTATGGTATTATGGTCGGTGGCTGGGCGTCGAACAACAAGTTCTCGTTGCTGGGCGCTATCCGGGCAGCTTCTCAGAACATCAGTTATGAGATTGCTTTGGGCCTATCGCTTATTACGATTCTTATGATGACGGGCTCACTGTCGCTTCGGGCCATCATCGACGAGCAGGCTACATTTTTCGAATGGAACATTTTCACGCAGCCACTCGGCTTCGTCATTTTCCTGACCTGCGCTTTTGCTGAGTGTAACCGGACCCCGTTCGACCTCCCCGAGTGTGAAACTGAACTGGTTGGTGGTTACCACACGGAGTATAGTTCCATGAAACTGGGTTTCTACCTATTTGCGGAGTATATCAATATGTTCGTTTCGTCGGCATTTATCTCGGCACTCTATTTTGGGGGCTTCCACTACCCCTTTATGAGTCTGGTCAACGAAGCCCTGGAAAACTCAATGGGTGCAGTAACTGGTCATAACATTGCTACGCTTATTTGTTTTGTTGTTTTCTTCGCCAAGATTTTCTTCTTCATTTTCTTTTTCATGTGGGTTCGGTGGACTTTACCCCGCTTCCGCTACGATCAGTTAATGAACCTAGGCTGGAAAACGTTTATTCCCCTATCAATCCTCAACGTTGTGATTACAGGCGCGGGATTGCTCTACGATTTTAAATACGCAACCTGGTTAATCGCTATTGTCATGATTGTACTCGCAGTTACGTCGACCAGCCGGGCACCGAAGCGTGAGACTATAGCACAGGGAACCGTTTAAGTTAACCTGTTTTCAAACTGAAAACTGAAAACTGAAAAGCATGCAGTTAACCAATCGCTCAAAACAGGTCAGTAATAAAGAGATGACCCTGGCGGAGAAAATGTACTTACCCGCCGTTGTGGGTGGGTTGGCGATCACCCTTCGCCACTTTTTCCGCAAAAAGGTCACGATCCAGTACCCGGAAGTTAAACGCTATCTGGGGCCTATCTACCGTGGCCATCACGTACTGAAGCGTGACGAACAAGGTCGTGAACGCTGTACAGCCTGTGGCCTTTGCGCCGTAGCCTGTCCGGCCGAAGCGATCTCGATGGTAGCCGCTGAACGTAAAAAAGGGGAAGAAAATCTGTACCGGGAAGAGAAGTATGCAGCTGTATATGAAATCAATATGCTGCGCTGCATCTTCTGCGGCTTATGTGAAGAAGCGTGTCCTAAACAGGCCGTTTACCTTCGTCACGACCGTATGGTACCTGTTTTCCAGGAACGGGATGAAGTTATTTATGGTAAGGATCGGCTGGTCGAAAAAATGGATGATCGCTATATCCGGGTGAACAATTCGGAAGTAAAAGCAACGCCAACCGAACCCAGCTTAACTCGGGCAGCTACCTAGTAAACTTAGCCTTCAGTAGTCATGTATCGTCATTCGGTAGTCATTGATTGTCAATAGCCACGTTTCAATAAATGACCTCAATGACTCCCTAATGACCATTAATGATTTCTAATTATGACCGAAACTTTAGACTTCTTTAAAAACTTAACGCCCACCGGCTATCTGTTTCTGGCATTGACGGCCATTACACTTTTTAGTGCCATTGGCGTTGTAACAGCCCGAAATCCTATCTATAGTGTGTTGGCGCTGATTGCTACGTTTTTCTGCCTGTCGGGCCACTATGTATTGCTGAACGCCCAATTTCTGGCGGCTGTCAATATTATTGTTTATGCGGGTGCGATCATGGTATTGTTCCTGTTTACGATCATGTTCCTGAACCTTCGAAAAGAGGATGAAGAATCGAAAACCAATCTGACAAAAATGGCTTCGGTAATCGTTGGTGGCTTGCTGATGGTGATGCTGATTACCATTTTCCGGGCTAAGAGCGCTCAGATTCCGACGGTCAACCAGATGTCTTTTGACTCTAAAACGGGATTGGTTGAAAACCTGGGGCGGTTGCTATACAATGATTATATCCTGCCTTTTGAACTGGCCTCTGTTCTGTTCCTGGTAGCGATGGTTGGTGCTGTGATGCTGGGCAAGCGCGAAGCAGGCGACCGGCATTTCTGACCGTACAGGTGGCCCTGCAGGATTTACACAGTTTACCTGATTAACCTGATTTTTAGCCGCTCCTGAGAGCGGCTTTTTTTATGGCTAACAACTCAATGATAAGAAATAGTACGATCGTCTCTTTATACACTAAACCCACATGGTATGGTACGGATAATGTTTTTATTACTCATAATCGGCTTACAGGTTACGCTCGCCCAAAAGCAGGTACAGACCGATTCTGTATTGATCGAAGGGCACTATCGGACCTTTCATTTCTTAAAGGCTCCAAAACCAGGTGCCATGCTCATTTTTGTGCTTCATGGTTCAGGGGGTGATGGTCTGGGAAATCGAAAAGGAGCCGCCAAGCTGGAAGAGAAGCAGGATGCAGAAAATCTATTGATCGTTTACCCTGACGGATACAAACGCTATTGGAACGAGTGCCGAAAAACGGCTCAGACCCTGGCCAACAAAGAAGACATCAATGAAAATGCCTTTTTTGAGGCTATGATCCAATATTTCGATAAAAATTACCAGATCAACCTAAAGAAGGTTTTTGCCGTAGGTACATCAGGCGGGGGGCATATGGCTTACAAACTCGCCTTGACCATGCCCGAACGATTTCGAGCCATTACCGCTTTAATCGCCAATTTACCCGATACCAATAATATCGACTGCGTTGAAAAACGCATGGCAATCCCCGTCATGATCGTTAATGGCACCATCGACACAGTTAACCCGTACGAAGGTGGTGAAGTAATAACGGGCGGTATAAGCCTGGGATTGGTCCGCTCTACCGAACGGACGTTTCACTACTGGGCCGATCTGGCTGGTTATACGGGCTCACCGAAGAAAGAACTTCTCCCCGACAATGATCCGAATGACCATAAAACGATCGAGCAGTACACGTACAAAGCCAGGGGCAAACCAGAAGTCACACTCCTTAAAGTTATTGGCGGCAAGCATGACTATCCGAACGATATCAACGTCTATCTGGAAGCACTCGCCTTTTTCAAGCGACAACTGTAGGTGATAAATAATGTCTAATGGATAATGCACAATGACTAATGAATATTGAATATTGAGCCTCGGATGTGTGTCCCACATTATTCATTGTGCATTGTACATTACCCATTTTGCATCATCCCCAAAACTGTCTTTTTGTGGTTTGCCAGAAAAATAGTATGCTTGCATAATAATTTATCAGTAACTGTAATGATTCCAGCAGAAAGTTGGTTATTACAGTGATGTTTCTGCTAAGCCAGTAATCAATAGAACGAATATGGATGCATACATTGTAGCCGGGTATCGTACCGCAGTGGGTAAGGCCCCGCGTGGAGGTCTCCGTTTCACCCGCCCCGATGATATGGCGGCTGAAGTGATCAAGCATTTAATTAGCCAGGTGCCCAACCTCGATCCTGCCAGGGTAGAAGATCTAATCGTCGGGAATGCTGTTCCCGAAGCAGAACAGGGAATGCAGATTGCCCGATATATTGCTCTACTGTCATTGCCTCAAAGCGTTCCCGGTATGACGATCAATCGCTATTGCGGATCTGGTCTGGAAGCTATAGCGATCGCTTCCGCAAAAATCCATGCAGGTCTTGCCGATTGTATTATTGCGGGTGGCACCGAATCGATGTCGCTGGTACCTGTAATGGGCTGGAAAACGGCATTGAATTATGAAATTGCCAAAACGCATCCGGATTACTATATCGGCATGGGACTGACCGCCGAACAGGTAGCCCAGCAGTTTAAAATCAGTCGTGACGCCCAGGACGAATTTGCTCTTGAGTCACATATGAAAGCATTGGCTGCTCAAAAAGACGGTAAGTTTACCGACGAAATCGTTCCGATAAAGGTCGCCGAAACGTACTTCGATGCCGAAAGTGGTAAGAAGAAAACCCGCGAATGGACGGTTGCACAAGACGAAGGCCCCCGGAAAGACACCAGTGCTGAAGGCCTGGCGAAGCTAAAGCCCGTATTTGCAGCTGGTGGGTCGGTAACAGCCGGGAACTCATCGCAAACGTCCGACGGAGCGGCTTTCGTTATCGTCATGTCGGAAAAGCTGGTGACTGAACTTAATCTGAAGCCGATTGCGCGGATGGTGTCGTATGCTACGGCAGGGGTTGAGCCTAAAATTATGGGGATTGGTCCCGTAGCAGCTATTCCCATTGCCCTCAAAAAAGCCGGTTTGAAGCAGGACGATATTGAGCAAATAGAACTGAACGAAGCCTTTGCCGCTCAGGCACTAGCGGTTGTTCAGGAGCTTGGCCTTGACCGCAGCAAAATCAACCCCAACGGAGGGGCTATTGCGCTTGGCCATGCGCTTGGCTCAACAGGTGCCCGGTTGTCGGTTCAATTACTGAATGAGATGCGTCGTCGTGATCAGAAATACGGGATGGTATCTGCCTGTGTGGGTGGTGGCCAAGGTGTAGCCGGTATCTTCGAACGACTGAATTAAGGTACGTTTAACTTCCCGAAAGTTGCGGGCTTTCGGGAAGTTTCATAAAGATGATCTCCCAATTACCCTTAGACTAAAAAATTAATAGTATGCTTGCATACTATTTTTGAAATGATTTTATTTGTTTCGAAATAGTATGCAAGCATAACAAAATTCCTGACACATGATTGCGACAGAACCTAAAGCCTCAATCAAAGGGGGCGAATTTCTGATAAAAGAAACCGAAGCCTCACAGGTATTTATTCCCGAAGAATTCACCGAAGAACAGCAGATGATTGCGGCTACCTGCCGTGAGTTTCTGGAACGCGAAATTTGGCCGCGCCTGAATGAAATCGATAATGCCAAATCGCCGGAGCTGATCTCATCACTCATGGACAAAGCCGGTGAATTAGGCCTTTTAGGTACGTCGGTCCCTGAACAGTACGGCGGCTTCGGTACTAATTTCAATACATCCATGCTGGTGGCCGAAACCACCGGCGCTGGGCATTCATTCTCCGTAGCCCTGTCGGCTCATACGGGTATTGGTACTTTGCCTATTGTTTACTACGGCAACGAAGAGCAAAAAGCGAAATACCTCCCCAAACTGGCTAGCGGTGAGTGGAAAGCCGCTTACTGCCTGACCGAGCCCGATTCAGGATCGGATGCCAACTCAGGAAAAACGAAAGCAATACTGACTGAAGATGGCAAACATTACGTTCTGAACGGGCAGAAGATGTGGATCACCAACGGTGGTTTTGCAGACCTGTACATTGTTTTCGCCAAAATTGAAGAAAACGGCCAGACGGACAAAAATCTATCCGCATTCATTGTAGAGCGCACCTACGAAGGCATTACAATGAATGAACCTGAGCATAAAATGGGTATCAAAGGCTCCGATACCCGTCAGATTTTCTTCAACGATGTAAAGGTTCCTGTCGAAAACCTGCTGTCGGAACGCGGTAATGGCTTCAAGATCGCGGTAAATATTCTGAATATTGGCCGGATCAAGCTGGGCATTGCGGCCGTTGGCGGCTAAAAGGAAGTGATTAATAATGCCATCCGCTATGCCAACGAACGGAAGCAGTTTAAAACCGCCATTGCCAACTTCGGGGCTATCAAGCATAAGCTGGCCGAAATGGCCATTAAAGTGTACGTATCCGAAACGGCATCGTACCGAGCTGGGCAGAATATCGACGACCTGATCGAAGACCTGAAAGCCAACGGCATGGAAGATGGTGCTGCAAAGCTGAAAGCGCTCGAGCAGTTCGCCATCGAATGCGCCATCATGAAAGTTCACGGTTCCGAAACCCTCGATTATGTGGTGGACGAAGGGGTTCAGGTCTATGGCGGTATGGGCTACTCAGCCGACGCTCCCATGGACCGGGCGTATCGCGATGCCCGTATCAACCGGATTTTCGAGGGTACAAACGAGATCAACCGGATGCTCATCGTCGACATGCTCCTCAAACGGGCTATGAAAGGCGAACTTGACCTGATGACACCCGCCATGGCAGTTGCTAAAGAAATCATGTCGATTCCAGACTTTAGTTCGGATGAGGAAGAAGGCGTGTTCGTTCCCGAGAAGAAAGTGCTCAGAAACCTGAAGAAAGCGGCCTTAATGGTTGCGGGCGCGGCTGTTCAGAAGTTCATGATGACCCTATCAGACGAGCAGGAAATCCTGATGAACGTGGCCGACATGGCAATCGAGATCTATGCCGCTGAGTCGGTACTACTCCGGGTGGAAAAACTGATCGGCAACAAAGGTGAAGAAGCCGTAGCGCTACAGAAACAAATCGCCCTGGTGTATCTCCATGAAGCCGTTGAAAAAGTAGCTAGTGCCGGACGGGCCGCCGTTACGTCGTTTGCCGAAGGCGATGAACTACGCGGTATGCTTATGGGTCTGAAACGGTTTACCAAGATTGACCCAATGAATTGTAAAGATGCCCGCCGTCAGATTGCCGACGCTATGATTGCGGAGAACAAATATATTTTCTAATCATCAGCAGCTAAAGTTCGACGGGCCGACTCTGTTTCAGGGTTGGCCCGTTTGTGTTTATCAAAGTCATCAACCTAGCTCAAAATTCGCCCTTTCAACTACTTCTTTCACTATCTTTGGCTAAACTTATTATCAGGATAAGCGCTGTAATTTATGTGATTCACGAACTACAATCCATTATATACTCATTATGCAAACTACCATAGAGGTAAGCGATCAATTGCTCCGAGAAAGTATGGAGTTGAGCCATATTGATTCGCCAGAAGAACTTATCCATCAGGCATTATATGAGTTTCTGCGAAAGCTTAAAAAACGTGAATTAGCCAATTTGCGCGGTGTTATCAACTGGGAAGGCGATCTAAGCCAAATGCGTACAACACCCGATGAATGATTTGTTGTTCGATAGCTCTATATGGATCGACTATTTCCGACGAGTAATCAACCCTAAAACAGACATTTTGCACACGGCTTTGTTGTCGGACTGGCCAGTCTGGATATGCCCACCTATTTGGCAGGAGGTGCTACAAGGTATTAAATCAATAAACGAGTTACGCGCTGTACACGACAAATTCAATTATTTGGAGCGTTTGCAAGTTGATGCCTATGAGCAGGCCGACCGAGCGGCTACTCTGTACAGGGTTTTACGCCAACAGGGTGTAACTATTCGTAAACCAAACGATTGTCTGATTGCAGTTTATGCTCTGCGATTTAATTTACGAGTTGTACATAATGATGTAGATTTTGACCGAATTGCTAGCCATTTACCAATTAGCGAGGGGATTCTACGCCTGTATTCATGATCACAACGTGACGACGTAAATACTGCGTTATCGCTCCTCCACAAAACCCCATACTATAGCCGATTTGGCTGTTCATTCATTGTGACTGCACGGAATCGGAAGGTTCATCTTCGCTATCATCAGTTCTAGCCCATACTCAGTTCAACAGTAGATAGAATTAAGCTCTGCCTAACACTAGCACCTAAGCGTGTACAAAGGCGGACAGCCTGTGTCCGCTTACGGACATTGGTTCATCTACAAAACCGGCCCTATGGAGCATAAATGGCCATTTATGAAGTTGGCCACCTATTTGCTATACAAATGAGTAGGATACTATTTATGTACTCATGAAAGGTGCTCAACTAGGCGAGTTTGAAGAGATTGTTTTGCTGACGATTGCCTTGCTCTATGATGATGCCTACAGTGTAGCCGTCATGGAAGAGCTTAGCAACCGACTAGAACGCCCTATGCGCCTGGGGGCTGTTCATCGTACTATGCAGCGACTCGAAGAAAAAGAACTGGTCCAGTCACGGTTTGGCGAATCGACAGCCGAACGGGGTGGACGACGTAAACGGCTCTTTACCGTAACCACTGCGGGTGAACAGGCGTTGCAGGAAGCGCGTAAAATTCGGAATGACCTTTGGGCCGATATACCTAAAGCTGCTTTTGGAGGGAGCCTGGCATGAAGTCGACGCCAACAACGCACAATGCCGGGCAGAACGTAAAGCCTCCCCGCTGGGCAAACTGGCTTATGGAACGCATTACCGCTCCGCATTTACGCGAAGAACTTCAGGGCGATATGGAAGAGCTTTTTCATAGACGCGCCCATCGCCATGGCGCCACCAAAGCCCGGTTTATGTATGCCTGGGATTTATTACTGCTCATACACCCAAGGCTCTGGCGACGTGAACCAGAACCTACGTTCAAACCTCGTTATACGAAATACAGTGACGTTTCTAAACCCTTATCGTTTCATCCAGTCATGGTCCGCAATTATCTAAAACTCGCTTTTCGCAATCTCACCAAGTACAAGGGATATTCGGCCATCAACATTGCCGGGCTGGCTGTCGGTATGGCCGTAACAATGCTGATTGGCATTTGGATACAAGACGAAGTATCGGCCAATAAGCATCATAAAAACTACGAAACCCTCTATCAGGTCAAACTGAACCAAACATTTGATGGGCAACGGGGCACGCAGGACGCTATACCGTTTCCATTAGGCGACGAATTAAAAACCAAGTATCCCGACTTTAAAGCCGTGGCGATGTACCAACGGTCAGAAGGGACACGTTCGTTGATTGTTGGTGATCAGAAATTCCTCAAAAATGGGATTTATATTGGCCAGGATGCCATTGACATGTTTTCACTGTCTATCCTGAATGGCGATAGAAACCCACTAAAGGAACCCTATTCAATCGTCCTTACGGATGAAACGGCCCGAACGCTTTTCGGAAATCAGGACCCCATTGGCAAGATTGTTCGAATCGACAATTCTGTCGATCTGAAAGTAACAGCCGTGGTAGCCAAACAGCCAGCCAATGCTACGCTTCAGTTTGATTATTTATTGCCCTGGCAATTGCAGGAGGCTCGCTTTGACTGGGTAAGAAATAAGGCGAAAACCGACTGGCGAAACAACGATTGGGGCGTATTTGCGCAGTTGAAAGAGGGCATCGATCCAGCACAAACCAACGCAAAAATCAAAGATGTAATCCTGACTCATTTAGCCGCGAACGACCCTACGTCGAGAAACCAGGTCAAGCCTGAAGTTTTCCTGCACCCTATGGCCAAATGGCGGCTTTATTCAGAGTTTACGGACGGGAAGAATACCGGAGGCTTCATTAAATATGTACGACTATTTAGCATTTTCGGTCTGTTTATTCTGGTCATTGCGTGCATCAATTTTATGAATCTCAGCACAGCCCGTTCCGAAAAACGAGCCAAAGAGGTTGGGGTCCGAAAAGCGGTGGGGTCTGGTCGCGAGCAGTTGATCGGGCAGTTTTTAAGTGAGTCTATCCTGATTGCGGGCATGGCGTTGGTCATAGCCTTAGTCATTGTTCTGGCTTCGCTGCCTTTTTTCAATACACTCACGGAAAAATCGATGACGATCGAATTCGGGAATCCCCTGCTCTGGGGCGGCACACTAGCATTTACTTTATTTACAGGATTGTTAGCCGGTAGTTATCCAGCTCTGTATCTGTCGTCATTCAGTCCCGTGAAGATTCTCAAAGGGACTTTTCAGGTTGGTAAAGGCGCTACATTACCCCGGAAAATTCTGGTGGTTGTTCAGTTTGCCTTTTCCATTTCACTGATGATTGGCACTATTATTATTTATCAGCAACTGGAACATGGCAAAAACCGTCCGCTTGGCTTTACAAAGGCAGGTCTTATTTCGATTAACTCGTCTAAAAGTTTGCTTGATCATTACGACGCCCTTCGAGACGAATTAATGGCCACTGGGGCTGTATCCTCTATTTGTAAAACCAATGCACCGCCAACCCAATGGTGGAGCAGTAACAGTGGCTGGAAATGGAAAGGCGCAGGTCCCGCCGATGAATCCGTCATTTTTACAACCATCGCGACCAGCTACGACTACACCAAAACAATGGGAATCAAGCTCAAAGAAGGGCGGGATTTTTCGAGAGCGTTTGCGACCGATTCGGCAGGGGTTATTTTGAACGAAGCGGCTGTCAAACGCATGGGTCTGAAACACCCAGTCGGCGAACGAATGCGTTGGGCAAATAGAGACTGGACCGTTGTTGGCGTAGTACCCGACATCGTCGTAGAATGGTCGCCTTACCGCGCTGTTGCACCGATGACAATCATCTTTGCTAAAGATTGGGTTAATTTTATCGACCTGCGCATCAATCCGGCCATGTCACCTTCCGCAGCTATCGACAAAATCCAACCCATTTTCGACAAATACAACCCGGCTTATCCATTCGACTATCAGTTTGCGGATGTCGAATACGCCAAAAAATTCCGATACGAAGAACTCGTTGGTAATCTTTCGGCTGTCGTCTGCTTACTGGCCATCTTTATTTCGTGTCTGGGTCTGTTTGGTCTGGCCTCGTTTATTGCCGAGCAACGCACCAAAGAAATTGGCGTCCGGAAGGTATTGGGCGCCAGCATCGCGAATCTGTGGGGCTTATTATCGAAAGATTTTGTTCAGTTGGTGATTATTGCCTGCCTGATCGCTTCACCTATTGCCTGGTATGCAATGAATCAGTGGCTGGAAAGCTATACCTACAAAATAACGATTCATATCAGCGTATTTGTAGGCGTATTAGCCATAGCTTTGTTAATTACCTTATTAACGGTCAGTTACCAGGCCCTTAAAGCTGCTTTATTAAACCCGGTAAAGACGCTGAGAAGCGAATAAGCACTGAACATGGCGAAAAAGCGAACGTTTCTACGAGCAGAGTGGCGTAATCTGTTGATGCTCAACTATGAAGTAGACCCAGCCATACTGACTCCGCATTTACCCCCGGCTACCGAACTCGATTTCTGGCAGGGGAAGGCGTTGGTCAGTATGGTTGGATTTCGCTTTCTGGAAACGGCCGTTTTGGGCATAAAATGGCCCTGGCATACTAATTTTGACGAAGTCAATCTACGTTTTTACGTTCGGCATTTCGATGGTCAGCAATGGAAGCGGGGCGTTGTGTTCGTTAGCGAAATCGTGCCCAGACCTATCATCGCTACCGTAGCCAATGTACTCTATCACGAGCGTTACCAGGCGCTACCTGTACGCCATACCATTCAGTCCCTTGATACTCATTCTCAGTCTATTCAATATGAATGGAAGGTAAAAGACCGCTGGAACAAACTGGGCGCAACGGTGAGCACGGATTTACAGGTTATGCCGCCGGACAGTGCCGAAGCGTTTATTTTTGAACATTACTGGGGCTATAACAAACTGAGCGAACGAAGCACACACGAGTATCAGGTCGAGCACGTTTCCTGGCAAATTGCCGATGTTCATAATGCCTATCTGGACGCTGATGTCGCCCACTTATACGGGAACGAATTCGTTCCCTTTCTAGCTCAACCTCCGCATTCAGCCTTTTATGCCGATGGTTCGCCTGTTTCGGTCCGAATTGCTGGTAAACTCCATATTTAATTTAATCGTTGCCAATCCTACTGACATAAGGCTGTCACTACAACGCGTGATCTTTGTTGTGATCATTCACCAAAACAACAAATCATGACAACGCAACTGTCGATTCCCGAAAACGCACTGGCGATCACCGAAACACAGCCCTTCACCGCTCTTGGCTTCACCACCCGCGCAACTTTACAAACCCTCTCGCAGCACGCACCCGGGGTAGCCGAAAGTCTATACAAGGAAGCTAACCTGTTGGGTTTGACCGTGACTGGCCCAATTCATTGGCTTTACACCGATGTCAACGGCAACGAAACCCATGAATTCCAGTTAGAGATTGTCTTGCCAATTGCGCAACCGGGAGCCCCATCCGACCACTTTTTCTACAAAGACTATCCTTCCTTTCGATGTGCTACGTACACCTATACGGGTCCCTGGAGCGATTTTGGTGCGGTATATGATGCGCTATTCGGTCAGTTTCATCGGAACGGTTATCAGAACGATGGGCGCGTTCGTGAGGTGTACACGGTTGTCGACCTTCAGAATCAGGGCAATTGCATAACCGAGATTCAGATTGGCCTTTAGCTAATTAGAGCCGTTTTCCCCTAAACAACAAAGACCCGAAGCTGGTAGAAAACCTGACTTCGGGTCTTTGTTTAAGGCTCAGTAACGTACTGGGTTTACCAACCGGCTATTCATGAAAAAGCAATCCTCTACTTCCCGACGAGATTTTCTACGCAACTTAGGTGCCGGGGCATCAGCGCTCTCGCTTCCAATGCTCGGCTATGCCGATAACGAATTTGTAAAAAACGAATCCAGCGGACTGTATTCATTACGGCCAAACGCTTTGGGACAGCCCGGCCGCAAGCTGGGTATTGCCCTGGTCGGGCTGGGTTATTACAGCACTAATCTACTGGCGCCTGCGTTGCAACAAACCCAGAATTGCCGTTTAGCCGGTATCGTGACGGGGACTCCCTCAAAAGCCGAGCAATGGATGCAGAAGTACAACATCCCCAAAGCGAATGTATACGACTATAAAACCTTCGATCGTATTGCCGACAATAAAGATATTGATGTAGTATATGTAGTGCTTCCCAACTCAATGCACGAAGAATATGTAATACGGGCGGCAAAGGCGGGTAAGCACGTCATTTGCGAAAAACCCATGGCAATTACCGCTAAAGAATGTCAGAATATGATTGATGCCTGTAAGAAGGCGAACAAACAACTGGCGATTGGCTATCGACTTCACTATGAGCCATTTACCAAAGAAGTGATGCGACTAGGTCAGGAAAAAGTATTTGGTGCCGTTAAATTCATCGAAAGTAGCGACGGGTTCCGCAGTGGCGATCCAAACCAGTGGCGGCTGAAGAAAAGTATGGCCGGGGGTGGCCCACTCATGGATGTAGGCATCTATGCCGTACAGGGCGCCCGCTACGTAACGGGTGAAGAACCGATCTCTGTAACGGCTCAATTTGCCCCCAAAACTGATCCACAGAAGTTTAAGGATGTTGAGGAAACCATGTTCTGGCAGTTTGAATTTCCGGGAGGTGCCGTTTCAAACTCCACTACCAGCTATGCAGCTGGTGTTGAACGGCTCTATGCCTCCTGTGAAAAAGGATGGTTTGAGCTATCGCCTGCTTTTGGCTACGGCCCGCTGAAAGGTCGTACCAGCAAAGGACCTATTGAACAACCTGTAGTGAATCATCAGGCAGCGCACATGGACGGCGTTTGCAAAGACCTTCTGGACGGCAAAAAACTACCCGATCATGTGACCGGTGAAGAAGGGCTACGCGATGTCCGATTATTACAGGCCATTTATCAGGCTGCCGAAACAGGCCGAAAGATTAATCTGAAAGCGTAAAGGCGACGTTTACCATTCGTCAAATAATTAGCCCTGCCTGATCAGGGCTTTTTTTGTCTATGCTTTCCCAGACAGTTTAGAGGTAGTTGTTACCCGGTAATACGAGGGTGAACCGAGTGCCACTCTCCGCCGAACTCTCCACCCTGAGCTGTCCTCGATTTCGATGCGTAAACTCACTCACTAGAATTAATCCTAAACCCCGATTGGATTCACTCAACTGACCATCCTTAGGATGCGCCAATACCGACCGTACCGACGATAACTGGGCGGAGCTCATTCCGGGTCCCGAATCCCATACCTCAATACTGACCTTGGAGGACTCCTGAATAGTAGCCTCAATCGTGAGTCGACCCGGTTGCCGATCTATGGCCTTAAGCGCATTGGCCACCAGGTTCCGTAAAATTAACTCCAGCGCATCGGGGTCGGCATACACCTGAAGGCGGTCGGAGCAACGCACAGTAAAGACGACAGAATCTGAATAAGGCAGGCTCTCAAACAGGCTCACCACTTCCCGCAGCTTGGGCGCCAACAGTAGCAGTTGTGGTTGGTAAGGTAGCTCCTGTCGTTGGGCTAGAGCCCAGCGCAGCAGATTGTCGAGCATAAGCTGGATGCGAGCTCCGGCTTCATCAATTGCCTGAGATAGTTTTTCTATGGCCTCATAGCGCTGGTTTTTCAGGTAATAGCTCACTAGTTCGTTCATTCCCTGGAAGGCATGCATAGGTCGGCGCAGGTCGTGAGCGATGATGCTAAAGAAGCGTTCTCGAGATTTATTGAGGGCTTTCAGTTGGTTATTGGCCTGATAGAGTCGGTATAACAGAAACCCAACGATGACCAGCACAGCCGCTACAATCAGCAGCAGGAGTCGGGTTTGTTGCTGTTGTTGTTGCAGATAAAGGATTTGTTGCTGTTTGCGTTGGTCTTCATAGCGGGCTTCCAGTTCGAGCATCTTTTCGTCATTCTCGGCCAACAGAATCCGATCATTGTAATGCTGAATGCTATCAGCCAGGCGATTGGCCTCAACATAGTCACCCTTTTGCATTAACAATTGCCGGTACTTGTTATAGGTATCTTTTATGGGTATATGATGCTTAACCGGTTTAGTTTGGGTAAGCAACGTTATCACGTTCTGGCACAAGGCAATTCCCTCATCGGTTCGCCTGAGTTTATAACAATAGCCCGCTAGATTTTGCATGACGACTGTCATTTCCCAAAACTGAGCTGGTTTTAACTGCCTAAGAAGCTGTTTGCTCTGTTCATAGGCCAGTATAGCCTCGCCATGCAGATAATAACAATGGGCTTGTAGGCGACTAAACTGTACACGGGCATAGCTGCAGGAAGGATTCTTATTGATTATTTCGAAGGCTTGGTCAAGGGTTTGTTGCATGAGCCCTATTCCCTTCTCAGTCAGTATAGCCCGATCCCAGGCATACGCCAATTTGGCCACCAGGAGATCATGCGGATCGTGGTTGGTAGTTAGAATCTGATCAATTTGGTCTAAATATCCCTTGCTGACCTGCGTCTTTGAGTGGACCTTATATTGATAGTTTTTTATATTAATAAGCACTAATAAACCATAGGTGTTTAAGAGGCCCGATTGATCACCAAGCAACTGAAAAGCCTGGAGAGCCTGATTAGCGTATAAGGTCGTTTGGCCACGATAGTCCAGATAGTAATGGGCAAAGGCACGGAGATATCGATACGCTGCATCAGCCGTCTGATTGTGGTATACTTTAGTCAAGCGGCTAATCTCAGGTAGGTACTTACCAACCTTATCATGATACCCCCAACAGTACGTACGCTCTAATACAATCAGGCTCCTGAGTCGATCCAGGGATGGGGCAGGGTTTCGCACTAGCCATTGCTCCAGGCTATCGGGATTAGTAATCGGCTGTGTATCAGCAAATTCAAACGACTTCGCATTGGCAACCCCACCAATTAACCCTACAAAAACCAAAATGACTGTGAAGTAGATGGAGATTAACTCACCAATAGACTTGAATTTCATGAGCAATAGCTTTCGTCTATAGGGCAGAAGAGGACAAAACAAAAATAACCATGTAAAATATTGGTCCTGAGCGAGTCGTACAGAAAACGAACGTTCTCTTTATGACTCACCCAGAAATTGGCGAAACATAGATTCTAGGCAAATTATCAGGTAAGAACCCAGGCTAAATAATCAAAGTAAGCGTTGGTAGTTGCAACCTTTGCTAAGAGGTTAACGCGATCAATGCCCAATTACCGATCTCCGTATTTTTCATACTAGCCCCGTTTTGCCGTGTAGATCTAATTGTTTATTAGTTAACAATCGCATCCATTTAGATACAATCTCAACAACCAATTCTTATATAAAGGCTAAATTACAAAACTTCAGATTAACTGCTCGTCTAGATCAGTGTCATTGATTCTTCTAGCTAAGACAATCGTGTTTCCTTTTCGTGCCAACGACGAGCTATGTGCCTCTCTGCGGAGCTGCCCCATAGTTGTTGGCTTGGGCGAATAAATTTAGAAGTTGTTTGAGTTAGTCAACTTACAACGTTTTACCCAGGTAGGGTGAGGGTAGATTCTCAAATCTGCCCTCCGTGCTGTCTCTCAAAACCGAGTCAGACCAACCGTTCGGTTTTAAGAAACCGAACACGTCAGGTTTAAGAACCTGACGCCACGAACTCAAGCCATAAGGAAAAATGGACGACTATTTAAAGGAGGCCAGTTTACCAAAAACTGAAACTATTAAGACAAATTCTAAATAACACTTGATAAACTCATTTATTATCCATTACCTTTGCTCATTATTTTTAATTAGTCTATTTAATAATAGAATTCAATTATCATAAGCCATTGACTACCTGGATCATGAAACAAGTCTGTACAAATAGCTTTCTTCAGTTGTACTTGCTGATCTTATTAAACTCATCTGTAGTCTGGGCGCAGAACCATACGATCAAAGGCACTGTCCTACTGGCCGACGGTACGCCGGGCGCATTGGCTACTATTCAGGCTATTGGCACCCCTAAAGGCACGACAACCGACGAAAAAGGACATTTTATCTTATCAGAACTCGCTCCGGGAAATTATCATCTTCAAATTTCAATGATAGGCTATGCAACGCTGCAACAAGCTGTTACAATAAGAGAAAAGCAGCTGGTCCAACTCACGGTTAAACTACAACCTGCTACCAGCCAACTGAATGAAGTCATCGTAACGGGACAATACGAACCCCAGTCACTGAAAAAATCGGTTTACAACGTCCGGGTTATTGATAGTGAACGTATTCGCTTACGGGCTGCCGTGAACGTAATGGGCGTCCTGAATAATGAACTGGGCTTCCGATTTTCCAACGACCTTACCTTGGGCACTACCGATGTGCAACTGATGGGCATGTCGGGGCGCAATGTCAAAATTCTACTGGATGGGCTGCCAATGGTCGACCGGGGCGATACACGGGAAAGCCTAAACCAGATCGACATCAACAGCATCGAGCGAATCGAAATTGTCGAAGGCCCCATGTCGGTTTCGTATGGCTCCGATGCGCTGGCGGGGGTTGTCAATATTATCACTAAAAAACCAGGACATGAACAACTGAGCGTTACTGCACGCATTCAGGAAGAGACAGTCGGTAAAGAGTATAACGTACTCACCAACCAGGGATTACACATCCAGAATGCTGGAATTACCTGGCAAAAGAAAGGCTGGAATGCATCAGCCGGAGTCACCAACAATACGTTTGGTGGCTGGCAGGGCCAATCGGAAGGCCGGGTAAAAGACTGGCTACCCAAAGATCAACTGTTTGGGCATGGAAAAATTGGTTATCGTACCGAAAGCCTCAACGTCTATTACCGACTGGATGCGCTTAAAGAAGACTTGCTGAGCCAGGGTGCCGAAAATAGCAACACCCATCAGGCTCGCGACCAGAAATACATCACCAATCGATATGTTCATCAACTACAGAGCGACTGGAAAGCAAGTGAACGGCTTCAGTTTAACGGGCAAGCTTCGCTTACGGATTATCAGCGCCGTACCCAAACGACGATTCTGGATGTAACGACCAATCGACGCACGCTTTCATTAGGCCAGGGCGAGCAGGATATTGCCACGTTTACCAGTCAAACGTACCGGGCAACGGCTACCTATAAGGTTTCACCAGCCGTTTCGCTACAACCTGGGATCGATATAAATCGGGATGCCGCTTCAGGCGACCGAATTTTGGGTTCACCCAGCATTAGCGATTATGCATTTTTTGTTTCCTCAACCCTTAGTCCAACCACACGCATCAGCATCCGTCCGGGATTGCGTTTCATCAAAAACTCGGTCTATAATGCTCCACCCGTCATACCTTCCCTAAACACCAAATTTGCCCTTACCCCCACGCTGGATTTGCGTTTAGCCTATGCAAGGGGGTTTCGTTCACCCGCTCTCCGAGAATTGTATTTTAATTTCTTCGACGCCAGCCACTCCATCCGGGGAAACCCAAATCTGAAAGCCGAAAACTCGAACAGTTTCAATGGATCTCTGGTCTGGCAGGCAATGCCGAAAGCCAAATCGACACTGGGCTTTTTTTATAACGATTTCAACAACCTGATCACCTACGGCATCGACCCCAGCGATCCACGCATTACGACAAACATCAATATTGACCGATTCAAAACAACGGGCGTTACGCTGGAAAACGTCTTTTCGTGGAAGGCACTTCAGGCAACAGTGGGTTTTTCATACATCGGTCGATATAACAACCTACTCACCAGCACAGACACTACAACCTATGCAGAAGGTAAGTTACCCACGTTCATCTGGTCGCCGGAAGCCAATACGAACCTGACCTATACACTGAAAAAACTCGATACGAAAGTCAGCCTTTTCTATAAATACACGGGCAAACGACCTAGCTACTTAGCAACCGCCACTGCCGACGGTCAGGTTTCGGCAGTATTGACCGAAATAGCCGCTTTCCACTGGGCCGACCTTACCCTGACCAAGCCCATTACCAGCTACTTAACACTAACTACAGGGGCTAAAAACCTCTTCAACATTACCCGTCTGGCGAATACCTCAACCGACACGGGTGGTGCCCATAGTTCGGGCGGGCCATCCCCTGTCAGCTACGGACGTTCCTACTTCCTGGGCCTTAATTTTCAATGGTCTAAAAACTAATCAACGACTGGCTACCCCTAACCCATAACACGCTATCAATCAAGCACAACACAAGTCTACCAAACAGTTTACATCCCATGAAAAAAATTCTCGGCGTCGCATTCCTTATAACGGTTAGTACCTTAAATGCCTGTAAAGAAAGCGACCCTCCCCTACCCGACAATCTGGTGCAGTTCGAAAGTACAGAACAAGGTATGGATGCTGCTACCCAATCGTCAACCATTAAGCTGAAGCTATCACGGGCGGTCGATGCAGCTACTCCCATAACCGTTCAGGTAACCCCCACTGGCATCACCTATGGCACTCAGTTTACGACCACCCCGGCCATCACCAACAATACCCTTTCGTTGACTGTACCAGCCGGAAGCAGCGAAACCTCGTTTACACTTACTAAAGCCAATTCAATTTTTCTGAGCGGTACGGAAACCATCGATTTTACCATTGCTTCGGCTGGTAGCCCGGTTTTGGTCGGAACGACAAAAGCCCTCAGGGTCAAATTCACATCCATTATCTCGACAGGCACTACACTGACACTTGATGGCGGTACGGGTGGCTCCAGCGCCGTCAACTCCGTGTTTGTGGATTTAAGCAACAATGCGGCAACTTCCGTCCGGCGGGATAGCTGGGATTTGGGTTTCTATTCGGGTACCGATTTCCGCGTAATTCTGAACAATACGACCGGAGCAGCCGCTGTTGCCCTGGCTAAAAATGACCTGACCCAGGTAACGGCTGCCGACACGGTTGGCCTATCCTTGAGTATCGGCAATTTTGATCCGGCTGGTTTAAAATGGGTTGATGATGTATCAGGCGATCTTACCAAAACGGTTATCGCCAGCATTTCGGCTACCGATGCCGATAACAAAGTGTATATCATCAATCGGGGCACCAGCGGGTCAACGCCTGCCAAAGGCTGGGTGAAAGTTCGGATACTTCGCAACGGGACAACAGGTTATACGCTCCAATACGCAGGGATCAAAGAGACAACTTTCAAGACCGTTTCAATCCCGAAAAACGATGCCTACAATTTCAACTACCTCTCCTTTACCTCAGGTACTTTAGTCGATGTTGAGCCAGCGAAAGCCCGTTGGGATATTGAATGGAGTGGTGGAGTTTACAAAACCAGCGATGGTACCAATGACATCCCCTACTACTTTGCCGATCAGGTCTATATCAATGTATTGGGTGGTGTTACGGCGGCTGAGATCCTTACCTCTACGGTCTCATATGATGCCTACGCTGAAAGCAACATTGCCACCACTACATTCAAGAATGACAAATATGTGATTGGCTCAAACTGGCGCGTAGCGAGCCAGTCCTCAACGGGAGTTCGAACGGATCGATTCTATGTAGTGAAGGACGCTACAGGCAACGTCTACAAGCTCAAGTTTATCAGCTTCGCTTCGCAGGATGGTGGCGAACGCGGCAAGCCAAAATTCGAATTCAAGCTGGTTAAGAAAGTCTCTTAAGTCTCTGGCAACGTTGGCACTAAGTCGACGTGACCGTTTCCTTTTACCACAATCGCAATGAAAAAACTACCCTATCTCCTACTCTGCCTTGGCTGTCTGCTGGGAGTTTTGACCAGCCATCAGGCCGTATCAATGCCTGAAAGCCCCAAAGACGAACCCATCCGTATTGTTTCGCTGGATGGCACTGTCAGTGAAATTCTGTGCGATCTGGGTCTACAGGTGTATCTGGTTGGTGTTGATGTAACCAGCACGTATCCCGAATCCCTACAAAAACTCCCGAAAGTCGGCCATAACCGGAACATATCGGCCGAAGGGGTTATCTCGCTAAAACCAACTCTTGTCCTGACGTCGCAAAATGCAGGTACTAAACCCGAAGTGATCGATCAGATCAGATCGGCAGGCATAAAGGTGATTGCATTTGGACAGGACTATAGCATTGCCGGATCGAAAAAACTGATTCAGGACGTAGCCAATACCTGTCAGGTTGCTTCGCGTGCCAAAGCCCTGATTAAAAAACTCGATGCCGATCTGGCGCAGGTCAAAAAAGCGGCTGGCAAGCCAAAAGTTCTGTTCATTTATGCACGGGGAACGGGCACCATGATGGTATCGGGCCGAGGTACACAGGTCGACAAAATGATTGAATTAGCCGGAGGGACCAATGCAGCCTCCGACTTCGAGAATTACAAGCCCCTTACAGCCGAAGCCCTCGTTACGGCCAACCCTGATGTCATTCTGCTGTTCGACACTGGCCTTGAAAGTCTGGGTGGCGCATCCGGCTTGCAAAAAGTGCAGGGTATTGCCCAGACGAATGCGGGTAAGACCGGGCAAATCGTCACCATAGATGGGCACTTACTGAGTGGCTTTTCACCTCGTTTAGGCAAAGCACTACAGGAATTAGCCCAGAAAATCAGTCAAAAACCTAAGGCCTAAACCGATGGATACCCTCGCCGTGGTTCGTAATCCTTCGTTGAAAACAGTGTCCTCGCCCTCGTCGATAAAACGATCCGTTAACCCCTGGCTGATGCCAGCCTTACTTGCTGGGCTAGTGGCAACCGTCGTTTTTTCGATAGGAATTGGTGCTGTACGCGTGTCGTCTTACGAAATCGGGTTAATTATAGCCCGGTCATTCGGCTACACCGTTGCTGTTGATCCGACGAAGGAAGCCATTCTTTTAGCCATCCGCTTGCCACGCGTTTGTCTGGCTGTACTGATTGGCGCAGGCCTGGCCATTTCAGGCGCTGCCATTCAGGGGCTTTTTCGAAATCCGCTGGCCGATCCAGGCCTGATTGGCATTTCATCAGGAGCATCGCTGGCGGCTGTTACGATGATCGTGCTTGAAGTGAGTTTTTTCCAGAAGCTGAGTGGTATGCTGGGGCTGTATGCCTTATCGGTGGTAGCCTTTTCAGGCGCCTGCGTGACCGCCTTTCTGGTGTACCGAATTGCGCGAATAGCCGGGAAAGATATCATTACAACCATGCTACTCACGGGTATTGCGATCAATGCGTTATCGGGTGCATTGACGGGTATTATGACCTATCTGGCTACGGATGAGCAACTTCGCAATATCACCTTCTGGAGCCTGGGCAGTCTGGGCGGTGCTAGCTGGACATCGGTTCTGGCCATTTTACCCTTTACGATTATTGCGCTGGTTGGCATTCCCCGCCTGGGCAAATCCTTAAATCTGCTGGCGCTGGGCGAAAGCCAGGCGAGTATGCTGGGTGTGAATCTAAAACTTGTCAAACGGCAGGTCATTCTTTTCTCAACGCTGGCCGTCGGCACCTCAGTAGCTGTTGCGGGCATCATTGGATTCGTCGGGCTGGTAGTTCCCCACCTGATTCGGATGGGGGCCGGTTCCGACCATCGACGTGTCTTGACCGGCTCTGCGCTGGGTGGCGCCATTATCCTGACACTGGCCGATTCTCTTTCCCGAACCCTGGTGGCACCCGCCGAACTGCCAATTGGCATTCTGACAGCTCTAGTCGGAACGCCTGTTTTCTTATGGATTTTAGTTCGTGAACGACGTCGCACGCTTGCCTAAATCGCCAAACTATGCTGGAAGTCAGAAATATTTCCTACCAGATTCGGGGTCAAAAACTCCTTAACAACGTTTCGTTTCAGGCAAAACCGGGCGAGTTATTGGCTATCGTAGGGGCGAACGGAGCCGGAAAGTCAACCTTGCTGAAACTGTGTACCCGAGAGATAAAGCCCTCTGGCGGAACCGTCAATCTTCTTGGGAAAAATCTGGAAGGCTACGCCGAAAAAGAACTTGCCTTATTTCGGGCGGTGATGCCGCAGCAAAACGCCGTCGTTTTTCCATTTCTGGTTAGTGAACTCGTGCTCATGGGCCGCTATCCCCATTTCGATTTCTACCCTTCCGAACATGATTATCAGGTTGCCGAATTAGCCCTCAAAAAAGTAGGGATGTGGGAATTTGCCTCCCGCGTCTTCAACACGCTATCCGGTGGTGAACAGCAACGGGTACAACTCGCGCGGGTACTGGCACAAATCTGGGATGCATCGGAAGGGATTTTATTTCTGGATGAACCCATCACGGGCCTCGATCTGCTTCATCAGCATCAGTTACTGGAGATTGCCCGCGAATTCACCCAAAAAGGCTTTTGTGTCGTTGTCATCCTGCACGATCTCAATCTGGCCGCTCAATATGCCGATCAGATCGTCATGCTACGAGCAGGGCATATAGAAGCTATCGGTACACCGCAGGAAGTAATTACAGTCGATACGATCCAGCGCGTGTTTAATCTGGCGGTCTGGCTCGTCAGCCATCCTGAGCTTGACTGCCCTATGATCGTTCCCCAGCAGCATCAATTTTCCGAACATAACTGACCAATTTACCCCCTCAATAGCAAATGATTACAGCACAAAGCCTGAAAGAACGCTGGGCGATCTTTAAACAGGAAAACCCCAAAACCAGAATCCGGGATGCCGCCAACCAACTGGGCGTCAGTGAAGCCGAATTAGTAGCTACGCAGGTTGGCGATACAGTCCAACGACTGGAAGGCGATTTCCGCGAACTGCTCAAAGACGTACCGACGCTCGGTTATGTTATGGCGTTGACACGTAACGATACCATCGTTCATGAGCGTAAAGGTGTTTACGAAAAGATATCGTTTAAGGATCAGACCGGCCTGGTGCTAGGTCCCGATATTGATCTGCGTTTGTTCATGTCGCACTGGCATTTTGGATTTGCTGTCAATGAAAACGATCGCAAAAGCCTGCAATTCTTCGATCAGGACGGGATGGCTGTACATAAAATTTATATGACCGACAAATCGGATAGTGCTGCCTATGAAGCGCTAGTCCAGAAATATCTTGCTACCGACCAAACCGCCCCCGTCGTTACAGTACCATACCCTGAAAAAACGAATGATGTAAACAATGCAGACATTGATATCCAGGCTTTTCAGGCAGACTGGCTGGCGATGCAGGATACACACGAGTTTTTTAGCTTGTTACGTAAACACAAACTCGAACGTGAACAAGGGCTAAAACTCGCGCCCGAAGGCCATGCCAAGCAGATTTCTGTCGATCAGCTTAAAAAGCTATTTGAAACGGCTGCTCAGCGTGAATTGCCAATTATGATTTTTGCATCAAGCCCTGGTTGTATTCAGATTCACACGGGTCCGGTAAAAAAACTGGTGAGCATGGGCCCCTGGTACAACGTGCTCGATCCTGAATTCAATATGCACCTGCGGGAAGATCAAATCAACAGCATCTGGGTAACGCGCAAACCCACGAAAGATGGTATCGTGACCGGCCTGGACCTATTCGATAAAGACGGCAACACCATTGCTTTGATTTTTGGAAAACGTAAACCCGGCGTTCCCGAAATGCGGGAATGGCAAAACGCAGTAAACGAAGCCATTGCCGCCTGACGTTTCTAAACCCCTAAAAACTCAGAAGCCCTACCTGTGAATGGTTAGGGCTTCTGAATTTATCGGATGAATCAATGCTCTTCGTGATGATGCTCATGTTCTTCTTCACCTGCCGGAGCCGGAATCTGATTTTTTAAGCCCTTGGCCCAGTCAGCCAGCAGTTTCGCATCTTCGGGGCTAACTTTGGCATCGCCGTGAATCCACAGATAAGAACCAATAGGCATTGACCCTTCCGTAACGACCTCCTCAACTTCGTCAAGTTTATGCCGAGCTCGTTTGGGTTGATAAGTAGCAAACTCTGAGAAATTTAGCTCTCGTTTCCCTTCATCAATGTGATGGCTTAACCACCAGGCTACAGGCTGAATGTTGTTGTACCAAGGATAGGTCGTATTGTTGGAATGACAGTCGTAGCAGGAACGTTTCAGTACCGTCTGCACATTGGCAGGTACGGCGTATTTAGTGGTAATGTCGTTGGGCGACATCCCTGAAGCCTGGTTCTTTTCGGGGCGGAAAAACTGGATGAGAACCAGGATCACAAGTAGGGCAATGAGAATTTTACGAACCATAGTTGTTTAGGATTACGGTTCAATATAGAAAGAAGAACTATTCCTAAATTAACTAATGATTAAATCATTCCAGCGACTGCATCAGCGCCTGTGCTTTGCGAATGTTGGCGTTCTGCCGATCAGTTTCGATCAGGCCGTCACGAAGGCGGATAATCCGGTGGGCATATTCGGCAATATCCTCTTCGTGCGTTACCATAATCACAGTATTGCCTTTGCTGTGAATCTGGTCGAAGAGGTCCATAATCTCGTACGATGTTTTGGTATCGAGGTTTCCCGTCGGTTCATCAGCCAGCAAAATACTGGGGTCGTTGACCAGTGCCCGCGCCACCGCCACCCGTTGCCGCTGACCGCCCGATAGCTCATTGGGGCGGTGCCCAGCCCGGTTTTCGAGCCCAACATTTTTTAGAGCCAGCATGGCTTTCTCGATACGGTCAGCTTTGCTATAACCCGCATAGATAAGTGGAAGCGCTACGTTTTCGAGGGAGGTTTGTCGGGGAAGCAGATTGAACGTCTGGAACACGAAGCCGATTTCTTTATTCCGAACTTCGGCCAGTTCGTTTTCACCCATACGACTTACATCCTGGTTATTCAGAATATACTGCCCCGACGTTGGTGTGTCCAGACAGCCTACAATATTCATCAGTGTCGATTTACCAGAGCCGGAAGGCCCCATAAATGCAACATACTCCCCTTTCTGAATACTAATGGTAATGGATTTGAGTGCTTCGATCACTTCGGTACCCATTACGTATCGTTTGGCAATATTGTGGGTTTCAATAATATTCATAGAATCCTGATCTGAGCGAACTGAACACTGTCGTTTGGCTTACTAGCAAAGCTACCTTATTGTAGGAATTTTTGACGGCTGTTTTCGATTGACGCCAGTTTTTCCTGATAAGTCCGCAGAAATGCCTGATAATCGGTAGGGTTGGCCGCAGTCCGTAGTTTCTCCAGACCATTTCTGGCATAATCGAACAGGCTCATATCCAGGCAAAGCGATACATACGTTTTGAGAAGTTCGGCATTGTCTTCGTTGTAAGGCAACGCCGTCAACACCAGGCTATAGGCCTGCCTGGTCTGCTTTTGCTGTTGTTCAAACTGAGCAAACGTAGTTGCCATTCGCGCGTTTAGCGGAGCCAGTTGTATCGCCTGTCGATACGCTTTGCGGGCCTTGGCAGGCTGTCGCGTACGTTCGTAGGTCTGTCCCAGCCAGTAAAAACGCTCGGCCTGATAATCGGGCAAAATGGGTTGTTTCGCCATGATTTCAGCTGCGCCCACGCTCCGTCGGAAAGCCGCCAGCCGAATAGCTGTTACCGTACGCAACGACAAGGCAATCGGACTAACTTTGGATGAATCAGGTATTCCGGCCAATACCAATTGAGCATTTCGCCATTGCAACTGATCAAGAAAATCGTTCGCAAGGGCAACCCCAGCCACCGATTTTAAACTTGGGTCCTGAATGGTTTCCCAATATGCCCCGCGATTGGGATCATCAAGCCGATAGGTAGCATAAAACGCTTTTTCAAGATCGTTTTCGGGTTTGCGTTCCTGATAATATACCTGCTTGATTGCCTGCACAGCCGGGTCGCCATGCGCTGCCGTTTCCCAAAGTGACTGCGCCAACACCGGGTCATTCGCTTTAGTCAACGCAATAGCTCGGTAATAAATAGAAGTCGTATCGGAATTATAACCAAGGATATCAGCCGCCCGGCGATACAGCCCCTGCTCCATCATCCAAAGGCCTGCAATAGCCCGGTAAGAAGATCCATTTTGCTGATCACCCTCGGCCAATTGAGTCATCAGCCCGAAAGCTGCCGGATGATCATGTCGTTTGTATTCCGCTACAGCAAGCGCCAATAGAATCTCATCTGTAAAATCCTGATTGGCAGGCTGTGTCGACAGTTGCTGCATGGTTTTGGTCAAGCCAGCATCCGTCTGTCTGGTAGCCAGCGTATAATTGAACAAGCTGGCAAATCGCCCGATACTCAGACCTTGACCTGCTGGTTTGTCGGCTAACCAGTCAGGTCGTTTCGGTTGAGCTGTGTCGGTCTGAGCCACGAGCCGGAGGGCCAGCACATTGGCCTGATACGACTCATAAGACGATTCCTTCACCTGTTTGGCCAGCGTAGAATCGGCCCGAAGCACATTAGGATTTCGCGCATACAAGGCCAGCAGATTCGACTCAGGCACCTCAGTCTGATCGGCATGGTTTGCAGCTGCTGTGAAGTAATAATAGGCTGAATCGGCTACGCTGGTGCGGGCATAGAGATACCCCAGATTATTCTGCAACTCACCACTTTTCGGAAACGCCCGGATGCCCCGTTGCAGGCTTTTAACGGCTTCGAAGAATAAATTGGTCTGTAAATACGTCTGACTCAATCCAGCATAAGCCTGCGGGCTGGGCTGTTTGAGTAATGCCTGCTGGAAATAGAAAGCGGCTGCGGTCTGGTTATTCGTTGCCAGGGCCTGCGTAGCCAGCGAATAATTGGATTTATGGTTTTGGAACTCCTGTTCAAGCGCTAACTGGTAAAAGGCACTGGCCGACGCCGATTCACCACTAGCCGTATAATAATCCCCCAGGCCATTATAGTAGCCCGCCACTCCCTGCCGAAACGTAATCAGGCCACCCGATGCCAGCAGAACCGCAAAGACGACGACGCCGACAATCCGAAACAGACTAAGTTCCAGCCGTTTGGGTTTGTATAGAATGCGATATACCGCCAGATTCTGCTGGTAAATGGGCCAGAAATTGATGACAACATAGGCCAGAAAAACAAGCCCCATCGCTAAATGGGTATATACAATGACATCCTCAAACAACTCAACAACAGGGTCATTGGCTGTAGCAAACGCATACGCCATGGTAAGCGTAGTTAGCATGGCCAATCCTACATACAGAAAGGCCCCAGAATCACGAAAGGACACCACATCCTGCTGCTCAATCATCCGGCGAAAGCCCCAAATGCCAGTGACTAGCGTAATAAGATACAACAGAAAAGGGCTGATTGCCAGCACATCCCAATCAATAGACCGGGTATTCTTAAGCCAGATTAGTGCCAGATTAATCAGGTACAAAAAGCTGATAACAAGCAGGTTGTTGATACCCAATGCCCGTTTTGAACTTCCGGCGGTGCTCCCTTCTTCAGCCCGTCCAACGGAGGTTAGCCAAACCAGGCCTGCAATTATTTCGGCCGCCATGAAGAAGATAAAGCCAACACTACACGTAAGCAATACGGGCATCCCGTAGCTTACAATCAATAGGCCCGGAAACTTCACCGGCGACACAACTGCCAAACCGGCCGCTACCAAAATCGTCAGCAGGCCAAACGCAGCCATACGTATCAGAATCGGGAAATCGGAGCGAAAAGCGTGGAAATAATAGCTTACCGATCCAAACAAAAAAGCCAGCAGTAAAAAAATGTAATTACCACCCAGCCCTGGTACTTCGAGCATTTCCCAGCGAAAAAAGGCCAGGCCCAGAATCAGGATACCCATACTGATCAGATACCGAATCCGGTCGAAATGGGTAACCGCACTCATCACCAGCACAAAAGCGACACAGATACCTACCAGAAAAGCAGTAGCCGTCTCGGGTCGTATTTGCATGGCTCCTGCTAAAAATTGCTCCGAAACAGCGTAGGCTTTCCCATTCACGGCATAATCGAGCAGGCCATCGGAGAAGTTATAAAAGGTAACAGGTACGTCGGCCAACTCGCTGAGGACATCCCAATGAACAGCATTGCCCAACCCACGTATCCAGGCAATGACAAATAGGAACAGGCTGATAATGAATAAGCTGATACTAACTAGATAGGCAAATCGGTAGGACCGATTCCAGTCTTTCCAGAAAAATAAAGATGACATGCCCAAGTAACGCACGTAACAGCGTGTTAGTGCCTATGTAACATAGACATCCTGTCCGCAAAGAAAGTCTGAACCGTATCGTCATGCGGACAGGATATACACCACCGTGTTACGCCCTACCTGTCATTCGAGTAAGTTCCAGCAATTTCTGGGCTACTTTGTCTGTCAGTTGACCGGGTTGTAAGCGCCATTGCCAGCTTCGACCACCCAGCCCCGGCGTATTCATCCGGTTCGATTCGTCCAGATTTAAAATATCCTGCACTGGAATTATCGCTAATCGGGCAACCGACTGCATCGTCAGACGGCAAATTTGATCGACAACATTTTTTTCCGTCACCTTCATGCCCAGGTAGTTATTGATCCGCTGCCGTTGCTCATTATCCGCTTCCCGAAACCAGCCCAGTGTGGTATTATTGTCGTGCGTTCCCGAATAGACCACAAAGTTTTCGGTATGGTTATGTACAATATGGGTTGCGGTAGGCATATCTTTTCCAAAACCGAACTGAAGCACCCGCATTCCCGGAATGCCATAATGCCGCAAATAGGGCTGTATTTCGGCGGCCTTATCGCCTAAATCCTCAGCAATGATAGGTAGGTTTACAAATTGCCGATACATAGCCTTCATAAACGGTTCAATGGGAGCCTTAACCCATTGACCAACTTTGGCCGTAGGCTCGTGTGCTGGAATTTCCCAATATTCGGCAAAGCCTAAAAAATGGTCGAGCCGCGTCAGGCTATACAGCGACATCTGATGCCGGAGCCGGTGCATCCACCAGTCAAATCCGGTTCGCTCGTGCTCGGCCCAGTCATAAATTGGATTGCCCCAACGCTGGCCGTATTCGCTGAAATAGTCTGGGGGGGCACCTGCAACAAACAAGGGCTGAAAGTTTTCATCCAGTTTGAACAGACCCGGATTAGCCCACACATCGACGCTATTGAATTGAACATAAATAGGAATATCGCCGATCAGATGAATTTTCTTATCGAAGCAATACGCCATCAGTTCATTCCATTGACGCTGAAAAAAATACTGCAGCACCTTATTGGCCTCGATTCGCTCATGCAATAAGTTGGTCTGACGCGCTATCTCCTTAGGGTCACGCCGGACCAGTTCAACAGGCCACCGAATCCAGCTGGGTTCATTTATTTCCTCCTGTAAGGCCGAAAACAGGGCATAGTCGTCCAGCCAGCGCGCATTCCATCCGCAAAAACGATCGTAATCGCTACGTTGTGCCGGACTGGCCTCGTTCAGAAACGTTTGAGCCGCCTGATACAGCAGGGGGCGTTTTTTGATCCAGGCTGCATGCATCGCATTGGGGGCCATGACGAGCGGCCCTGCCAGAATAGCCGAATTTGTCCGATCTGTAGTAGATGGCTCAGAGATGGTTACATCCTGAACAGGCTGTTCGTTGAATATGGCCAGATCATCACGGCTAAGCAGCTTTTCGTCAGCCAGTTTTTCCAGACTGATCATCAGTATATTGCCAGCAAAGGCCGATGGGCTGCTATAGGGCGAAAAACCAGCCCCTGGGTCGACAGGAGCCAGGGGTAAAATTTGCCAGTAGGTTTGTCCGGCAGCTTCCAGAAAATCGGCAAAACGGTAGGCTTCAGGTCCTAAATCCCCGATACCATGAGCCGAAGGCAATGATGTAATATGAAGTAATAAACCGCTTGAGCGTTGTTGAAGCATGTACGTTGAGTTGATAGTAGTCAGTAGTGAGAAGCGAGCGATAAGCGGATGAGAATGGGCAGGGTGCGTAGGTAATACTACCGGATGGATTCTCGCTCCTTGCTACTCGCTCCTAACTTCTAACTTCTGTTGGCTTGTTTTTGTACAAATCGGCTTGCGTTAATTTTTGTTTATATTTTTTCGTAAAAAGCTTATTGCCAATAACCTTTCCTAACAAATCATTCCGAAAATGAGTGACATGGTTCTTGACCTTACGCGGTTTTTCTCCTACTTTTGCAGTCCCAAACAAAGGGCAACTTTTCAATAAAGCAATACCACATACAAATGAGTAAGGCAACGGTAGTCAATACAGGTAAGATTACGCAAATAATCGGGCCGGTTGTGGACGTGAGTTTCGAAGGTGAAGGCACCCGGATTCCCGCCATTCTGGACGCTCTCAAAGTAACGAAAACCAATGGGCAAGAGGTAATTCTGGAAGTTCAGCAGCACCTCGGCGAAGACCGCGTTCGGGCTATCGCTATGGACTCAACCGACGGCTTATACCGTGGCTTAGATGTAATTGACCTGGGTACTCAAATCACCATGCCCGCCGGTGACGGTATCCGTGGACGGCTGTTCAACGTAGTAGGTGAAGCCATCGACGGTATCCCACAACCTCAGTCGAAAGGCGCTGGTCTGCCTATTCACCGGGGCGCTCCTAAATTTGAGGATCTGGCGACATCGACCGAAGTCCTCTTTACGGGTATCAAAGTGATCGACCTGCTTGAGCCTTATGCGAAAGGCGGTAAGATCGGTCTGTTCGGTGGTGCCGGTGTAGGTAAAACCGTATTGATTCAGGAATTGATTAACAATATCGCGAAAGCATACTCAGGTCTGTCGGTATTTGCCGGTGTGGGTGAGCGTACCCGCGAAGGAAATGACCTGCTGCGTGAAATGATTGAAGCCGGTATCATCAAATACGGTGAGGCTTTCAAACATTCCATGGAAGAAGGTGGCTGGGACCTGACTAAAGTAGATACAGAAGAACTGACCAAAAGCCAGGCTACTTTCGTATTCGGTCAGATGAACGAACCACCAGGAGCCCGTGCACGGGTTGCTCTGTCGGGTCTGACCATTGCCGAACACTTCCGCGATGGCGATGGTGAAGGCGCTGGCCGTGACATTCTGTTCTTCGTTGACAACATTTTCCGGTTTACTCAGGCAGGTTCGGAAGTATCGGCTCTGCTTGGCCGGATGCCATCAGCCGTAGGATATCAGCCAACGCTGGCTACCGAAATGGGTGTGATGCAGGAGCGTATCACCTCGACCAAACGGGGTTCGATCACGTCGGTACAGGCCGTTTATGTACCTGCCGATGACTTGACTGACCCAGCGCCAGCTACCACTTTTGCTCACCTGGATGCAACCACCGTATTGAGCCGTAAAATCTCCGAGCTGGGTATCTATCCTGCCGTTGACCCTCTCGACTCAACTTCCCGGATTCTGACCGCCGATATTCTTGGCGACGAGCACTACAACACCGCTCAGCGTGTGAAGCAGATTCTGCAACGCTACAAAGAATTGCAGGACATCATCGCCATCCTGGGTCTGGAAGAACTTTCGGAAGAAGATAAACTGGTTGTTGCCCGCGCTCGTCGTGTACAACGCTTCCTGTCGCAACCGTTCTTCGTAGCTGAACAGTTCACCGGCCTGAAAGGGGTACTGGTTCCAATTGAAGATACCATCAAAGGTTTCAATGAAATCATTGATGGCAAATGGGATCACCTGCCTGAAGCAGCGTTCAACCTTGTCGGTACCATTGAAGATGCGGTAGCGAAAGGCGAACGAATCATGCGGGAAGCTGGTCAGTAACCACAAATATAATGGTTCGAGCCTACAGTTAATTTAATGGTTAATTAACCGTAGGCTCGAAACGAAAACCTGTTCCTCAAGTCTAATAGTTGCAATCAAACTACATTCTTGATTATGAAAACGATTCGATTGAGCGCAGGTATCGTTCTACTGCCATTGACCCTCTTAACAGTCCAGGTAGCATCGGCTAACGATGGAACACCCGTTGCCAAAACGACCTCTGTTATTCTGGTACAGGACAATGCTGTATTAGCTCATCTGGACAATGCAGTTGCCTCACTTACCAAAGGCGATAAATCAGCTACGACTCAGGAATTACAGGCTGGCATTACCGGGCTGGAATCCCAGGCACAAGCACAGCCGACCTCGTTCAAGGATAAGCTACTGGCTCAGGCAAGCAAATTAAAAGCCTTGCTTCCACTGATTCCGACAGGCGCTTTAGGCAATGGTGTGTTGAGTAAAGCCGTCAGTTTAGCTAAACTTGCGTCGGGAGGCAGTCAGCTTGAAGGCATTTTAGCCGCTGGCTCATTGCTCGGCAAAGGTAGTCAGCTAACCAGTAGTTTGTCGGGCATTGGCGGTGCTTTGTCGGCATTAGGCGGTAGCACCCAATCCTCTGGTCAGTCACTGGTATCCACAGCACTGGCAACGGTTGGCAAGCTCGATCAGGGAGGGCTGGTGGCCAAAGCCGCTGAACCTGCCGCCAAGACCCAGGTAAGCAGCGTATTGAATTTCGTAAAAGGAGTCTTATAACTTAATGAATAATGGATAATGTAAAATGAAGAGCTTCACTAGCTACCTGTTTTATCCATTGCTCATTAACCATTATACATTATCATGACATTAGATATCATCACTCCCGACCGTAAGGTCTTTTCTGGTGAAGCGAGTGCCGTTACGTTTCCCGGTAGCGAAGGCCAGTTTCAGGTGCTCAACAACCATGCAGCGATGGTGAGTACGCTGGATCGTGGACCAATCGTGGTACAGACCACATCCGGGCAGGAAACATTTACTGTCGATGGCGGTGTCGTTGAAGTACTTCAGAATAAAGTGCTTGTACTGGCCGAATCCATTACAGCATAAAACCCATTCTATAAGCGTGCAATAAAACCCGCTTAACCTTCATCGAAAGCGTCCTGTTTGTCATGAACGGGTCGCTTTCTTTGTGTTAGTTAATGCCTCCTGGGCTTTTTCGTTTCGCTCATTCCTGTTTTCTTTGTTAGTATTCGTAACTTCATCATGAGCTCAAAACCATTTATTGTCGGCATTACGGGCGGCAGCGCTTCTGGCAAAACCTCATTTCTAAAAGACATCTTAAATGCTTTTGAGGAAGATGAGATTTGTCTGATTTCGCAGGATAATTATTACCGCAGTCGGGATGTGATTCCGGTCGATGATCAGGGCATTCATAATTTCGATCTGCCCGAAACAATCGACCATCATCTCTATGCACAGCACATCGGCCAGTTGCATAACGGTGAGATTATAACACAGAAGGAATATACCTTCAATAATCCATCCATTATTCCTAAGATACTGACCTTCAAACCAGCACCGATTATTATTGTTGAAGGCATTTTTGTCTTCCATTTCCGCGAATTGGCCGACCAGATGGATTTAAAAATCTTCATCGACGCGAAAAACAGCATTAAACTGGAACGACGGGTAAAACGCGACGCCGAAGAACGCGGTTACGACCTCGATGATGTGATGTACCGCTGGAAGTACCACGTGAAACCAACCTATCGGCAATTCATCAAACCCTACCGCGCCGAAGCCGACATTGTTATTCCGAATAACCATCACTACAAAAAAGGCATGGAAGTAGTGATTGCTTATCTGAAAACGAAAGTGTAAGGTAGTGGCCATCCACCACCACCTTACACCTCAATCACAATTCCATCACTCTCAGGATACCCCGTACAGGTCAGTACCCAGCCATCGGCCAGATCGTGATCGGTGAGTACGTCGTTGATCGTCATGTGGACCCGTCCCGACAGGCAATGGGCTGCACAGGTCGAACAGCGCCCACCCCGGCAGCTGTAAGGCAACATAACCCCTTCGTCTAAAGCAGCCTGTAAGATCGACTTATAGGCTGGCACCTGAATTTCTATCTCTCTTCCGCGAAAACGCAGCAATACCGTTCGATCCTCCGCAACAATGGGCGGTGGAGAACTAACAACCGGCTCAACCACGAAATTTTCGCGTCGGATCTGGCTTAGCTGAAAGCCGCTGAAGATGAGCGTAAACTGCGCCATACGCATATAATCACCGGGACCGCAGATATAAAATCGGAGGGTTTCGGGATTGGAACCGCCAAGTAATGTCGGTAGCAGTCGCTCAAGCATGACATTATTCAATCGGCCACGGAGACCTACCCAATTGTCTGGCGGATTGCTCAGCAGGTGAAATATCCGAAATCGATCCGGGAATTTTTGCTGTAAATCTGCTAAGGCTTCGTTGAAAATAATTCGTCGCTCGGTCGAGTTGCTATAGAGTAGCGTTACCCGTCGGTTAGGTTCGTTATACAACGTTTGTTTCAGCAAGGCAAAGAGTGGTGTGATACCGCTGCCTGCGCCTATTAACACCAGATCACCGCTCTGATTCGAATCCAGCGTAAAACGACCAGCCGGATGCAGACTCGTCAGCACATCGCCAACCCGAAGTGTATCATGCAGATAGCGTGAGATTTCACCATTTTCTACCCGCTTAATCGTCAGTTGCAACGGTTCGCCCGGAATCGAACTCAGCGAATACGACCGACGGACTTCATGAGCATTCGTTCCTCCGTCGCGGTGAGTAAGTAGTAACGTCAGAAACTGTCCAGGCTGATACGCAACTGGACGTCCGTCCACAGATTCAAGTATATAACTTCGGGTATCGGCCGTTTCGGAAATGATACGAACGATGCGAAGTTGTAACAAATCGTCAGTCATATAGTCTTAATCCTATACGTCAAAACTAATCAAATCAGGACGATTGTTTGAAAGCCCAAACGATTTCCTGAAATTCGTCGGCCAGTCCGATCTTGCCGTGGATTCGGCAGTGTGGTGGATTCACGCAGTGACATTTTCAATCCAACCGTTGTTTAGATTAAAAAACCGAGCATACACTACCAATGGAAGCACTCCTGGAAGAAGTTCAACGAGTCGGGTACGTCAATAAGCCCGTTGCTGAAGATATAGATTTAGTAGCTGAAATCAATCGGCTAAAAAAAGAGAAGAATGCCGTCATTCTCGCCCACTACTACGTTGATGGCGCTATCCAGGATTTAGCCGATTACATTGGTGATAGCCTGGGCCTAAGCCAACAGGCCGCGGCCACTCCTGCCGACATGATTGTGTTCTGTGGAGTCCATTTCATGGGCGAAACGGCGAAGATTCTTTCTCCCCAAAAGAAAGTCGTCATTCCCGACCTCAATGCCGGTTGTTCGCTGGCCGATTCGGCCCCAGCCGACAAGTTTGCCGCCTTCAAAGCGCAATATCCCGACCATATCGTTTTATCGTACATCAACTGCTCAGCCGACATCAAGGCCTTATCCGACATTATCGTTACGTCCTCGAACGCGCTGAAAATTGTGGAAAGCCTGCCGAAAGATCAAAAAATCATTTTTGCTCCCGACGCCAATCTGGGCCGCTACATCTCGAAAAAAACGGGCCGTGATATGGTACTTTGGGACGGTGCCTGCATTGTTCATATTGATATTTCTCTTGAAAAACTTCATAGACTACGGACTG
Organism: Spirosoma sp. 48-14; assembly: GCF_001898575.1. Classification (GTDB taxonomy): domain Bacteria; phylum Bacteroidota; class Bacteroidia; order Cytophagales; family Spirosomataceae; genus Spirosoma. Next base: position 202,481 of record NZ_MKUD01000058.1, read on the forward strand.
AGTACCCCGACGCTAAGTTTATCGCCCACCCCGAATGCCAGGAGCATATTCTGAGCGAAGCCGATTACGTGGGTTCTACCACAGCGCTGTTGAAATACGTAGTCGATAGTCCAGAGCAGACCTTCATTGTCGGTACAGAAGCGGGTATTCTGCACAAGATGAAACAGGCCGTACCGCATAAGAAAATTATTCCGGCACCAGCCAGTCAGAACAACACCTGCGCCTGTTCCGAATGCCCCTACATGAAGATGAATACACTCGAAAAAGTGTACAATTGCATGCTCTATGAACAACCTGAGATCATTGTCCCAGAAGATGTGCGGCTGAAGGCTTACGAATCCGTAGCACGGATGCTGGAACTGAGCAAGTAAAATAGACGACAGATACTTGAAAACCGAAAAACTATGAACTGGCGAGATTACATTACTTCAGACCCAACCATTATGTTTGGTAAGCCTGTTATAAAAGGTACGCGCGTTCCAGTGGATTTAGTTCTGGAGAAACTAGGTAACGGAGAAACAATACCTCAGTTATTGGCATCATACCCACGTGTTCGTGAAGAAGCATTTTACGCCTGTCTGTTATTCGCATCAGAAACAGTAAAAAACGAAGTCGTCTATGCCCAAGCGGGATGACTATTTCTTTGTAGCCGATGAAAATTTCGACTTTGCTGTCGTTAAACAACTCCGGGAAAGCGGGTTTTCAGTCGTTGCGATAGCTGAGTCATTTTCTAGTATACCTGACACTCAGGTACTGCAAATTGCGGTAGACAGAAAGGCTATCCTGCTTACAGAAGACAAAGACTTTGGTGAACTCGTCCACCGGCTTCGCATGAACCATTGTGGTATTTTACTGGTCAGGCTTTTAAAAATGAATAGCAGCGAAAAGTCTAAACGGGTTATGGACGTCATCATAAAACAGGGAAATGAACTTATCAACAGCTTCTCTGTACTTAGTAATGAACAGCTACGAATAAGACCCGCCAAATAAAAAATCAATGCCCCATCAATTTGATTTTCTGGTTATCGGCTCCGGTATTGCGGGCCTGAGTTATGCCACCAAGCTGGCAATGCATTTTGAAAAAGTAGAACAGCCCGTTCGTATCGGTGTCATCACCAAGGTACAGGCTGAAGAAACAAATACGAAGTATGCTCAGGGCGGCATTGCGGCCGTATGGTCGGAAGATGACTCGTTCGAGAAACATATTGAAGACACAATGGTAGCCGGTGATTTTCTGAGCGACCGCCACATTGTCGAGATTGTCGTACGCGAAGCACCCGGACGTATTCAGGAGCTGATCGACTATGGTACACGTTTCGACAAAGAGCATGGCGGTACCGACTACGACCTTGCCAAAGAAGGCGGCCATTCCGATTACCGGATTCTTCACTTCAAAGACATTACGGGTGCAGAAATTGAGCGGGCGCTACTCGAAAAAGCGGCCTCATTGAAATCCATTGAGATCTTCACGCATTTCTACGCCGTCGAACTCATTACACGCCATCAACTGGGCGAAACGGTTCACCGCTACGACACCGACAACAAATGCTTTGGTGCTTATGTACTGAACACCCAAACGGGCAAAGTCGAGCGGTTTCTGGCTAAAACTACCTTACTGGCAACGGGTGGCATTGGCAACATTTACCAAAGTACCACCAATCCTAACATTGCCACAGGCGACGGGATTGCGATGGCTTACCGGGCCAAAGGCATTTGCAAAGACATGGAGTTTATCCAGTTCCACCCAACGGCTCTGTATGAACCCGGCAAAAAACCGAACTTCCTGATTTCGGAAGCCGTACGGGGTTTTGGTGGAGTTCTCCGCAACAAGAAGGGCGAAACGTTCATGGAAAACTACGACCCTCGTCTATCGCTGGCACCGCGCGATATTGTGGCCCGGGCTATTGACTCCGAAATGAAAAAAGCAGGGGATTCACACGTTTATCTGGATGTGACCCATTGCGACTATGAGAAGTTTATTGAGCATTTCCCAACCATCACCGCCTATTGCCGTGATCGCCTGGGCCTCGATTTACGAAAAGATTACATTCCCGTTGTTCCGGCCCAGCATTACCTGTGTGGCGGTATTCGTGTGAACGAATGGGGCCAAACCAACATACAATTCCTGTACGCAGTCGGTGAATGCTCCTGTACCGGCCTTCATGGCGCTAATCGTCTGGCCTCCAATTCATTGCTGGAGGCAGTTGTCTTTGGGCACCGTGCCTACGAAAAAACGGTCGAGATGCTTAGTCAGGCCGTTACACCGAATACGATTCCTGAATGGAACGACGCGGGTACGACTCATCCCGAAGAACTGGTTCTGGTCACCGAAATGAAAAAAGAGCTGGAATCCATTATGTCGAACTATGTAGGTATTGTTCGCTCAAACCGCCGATTAAAACGGGCTATGGATCGCCTGGAGCTAATCTATCTCGAACACGAAGAGCTATACCGTCAATCGAAAGTGTCGGTTCCGATTTGTGAGCTTCGAAATATGATTGAGGTGGCTTATCTCGTAATTAAAATGGCGATGGCTCGTCGCGAAAATACCGGACTACATTTTAATCTGGACAACGTAAAAGCGGAATAAGAATTGCCTTATAGCGTTTAGGCTTAAGCAGAACTCTGGTTTGGTTTATTATTGTTCTGATCTGAAATAAGTACCTTTGAATAACTCGATAAGTCATATGGAATTAGCACATGATCCAACCAGCCGTCCAAAAGGTGGGGCCGCCTTATTCCGCTGGATTCTGGAACAACGAAAGTTGGAAGAAAGCAAACCCCACGAGCTGACGGAAAGTCAAAAAGCGGCTATCGCTGAACTGAAGAAACGGAATGCAGAACGAGGAACAACAGTCATTAAAGCATGACTTTACGTTTGGCGGTGGTCCTTCAAATTCATATTACTTCGCTAATGGGTTAGGCATACTTTATGAAGTGATGTTTAAGCCATCGGGTTATTTATTTCCCAATGACCCCGCATTCAATAATGATGTATATGAATTTGTTATTCGTATCGAGGAAAATATAGTTGGTATCAATCCCCCGCCAGATCCGCTTTTACCGCCAACTATCGCTGCTATTTTTCGCAATTTTTTCAAACGGGAAGGCGCTGTTATCGTTTACATCTGCGACTCTGCCGATGGTCGACAGGCTGTCCGCTTCCGAAAATTCAATTCCTGGTACAGTTATTTTGAGAGTAAGGGTTCTCCCTTGATGAAAATAGATCTTGAATTTGATGATAATGGCCACCCTGTTTATACATCATTACTATTACTGGCAAACCACCCTCTGTTTCCGCAAATTATTGCTGCATATCAGAAGTTAGTTCTATGGGCAGACAACGATACTAAATAATCGTAACTTCCTCTGCCGAATTTCCCACATTCATGGACCAGCAAGCCATCATCGACTTCATCAAGCAAAGTGAAAGCCCTAAAATCAAGTATGCCTTTACAGACATCGACGGCGTACTTCGGGGCAAAATTATTCATCGACAAAAATTTCTGGATGGCCTGAACGATGGCTTCGGCTTTTGTGATGTAGTCTGGGGTTGGGATTCGTCCGATACGCCTTACGATAATGGCCGCACTACAGGCTGGCATTCGGGCTACCCCGATGCGCCTGTCCGAATTGATGTATCGACATTTCGGCAACTCCCCTGGCAAGATAATATTCCATTTTTCCTGGCCGATTTCAGTTCTAAAGCTGGGCAGGAACCCAACGCATATGCCTTAGCTTCCTGCCCTCGCAGCCTATTAAAACGAATCGCTGACCAATGCCATCAAATGGGTTTCCATGCCCGATTTGCGCAGGAGTTCGAATGGTTCAATTTTCGCGAAACCCCCCGCAGCCTACAGGAAAAATCGTTCCTGAATCTGGAGCCACTTACGCCCGGTATGTTTGGTTACTCCATCCTGCGTCCTTCGCTCGAAAGTGCTTTTTATCATGACCTGTTCGACTTATTAGCCCGTTTCGACATTCCGCTGGAAGGACTCCACACCGAAACCGGGCCTGGTGTTTATGAAGCGGCTATTATGCACGACGAGGTTGTTCGGGCTGCCGATAAAGCCGTTCTGTTTAAAACGGCGGTCAAAGAAATTGCCTATCGACATGGTATTATAGCTACTTTCATGGCAAAGTGGAACGCCGATCTGCCGGGTTGTAGTGGACACATTCACCAAAGCCTTTGGAGTCTGGATCAGAGCCGAAACTTATTTTTTGATGCCAGCCAGCCGAATCAGATGAGTGAATTGATGCAGCAGTTCATGGCTGGTCAATTGTATTGTTTGCCCCATATTACCCCCATGTTTGCGCCAACCATCAATAGCTACAAACGGCTGGTTGAGGGTGCCTGGGCACCAACGACCATTACCTGGTCGGTAGATAACCGAACAACGGCGCTTCGGGTATTAAACCACAAGGAAGCTTACACACGCGTAGAGCATCGGGTTTCGGGGTCGGATACCAATCCGTATCTGGCCATTGCGGCTTCGCTGGCTTCTGGTTTGTATGGTATTCGGCATAAGTTAACGCTCGATATTCCCGCTTCGGCTGGAAATGGCTACGCGGATAAACGAAATGGTATTCTGCCGACAAATCTGGACGAAGCAACCCAGGCAATGGCCCACTCCCCCGTTGCGGCTGAACTGTTTGGAGCTGAATTTGTTGACCACTTTACACGCACCCGAAACTGGGAATGGCGACAATATCTTCGCCAGGTCAGCGATTGGGAGTTGAAGCGGTATTTTGAAATAATTTAACCTGTAGAGACGCCATACTTGGCGTCTCCTTTGCGTCAGCCTGAGCCGTCTGGAGTTAAGCCATCCGGTCAGGAGACGCCAAGTATGGCGTCTCTACAACCATTACAATGCGTCTCGTAGATTATCATTCTATTATAAAAAAAGCCTGGGCTGATTTCGACCCATCGGTGCAGATTCATACCATTGAGGACATCAGTGCCCGGGTTTCGACTAACCACGTTTTTCGGGTACGGTTTGAAGATGGTGGCCATATTATTGCCAAACTATCTTATTTCGGTAGGCACGAACACTTTCTGGAAGATCACCGGATCATTCACGCACTGGCCAATAACTTACTCTACCCGTTCGAAAATGTGCTGGCTAAATCACTGGTGCGCGATGGTCAGGTTTATACGTATCGGTACAAGAACGGCTATATTGATGCCTGGGTTGTGTTTTACAATCCCATTCGCATTCAACAAAAGCTTCCCCGACGGCTGGAAGAGCATCAAATTCAGATGCTGGGCCGCCAAATTGCCAAATTTCACAAGGCCTGTTCACGAGTCAGCCCGGTTTTGCCCAAGTCCAGCAAAACGCTTCGCTCCGATATCTGGGATTTACTGGACGTACTAGATACCGAAGCTGGCCAGTTTGAGCATCGAATGCACGTAGAAGAACTAAAACGGCAGTGCAATCTTTTTCTGGAAAATCGTCAGAAGCTCGTAGCCGGTATTGTTGAGACCATGCCCGTATTTGTGGACTGGAACATTGGTAATTTTTCGGTAACACGTAATTTTGAGTTGTATTCCCGATGGGATTACGACTGGTTCAGAGTGAGTTATCGGGTTATGGACTTTTATTTTTTCAGCCGGGTTGCTTCCAATGTTGGTGACCGAACTGTATTTAGCTACGTCATAGGTCCATTGATGGAAGAGCGGTTTCTATTATTTTTGAAGGAGTATCATGCCGTGTATCCGCTGACGGAGAACGAAATTCGTTTCCTGCCCGAAGCCTATCGATTCTTTATACTCAACTACGTCATAAAATACGGTCGCTACTTCTTCCATCGAACGTATGCCACCAAATTACAGCGTGAAGCATATCAGACCTATTTCCCATCCATTGAAACCTTCGATGCGGAAAAAATTCTGAAAGCGCTGGGCATTTAAGTCATTTAGTTGTCATTGATGGTCATTTATTGGATGCACAACGAATGACAAACAATGACCATCAATGACAACTAAATGACTATCGTTCTCTAACGCGCAATGCCTGCTCTGACCGACCTTTCAACCCTGATTGAATCGATCCAGCAAGGAGACGAAACGGCTTTCCGACAACTGTACGAACTGACTAAAAGCCGTATATTTAATACCGCCCTCAGTTACGTTCGTTCCCGAGAAGATGCTGAAGAGATCACGCAGGACGTTTTCGTCGATGTTTTCCGCTCGGCAAGCCAGTTTAAAGGAGATGCAGCGGTTACAACCTGGCTTTATCGAATAACGATCAACAAGTCGCTCGATTTTCAGAAGCGAAAAAAGCGACAGAAGCGGTTTGCCTTTCTGACTAGTTTATTCGATAACACTACGGGCGAAGTCATCCACCACCCTACCGACTTTTTTCATCCAGGTGTTGCACTGGAAAATCAGGAAAATGCGTCCCGGCTATTCCAGGCCATCGACCAATTACCCGACAAACAAAAAACGGCGTATATCCTAACTCGAATTGAGGGGTTAACGAATATTGAAGCAGCTAACGTTATGACTGTAACCGTTGGAGCCGTTGAATCACTACTCCAGCGAGCCAATGAAAACTTGCGGAAACGATTGGCCAGCTGGTATTTGCCGGACCGGTGAAGCATTTTCAGACATCCGTGCCGTAATTTACCTTACAACTCTACTATTTTTACCCAATAGCCGTAGGAATCAAAACGATTTATCGTCTGTCTTCGTATGAAACCAGAAAAAGATAAATGGATAAATAGTGTACTGAACAGCCTGGAAGGTATGCAGCGGGCCGAGCCTAGTCCGTTTTTGTTCGCTAAAATTCAACATCAGCTGGCGACCAGAAATAGCCCCGTATACATACCTGCCCGAACAGTGTGGCTCACGGTAGCTTCCTTCGCCTTACTTTTACTACTTAACTGGCGAATCATTGACAACAGTTCGACGCCAAAAACAAACGATACATCCGATCTTAATACTGTTGTATCAGGCATGCAATTGTATCCGTCTACCAATCAACCATATGATTTATGGAGCGGACAAAACTACTAACCTTCTCCGTTATTGCTCTACTTCTACTCAACCTGCTGACTATTGGCTTTGTCGTGATTAAATCAGGCCAATTTTCTCAGTCAGAGCAACCTCGAGGTCCATTTCCCCGACGGGAAGAGCCAGCACGTATTATTATTGAGCGACTCCATTTCGACGAAGCACAGCAGAAGCAATATCGGGAAATGATCAGGCAGCATCAGCAGCAAACCCAGCAGTTGAACGATAAGTCCGTTCAGTTATTCCAGGCCTATTACGACTTATTGACCACACCGCAGCCCGATTCGGCAAAGCAGCAAGCGTTATCTCAACAAATCGCCGACAACCAGCGGCATCTGGCAGAACTCAATTTCGCCCATTTTAAGCAAATCAAAGCCTTATGTCGGCCCGACCAGCAAGCAGACTTTATCCAGTTGGTCGACGAACTTGCCCGGCTTTTTGGTCGGCAGCAACGCCCGCCAAGAGGCCCTGGCCATGAGCCACCGGGCGGGCGCCCCGACGAGCCACCCAAAAATTTTCCACCCCGACCGTAGGAATGTGCAAAGCATATCGTCTAAGCGGGTAATTAACGACTAATTACCATGAACAGAACCAACGCATTCACTACCCTGATCCTATCTTTTGGTATCCTGACATTCATTAGCTGTAACAAGAGCGACGACTCTGTCAACCCAACCACCTCAGGTTCTACGTCGGGAACCAGCAGTACCACAACAGCCACGGGCAGTACAACTACGTCGGTAGGCACGGGTGTACCTGATGTATTCAAAAAGATTTATGGTGCCACCAGCATTACAACCGATGGCACTTATGTCTATATAAAAACCTCAGGTGCACCCGATCACAAGAGTATTTATTACGCTGCGTCAAACAGCCTGTACGAAAACTTTACCGGGACTACCTTCGGTGGGAACAAGTTTTCTAAAAATCCTAACTCCATTGCCGTTCAGAATTACACGTTTAAAATTCCGCTGAACCCCAAAGTAGCTTCTTCTCATTCAGCGACCAATCTGGGGCCTATCGGAGTATCGCTGAATGGAGTGGCCTTTTTCAACCAATATGCAGGCCCTAACCAGCCTCTGACGAATGAAGTTGTCTCGTTTGACCAATGGTGGGGGCATCCTTCGCCAAGCAGTGAATACCATTACCACGTAGAGCCTCTATACCTGACTACCGTTAAAGGGACTAAATCGTCACTATTAGGCTTTTTACTGGATGGTTTTCCGGTTTACGGGCCAGAAGAAAATGGAGCGACGGTAGCGGCTTCCTCCTTAGATGCCTACCATGGCCATACACACGCCACGGCCGATTACCCGAATGGTATCTACCACTATCATATTACGTCAAGCGATCCTTACATCAACGGCAGTGGCTATTATGGTACGCCCGGAACGGCTTCTAAATAAGTGGATGGGATTAACCTTCATCATGCTGGCATCTTGTTCGGGTCCTGTAACGTCCGACAAGTTGCCAGCCTTTGAAGCAACCACTGTACATGTGCACTGGCAGAACGGGCTGGCTGTTGATAATGACCAGCCATTTACGGGTGTGGTTTATACGCTCGCGGAGAATAAAAAAGACACTGTTGAGATCGTTGGTTTTCGGGATGGGAAAGAACAGGGCGAATGGAAGCGTTTCTACGAGAATGGCAAACTAGCCGAAAAGCGATTTTTCGAGAATGGCCAGAAAGTAGGTGATTTAACCGCCTGGTGGCCAGATGGTACTCTGAAAATGGCTTATCATTTTGACGATGGCGAATATAACGGCGTTTGTCGGGAATGGGGTCCTACGGGACTATTACTCAAAGAAATGACCTACAAAAATGGCTACGAGGATGGCCAGCAAAAGCAATTTTACGACAACGGAAAAGTAAAAGCGAACTACATCATCATAGCTGGCCGACGATATGGTTTGCTCGGCACAAAAAACTGCGTCAATGCGACAGATAGTCTTTTTAAGCAGTAGTCTTTGGGGGCTTCTTATAGGCTGCCTCAGTTGTTCTCATCAGCCTACCGAAACCAGACTACCTTACTACAACGCGCCCGACTTCAGCCCAATCTTCCTTGATTCCCAGCAAGATGTAGCTAAGAAAGTGCCACATATGATTGGTACCTTTTCGTTTACCGATCAAAACGGAGCCGCGATTACCCAGAAAACTATTGAAGGCAACATTCATGTAGCCGACTTTTTTTTCACATCCTGCGGAGCCATATGCCCCAAAATGACCAAGCACATGCAGTTGGTCGAAAAGGCTTTCCCCGATGATGACAATCTAGTTTTGTTGTCTTACAGCGTTACCCCCTGGATTGACAGCGTAGCCCGGCTGAAAACCTATTGCCGGACGAATGGTATCCAGGCGAAAAACTGGCATTTCCTAACCGGCAACAAATCGGAAATTTATCAGCTTGCCCGACAGTCGTATTTCGCCGAAGAAGAACTAGGCTTTAGTAAAGACAGTACGAATTTTCTGCATACCGAACATTTCTTACTGGTCGATAAGCACAAACGCATTCGGGGTATTTACAATGGCACGCTTGAGCTTGAAATGCAGCAACTTATAGCCGACATTAGGACGTTGAAAAAAGAAACAGATTGAAAATTCGGCTTACGGTGTACTATTTAGTATTCACCAATTATACCGTTTGCTGACAGAATTGCTGCTATGGCTACCCGATTGAACACTCATTCTTGAAACCTTCCTGCCGCTGACGAAGTCAACAACACGATAAATGCAAGCAGCACCGATGAAATAAGTCCACCAATGATATGCGTTTGGATTAAACCTTTGACGCTGAAAAAGTCACGAAATTTTTGTAGACTTTCGGTCCCATCATCATCAAAAACTACATTCTGTTCTGTTTCAATCTCCATCATTTTTTGTTGACTTGCCTCCAGATTCTTAACTGCAATTCTATTTTTGTAATCTGTGTCAATGTAATGATGTAAACCTATATCGAAACCCGTTAACAGAATACCACCCAGAATTACCACGCCAAGTACAGCTAGGACGGTTTTTTCTACAGAAAGCAGAATAGGTTTGGCAAAACGATGAAAGCCGACGACTACACCTCCCCACGAAAGTAGCACACTTAAAAGATTGAAATTGGGTAAAGCTGTATGCGTCTGCTCGGCTATATAAGCGACCGTTTCCAAAACAATAAGAATCACCGCATACAGCATGGCCAGAAGTAGCACCATCGAAACAAAACGAGACGGCATACAAGAGTTAGTTTAGTAGAAAATTTACCAACTTGTTAGGTCTCCAACGACCATATAGCCAGACAGCCAAAGCTACCAACAACACGTAAACTCCGGCAGTAACATATTGAGCCTGAAGCTCAGGCTGATAAGAAATTAGCCCATTAGCTGAGGCATAACCGATGGCAAGCCGCAACGCAGCAAATGGATTTGGAAAATGATGGCTAAACCCAGTTAGAATTTGCAACACTAGCAAGACAAGTACGGCAATGGTGGGTGTTCGGATGAGGGAAGATAGTAGGAAAAAGGTTAGCCACATTGGAACTGTCAATAACATTAAATGAGCCGAAATAGCCATAAGCTTTCCGAAAAACTGACTCATTGTCAAATTATCAATAACATCTGTCGCATACCCGTACAAAACAAAACCAGCCACTAACAAACTAATCAATAAGACCAACAGACAAAGTAGCCAGGCAGTCAAAAACTTAGCTACGTACCATCGATCTGCTCGAATTGGTAAGCGATACAGCCATGAAACCGTCTGATTTTGCCGTTCGCTATATAGAATTACAAAGAAAACAAGGGAGAAAATAGGGAGTGAAATGAGTTGAATAGGTAAGAAAAAGCCCAAAAAGTACCCGTCGAAGCTGACGGAGCGCTTACCAGCCATTGATCCCTGTCCAAGAAGCCATGCCCAACCTACCAGTGTCCAGCCGCCAATCAGTAGTATCCAAACTACCTGCGGCTGTCGGATTAGCTTCATCCATTCATTTTTGAAATAAACGCGCCAGCTATTCATGCGGTGTATTGTTTATACAATAGCCTACTTAATACCACCGTCCAGCCGATTGACACCAACATATCTATCAAATCGAAAGGAGCCGCGTTGACCGGCGAAAACCAAAATAGGTGCGAATAAGGTAAGGCAGGTACAGCCATCAGGGCAAGGGTGGCCAACATACTTAGGACCAGTACCGCCAGAGGTTTACCAAAGAAACAGGTTGTGATAAGCGCAGCCAGTAAGGAAACGGGTAGCATAAGCAAAGCCCTCAGCCCATAATGCCAACCTAATTCAACAATGCCTAATCGTTCCTGTGCATTCATGTATGATAAGAATGGTTGTTGCAGTAACACCAATAGCGCAGCCATAAAGCTACTACTCATCAATAAAAAGCTCATGCTGTATAAAAGCTTGGCAACCATAACTTTCAAACCCGATACCGGCAACAATCGGGTGAGTTGAATTAAGGATTCAGCCGTTTCTGTGTCAAAGACGGCCACTGTAGCCAGACAAGCCAATAAAAATTGTAGGAATGATAAAGTAAGGTTTACTTGGTCATAAAAGAAAAAGGCAAATGTGCGTTCTGGATGAGTTTCCGCCCAAAACGTATATACCCGCAAAGCTGTCTCACAAAATCGTTGAATCATAAAACCGCTCACTACGAAAGCAAGTGCACCAGCCCAAAGTAGGTGTAAGTGGCGATGAAGTTTCAGCCATTCATTTTGCAGAACCGGAAGCATCAGGCATATTCATCATATAGGTTGGTCACTGAACGCCCACTTACTCTAACTTCATCCTTCGTCTGGTCGGCAACCAATCGGCCTGCTTTTAGAAGAAGAATACGGCTGTAGAACGCTTCCACATCGGGCAATGAGTGGCTCGTTAGTACAACAGTTGTCCCGTATTCGCGCTGTAATTCGGCGAGTAGTCGTAGAATGAACCGTGTGTTGTCTCGGTCAACGGCAGTAAACGGTTCATCAAGAAGTAATAACATGGGTTTGTTGATAAACGCCAATGCCAGCAGTAGCCGTTGCTTCATGCCCGCCGAAAGCTGATTAGCCGGTCGTTGCTGAACGTCGTACAAGTCAAATTGATGCAGTATTTCGTTCACCGAAAAACGGGTTACTCCATAGTAACGTTGTGTAAGACGAAGATTCTCAAAGGCTGATAGATAATTGTAAAACGAATTAGAATAAATCGCAGCCCCTATCTCCGGTAATACCCGTTGACGTTCGGGCTGATGCATATTACAGCCTTGTATTACCGATTGACCTGTTGCTACAGGTTCAGCACCTAGAACGGCTCGCAATAGGGTCGTTTTACCGGCTCCGTTGCGCCCCAATACACAAACGGCTTCGCCGGGTTTGACCTCAAAGCTTACCTCTGATACAATATCGTTCTCCCCTTTACGGACAGTTAGGGTATCCACTATTAGCATACATAAATTTTCTATAAAAGAACTATTCTAGTCTCCAGAAAAGCTGAACATGCTCATCTGGAGACTAGCTATTTTAGTTATAATAACGCGGTAAACGACGTGTCGACTATTTTAACTATCCAATACCGAGCCACCAAGTATTGCTTTCAGGATTATTACAAGTAGTCCAATAGATTATGAGACCAGATGGATACCGTGCACCATGCACCTTACATACTGCCTGAGAGAACCCTAATAGAGGCAAGCTAACCAGCAATCCAGACACCAGCAATCGCTTGAAAAAAGTTGTTTTCATAGATGTAATTTTTCATCGTCTCCCAACCCCCCACTTGCTCATCTGTCCCGGGCCAATGGGCGTGCAACGATTGGTTGAGGCAAAAATCTAATAGGCTTAAATTTCTTCCAATTCCATTTTAGAATAATCTTATAACTTTTAGGAATTATTCCTATCTAACAAAAAGTGCATTTGCAAACTTTTAAGCAGATTTAGGTGACAAGATAGGGCGTAATCCGTCTATGACGGATTACGCCCTATCTTGTCACTATTTTATGATCGACCTAAAAATTCGCATCCGTAAACTTCGTGAGTTTGCACAGTATACGCAGGAAGCCATTGCGTATGAACTAGGCATAACCCAGTCGGCCTATCACAAACTCGAAAATGGAAATACCCGATTGGATATAGACCGCATTCAGCAATTGGCTACTTTCTATGGAATTACCATTACCGACCTCATGCAGAAAGACCTAACTGAGCTATATGCATACCTATTAACAAACTCAAGTTTTAAAGATAGATTGGCAAAAAGAGAATAAGATATGGCAAATCATAGCTTTCATAGCCTTATATTCGTTGCCATATGCAACTAATTGATTTCAAAACCGTAGCAACTAACTACAAAGTCATTTTCTTCGATGCGTTCGGCGTTTTGAAAAACTCAGAAGGGATTTTACCTGGCATTGAAAAGACCTTCGACTGGCTTCGGGAAAATGGTAAAGATTTTTATGTTCTGACCAACGACGCGTCGCGAGGGCCTCACGAACTGGCCGAATCCTACTATCGGCAAGGATTCTACGCCATTACTCCCGAACGTATTATCTCGTCGGGGATGCTTGCCCGCGAGTACCTCGATCTGAAAGTGCATAATGGAACCGTAGCCTACCTCGGTACCGAAAAGTCGGCCCATTATCTGCAAACAACGGGGTTAACGACGCTTCCTATCAGCCATCTTGATTTGAAGGAAATCGACGATATTAATGCCCTTGTCCTGCTCGACGATGAAGGTTTTGACTGGAATACCGACTTGACTAAAACCGTTAATCTGCTCCGAAAGCGAAATATTCCCGTTATTGTAGCCAATACGGATGCAACTTATCCTGTTTCAAAAAACCGTATTTCAATAGCCATTGGCGCGGTAGCCAAAATGATTGAAGGTATTGTTGGTAAGCAATTCATTCGATTCGGCAAGCCCGACGCGCAACTGTTCATGTTCGCCTATGAGCGGCTCGACAATGCAGCCAATATTAGTAAACGAGATATTCTGATGGTCGGCGACACTTTGAAAACGGATATTCTGGGGGGTAATAAATTTGGACTCGATACGGCTCTGGTCTTAACCGGAAACACCCAGCCACAGGATGTTGAAGTACAGATTAGGAGTACAGGCATTATTCCTACTTACGTCTGTAAATCGGTAGTTATACGGTAAACTTTGCTAGTTTTTGCCGATTTCAGGCTTTTTATGACAGACGGTTCATTGACCATTTTTTCACCAATAACGAACTGTTTATCAAAAACATAGAACAATCAGAGTCGCTATACGAAACGATTTACATCCTAAAAAATTGTTTGATAATACCAAGGTAAATACGTTTCTTTGCGCAGTTTTTTAACTAGAACAGACTACGAAAATGTCGGACATTGCACAAAAAGTTAAGAATATCATTGTTGAGAAACTAGGTGTTGAAGAATCAGAAGTTACGCCGGAAGCAAGCTTCACCAACGATCTTGGTGCCGATTCGCTTGATACGGTTGAGCTGATCATGGAATTTGAAAAAGAGTTCAATCTACCTATCCCAGACGATGAGGCTGAAAAAATCTCTACGGTGGGTTTAGCTATCGAATATCTCGAAAAACACATCGGCAAATAAGTCGTAGCCGAAAGCAATTTAGTTCCTGAAAGCCAGCGCCAACATAAACTAGCTTGGCGTTGTTTTTCTTTTTCATTACGCAGTCTAATCTGTATGACATTCAAGCGAGTAGTAGTGACCGGCCTCGGTGCGTTGACACCCATTGGCAATGATGTAACCACTTATTGGAACAACTTGGCCGCCGGTGTAAGCGGGGCCGGTCCCATTACGAAGTTTGACGCCAGCAAGTTTCGTACGCAATTTGCCTGCGAAGTAAAAGGGCTGGACGTTTCTCAGTATATTCCCCGGCAGGAAGCCCGTAAGATGGATGCATTTACGCATTATGCACTCATCGCTACCGACGAAGCCGTTCGGGATGCCGGATTGAATCTCGATACGCTCGATAAAAATAAAATCGGCGTTATCTGGGGATCAGGTATCGGTGGTCTTAAGTCCTTCGAGGATGAAATGATCGACTACGCCAAAGGCGACGGTACACCCCGTATTAACCCCTTCTTCATTGTCCGCATGATTGCCGACAGTGCATCAGGACAAATTTCGATGCGCTACGGATTCCGGGGAACCAACTATGTAACAGTTTCGGCCTGTGCTTCAACCAATAACGCCATTATTGATGCCTTCAACTACATTCGATTGGGTCGGCTCAATATGTGTGTAGTTGGTGGTTCGGAAGCAGCCGTTACGAAAGCCGGTATTGGTGGTTTCAATGCCAATCGGGCTCTATCGGAACGGAACGACTCTCCTCAAACAGCTTCACGCCCGTACGACAAAGATCGCGACGGATTTGTAATGGGAGAAGGCGCAGGCTCTATCATTCTGGAAGAGTATGAGCACGCTCAGGCTCGGGGCGCTAAAATTTATGGAGAGTTAATAGGTGGTGGTATGTCGTCGGACGCTTACCATATTACCGCTCCGCATCCTGAAGGCTTAGGCGCATTTCTGGCCATGCAGGATGCCTTGAATGATGCTGGTATTGCACCAGAAGAGATTGATTACATCAATACGCACGGTACGTCAACGCCTATTGGCGACCCGCAGGAATTGAAAGCGATCCATCAACTGTTTGGCGAACATTCATTCAAGTTGAATATCAGCTCAACCAAATCTATGACAGGACACCTGCTAGGTGCTGCCGGAGCCGTTGAAGCTATCGCCTGTATTAAAGCATTGGAACACCAAATCGTTCCGCCGACAATTAATCACTTCACCAACGACGATGAAATTGATCCGCGCTTCAATTTGACCTTCAATGTAGCTCAAGCTCGTCCGATGACGACTGTTATGAGCAATGCATTTGGGTTTGGAGGCCACAACGCCATCGTCATTTTCCGTAAACTTAGCTGAGTCGTGCAACTCGCTTTGCCACGTAGTTTATTCAATCCCTTCGCGTGGTTCCGGTCTGGCCACAAAGATCCGCGTAAAAATTTACGCCGGTCCATTGGTCATATCATTGGGGCCCGTCCATCCAACCTGGGTTTGTACCAACTGGCATTGCGTCATACATCCGCTTCGAAGGCCACAGCGATTGAAGGGTTCCGGGAATCGAATGAACGATTAGAATACTTAGGTGATGCCGTTCTGGGGATGGTTATTGCCGAGTTCCTGTTCAAAAAATACCCCTACAAAGACGAAGGGTTCCTAACAGAAATTCGCTCTCGCATTGTTAATCGAGAAACGCTGAACGGTATTTCCCGAAAAATCGGCCTCGACCAGCTCATTGAATACGATGGAAGCCGTACACGAAGTCTTCCCGCCCGTACGTCGATGTATGGCGATGCGCTCGAAGCATTAGTTGGTGCTATTTACCTGGATAAGGGCTTTCGTTTTTCCCGCCGATTTATTCTGAAGAACCTATTATCTCATTATGATATTGAGTCGGTCGTTCAGAACAACGGTAATTTTAAAAGCCGTCTGATCGAATGGGCGCAACGCGAAGGCAAAGAGATTCGCTTTGAGATTGTCTCCGAAAAAGGCAATAGCCACTTCCGCGAATTTATTGCCCAGGTACTTGTTGATGATGAGCCATTCTCGACGGGTAGTGGTTACAGCAAGAAAAAAGCCGAGCAGGCAGCCGCTGAGAAAGCGTTTGAGCTGCTGGCTATCAAATAAGCCTGCATTATTCTCCAATTTTTCTTAATTCGCTGACTCGGAAGGCCAACGCTGTTTGGGCAAACCAACCGACGTTGACTTTGTACTCCTGTCATTTTTCGGGTCAAATTGTCTGGTAGTGGCTTTAGTTACTTGCCGAATAAATGTCAAAATGACCGGATTTGTTATGATTTTTCTATTGGCATGTTGTTTGAAAAAGGATTAACTGAATTAGTTAACGTATCGTCTAACACAAAACCAAAGAAAGTCATGAGTACATTAGTGCGCACGAACAGCAACTTTCCGTCGTTGATCGAAAACTTTTTTGGCCGCGATGTGAACGACTTTTTTAACACAAGCCATTCTGACTTCACCCATGTTCCGGCAGTAAACGTAGCCGAGCATCAGGATGGTTTTCGAATTGAGGTAGCAGCGCCTGGTTTGAAGAAAGAAAACTTTAAGCTGCACCTAAATCACAACAACCTAACTATTTCAGGGTCGCAGGAGACCAGAACGGAAGAGTCGGAGAAGCTAGTTGAAAAGTATACGCGTCGGGAATTTAGCTATTCCTCGTTTCAGCGGACGTTCACCCTGCCTACCTCCGTTGACGCCGATAGGATTCAGGCAACCTACACGGATGGTATTTTGAAAATCGACATTCCGAAACGTGAAGAGGCCAAAGTAAAGCCACCTCGTCAAATTGAAATCGGTGGTTAATCCAACTTTAATAAAAAGCCTGTGGGAAAATCTTACAGGCTTTTTACTAACTTAAAGGCCCTTTAACAAAGCCCTGTTAAATTTTGTTAAGGACACACATTACCCGGATTTTTCAGAAGCTCCTTTCCGTTATACAGGCAGAGTAAACAATAATTCTAACACAAAAAGAAAGCAATTAGATTTCCCAATCAATCATGAAAAGCAACTGGAAATTAATAGCGTTAATAGCTCTATTTTCGAGTGGCATAACGCTGGCCGCTTACCACCTGTTGGGTTTCAACAACCGGGACGTAATCTTTAACGAATCGTCGCCCATTCAGGCGATCACAGGTCGTTTAGCATCAATGCCAGGTGGTCCTATGGCTACCCCGGGTGATTTCTCGACTGCTGCCGAAGCAGTGACCCCAACGGTTGTACACATTCGGACTACAATGACCCGCACTGTACGTCAACAACAAGTCCCTGATATTTTCCGGGAGTTCTTTGGCGACGATGCCTTTGGCGGTGGACAGCGGCAGCCTCGCCGGCAACAAGGACAGGCTTCGGGATCGGGCGTGATCATCAGTAAAGATGGTTATATCGTTACAAACAATCACGTAGTGCAGGATGCCGACGAGGTCGAAGTAATTATGACCGACAAGCGTAGCTTTAAAGCGAAAGTTATTGGTACCGACCCACTTACTGACCTGGCAGTCATTAAAGTAGATGCAAACAACCTGCCTGCCATTACGCTGGGTGATTCAGACGCACTGAAATTAGGCGAATGGGTACTGGCAGTTGGTTACCCACTTGACCTGGAATCGACGGTAACGGCTGGTATTGTAAGTGCTAAAGGCCGTCGAATTGGTATTCTGGATCAGAACATCAATAAAAATGATGCAAAACCTGACTCGCCAGTAGAAGCGTTTATCCAGACGGATGCCGCTATCAACCCTGGTAATTCGGGTGGTGCACTGGTAAACCTGCGCGGTGAACTGGTTGGCATTAACTCAGCCATCGCTTCGGCAACGGGCTACTACAGTGGCTATGGCTTCGCCGTTCCTGTATCGCTGGTTAAGAAAGTATCAGCCGACCTGCTGAAATACGGCAACGTGCAACGCGGTTATATTGGTATCCTACCAATTGAGCTAAACAGCACGGTCGCCAAAGAGAAGAATGTTAAAGTTGGTCGTGGTATCTACGTTGATCAAGTAGTTGACAACGGTGCTGCCGAAGCTGCTGGCCTGAAAAAAGGTGACGTTATCACAAAAATGGAAGGCCAACCACTGGATTCAGATGCTCAGATGCGTGAAATCATCGGTCGTCGTCGCCCAGGTGATGTTCTGACTGTAACCGTTAACCGTGATGGCACCGAGCGTGACTTTAAAGTAGAGCTTCGCAACCGGAATGGTGGTCGTGACATTATCAAGAAAACCGACATTACGCCATCAGCCACTTCGCTGAACTCGCTGGGCGCGCAATTTGAAGACCTGTCGGCTCAGGATGCCAAACAGTTAGGTATCAGTGGTGGTGTTCGAGTGAAGAAAATCACCGATGGTAAACTGGCCGAAACGGATGTAGAAGAAGGATTCATTATCGTAAAAGCGAATGGTAAAAACGTTAAAACGACAAAAGACCTTCAAACCATTATGTCGAGCGTAAAAGAAGGGGAAGGCTTGATGCTGATCGGCATGTACCCCAATAGCTCACGGATGTACTACTACGCGGTGCCTGTATAAGACAAAAGCAAAACGGTCAAAATGAAAACGGTCAAAAGGGTTTAAATCCTTTTGACCGTTTTCATTTTGACCGTTTTTTAAAATCTATTCGTAATAATTCAGAATTTGGTGTCCACTTCTGGCAAGAAGCTGATCGCGACGGAAGAGGTCAATATCAGCCATCATCATATCCTTCACAAGGGCAGGCAAATCATATTTAGGCTGCCAGTTCAGTTGCGTCATCGCTTTGGTTGGGTCACCAAGTAACAGATCTACTTCGGTTGGCCGGTAATAGCGAGGATCAATGCAAACGACGGCTTTACCGATTTCAACGGGGAAGTCAGGATTCGTTGAACTAACCACAGTACCGACTTCAGCATCACCTTCGCCCGAAAAAGCCAGCTCAACACCAATTTCGGCAAACGCCATCCGAATAAAATCACGAACGCTGGTCGTTACGCCCGTAGCGATAACGTAATCTTCGGGTTTGTCCTGTTGCAGAATCAGATACATAGCTTCTACGTAATCCTTGGCATGCCCCCAGTCACGCAGTGAATCCAGATTCCCCATGTATACTTTATCCTGCAAGCCTAAGCCAATACGGGCAACGGCACGGGTAATTTTACGCGTCACGAACGTTTCGCCCCGTAGTGGTGATTCGTGGTTAAACAAAATCCCGTTACAGGCAAACATATCATATGCTTCCCGATAGTTGACCGTAATCCAGTAGCCATATAGTTTAGCAACTGCGTAGGGCGAACGAGGGTAGAATGGCGTTGTTTCTGATTGAGCATGTCCCTGAACCCCGCCATACAACTCAGATGTAGAAGCCTGATAAATGCGTGTCTTTTTAGTTAAGCCCAGCAAACGAACCGCTTCCAGAATCCGTAGCGTACCGATACCATCCACCTGAGCCGTATATTCAGGCTCGTCGAAACTTACCCGCACATGCGACATAGCGCCGAGGTTATAAATCTCGTCGGGCTGAACTTCCTGAATAATTCGAATGACATTGGTCGAATCAGAAAGATCACCATAGTGGAGCTTCAGGTGTACTTTCTTCTCATGCGGATCTTCATACAGGTGGTCAATCCGTTGCGTGTTGAATAACGAGCTACGGCGCTTGATACCGTGTACTTCATACCCTTTTGCTAACAATAACTCTGTTAAATAGGCACCGTCTTGTCCTGTAATCCCGGTAATTAACGCTTTTTTCATAAATTCTTACAATCTAGGTTGAAGCACGTGCAAAGTTTACACATTAGCTTCTAAGTTAACATCTATTTATCTAAATCTTAAATTACTTTATTAATAGGCTACGCCGAATATCCACCTTGTCGGGTTGCAACTGGGCTGATGACACAAATCTGTGAATCGATGAATAATACCGTTCCGCATCTAAGCGACGCATAAAGTCGCCTACTTTTAGTTTATAAGTTGGCTGATTATAGGTAAGGTAAGGGCTAAGTTCTGGAAAATTCTGAGAAATCAGCAACTTGGCCGCTTCTGCTTCCTGACGCTGATTACCTACATAAACCTGAATCCGATAACCAGGCGCATATCGTATTGATCTATTTTGGGTGGCTATTGTATCCAGCACCAGGTCAAGTTTACGATTTATATGTAAAGCTTCGATAGGTGTATTCGGTTTTCGGGTGTCTGTCCGACGAGGAGCATTTGTTGGATTGGTTGTCGGATTAGTAGAGCGATTCGTTGTTGGGGTAGAGGAAACCGGATTCGGATTATATATAGGTCGCACGGAGGCTAAATCTTCGTTATAGCTGTTATAATCGACAGCCGAACTACCTGACGAGACCGAACGACTACTGGCACAGCCCGATATTGTCAGTACACTAAGCACCAGTAACGTTCCTAATTTATTGTACATATCTTATTCCATGTGATGCAAAAATAGCCATTTTATTCTTTCGATTGCTTACCCCTTTATATTCCGGTATAAACCCATGCTGGATTTTAGTTAATTTTGGGCTCTTATCAAGTCGAATACATGCTGAGTATACAGAGCCACGTGTCGCTAAAACCGTATAATACGTTTCGGATTGACGCCAGCGCACGCTATTGGGTCGACATTAGTAACGAGGACGACCTCCAAACGTTGCTTCAACTAGCAGAATTTCTCAATACCCCTAAATTAATTCTCGGTGGAGGCAGTAATGTACTTCTTTGCCAGAATTTCGATGGACTGGCTATTAAAATAAGCCTCCAGGGTATCGATGTGGTGCGGGAAGATGATACGCATGTGTATGTAAAAGCGGGTGGGGGCGTAAACTGGCACCAACTGGTTATGCACTGTGTCGATCAGGGCTATGCAGGAATTGAAAACTTATCGCTTATTCCGGGCACAGTGGGTGCAGCCCCTATGCAAAACATTGGTGCTTACGGCGTTGAGTTAGAACAAGTATTCGACTCATTAACGGCCGTACATATTCAGACGGGGCATACCCGAACGTTTACCCATGCTGATTGTGCATTTGGCTATCGCGAGAGTGTTTTCAAACGTGAGCTTAAAGGTCAATATATTATCACCAGCGTTACACTAAGACTCGACAAGGTGCCAACGTTTCATACGCGCTATGGTGCCATTCAGGAGACACTGGCTGACATGGGCGTTTCGGAAGACAATCTATCGATAAAGGCCATCAGTGAAGCCGTGATCCACATTCGGCGAAGTAAGCTTCCTGATCCGGCTCAAATTGGTAATGCAGGTAGTTTTTTTAAAAATCCGGAAATCCCTAAGGCTCAGTTCGACCAGCTTAAAACAGAGTACCCAACCTTACCAGGCTATCCCGTCAACGATGACTTTGTGAAGGTTCCCGCGGGCTGGCTTATTGAGCAGGCTGGCTGGAAAGGTCATCGATCGGGCGACGCAGGTGTTCATGCTAAACAGGCACTTGTCCTAGTCAATTACGACAAAGCGACGGGGAACCAGATTCTGGCCCTTGCTCAACAGGTACAGGAATCTGTTCAGAAAAAATATGGCATTACAATATCACCTGAAGTTAATGTTATCAGGTAGATCCTTATAGCGTTCATACAAGTAGAGCCGTGAATGAAGTAGTTTTTCGCCTACTTTCACTCACGGCTCTACTTTTTTACGCGCTTATTTCAGTGATTTAGCTTATTCAAAACAAAGCGATGCAGCACCCAGCAAACCGGCATCGTTACCGAGCGTGGCCCGTTTGATGCTCAAGCCGTTTTTATAATACGGATTCAGCCAGTAATCGAGCGTTTTATTCACAGCAGGTAAAATATAATCGAAGGAAGCTGATAATCCTCCACCAATCAGTACCTGTTTAATATCCAGAACCTTAATCAGGGCGGCTAAGCCTTCACCTAGCATTTCACCTACTTCCGTCCAGATTTGCAGGGCCAGTTCGTCGCCTTCTGCGGCAGCCGCTACTAATCCAGTGGTCGAAATATTACCATCGTCAGGCAAATGGGTTTCGCCAGTATAGCTTTTCCGGCGCTCGTTAGCCAGTTGGAGCAATTCTACCTTTCCGATGTTACGTTCCAGTACCCGACCATTCCGCGAAGGAATGTGGCCCGGCTCCATAGCGTTTCCATCGCCCCCGGTAAAAATTTTCTTATTAATGATAGCCGCTCCACCAACACCCGTGCCTAGTGTGATGAAGATGTAGTTTTCGGTAATACGCTCTTCGGCAAAATAATACTCGCCTAAAGCAGCAGCGTTAGCATCGTTCGCCAGAAAAAACTGAATGCCAGGAAAGCGCTTGGTCAGCAGCTCAACCATCGGCTCTCCATTAATTTCTGGAATCGCCGTAATTTCGAGTGGGATCGTCCGCTCACGATTCAGCATGCCGGGCAGACCAATACCTACTTTTTTTACGTCTTTGTTATTTAACAGCTGAAGGGCAACGGCATCGCCAAAGCGCTCGATAAAGTGGCCCGATTCGCGCCAACTGATGGTGTCGTGGCTGTAGAAGTTTGAAATTTTACCCGTATTGGCATCGACAATGCCCATCTTGACGTTTGTGCCGCCAACGTCAATACCTAAATACTCAACGGAAGCCATTCGTAGCAATAATCAGTTTAACAATGAATAATGGTCAGTGTACAAGAACGATGAAGAGCGTGCAAGTTACGAAAGAGTGGTCAGTCAATAGCCATCAGGGTTAAGGAGTTTAAGCATACTTTGTCCTCAATGAATCATAATTGGCCGTAAATCTTAAATATCGCCAAGTTGGGGGCGGATTAGAATCTCCTCAACCACAGCATTTTTTGACAACGAATAAGCTGCCCAGGCGCTGTTAGCGACATCTTCAGCTTTCATAAATCGCTCTTCGGGCAAATCGGTCCCCTGCCAGCTAGCCGTAAGCGTTGCACCCGGCAAAATAGCCGTAACTTTCACATCGTGGGGTTTCAATTCCTCGCGCAAGACCCGGCTCATGCCCAGCAGAGCAAATTTTGAAATGCAGTAAGACCCACCATTCGTATAGGCTGTAATGCTGGCTGTAGAGCACATCATAAAAATATGTCCCTGCCGACGCGAAATCATATCCCCAACCAGCCCACGCGTCAGGTGGTAAGCGCTGGCCACGTTCGTATTCATCAGCGTCTCAAAGGTCCCTTCAGCTTCCTGATGAATTTCGCCCGGCAAAAATATCCCGGTATTATTTACTAACACATCGACTGGGCGACCCAACGACTGAATGTAAGTCAACAAAGCATTTACACCCGAACGATTCGATAGATCAGCGGCAAAAGGTAGCAGACCAGGCCCTTCTACCCCTTCAACTGATCGGGCACAGACGACCGCATCGAACCCTTCTGTTATAAATCGATCGGCAATAGCCCGACCAATCCCTTTGGTTCCTCCCGTAACAACAAGTAGTGGATTCATGTAAAAAAAGCTATGTCAGGCATTTTCCGGTGCAGAATACAGGCGGTTTAGCCTACGGCGCAAGTTACGTCAGAAACCATTCTATCTTTACGAGGGTTGTTTCGAATGACTATCATTCACTGTATTCGTCTACGGTTCTGGCCACTGATTTATGTCACGATTAGGCAGTTATTTTATCTTTCTGGGTACCCTGTTCCGTAACCCGGAGAAATTCCGCGTTTATATGGGCCTCATTATCAACGAGTGTACCAATATTGGGGTTGGGTCAATTTTTATTGTAGCGCTTGTTAACTCGTTTATTGGTGCTGTCACCTGCGTACAGACGGCTTATAATCTCACCAATCCGTTCGTTCCAAAAAATATTATCGCGCTTATTGTCCGCGACAGTTCGATTCTGGAATTAGCGCCCACCTTATCCTGCATTGTACTAGCCGGAAAAGTGGGCTCGAATATTGCCAGTGAACTGGGTACGATGCGCATTACGGAACAGATCGACGCTCTGGAGGTAATGGGCATCAATTCCAGTTCCTATCTGGTACTACCCAAAGTGATTGCTTCTGTACTGATGTTTCCCTTACTGGTAATTATGGCTGGTTTTCTGGCGATACTAGGTGGATACATTGCCGGAACGCTGGCCGGGGTTATTTCTTCAGAAGATTATATATCGGGCCTTCGTTTTGAGTACAAGCCATTCGGCGTCGCGTTTGCTCTTATTAAAACCGTAGTCTTTGCCTTTTTGATCTCCACGATTTCGGCCTACAGAGGGTACAATGTAAGCGGAGGAGCACTCGAAGTTGGCGCAGCCTCTACGGCAGCCGTAACCAACAGTTGCGTAGCGATCGTAGCCGCCGATTTTATTCTAACACAGATGTTACTCACGTAATTTTGAATGATTGAGTGATTGAATGATTGAATTAAGAGGGCTGAATAAAGCCATTCAATCATTCAATCATTCAGGCATTCAATCATTGAACCGATGATTGAAATCAAAAATATAGCGAAGTCCTTTGGTGGTCGTCAGATTCTGGCGGGCGTCAGCGGTACGTTCAAACAGGGCGATACGAGTCTGGTCATTGGCAGTAGCGGCACAGGTAAAAGCGTATTATTAAAGTGCATGATTGGGCTGGTAAAGCCTGATTCGGGCGAGGTTCTCTACGATGGCCGTAATTTTCTGGAAAGTGACCTGAATCAGCAAAAAGCCATCCGCCGGGAGATGGGCGTTCTGTTTCAGGGATCTGCCCTGTTCGATTCGAAGACTGTACTTGAAAACGTTCGGTTCCCGCTCGATATGCTTACCGAACAGGCCGAAAGTGAAAAACTGGATCGTGCTCATGAATGCCTGCGCCGGGTAGGTCTTGCCGAAGCAGCCGATCGGATGCCTTCTGAAATCAGTGGGGGCATGAAGAAACGGGTTGGCATTGCCAGAGCCATCGTCCTGAATCCCAAATATTTATTCTGTGATGAACCCAACTCCGGCCTTGATCCGCTCACCTCAATCAAGATTGATCAGCTCATCTCTGAAATCACCGACGAGTTTAAGATCACGACTGTCGTCATCACGCACGATATGAACTCGATGATGGAAATCGGAGAGAAAATCATGTTTCTATACCAGGGCGAAAAATTGTGGGAAGG
The DNA here is from genome assembly GCF_001898575.1 of Spirosoma sp. 48-14. Taxonomy (GTDB): domain Bacteria; phylum Bacteroidota; class Bacteroidia; order Cytophagales; family Spirosomataceae; genus Spirosoma. The sequence continues at coordinate 228,086 of NZ_MKUD01000058.1, forward strand.
CAATAGTACAACCCTTACGCAGTCGCACGTTCCTGAACTAAACGAATTCATCAACGCCAACAAACTGATTCGGGAAATGGAGAAATGACAGGCTGATTGTGGACGGTCAGATGCGCTTCTTTGTGGAAGTCGTCCAATTTGACTTTCTTCATCGTCTAAAGATGGGTCATTTAGGTAGAGATAAACGTTTTATTGGTGAATCGGTTAAAACCGCCATCGGGCCTGTAGCTTCACCTCCGTTTTGTGCGGAGCACTAATCTGATCCAAATCGGAGCCTACGGTGGTCTGGTTAGTATAGTTCGTTCTGGCCCAGCGCACCCAAATATCCAGATGGCGACTCAGATTGTACTGCGCCAGCAAATAATGGCGAACACCATAATTAAAGTAAGCCGGAAACGAAAACGCATAGAGCACATCACGCTCGTACACATATTGTCGACTGTCGTAATCGTCCGTTCCGAATAAAGCGATTCGTCCGCTAAGGCTAACTCGTCGGTAGTCCCACGTAGCGTCCTGCGCCAACGTGAATCCATTGGAGGTAGGTTGACCTGCATACGCAAAACTGCCCCACTGTATGCGCGACCGCAATGACAAACCCCGTACCAAGGTGTATTCGGCATTCAGTGCGTAGCTTCTACGGGTAGTACCGACTACATCTTTCCTTTTATCTACCGTCAGATTCTTCTGCTTATGTTCTTCGTGATACACGCCATAAAACGTGGTTTGCCGATTGGGGGTGTATCGAACCTGAAGCAAATAATCGAAGCCGTTTGAGGACTTATCGACCAGATATTTCAGCCAGGGGAAGTTGAAATAATCCACAAAGCCGCCTACGGTCAGTTTCCGGTAAATGGTATATTTTAATCCCAGGTAGGCCCCCTCTTCGTTTATATTCCGGCTGCCCTCGCTGAATGCATTTCCGTAAAAGCTATGAAAATTTCGGTCGTAATGCCGCACAACGACCGCCATATCTAATTTTTTAGTCAGGCTAACCAAAGCTCCACCTACCAACCCTATACCCCCTGAATTTGTAACCGAGCCACTACTCCGGGCCAATTCAGCGAATAGATTCCAGTTTCGCCAGATGTATCCCCCATGTACGCCCACCACCAGATTATGCGTACCTGTGAACTCATACGCGTTGTAAGCCTGACTACGCTTCTGGAAAAATAGATCGTAGGTAGTGCTTAACAGCGTAAGACCAAGCTGTAGTTGATGGCGATTCTGGTAAAGCAGATGAGCACCTAGGTTGGTTTCCATCAAACTACCCTGATCGTCTCGTTCAGACTGCGTTCGGTGAAGGCCCGAGGTTTGTAGTGAAGTAGCAACAAGGCCAATACCTGAGCTATCCCCGTTAGCATCCCGACGAATTCGCGAAGCCAGCAAGGTCATAGTAAGACGTCGATTCAACGCATAGGTAGCCACTATGCCCCGAAAGTACCCAACTTCCGTCAAGGATGTGTATGGACGAGCCCCCAACGTTGGGCGACGAACGGTTTGAACTGTTTCGGCACTTTTTCCAAGTACAAAACCCGCTGATAGAACCAAACCTTGCCCTACCTGCAATTGATAATCACCCAACAGGATGCTTTTCCAACGCCCTCGATTTTGAAGCTGAGCATGAAATGAAACGTAATCGGCTCCATAACGCCGGCTTTCGGGTTGCCAATCGATCCGCTCACCGGGGTCTTTTTCCAGAGTTAGTCCGAAACTAAAAGCACGGGGACGACTGTAACGATATCGTAGATACCACTGGCTGGCATCGCCTACATAACGGGTAGGCAGGTTTCCTTTTTTATCGGGCGTTGCTTCTGAAAACCCTTTCTGTTCTTCCAGCACACGTTCATAACGGGCAATCAGGTAATTATCAGTAGGCGTGGGCAAAGCGCCTAACAAACCCCGACTGCCTGCTACGGTTATGAAAGGGAGCAAACGTCGGATTGTAGCCAGGTCGAAGTTAGGTACTGCCTGAAGCTCATAAATTGACAGTAAATCCCCAAAGTCAGCCCGATAAGTGGCTAAACTGGTTAGTTGACGTTCTGAGAGAAGATACGTAGCTTCCAGTTCGTCGCGCGTAGCCGTATTAAGATCGATTGGATTGGCATAGAGCTGTGTGAGCGCATCATAGATAGCCTGATAATCAACCCCCTCTGTTTGGACAGGGAAAAGATCCTGTATATACCGACTTATATCAGCATCTCGATGTTGGGGTGTGCTGGTTTGTGAAAAAGCAGCCGACGACGCTAACCATCCGGCTAAACAGAGCAGGTAAACAGTTCGCAAAATCGTTTGGAAGTCCGGTTCAACAATCGCAATAAATTACCGCTGCTGATGAGCTGGATTGATAAACCGCTCCCAAAGCCCGGCAATCTATTGGACGAACAGGCGCCCCAAAAGATACATTACCCAGCAAAAAAGATACTTACGCCTAGAAACTACGCGAACCGGCGTTTTAAAATTTCGACCAATTCACTAACTTCATCACTGCTCATGTCCCACATGTATTGCGAAGCATAACGATAGGAGATCAGGTCTAGTGCCTCCCCATAATTGCTCAGCTTATCGATCTCGTCAACAGCCTGATTATAGGCGTTGGAATTACCACTGAAAAGCTGATTGATAAACCGGAACTTCTGGTTCAGTGATATACTGCGGGCTACACTTTCGATAGGTGCCCGGTGGAATGTCTCGGCAACCGTTGCTGGTTCTGTCGTTGCTGTTTCCCGTAATGTATCATTGAGTGTTGCTGGTGCATCATTCGGCACGATACCGGGTTTAACTTCGGTTGTTATAGGCTGACTGATTGCTCCGGTTTCCAACTGCGAGGGTTGGCTGATGGGCGCTACTGGTTCAGGACCCGACGAACCAGAGAGAAACATAGGCCCAGCAACGCTACCTGCTTCTAAGCGATCAGTAGCAGGCACAGGATCAGGCTGGGGCGCTACAGCAGGTGGAGCTTCACTTTCGGGAACCGATTCGGCAGGTACCAACGGGGCAGGTGGTATCGACGATTCGGTGGCTGTATCGAAAAATGAACGGGTCGGCGTAGCTAATAAACTATCATGAACATGACTTCGAAGTAAAGTAGACACGGTCATGGGGAGCTTTTCCGAAAAGAGAGCCACAAACTTATCATATGGCTCCAGTTCACTTCCTTTCTGAGTTAGCGCTTCATCCAGATAAATCAACGCCTGATTCACATAGATGAACGATTTCCCGTTCATTCGCTGCGTAATGTACGTCGGAATAAACTGGTTTATTTTCGTGTAACGCGTGATTTGCTTCATGGCAGCCGCTGTTACCGTAAAGTCGGGCTGGCTCCGCAATACATCATCAAAGTAGGCACGAGGGTCAAAAATCATGATAATCGTGCGTCGGACAGCATCGGCCAGTAAGGGTTCGAGATGTTCGCGTCGAACAGATATATACTGCGAAACAACGTTCATGAAGTTTTGTAATGCCTCCTGTACTTCTTCGTTCGTAAAGTCGAAATAAGGGCTTCTGAATTTTTCGGCATCAGCTTGCCACTTATCAGATAAACTACTGATTATAAATAAGTTTATCTGATTAATGGGCGTTAACGACATGATTTGCTGACCATTGATCGTCGTATGCTGTTGATAAAAATCAGCAGCAATCCGGCGAGCATAGGACTTGCTATATTCAGAAAGAGCGTTCGCGTTAAACTTGTTCGACATTAGGAAAAGCCTTTGTTTTGTAAATATATAGCTTTCAGCCACAAACCGACTGTTGTCACTGAAGAAATCAAATGCTGCGGGCTGTAATCCATAATTTAGTCCGACAACGGGCAATCCGTGAGGATATATGAAGCAATGTCCTTGCCGGGAATTCATATACGTTTAAGGTACAAGTAGGTTATAGTCGTTACGTTTTTATCGTTTACTCATGTTTATTGAACCTTCCCGCCGACGTGACCCACCCCATCTACGCACTGGCTGGATTGAAGTCATCTGTGGATCGATGTTTTCCGGAAAAACGGAAGAGCTAATCCGACGACTTAACCGTGCCCGGATTGCCAAGCTAAAGGTGCAGATTTTTAAGCCTGCTCTGGACAACCGCTACCACGCAGAAAATATTGTTTCGCACTCGGCCGTTGCGATTCATTCTACTCCTGTGCAAACAGCGAGCCAAATTTTATTATTGGCTGGTGATTGCGAAGTAGTTGGCGTTGATGAAGCCCAATTTTTTGATAAAGAAATCGTTTCCATATGCAATGAGCTGGCTAATCAGGGCAAACGAGTTATCGTGGCTGGGCTCGACATGGACTTTGCTGGCAATCCATTTGGCTGCATGCCTCAGCTTATGGGAATAGCCGAATATGTTACAAAAGTACATGCTATTTGCGTAGTTTGTGGCGACATTGCCCAGTACTCTTACAGGCTTGTGCCTTCGCAGGAGCGGGTACTCCTGGGCGAAACCGATAGCTACGAAGCCCGTTGTCGCCGGTGTTTTAACCTGGGCGACGATGCCGTACGAAAGGAATGGGCCTACGAAGACGTTAAGAATGACGAATGAACTAGTAGTGATGGCGAATGAAAAATGGATAAGTTATCTCGTTTCGTATAAATGGCCTTCACGTTCATTATCGCTTTTTCATTGTTCATTATTCATTATCTATTGTCCATTTTTCATTGTTCATTATTCATTTGCGCAGATTGGCACCTGGCAAACGCATGTCAGTTACCAATCGGGGCAGTCGGTAGCCGTAGTTGGCAATAAAGTCTACGCTGCTACGCAAAACGGCTTCTTTTATTATGACAAGGTTACACAGGAGACAACCAGCTTAACCAAGAATTCGGGGCTTAGTGACGCCGGTATCAGTCGACTTCTATATCTGGCCGATCAATCCACATTACTGATTGCCTATCGGAGCGGGAACCTTGATTTCATGACGCTGACCAATGATGGAGAGCCCGGAGCGGTTAGTAATGTCAACACCATTGTAGCGGCTTCTACCCTACCATCCGCCAGAACTATTTATCACATCAATCGCATTGGCAACAACGCTTACCTTAGTACCGATTTCGGCCTGGCTGTTTTAGACCTGATCAAGCATGAAATCAAGGATACCTATTTCAGCCAACGTACCGACGGCACGCCCCTTGCCATTTACCAGACTGTAGCGACTACCGACAGCCTGTATGCACTGACTGGACCTATACGGGCTACTGATATGGGGTTTCGCCTTCGCTCGATCCGATTTGCAGCCAATGTAAATATCGTTGACCCAGCTAATTGGCGAAATGTGGTAGAACCTGCCGCAATGATGAGTTCATTGATTGTTGACCAGAACCGTCTTTATGTTTCTGTAAATGGTACCGGAATTTATCTGAAAAATAATGGCTCCTGGGTGTTGTTCCGTTCCAGCACGGACCCAATCATTCGCTTATTTCCATCGGCAGCAGGCCCTATAGTCGCTACCAGTCAATCTATTCTTCTTCCGAATCCAGTAACATTTACTGGCCCCCTCCTAACCAACCCTCGTGAAGTGGTTGCCGATGGTACCAACGTTTGGGTAGCCGATACGCAGAATGGTTTACTGTATGGCTCTACAGGTCAATTTCAGCGCATTGCTCCTGAAGGCCCTACCCGCGATCAGTATGTAGGTCTTTACACCTATCCGCAAACGCTCATAACATTACCCACGGGGCCGCTGGATGCAACAACCCTGTCAACAAACCAGCCTCCCTATGAGGCCTTTTTGGTTACGAATAACCGTTGGGTAGCTCCTTCAACCAATGGCCTGGCTCGTGGTTTTAACGCTGCGGCCTACCTCCCATCTGAGCAGCGTCTTTACGTAAGCACGTTTGGTGCCGGGCTATGGAGCCAGTCGGGCGATCAACTACCAACACCCGTTACGCTTCCGGCTACGATTAGCCCATTTATCAGTAGCCTGGCAACCGATTCGGAAGGCAATTTGTGGATAACAACTGGACGGACGACTTCATCACAATCGGCTACGTTGCATGTACGTAAGCCCGACGGCACCTTCCAATCGTTCCCTGTTGTCACGCAAACCAATATTCTTCAGATTGTTCCCGACGACAACGGGTTTCTATGGCTTCGGCCTGATGTCGGCGGGGGGTTGCTGGTTGTTGATCCTCAAACCAATCGTAGTCGTTACTTGACGACGCAAACAGGACAGGGCGGATTACTCACCAACAGCGTTCGTGCTCTGGTAAAAGACCGGAATGGAGTTATCTGGGTAGGCACCGACTTAGGCCCAACCCTTTTCGACAATCCAGCGGGCGCGTTCGATGCGGTTATTGATGCCCAGCCGCCTATTCTGAATCGACGTCGGCTGTTGGCCAACGAACAGATTACGGCAATCGCAGTCGATGGCGGCAATCGAAAATGGATCGGTACGCAAAAAGGCATTTATCATGTTGCCCCCGACGGATCACAGTTACTGGACACATTCACGGCCGACAATAGCCCATTGCCCAGCAATACCATTCAGGCGTTAGCCATTGAACCTACGCGTGGGGCACTCTTTGTTCAGACGCCCAATGGCCTGGTTTCGTATCAGACACCAGCCACCGAGCCTACCGATGTACTGACCAACATTACTATTTTCCCGAATCCGGTCCGACCTGACTTCTCGGGCAACGTGGGCATACAGGGCCTTACAGAGAATGCAACCGTAAAAATTCTTGACGCAGGTGGCAAACTGGTCTATGAAACCCGCTCACAGGGCGGAACCGCTACCTGGAATCTGATCGACTATCAAGGTCGTCAGGCACAAACGGGCATTTATCTGATTGTTGTCGTTACAAAAGATGGTGCAGAGGGGCTGGCGGGTAAACTTGCCGTGGTTCGCTAGGAAAGGCCATGCTACCGACGGCCATCGTCATTACTTATTTTTTTGCTCTGCTTACCTCCCGAACTCATCTGGCCAAACTTATAGCTCAAGGTTAAGCGTACCGAGCGGTTGACAAACAGCGACGTATTTTGTGCCGTGAAAGTAGGTGCAAACTGCTCGCCAGTTTGCCGATTACTTCGGTTGAATGGATTATTGAGGTTGAGTGTCAGCGTGATTTTCTTATCCATGAATTCTTTCTTTGCCGACAGGCCGTAATAATACCAGCCCGAATTACGGCTTTGTAGCGAAATCCATCCTGAATTAACGTAGCCATTCGCCTGCAAGGTGAAATCTTTGGGTAATTTATACGACGCATTAGGCCCAACGCTCCAGACCCAACCGCTGGTGCGCTGATTAAGCGCAACGCTTGTTAAATCGACATACGTAAGATCAGCATTCAGGCTGATATTGGTCTGTTTATTAGGCTGAAGGGTAAAGCTCATATTAGCGCCATAGCTGGCATTTCGCCCAATATTCTGTGGTGCTGATAAGGCTGTACCCTGCGCATCGACCGTTGTCAGCCATTCGATGGAGTTGTTTGTCTGACGCCAGAATAAAGCCGCATTGAATGAAGAACCTTCTTTCCCAAATGTGCTATACGAGACCTCTGTGGCATGGGTCAATTCGGGATTTAAAAATGGATTACCCGTCTGTACGTTCTTGGGATCGCTGTAGTTTTTGTATGGATTCAGGTACCAGATCATTGGGCGAGAAATCCGTTGGGTGTAATTAACCTTCACAGTATGCTTGTTATAGAAGGTTTTCGCCAGCGTAAAACTCGGAATCAGGTTTTGATACTGGTTGGAGAATCGACTTTGCGTTGTGACAAAATCGCCTTGTATAGACGTATTTTCAAGCCGTACCCCTGCTGTTAGATTCCACTTTCGTTTTGAGTCCATTTTCATCGACGCATACCCCGACGTAACCCGTTGACTATACGTAAACTCGCTGGATCGATTTGGATCAATCCTGTAATCCTGTTCTAGTCCAGTAGTTGCCTGTTCGATAACATACTCACTTCCGATGTTTCGTAAGATTGACTTGGCCCCAGCTTCCAGTTTAAAACTAAGCGTATCGTGTTTCGTCCGGGCCGTCAACGGATGGATGTAATCTGTCTGGAACGTGTATTCATTGTTACGACTAAGGTTTGTACTTCGTTCCAGATAGGTCGGTATCGTCGATTCAATTCCGGTTTGCTGGATGGTATAGTAATAGTTGTCAGGCATCCGGGCATATTGTGTCAAGACCGAAAGCTCCCGCCCTGGCTTCTTAAACGATTTGGTCCAACCAAGATTAAACTCCGTATTACCAAAAGGATTTCGAAACTGAATATCACGATGATAAGCCTGCACTACATTTCCCTGTATATCAGTCAGGCGGCTATCTAGTGTGCTATTATTGGGGAAAGTCCCACCCCAAGCGTTGGCCGAAAAATTGATTCGGTTCGTCGTATCGGGATCGTAATCAAGGCTCAATTCTCCGTAACCGCTCGTTCCTATGTTATCGCGAAAGGTACTTTGCTTTAAAATACTGGTCGGAATTCCGTTCGTGAGGGCCGTACGCGTGCTGCTGGTTTCGCCAATACCGCGAAACTGATCGCCATTCAATGAAACCGAAACACCTAATTTTTTACCTTTTACTGTCAGATTCCCACCAATTGATCGATTTAAATTTCCCCCGGTCAGATTAACAGTACCATTTGTTCCCTGAATAGCCTTCTTGGTAATAATATTGATAACCCCTGCCGACCCCTCGGCATCGTATTTGGCACCAGGACTCGTAATGACTTCCACGGATTTAATAATGTTGGCTGGCATCTGTTTAAGTGCATCGGCCAGATTACGAGCCATAATACTGGACGGCTTTCCATTCACCAGCACTTTAATATTTCCACTGCCCCGCATTTTTAAATTCCCATCCAGATCAACCGTAAGCATCGGCACTTTACGAAGCACATCAGCGGCCGTACCGCCCGTGTTAGTTGCATCTTTTTCTGCATTATAAACCAGTCGATCGCCTTTATCTTCAACTAGTGCTTTCTGCCCCACCACGGCTACTTCCTTCAAATTCCGCGTATCGGCGACCAGTTTAATTTGCCCTAAATCGATCCATGGTTTCTCCGTCGTTATTTTGATAGGCTCCCATGGTTTGGTGCGATACCCTACAAAGGAAATTTCCAGTTTATAGGCACCAACAGCAATTTTTTCAAACAGGAAGTCGCCACTTTCCTTCGTAGTCACACCCGTAATAAGTTTATTATCTGCGGTTTTAAGCGCTACCGTAGCGAAAGGAATAGGCTTGGTCGTTAGTGAATCAATCAGTACCCCACGAATTTGCCCTATACCCGACTGGCTAAAGGAAAGACAAGGCGATAAATAAAAAAGAATCAGGCAAAGGTTTTTCATAACTACAGAATTAAACTGCGATGGCTAATTAGCTACTGAGCAAAAGTAGTGCGACAAAAACCATCCGTTGATGATATTAGGATTCGTTAACATTCTTTGACAATCTTTAACAATTGACGTTGTCTGAACTGTATTAATAGCTTGACTCAATCAGCATTGTGGTTTCGCCTATGGGTAAAGACAGACCAAACCAGCTAATTTTTCCTTCGTTATAAGCGTACTGGTTTAAGATCCGGGAAAGCTTTTGATCGGATTTGACGAATCAGGGCATTTTGCCTAATTTTGGCTGATTTTTAGCCCCTCACCCGATGCAGTAGTGTAATTGGGTAAGTTACTAACCGAAATTAATGCACTCAATATGAGAGAAATACAGTTCCGCGAAGCCCTACGGGAGGCCATGTCGGAAGAAATGCGCCGGGACCCACTGGTCTACCTGATGGGCGAAGAAGTCGCCGAATACAATGGAGCCTACAAAGTTAGCCAGGGTATGCTGGACGAATTCGGAGCAGAACGGGTAATCGATACCCCTATCGCCGAACTTGGTTTCGCAGGCATTGGTGTTGGTTCGGCTATGAACGGCTTGCGCCCAATTATTGAGTTCATGACCTTCAACTTCTCGCTGGTGGCGATTGATCAGGTCATTAACTCAGCGGCTAAAGTTATGTCGATGTCGGGCGGGCAATATTCCTGCCCGATTGTGTTTCGGGGCCCTACCGGAAACGCCGGTATGCTGTCGTCGCAGCACTCGCAGAACTTCGAGAACTGGTTTGCCAACACACCTGGCCTGAAAGTCGTGGTTCCTTCGAACCCCTACGATGCCAAAGGTCTGCTGAAATCAGCCATTCGTGATAATGATCCGGTTATCTTCATGGAGTCGGAGCTGATGTATGGCGATAAAGGGCAGGTTCCTGAAGAAGAATATCTGATTCCGATTGGCCAGGCCAATGTGGTTCGGGAAGGCAACGACGTAACGATTGTCTCGTTCGGTAAGATCATGAAAGTGGCATTAGCGGCTGCTGATGAGCTGGCCAAAAATGGTGTTTCGGCTGAAGTGATTGACCTGCGTTCGGTTCGACCAATCGATTATGCTACCATTATCAGCTCGGTAAAGAAAACCAACCGGTGCGTTATTGTAGAAGAAGCCTGGCCGCTGGCAGCCATTTCGTCGGAATTAACCTACAATATCCAACGAAACGCATTCGATTATCTGGATGCTCCGGTCATTCGGGTTAATAGCATGGACTTACCCCTTCCTTATGCACCAACGCTTATCGAAGCGATTCTGCCTAACGTAAAACGTACCTTACAGGCCGTTGAATCGGTGATGTATAAGAAGTAATCATCATACGCTATATAAAGCAAAGGAGCGATAGCCTGAGTGGTTATCGCTCCTTTGCTTTATAGGTTAATATCAATAAAAAATCCCGGCCGTTTTTCACAGTCGGGAGTTGATTAGCTCAATTGTATGTAAAACGCCATTACCGAGTCTTTAGTTCACACCTTGAAAAATAGTTAAATAATTTTTCAAATTATCCACTCTTTAATTAAATTTATTAGAAAATCAGATCAAAAGGCAAAAATGACAGCTACTGTGAGGCCTACAGGAAAGATAATTTATGAAGTTACGATCAATTATGTTGGCTCATTGACAACCCTTCGTCAACGGGAACCAACCGTAATTTTTTTCTCAAACCTACGGAAAGCGGTCGATGCGATTACGGCTGAACTGGCACTCAATAACTGGCCACCGAAGGTTAATTATACCGCCGTTTATCGGGGTGTAAAGCAGCGTGATTTTTATAGCTGCGATTTTACAATGGCAGGACTGCGTGTATTCCGACTGAAAATTGTTCCGCGTATCCTGAACCCAGCCTTACCTCGCCTGGGGATCGATGAAAATCCAGCTAAATAAAAATAGTCAGGGCCAATATGGTCACGTATCGCACCTATACACTGCCTGACCACTCTTGCCCCTGACTATTTTCGACCCTTAATATGCTTTTAAACTCAAATCCAGGCTTTTGATCTGGTGTGTCAGAGCCCCAGACGAAATAAAGTCAACCCCTGTTTCGGCGTATGCCCTGAGATTCGTTTCGTCGATACCTCCCGACGCTTCAGTTATGAATCGGCCATTGATCAGGCGGACCATTTCACGAATGCCTTCAGGGGTGAAATTGTCCAGCAAAATAACATCGACCTGCCCAACCCGTAAAACCTCTTCCACCTCTGCCCGATTGCGAGTTTCTACTTCGATCCGGAGCGAACGGCCTGTGTCCTTCAAATAAGCAACCGCTTTAGTTATGGCCGCTTCGATACTACCTGCGTAGTCGACATGATTATCCTTGATCAGAATCATGTCGTACAACCCAAAGCGGTGGTTTACGGCTCCACCGATCTTCGTCGCCATTTTCTCGCAGATGCGGAAGTTAGGCGTGGTTTTGCGCGTATCCAGCAATTTCGCCCGTGTGCCTTCGAGCAGATTGACTAACTCACGTGTGTGCGTTGCAATACCGCTCATGCGTTGCATACAATTAAGAACCAATCGCTCGGCTGTCAGGATATTTCGAGCGTTTCCGCTGACAGTCAACACAATATCGCCGGGTTTTATGCTGGCTCCATCCTGTATCAGCACATCAACCACAAACGTTGGGTCAACTTCAGCAAATATGGCTTGGGCAACCTCAACGCCCGCCAGAATACCCGCTTCTTTCACAAGCAACCTCGCTCGTTTTTGGGCGTCGGCCGGAATCGTGGATAAGGAAGTATGATCGCCATCGCCAACATCTTCGGCTAAGGCCAATTTGATAAATTCATGCAGATTCATAGTTGCAAGGTAGCAGATTATTTTTTCAACCGAAAACTACTTGCATTCCTCCCGAATTGGTACGAAATTTGTCATCCGCTAAGGAAATTTATGAACCAACCGCGAGTCATACAACGCTTTTCGAGCCTGATGCTGGCTACCCTACTGCTGTTTACAGCTATATGGGGGCATAGCAATACCGCTCAGGCAAAGCAGTTGGTGACGCCCAAGCCGGTTGCCCAACAGTCGAAATCGGGCAAAGCGACGGATGCATCTTCATCCAATGCCCAACTGAGCGCGGCCCAATTTGAAGCGGTCGTTACCCCCGCAATAAAAGTAGGCGAATCGGGCCAGACCGCTTTTCTGCTCCCCGAACCGACGCTTGTGATTCTGCTGCTGCTGAGCGTTGTATTGCTTCAGCACTTTACCCTGCCGCATTTTTATTTCTCGTATTTCAGGCACGTCTTCGGGCACCATATTGCCACCAATGCGCCCTAGTTCTCACCAGGGGCTTCTTCCTTTTTGTCAGTACCCATCCGTTTTTCGGTCAATCTGATTGGCTGAAGCAATTTTTGTTCTAAATCAATTTATGTCAAAACAGGCGTTTGCCTGTGCAAACCAATGCAAAACAAAACCGGAATTCTAATTCTGACTGGGGTTATTGCGGCTATTTGCCTCTACTTCCTGTCATTTACCTTCGTCTCGCGGAGCATTAAAACGGATGCTGAGGCTTACGCCACCAATAAGCAGGGGCTTGTTGACCGTAACAAGAAACAGCATTATCTGGATTCGCTGTGGAAAGAGCCCGTTTATCTGGGTAGCACGCTCCAGGAAGTAACCGAACGCGAGCTGGGTCTGGGTCTTGACTTACAGGGCGGTATGCACGTCGTTCTCGAAGTGTCTCCGGCCGATATTCTGCGTGGCCTGTCGGGTAATAACCGCGATCCGAAATTCAACCAGGCGCTGAAACTGGCGCTGGAAGATCAGAAAACCAGCACCGCCAAATTCGTGGATCTGTTTGCGGATGAGTTCAAAAAACTGGCTCCAGATACCAAACTGGCAACCGTTTTCGCAACCAGTGCGAACCGCAGCAAAATCAACTTCCAATCGTCGGATACCGAAGTTCGGAAGTTACTGAATACGGAAGTTGAAGATGCCATCAAACGGGCTTATCAGATCATTCAGGCACGGGTCGACAAATTCGGGGTAGCCAACCCTAACATTCAGCGTTTGCCGGGTTCTGGCCGTATCCAGATCGAACTGCCCGGTGTCGATAATCCAGAGCGTATTCGTCGTCTGCTGACAGGTGCTGCTAAACTGGAGTTTACCGAAGTTTACCGCCTGAACGAACTGGCTCCGGCTATTGAAGGCATTGGCGCTTACCTGTTACGCGAAGAAGCCGCCCGGAAAACGGCCCTGAAAACTAGCTCGCCAGCCGCAGGCACAGCCACTAAAGGCGCATCGGGCACATCGAGCCTGGAGTCACAATTGGCTCAGGGCAACAAATCGGATTCGGCCAGCAAAGCGAAAAACGATACGGCTGCCGCAGCTGCTCAGGGCAATGCGCTTACGCAGCTGTTCTTACCAGTTGGCCAGGACCAGTTGGGTGTTTACCTGAAAGATACAGCACGGGCCAACGCCGTTCTGAATACGCCTGAGATCCGTAACCTGTTTCCGGCCGACATCGTGTTTGCCTGGGATCGGAAAGCATTCAAAGCAACGGATGGTAAAGAGATTCTGCCACTTTATTTCCTGAAAAAATCAGGCGGACGTGCTCCGCTCGAAGGCGATGTGATTACCGATGCTACCAACGACTATGACGACCGTGGCCGCCCCGAAGTGACCATGAACATGAATGCCGAAGGTGCTCGTAAATGGCGTAACCTGACAGCTGCCAATGTAGGTCGCCCAGTCGCTATTCTGCTGGATAACCTGGTTTATACGGCTCCAAACGTACAGAACGAAATTCCAAATGGTCGTTCAAGCATTTCGGGTAACTTCACTGTTGAAGAGACCAAAGACCTTGCCAACGTATTGAAAGCTGGTAAACTGCCTGCTCCAACCAATATTGTTGAGGAAAGTATTGTCGGTGCTACACTGGGTTCTGAGGCCGTTAGCGCTGGGGTCCTATCATCTCTTGTTGGTATCCTGCTCGTACTGGGATTTGTCGTATTTTACTACAATCGTGCAGGTTTGATTGCCGACATCGCTCTGATTGTCAACCTGTTCTTCCTATTGGGTGTTATGGCCTCGCTGGGTGCCGTGCTGACGATGCCAGGTATTGCCGGTATCGTACTCTCGATAGGTATGGCCGTAGATGCGAACGTACTGATTTTTGAGCGGATTAAAGAGGAACTCGCAGAAGGCAAAACATTTAAGGTGGCCGTTGCCGATGGCTTTAAAAATGCCATGTCGTCAATTATTGACTCGAACGTGACGACTTTCCTGACAGGTGTTGTCCTCTTCATTTTCGGTACAGGTCTGATTCTGGGTTTTGCTACGACGTTGATTATCGGTATTCTGACATCGCTGTTTGCAGCCATTTTCATTACCCGACTGATTCTGGAATATTATATCCGTAACGGCAAAACGTTAACATTTACATCGTCATGGGCTAAGAACCTGTTTAAAGATTCTGATTTCGATTTCGTATCGCGCCGGAAGCTGTACTATACTATTTCGTCGGCCATTATCGCAGCGGGTATTATTTCGGTCCTTTTCAAAGGATTTGGACTAGGAGTAGATTTCAAAGGCGGCCGCTCGTACGTAATCCGTTTTGAGAAATCGGTTAGCACCGACGACGTTCGGAATTCGCTGGAAGGTGTATTAGGTGCATCGCCCGAGGTGAAAACCTATGGTGGTACGGGTATTGGTGCCAATCAGGTAAAAGTTACCACACCATATCTGGTTGATGATAACTCGCAGGGCGCTGACAAGAAAGCCGAAGCCACTATCTACAAAGGATTAAGCAGCCTGAAAGGGAATCCGGCTAAAATCGAAAGCTCACAGAAGGTGGGGCCAACTATTGCCAACGATATTATGACCTCGGCTGTATGGTCAATTCTGCTGGCGGTAGCGGTCGTGTTCGTCTACATCCTGATCCGATTCAAACGACTGGCGTTTGGTTACGGTGCGGTGGTTGCCATGTTCCACGACGTTTTGATTATCCTGGCTATCTTCTCGATTTTCAACGGACTGCTACCCTTTTCGCTCGATGTTGACCAGGCATTTGTTGGTGCTTTGCTGACGATCATGGGGTATTCGATGAACGACACAGTTGTTGTATTCGACCGGGTTCGTGAATACCTGAACGAAAACCGGGGTAAGAAAGAAAGCATTCCGACCATTATCAACAACGCGTTGAACAGTACGCTGAGCCGAACAGCCGTAACGGGCTTCTCGACCATTCTGGTTCTATTAGTCCTCTTCATTTTCGGGGGCGAAACTATCCGGGGCTTCTCGTTCGCTATGTTGATCGGTGTCGTTGTCGGTACCTATTCATCGCTATTCGTTGCTACCCCGATTGTGGTTGATGCCCTAAGCCGTGATCAGGATAAAGATACGGCTGCCCCAGCCATCGCCGAAAAGAAAACCGGCTATGACGCTATTCCTGCCGATTTCACAACGAAAGAGGCTGCTACGCCTGAAGAATTTACAGCGACCAAAAAGGAAAAGAAAGATAAAAAACCTCTGATTCGCCCTTCGCAATCGTAAGGTAAAGAGCGAAAGCGCAAAAGAGTGAAAGAGCGAAAGCCATCCGGCAATTTTTTCGCTCTTTCACTCTTTCGCACTTTCGCTCTTTTTTTTCGTATCTTTCCAAACGGTTTTACCCAAGATTCTTTTTCTAAACGACACAATCACCAAACTCTATTTCCCTACATGGAGACTAAACTAAAGACAGTTGATACCAGCGTGATGCGCAAAAAGCCGCTTTCGGCTTATGCCGCTGATGCGCAAAAAAGTGAGCTTAAACGTGTACTAACGCGCTGGGGCCTTACCTCGCTGGGTATTGGAGCCGTTATTGGTGGTGGTATTTTCGTATTGACGGGGATTGCCGCCCGCGAATGGGCAGGACCCGCACTAGCACTAGCTTTCGTCATTGCAGGGGTCGCCTGTACGTTTGCCGCCTTGTGTTATGCTGAATTTGCGTCGATTCTGCCGGTAGAGGGCTCAGCTTATGCGTATTCTTATGGGACCGTTGGCGAATTGTTTGCCTGGCTCATCGGCTGGAACCTTATTTTGGAATATATGATGGGCGCTACTACGGTAGCCGTGAGCTGGTCGGGATACTTTGAAAAATTCCTCCATCTATTCCATATAGAACCGCCCATATGGCTGATGAACGACCCGGTTACTGCCCACGAAAAGGCCGATGCTCTACGGGCTGCCGGTACTGCCGTCCCTGATTTTACATTTGCCATTAACCTACCCGCCCTCCTGATCGTATGGGTCGTGACCTACATCCTAGTGAAGGGTATAAAAGAAGCCGCCAGCACCAATAACCTGATTGTGATGCTGAAAGTAGCAACAGTCATTTTTGTGATCATTGCCGGGGCTTTCTTTGTCGATACTGCCAACTGGACCCCATTTGTTCCAAATGCCGTTACCGACGATACAGGCCAAACCCACTTTGGTGTTCCCGGTATCGTCACAGCAGCCGGTATCGTTTTCTTTGCTTATATTGGCTTTGATGCCGTTTCGACACAAGCTGGTGAGGCTATCAATCCGAAAAAAGACGTTCCATTCGCTATCATTGCGTCGCTGCTGATTTGTACGGCTCTATACATTTTGGTTTCGCTGGTACTGACAGGTATGGTTAAGTACGATACCCTTGACCTGAAAGCGCCGGTTGCGCAGGCTTTTGCAGACGCTGGCTTAACCTGGGCCGTATATTTAATTACGATTGCTGCTATTGCCGGTCTAACCTCTGTAATGCTGGTGATGATGCTGGGACAAACCCGCGTTTTCCTGGGCATGGCCAAAGATGGTCTTTTACCCAAAGGGCTATTCGCGTCGATTCACCCTACCTTTAAAACCCCCTGGAAGAGTACCATCTTTGTCGGGACCATCGTTTCGATTGTAGCAGCCGTTACTCCTATCGATAAAGTATCGCAGTTAACCAGTTCGGGGACCCTGTTTGCGTTTGCCATGATTTGTGGAGCCGTTTGGCTGCTACGCGTTCGGGAGCCAAATCTGGAACGCCCCTATCGTACACCAGTTCTGCCTGTTATTGCTACCTGTGGTATTTTGGCGAACCTGTATCTGATGTGGAACCTACGTACCGATACGAAAATCACCTTCGTCGTTTGGTGTATTATTGGGCTTATCGTGTATTTCGCCTACAGCCGTAAGCACAGCAATTTGAATAATCCCGAAGAATAAACTTCTCACCCCCTGAGTAAAAATGCCCCTTGGTCGAGAACTAAGGGGCATTTTTCATTAGTCTATAGACTAAAGATCTAGTATAAGGAGCGTACTTTTGTGCTGCATGAGTACACAGGAACTTATTGGCTATGCCTCAGCCCTTATTATCGGAATCGTGCTTGGCTTAACCGGCGGAGGGGGGTCGATATTGACCGTTCCTATTTTTGTGTACGTTTTCCAGATTTCACCTGTATTAGCCACTACCTATTCGCTGTTTGTAGTGGGATCTACCTCATTGGTCGGCTCGGTCAATCATATCTGGAAAGGCCGGGTCGATTTGCGGATTACAGCCGCTTTTGCGTTTCCCTCGTTTGTTTCCGTTTACCTAAGCCGGCGATTTCTGGTTCCTGCATTACCCGACCCATTGTTTCAGGTTGATCACTTTCAACTCTCGAAAAGCGATGCTATCCTCTACTTTTTCGCAATTGTCATGGTGCTAGCCGCTCGGTCTATGATTCGGAGTGAACGGCCCGAACAGGGGGAAGCGGCTGATGGAAAGCCTCGTTACGGCAATCTGGCCCTGGATGGACTCTCGGTAGGTCTATTGACAGGCACAATCGGAGCCGGGGGTGGTTTTCTGATTGTACCGATGCTCGTTCTGTTAGCCGGTCTACCCATTCACCGGGCTGTAGCCACCTCCATACTGATTATAGCGGTCAACTCGTTCGTAGGCTTTCTAGGCGACATTCACCATACCGATCTTAACTGGAATTTTCTGCTGCCCTTTACCGGCTTATCTATTGTCGGCATTTTTATTGGGATGTATTTCACCCGTTTTGTCCCGCCTGACCGTTTAAAAAAAGGCTTCGGCTGGTTCGTTCTGGCCGTAGCAACCTATATAATCCTGAAAGAGATTCTGTAGATTATTTAGTAGGCAATTGTCAATAATCATCCAGTCCCCAGCCTATTGCTTTACAAGTCTTGTCTACCAACTTAGTCTTCCCGAACCCGGATATTGGCCTGGTTAACCGTAGCCGTTCGACTACGCACAGCCGATGTAATAAAAAATCCGACAGCCGTTCGACCCGACGCATTGGTATTGATGATATTGGTAGGAATGTTGGCAGGTGGCGTAGCAAACAATCCTCCGTTGGTAATCTGGGTTCGGAACTGCTGCCAGAAGTCGAAAGCTTCCGACGTAAGCGATTGCAATTCTACTTTTACCACATCATTCATATTATATAAACTATCAATATTAATTGACCGCCGGATAGGTGCAATAAACATCAGCCCATCCGTAACAGAAGTACCGCTACGAAATCCCCCATCCTGCGATGTGACAATATTGCCCGGCTTATTCTGTAGTTGCCCATTCTGGAAAAAACGCACCCGGTAGTAGTCGGTTTGGTTAGGAATATCCATCGCATAAAACTCAGCCCGGTATCCTTCAATCTTTGAAAAAGGGCTACGCTTCCGCTTTACAAAAATGAGTGAATCAATGGATGGCACCCG
Organism: Spirosoma sp. 48-14; assembly: GCF_001898575.1. Lineage (GTDB taxonomy): Bacteria > Bacteroidota > Bacteroidia > Cytophagales > Spirosomataceae > Spirosoma. The sequence continues at coordinate 247,053 of NZ_MKUD01000058.1, forward strand.
GTTCATTTTTGAAACAGCCCGATACGTCTCTCCCTGAAAACCAATGGTAAGCTGATAGGTCCGGCCAATATGCCCTAAGGTATCGTTGCCTGTTGGCTGCCATACGTAATAGCCATCGTTGTCAGGGTCTAGAAACTTATAGGTCTTTCCGGCATCGTCGATAACATTTACCGTAGCACTGGTAGCGGCTGGCGGTGTACTGTTGTCGAAATAAGCAGCTGTTTGCGTTAATCGGATGGTTTGAGGGCCGGGCTGGTCGGTCAATGAGGCATCAACAGAAAGCTGCGTTGGGCCCGTATTCAGCTTGGCATCAATGACCGTTGTGCAGCTATCGAGCAACACAATAGTACCTAGTAAAGCGAATAGTATTGAAAGTCGTGTCATTGTAGTAGTGGCCTTTTTAGGATGGCGTTTGGCTACAGATTTGTTGTTCTAGAATTTGAAATTGTAAGTCACCGATGGGATGATGGTCGCAAAAACCGAATACTTAATGGCTTCAGTCACCCTTGGGTTGTCGGCATTGGGCTGGAAATACACCGAGAACGGGTTTTTCCGAGCGTAGACGTTATAGACCGAGAACACCCAGTTGTCTTCCTTACGCTTACCAGGCCGTTTACGCCCTTGTAAGGTGGCCGCCAGGTCAAGGCGGTGGTAGGCCGGAATACGGTAGTTGTTACGCCCATCAATGATCGGAGCCACAAAACCCTCATATTCAAATCGGTTTGTGGGGAACGTACCGGGCGTGCCACTGGCGAGCGTGAACGTAGCCGAGAAATTCCAGCGTTTGGCTTGTGGCGGGTCGAAGAGCAGCACCGACGTCAGCGTATGCCGTTTATCGAAACGGGTTGGATACCAGTCACCGTTGCTGATGCCTGCCACCTGTCGCTCAGTTTTGGCCAGCGTGTAGCTAACCCAGCCATTGACAACTCCTGTGTTGCGCTTTACGAAAAACTCAGCTCCATAAGCCCGCCCTTTTCCACTAAGCAAATCACCCTCCAGATACTTGTTCAGAATCAGGCTGGCCCCGTCGATATAATCAATCTGATTCTGTAGCCATTTGTAATACACCTCCACCGACGCTTCGAACTCACGACCAGTATGGCCGAAGTTCTTGAAATAGCCAGCCGCAACCTGGTCGGCAATCTGCGGTTTAACGTTGTTAGTCGATGGTGTCCAGACATCGAGTGGTGTAGACGCTGTTGTGTTCGAAATCAGGTGGATGTACTGCGCCAGTCGGTTGTAACTGACTTTTAACGAACTATTGCCCGACAGCTCATACTTAGCCGCCAAACGAGGTTCCCAGTTTCCGTAGGTTTGAATAGTACTCCCACCTTTATAGGCTACCGTTGTCAGAACCTGCCGCCGGGTCCCTACGGGTACATCGGTCTGGAAGGTATAGGCTTCGCCCGGCCCGGTGTAATTGAAGAGCGAATAACGCAGACCGTATTGTAACTGAAGTTGTGGGGTTAGCTGTTGTTCATTCCCAACATATAATGCCGTTTCGAGTGCGTGTTTATTCTCTATTCCGAACGAACGTACGACGCCAGCGCTGGCAGCCGTAGCCGTACCGGGCTGAAAGTCATGAATAATTACCTGACCGCCAAACGTAATCAGATTCTTGCCGAGCGCCAGCGAAAAATCGGGTTTAAGGCTATAATCCACAATGCGGGAATCGGTACGGAAGAAATCGTTGGGCCTCTTCTGCTTTAAGTCGGTATTCAGCGAGTAGTCATAGTTGCTGTAATAAGCGGTTGTATTCAGAAACAATCGCTCACTGAAAATGTGGTTCCAGCGAGCCGATACGGTAGCATTTCCCCAGTTAAACCCAAAATCTGACCCAAACACATCGCGCCCTAAATAGCCCGATAGGAAAACGGTGTTTTTGTCGTTGATCCGGTAATTGCCTTTGGCAGTCAGGTCGTAGAAGTAGAACTTTGCCCCTTTCAGATCGCTGTTCAGGAATGGCTGCGCCAGAATATCGGCATAGGAACGACGAGCCGCCACGATGAAGGATCCCTTCCCCTTAAACAAGGGTCGTTCGTACGACAGTCGACTGAATATCAAACCAATACCGCCATTTAACTCAGGCTTTTTCGCATTTCCTTCTTTCAATCGAACGTCCAGTATCGACGCGATCCGACCACCATAGTTGGAGGGAATACCACCCTTAATGAGTTTTACATCTTTAACTGCATCGGGATTGAACACCGAAAAGAAGCCAAACAGGTGAGAAGAGTTATAAACCGGCGCTTCGTCGAGCAGTACTAGATTCTGGTCGATACTACCACCCCGAACGTTAAAGCCGGTAGCTCCTTCACCCACCGTTGTAACGCCTGGCAGTAATTGAATACTCCGAATCACATCGACCTCCCCAAGCAATGCCGGAATCCGCTGCAACGTTTTCACATCAATCCGGTTGACACTCATTTCGATGTTCTTCACGTTATCGTCTTCCCGATTGGCCGAAACGACAACTTCCTGAAGGTCTTTCCCTTCCTGTTTTAGTTCGAGGTCGAGCCGCACGTTTTTATCCGTAAGCTCAACTGTTCGGGTTTGCTTAGCGTATCCGATATAACTAACAACTAGGTTGTAACCACCAGGAGGCAAGGTAATAGCGTAAAATCCATAACTATTGGTAACCGCTCCTGTTCCAGTTTCTTTTACATAAACCGATACACCAATCAACCCTTCGCCATTGGCGCCGTCTTTTACATAGCCACTGATGGTTAGCCCGGCTGTTCGGGCTGGTTTTTCTGGAGTAGTTGCAAGCGTATTGGTTGCTGGTTGGGCCTGCGCTTCATCAGGCTGTAGCGACAGCGTGCCGATAAAAAGGCAACATAGCCAAACGGGTAAGCCGTGTTTCATTGCGTTATTGATAATGAGTATCCGATGGGATGGATACGTCAGGTTGTTCAAATGCTTACGCAAAGGTATGGCTACTAACCCAGAGCTTAGCTAAAATTAGATAAAGCTGCTAAAAACAAGGCTGAACGGCCTTACATACAGGACAAAACCAATACTGAACGAAAAGTAGGGGCAGATTTATGGGCCAATCTCCAAATTGGCCCTGACACTTATTGAGCTTTTATAACCGCAATCAGTTTCTGTAACTCTTTAAATCGCTTTTCATCAGGTTCAGGATTTTCGATCGGCAGTTTTTTCAACTCATCGATGATAATTCGCCCAACCAGCAATCGCATATTTTTCTTATCGTCGGCCGGAATCACGTACCAGGGCGCTTTGTCCGTAGCGGTTTCATTAATACAGATTTCATAAGCATCCTGGTAATCGTCCCAGAAATCCCGCTCTTTCACGTCGCCCTCTTCAAACTTCCAGTTTTTGTCGATATCCTCAATTCGGGCAATTAGTCGATCGGCCTGCTCCTTTTTAGATACGTGCAGGTAAAACTTGATGGTTGGGAAGCCATTGCGGTGCAAAAACGTTTCCATATCCCGGATGGCTTCGTAGCGATGTTTGAACAGCTTATCCAGATCTTCCGTTAGTTTTTCGGGCAGGCGCTGGCTTTGTGTAAGGATTTCGGGATGAACTTTTACGACCAGCACCTCTTCATAATACGATCGATTAAATATGCCAATCATACCCCGTTCGGGAAGCTCACGCCAACTTCGCCATAGAAAATCGTGATCTAGTTCCTGATCGGTTGGGCGTTTGAAGGAGTAGACCCGAACCCCGGCTGGGTTGGTTCCGGTAAATACATGTTTGATCGTACCATCTTTTCCGGCCGCGTCCAACGCCTGAAATACGGTCAGAAGTCCGTATCGGTTGTGGGCAAACATACGCTCCTGCCACTTATCGATTTCGGAAGCCTGCTGCCGAAGAATGGCTTCATAATGCGCATCATCTTCGTAAAGGTCATCAACTTTAGTAGGCGCTTTTTTAATTTTCAGCGGCTTTTCGCCGTCATAACGGAAGCGGTCAGTATTGAAATCAGTCACGGCAGTGAAGGGTAAACTTTACGTTAGGAAGTTCTGTTAACTAGTTAGGCAAATTAACCGAATAAAACTATAAGGTTTCAGGAACTCAACAGGTTTGTCGAAACAAATTATATGGCAACAAATCAATCAGGCGCTTTGGCAAAAGCGACCTTTGGCACGGGCTGTTTCTGGTGCACCGAAGCCGTTTACGAATCACTAAGGGGCGTTATTGCGGCCGTATCGGGTTACGAAGGTGGCCACAAAGAAAATCCGACCTATAAAGAGGTTTGTACGGGTACAACCGGCCATGCCGAATGTGTAGAAGTGACGTATGACTCTACGCAAATTACCTATCAAGAATTGCTTGAAGCGTTCTTCCGCAGTCATGACCCAACCTCACTCAATCGGCAGGGAAATGATATTGGTACGCAATACCGATCGGTCATTTTTTATCACAACGACGAGCAGAAACAACTCGCCGAAACAGCTAAAGCAGAACTGGATAAATCGGGCGCTTATGACAGCCCAATTGTTACAGAAATTTCGCCGGCCAGTACATTTTACGAAGCTGAAGAATACCACCAAAGCTATTTTGCCAACAATCCGAATCAGGGCTACTGTGCTTTTGTTGTAGCTCCGAAAGTAGATAAATTCAGGAAAGTTTTTAAAGAAAAATTGAAACCTGATTTAAATCATGCCTAGTAAGTTTCATTAAAATTATAGTAGATAAGCTCCTCAAATTGAGGAGCTTTTTATTTATATAGTGTACTAAACTTAGACTTATCCAAAAGCAACTTACTGAAGACTAGTTATTTAAACAATTTATTTCAAAATAGATTATAGGTTATAAATCCCTGTTTGCTATGTTTGTCACAAAGTCAATATTGACCGAATAATAAGAGGTCTGTTTAGGCGTTTGTGAGGCCCACAGATTCGCTTTTACTTTGTCTCAAATTTTAACACAAATCAGTTTCGTCAAATGAAAAAAATCCACTTTTCTATCTTATTGGTTCTTGGTCTGTTAGTCGGCACCCAATCATTTGCTCAATATAAAATTGACAAAGGAACCAAATTAATCAACCTTGGAATTGGCGTAGGTGGCTATGCTAGTGTAGGTGGTATCGCGTTCGGCGGTTCTGCCGATTTCGGCGTTGCTCCAAATATTACGGTCGGTGGCCAAGTAGCTTATCGTAGCTTCAACTATGGTTACCTCGGTTACAATGACAAAATCAACTACCTATATTTCGCAGCTCGGGGTTCGTATCACTTTAACGAACTGTTGAACCTGAGTACTGATAAGGCTGATCTGTATGCAGGTATCGGTTTAGGTTATGAGAGCGTAACTTACAGCTCAAGTTTCGGTAGTGGCTTTAACACATTTGGTAGTGGTATCTATCTGCCAATTCACCTGGGTGGCCGTTACTTCTTTAGCGAAAAAGTAGGTGCCTTTGGCGAATTAGGAACGGGTATTGCTCCTTTGATGCTGGGTATCACCTTCGGTCTGTAAGCACAGTTGTGGCACTAAAAAAGGCAACCGCATGTGGTTGCCTTTTTTAGTGCCTTTCTGCTAGAAGATACTATTTATCCGCTATTTCTTTCAGGCTGGCTATGCCCATATTCCAGAGGATAAACGAATAAATATCGGCTGTCTGCTCAATATTCTTCTTCGTATTACTTGCGCCGTGACCTGAGTTGGTATCAATCCGAATCAGGATAGGATTGTTTCCTTTATATATTTCCTGAAGTGTAGCGGCATATTTGAACGAATGCGCCGGTACTACCCGATCGTCGTGGTCGGCCGTTGTGATCAGTGTGGCCGGATAATTCAGGCCGGGCTTGATGTTCTGAATGGGCGAATAGGCATACAACGCCTTAAACTCTCCGGGATTATCGCTACTTCCATAATCAGCGATCCAGTTCCAGCCGATGGTAAATTTATGGAACCGGAGCATGTCCATCACGCCTACCTGTGGGATGGCTACCCGGAACAGTTCGGGCCGCTGATTCATAACAGCCCCTACGAGTAATCCACCATTCGACCCACCCTGAATAGCCAGTTTAGCCGGGCTGGTGTATTTCTGGGCAATCAGGTATTCAGCTGCGGCAATAAAATCATCGAATACATTCTGCTTCTTCAGCTTCATACCCTGCTCATGCCATTTTTCGCCGTATTCACTCCCCCCGCGTAAGTTAGCCTGAGCATACACACCTCCCTGCTCGAGAAAAGGAATCCGAAATGGACTGAACGAAGGCGGTAAACTTATATTGAAACCACCATAACCATACAGCAAAGTCGGGTTGGTCCCATCCAGCTTCAGGCCCTTTCGATAAGTAAGAAACATGGGTATTTTAGTACCATCTTTACTCGTATAGAATACTTGCCTGGTCTCATAGGCATCAGGCTTAAAGTCAACTTCGGGTGCCCGAAAAACAGTGCTTTTTCGCGTGGCAATGTCGTAGCGGTAAATGGTAGGTGGAAATGTAAAGGATGTAAAGGTATAGAATACGAATTTGTCGTCCTTCTCGCCACCAAAGCCCCCAGCCGAACCCAAAGCGGGTAGTTTCACTTCACTCTCCCACTTGCCGTTGTAATCATACACATCAATTTTTGAGACAACGTCCTTGCTGTACTCGACGAACAGTTTACCACCAGCCGCCTGTACACTTCCTTCGGCAATAGGTTCTGGTTTTTCAGGAATAAGGTCGGCAAAGGTTTTCTTCTTTGTATCGAAGGCAATGACTTTACTATTCGGCGCTTTTTCGTTCGTCAAAATAAGTAATCGATCACCGTCATTATCGACCACGTCATAACTAAAGTCGGTAATGTCGGCAACAACAGGTGCGAAGGTTTTATTTCCTGATTTCGCATCCAGGAAAAACAGTGCATTGCCATCTTTCCCTTTGCCTCGGTCACTCACCGTTAGCAATGCAAATCGCTCATCATCGGTGGTTTGTAGTGTATGAAACCGTTGGGGATTTTTGGGGTCTTCATATACCAGCTTGTCGGCCGACTGCGGGGTGTTGAGTTTATGAAAGAATACCTGGTGATTTTCGTTTTTGGCAGCCAAGGCACTGCCTTCGGGTTTCGGATACCGGCTGTAATAAAACCCGTCGCCCTGCCAGGCTGCGCCCGACACCTTCACCCATTCGATTTTTTCAGACAGATATTGCTTCGTGGCCAGGTCCATAATCTGGTATTCCTGCCAGTCGGAACCACCCTTCGACAAACCTACAACAGCATATTTCCCGTCTTTCGATAATGAAAAAGCCCCAAGCCGGGTGGTCCCATCAGTCGACAATTTGTTCGGGTCAAGGACTAGCTCGGGTTTTCCGTCAAGGCCTTTTTGTCGGTAAAGAACGGCCTGATTTTGCAGACCGTCATTTTTCGAGAAGTAGAACCAATCGCCCTTCCGGCTGGGTGCCGAATATTTTGGATAATTGTATATCTGTTCCAGCCGGTTCTGTAACTGTTTACGGTATGGAATCTGCGCCAGATAGTCGAACGTTACTTTATTTTCGGTTTTAACCCAGTCGGCCGTTTCGGCAGAACGGTCATCTTCGAGCCAACGGTACGGATCAGCTACCTGCGTACCATGATAGGTATCGACCTGATCGGTTTTACGAGCGTGCGGATAGGTAAGCGGCTGCGTTGCCTGCCCCTGTGCCCCCAGTGAACTTAGCATAAGACATACTTGAATAACCCTCAAATAACGCATAGTTTGCTTGACGATTGATGGTAAAATCGTTACAGGCTACGAATTTCGACTTGAAATCGGAGAAACACTAGCTGTTTATGATTTACTATGATTCACATCGGGTTCATCATTTACGTCATATGTCAACATTAGCGCAACCTAACTGTATTTATTAGCCTACAAACTTGGATATTTACCAAATAAATAGCTCATTTACAAAGGCTTCCTCAACTACCACTCTTTGCCCCAATGATACGCTCTGGCTATCTGTACCTAGTTGTGCTTTTCTGGAGTGTATGGCCTCAGTTTGTACGGGGGCAATCGGCAACAACGCCCATTTTCCGGGTCGATCATATTGGCGTTAGTGACGGCCTTACGCAGGGCTCGGTCTACTACATTCACAAAGACAGTCGTGGCTTTCTGTGGTTCGGAACACAGGATGGATTGAATCGCTACGATGGCCACCATTTCCACACGTACCGACCCGCCTTAACGAAAGATGGTATTGTGCAGCCAGGCACTATTCGGGGCATTAATATCTTCGGTATTGTCGAAGATACTGATGGCAATCTTTGGATAGGCACAGAGGTGGGGCTGAACCGCTATGACCGTCGGCATGACCGTTTCGATTGCTTTTTTGTCAATGGCTCAAAGCCAGGCCGTTCCCGGCTCACAAGCCGTACCATGCCTTTCTCTATTGACTCTACTAATCTGACTTATCTGAGCGATGCCGAAGGGCTGGTGCAGTTCAATTACCGAACACTACGCAAAACCATATTAGCGGCCAATCTGCATCCCACCCGCGAATATGATCTGCAAAGTTCCGCCGTTAAGACCCCATCGGGCGATATCTGGCTGCATGGAACCACAGGTATCCAGCGCTACGAGCCCAATACCCATAAACTATCTCGCTATTTTAGCAATCATCCCCACAATCTGGCGGGTTCGGCACAGGCGGTTTCTTCCTTTTTTATTGAGGACAGTATTGCCTGGTTGGGTACCCATAAAGGCCTGATTCGACTCAATTATCAAAACGGCACCTTCCAGACGTATGATCTGGTTGGCAATCATACGATTAGTTCAATCTATAGCCTGGCTTCCGACAATCGCGGCCGCCTGTGGCTTGGTACACAACAGGATGGTGTGTTGTATTTTGATAAACGTTCTCGTCTGTTTGGACAGGTAACCGATTTCCTGAAAGCCACCCGGCAGCTCAATGAGTTTAAAATCAGCAAGGTATATGTAGACAACACGGGGATCGTTTGGGCTAATACAGACCCCGATGGCATGGCCCGTATTGTTCCCGATGCCTTTTTATTCGGTGGTTCGGTGAAAAGTCAGGCTAATGATGGGCTGCCTGCCAATCAGAAACTGACCAACTATACGATTCGGGGATTTCTGGAGGAGCGATTCGATCGGCTATGGGTGCTCACTCAGGCAGGCATCAATGTGCTCGACCCACGTACCAATTTAATAACCGAGCGCTTTTTTACATCACCGCTAACCGGTAATGGCCGCCCTCAGATCGTCCCTAAGTGTTTATACCGTGATCCGCAACGCCGTATCTGGGTGGGTCATATCGGTGGGGTTCTGGCGTTTGATTCAAAATCACGAACGTTCACATCCATTCCTTTTTCTAGCTCAACAAACCTCGTTAGCAGCAATTACGTACGCAATCTGACCAGTATCAGTGATAGCTTTTTACTGGCGGGGACCGAAGATGGTCTCTACGTGTTGAATACCGTCAAACGTAACTGGTCAAAATTACCTCTACTCGACGGACAGAACATTTTTAGCATCTGGTACAACACTAAAGCGCATCAACTCTGGGTAGGCACTTACCTAAACGGGTATTACTGTTATCAACTTTCCCAGCCAGAAGCTGGCAAATCCCTCAACTGGCGATTTCTTCGCTCCGGCCTGAAAGGGTTTATGATCTTGCACATCCGGCCTGATGCTAGTCAGCAAACAATCTGGCTTTCGTGCGACCGAGGATTAGTAGCGCTAAATGCTCAAACGGGCCGATTCCGGCTTTATACCGAACAACAGGGCCTGGCCAATTCCTTCGTCTACGGCACGATTAGCGACGTTCAGCAGAAAATCTGGATGAGTACGAACCGAGGTATTTCAAGACTAGACCCCGAAACGCAGGTTATCAAAAATTTTACCCCGAAAGATGGCCTTCAGGGATACGAGTTCAATGGCAATGCGTTTATGCGGGCAGCTAATGGTGAACTTTATTTCGGAGGAGTGAATGGTTTCAACCGCTTTCGACCTGATGCGTTTCGGAGCAGCACCTTCAATCCATATGTCTATATTTACTCACTCACGATCAACGAACAACCGTATCGTTCCGAGACCTATGTGGGTGAAACGAAAGAAATCCGTCTGGACTATTCTCAAAATACATTAGCCCTTGAATTTGCCGCCCTTGATTTCTTCAGCAATGGCCATAATTCGTATCAGTATCAGCTTACGGGTTACGACGACCAATGGGTTATGGCTGGCGAGCGTAACTATGTACGCTATGCCAATTTACCACCCGGCTCTTATACCTTTCAGATCAAAGCGGCTAATCAGGATGGGCACTGGAGTCATCGGATTCGGAAACTGATTATTCACATTGAGCCCCCATTCTGGAAAACGATTCCATTTGTATTAAGCCTGATCGTATTACTAATAGTAGGTGTCTGGATTTGGGTACGTCGCCGGGAAGATAGTATTCGCCAGCAGCAGGTTGACCGACTGCGTTTGGCATACGAGATTCAGGAGCAGGTCAAAAAAGACATCGCCCGCGATTTACATGATGAAATTGGGACTCGCCTGGCCACTATCAAACTGTATACGAATCAACTAACAAAACAAGCTGGAGAAACCCCAAAAATTCTCTCCCTTAAATCGACGGTAAATCAACTAATTAACGATACCATCAGCGACGTCCGAAATCTGCTTCGAAAGCTGAATCCGCAAACTCTGGAACAACATGGGTATGTGGCGGCTGTTGATGAACTATTTTCCCGAATAGGTGCCAGTGGCGGTATTGTTGCTCAATTCGACGGGGGAGATACGCTGGAAAATGCCAATCGACTTCCCACCGAGACCGAAGTCATGCTCTATCGCATTACGCAGGAACTGGTCAGTAATTCGCTAAAACACGCCAGTCCACGGCGGATCGGTCTACAATTGAAGCCTCAGCAAGACCAGCTTGTTCTGGTTTATCAGGACGACGGATCAGGCTTCAATTACGACCAGATACGCAGCAAAGCACCGGGTTTAGGTATGGGTAACATTGAGTCGCGGGTAGCTTTGCTGGGTGGACGCATCAGTTGGGAAAGCAAGCCGGGTTTTGGTGTAAAAGTTACGATCGAAATACCGACTGACCCACTTAGCCATCAACCAATCTATAAGGTGCTAATCAAGCAACCCCATGCCAATTAGTTCGGAAACTCAATACGGGGAACTACGCGCGGAATTAGTCCACGCGAATCGTGCTGGAGCAACATCTCGAATAAAAGAACGGTAGCCGCAGCATCACCCTGAGCCCGATGGCGCCCATGCAACGGAATTCCTAACGACTTACAGAGCTTTCCAAGACTGTAAGAGGGATAGCCGGGAATTACCTTCCGACTTGTACGAACTGTGCAGAGTGTACGTCGATAAAAATCGTATCCCAGCCAATTCAACTCTTTTTTAACGAAGTTAAAGTCGAAGCTGACGTTGTGCGCCACAAAAATGGCATCTTCGGTAATGCGAAGGACCGATTCGGCAACATCGGCAAAGGTTGGGGCATCCTGAACCATCTCATCCGAAATTCCCGTCAGATACTGAATAAACGGGGGAATCGGGCACTCCGGATTAAGAAGAGAATGAAACGAATCAACAACCTGCTGGCCGTCGTGACGAAAGATCGCAATTTCAGTAAGACGAGTCGGGCCGTTTATGCCTCCAGTTGTTTCAACGTCGACGATACAATACACAAAAAATCCGTTATCAGTTACAGAGTCAACAGCGAACAGCTAAGAATGAGTTCGCTGTTGACGCATTGAAATGTATTATTCCTGTAGTGCCGACACTTGTACTGGCTGCGTCTGGCCGGGTCTTCGGGCCACCACACCCTGCCGAATCAGTTGGAGAGTGTAGTCCAGAATGTAATCCCGATTGGTCATCAGATCGTTGTAACTACGGGAAACACTAAAATCAGGCTCTACAGTAAACCCGTTTGATCGGTCGGTACTGACAGAATGGGTTAGTTTTTTAAGTGGTATACGAACCTGAATCCGAGAGTTAGGCAGAATAATCGTTTTAAAATGCCCGGCAAAATCGCCCCAATACGCACTCCCGCTGGGTTCACCGACAAACGTACCCATGCCCGCATCGAGCGTTTTAGCTAATACAGTAGTGGTCGCCGAGAAAGAAGCACCATTCAGCAGAAAATATAGATTTCCCGTAAACGCATCTTTACGGCGGGGCCGGTATTTATGTCGTAATGAGCGACTCGTAAAGCCACCTCCTTTTTCTGACCTGTATTGCAAACTAAAATTAAGTGCCGAAAACGGGTTCCAGGGGGTAACCAGTTCGGCACGGGCCGCCCGTTTCATATCCTCATGTTCCATCATTCGGAACGAATTGGGCATCCAGTAGCGCAGCAATCGGGCCGAGTTGAGCACAATACCGCCCCCGTTTCCCTGCATATCGACAACCAGATTTTTCACATTCTCTTCTTTAATCTGCTTAAAAGCCTGTTTCAGCCTGCGGTTAAATGCCCACTGAAACGGATCTTTCTTCTTTAACCCCATGAATGAGGAAACCCTTAACACAGCCGTGTGAGTGAGCGTATCGACTACTTTAACAGACAGATTTGGGCGCCGATCGATATCTACCCCATAGCGACGCTGGATGGTCCGCCGAAAATCCTGAAGGGACAGGCAGGCGATTCGCTCTTCCCGGATTAGCGTATCTGTAGTTAATCGATAGGTGATTCGAACGGAATCGGCCGAACCAAACCAGGCTGCGTAATAATCGGCAAACTGCACCATACTCCAGAACCGGCGCCCCGTCAGGTTATCGCCGTCAGAGCCAGACCGATCAGCATCCATCAGTTCACGATGCAGATCAGCCACCGCCCGGCCATTGATCATCAGCAACTCGGTGCCACGTTGAAGCGACGTATCCGACGATACATTATGGCTAATAAAATACCGACTATCGACGGGTCGGATGTAGAAGGGCAAATACCGCGTTTGCTTCCCGATATAATTTCGGCGATGATTCAGATTGGTATGGCCGTCTTTCAGAGCGGTTACCAACGGGCTAACATGATGGTAAAACGACAGATAACTTATAGGAGACGTCAGCCTGTTATACAGCGAATCATAGAGCTGTTCCATGCGAGCCTGCGGTGTATAATACCCCATACCCGGATGCAGACCATCGAGCTTATGTTTTAAAAAGGAAATATCAGCCCGCGCCTGAGCGGGTGTTAACTCTTGAGCTGTGGCTATGCGATTACCAAGGTTGAGTAAGGTACTTACTACAAGCAGAATTCGGCCAATCTTCATCGATACAAGTTACGGTAGACGACGGCCTCCCTCCGACCGTATCATTCGTTAAGTGAAGATACGATCAGGCGTAACTATAATCAATAAAATTTGTTTAAAACTTCCTTAAAATTTTGCTTAGGGTCCCTTAAACAGCACAATTAATCGATTTAGTTACTAATTTATCAACTATCCTTTCGGTGAGGAATAACCGTCCAGTGTTTTACACCCGGCATGTGTTCGCCAACTATAGCGTCGGCTACTTCTTCCAGATTCTCCTCATTTGTAGTGAAGAAAAGGCTTTTAGGCTCGCCGTCGGTTTGAGTGGGGCGTACCTCATAATATTCATTGTGGTGCTCGATAGCGTGTTTTTCAACAAGTTGGTACTGTGCCATAATTAGTTCGTTCTGTTTAGTAACGTTAACCTGGTTTATCAAAGGATGTTTACAGCTCATCGTACCGCTTGCTATGACACAACCGAATACCAGAAGCTGCCAATGATTAACCTAACATTGTAATCAATATGGCCCCTGTGACTATTACGCCTGCTCCGATAAGTTTACGGACAATTCCCTGCTCGCGAAAAAACTGATAGCCAAACAACACACTTAATAAGGCCGACGTTTGAAACAGGGCCAACGCATAGCCCACAGACATACCAGCCAGTGCAACATTACTCGCCACCTGGGTAAGCCCAACGGACAGACATAGCGCTATAAAAATGATCCGCTGATCTATCAGAAGCCCCACCTGTTGCCGCCATTGCTTTCGCATGGTTAGCATTATCCAAATTAGCGTACAACCAAAGCCTAGCAGACACCAGTAAAAAAATGCGATGATGGGTGTTGATACTAAAATAGCCTTCTTTAAAAAGACCCCATCAATAGCCGAAAAAATAAGTGCTGCCAGTCGGAGCTTCACTTCTGGAAGAAGAAAAATCTCCCATGAAAAGCCTTTGCGCTGCTGCCTGTCGGCCAGTACAATATAACTTCCTGTAATGATCAGCAATATACCCAGCAATCCCCACCAGCCTGGAATTTCATGCAGTAAAAACATACCAGTGAGTAAACCCACCACCGATTTATATGCATTGATAGGCCCCAGAACCGACAAATCGCCAATGTGTAGCGCTTTGACCAGAAACACATTGCCAAACATGGCTAAAACGCTGGAAATAATCATGCTTAACCAGAACTCTTCCGACAGACCCTGAAAGCGTAGCTGAGACCAGAACAGTAGACAAACTAATGCCAGAAAGCCATATGTTGCCGAAATCACAAACAATGGATCGGCTGCTCGTTGTGTCAACTGCTTTTGAAACACGTTTGAAAGCGGGTTAGCAATTATCCGAACCAGAATGGCCAAAGAAGTCAGTGTACTAATGGTCAGTAGCATAGGTCATTGATGCTTCGGAAGCAAAGTCATTGTAGGTATTCTCTTTCAAACTTTCTTGCTGTTAGGTTATTTTATGCCTGATGCATCAGCGAACCCACAGATTCACAGCTTTTTTTCAGCATTCACTTTCCTGATTCACAAATGCTTCGTACCTTTGCGCTCCTATTTTTTGGAGAGGAGGAACGAAAGGTGAACGCATTACGCGCATACGACATTCACATTGTCGGTCTGGACAATAAACGGCATGAATACGACTTTACGTCGGATGATGCTTTTTTTGCTGCGCTGGATCAGGATTTGATCGAGAAAGGAAATGTACACACACATTTGCTGCTGGACAAATCGGAAACCATGATTCGGCTCGATTTTCAGATCAAAGGCACCGTCGAACAAGTCTGTGATCGCAGCCTTGAAGAATATGATGAACCAGTTGATACGCGGCATATCATGCTGCTAAAATTTGGTGATCATAATGAAGAACTAACCGACGAGATTGAACTTATTGAACGAAACACGGCTACGATTAATCTAGCCCGTTACATCTTTGAGTTCATCAGCCTGTCTCTTCCTATGAAACGTTTGCATCCGCGTTTTCGGGCAGAAGAGGATTCGGACGACGATGACCAAAATGGTAAAGTGATTTACCGTACGGATGCTGAAGCTGACGACGTAGACGAGCAACAGCCAGACATTGATCCTCGCTGGGCAGCTCTACGAAAATTAAATAACAATTAAATGACGTTATAGGGTGATGGTTTTTTGAGATTACCCAGTTTCTTCTCAACTGTTGTAACCATTACCTCTATAGCTAAATAACCAGACAACTTTATATCTTAAGACAATGGCACACCCCAAACGACGCCACTCAAGCACCCGACGCGATAAGCGCAGAACACACTACGTTGCTACGCCTGTAGCGCTCTCGACCGACGCGCAAACTGGCGAAGTACATCAGCGCCACCACGCTCACGTTTTTGAGGGCAATCTGTTCTATAAAGGACAAATGATTGTTGAGAATTACGCCAAAACGGCATAAATCTCGATCATTTATGAAGAGTATTTCGCCGACGTCTTTCCGAAGATGAACGCGAAATACTTTTTTATTGCCTGTCACCTGCCTATTTTTACGCATAGAAAAGTAGGCAGGCAATTTGTGTCAGGCATTGCCAGGAAGCGCTAGTCGTTTACTATCAATTGATTATAGGCTATAATTGCCTACTGACAGGCCCTTAATTTACAACCCCGACGAACAGGGAAGTATTGAACAAACCGAGTCAATGAAAATTGCAGTGGACGCAATGGGTGGTGATTTTGCCCCCGAAGCAATTGTGGAAGGAGTAATTCAGGCCGCTGCTGAATTGCCGGAGGATGTGGTTATTGTGTTGATCGGTAAGCAGGCTATTATACAAACCCTGCTTGACAAACATAATGCCAGTGCAGTTACCAGCATTGAGTTGGTAAATGCCGATGATATCATTGAAATGAGTGAGCACCCGACCAAGGCGCTCTCCCAAAAGCCCAATTCCAGTATCGGAATCGGGTTTAAGCTTCTGAAAGACAAACAGGTTGATGCGTTTTGTAGTGCTGGCAATACGGGTGCCATGCACGTTGGAGCCCTGTTTAGCATCAAAGCAATTGAAGGCATTATGCGACCCTGCATTGCTGGCTTTGTTCCACAAATTACGGGTGGTCATGCCGTAATGCTCGATATCGGTGCCAATGCGGATTGCAAACCCGAAATGCTGGCCCAGTTTGGCGAAATAGGTTCTATTTACGCCCAGTATACGTTCGGTATAAACCAGCCCCGAGTAGCCCTGATGAACATTGGTTCTGAAGAGCAGAAAGGATCACTGGTCGCTCAGGCCGCTCACCAACTTCTTAAAGACAATCGTCGGATTAACTTTGTAGGCAATATTGAAGGGGGCGACTTCTTCGACGGTAAGGCCGACGTCATCATAACGGATGGCTTCACTGGAAATGCTATGTTTAAACTAGGCGAATCGTTTTATGACATCGCCAGTCGACGGGGTATTCGTGATGAGTTCCTGGATAAAACCAACTACGAATCGGTAGGGGGTAGCCCAATATTGGGCGTCAATGGCAATGTAATTATTGCACACGGCATCTCATCACCTTTAGCGATTAAAAACATGATTGGCCTGGCCATTCGACAGGTCGAGTCCAACGCATATACAAAAATTGCACAAGCATTGAGTTAGTTTTCTGTTTGCACAATTCGGTTTATAACTGGCTGATGTGTAAACCGGATACTGTAAACAGAAAACTTTGTAAATACCACTTATGAGTAAAGCTGCCATAACAGGAGTCCACGGCTACGTTCCCGACTATGTGCTGACCAATGCTGAATTGGAGCGTATGGTGGATACAAATGATGAATGGATTACAAGCCGTACAGGCATTAAGGAACGGCACATTCTCAAGGGTGAAGGTATGGGGTCGTCGCACATGGGTGCCAAAGCTGTAACCGGCCTGCTGGAAAAGACGAATACCCGTCCCGAAGAAGTCGATTTACTGATTTGCGCGACAACTACTCCCGATTATGTGTTTCCATGTACAGCTAATCTTATCTGCGACATGGTTGGCATTCGTAATGTAGGAAGCTTTGATATTCAGGCTGCTTGCTCTGGTTTTGTGTATGCACTCACCGTAGGCTCTCAATTTATTGAGACTGGCAAATACAAGAAAGTAGTTATTGTCGGGGCCGACAAGATGTCGGCGATTGTTGATTACACCGATCGTACTACTTGTGTACTGTTCGGTGATGGAGCTGGCGCAGTCCTTCTCGAACCCAATACCGAAGGAAATGGTATTCTGGATTCGATTATCAAATCGGATGGTGTCGGACAAAATCACCTGTTTCAGAAAGCAGGAGGAAGCCGCTACCCGCCCTCCCACGAAACTGTCGAAAAGCGCTGGCATTATGTATACCAGGACGGCCCTTCGGTATTTAAGTTTGCCGTCAAAAATATGGCTGATGTATCTGCCGAAATTATGGAACGAAACCACCTGAAAGGCGCTGATGTAGCCTGGCTGGTTCCACACCAGGCTAACAAACGCATCATCGACGCGACAGCCCATCGGATGGGCATCGAGTCGGATAAAGTCATGATGAACATTTACCGATACGGCAATACCACAGCCGCCACGATCCCGCTTTGCCTGTTCGATTATGAATCGCAATTAAAAAAAGGAGATAATCTGGTACTAGCCGCTTTTGGCGGTGGTTTTACCTGGGGAGCCGCCTATGTAAAGTGGGCCTATTAATTTCATATATGAGGTATGATATAGGATATATTTTGCCGATTATCTACGTCATACATCATACACCTAACATCATATATTTTAAATATGGCAACGACTGCAGACATCCGCAACGGACTCGTCTTAAACTTCAACAACGATCTTTTTCAAATTACTGAATTTCAACACGTAAAGCCTGGAAAGGGCGCTGCGTTTGTACGCACAAAGCTGAAAAGCCTCACTACAGGCCGTGTTATCGACAACACCTTCAACTCAGGCGTAACCATTTATCCAGTACGTGTGGAGCGCCGTAAATTCCAGTTTTTGTACAAGGATGAAGCGGGTTATAACTTCATGGATCAGGAAACATTCGACCAGATCAACCTTGACGAGAAAATTGTTGACAGCGCCGATCTGATGAAAGAAGGTCAGGAAGTAGAAATGCTGATTAATGCTGAAAATGAAACCCCTCTTTCGTGCGAACTTCCTCCGTTTGTTGAACTGGAGGTAACGTATGCCGAGCCAGGTATTAAAGGTGACACAGCTAACAGCCCCAAAAAACGGGTTGAAGTCGAATCAGGTGCTAAAATTATGGTCCCGCTCTTTATTGATTCGGGCGAAAAAATCCGGGTTGACACCCGTACCCGTGAGTACGTTGAACGAGTGAAATAGCTATCATCAAACAGTTAGTCTTTAATACAGTTAGAAAGTAAATTTCTTTCCTAAACTACCAATCACTCATTCAACTGTGTGACTACCAAACTATGACAACCCAAGACATACAGCAACTTATTGACTTCATATCTCAATCGGGTCTGGACGAAGTCAACATTGAAACCAACGATCTCAAGATCAGTGTAAAGCGGTATGGATCGGGCGCTCCGGCAATTGCTCCAGTAGCACCAGCCATTGCCCCTGCTGCTCCAGCTCCTATAGCCCAACCTCAGGCGGCTGCTCCAACAGCAACATCGGCACCTACGCCCGTAGCCGCGCCCAAGGCGGATACCTCAAACTACGTTACCATTAAGTCGCCGATGATCGGTACGTTCTATCGGTCATCTAACCCTGAAACCCCTTCGTTTGTCGAAGTGGGCGACAGTGTGACCGAAGGTAAGGTGGTTTGCATCATTGAAGCCATGAAGCTCTTCAACGAAATTGAATCCGAAGTATCGGGCCGCATTGTGAAAGTGCTCGTTGAAAATGCGACGCCTGTTGAGTATGACCAGCCGTTGTTCCTGGTAGAACCCATCTAAACCAAAGAGTGAAAGAGTGAAAGAGTGAAAGAGCGAAAAGCAGACGCCCGCTTTTTCTCACTCTTTCGCTCTTTCACTCTTTCACTCTTTATGTTCAAGAAAATTCTTATCGCCAACCGGGGGGAAATCGCTCTGCGAATCATCCGTACCTGCCGCGAAATGGGCATTAAAACGGTGGCCGTTTTTTCAACGGCCGACCGCGATAGCTTGCATGTACGTTTTGCTGACGAGGCTGTTTGCATTGGCCCGCCGGTGAGCAAGCAATCGTATCTTAGTATTCCTAATATTATTTCGGCGGCCGAAGTAACCGGGGCCGATGCCATCCATCCGGGCTACGGCTTTTTGTCGGAAAATGCCGAATTCTCGCAA
Source organism: Spirosoma sp. 48-14 (assembly GCF_001898575.1). Classification (GTDB taxonomy): domain Bacteria; phylum Bacteroidota; class Bacteroidia; order Cytophagales; family Spirosomataceae; genus Spirosoma. Next base: position 266,498 of record NZ_MKUD01000058.1, read on the forward strand.
ATCTGCGCCGATTACGGCATTAAATTCATCGGTGCTACTGCCGACCAGATCAACAGCATGGGCGACAAAGCGACTGCTAAAGCGACCATGAAACTGGCTGGTGTTCCAGTCATTCCAGGCTCCGAAGGGCTGCTTGAATCCATTGAGCAGGGCAAAAAACTGTCAGCCGAAATGGGCTATCCGGTCATTATTAAGGCAACGGCTGGTGGTGGAGGTCGTGGTATGCGGATTATCCGGGCCGAAAATGAGTTTGAAAAAGCCTGGAACGATGCCCGTACCGAAGCAGGTGCCGCGTTTGGCAACGACGGGCTGTATCTGGAAAAATACGTTGAAGAGCCCCGTCACATCGAAATTCAGATTGTGGGTGATCAATACGGTAAAGTATGCCACTTATCCGAACGGGATTGCTCTATTCAGCGTCGCCACCAGAAGTTGGTTGAAGAAACCCCCTCTCCTATCGTTTCGGACGAACTCAGGCAACAAATGGGCGAAGCGGCTATTAAGGGCGCGCAGGCCATTGGTTACGAAGGAGCCGGAACCATTGAGTTTCTGGTTGATAAACACGGGAAGTTTTATTTCATGGAAATGAATACCCGTATTCAGGTCGAGCACCCGATTACGGAAGAAGTAACCGACTTCGACCTGATCAAAGAGCAGATCAAAGTAGCTGCCGGAACCGAAATTTCGGGGCGAAACTATACGCCGAAGCTCTACGCTATGGAATGCCGCATTAATGCGGAAGACCCTGCCAACGGTTTCCGTCCTTCGCCCGGTAAAATTACCAATCTGCATTTCCCTGGTGGTCACGGCGTTCGGATCGACAGCCACGTATACAGCGGCTATACCATCCCCCCAAACTACGACTCGATGATTGCCAAACTGATTGTTTCGGGTCAGTCGCGGGAGGAAGTGATTACCCGTATGAAACGGGCTTTGCAGGAGTTTGTCATCGAAGGAATCAAAACCACGATTCCATTCCATATCAGGCTGATGGACGATCCAGGTTTCCGGTCCGGGAAATTCACGACCGCTTTCCTCGATACGTTTGACTTCAGTAAGCTGTGATGTAACACAAGTGGAAACCCGTCAGTACAAGTGGCTGATGCGTGGGGGCAAATCCATATTACATTAAAAAACCGAGGTGTCTTGCTTTAGTGCAAGACACCTCGGTTTTTTATTACCCACTGTATTACATGAATCACCTCGCTACGGCCGATTACATTGTTTTTCTAGTTTATTTCATAGTTGTTGTCGGATACGGCTACTGGGTATACCAGCGAAAGCGGTCGGCCCAAATGAACACCACTGATTTCTTTCTGGCCGAGGGGTCGTTAACCTGGTGGGCTATCGGTGCATCGCTGATTGCCTCAAATATTTCGGCCGAGCATTTCATTGGCATGGCTGGTTCGGGTTTCGCTATGGGCTTAGCCATTTCTTCTTATGAGTGGTTTGCCGCAGCCGTATTGATCATTGTCGCCGTCTTTTTCATTCCCATCTATCTGCGCAATCATATTTATACTATGCCGCAGTTTCTGGCGCAACGGTACAGCGACACTGTAAGTACTATTCTGGCCATATTCTGGCTGGTAGTCTACGTGCTGGTTAACCTCACCTCAATACTGTATCTGGGTGCCATCGCGATTGAATCGCTGGTGGGTATTTCCTTCACGACCTGTACCATCGGGTTAGCGATTTTCGCCATTTTTATCACTCTGGGCGGCATGAAAGTAATTGGCTATACCGATGTTATTCAGGTGATTGTCCTGATTTTCGGTGGTTTAGTCATCACATATCTAGCCCTGGAATTAGTAGGAAAAGAAACCGGAATGAGCTCGATCTGGGGGAGTTTAGTATCGCTTCGGCAACAGGCCGACACCCATTTCCATATGTTTCTTCCCAAAGGTCACCCTTATTACGATGCACTACCCGGTATGGCCTTAGTGACGGGCGGTATGTGGCTGAACAATCTATATTACTGGGGATGTAATCAATACATCGTTCAGCGTGCCTTGGGTGCCGATCTGAAAACGGCCCGTAGCGGTATTCTGTTTGCCGCTTTACTGAAGCTGATGATTCCGCTCATTGTAGTCATACCAGGCATTGCCGCTTTCGTCCTTTTTCAGACAGGCTCTTTTCGCGAAGCCATGACCGATGCATCGGGCGTCGTAAAACCCGATCATGCGTACCCTGTGCTCATGAATTTATTACCAATCGGGATGAAAGGGCTAGCGTTTGCTGCGTTGACAGCCGCTATAGTGGCCTCACTAGCGGGCAAATGCAATTCCATTTCAACCATTTTTACGCTGGATCTTTACAAAAAATACGTCGATAAGAACGCGTCGGAACAAAAGCTGGTCAATGTAGGGCGCTGGGCGGTTATTGTGTCGTTTATTATTGCCATTGCACTGGCCCCTATGCTTCGTTCACTCGATCAGGTGTATCAGTACATCCAGGAATATACCAACTTCATCACACCAGGCATCTTCGCCATTTTCCTGCTGGGTTTTTTCTGGAAACGCGCTACCAACCGGGCGGCTTTGACGGTCGCAATCCTGACATTGCCCTTCTCAACACTGCTTAAATTCTGGCCCGATGTCATGAATCTGTTCGGAGTTGAAGCTGAATCCATACCGTTTTTGCACCGCACTACCTGGGTTTTTTGCATCGATGTCGTGCTAATGGTACTTGTATCGCTTACTGATCCGGCCAGCCACCGAACTGGTGATGAAATCATTGTTGATCGGAGTATGTTCCGGGTAACGCCTTCATTTGTGATTGGCTCCGTGGGAATTTTTAGTATTTTGGCTGTATTGTATACGGTCTTCTGGTAGAGATACATGCTAAAATTTCTGATAATGGGGCTTCTACTGGTATCGACAGTGACCAGGGCGCAGTTGCGTGAGCGACTCGACTCACTAATACAGGCTACCACACAGTCGGGACAGCCTGGGGCAGCCCTATTAGTCGAAATCAACGGGAAAGTCATTTATCAGTCGGGAAAAGGCCTCGCCAATGTAGCCACTAAAACGTCGATTACGTCCGAAACGAACTTTCGAATGGCATCAGTTTCCAAGCAGTTTACCGCTATGGGGATTCTGTTGCTGGAGAAAGACGGTAAGCTCTCTCTGGATGACCCAATCATTCGTTTTTTCCCGGAGTTCAATGGACAAGTTGGCCGAAAAGTACAGATACGAAATCTATTGACTCACTCATCGGGTCTACTGGATTACGAATCTGTCATGAACCCCAATCAGCATGAGCAGCTTCTGGATACCGATGTGCTTACGCTTCTGAAAGATCGCGATTCACTGTATTTCGAGCCGGGCAGTACGTTTCGTTACAGCAACTCGGGTTATTGCCTGCTCGCGCTGATTATCGAACGGGTATCCGGGCAACCATTTTCTGCTTTCATCCGGGAACGGATTTTTAAACCCCTTCGTATGACGCAGTCGGTCATTTATGAAGCCGCAAAACCAATTCACAACCGGGCTATGGGTTACCGTAAACAAAGAGGGGGTTATGTTTTTTCGGATCAGAGCGTAACCAGCGCTACGAAAGGCGATGGTGGCGTGTATACGTCATTAACCGATTACAAGAAATGGATTGATGCCTTACACAACCATACGCTCATTGACCTTAAGGCCGCGCTGGCCCGAACCGGGCAGGCCGTTCGGGCGAATCCGGGTAGCTATTATGGTGCAGGCTGGTTCTTCCGACAGCCTTCCAATCCCGTTCTTTTCCATTCGGGCAGCACGTGCGGCTTCAACAATTTTGTTGTGGCGATTCCGGAGAAAAACGTTTTAATGGCCTACTTTTCCAACAAGGCGGATAATAAAACCAACGCGGCTACCGTACTAAAGATTCTGGCTAGTACATACCCCAACGAATTAGCCGATATACTGACGCTGGATGAGCTAACCCAATAATAGGTTCTGGCTCAACCTTTGCTCTATCTTATTGGTTTACAGGAATAAATTTTCGAGATTTGTTAGTTAAATTTTTTATCGATCATGATTAGCGAAACAGCCCCACTTGCCAGCCTTGATGTATGGGAAGACGACGTACTGAGTCGTTACCCCCAACCCGAGCACAAATCGAAAGATGATTATCGCAACTACGACACGCCCGAGCGTGATACAGTTCGGGAGTTCTATCGACTGAATCATACCTACCAGACGTATGATTTTGTGCTGGAAAAAGAGCGGGAGTTTCTGAAATTCGATAAGAAAGAATTACCTGTTTGGGGCGTTGCGGAGTTTTTGAATACACTGGTCGATGATTCGGACCCCGATACCGACCTGGACCAGCTTCAGCACCTGCTACAAACCTCCGAAGCCATTCGTGCCGATGGTCATCCCGATTGGTTCGTTCTGACGGGCTTCCTGCACGATATGGGTAAGGTACTGTGCCTCTTTGGCGAACCCCAATGGGCGGTTGTAGGCGATACGTTCCCGGTTGGTTGTAAGCATTCGGATAAAATTGTTTATCCAGAGTTCTTCGCCAACAATCCCGACAGCCAGGACGAGCGTTACAATACGAAGTATGGTGTTTACGAGCCGAATTGTGGCCTTCGCAACGTGCATATGTCATGGGGGCATGACGAGTATCTCTACCAAATGATGAAAAACTACATGCCCGAACCGGCGCTGTACATGATGCGGTATCACTCGTTCTACTCACAACACCGCGAAGAATCGTACAACCACCTGATGGACGAGCATGACCACGAGATGTTCAAATGGGTTCGGAAGTTCAATCCATACGATCTGTATTCCAAAAGCCCCAAGCCACCCGTTGTAAGCGAACTGAAGCCTTACTACGAAGACCTGATTGCGAAGTATTTGCCATCGACGTTGAAGTTGTAATAAGCGCCATTTAATAAAAACGCGCCTACTATCTAATAATAATAAATCATATACATTCACAAGAACACATCTATAGCTAGATTTAGTAAACACTAAATCTAGCTATCATGAACTTACAAACTGTTCGCACCGCATTTGACCAAATTAGTGATGCTAAGCAATTCTTTGAGCATTTCTATGATAAATTAGATGATTTAAATATTAGAGAGAAAGTCGACAAAGATGGGATTGATTCTTTTATAAATGAATGTGCTATTGTAGCTGGAGCAGTTGGAGGTGCCACAGGACTTGGCGGTATTGTGACAACAGTTGTTGGTATTCCAGTTGAAATTACTAATAATGTTTTTCAGCAATTCAGAGTAACATTAGCTGTAATATACCATAAGACAGGCCAATATAAACCAAGCTTCCCAGAATTCATGAAAATAGTAGGCATGTCTATCGGGGTAGAAGTTGGCGCTACGGTCACCAAAGCTGTGCTTGTTGCTATTGCGAATTCATTACTAACTCGAATGGCAGCTAAAACGGCTCTGAGAGCGATCCCTATACTAGGAGCCGCCGTTGGCGCAACAACTAACTACTTATTTATTCTTGGTATTGGCAAATCGCTTAAAGGTCTTAATCTCGGTAATTCCCTAAATTAAACTTTACAATATATCATCATTTCCAATACTCTTTTAAGGCAAAATCTTAAAAGAGTATTGGAAATGATGATTAAATTTTCCTTTATGCAAATAATATATACGTTTCCTGATATAGCGCTAAAAGATTATCAATTAATATTTTTACCAGGACCGAATAACCCCTTATCACCTTATAAAAAATTTAGCCAGACATTAGAAAAGCAGAAAAGTCCATTAAAGAAGAAATCGCTGAGAGTATTAAATAAGATCAAATTAACTCCAGATCAATTAAATAAAGCCATTATTGAATTTATAGATTTATACTCTTCAATTTTTACAGACCCTGATGAACGAGAAGATACGCAGGGAATGATCAATAGAGTAACGGGCTTAGAAAAAGTAACGGGCCAAACCATCTTTTTTATTTGTGTAAAACAAACAACACGAGAAGTCATAGGCGGTTTAATATTCGAACTTCATCAAAATAGTGTTTGCTTATTACTAACTTATATTTTTACAAAGCCTTCTGAGCGTAGCCGAGGGCTAGGGCAAGCACTTATAAAAACTGTAGTGCCATTCATGATCAGCAATCTTATTAATAATAAAATAAGAGCTGTTTTATTAGAAACTGAAAATCCAAATTTCACACCAAGAAGTAACAAATCTGAGATTACCGCTAACGAAGACTTAACCCTTTCAAAGAGATTAGACTTTTTTCGCAAAGTTGGTGCAAAACTTCTTGATATATCCTACACGCAACCCAAGCTATCAATTGAGCCCAAAGACTTTGCCAATCGTGTATACCATTTGTATTTTCTAATTCTACCAGATGCTATAGAAGACCATGAATCCATAGCAGACAAAGAAATAATACTCCACTTTTTGCTGAATTTCTATAACATTCTTGAATACAGTGGCCAGCCTGCATCAACAAGAGAGAATCTTACTTCTAACTACAACAATCAGCAAATTAATTACCCAATAAGAGATATTGACCTCTATCGAACTTATATTCAGATTGAGCTACTTAGTTTATTATACAAGTGCAATAATACTAGGGATTCTCCAGATAAAATTATATATATCAACGAATTGATTATTAATTTAAAAAACCAGTTCCAGTTTATAGCCAGTGAAGTAAGGAAAGTAAAGGAATATACATCGCAAATGGCTCTAAAAAATTACTCTGAAGACTTTGTCAAAGAGTTAACTCATCTGTTAATTGAAAAAGTTACAGGCCTTAATGATAATCCCGTAATTACGGATTCTAGCATTAAGAATGAATATCAAAAATATGTTATTAATAATTTGTCTTACGAAAATTATGGAAAACTGTATCTATTTTACGGAACTGAAAAAAATAGTAATTTACCCGAAAATAAAATTAAGACATTTTATTCATTGACATATATTGAAAAGAAACTTATTGAGCTCCAAAAAACATGCAGCTCTATTCATTCAATTCCTACAAGCTATAAAGCATTAATAAGTGATATCCCTTAAGTAGTCAATAGAATAATACAAGTAAAAGCAATAGTGTACATACCATAAACGTATGTACAAATTATTATGAATTTGCCATTAAATAATTCGCATTATATTTCATTTAAAATCTTTTCGATAGCCAAAGCCCGGAGTTAACTTTGATGCGTTAATCAACGAACAGTCTTTATCGTGAATCAATACGCCGATCATTCCTACGAAATCATCTGGATCACAAAACCTGAGCATTTGCAAACGCATGCAGACTTGATTGAGTCCTTTTTTACTTTATACGAGCACCCCTCAAACTTTCCAGACCCAGACGAACGGGAAGATCCCCAATTTATAAAAGAACGTATTGCCGAAGACTCCAACGACCCCCATACTCACTTAATGGCTTATGTGCTGACTGGACCCGACGGCGATAAAAAATTTGTGGCAGGCTGTATTGTCGAGTTTTATCCTGATAGCGCCTGTGGACTAGTCACTTATTTATTCGTCGATCAGAATTTCAGGGGTGTAGCCATTGGTTCCGACCATAAAAAAGTAGCCGAATCGATTATACAGAGCGAACAAGGACTACCCGGACTCGTAAAATACTTTGCCCGTGAATATGGCAAATCCGTCAACGCTGTTCTTTTTGAATCCAACAACCCGTTTGACACCCTTCCAGAAAACGATTCAATGCCCCCAGCCAAACGCCTAAAATTTTTTAGCCGTATGGGAGCAAAGCGAATTAACTTCAATTACATCCAGCCGCCCCTCGGCGATGATAAAGGCATTGTAACCAATCTATATTTGCTGTGTTTTCCCTGGCTAACTGGTCTAAGTGATTCTATCCCCATTGCAACAGTGATTAGCTTTGTGATGGAGTTGGCTAAAAGCCTTGACCGGAATAAAGAAGCTGATTCACTAACCCGGTATGGCAACGAAAATTACCTGCATGATTTTGAAGCCGTAAAGCAATTAAACGAATCAGCGCAAATCGGAATCGTCAAGCCAATATTGATTGGTTTAACAGCGGAAGGGCGCAATATCATCAATGAAATGTATAACGATCTTACCAATCAATATACAACTAATCAATCTGTTGCATTAACACCCATCCCAGGAATCAACGTTTAATCAATTCGGCAACTTATTATTGCATTTCCTCTAAGCATTGATTAAGATTATAGGTATCTATCTAAACCTTCTTCTTAATCAATGGCTGAACCTACCCCTTCTAAACTAGAAACCTTTTTTGAGCAATTTTCAACTTTATCTAAACGAGCAGAAAAGCATTGGCCTCTTCCAGAACCAGATGACGATGATAATGATGAACGAATTGCGTACGAATTTATTTTCATAAAAACAGAGGAAGACTTTTCATCTCTTAAACAAAATATAGCTAATAGTTTCAGAAAACTCAATAAACCCAAAAGTCAATTTAGCCCTCGATCATTTTTATCGCATGATATTCTAAATCAATTATCTACCAAAACAGAATACAATTTATTAGTTAATAGAATAACAGGTAAAATAAGCCCCTCACCTGTTCAGCATAAATCAGTATACACGTTTTTACTTCTTGCTTATCAAACTACAGGTAATAATATATCAGTTAATGGAGCTTTAATACTTAATTACCTTACTGACAGTAAAAGCATTCTTATTAAATCTATTTTAGTCAACTCTGATCTAGCTTATAAGGATCAACAAGATCTTGTTGAATCTATGCTTGCATATAAATACAAACAAAGGGTTGATTCTAGCTCTAAAGATTTAAACGAAATAGTTATAAAGTATGGTGGATTAGCAGATTTTATCAGATCAGAATTAAATAAAAATAAAATTAAAAATATACTCACCGGAATTTATCATGAAGCAAACGACCCAACGGCTGATAATGATAGTATTTTTAAAAATAAAAGATCAAGGGAAAAAGCAGCCGATGTACTAGATGTATTCCATCATATCAATGCAAAACATATCAGGTTTGCATATAAAAAACCAGTAAATGGGTTTAGAAAAGATATTTTCCTTTTAACTTTCCCTGAATTATTGCCTAATAATACTAATCCACTTATGGTAGATATTAGGATAGTTACAGGGTTTATAGTTAATTATGCTAATACTCTACTACCGGCCGGTGCTTACTCAAGCTATGCAAATGATATTAAAATTACAAAAGATTCCAATTCGCAGTCAAATAATAAAAAAAACAATCTGCTGAAATTTGATACTTGCTTGCAGGGTGTTGAAATAAATGGCGAGAATTTAATTCTCGCCAATGCAGAATCTCTTATTAAGCACAGAAACTCTGAGTATTCAAATGAATTATATTTAAACAATGTCCCTAGATTAGAAAGACCTAATTTTAGTTATAAACGCGCTGCTGTATGTTTTGAAATTGTAGTTGATGAAGATTATTTCGATCCGATTGGTATACGTTACGAAGACGATGTAACTCCAGTATCGAAAGCACAATTAAGTTGGTTTGGAAAAGTAATAGAGACAATAAAAGAAGAGTGGAAATTAGGCGAAGAGCCTAAGCCTATTCCTTTAAATTGTGTTATTTATCATTCTACAGAAACAGATCTATTTGCTTATAAATATCAAGGGGCTCCCCCATACTTCACAAAATATTTCAATTTAGCTTTGGGTAATGATGTAACGATTCATCTTCCATCCCATTTTGAATTTACATCAGAAGGGCGACAGGAAACATATTATGTATTACCTACATCTGGCGAAGAAAAGCAAAATAAAATACAAAATAAAAATGCTTATAATACATTTATTCGAGACTTAGTCATGGAAGTACATTTGAGTTATACATACTTCCTTAATAGTAACATTCGCATTTGGCATTTAGTATTAACACCTATTGAACAAAAAGATAAAGTTAAGATAACTAATAATATAGAGCCAAATGAAGGAATATCTGAACTAGATATTATTAAGTTAATGAAGTTTTTCAGTGGTTCTCAAGAAAACGAAAGTGAGGATAAAAAGCGTAAAGTTCTTGAAGATATAACTTTTTCCCACAACAATAAGCCTAACAAAACGTCTTTTAAAAAACCTAGTAGGAGAAAAATACTATTAATAGAGATTCTGCATCTTATCTCATTTACATGGTACTCGTTTGGATATTTAATTAGGCTACCAATAATCATTATACGGAAATCATATGACACTTTAAAATTTTTATATAAACAGAGCCTTTATAAAGACTCTGGCCTCTTCTTATACTTCCAAAATTTTATCAAAAGTTCACTTTTATCATTTACAAAAATGCTATATTTAGTAACAATATTATTATTATCAATACTATATAAACCAATACTATTTTTACTCATATTTGCCCCCCTATATACGAAAAACCATGTATCAGGTTATCTAAAAAAAACTGTAATCTATAAATATTGGAAACATTTTAAAGCAGCTTTTGACTATATAGTATACAATAAATACGACGAATATAATCTTATAAATTCCCCTCAGGGCAATTCACAAAAAAATCTTACAGAGAAATTGTCGTTGATAGATTTATTGCAAAGCTTAACTGGAATAGATTATGTATTCCGCGAAGATCGCACAGATGATACTTTATTAAGATCAGAAGACCGAGTGCTTTCTCTAAGAAACATACGTTCAGGAATTGTAGAAATTGATACTGGTGCTTTTGACGAGATTGAAGAAGACAATCTTTTGAGTTTTAATTTTAAAAGTTTTAATACATTCTATAATATTAATGAAGAAGATTTACAAAAATACAATAATGAACAATTAGATAACTTATCTAAAGATCCCCGCGCTGGTTTGAACGAAATACAGTTGCGTGAACTTCACGAAAGTTTAGTTAAGAAACAAATTAGAAATGAAGTAAAAAAATCTTACCTTAAATTATATAATAAGGAAAAAGAAGACACAGTATCTGGTGCATTGCTAGGTGCTGATGATGACAATAACCTTCCAGAAGCATTGAAGGAATATGCCAATTACGTATTTAAAGCTTACTGTGGCATATGTTTAGGTATTTTTGATTATGACCGGATGGGCCTTGAGGAAATAGACGATACACTAATGCCTTTAGAAGAAAGCAAAACAGAACAGTCTTTTCAAGCATTGAATCGTGGGGTTCTCTCTATGTTTGGTTATGAAGAGGATGTAATGAATACATTCTGGAAAACATTAGGCCTCAGTCCATACTTAATAATACCCAGCGCTGTTCTTGCCCAAAATGATTCTGTCTCTCTTGACGCAGAAAGACGGCTAGATTCACTACTGACTAATTTAAGAGAAGACAAATCAAGCTTAACAATTTCTGAACTAATTTCAAACAGGCACGAGATTGATGACTTACTTAATGATGATATCTTATCAAACGTTTTTCACTATAAAACAGAGAAAGGTATTTATCGACAAGGTATGGAATCACGTGGAATTGATGAGCGAATAAAATCTGCCCGTGATAAATTAAGCCAGTTAGATAAAGAGATTGAACTAAAACAAGAAGAAAAGAATAGCAAATATCAAAAACGTACGCAAGCTTTATTAGCTGTTTTAGGCTTAATAAACTTCTATACTGTCATTAGAGACTTCTTCGTCGATGAGTTAGCCTACCCTTCAGACAAGGCAGAGAAAAAGATAGATTTAAACGACGTAATGATTGATGAATGGTTAGTAGATTTTATTAATAAATATTTCCCTGACCAGGCCGTAGATAAATTGTCTTCATTATGGCATTCTTTGAAATCGATAACTGCAATCAATTCCCTGGGAATATCTCATCTGACATTTCTTATATTAATTATAAGTGCTATCATTTGGTTTTTAGTAACCCGTATTTTCGATCCTTCTAAATCTGGTGGAAGTAGATCATGGCAAAATCGAAAGAAACGACATCGTAAGCTTCCTAGGGTCCATGTACCTAGTGACTAGTGCTATATCTATATACGAAACCGATTATTCTTCGCTTTTACTAAACTCATAATCCCGCTCTACTTTGGCAATTCGAACTTTAAAAGCCTGAAACCATTTCTCACGCCCTAAATCACGGGCTAATGTGTGCTCAGCATTTTGCCGCCATTGGCTTATAGCTTCTAGAGTGTCCCAATAGGATATGGTTAGTTCTATTTCACTAGCCCCATATTCCAATCCAAGAAAACCGGGCTGCTGGCTGGCCAACTCGACCATTTTGCCCCCCATTGCTTCATATCCTTCCAGATCAGCAGATGGGACTATAGTGAACACAACCACATAATAAGGTGGTTCTGGCGTTTGAGCAATAAAAGGGTTCATAACAGCAAATAGATATATAGCGACCTGACTAGTTTTTAGTTACTTGTTGGATGCCAGTATGTAAAGCGAATTTTTTGATAATTTCTTCTGCCGCTTTTCGGCCCGTTTCGGCAGCACCATTCATGAAGCCCTGGAAGTTTTCGCTGCAATGTTCTCCCGCAAAAAATAGATTGCCAACGGGTTGTGCTTCGGCCTGTCCGATTCCCGAAGCCTGGCCAACCTTATAACAGGCATATGCTCCGCGCGTCAACGGATTTTGATTCCAATTATATAAATTCTTCCGCCCATTGGCAGCCTGCTTCATACCGGGGAAAACTTTATTGCATTCTTCCAGATACTTATCGTACTGCCCTATTTCCAGATTTTCCCCCTTATCAGCTCCTAAAAAAAGGCTATATCCACCTGGGCCAGTGTTGTTGTGCTGCATCTGGCTGCTATCCCAGCCATTATGAATTTGATCACTTAGTACATAGCCCGTATATCCCTGCCCCCGCCACAATCGGTCATTTACACCAATAAAAAGTTTCGATTGCATGCCATAACCCAGTTGCTTAATGCATCGACGTTTTCGATCCGGTAGATCAACCGTTATTTCCACGTCACGTAGCACCGAAAAAGGCAATGTGATAATGACTGCATCAACAGAACTCTCCTGACCATTCTCAAAAGAAAGTTTATACCCATCTCCATTTGGGCTAATACGCTTAATATGGTGACCAGTCTTGATATCACTTTTCAGTCGCTTTCGGATTTCAGAAGGTATTTTTTGGTTACCGCCCGATACTTTAAAGCGTTCATCGCTATCACCATATATCTCAAAACCTTTCGAGGTATCTGTATTCAGGGATACTAATAAATTTAGGCTCGACTGCTCACCGGATGGAATTCCTAATTCACTAGTAAATGATGTAGTTAGTATATCGTATAACCAACCCGACATACCAATTCCATGCAGGTATTCATCGATTGATTTATTATCCAGTTCAATTACTTTAGGATCTTTAGCACTCATTGACTTAGGTAAGGCTTTGACATCTTTCTGCATACGAGGTGCATAATGCTGAAACTCCCTGATGATTTCTTGCTCACTGATCCGACGCCCCTTGAAGAAATAGTCAATCCCTATCAGATTTTTTTCGGACGGCCCTTTCATATCCAGCTTAGTCAACTTAAACTCATTACAGAACGTTAAAATGTCACGATGAGTCGAGTCGATAAATTCTCCGCCTAGTTCAGTTGTAATACCATCTGCAACCAGACCACTTGCAGACATTACACGTCCGCCTACTCGATCCGAAGCCTCATAAATCTCTGGTATTACACCTACTTTTTCCAGGTAGTAAGCTGAGGTCAATCCTGCCAAGCCAGCACCTATGACAGCGATACGGGGAGTAGTTTGCGAAGACTTAGCTCGGCATTGGGCTAACAGCGGTAAAGTACTCCCAACGAATAGCGCCTGAGTTGTTTGCTGAATAAAATTACGACGTGAAAGCGTCTGGACTTCTTTAAATAATGAGACTGGCTTCAGTAGGTTAATGATATGTGGTATTCGAGACATGGATACAAGCTTATGGTGGATTGGTAAATTTGTGACAGTATTCAGTAGTCCGTGAAATATAAGTTATCTTCTAGGTAAAGAAAAGCATTTATAGGAGGAATTCTAAAAATTCACTTTTCGTGGAAATACTCCCAAATCAAAAATTATTCGCAGCTCACAGTTGTGGCTAGCTGCTATTTTTAAAAACCGAATAACAAAAAACAGAGCTATACTGTATGCTGTTACTTGCCTGTTTTTTAGTTTTAACGTGCAATCGTTTAACAATCTGATGCTCCTCTTTTTTATTGTCCTTTACCTGTTGTCTAATGTCGCTATTGGGGCGTGGGCGGCCCGGCGCGTAACCAACTCACAAGATTTTATCCTGGCAGGCCGCCGACTACCTTTAGCTTTGGCAACATCGGTAACCTTTGCTACCTGGTTTGGTTCTGAAACCATTATGGGTGCTCCAGCCATGTTCGTAGAGGGTGGTTTTTTGGCCGTAATTGAAGAGCCTTTTGGATCAGCGCTATGTCTGTTTCTGGTCGGTGCTTTATTTGCCCGACCACTGTATAGGCTCAATATCACCACATTCTCCGATTACTTCCGAATCCGATTTGGCAGGGCGGCCGAATTACTATCGGCTATTATGGTTATACCTTCTTATTTCAGTTGGATTTCGGCACAATTAGTGGCTATCGGTATTGTTCTTAATGTGGTAACCGATGTCCCCCGGGAATACTGTATCATCGCTAGTGCAATTGTTGTGATGATCTATACACTGCTGGGCGGTATGTGGTCCATATCCATTACCGATTTCTTCCATAATCTTATTATCATTTTGGCATTAGCTGCGTTAGGCTTTATCCTTTGGGATCAGATCAAGGGCTGGGATCAGATTAGAAAGAGCACACCTTCTGGTTTCTTTCGGTTTTTACCTGCTTCAACTACGAAAGACTGGCTAGCTTATATCGCAGCGTGGATTACCGTTGGCTTAGGCTCTATCCCCCAACAAGATGTCTTTCAGCGCGTTATGGCGGCCAAAAACGAAAAGGTAGCCGTACGAGCGTCTTTGTTGGCTTCGAGTATGTACGTTACTATCGCTATGTTACCTTTATTCATTGCTCTAAGCGCCAAGCTGGTCCACCTTGATTTACCCAAGGATAACCAACTCATCATTCCCAATATGGTCATACAGCATGGTAGCCTACCCCTACAGGTATTATTTTTCGGGGCTATTATTTCAGCTATTTTAAGTGTATCGAGTGGGGCTATTCTTGCTCCTGCAACTGTATTTGGCGAGAATATTATCAAATTCTTTTATCCGACGATCAGCGATAAAGCGCTACTGAAAACTATTCGTTGGGCCATTGTGGTTATCACCTGCATTTGCGTACTCATGAGTACAATACGTGATACCAATATTTTTGATCTTGTTGGTGAGTCTTCAGCGTTTAGTCTGGTATCGTTGTTTGTGCCGTTAGCGGCCGGTATTTACTGGAAACGAGCTAATCTTGTCGGTTGTATATCCTCAATGACGGTAGGTCTTTTGGTTTGGTTAACGAACGTATGGCAGGGCAGTGATTACCCGCCTATTTTATGGGGTTTACTAGCCAGCACACTTGGTATGATCGCCGGAAGCTTGTTGAGTACGCCATCTGCTGTTACACATCAAGCAACCGCCGATGGTAATTGATTTGGCCGAGATGATAGGTAAGGTGAGTGGTTAAGTGAACCAGAAAGTATTCAGTGGACGTGGGTTTATCGAAAACCAGCATAGGGTACTCTTCGGCAAGTTGTTCTTCTGTTACCTTCGTAAGTCCTTCCTCAACGACGGCCCTAGTTTCGTCTATTTTCGCCAGCAGTTCCGTACGAGGTATGTCTTTGAGGGAAAATTCAAGATCACGCTGGCGGACGTAGCCCGTTTTGCCGAACTCAGCGCCGATGTAGGTATTCAGATTACCAATTAGATGCAGGCACAGATTACCCGCCGAATTGGCAATATTTTTGTCAACTATCCAAAGGTTTCGCTCGTCTTTATATGCGCTGATTTCCTGCCTAAGTTTAGCCAGATCACGCTGAAATAGGGTGTTTAAAACCTCCAGAAGCATAGCGTAGTGATTTATAGTCTTTAGAGAATCAACCAAAGTACTGCTGTTCAATCCGTCCTACATAGCCCAAATCTACAGCGCGCTCAAACCATTGCTGAAGCTGCTTTCCGACGTTTGGATATAAATTAAGCATATGTAGCTCAGCAATAGGTCTCCAGACCAATTCAAGTGCGGTGGTTTCAGCAGGATTCAAGGCAGGGATACCCTGAAGATTTTGACCAGCAAAAACGACATGCAATACATCGTCGTTACGTTGGGAAAGGAGCATTTCACCTGCCAGAACCATTTCACCAACGTCGACCGAAACGCCTAGTTCTTCCTGAATTTCCCGGATAATTGTTTCTGGTAACGTTTCATTGCGGTCGGGGCTGCCACCGGGCAAAGCAAATACATCATGTCCTCCATAGGAGTAACGCATGAACAATACCTCGGTCTGATTGGCATTCTGCCGCCAGATTAGTGCGGATGGACGAACTTTCATGCCGCCAACTTAAACAAAGCGGTCGTCTTTCCCAATTTATCGCTGGAAAAGACGACCGTAAAAAATTAGTCAAGTGTGGTCAGGTACTGTCAAGAGTCGCTTAGTAAAATTCTTGACCACTCTTGACAATTATCTGACAATCCTTGACCCTTGATAGTTAAATCAAATCCCGGCTAGTTTCGAATAGGAACCAGGTGCGTCGTTCAGTTTCATCGATGAAATTTTCGAGTAAGCTGGCCGTAGCTACATCTTCCGCATCATCAGCAATCTGGTGCGCATCGCGCATATTTTTAGCCATTTTCCGATTTTCTTCTTCGAGGTCTTTCAGCATATCGATTGGCTTCACAAAGTCTTCGTCGTTGTCTTTCACCCGCTGCAACTGCGCGATATGCGCCACCGAACGGATGGTATTCGCCCCAATTTTCCGAACTCGTTCGGCCAATGGATCGATGGTCGCAAAAATCTGATCAGCCTGTTCATCAAGCAGCAGATGGTAGTCGCGGAAATGGCGACCCGATACGTGCCAGTGATAATTTTTGGTTTTGATATAAAGGGCAAACGCATCAGCAACCAGCCGATTCAACGCTTCAGCCACTTTTTCCCGCCCTTTCTCTTTTAAATCGGAAGGGGTGTCCAGTTCTTCAATTTGATTGATAGCTTTCATGAATGATATGCGGTTTTGGACAAACATCTGTTTTCTGGACAACCTCAATCTACTCCCCATTGTTTGCCCCAATGAGCAGAACCTCCCAACCTAATCCGCTGTTACTATATTTGTAAAAATGCGATGGCTATGACAACAACGGAGAAAAAGCAACTGCTTATCGAAAAAGTACAGCAAATTCCAGAGAGCTATTATGACGATATCAATCAGTTACTTGACACGATTCTGGCGGATCAGGAAATTCATCGACGTAAACGCTTTGAGCAATTACTCACCGAAACCTCAACGAAGTATAAAGCCGTTTGGGAAGCTTTAGCCTGACATGATTTATTTGACCAAAGCAGAGATTATCGAGATAAATCACAATCAGGTGTCGCTATTTGGCGGAAATTTTGTTCCGCCGAACAATTTCCTTCATGAGGATAATCTGGATTATCTATTGGAAGCCGTAGAAACTGAGATGTTTGGCCAGCCTTTGTATCCTGAAATCTATCAAAAAGCAGGGTTATACATGTTTAACATTGTATGTAATCACATTTTTCAGGATGGAAATAAACGTACAGGTTTACAGTCTGCGCTTATTTTCCTGCTTCTCAATGAGTATAGATTCACCGACCTGGTTAATGACGACTTATTAACCCAATTCACGCTCGATGTCGCATCAGGCAACCATTCGCTTGAAACGGTACAGGCGTGGTTTCAAGCGAATAGTCAGCCATTAAACGCATAATTAATCGCGGAATGCGGTTTAGAAACGAGCCAGAACCTTCTCCGACACCGTTTTCCCAATTGACAATGACGAGGTTGCCGCTGGCGAAGGGGCATTCAATACATTTATGGCCTTGTCGGCTTCCAGAATAGCGAAATCGTCGAGCAATCCACCTGTACGGTCACAGGCCTGAGCACGGACCCCTGCCCCACCCGGCTCCAGATCTGCTTCCTGAATTTCGGGAATGAGTGCCTGTAAGGCTTTAGTAAAGGCAGCTTTGGAGAATGAACGGTACATTTCACCCAGGCCCGTTTCCCAATATTTGGCGGCAACTTTCTGAAAACCCGGCCACGAAAGGGTTTCAAACAGCTCTTTCAGATTAATATCTGACTTTTTGTAGCCTTCGCGCTGAAATGCCAACACAGCATTCGGGCCAGCCTCTACTCCCCCGTGAACCATGCGGGTGAAGTGAACGCCCAGGAAGGGAAAGTTAGGGTCAGGAACGGGATAAATCAGGTTTTTGACAAGATATTCCTTTTGTGGCTTGATCTGATAATACTCCCCTCGAAACGGTACAATCCGCACATCGACGGGTTCACGTTGGGTAAGCTGGGCAATTTTATCGGAATAAAGCCCGGCACAGTTTACAACGAGTTTGGTTTCGTAGCGACCTTTGTCCGTTACAACAATGCTCAGACTAGTACCGGGCGTAACCTGCTCCACGCGCTCGTTGAACCGGATTTCTCCGCCCAGAGCCTGAAATTTATAGGCATATTTCTCGGCTACCTGCTTGTAGTCGATAATACCCGTTTGCGGCACGAACATGCCCGCTACCCCATTGACGTGCGGTTCTATTTCCCGCATTTCGGCCAGCGATAGCTTTTTTAGCCCACCCAATCCATTTTGTTGCCCTCGCTGATACAAGGTTTCCAATTGAGGAATCTCTTCCTGCTTCGTGGCTACCACTATTTTGCCACATAATTCATAGGGAATTCCTTCGGCATTACAGAAGTCGATCAGCATCTGATAGCCCCGAATACAGTTGGTCGCTTTCAGGCTACCCGGTTTATAATACAGGCCAGAATGGATAACTCCGCTATTGTGCCCGGTTTGATGACGGGCCACAAACGGCTCCTTTTCCAGTAGAACGACCGTCAGTCCGGGGCGTTGCTGTTTCAACTGCAAAGCGGTAGCCAATCCAACAATTCCACCGCCAATGATTACTACGTCTGTCATAATACGCAAAGGTACGGTGGAACGACAAAAAAAAGGGCGCTACGAGATTTTCGTTGCGCCCCTCATCCTTTAGCTGTCGTTTACTGTTCCAATATCTTACTCCTTAAACGGGAATAATCAGGTTGTATTTTATTCAAAGATGTGCTTTTGGAGCGTTTCCGTGGCTATTCTGGATGAATGGATGATTTTCAACGACGAGCGGCTGAATTTACCGAAGTTGGCCTTCAATCCAGTCGAGGCCACGCCGGTAGAGCGCATGGGCAAAGTGGACTCGATTATCGAAATCGGCATCTGTAGTACGCCCTTCCTGCATAAACTGACGGACCAGACGAGCGTTGTCAAGTGCCTGGGGCTGCTCATACTCCGTTTCGGTCTGGGTACGGAACGAGGCAAAGGCAGGAGAATCGCCTTCAAAGTGCTGAAAAAACAAATGGCCGCGTGGGGTTCTGACAGCGCACAATACCCCACTGGCGCGGCTAGTAGACGGGGCCAGGCTTCCTTCCAGCCCACGCTTGAGTACTATAACCCCATCGAAGCCTGCCAGTAGAGCCAGTTCGGCCATTTTCATCTGATAGGTGATGTGAAATACCGATGTGACTAAAATCTGGGCATGGCATGGATTGAGCACTTTTTCGAGCGTAGCTAGAAACGGACGTTTAATAATAATCTGTCGACGTTCGACCCACCGATTCAGGGCAGGCGACAGGGCTTTCTGGTCCAGTACCCAGCCATAATTAGCCAACGGTGTATCCAGTTCATGGTTGCTCTGTAGAAACTGACAACCCAGATTCATGTACAGGTCCAGCGCATTGAGGGTAAACTTGGGTCCGCCCGACCGCCCAACCAGCGACACGGCTCCATAGCCCCGCTTCTGAAAAAACTGGGCAAGCAACGGCGTTATCAGGTAACTATGCTCCACCCCGTCGAACGGCTCGGCTAACTGCACCAATGGCCGGTCAGCACAACTCATCGACCCAAATCCAGGGGAAAATGTCCGTTCGGCAGCCCGCATGAGCCCCAGATACTCGTCGTTGGTTTCGTGCCGGACGCGCAGAATACTGGCCGCCAATGCCCGAAATACTTCACAATCGCTATGGGCGAACAAGTAATCGCCCAATTGCTCAGCCTCTGTCACCTGCAGGTTTCCACCACGCACCAGTTTGGTAGCTATGGGCAATAAGCGGTCGGGCAAACCGGGACAAATCTTATTGATAAAAAACGTTGGATGTGAAAAAGCCCCTTTGCCGATAAGCTCTTCCAGAGTCCGTTCTTCTGGTGTAGGTCCTTTCGCCAGCAATGCCCCCCAAAAAGCCCCGCGCTGCAAGGGATGGCTCATTGGGTCAGTCAATGCCGTACGGCATTCGGCCAGTAAATCGGGCGGAAGGGGTTTGCTGCCGTATTTTCCAATTCCAATATGTTTAATCCCTCGGCCCAATGGCGTATCAGTAGCTGGAGTGTTCAGAACCATACAAAATACAGGTTTGACTGACGAACGTACCTAGGTAAAAGTAAACAAAAAGTACTACGAACCGATGGGAATGTCTTAGGAAAGTGAGCGAAACACCATCTAATTCTTGTCTCGTTTATGCCAAATCCGAATACTGTCCAAAAAATGACCTGCATACCTGCCTTCTAACTGACTGTCTGATAGTTATAAACTTTTACACTAACTTGCTGTGCGTCAATTTTCGCTTTTGTCGATGACCAGTCCAACTTTACGAATCCATCTGACAGAATACCATCGCATTAATAAAAGAAATCTTGCTTATTGACACACAATTACGCGATTTTGGTTGTTCAATCGTTACACAAAGAGCCGTGCGAGGTCGAAGACAATACGGCATGGCTCCTTGCAAAGTCCTGAATAACCTACTTTTGTACCCGAATTAATTGTTTTTCGGCATAAATGGCAGAACGGATCGCTTACGGCAAAACATGGTGGGGCCAGAAATGGCTTAATGCTCTGGCAAGCATTGATATGGCAAACCGCCTGCCACGCGGAAAAAGCTATGCCAACAAGGGGGCCGTTATGGGCCTGCTTATTTCGACCAATCAGATTAGTGCCTCCGTGAAAGGAACGGCACCCCGGCCCTATAAAATAAAGCTGTCGGTACCGCTGTTTACGGAGCAGGAACGAACCTGGCTTCTGACCGAAATTCGCGAAAACCCAGCAACACTAGCTCAACTTCTGAACCGGCAATTACCTCCTGAGCTGACAGAGTTCGTCAATCGGAGAGGCATCCAACTATTTCCGGCATCGTTCCGGGATTTGTCGATGGGTTGCTCCTGCCCCGACCTTGCCGTTCCGTGCAAGCACGTTGCAGCCGTTGTTTACATTATTGCCAACGAGATTGATCGGAATCCTTTTCTGGTTTTCCAGCTAAAAGGGCTGGACATTCTGGAGGAGTTACAAAAAGATCAGGTCGATGTAGGAGGTAGTATGAGTCAGGTGCTGTCATTTAAAGACATTTGCACCGACGAACTGCCCGACGATGAAGACTGGCAACCCTCCGAAGCTGCCCGTACCCACCTGGATTATGCCACAATCCCAGCCTTATCGGAACAACTGCTAGGCTTGCTTTCTCCAGATGTTACGTTCACCAAAGGCGATTTCCATAAATCATTAACCCGCGCCTATAAACTATTCAGCAAGCCCTTATCCGACGAGAAACCGTTACCGCCTGACGAGCGGCCCGACTTCAGCGATAGCATCGAACTCCAGCTCGATGAAGTAATGTCGGTCAAAAAGATCAACATTTTCAGCGAGCATGGCGAACCTCGTCCGCTTAGCGGATTCAAAATGAGCGATCTGGTGGGCTGGATCAACACGCTTACCGAAGCCGACTGGCCCGAAATGAGCGATTCGGTCCGAGCGTTGTACCTTACCCATCAATTTTCGGCTGCGCTATTGCGTCGGGGGGCCATAGTGCCGCAATTGCTACGGGTAACGCCCGGTGAAGATCAGTACCGGGTACGCTGGATTCCGGCCATGCTCAACGAATTCGTAAAACAGCAAACCGAACTCCTGGCTTCGCAAATTCCACCTACCCTGCTGACGGTCCGCTGGCAAAAAGAATGGCTGGCCTTACCTGGTGAACAGTTGGTCTTAACGCTTTGCTCGCTGTTTTTACGACGGGTCATCAAACCAACGACTATCGAACTTTGGGAACGCTGGCCCCTGGAAGATGCTGACCGACTGTTTTTCGGCATCGAAACGCTGCGATTTGAAGGATTTGGACGAAAGGAGATGCCCCTTGCCATCCAGCTTTGGCTCAACGACTTCTTCCTGACTCACAAACGATTTGTGCCCATTGTTGCCGTTGAAGACAATGACACTCCCTTCGGTGATGAGTTTCGCTTAAGTCTGCTCATCCGCGACCGCGAATCGAAAACCGCCAAAGGCACACTCGATCCGCCTATTCCATTACCTGATCTCCTGACCAAAAAGAAGCACCAGGGCATACGGATGGCTGTTTTGCAGGATTTGCTGGTGCTGTCGCGGCACTTTCCGGATTTAGCCCGATTGACTAAAATGGGAGGCCCGGCCTATCTGACCTATTCGCCCAGCCTATTTGTCGATGTGTTGCTTGAGACCTTACCCCGTATGCAGTTGCTGGGTATTTCGCTCTGGCTACCCAAATCCTTACAACACTGGGTCCGTCCGCAGGCAGGTGGCCGTCTGAAAGCCAAAGTAACCGCAAACAATGCCTTTATGCGACTGGACGATATGCTGACGTTCGACTGGCAGGTAGCACTTGGCGAAGAGATGATCAGTGTAAATGAGTTTCAGAGGCTAGTGGGCCATACAACAGGTTTGGTCAAGATCAAGGATCAGTATGTATTGATAGACCCGAACGAACTAACGAAACTTTACAAGCAACTCGAAAATCCACCCGAACTGACTGGCTCGGATTTGCTTAAGGCAGCGTTGGCCGAAGAGTACAAAGGTGGCCGACTGGGCTTATCGGCCGAAGTCAGAACACTGGTCAAACAGTTTACTGAAAGTGCGTCACAACCGCTCCCCGATGCCCTGAACGCTACGTTACGCCCCTACCAGCAACGCGGGTACGACTGGCTGATGAAAAATACATCACTCGGTATGGGAAGCCTGCTGGCCGACGACATGGGGCTGGGTAAAACGCTTCAGATTATTGCATTGTTGCTCAAGTTCAAGCAGGAAGGCCGGTTCAAAAAGCAAAAAGGGCTGGTGGTGTTGCCAACCACCCTACTGACCAACTGGCAAAAAGAAATTGCCCGCTTTGCCCCCGATCTTCGCCCATTGATTTATCACGGTTCGAGCCGAAAACTTCCCGATGATAAGACAAAAGATTATGACCTGTTGCTAACCACCTACGGAGTAGTACGCTCCGATCTCGACAAGCTGAAGAAAACCAACTGGGCGGTTGTGATCATTGATGAAGCGCAGAACATTAAAAACTCCGATACCGAGCAAACCAAAGCGGTCAAAGCCTTAAAAGCACCGATTCGCATTGCTCTCAGCGGTACCCCCATCGAAAACCGGCTATCGGAGTTCTGGAGCATCATGGACTTTGTGAACAAAGGGTATTTGGGTGGCGTGGGTAAATTCAACGAGGAGTTTGGCAAGCCTATTCAGCAGGAACGCGACCACCAGAAGCTTGACCAGTTCCGGCGCATAGCGAGCCCCTTCCTGCTTCGTCGGGTCAAAACCGACCGCAGTATTATCAGCGACCTACCCGATAAGATTGAGAATAACCAGTTCTGTACGCTCACGACTGAACAGGCTGCGTTGTATGAAAGTGTGGTGCAGGAAAGCCTGCGGGCCATTCAGCAAAAAGACGGTATTGCCCGCCGGGGTCTGGTGCTGAAATTAATGACCGCTCTCAAGCAAATTGGGAACCACCCGCGCCAGTATCTGAAACAAGGGGCCGATACGCCAGCCTTATCCGGCAAAACTACGCTGCTGCTGAATCTGCTGGAAAACATCTACGCCAGCCACGAAAAAGTGCTCATTTTCACCCAATATCAGGAAATGGGCCAGTTATTGGTTCAGTTTATCCAACAGGCATTCGGAACCCCTCCTCTGTTTCTGCATGGCGGCACATCCCGCGACGAGCGCGACCGGATGGTTGAGCAGTTTCAGAAAAACCGAAGCGACCACACATTTATTCTGTCACTTAAAGCGGGCGGAACCGGGCTTAACCTCACGCAGGCCAACCACGTTATCCATTACGATTTATGGTGGAACCCGGCCGTTGAATCACAGGCCACCGACCGGGCCTTCCGTATCGGCCAGACCAAAAACGTACTGGTATATCGACTTATCAATCAGGGAACTATGGAAGAGAAAATCGACGCCATGATCCGCAACAAAAAAGAACTGGCCGACCTCAGTATCAAAACCGGCGAAACCTGGCTGGGGGACTTAAGCGACACAGAACTGAAAGAATTAGTGACTCTAGGCTAAAAAACTTGTAAATTCCTGGATTGTATTCAACGAATTAACGTTAATTCGTTGAATACAATCCAGGAATTTACGGGTTTCTGGCTATCCGATAGCTTTATACTTTCTTCGGATCGGGGTGAACGTATGGTGAGCGGTATTCCCTTGCCAGCATTTTAGTCGCTTCTTTATCACCAACCACTTCACGCTTCACCGGATCATACACCATCGGGCGGCCCGTTTTCATCGCCATATTGGCCAGGATACAGCTAGCGGTCGAAATATGGCCTTCTTCAATATCGGCAACTGGCCGTGAATTTTTCTCGATGGCATCCAGGAAGTTGAGCATGTGCAAGCGCGTAGCCGGAGCCGCGTTTAACTCAATTTTGGGGTTGGTATCTTCCGTAACGTCTTCTGGATATTTCTCTTTTTCGTACACGACGTCGAAGTGAATCTTTTCACCTTTTCCGTCCGGAATAAAATCGGCCTGCATGGTACTGCCCCACAGCGTGCCTTTTTCACCATATAGCGTGAACGACCAGGGATAATCGGGGTTGTTGGCGGTACCCCAGGTTTTATGGTGCCACACACAGTTCAGTTCATCGTATTCAAACAGGGCCGACTGCGTATCGGAAATGTTCGACTTACCTTCTTTTTGTACGTAGATACCGCCATGTGAGGTAATTCGCTTCGGCCAGCCGAGTTTCAGCATCCAGCGAACGGTATCGAGCATGTGTACGCACATATCACCCGTGATGCCATTGCCATACTCCATAAACGTCCGCCACCAACGCACGTGAGGCAGGCCATCGTAGGGGCGAAGGGGCGCCGGGCCCGTCCACATGTTGTAGTCGAGGAAGTCAGGAACAGCCTGTACGGGTGGGTTACCGTTGTTGCGCATATGTAGATCACAGGACATCTCTACGTGCGATATTTTTCCAAGCAACCCGGCATCAACGATTCGTTTCTTGGCTTCGATTAGGTGCGGGGTACTTTTACGCTGTGTTCCCACCTGTACGACTTTGTTGTATTTACGGGCAGCCGCTACCATTGCTTCGCCCTCCATTACGTCGACACTAATCGGCTTTTGCACATACACGTTTGCCCCGGCTTTTACGCAGTCGATCATTTGAAGTGCATGCCAGTGATCGGGCGTACCGATCAGGACAATATCCAGCTGATTTTCAGCCAGCATTTTCTGGTAATCGCCGTACAGCTTAGGCGTTTTACCCGATTTCTGCCGCTGGCTGACCATTTTAGCCGCATTATCGAGCATATGTTTATCGACGTCACACAGAGCCACGACTTCAACCGGAGCCACCTGAATCAGCCGAAACAAATCACTTTTACCGTACCAGCCCGTACCTATTAATGCTACTCGATACGCTTTCGGTGGGTTCATTAAATCCAGTCCTCGGGCACCAAAGGTCGACAGTGCCAACGAAGCGGTAGAGCCTTGTATAAATTGACGGCGGTTGATATTAAAATTATCCATGCAAGTTGAGGATTTAGGCAGCTAGAGCCGGGTTTGTATAAGGGTTTATTTTAGAAGCGCCATCACGGCATCGTCGCCCACAACAGCGCGGGTGGGTCGTGGGTGTTCGGCCGTAAAGACTTGTAAATCGGTTGGTTCGAGTATTGTATTAGGCGATTCGTCGATCTGTCCATTTTTCTGCACACGAGCCAGATCGAGTTTCAGGTGCTTCGCCAGGAATTGATAGGCGGCTAATCGTTTATTAGGCCCATAATCGTGGCCTTCGGTAGGTAAATGAACGTTTTCGACCCGGTCTTTTGCCCCGTAATAGCCGTAGATGTTCTGGATATAGGGATATTCTACTGAGGGTGTGTTTTTCGTCCAGTCTTTCCCGTCCGAAACCAGCAACATGGGCCGGGGAGCCGCCAGTGCGGCTATCTCGACATTACTGGTTTGATGAGTGGGTCGTTTATGAATTGGCATACCACTTTCGCAGACACAGCCGCCGAAGAAATGGGCCGACACCATCACAACGGGCACCGAGACTTTAATACGCGGATCAAGTGCCGTCAACACAAACGTTTGCGTTCCTCCTCCCGATTCGCCCGACATAGCAATCCGGTCCGTATCGACATTAGGCAGGCTGGTCAGAAAATCCAGCGACCGCATTCCATTCAGTGTCTGTAAGGTCAACGCTTCGGCAATCTTATGGTCGGTCTGCTTCGAGTCGCCATAGCCCAGCATATCATACGCAAACACAACGGCTCCCATCCGCGCCAGCGTTGCACAACGCTGCTGGGTATATTCCATCAGGCGGTTGTTCTGATTGCCTCCGTGACCATGGGGGCAAAGAATACCCGGCACTCTTCCTTTGACGTTCAATGGCCGGTATAGATTCCCCGTTACGAAAAGTCCAGGCAAGCTTTCAAATGCGACGTTTTCGACGGTGTAACCATTCATTTGCCGGAGACTATGCCGTATGGGTTGAAGCGGGGCAAACTTCGGCTTATCAGGTAGTTTCATCCCTTCCCGAATGCCTTTTCGGATCAACGCTGCACGGGCTTCCCAACTGGCTCGATCATGATAGGTACTGGCGAAGGTCTGTAACGCTTTGGCTCCTTCCTCCTCCGTAAAATAAGCTCCCTGGCACAAATCAGGTCGGGCAGGATTGGGTTGTGCCATCACACCCACCAGCCCTGCCAGATAACAGATCAATAAATTTTGGATACGCATGGTTCTTCTTGACAGCGAACGGATTGAATAGGGTAGCAAAACCCAAAGAAGGCTTTTGCAAACTCTTACTCCTTCGCCTGCCCGAAGACGCCAAAAAACCCGATTTAGCGCGGAATGTCACCCCGCTTCAACGCTTTCACGGCATAATCGGCCGCCCGTGCCGAAAGAGCCATGTAGGTCAGCGACGGATTCTGACAGGGCGACGATGTCATACAGGCCCCATCGGTACAGAATACATTCTTGACAGCATGATGCTGGTTGAACTTGTTGAAGACCGAGTTTTTAGGCGTTTTCCCCATGCGGGCTGTGCCCATTTCGTGAATGCTCAGCCCCGGATGCGCCTGGCTATCGAAACCACTAATGTTGGAGAAACCTGCTTTTTCGAGCATCAGTACAGCCTGGTCGTGTGCATCTTTCCGCATAAGGGTTTCGTTTTCGCGGTAATGGACATCCATTTTCAGAACTGGCTGGCCCCACTTGTCTTTGACTTCGTCGGTCAGAGAAACCCGGTTGTCTTCGTAGGGCATACACTCGCCAAAAGCATCCAGCGTGATTTTCCACTGGCCAAACTGCGTGGCTTGCTCCTTAAAATCAGCCCCGAAACCGTCAAGCTGAAACGCATGATCCCAATTTTCGCGGCCGGTATACACCTCAAAGCCATACCCACGTTTGAAGGACTGGCCTGCCTGACCAGGTAAGTTGCGAAAGCGCGGAATATAGAGCCCGGCCGGATGCCGTCCGTAGTAGTATTTATCCAGATCGTGGTCGTAATCGGCGTGGGCTCCTACGTGAAAATGATGATCCATCAGATTACGGCCCAACTGACCACTATCGTCCATCCCGTTCGGAAACCGCTTCGACTTCGAGTTCATCAGGATGTAGGTTGAGCCTAATGCCGAAGCATTCAGAAAAATAATACTTGCCCTGAACTCATGCCACTGGTGCGTTTGCTCATCGATCACCCGAACGCCCGTAGCCCGTCCGGTTTTTTCGTCGTAGATAATGGAGTTAACAATCGAATGTGGCCGAACGGTGAGTCGTTTGGTGCGTCGGGCAGCGGGTAAGGTTGCCGACTGGGTGCTAAAATACGCGCCATACGGACAGCCCCGCATACACAGGTTTCGGTATTGACATTTTGCCCGGCCCAAAGCTGTTTGCTCCGGCGTAGGAGCCGTCAGATGAGCCGCCCGTGCCGAAATTACTTTCCGATCTGCAAACTGGCTATTGACCGATTTTCGGAAATGCTGCTCAACGCAGTTATCAGGCATGGCGGGCTGAAACTGTCCGTCGGGCAAATGCGGCAGGCCATCGCGGTTCCCGGCAATACCGGCAAACTTCTCGACATAATCATACCAGGGAGCGATGTCTTTATAGCGGATTGGCCAGTCGGTGCCGATACCTTCTTTGGCGTTGGCTTCAAAATCGAGGTCCGAGAATCGGAAGGAATAACGACCCCACATGAGCGAACGCCCACCCACATGATACCCGCGAATCCAGTCGAACGGTTTTTCTTCGACATACGGATTGTCCAGATCATTGACGAAATGCTGGTGAGTAGCTTCAGTTATCGTAAATCCCGTCCGGTTCTGAACAGGGTATTGTTTAAGCGTTTCCAGAGGCACTGACAGGTTATGATGCGGAAATTCCCAGGGGGCTTTGGTTGCTGTATGGTAATCCGTTACGTGCTCGATCATGCGGCCCCGTTCGAGAAGCAACACAGTCAGGCCTTTCTCAGCAAGTTCCTTGGCCGACCACCCTCCGCTAATACCTGACCCTACGACGATTGCATCGAATTTTTTACCCGATGGAATGGGCGGCTGTTGATGAAAGGAACTCATAAATAATGCTATTAGAAATTAGATACGTTACAAAAACAGTACAAAGATCGCATTCGAACCAGATAAACCAGCAACTTCTATTGTATATAACGTACGAGTTCAGGCAATTCATGTCACCGTTTTTTCTGCCTGAAACACGCAAGCAGGAAAAACCAAACAAAACCCTGCTTATCAGCGCATTACCAGCATGATAATTATAAAAGCAAATAGATAAGGCAACAAACTATTGGTATCTTTACGGGAAAAATCATAGGCTAATTCTCATCGCCAGAATGAGGTTTGACAAGATACCACCGGTTGATTCACTAAAGCCTTACATAAAGCACTTTGTCATTTCAGAAAGCACGGAAGAGACTACCTATAAAATCTTTCCATCGACCAGCCTGGTCATTGGCTTTCAGTATCAGGGGCAATTAGCCAGCATCACAAAGGGCCAGACAAACCAGCTATCGACGGCAGGCATAACGGGTCTTTCCGACCATGTTAAGGTGTTCAAAAACTCGGCCGATATAGGAACGATTCTCGTCTTTTTCACAGAAGTTGGTCTGGCTTTTTTTACATCCTGCCCAGCTAATGAACTATTCAACCAAAGTATTTCGCTCGATACCCTTTTCAGCAAACAGACGATTAATGAAACGGAAGAGAAGTTGGCACTGGCTCAAACGGACAGCGAACGCATACGGGTTGTTGAACGATTCCTGCTTTCTCAACTCAAGGTGATTCAACGCGATAAGCTGGTTATTGAAGCAGTGAGGCTTATTTATGAATCGAAGGGTACGATCAGGATTTCGGAGCTTAATCGAAAACTAGCGACCAGCCAAAGTCCTTTGGAAAAACGATTCAGGAAACTGGTGGGCACAACCCCTAAAAAATTTGCCTCTATCGTTCGCTTCAACACTGTATTCAACGACCTGACAACCAGCTCAAAATCGCTGACCGAAATTTGCTATGAGCATAATTTTTTCGATCAATCACACTTTATCAAAACCTTTAAGCGATACACGGGAGAAACTCCGGAACACATTAAATGGGCTGAGTAGATAAACGATTTTTTACAATCCCCCACCCTCTGTTTGTTGGACCTTTGCGCCAGACTAATCATTCAGCCAATCGTTTACCAACAACAAATCATGTTTACAGTAACACAAATCAAAGCAGCTCATGCTAAGGTTCAATCAGGAGCCGACTTCCCTAATTACATTCAGGAAATCAAACAACTAGGTGTCAGGGCTTTTGAAACGTGGGTCGTTGACAGCCATACCGATTATTTCGGCAACGACAACTACCAGACTTCATCGGAGCCTGTGTATGCCCAACTACTCATCTCCGATACCATCAATAAAGACGCATTTTCCCACGCCCTGAGTATTCATCAGCAAGGCCAGACGGACTACTATGCATTTTGTAAGGCAAGTGCTGCCACAGGTATCGAAAAATGGGTTGTCAATCTTGAAGCTATGACCTGCATCTATTTCGACAAATCAGGCAATCAGGTATTGGTAGAAAATATTCCTGCTTAACTAGATTTGGTCGTCTTACTGGCGCTAATGCGAGAGCCATAATCGGGTCTAATGATTCAACTAAGTTTATGTGTTAGAGCGAGTAAATTGGCCCCAAAAGGCTTTCACAAGACCCTGAATTGCAGTCCGTGTACACCCGTAGTTGACAGACCAGCACACAAACACGGGGGATCCGGTTATAGTAGCTCTGTTGATCGTATCGATGGCCAATAACAATCAACCTTTAACATGATGTCAGCTAAATAGATGCTGATGCCGAAAAGACTTTAGTATGTGATTCCCTGTAATTCCATTACCCTACTAAAGGACGAGTTGACTGGCGAATTACCAGCGTTGTATCCAAAATACGAATCTCAGGTGTAAATTGTTGGGGTGTGGTAATCTGCCGGATTAATAGTTGAGCGGCCAACTGACCAATTTCGTGAATCGGCTGCACCACCGATGTAAGTGGAGGAGTAACAAACGTACTGTGTGGGGCGTTTGAAAAACCAATCAGAGCAATATCATTCGGAATCGAAAGCCCATTTTCCTGAATACAAATAAGTGCTTCAATAGCAGTAGGATCATTGACGGCAAACAGAGCATCGGGTCGGTCGGGCCTATCAAGTAATAATTGCGTATATTTCCGGGCACGCCCTTCTACAAAATCGCAATGCATCACCAGAGTTTCATCAAGGGGGAATTGATGCGCTTTTAAGGCATCTAGATAGCCATTCAGTCGATTTCGGCCAATGGTCATGTTTTCGGGGCCTGCCAAATGAGCAATCCGCCGACAACCCGTCTGGATCAGATGCTGAACAGCCGTAAAAGCACCGGTATAATCGTCAACCATCACCTTAGAGCCTTGGAGTTCATCCACGATCCGATTGAAAAATACAATTGGTAAGCCTTTCCGTTGAGCGGCAACGATATGATCGTAATCGTTCGTTTCCCGCGTAATCGCCAGAATCAGGCCATCGACCCGACTCGATACCATAGCCTGTAAATTATGCTTTTCAATATCCAGCGATTCGCTGGACTGCATAACCATCACCTTATAGCCAGCGGCATTAGCCACTTCCTGAATACCCAGAATAACATTTGGGAAGTAGGCATGAACAAACTCAGGGACCATTACCCCAATAATATCAGTTTTATTTTTTCGCAAACTGGCAGCAACAGTATTGGGCTGATAATCTAACTGGTGGGCCAGGTCAAGTATGGCTTTCTTCGTTTCGGGATTGATGTCCGGCGCATTCCTTAATGCTCTCGACACCGTTGATATGGAAACATTCAACTTAATGGCAATGTCCCAGATAGTTGGTTGTTTACCTCTCATAGCTTACATGATCCAGTTAAAGTATTTAGTCGCTTTGTTATTGTCTTTTTTTCATGATAGCCTCCTCCTTCAATCAAGGCTGACAAAGGTGTAATCCTTTATAAGGGAAGAAAATTCTACTATCACATTGCCTTCATTCCTGAAAAGCCAGCTACTCTAGTACTGTTTCCGGCAACGTTTCCGGTAACGTTTTTTCACAACAAAACCTTTAAAACAGTCAATTCTACTTGCGATACCGCCACTTATTCCTATAAATTCGATGACCGTTCAGCTAATAAAAAGGCTGTTTGAGCGGGATTTCAAACGAACATGAATAACCTGTATAATATAACTATTCCAATCCTCGTACGCTTATGAACGAATCGCTAAAACAAGTAGGATGGGTATTCCTATTCTTAGCCTTACTGGTTATTAACCCAAAGCTGATGGCGCATGGAACCGGAGGGATGGCTCTAAAAGCTATGTCTATTAAAGGTACGGTAACCTCCGAAACCGGCGAGACTTTACCCGGCGTCACGATTGCCGTGAAAGGCACAACCATTGGCACAACAACGAATGAGTCAGGGCAATATAATCTTAGTGTTCCAGATGGAAACGTTACGCTGGTGTTTAGTTCCGTAGGCTATGAAAAACAGGAACAATCGGTGGGTAACAAAACCGTCATCAACGTAGTACTGAAGGCCGATATGAAAGCCTTAAACGAAGTGGTAGTTGTCGGTTACGGAACTCAGCAACGGAAAGACCTTACTGGCTCGGTGGGCTCGGTGAAAGGAAAAGAGCTGGAAAATCTGCCCGTTCGGGGACCACTCGAAGCGTTGCAGGGACGAATTGCCGGCGTACAGATCACCAACAACAGTGGTGCACCAGGGTCGGCACCGAACGTTCGCATCCGAGGGGTAACATCGCTCAATGCGGGTAACGATCCACTGTATATTGTCGATGGCGTACCGATTACGGGCGACATCAGTGTGGTCAATCCGAATGATATTCAGTCGATGGAAGTCCTGAAAGATGCCTCGGCAACAGCTATTTACGGAGCACGCGGAGCCAACGGCATTATTATCGTAACGACCAAACGGGGCAAATCGGGCAAAACAGCGATCAACCTGAGCGCCTATACGGGCGTTATGGATGTTCGGCGAAAAATTCCGATGCTCGATGCTTATCAGGAGCGGGATTATATTCTGAATGCGAATGCCAATGCCGGTACACAGGAAGTTCGATTGGGCCTGGATACGCTTTTTCGCAATGGTGTGGCGGTCTACAACACCAACTGGCAAGACGAGATTTACCAGCAGGGAGCCGTTTCGAACTATGAAATTTCGCTGCGGGGTGGTAACGACAAAACAACCTATGCGGCCAGCCTGGGCTATTTCAACCAGAAAGGCGTCGTGATCAGCTCAGGTTATGATACATACCGGGGGCGGTTCAGCATCGACCATCGAGCGTCGGATCGTTTCAAGACGGGGGCAAATATTCTGCTGTCGACGGGCAAACGCGACCGGGTTCCCGAAGGCGACGACCTGAACGCCATCATTCCTAATGCGATGCGTAACCTGCCATTCTCACCTGTCTATAATCCCGATGGTTCCTATACTTTTCTGGATCAGATTCAGCGGCCCAATCCGGTTGGACTGGCCATGCTCACGTCCTGGTTTACGGTCAACAATCGACTGGTGGGTAATATTTACGGCGACTACGACCTCTGGAAAGGGCTTACGTTACGCTCGACGCTGAACATTGACTATTCGGGTACACGAGACGAACGTTTCACGCCCAGCACGATTCAGGGTGGATCAGCCAGACCAGGTACGGCGTCGTATGGTGACGTATTTACCTGGGTAAATGAAAATACGCTGAATTATAGCCACTCTATTGGGCAACACAGTTTTTCAGGTTTACTGGGCTATAGCGTGCAGGAATCCAAAAGTTTCAACCTGTCGGCTGCGGCCAGTCAGGGCGCAACCGATAACATCACGACGTTGAATGCGGCTGCCAGCCCAACGGCCGCGTCGAGCAGCAAAACGTCCTGGGGGCTGGTGTCGTATTTTGCCCGATTGAATTATAGCTACAACGATAAATACCTGCTGGCCGCTACCCTCCGTCGCGATGGCTCGTCGCGGTTTGGGGCTGATAAACGCTATGGCCTATTCCCGTCAGTTTCGGCAGGCTGGCGTATTTCGCAGGAATCCTTTATGCGAAACATACCGATCATTACTGACCTCAAACTCCGGGCCAGCATCGGTGTAGTTGGTAACCAGTCGATTAGCGATTTTGGGTCGCAAGGGTTATACAGTACCGGCAGTAACTACATCGGCAAAGCGGGTATTGCGTTGTCGGCCATTCCGAATCCATCGTTAAGTTGGGAGTCTACCACCCAATCGGATATTGGGTTGGATGTGTCGCTGCTCAACAACCGGATCAACCTGACGGCTGATGCCTATCTAAAACGGACGAATGCGCTGCTGCTCTCCGTAAACCTCCCGACAACGACGGGCTTTGGTTCGGCTTTGCAGAATGTGGGCAACACGCAGAATAAAGGACTGGAATTCAGCATCACCAGTCAGAACATCATCGGCGGAGCTAACGGGTTTAGCTGGACAACCTCGTTCAACATCGCTTTCAACCGAAACAAAATTCTGAGCCTGTCGAACAACAACGCCGACATTATTCAGACCAGTGCCGATGCTACCTTTTACGGATCAGCTCCACAGGGACTGGGCCGGGTAGGCGAACCAATTGGTGTTTTCTTCGGGCAACGGTATACCGGGCGCGTCTATGCCACGTCCGAAGAAGCCAAAGCCGCCAACATGCGCGACGGTAGTGCCTCTGGGCCTTTGTATGTGGCGGGTGATATGATTTATATAGATACAAATGGGGATGGGATTATCAACGATGCCGACCGGACCATCATCGGCAATGCGAACCCTAAACACATCGGTGGTATCACGAATACATTCACCTACAAAGGTTTCGATCTGTCGGTGTTTATGCAATGGTCGTATGGTAACGACATTTTCAATGAAACCCGCGAGGCATCTAACCGTAGTTTTGTTTACAATGCGGCTACGACCGAGGTACTACGGAGCTGGCGCAAAGAAGGCGATGTTACCGATGTGCCACGCGGAACCCCCAGCACAATTGGCCGGAACGGATTTCCGTCGAGCCGCTGGCTCGAAGATGGCTCCTACCTACGGGTGAAAACGGCTACGCTGGGGTATACTTTCCCGTCGGCACTGCTCAAGCGGGTGAAGATTGATAACCTGCGGCTGTATGTTTCGGGGCAGAATCTGTTCACCTTCACCAAGTACTCAGGCATGGACCCCGAAGTGAATTTCCGCAGTAGCCTGCCCTTGCTTCAGGGCATCGACCTGGGAACCTATCCGCAGGTACGCACTATTACGTTTGGCCTTAATCTGGGATTCTAAACCTGACCGTACTCATGAAAAAAATTACTTATAGTACCCTGACACTTGCGCTGACCATGCTGGCAACGGGCTGTTCCGATGTGCTCAATCAGGTGCCCGTCAGTGCACTGACCCAGAGTTCGTTTTTCCAGAATGCGGCCGATGCCGAAGCCGCTATCATTACGGGTTACGATGCCTTACAGGGCGATGAGGTTCGTTACATTACCTGGGGCGATGCCCGCGCCGATAACCTTCGGGTGCCCGTGGCCGAAATTGGTATAACTGACGGGAATACGCTCGATTTTCAGAATGATAATATTAGTACCAGTAGCCCGTATGCGCCCTGGAGCCGATTTTACAACGGAATCAATCGGGTAAATAATGTACTGGCTCAGGTGCCGAATATCAAGAGCTCAACCATCAACAGCGTGAAAAACCGGATTATGGGCGAAGCCTATTTTCTGCGGGCGTTCAATTACTTTTACCTGGTGCGGTTATGGGGCGCTGCACCCCTCGTGCTGGCGCCAACCTTATCGCTGGACAAAGACCTGCAACCGGCCCGAACTCCGGCGGATAAAGTCCAGGAACAGATCATTGCCGATCTGAAACAGGCTGAAACGCTATTGTCCGTTACCTATTCGACAGCCATCGAAACGCGGGGCCGGGCCACGCAGGGCGCTGCGCAGGCATTGCTTTGTAAGGTGTATCTGTGGCGGAGTTCGTATAATCAGACCAACGAATGGCAGCAGGCTGCCGATTATGCGGCTAAGGTTTTGGCTAATGGCACATATTCGTTGGTTTCAGGAGCTAATTATGCAACGATTTTCAATACGAAAAATACGTCGGAATCCATTTTCGAGCTTCAGTACAATTACACGAATCAGGAAACCAATGCGCTGACCAGCTTTTTCCTGCCCCGTAGCAGTAAGATCACAACGGGCGGTAACCAGACGGTTATTCCTTCCCAGAAACTGGTTGATGCGTTTGAAGCTGGTGATGTTCGGAAATCGGCCAGTATTTACTACAGTAGCCCAGCTACCGATCAATTCCCAAACCTGC
The DNA here is from genome assembly GCF_001898575.1 of Spirosoma sp. 48-14. Classification (GTDB taxonomy): domain Bacteria; phylum Bacteroidota; class Bacteroidia; order Cytophagales; family Spirosomataceae; genus Spirosoma. The sequence goes on from NZ_MKUD01000058.1 coordinate 302,760, forward strand.
CCACCGTGGCCAAATACATGGGAACGGTGGTAGGCACGACCCGCTACAGCGATACGAACTTTATTTTTCTGCGGCTGGCCGATGTGATCCTGATGCAGGCCGAAGCGCTGGCACAACTGGGCAAAACCACCGAAGCGGCTGCCCTTGTCAACCGGATTCGCAACCGGGCCGGGCTGACCAATACGACAGCAACGACTAAAGACGCCCTGTTGCTGGCTATCGAGCAGGAGCGGTTTGTAGAGCTTTGTTTTGAAGGCCACCGCTGGTACGATCTGCTTAGAACAGGTCGGGTAAAGGCCGTGCTGGGCGTCGATAAAAAAGCGTTATTGCCAGTCTATTACACAGAGATTCAGTTGAACCCAAACCTGTTGCCGCAAAATCCGGGCTATTAATTGAGGGCGTATCCATAAATCAATATACCCAACCTTATCCGAAAACCAGCGAATTTCATGCGTATAAAATCAAGGAATACAGTCTGCTTTCTCGCTGTCGTCGTCACCTGGTTTGCAGGGACACTGTATGCCCAGGATACCCGCAACATCACCACGGGCACCATTATTCCCGATGAGACGTACAGTGATCAGCCCTATATCGTCAAAACGGCCGATGGCGCGTGGTTGTGCGTGCTTACTACCGGAACAGGTCATGAAGGGGCTACAGGTCAGCATATTATCACACAGCGAAGCCTGGATCAGGGCAAAACCTGGATCGACAAACGCGATGTCGAACCCGGCGATGGCCCCGAAGCCTCGTATGCCGTGCTGTTGAAAGCGCCGTCGGGGCGGGTGTTTGTGTTTTATAACCACAATACCGATAATATCCGGGCCGTCAAAGGCGATAATCCACCCTATACCGATGGACTGGTGAAACGGGTCGATAGCCAGGGCTATTTCGTGTTCAAATACTCCGACGATAACGGCAAAACCTGGTCGGCCAATCGGATTACGATTCCTATTCGCAATTTTGACATTGACCGAAAAAATCCCTACGGCGGCAAAATTCAGTACTTCTGGAACGTTGGCCGGGCATTTACGGATAAGAATGCTGCCTTCGTACCCGTGCATAAAGTGGGGGGCTTTGGTGTTGGCTTTTTTACGTCAAGCGAAGGGGCACTGCTGCGTAGCCCAGACTTATTGACCATCGCTGATCCGGCGAAAGCAACCTGGAGTACCCTGCCTGACGGCGATATCGGCCTGCGAACACCACCGAAAGTGGGTGGCCCCATTGCCGAAGAGCAGAGTTTTTCGGTACTAAGCGATGGCACTTTCTTCTGCGTGTACCGTACCATCGACGGGCATCCGGTTTATACCTACAGCCGCGATGGCGGTCATACCTGGGATGTACCCCAGTACCTGCGCTATGCCAATGGTCGGCTGGTCAAGCATCCACGAGCCGCCAATTTTGCCTGGAAGTGCGAGAATGGGAAGTTTCTGTACTGGTTCCACAACCACGGTGGCAATTTCATACGTGATCATCCCAACCGCCGAAACATGGCCTACGAAGACCGGAATCCGGCCTGGATCTTAGGAGGCATTGAAGCTGACTCGCCCAAGGGGAAAATCATTCGGTGGACGCAGCCCGAAATACTGCTGTATGACGATGACCCACTCATTCGGATGAGTTACCCTGATCTGGTTGAAGATAAAGGGACTTATTACATCACCGAAACCCAGAAAGACATTGCCCGCGTCCATAAAATTGACGAACGATTGCTGATGGGGTTGTGGAATCAATTCGATAATCGGCAGAAAACGACCAATGGCCTGGCCCTAAACTGGACGTATCAGAAAGGGGCTTTTCCCCAGTCGGTCGAGGCTCCGGTTCTGCCCGAGTTCTACAAACGGGATACGAAAAAGCTCGAACAACCTGGCATGAGCACTGCCAGCGGCTTCACGATTGATCTGGCGTTTACTCTGAAAAAACTGACGGCAAACCAGGTGTTAGCCGATACCCGCGACAGTACCGGAAAAGGCTGGTACGTACAGACAACCGCTCAAAAGACCCTTGAACTGGTTATGAATGATGGGCGCACTCAGTCGTCCTGGAGCTGCGACGCGGGAATGCTGATGGTCAATAAACCGCAGTATATCAGCATCATTGTCGATGGTGGCCCCAAAATTATTGCCTTTGTGGTCGATGGTGTCCTGAACGATGGGGGTAATACCCGGCAGTTTGGCTGGGGCCGCTTTAATCCGTACCTGAAATCGGTAGTGGGTGCCCGCCAGCTAACGCTTGGGGCTGGTATGGATGGCCAACTCACCCAGGTTTCGGTATATAACCGGGCGTTGACTGTCTCGGAAGCGATTGGCAATTACAACGCGTACAGATAATGCACCGGAATGTTAGATTGTATCTGGTCCTGTTTGAATGTTGACTACAAGCCCCAAAGGAGTCTTGTCCTTCCGACGAAGGAGGAATCTCCACTTGCTCTCGTCAATTGGTAAGGAAAAATAAGACTCCTCCTTCGTCGGAAGGACAAAAAACGCCAAACAAAAGTCTAGAAATAGGTTGGTAATTAGCAAAGCCTCAGCCATTGGTATGCCGGTTTTCTTAGTTCTCTAATCCATTCCTTCATTTTTTATCATTCAGAAGTGCCCCTTTACCAATCAGAGGGGAATGGTATCGCTTTTTCTAAAAAATCAATTCCAAACACACAACTTTATGCAGTTGAAACGCTCCATGGTCAATGCCAGCATCAGCACGGCCAAAACCGTTATTGCTCATTTCGGAATGCACCTTCCTCCATTTGCTCATTGGTCGATTGAACAATGGCAGCAGGCCGGGCCTGAGTACAACGAAATTCGGGATTGTATGCTGGGGTGGGACGTAACCGATTTTGGCAGTAAAGACTTCTACAACATCGGTCGTACGCTATTTACGGTACGAAACGGCCGAATGAATCAGCCAGGATACCCCAAGCAATACGCTGAAAAATGGCTCATCGACCCTGAAAATCAGCGTGCTCCCGCTCATTTCCACTTATCGAAGCGGGAAGACATCATCTGCCGGGCTGGAGGTAATGTACTGGTTCAACTGACCAAAGCCGATGCCGAAGGCAACCCTTCCCGCGAAAACTTCCTGACGCAGGTAGACGGTTGTTCCCGCCGACTTGGACCGGGTGATATTGTTCGGTTGCATCCTGGTGAGAGCCTGACCATTCATCCACGCACCATCCATCAGTTCTGGGGCGAAGAAGGCACGGGCTGGCGAATCGACGGAGTGGGCTATACGCTCAGTGCCGAGATTTCGAGCGTTTGCGACGACCTGAACGACAATGTTTTTCTGGTAGACTATGGCGTTCGATTCCCCGAAATCGACGAAGACGAAGCTCGGCTCTGTTACCTCTGCCATGAGTATCCGGCAGCCAGTCCTGCGCTTATCAGTCAATAACCACCTGAAATTCTATTCAGTATGCGACCTCGCGTTCATTCGATTCTACTGGCCCTCGCTATACTGCTTCTGTTGGGAACCGGTGTGCTGTATACGTTAAATGCGCTGACCGATGCGGGTCCCTGGCTGGTGCTGGCATTGGTTTTACTGGCCATCTCTTTTCGGGGCTTTGCGGCCCTGAAAGGCTTTTCGTATACAATATGGATTCTGGCTGCGGTAACGGTGGCGATGTTTTACCCCGGCTATTTTGGTACCGTTGGCGGTTTTCAACTTAAGCGGCTGATTGTTCCGTTCGTTCAGTTGACCATGTTTGGCATGGGAGCGCATATGAGTTTCGATGATTTCAAAGGCGTCATTAAAATGCCGAAAGGAGTGCTGATCGGTATTGGGTGTCATTTTATCATCATGCCACTGGTTGGTTTTTCGCTATCGCACCTGTTCGATTTCCCGCCCGAAATTGCCGGGGGCGTTATTCTGATTGGCTGCGTATCGAGTGCAATGGCTTCCAATGTGATGTCGTATCTGTCGGGGGCCAATCTGGCGCTAGCCGTTACCATTGGAGCGTGTTCGACCATCCTATCGCCGTTTGTGACTCCTTTTCTGATGAAATGGCTTGGCGGTCAGTACGTCGAGATCGACATTGCACACATGATGATCGACATCACGAACATGATCATTATCCCCATTGTGGCCGGGTTTATTTTTAACCTGTTTTATTACGGCCAGGAAACCCGACAGGCCAAAACCGTTCAGCTTCTGGCGTTTGCGGGGATCATCGCATTGACCAATGTGCTACTGCAACTCATTGTCAAACAGCTGGTCACGCAGTTTTTTACGGCATTACTTACCTCGTTTTTCTGGTTTTATGGCTTACCGATGGCCCTGGCCATACTGCTCAAAAATCGGCCGCAGATTAGCCGGTCAATGATCGAGAACTGTCTGTCGTTTGCGGCCATGCTGGGCATTGTCATCAACACCGTGATCATTACCGCTTCCGGGCGCGACAATCTGTTGCAGGTGGGTGGGCTGCTCATCGTCACCTGCCTGCTGCATAACCTGATCGGCCTGAGTGTGGGTTATTGTACCGCGTTGCTGCTGGGTTTACCCGAAAAAGATCGCCGGACTATTGCCTTTGAGGTGGGTATGCAAAACGGGGGCATCGCTACCGGTCTGGCCCTGCAAATGGGCAAAGTAGCTACGGTTGGGCTAGCTTCGGCTATCTTTGGCCCATTGCAAAATGTAACAGGGTCAGCGCTGGCGAACTGGTTTCGGAAACGGCCGGTTAGGCAACCAGAAGTAATAAACGACCTTGGTTTGGAATCCAACGTGGAGCTACACTGATATTGCCCCTGCTGTAACGCTATATTACACAGCAATACCTTTACCCGGATTTATCAATCTATCTCCAGCAAACCGCCCGAACCACCAGCTTAAACCACTGGTAACAGCAAGGATTTGAACACGACCAACCCGACGAGCCACTCTGAGTTCAGGGCCGGATGGATGCCCATACCTGAACTCAGGGTGGGTATGAAGCCATCCGGCCAATGCAGTAGCCGATCGGAGTCGGGGTAGGCTGACCAAACGAACGCAAAGGTGATAAACTAACAATCCGTTTCATGAGTATTTTTGTAGAGAGGGTAATCGGTAGAGTTCGTTTATAAAGGTAGGTACACACTAAAGGTCGCTCCCTGACCAGGGATACTTTGGGCGTTTATCCAACCGCCATGATTAAGAACCACCTTCTCGCAAATGGCTAACCCGATGCCTGTTCCGGCATACTCACTTCGGCCATGTAAGCGCTGGAATACCATAAAAATGCGGTCCAGGTATTTTTCCTCAAAGCCAATACCGTTGTCCACTATATCAATTCGATAATAACCGTTGGTCAATCGATGTGGCTTAAAAGCGGTCGGTAAATCACTGACCATTACTTGACTCGACACGATCTGGATCTGAGGAGCGATTCCGGGCCTGTGAAACTTGAGTGCATTACTCACTAAGTTCTGGAATAACTGCTCTAATTGTGAAGCATCACCAGCTACCTGGGGCAAGTCCCCAACTTGAATAATGGCTGCCGTTTCCTGGATGCGTAGTTCTAGATTTTGGACTACGGCCTCCACGATGGTGGAGAGTGATACCAGTTGGGTGGTGCCCCGCTGGGTGGAAATCCGTGAATAGCTCAATAAGTCTCGAATCAGACTCGACATCCGATGGGCTGCATTTTGCATCCGCTCCAGGTAAGTTATTCCTTCTTTTAACTCCGTGCCGTATTGATTCAGAAGAAGGTCGCCGAATTGCTGAACCTTACGAAGAGGCTCCTGCAAATCATGAGAAGCGATATACGCAAACTGTTGAAGGTTTTGGTTTGATCGCTTCAAGTCCTGAATCGAATCTTCCAACTGCTGGGTACGCTCAGCCACTTGGCGATCCAACTCCATTGATTGCTGCCGTAATTGCTCTTCTCGCAATAGCAGTGCCTGATGGGTAGCTACCTGTTCCGTAATTTCAACCCCCGTTGCTATGATCCCGTAAACAGCGCCCTTCTTGTTTTTGAGTGGTTTGAACGAAAAATCAAAATATACGGTCTTCATCTCCCCGTCGACCATCATGTGGGCGGGGGTATTGTCAGTAGCGAACGTTACTCCTGTGGTAAATACCTCATCCAGGATTGCCAGAAAGGGCTGCCCTTCCATCTCGGGGATGGCCTTGGCTAAGGGCATTCCGAAAACAGTATCCCCTTTTCCCCATACAGCAAGTTGTGGTTTATTGGCTACAGTAATGATCATCTCCCGGCCAACCAGTAAGGCAATTGGAATAGGGGATTCCATTACCAGAGCACGGAAAATGGATTCATTATCGAGTATTTCAGGATTGCTACTCATAGAGGGGTAAAGGTAAGCTACAGCTCTTTAACCATAATTAACCCTTTGAGTTTTATGGGTTGTCATTACTCTGTTCATTCACTAATTCGATTTGCTGGTACTCTGAACGTAGCCTACCCCATTCTACCAGGAAATGGTATATCTTTCTTCAGCGAACAAGCTCAACTAGCCAACCTTCACTTCTGATAAGCACACGTTGCCAGTCTGGAGCTTTCGGAAAAAAGCTCCTTTATATAATCGACCCAGTGGAAGTGTAGTGGTCACCACGGTAACCTGATCAGGATTGTAACGAAGCAGTTTGTCCCAGGCGATAATGAACGATTTATGAACCCGAATAAACTTATCCGCAGGAAGCTTATGCTCCATATAGCCTAATTTTTCGGACGCTACGTAGGTCTTTTCGTTCGTGTGTACCTTTATGTAATCACCCAGCCCTTCAATAAAAACAATGTCTCTCAGAAAAATTTTTACTTGATCTCGTCCGACCTTAAAAAACATATACATCTCATCATACCGACTGGCAATCGGAGAAGGAAGCTCAGAATTGTTTTGCGAATGCAGATACTTTGACACGGCCCGCATGAATCGTTCCTGGGTGATCGGTTTAACTAAGTAATCCAAAACATCCAGTTCGAAAGCCGTGACCGCGTGCTCCCTATAGGCTGTTGTGAGAATGATTCTGGGGCGAGTTTTTAAGGATCGTATCAAATCAAGACCAGATAATCTGGGCATCTGAATATCAAGGAATGCTAAATCAACTGGGTTTGTCTGCAAAAATGTGAACGCATCGACCGCATTATCCAGGCAGGCTAAGACCGTAAAACCGGGCAGCGTTGAAAGGTGCCCCATGAGTAGCGCCCGGGCCGGTGCTTCATCATCTACTACTAAGCAATTAGCCATAGTTCAACGTATTAATTGTCAGGCAAATCAGATAGGCATGCGGCTCATCAATACTCGTTAGCTCATGAGCATCTGGATAAAGTAATGACAACCTTTTCTTTACATTCGATAAGCCAATCCCTCCCATGTCGGATACAGGCATAGCACCTTGTTCGTCCTTACTGTTGGCGATCTTAACGGAAAATTGACCGGGCTGTCTGGCAATATCGATACGAATCCAGCTTAATCCTACCGATTTAGTCACACCATGCTTAAAGCAATTCTCCACCAGGGGTAACAAGAGCAACGGAGCAATCTGCAGATCATGGATTGGGGTATATACATTAATCGATACATCCAGTTTAGGGCCATACCGATTTTTTTGCAGTTCGATGTAATGTTCAATATAGGAAATCTCTGTAGCCAAAGGCACCGTTGCCTGATTGGATTCATATAAATTGTACTCCAGGAAACCCGACAGATGCGCTATTAGCGTGGCCGTTTCAGGGCTACTCGTCAAGGCCGTCGAGTATATGTTGTTTAACGTATTGAACACAAAATGGGGCTGTACCTGTGCTTTCAGCAGATTTAATTCGGCCTTTGTCGTCTGCTGCACCAATTGGTGCACCCGAAAGCGTTCCTCATACCAGGATTGGATAAAATAATACAAAGCATATAAGCCAGTTACCGTATATAAGTTAACGAACTCAACCAGCATTTTTCCCGCCGAAAGAAAAGGCATACGCTGGGCTTGCGGAAAATACTTCGGATAAAGAAAATAGTAATTAATGTAGCGCCGTATGACAAGTAACACAAGGGAAATCAGTACCACATACACCCAATCAACTATCTGGCTGGTTTCCGCCAAGCGTTTCCTGATCAGAAAGTGAACGGCCAGCCTGGAAAAGATAAAGGCAACTGGCAACGCCATACAGGCATTGATAAAATAGTCATGATAATTGCCATATAGAGACGCCAGCCCTAGCCACTGATACAGGAAATAGAACAGCCAAAAAACGGCATTAAACGTAACATCTCTGGTTAATTTCATGAACTGCCCCTTTCCAACTAAGGTAAGGCTTTTGATGATCAGTGAGCCTGGGTAGAAGATGGTTTTCGGTAAACGACCTTTTTTATCGGTAAACGGTATACACCGAGAATCCACGTTGTGTACCGATCATACGCATGGACGGACTGGCAGATGGCTACTTTTGAGTGCACATCGCTATGTTCTCAGACCAGCATGAAACAACTGATTCGAATCGGTAGGGCCTTCTACGCAGTCGCACTTTTTGTGTATGGTTGCCAACAAATTTATTTTGGGAGCTTCCGGGATGTCTTTTTTTCGGTCTATCAGCAACACCTGCCCTTCCTGAATGTGTTTGCCTGGAGCTTCGGACTCTATCTGATCAGTACAGGTGCTTTACTGCTTGTACCAGGTACCGGCCAGAAAGCGGCTCTGCTGCTGGGAGCTGCCTGGCTGTCGCTATTCCTGGGCACCCATATAACCTACGAGCTCATTTCCGAACCGAACAAACTGTATCACCTGGGCTTGTGGACAACTCCCCTGAAGGAACTAGCCCTGGCCGGGGGCGCCTTTGTGGTTGCTGACTCATTCGATACGCCACTCACGGGTAAGCTAGCAGTTTTAGGAAAAATTATGCCCTATGGCAATTTGTTTTTCCTCTACACCATGACCAGCTACGGTATCTCCCACATCATTTATGCACCGTTTCTGGTTAGTACCGTTCCTGGCTGGATGGCCAATCCCCTGTTCTGGGTCAATCTGACGGGAGTCGCTTTAACCGCTTCCGGCATCGGTATTATACTGGGAATACGAATCCGGGTTATCTCCCTGCTACTCGCCCTGATGATCTTTTTGTGGTTTTGGCTGGTCCATGTCCCCGGTGCGCTGGCAGACCCCGTCGGAAACCGAGGCAATCTGCTGGCAAGCGCCTTTGATGCACTTGCGTTCAGCGGGATAGCGCTACTAATCGGCCTTACCATGAAACAGCAAAAATGGGTAGAGGCTATTGAACGTTGGCGATGATCCATCCTCACGGATTTAGTAAAGAAATAGTAAGCAGCATGAAACGAAACAACAGTATTGATGTTATGCGCGGTCTGGTGATGATCCTAATGCCTCTGGACCATATTCGGGACCTCCTACATATCACTTCATTATCACAGTCCCCTACGGATCTGACGACGACAACGCCTGCGTTATTTTTCACCCGATGGATTACGCACTTATGTGCACCGACGTTTGTATTTCTATCCGGCACCTCCGCATTTCTGTCCATGAGCGCTAAGAATGATCTGGCCAATACCAGGCGTTTCCTGGTTTCAAGAGGCATCTGGCTGGTCGTTTTAGAGTTCACTCTGGTCAATTTCGGCATCTGGTTCGACCCAAACTTCAATATCCTGATTTTTGAGGTGATCGCGGCCATCGGAACTGGATTTCTGATTCTTAGCGCGTTGTTACGGTTGCCTCCCCGGATGGTCGGTTTAATCGGGGGGATGATTGTTGTGCTTCATCAGTTGGTGAGTTTGATTCCGGCCTCTGAGAACGTGTTCTTAAGAGGGCTGATGTCGCTTTTTTCGCCCATCGCTTTTCCATATGGTACAGGAAAACTAGTTTTAATCGCCTACCCACCCATTCCCTGGCTCGGAATTATGCTGATTGGCTACGGGGCCGGTTATTTTTTTGAATCAACCGAAAACGGCCAACGACAAATTTTCCGGAAAATAGGATTACTGTTCCTCGGCTTGTTTATGGCCTTGCGAGTCGTTAACCTGTATGGCGATCCCAGCCACTGGTCTGCCCAAAAAACTACACTCTATACATTTCTCTCTTTCATCAACGTAACCAAATATCCCCCGTCGCTGCAATTCTGTCTTCTTTTTCTGGGGATCATGTTTCTGATTCTTTCATGGGTACAAGGCCTGAAAAACAGGTGGACGGACCGGGTTAGTGTTTACGGAAAAACCCCGCTGTTTTATTTTTTGGTGCACTGGTACTTGATCCACCCACTTGTGTTTGCCATGGTCTTCCTGCAAGGATTCAAACGTTCGGAACTGGTATTCGGCTCTAACTTCGGCCGCCCCAAGACGGGCAGTGGAGTTGAGTTATGGGCTATTTATTTGATTTGGGTTGTCATTGTGCTCACGATGTACCCGCTTTGTCAATGGTATGGAAACTATAAGATGCGCCATAAAGAGCAAACGTGGCTTCGCTATATCTAGTCAATCACTTCTAGTTTAACAATAGCTGTGTACTATTCGCCAACACGCACGCTGGAAGTGCACCATTCCTTACTGATGTAAAAAGTGACAGATCATTACCATTGGGTTTTCCTGATTGACCGCCAGATCTACAGTTGGGCCTTGTCATGTTTGTCAAAAAACCGATCGGCGACATGGAAGCTATACATGGAAATGCTGGCTACTAGCAACGCCAGTATACTACTAATCATTTTTTTATAGGAGTGAAATTTACCGGCTTCATCCACTCGACCCCAATCTGAAGGAATAAACCCAAGCAGTTGCTTAAAACCTCCGTAGAGAAGAACAGCCAGTATGATCCCAATCAACACTTGATGAATCACGCCCGATCGAACTCGCTTAATCAGGGAAAAGTCATCATGGAGCCAGGTACCAGTAATGAATTTCCAGCCAAAGTCCAGATAATGAGCCAGGAAGCAAAGCAGCGCATATAGGGTTATGATACTACCAAGTACCATTACGATTGTCGGAAGCGAACTCATCTTGAAGGGTTGTCTTGTCTGGGAGCAGTCATTAGTTCACAAAGTAAAGCCGAATCACCGCAGCAAAACCCCTTGGTTTTAAATTATCCACAGCTAGTCATCTGACAGGTATAGAGTAGTGCTTACGTATTTTCGGCCAACCAATGCTTATTCAGCAGCTCTCTTTAATGGCCTCCTCCCTGTAAAAAGGCGGCTATCTCCATCCCCCAGGCAATGCCAATATGAATCAGCAATCCGCCCCATATACTACGGGTGCTAAGAGCCAGCACACCCAGTAAATAGCCGCCGAATATGGAGGAAACAGCTTCGCCCAACGGTCGTCCAAAGTGGATAGCGCAATACCAGACTACCATCGGCAACACGGCACCATGACCCAACACCCGACTCATGCCAATGACCAGAAAGCCCCGGAAAAGAAGTTCGGTCGGTATAAAGTCCCAGCCATAGCACAGTTCATAAACAAGGGCCGTAACCCACTCCGGCACGCCAAAAAACTCATTGGCGTTGGTATCCCGATAAGTAGGGTACGACTCCAGGAAATCCGGCTGAAAGGAGGCCAGTGTAATCAATGGAATCATCAGCGCCAGCATGAGGGCATACAACGCTAATCCTTTTCGCTTAGGAGCCATACCATAAAAACTACTCGGATAGGGGTCCAGGAATTTGTAGAACACCAGCAGCGGCAGTACAATAGTCAGCAGTGATTGTAGGTTATGCAGGCAATAATAGGCAAAGACGTATATCTGCCCACCGAAGAGCTGCTGGCTCCATTGACTATGGGCATAAAATCCGGCATATATGGAATAGGAAACCAACGCCACTCCGCTACGAAGCCAGAACGCACGATTACGCCAGATATCAGGTCGGCGGTGAAAATACGTCCAGAGCCAGACACCGCCGTAGTAAGCCGTTGCATACAAGCCCAAATAGAGTACTGGCCAGATGGGCTTGCTCTGAAACGAATCGATGTATGAGTCTTCTAGATCGAGCGAGAAATTGACGGTCAGGAGTATTGCCAGCCAAAGGGCAGTAGCTGCGTACAGATCAGGCCGGAAGTCGATGCGAAAATGGGTGCGAAGGTCTTGCCAAAGGGCTTTCACTGGGTTAATTTTAGGGACTAGCGCAAATAACTGGAAAGATTGACAGGATACAACCTTCTATTCATTTCTAAAACCATCTACCTGTTCATCGAAGCGGAAGGCTTAGATTCACAAGCTGCTGATTTCGCATAACACCAACGGGTAAGGCACGCATGTAATGAAGTTGTTGCTGGACAGAAATTAATTCTGCAACTGTCGTCACAGTCATGCCATTAGCGGTTCGGATAACGTCGCCTTTTTGCAAGCCCGAACTAGCCAATTTACTGGCTTTCGGCACATCCAGTACAACAATACCCGATTCGTCGGGAAGCCCAAAAGCCGACCGATCGCCCAAGCCACGTATACTGCGCACTACTATACCCAGCCAGCTTGTTTCAGCGTTTTTTTCCTCCTGACCAGTAGTTGCTATATCCGGAAGCCTGGGCGAACGCGCCAACGAACGTAACGCTTGCTTTTGAACGCCAAACTGATTCATCGGGAAGTTTTTGAAGCCCAAAGCAATGGCCCGACTCGTTGTACGAACCCGGTAATCGCCCTGGCTGGGCTGAAGAAACTCAGGCTCTCCAAATTGACTGTGTGCGTCAGTACCATTTTGCCGGGCCTTTTGAAGTACTGCCTGATCGGGAAATAGATTGTAGTCCAGTCCCTTACCCCAATCGCTGATCTGGATTGGGAAATAGGGCCGCATCACAATGTTCCGCCGAAAAACATCGCCACTGTTTCTGAACCACACATGTGGGTGAAACGAGTTATTGATGATCACATTGTTTTCAGCGATACGGTAAAAGCCTTCCCGGAACTTTAGCCCCCCATTGAGCAACAGATTGTTATAAATGAGGTAATTGCTACTCCCATCGTCCAGGTCGATGTCCCAGCCATGATCGCAACGGAACCGATTGTTTCGAATAATGACTGGCTTTTGGGCATCGAGCCGCACCAATTCAGGATGAGCCGCTACGAGGCTATCCATCGTTTTTCGATTGGGATGCCAGAATCGATCCCGTCCCCAGGAGTTGAACGAACCATGATCACCCGTTTCGAGGACCGTGTCAAATACGTCGTTGTACTCGATTACATGCCCTCCCCAGGTGCCATCACCAATGTTGATACCGGCCCTGGGCAACTGGTAAATTGTATTATGACGCACGACAATGTTGGAAGCCATCGAAATTTCGACGCCTGTTGCCTGTTTTTCGGTTTCGCCAATATGGTGGATGAGGTTATTGTCGGCTGTACATTGGGCCGGGTAACGATTCGTTTTAGGGCCGGGCTGCAAATCCATAGCTGTGTAAGGCACAAACCATTCATACCGAAATGCGGGCGACCGAACGGCTGATGTATCGCCTACAAAACCAATGGCCGTGGCACCTACATGATGAATGTGGCAACCTTCGATCAGGGCCTGTCGGTTAAATCCACTCACCAGCACGGCATTGCCACCGAGGTTGGTGAGTTCACAATCCTCCAGGTGACAGTTATCGGTATTTTCCAGATAGACGGCCGCTCCCCGATAGATCATCCAGTCACTACGCACCAGTGGCTCGTATTTCTCCATAAACGTGCGCTCGGTATTAACCAACCGCAGCCCCCGGATACGCACCCTACGCACGGGCGATGCTGGCAGGCCGACCAGTTCGATCAGTGATTTCAGATGGGATACCTCGACCGTTGCTTTCGTCAGATCGAGGCCAACGGGTGGTATAAAGGAAAGCTGTTGGGTGGCTTTATCGTAAAACCATTCGCCGGGAGCATCCAGCTCTTCAGCAATATTCTCAACAAATCGCTCTTTAGGGTGCATGCCCATTGGGCGGTTGTTCTGCCAGCCCCCTTCGTAGGTAAGCGTGTCCCTGTTTTTACCGGTGATCCGATAGTGAAAACCACCCCATTCGTACCGATGAATCGCGTGAATGTATCCACCCGCCGGATTGCGCCACCGACTTACCCGCTCAGGACTAGTTGCACTGGAATCGGTCCCATGGAATACGTGAGCCGTAGAATCGTAATTAGGATACCGGGCCAGAATTTGCTTTTGGCCGTTAATAAACAATTGCTCAAACGACTCACCCGCCACCTGCGCTACCCAAACTTTATCGTCCTTTTTTTGCCAGCGTACAGCCAACTGCCGACCACCATTCAGCTCAACTCGCTCATTTCGGTAAGCGCTGATCAGTAACTGTTTATTGCCGAGCGTTCGGGGGTCGATGCGTAGGGTTCGGGGCAAATAGTAAACACCCTGACGTATTAGAATCTGTACCTGTTGTTGGGGTGTTTTTTTTACTTTTTCGAGTGCCTTTTCGAGCGTGGCCATGGGAGCGGCCAATGTACCCGGTTGGGAATCGTTTCCTGTTGGCGCAATATAAATCGTCGTCTGGGCATGTAGTAGGCCCAAAGCCCAGACCATAACGATGATTACCAGCACAATGCGTTTGCTCATTTCCGGTACGAAGTCGATACGTATGACTAAAGAGCAAACATACTTTTAAAGTACGAAACAGACGTTTTTTCGACAGGATTTACAAGATTATCGGAACGGGACATTTTCAAAATTAATCCTGTTCATCCTGTAAATCCTGTCGAAAACGAACAGGCACTAAAAGCCTTCTTTTTCGGCTTCTTTGTCTTTTTTCTTCTCGTCTTTCTTTTTCTCTTCCTTCACCACTTTCTGGCCCGGTTGTAACTTGGGTTTCGGAGCAGGCTTGGCTTTTGTTTTATACTGATCGAGATAGCGGTCTACGAAAAGCGTTTTTTCATCGACCGTTGCCGGAACAACCTCCAGCGTTGCTTTTCCTGAGTTTTTTGAACCCGCCAGCAGCCGGTCATTAATTTCCTGCTCAGAGGTGATAATGGCTAACTGACCAATAGCACCGGGTCCATTACCGCCTTTGTAATCGTAGTACACCCAAACATCCGGCGATGATTCAAGATAGATGCTGAACTCATCGCCGTTGCCCGTTTTACGGATTTCGACAAACCCATCCATCTGTGCGTTGATATCCGTGGCCATGATGTTCGAAACTCCCAACTGACCCGTACTGTAGAACGCGTTGTATTTGGGAGACCAGCGTAAATTGGCATTGGCCAGCACCAGCATGGCGTTCAGTTTCGGTGATGCCTGATTGAGCGGCACATGCTGGTTTTGTGCTTTAACCCGATAGGCATCCACAGCCTGCTGCCCAATTAGCGGCACCAGTTTGTCCGAAAGGCGGTTCAGATCGTCGTCAGCCGCTTCGTCGTTCTTCTCTTCAAGGTTCGTTTTGACAAGCTTATCGGCAATACTCGTAGTGACCAGATCGGGTACGGGCAACGTAAACACCATCAACGTATTGAACCGATAGAGGCTGCTGTCGATATTGATCCGTGCCGACCCCGACGATAGCAGATACTCTTGTGGAGCCGCGTTCATGAAGTTCATCTTGCCTTTATAGGTCATCAGCCCACGCGCATCGTTGAAGGTATAGGCATTTTCGACATCGGCGTCTTCCGAACTATCCGCTTTGGCTACCGAATCGACTATGGCCACCGCATCGCCACCTTTCGAGGCAATCCGATACACTTTGTCTTTTTCATCATAACGCATGATGCCTGTAGCACTAAACAGATCATCGTCGCGGGAATCTTCTTTCGGCGACAGGAAAGTTGGATATACGCCAGCCCCACCAGCCCGGAAGTGAATACCCGCTACCAGTTGTTGTCCGCCTTCGTTTTTAAGATTTTTATCGACCTTGATTTCCAGCCGTTCGGCTACTTTTTCTTTGAATGGAATCCAGTCGCTGATCAGGTCTTTGCGTTTTTTCAGCGCAGGTTTGATAAAGCCATCCATCGACAGATCCTGCTTAGGCGCTTCCATCACAATGCCCCCCCGGAACAACATTTTGGGAGCTAGTTGCAGGTTATCGGCCTCATCAACCTCTGCACGAGCCACGGTAAAATAGGTTGTCATGGGTTTAGATGGCCCTCCTCGCTTACTACGGGGAGTACTCCGGCTGGCTTTTTTGGCATCGGCCGTTAAGGACGCCGTTTCAGCGTTCGCAGCCGCTACAGCCGGGGCTTCTTTCAACTCGAAACTACCCATTTTGATGCTGGCGGTGTCACCTTTAGCCGTTGCAAACTGGTAGGTAGCATCACCTGCAAACCGCGTCCGCGACAGCACCTGAATATTACCATTTTTGAGCCGGTGAAACAGGTTGATGGTATCCAGTTCGAGCCGGGCATTTTTCAACGCCATCATTTCGCCATTCCGCCGGATAGCGACCAGTCCTTTATCGGGGTATATCCGGGCATCTGCCGAGGTGATATACGGCACTCCACTAATGTTAAGGGTCCGCTTTTCCACATCATACAAAGCCGCCGATCCATTGAACGTCAGCCCTTCCTGTTCTTCGGCGGTGGCCGTAAAGAGTGAGGTTTTCACATCGCCCTTCATGGCAATGGTTTTAGCGTTTACGTTCCACTGCGCCCGGTTGATGTTAGTCTTGTAGGCAGCAAACGGAAATTCAATGCTTGGCGATACCGTATCGCCGATGCTCTCCTTCTTGTTGATCGCCAGTCCGACAAGGCCTTTGGTCTGATTAAAATCAACATCGACGTCATTGCCTAACAGAATGGGTTTACCAGCGGGCGTTCCGGGTACTTCTTTATCCGAAACGATTTTAAATTGGGCTCCACTGGCCAGGAAACCTTCTTTATTGAATTTGATGCTGTTGGAGATTGTCTCGGAGTCTTTCCGGCGCAGGGTTCCGTGTCCGAACAAGCCTGATGAACGCACCAGTAATCCACCTTCAAGATTGGTCGTAGCGCTGTAGAAATTGAAGTTATTCTTCTGCGTGGTGATGACCATACTATCGGTTTTCGGCCACCATTTCATGCTGAAATTGTTGAGCTGAACCTGTGGAAAATAGCCCTTTCCAACAAGACCTTCTTTAATTTCTCCTTTGTCGCCCGATGCCAGCAGGGAATCTGTCATAAACAGAATTCCTTTGGTAGTAAGCGTAGTAGTCAGGTGATTGAGTACGCCTTCGGCCCGGAGTCCGCTTTTATCCATGACCAGATCGCCTGTAAACTTGACGGTCGATGGCACCGTTCCCTTCTTTCCGGCATAGACCGGATAACCCGTTGCAGGGGCCTTATGAACGAAACCCAACGTATTGTCGGGCATGGTGACGAGCTGCGCTTTAAAGGGCGGGAATATACCATCTGAATAGAACGTCCCCATAAACGCAATATCACCCTTACCCAAACTATCGTTGTCGATGGCCGGGATTTTGAAATAGACTTTCTGGTTGTACGTGATATTTCCCCGGTTTGGCTGATTGAAATAGACCGTCATCCCTTCGGGCATTACCAGCCGCTGGGTGGTTTTCTTGCCCTTCATCTGACCCGATTTGTTGTCAGACCCAGCCAGAAAAACCGTTCCCGGATTTTCGTACTTAATATCCCCCCCAATTTCACCCTCTTTCCCCTGAGCCGCCAGCTTTTGCGACTGGAAGGTTATGGAGTCGATTTTATTAAGACTCATCGAGAACTTATCGTAGTTGAATTTCAGGTCGCGACCTGCATACCGTAGTGTACCCGCTTTGAGTTGTCCGTTGAGGGTAAAATCACGGCCTTTACCTACCCGAAGTATTTTGTCGGATGGATAACCGAAAATTTTCAATGAGTCAGACATCGTAAACTGACGAACTCCCCGAATGGTCAGAATTTTGTCGTTGAGGTCGATGGTTGCGTTTTTCACGCTATCGTTCGATACAAAAAGCGACTGTACCTGGAAATTGTCGTAATCCTGCTTGTGGGCATAGGCCAGCACGTATAACACCCCTTTGCGGCTCAGGCGCATCAGACTGGTTTTTGGATCGCGGTCGATGTAGCCTTCCAGCACCATCCGGTTCAGGGCACCACGCAACGCACCCGCATTTACATTTTTGGCAAACTGGGTAATGTCGTCGTCCAGGAAGGTCTGCTGTTTTTTGGTAGAAACGAAGTTGGCAACAATCTGTAATGGGTGAAAGCCATAATCGACGGTCAGATCAGAGTAACGTTGGGGATGGAAGTAGTCGAACGATTCAAAACGAACGGGTACCTCCCGTTTGGCCCCCACCTGATAGAAATCCACTTTCCGACGAGGTAGATCCCAGCGCACCACTTCGGGCATGATGTAAAATTTATGATACCAGTCGGCATAGGGAACCCTGGCATAATCCGTGCGCTGCTCCCGGTCGAGCCAGGCAATGCGCTGGGCTTTATCGTACCGGAATTTTACAGACTGATGGGTAATCGAATCGGTATCGACATAGCCAACAAACGCAGCCGAATTAGCCGTAATCATGGGCCTTGCCTGTGTAGAACGAGTGCCCGCTGTTTTAACAGGTTCGGTCGTATTGAAGCCAGATGCAGCCAGACCAGCTTGCGTAGAATCGGCAGGTGGCATATCGTTGACAGCAAAATCGAACCGGCGGCTAGTCGCTTTAATGGCCGGTTTACCGTTGTATTTGACGGTTAGCTGAGCCGGAAATCCACTAGCCGATGCCCCAACCATTTGTGTACCCGACAGTGCTAATCCACCTTTGTACTCAACATCGGGCCCTAAATCGGGCAATTTGACATCGTTTTGCCACGACATAAACCGGGGGTACGTAACGGGCCCGCCTTTTTTCTTACTGACATACTCGAATACCCCCTTGATGGGTGGTGTTTTCTCATAGGTCAGCGTTACATCGTCGGCTTGCAGACGCGGACTCATGGTCGTCAGGGCGTAATCGCTCAACGTCACAAAAATATCCGGTCGTCCGGCGGTAGCCCAGGTAAACTTGCCGCCCTGCCCAACCAGCACGCCATCTTTCAGCATCATATCGCCATTGGTATTAGCCAGAATAGCCGAGTCGCCATTAGCCACGATAGCCAGCGATACATCTTTGAGTGTAATCAGCACGCCCGACACCGAAGGTAATGGCCGACGTTGGGGAAGATACTGGGGGCCCACCGAACGCGGTTGGGTCGAATCGGTGGGTGCTGGTGTATCCCACCCATCGAAGCGGGAGCGTTCGGCAGCCGCCTTTGCCGCTGCGATAGAGTCTTCTGCCGTTTTGATGTCGGTTGGTTTCAGGGACTTCAGCCCTTCGACAAACCGAAACTCAAACGTGCCACCCTGCGCATACAACTTGTTGTAGTTACTCGCGTACAACTCCCGACGATCCATAAACCGCCGAACCGTTTCCAGACTCCGTGCAAACACCTTGGCATCGGTGGTTTCGAACAGCTTTTCCGATATCGTTATCAGACCATCGACGTTGGTAGCAGGTTGTTGCTGAGTAGCCAGGTACAGCGATTCGTAAAATGGCGTGAAAATGGTTGCCGCCGGTAAGCGCTTCTGGTTCATTTTACGGCTCAACGCCATAACCCGCTCCTGTTGCTGCGCCGACAGCCGGTTTTCGGACCAGATGGCCTGCAAGTTGGTGCCCGCCCGAACACCCGCCGGACCGCCCGTAGCCATTAGTTTCTGAACATCGGCTACAAACTGATCGGGCTTATCCGAAATTCGAACCGCCTGGCCGAACGAGGCCGTCAGCGTTAGCAGTATTAAAATCAGGCTGTAATAAATACGATTCATATCCGAAAACCGACCAGGCATAAGCCCCTGTCAGCGTTTAATAAATGCTAAAGAAGTCCATTGATTTTTGGTTAGCTGATTCATCAGCGTTAATCCCGATTCTATGGCTTTTTGCTCGATATCCGGCGCATCGCTCTCATAGAAACCGCTGACAATCAGGTATCCATTTTGCATTAACCGTGTCGTGTAGGTAGGAATTTCGGCTAGCAATACATTCCGATTGATATTCGCCAGAATGATATCAAAGGGCTCGACGGCCTTTACATCAGCAATCGTTCCCTGAAATACGGTAACCTGCGAGCAGTCGTTAAGTTCGGCGTTTTCGCGGGCATTTTCAACCGCCCACTCTTCAATATCGAAGGCCAGTGCAGCGCTAGCCCCCATCTTAATTGCCAGAATCGCCAGAATCCCCGTCCCACTACCTACGTCGAGTACCGTTTTTCCGGCAAAATCGAGGCCAAGCTGTTGCTCCAGCATCATAGCCGTGGTTTCGTGGTGGCCCGTTCCGAACGACATTTTCGGGTTAATGACAATGTCGTAACGAAATCGGGCGTCCAACGGATGGAAGGACGCCCGGACCCGGACCTGGCCCGCCACTTCGATCGGCTCATAATCGCGCTCCCACTCGGCGTTCCAGTTTCGTTTCTCTAACGAACTAACTTCATAGGCTATTGCAGTCTGGGCTGCGTATTTCTCAATCAATTCCTGGATGGCCAATTCCTCAAAATCAGATTCAGCGATATAAGCGTTTAACCCTTCGTCGGTTTCCACAAATGATTCAAAACCAAGTTCAGCTAATTCGGCCGTAAGAATGTCGGTATAATCGGGCGACAGATGCAGTTGTAGTTCAATGTAATTCATACCTCAAAGTAACGAAAAAGGCTAACCTGTTCGCGCTACCAAACCTGTATCTGCCTGCTTCTCTTTATTTTTTGCCGTACTTTCCAACCATTTCAGCCTCCAGCATCCCTTTAGTCTGAAGCACTTCTAAAACCATGTTCCGCTTGGCCATACCGACCGATCTATCTGAACACGAGCTTGTCAACCGCTGTCGGGCTAACGATCGGGTTGCCCAGCGGCTCCTGTTTGAACGGTACAAGCGAGCAATGTTTTCGACTGCCTTTCGGATACTGAACGATTACGATCATGCCAACGATGCCCTTCAGGATGCCTTTGTGGAGGTTTTTCGTAACCTCGATCAGTTCGCTTTTCGCTCTACACTGGGTGCCTGGATAAAAATCATCGTGGTTCGCCAGTCGCTCCGAAAACAACAGCTTGAAGGCCGTTTTTTAACCCTGGACGAAAGCCTACACGATGCACCGATTTCGTTTCGCGACAACCTCACAGGTGACGAATTAGAGACTGCCATTCGTACACTACCCGATGGCGCACGCACCGTGTTCTTACTCACTGAAGTAGAAGGTTATACGCATAAGGAAGTGGCTGACCTGCTCGGTATTTCAGAGGGCACCTCAAAATCGCAGACGAGTTATGCGAAGAAGCTATTAAGACAACGACTATCATGAACAACTCACTGCCTCAACTCCCCGAATACGACCCAGCCGATAACTTGTGGGATCGGATCGAAGCTAATTTGCAGGCCGATGAGCTTTTTACTCGGTTGAGCCAGGAACTCCCCTTGCATGACCCCAACCCTGACCTGTGGAACTCAATTGAAGCCAATCTGTCCGTCAGTGATACGACCCAAATTCGCCCGCTTTGGCGGGATGTATGCGTTCAATGGGTTAGTCTGGCCGCTACAATTGCGTTGCTTCTTGTGGGAGTGTGGTCCATATGGCCCGCCGAAACTCCCGAAAAAGTTCATATCGAATACGCCACGGAATCGATAAAATCTATTTCAGACAAAAAATCGACACGCCCCAACTGGCCATCTACAACCAGCCGAACCGAAGCCTTTATTGCGAAGCGGTGCGCCCAGCAAAAAGCCGTCTGCCAGCGTCCCGAAGTTCATGAGTTGCGGAAACAACTCACCGCATTAACCCTTAAACAGCAACGTATTGAACAGGAACGGGAAATTTTTGGCGACGATCCAACCTTACTACGCGCCCAGACCAAACTGGAAACACAGCGCGCTGAAGTGACCAAAGAACTGCTAACTCTACTGGAGTCATGAACACAGGCGTTTTTAGGCTGGCACGACTACCTACTTTAGCCGTTTGGCCGACACGATTGCTTATCTGGCTGATTATTTGCACCATTTTCGAAATAAATAGCTATGCGCAGTCGGTACAGGTTATTACAAAAATCATTGATAAGGAGCTTCCTTATATAGAACATCAGCCTGTTTTACTGACTGCCCAAAAAGCCGATATCACCATTAAGGGATGGGCTCGGCCAACGATTTCGGTACGGTTACGGCTTATTGCCAAACACCCCGACCGCGCTACAGCCGAACGAGAATTAGCCTATCACCAATATACTTTGCAGTCTGTCGATGGTCAGGTTGACCTGTCGAATCGTTTTGTCATTCCCCAATCGGTTGGAAAACTGAGAAGTCAGTTGAAGGCCGTTTATGAAATCAGCCTTCCGGCCAAAGCCTTTTTAACCGTAACCAACTCGTTTGGCGATATTAATCTGGCTAATCTGGATGGTAACACCAACGTGACTTTTGATTTTGGCAAACTGACGCTGGATGACATCCGAGGTAAACTCACCATAAAATCAGACTATGGGGATATTGACGGTCGAGGGTTGGACGCTATCCTGAATGTAAAAGCCGAAAAGGCAGAGATTACCCTACAGGACGTAAGCGGAAACGTAACGCTACAGACCAGCTTTGGAAAGCTGACGCTTCTGCCAACCCTTACGCTCGATGCCCTGAACGTTGATGCAACCCGCACCGATATACTGGTTGCCACGAAACGCCTGACCGACTTCTGGTTCGATGTCACCAGTTTAGGAGCCGATATACGCGTACCTGAAAACTTCGCCGATCAGCTTGTCAAGGCTAAAAACAAACAGACTTTCCGGTATCAACCTTCGGTTAAAAAACCCGAGATCGTCATTCAGAATCGCTACAGCCCGATTGTTATTCAGGGTGAAAAACCCCTCGTCGACCGACGTTAAGCCACAACCCCTATGAACCGATCCCTACCCTTTTCTATACTCCTGGTCAGCCTGATGGCGTGTAGATGTTTAGCGCAATCAGCCGATTCCGTACGCGTGATGTACAGCGAGGAAATTGAACGCCAATCGCCACCATCAAACACGAAACGGATCAAGGCCCTTTATAATCGATTTATTCGGGCCCAGATCGAAGAAAAAACATTAGTTAAGCTTGGTATAATGCCGACCAGTTTTGGAGCAACCCCAGATCCTATATGGGCCATTCGAAATGAAGCCGCTGTTGAACAAAAGCTGACACCTGCTTTTTCCATTCTTATTTCGGCTCGCTCTTACTATCGACGGCTGGCCAAAACTATGGACGACGCCAATGTATCGGGTGAAGTCGCCGGTCGGTGGTACTTCACCATGAATCGCCGAATACGACAGGGTAAAAGTGCGAACAATTTTTCGGGACAATACCTAATGCTACACCTGATCAAGCCCATTTGGTCCTCTACTACCTACGATCCACCAGTTGGCTTAACTCATTCGTGGGTAGGAGCCAGGTTAGGGATCCAACGCCGGCTAAGCCGCTTTGGGTATCTGGATGCAAACATTGGCCCTGGTTATACCATCCGTAGTCTCAACCCCATGCCTGTTGGCATTCAGGCGTCTATTCTGATAGGCTTCGGTTTGTAATTGTTTTTTTACCCTCTTCTCGCTACTTCATAAATCATGAAAACGTGGTATGCTTATGGCCTTATTGGCTGGGCTATGGGTTGCTTAACCCTAAACAGCTTTGGGCAATCCGACTCCACACGAGTCGAAGTTTCACAAGAAAAATCACCATCGGATTCGATAACACAGCTTGATCCTGAACGTACCGATAAAGAGAAGAAGTTAATGAAAGAACTCTTTCGGCGCAGTCGTCAGGAAATCACGTTGATTGAGATCGGCGTGGAATACCCATATAGAGCAGGCATCGTTCTTTTTAAAGACCCTCGCCCAGTTACTGAGCAAACAAGTCTGTTTAGTTTATGGGGGGGTATTGAGCATAAGCTGACACCTGCCTGGGCGCTCATGGGTGGAATAGGCTGGCAGTTGGCTCCCGGAACACCCCAGAATCCCATATCAGGAAGCAGTTGGCTCGGCCAGGCCGGCATTAATTATTACCCACTCATTAACAAAGCGATTCGAAAAGGTCAATCTGCTAACAATTTCTATCATCAATACTATGTTACTGCAAGGCATTTTTTGCCTTTTCATGACAAACTGGTCGTAGAAGGGAGTGGACTAACCCAAACAATTACAGCTAATCCATTTCAGCAAGCTAGCTTATTAGGTGTAGGAATTCATAGTACACGTACTCGCTTTTACTTTTATAATCTGGTTGCAGGTGCAGCCTATCTATACGGGCGCGACAACGGGCTTCAACATCCAATACAGGCGATGGTACGCTTTTCGTTCGGCCTGGGTCTATAAATTTTAGTGTGTTATAACTTACCTTTGAGTACCGTTAAACTTGATTCTTGTAACGGTACTCACCCATGAAAAATGCGTTTCTGATTATCGACGCTCAGTTCGATTTCTGCCATGTTGAAGGTGCTCTGTTTGTGCCGGGCGCCGAGCAGGATATTGCCCGTATAGCCGCTCTACTTCGGGAGCACGCTCAGCAAATTGACCATATCGTTGTTACCCTCGATACGCACCATATTTTAGATATCGCCCATCCGGGCTTTTGGCAGGATGCTAACGGAACTCATCCGGCACCCTTTACTCGTATTACGGGAAATGATGTGGACACGGGTCGCTGGGTTCCCCGGTTTTCGGCCGAGAAAGCAAAAAAATACGTACACGATCTTGAAGCAGACGGGCAATTCGATCATTTCATCTGGCCCGAACACTGTTTGATTGGATCACGAGGTGCCGCCCTCCACGATACATTGCTGGATGCCTTGAAAGACTGGTCGCATCAACGAAATCGCGATTATCTAGCTATACAAAAAGGGTTGTACCCGCTCTCCGAACACTTTGGCATTTTTCGGGCCCAGGTACCAGACCCCACAATTCCCGAAACTCAACTGAATTCGTCGCTAATTGCCGACTTAGCCCGTTTTGATACCGTTTACCTGATGGGCGAAGCCAAGTCGCACTGCGTAGCCAATAGTTTGAAACAAATCCTGGATTTCGCCCCCGAACTGGTTCCGAAACTAGTCGTCGTAACGGATTGCATGTCGGATGTAACAGGGCTGGGCTACCTTGCCGACCCTATTTATGCCGAAGCGCGAACCCGTTCTGTCCGTTTTATGGAATCAAATACGGTTTTTAAGTAAAAAGCTGTACTTTTCGGACCTATGCAAAAAGTGCTCTCACTGTTTCCGCTCAATCTGGTTGTCTATCCTGGCGAGGATTTGAATCTGCATATTTTCGAACCCCGCTACCGGCAACTTATCAATGAATGTCTTGAAGAAGAGCGCACGTTTGGTATTCCAGCCTTTATCAATAACAAACTTCCGGGCTACGGTACCGAAATGCATGTTACGACCCTGCATAAACGCTACCCCGATGGTCGGATGGATATAAAAACGAAAGGGCTACGAATTTTCCGACTGGTCAATTTCGAAAACCCTGTTGCCGGTAAACTGTATTCGGGTGGCGAAGTAGAGTTGATCGAGTCCGACGATAATTTTAGTGCACACGCATCCGCCCTGGCCGAGCGTTTGGAGCGCTTATACAAGCTGCTCCAGATCGAGACGGATTATAACCCCAGAGCCGAAAACTTGTCGTATAAAGTAGCCCACAAAGTAGGTTTATCAATTGAGCAGGAATACGAATTATTAACCTTGGAAAGCGAGGCCGAACGGCAACTGTTCCTGATCCAGCACCTGAATACCGTATTGCCTGTGGTGTCTGACATGGAGCGCACCAAGCAACGCATTCGCATGAACGGCCATTTCAAAAATCTTGATCCGCTCAATTTTTAATGAATGAGCGATTGAGCGAATCAAAAAGCTTATGGTGGTCAATCGCTCATTCACGCAATCAATCATTTCTTCTCGTCCACTTTTCCAATTTTCTTGGTTCGCTTTGGCAACTGGTCGGCTAGTTCCTGAAGGTTTTTTATAGGTGGTCGGGGCTTTTCAGCTTCACCAATCAGGAATCCGTAGGGTTTCAGCGAATCAACAGCGTCAAAGATTACTTTTATAATGGCCGTCATCGGTAGAGCCAGTACCAACCCTGGTAATCCCCACACATTTTCCCAGAGAATAAGGGCAATGATAGCCGCCAGTGGATTGATACTCACCTTCGATCCGACAATATAGGGCGTGATAAAATTACCTTCCAGCGCCTGCACAAACAGAAAAACACCAACGACGCCTAACGCTTTAAATGGATTGTCCTGCGTAACCAGTGTGTACGCTGCCGGTATGAGCGAACCCAGGGAAATCCCAAAGTAGGGAATCAAAACCAGACAGGCGCCAAAAAATCCAAAGAATACCGCATAATCGACACCCAGGATCAAAAGGCCAACTGTCATCAGTGTACCGATAATAACGATGACCAGAAACAGACCAGCCATGTAATCTTTAACGACCTCATAAATACCACTCATCACCGCGTCGACTCTAGAGCGACCCGCATCTTTGAAAATCTTGTAAAAGAACGTTCTGAAAAAATCGCGGTAGAGCAGAAAGAAAAAGGCGAACAGCAGAATCAGGAAAAGCGTACTTATAATATTTGTCGTGGTCAACAGGGTTGTTGTTACGATAGTACCGGCTTCAGAAAGCGCCTGATTCAGATATTTACGTATTTCCTGAACCTGACGTTGCTTGTCGATATTTAAGTGTTCATCGGCAAACTTTTGTATACTATTGATGTATTCATTGCCACGCTTAACAAACTGAGGAACCACTTCACTGAAGCTACTGAGCTGAACCGAAACCCCGTAGAATAGGCCGGTCAGGATGGTGAGGGCCAGCAACAGACAAAGGATGATGGCAATGATACGGGGGACTTTCCAATTTTCGAGCCGGTTTACAAGCGGAAAGAGTAGTACGGCAAACAAAATGGCAAAAACCAACGGGATCAGCAGGCTTTCCAGCATATGCAACCCATATATAATCACCACTAAGGATAATAGTATGGAAGTAACTTTGGCGTAGAAAGGCAATTGAATTTCTGGAGAACGTGTGTCCATAGTAGTGAATGTAAATCAAAATAATCCCGTTATCGGTTTATTGGTTACAGGATCAACTACTCCCCAACCACCAATTACCCACTTTAGTTTGAGTAATAATACACTTTAGAGCTTATCTAATTATCTTAGTATCAGATAGCAACAGCGGCTTTTGATTGTTGTTCAGGCTGTTAAGTTTTTGTTAAGGATGCGTTTAGAGTTGGTAACGTTGTGGATAAGTCATGTAACTTCGGGCTGCCAAACAGAAGGCAACTACTAAACGCTACAAGTGAAGTAGATCATTATCAACAATTTAACTTCGCATGAGTGCTGCAAAAGCTGCTCAACCCCTTCACCGCGTTTTAGTCGTAGACGACGACGCCGACATTGTAGAGATGCTCGAATACAACCTTCTTAAAGAAGGCTACGAAGTTCGTACAGCGTTCGATGGCCGAAAAGCTATTGAAGTCGCTAAAAGCTATCTCCCCGAATTGGTTTTACTGGATATTATGATGCCTCAGCTAGATGGCATCGAAACGGGTCGCCAGCTCCGGGAGATCGCTGAGTTACGGCAGACCTACATTCTCTATCTGACAGCCCGCTCGGAAGAGTATTCTGAAGTTGCCGCTTTCGACGTAGGTGCCGACGATTACATTACCAAACCCATCAAGCCTCGTGCGCTGATGAGTCGGATCAACGCCCTGTTCCGGCGCGAAGCCCAGAAAGCCGATCCAGGTGAGCAAATTACCATTGCCGATCTGCTGATCAACCGCAAAAACTATTCAGTTACGCAGAACGATAAAACGGTTATACTGCCCAAGAAAGAATTTGAACTCCTGTTCTTTTTAGCGCAACACCCCAACAAGGTGTGCAGCCGGGAAGAATTACTTCAGAAAATCTGGGGAGCCGATATTTATGTGCTCGAGCGTACTGTAGACGTTCATATTCGCAAGCTTCGCGAAAAAATCGGTGATACCCATATCCGAACGTTGAAAGGTGTAGGCTACATGTTTACCGACCAGCCTGAATAAAGAGTGAAAGAGCGAAAGAGTGAAAATTCAGCAGAGGCCATTTTCACTCTTTCGCTCTTTCGCTCTTTTTATCTTTACACAATGTCCCTCAGTCCCCGCATTATTGCTCTTTTACTGGCTTGCCTGATTTCGGCATTGACACTCGCTTTCCTCACATTCGTTGAAGGCGTCACGAGCAGTATGTTGTTTGTAGTCGGGCTTTCATCATTTGCCATTTCATTCTTTCTGGTGCTATACGCCATTGAATTACTGGTTTTTCGGGAAGTCAACAAGATGTATAAAACCATCCATCAGCTCAAAATTCGCGACTTTAGTATTTCCCGAAAATCGATTATCAAAAACAGCAATCCATTCAAGAAGCTCAACGACGAAATCTTCGTTTACGTCGCCAAGAAGCAGAAGGAGATCGACGAACTAAAACGGCTGGAACAGTTTCGTCGGGAGTTTCTGGCCGATGTGTCGCATGAGTTAAAAACCCCCATTTTTGCCGCCCAGGGCTTTATTCACACGCTGATTGATGGAGCAGTCGATGATGAGCAGGTTCGGGATAAATTTCTGTCGAAGGCCGCTAAAAGCCTCGACGGGCTGGATGCCCTGGTAAAAGATCTGGTAGCACTGTCGCAACTGGAAACGGGCGAAGTGAAAATGAGTTTCGAGCGCATCAACTTCACGCAGGTAGTTCAGGAAATCTTTGATCAACTCGAAACCATTGCTAAAACGAAAAACACATCGCTCTCTCTCAAGACTTCACAACCGGGTCCTATCTGGGTAAAAGCTGATGTTCAGCGCATTATGCAGGTGATGACCAATCTGATCGAAAATGCGGTGAAGTATGGTAATGACAACGGAAAAGTAATTGTCCATCTTGAAGAAGACAAAAAGCACATTATCGTATCGGTTCGCGACAATGGTCCTGGCATACCGCCTGAACACTTAAGCCGGATATTTGAGCGATTTTACCGGGTTGAAAAAAGCCGATCAAAAGAACGTGGAGGAACCGGCCTCGGCCTGGCTATTGTAAAGCACATTCTAAATGCGCACAAATCGAAAATTACCGTAATGAGTAAGGTCGATAAAGGTACTACCTTCCGATTTAAACTTGACAGGATCGACGTATAGCTTTCTAAATCAGTCGCTTGAGAGCAAAATGAGCGATAATGAGCTGGCCATTTCGACGGGCGACCAGCGATATTTCTCTCCCCTCCCCTTTCTGTAATATTTTATAGATTTCGCTGATAGTCATGTCTCTGGCTGATGTATTATTGATAAACAACAGCTCATCGCCTTCTACAAGCCCAGCCGTAGCAGCTGGTGAACCATCCAGAATTTTATCGACATAATAGGTGCGGAAGCTCTCTCCTCTGGCTCTAAGCTCCAGACCACTCATATCGTGTTCGAAACTCTCGCGCATCAGTCGTTTAACGGGCTTCATCACAATGTACTGATCGGGATAGTTGAAGGTGACGTTGAACCGACGCAACAACTCGCAGCCAACGTTTCCCTGCCGTTCGGGCATATTCACAAGCTTCATCCCAAAAGCCATACTGTCGGGAAACGACGCTAGAATATTGTCCATTTCGTAACGCCCAAACCGAATTTTCTGAATCCGCCCTACACTCCCGTTAATAACCCCGTTCAATCCACGACCTAGTTGCGCCCGAATGCTTTTTTCCGGAATTGGCATGGCGGCCGAACTACGTGATCGATCGAGCAAAAGCGCATGACCAGCACCTGTATCCAGCACAACACGTAACGGCAAGGTTTTTTCGCCATCGAACACCGATAAGGCATCCGTATAGGCTTTCGTATCCTGAATAGTGATAGGGTAACGATCGCCTTTATGTTTGTTGTATTTGTACTTGCCAGGCTTCATGATCATCAGTTCATGGCGCTGAAAATCAACATTAACAACAAAGTTTGAAAACACCTCGTAGCCAAAAATGCCATGCACGGGCGCACCCACATATTCCGATAGTTTGAGAATATCCTCATCCAGAATAACCAGATTATGATGCGATGCTCGTAAGCCTCCCATAGTCAGGTTATTATCAATAGCAATGGAAGCAGTCAGACTCCCACCTTCTCCAGCGCCACTAATCTTAACCTTCCGTGTTAGTTGAAGTTTCTGCTTCGCAAAAGCCGCAGGATCAGTAATAATTGTGTTGGCGACCCCAGTATCCAGAATAAAGTTCAGGGTATCCGAATCGTTGATACGTACTGGCACAACAATCAGATTCGAATGAAGCTGAAACGGAATACGAGTCCAGGTCCGATTTCCGGCAATAAAAAAGCCGTAATGATCTTTATCGGGCACACCTCGATTATCATCCCCCCGAGCAGCCCAACCGAACAGTAACAGCCCGAATGCCAGTATGAGCGTTTTCATCTATCGTAGATTTATCACATTGAAATTACGCATTTTTTATCCGAATAACACAAAAAATAGACAGTAAGTTTGTTGCCTATCGGATAGTTATTTTCACTTATTTACTGTCCGGGCAACTTTAGCAGCCTTTAACGTGGTGCATTCCGTTCAAAATCCTAATTTCGCTAAAAATTTTAGGCAATATAAGGGCTATTAGCTAACCCTAAACATTGTTATCGACTCTCATTATTAATCGGTTATGCGTAAAAAAATAGTTGCTGGCAACTGGAAAATGAATAAAACGGCCGACGAGGCTACCGCCCTTGTATCGGAAGTAATCGACAAGGTAAATGCTGACGTAACGGGCGATGTTACGGTTGTTCTGTGCCCCCCCGCTGTTTATTTAACTACCGCCCGCCAGGCAATCCCATCGGGTGGTTCTATCTCGCTCGGCGCTCAGAACTGCCACGA
This sequence comes from Spirosoma sp. 48-14, assembly GCF_001898575.1. GTDB lineage: Bacteria > Bacteroidota > Bacteroidia > Cytophagales > Spirosomataceae > Spirosoma. The sequence goes on from NZ_MKUD01000058.1 coordinate 333,494, forward strand.
GAAAGCTTCAGGAGCCTATACAGGTGAGATTTCGGCCCCCATGCTGCAATCGATTGGCGTTGAATACGTCATCCTTGGCCACAGCGAGCGCCGGGAATACTTTGGCGAAACCAATGCCCAACTGGCAGCCAAGGTAAACATTGCGCTGGAAAACGGCCTGACACCTATCTTTTGCTGTGGAGAGTCCCGCGATCTTCGCGAAAACGGTGATTACATTGGCTTTGTAAAAAACCAGCTTACCGAGAGCCTGTTCCATCTGTCGGCCGAATCGTTTGCAAAGGTCGTTATCGCCTATGAACCGATCTGGGCTATTGGTACTGGTCTGACGGCATCGTCAGCACAGGCGCAGGATATGCACTTTGAACTTCGTCAGCACATTGCCAGCCAATACGGCGATTCTGTTGCTCAGGACATCAGCATTTTATACGGTGGTAGTGCCAATGCCCAAAATGCAGCCGAACTGTTTGCACAGACCGATGTAGATGGAGGTTTGATCGGTGGTGCCTCACTAAAAGCTCCCGACTTTATCACTGTTGTAAAAGCAGCACAATAAACTTAATGATTGAATGATAGAGTGATTGAATGATAGAATAGCTAAACCAAGAACCTATTCTATCATTCAATCATTCAAAATTAGATTATGACAGTTGCCTATTACGTTCGGGCCTTCAACATGGTTCCCCATCCGGAGGGCGGCTACTACGCTGAAACGTATCGATCGTCCGAAAAAATTGGCCAAACGGCATTACCGAGCCGATTTAGTGGTGAGCGATCATTTTGCACTGCCATCTATTTCCTGCTGGAGCAAAAAGACGTTTCTGCATTTCACCGTATCCAATCTGACGAGATTTGGCATTTCTACGCAGGAGGCCCACTCGAAGTGTTTATTATCCACCCCGACGGGAAGCTCAGAACAATTCGATTGGGTAATAATCCTGATCAGGGAGAGGTGTTTCAGGACGTAGTACCGGCTAGTTGCTGGTTTGGCTCGAAACCCGCTGAAGGAACCGAATTTTCACTGGTAGGCTGTACGGTAGCGCCCGGATTCGATTTCGCCGATTTCGAACTTGCCGACCGAAACCAGTTACTACAGGAATTTCCCCAACACCGGGAAATCATCGAGAAACTGACTGTCTGAACCGGGATTTAACGGATTGAGGGATTAAACAGATTTTGCTTTGACTGCTGCCAAAGCAAAATCTGTTTAATCCCTCAATCCGTTAAATCCCGGTTCAGATTACTGAAAATTCACATTTCCGAACTTGGACACAACCCGGACTTTAGTTCCTGAACCGCTGCCGACCTTTCCGACATACTGCTTAGTCAGCTTTGGTCCCCTCCGGTTATCATCGTCGGGTTGGGCGGTAAAATGCCAGGTTGAATTGGATGGGTAGTTGAAGCTACCATAGCTAACCGTTACGTCGAAATCGCAATCGTTATTTCGGTCGACAGGCAGCGCTACGGATGAATAAGACGCCTGAATATCAACATTTTCAACGGTTTTAGGCAACTGGTCTATTCGGAAGCCACCAGAGAAACTAAGTTTAATTTTACCGGACTCACGCAGATTGCCAATTTTAGCTCCAGAATAATTGATGTCGGCGTTCAGTTTTCCCACATCGCCAATGGTCATTTTTCCGGCTTTATTAGTAAGTGTCAGGTCATTAGCCTTCACTAACTCCAGACTCCCATAGGCCATATCCAGTTTGCCAGCGTCGATATAACGGATATTGGCTTTACCATAGGCCACATCAATGTCGTTCTGTCGGCTGGCCAGCTCTTCAGCTATAAAATTGCCATAGCGGGTATATACGGTTAGCGGAGCCTGAAACGAATGGATGGAGGTATTACCAAACCTATTTTTTAGCGTCAGCGCGTTTTGCTTGGGCATCATCACATCATAGTTGATGCGTACAAAATTCCGTTCGCCATCATCTTTCCACTTCCCGAAGCTCCAGTTCGAGACAGCACTCTGGCTGAAATTAGTCCGAACCGTAATTTGGTTACCGCTGCGTTTTTCTTCAATCGATACCGCATCCAGGTATTTTTGGGTACGCTCGTCCGAATCGGAATTAGCAATAATGGTGATCTGAATTTTTATTTCCGGTCTATCCCACAACCCTATTGTCACCTGTCCGAACTGATTGTCAACGACCAGGTTGTCTTTACTATCAACATCGAATAGTTTGATAATGGTCTTCTTCTTTTCAACGGTGGTTTCAACCGTACCGGGCAGAACCGGCACCTCGGCCCGCATAATTAATGGGCTAAGGCATAGTAAAACACTATACAGGACTCGTTTCATGGGACTGGTCTTTAATGCGATCGATGACACGCAATTGTTCGTTAAGTAAGTTGATCTGAAGCTGTAAATTCTGAATCATGGCCTGGATCAACACTTCCTGATTCGGGTTTTTAGGCAGATCGGCCTTGAGTGCCCGGTAGGAGTTTTCGAGCCGGTCCAGGTCAATCGCAAATTCCTGATACAAAGCGGGATTATCCTCGGTCAGTTGTTTTAGTTCGGCACGTTTATCGTCAATCAATCGCGTGTACTGTACCACTTCTTTCGCATAGGTCGGATTGGCCGCTACGAGTTCAGGCTGGCGAGTTACCCCATACTGCTTATTCATATACAGAAAACAGCCAGCCAACAGTAATACCGCAACAGACGCAGCCACTCGCCAATCGAGCGTGGGCCAGCCTATTTGCCGTCCACCCGAAGCCGGGCGGTTTTTGTGGACTGCCACAAACGGTGAACCATTGTTCTGGACGATCGGTGGACCATCCATACTAGCTTTATCAAGGCCAGCCTCAATCTTTTTCCACAGATCAACCGACGGCTCTTTGTCGTCAAAGTCCTCGCGGTTATCGCGCACAAAACGTTCAAGGTTATCCTTTTTCATAGTTCAATAAGCGAAAGAGTGCAAGAGTGAAAAAGCGAATACCCTCTACAGGGTTTGCCCTCGTCGGCCCTTACTAACTCATTCTCAACTAGTTTAGTAATTCAAGTAAACGTTTTTTTCCTCGTAAGTACTGCGTTCTGGATGTTGTTTCACTAATATTTAACACATTGCCTATTTCTTCGTGGTCGTACCCTTCAAACAAATAAAGCGATAGCACTACCCGGTAACCTTCTGGAAGCAGTTGCATGGCCCTTCGGACCCGATCTACTTCCAGTTGAACCCCGTCTTCGTCATACGGTTCGGGGTCGGCAAAGTCAGGCCCGTCATCTTCGCCAAATCGATTCGATTCCATATCGACTAACTCCAGCCGACGGCTACGAAGATGATTAATAGCCCTATTCACTACAATCTGCTTCAACCAGGCACCAAATGTACTTTGGCCCCGAAACGAGCCTATATGACTAAATGCATCCATAAAAGCTTCCTGCAATACATCTTCAGCCTCAGCTTCATGGTTCAGAATCCGCAGGCAAACGTTATACATCGCCTTTACGTAATGCTGATAAAGTTCATACTGTGCCCGTCGCTCGCCCTGTTGGCAGCGTTTGACCAGGTCAGCATGGCGGTCGGGGTACGGTTTAGGTTCCAACAGCTTCAGTATTTCCCAACGTTTAAGTTATTATCGATAGAAAGATGCAGGTAAATTGAGAATGTTGCACAATAATCCAGAAAAAGTCATCGTTTTTGCCCTCACATCGTTTAAAGGGTGTTTTTCTTTAGATTGGCCGTATGAAAACATTATCACTATGTACAAACCTCAGAAAGGCCAGCCATTTATAGCCCACGAAGATGGCCCAAATTCTCCTTTTGACCATCAGCGCGTTATCAGTAAACTAACGTTTGAATTAGGGCTATTATATTACCAACAAAAGAGAATTATTCTGGAACCTCTCCCTGAAACGCCATTGGATGAAGGGACTGGGCATGCCGTACCCGACGTAATTCTGTACGATAAAACCGCTGAGGAAACGAAGATTATTATAGAGGTATGCCAGAACAATGGGCAACGTAATGACCTACGAAAAATCATTTATCTTATCGAAGATAACGACTACGGCATCCTGGAAGGCTTTGTCTACAATTACAAAACACACGAGTGGTTACGGTATCGAAAAGGCGATGGTGGAGTTGCTACAAATTCAGCCGTATCGGAAGTGATGGGCATCGACATGGGCCCTTTCCTCTGATTTTGTTCAGGAAAACGAACAGGTTTTTGCGAACCAAAAGTTTATTCCGTCCAGTCCCGTCGCTGGCTGTCCCCTACCAAATTATTTCGTAGTTTTGATTGTTATAGAAGGATAGAGACGAGCTGAATGGTTGATTATATTTCTGGATTGAATGACCCACAGCGGCAGGCCGTTATGCACGGCGATGGACCGCTTATGATTATTGCCGGTGCCGGTTCGGGAAAAACCCGCGTACTAACCTACCGAATCGCTTACCTGATTGAAAACGGCATTGATCCCTTTCGGATTCTGGCCCTTACGTTTACCAACAAAGCGGCTGGGGAGATGCGTCACCGGATCGAAAAAGTGGTTGGGACGGAAGCCCGCAACATCTGGATGGGGACCTTCCACTCTGTATTTGCCAAAATCCTTCGGATCGAAGCCCGAGCCATTGGCTATACAAGCAACTTCTCCATTTATGATACCGACGACTCCAAATCCCTGTTGCGTAGCATCATAAAAGAGATGGGGCTCGACGACAAGGTTTACCGCGTCAACAGTGTGTTTTCCCGGATTTCAGGCGCCAAAAACCGACTGATCGGGCCAGACGATTACCTTAACAACGCTGTGATTCAGGCCGACGACGAATCGGCACGGATGCCGCACATTGGCCGGATTTACAAGCAATATAGTGTTCGCTGTTTTGCTGCAAATGCAATGGATTTCGACGACCTGTTGTTCAACACCAACGTACTCTTCCGCGACCATCTGGACATTTTGAATAAATACCAGCATAAGTTCCAGCAGGTAATGGTCGATGAGTTTCAGGATACGAACATTTCGCAGTACCTGATCACCCGCAAGTTGGCGGCTGTTCATCAGAACATCTGTGTCGTGGGCGACGATGCCCAGAGTATCTATGCTTTCCGGGGAGCCAACATCGAAAACATTCTGAATTTCCAGCGCGATTATGGCAAAGAGAATGTCAAAATCGTGAAGCTGGAACAGAACTACCGCTCGACCAAAACGATTGTTGAAGCGGCCAATTCGATCATTGCCCGGAATAAGCAACAACTGGAAAAACATGTCTTTACTGACAATGAAGATGGTCCACCGATCGATGTGATCAAAGCTTCGTCGGACAATGAGGAAGGACGTCTGGTAGCGTCGGCCATTTTTGAAACCAAAATGAACGAATCGCTGACCAACAACGACTTCGCCATTTTGTACCGTACCAACGCACAGTCGCGGGCCTTTGAAGAAGCCCTGCGCAAGATGAGCATCAAGTACCGCATTATTGGTGGCTTGTCGTTCTATCAGCGTAAGGAAATTAAAGACCTGATCGCTTACCTGCGCTTTACCGTCAATCAGCAGGACGAAGAAGCGTTTAAACGAATCATCAACCTACCAAAGCGAGGCATTGGCGATACTACCGTAGCGAAAATCAGTGTGATAGCTGCCGAGAAGCAGGATTCAATCTGGGAAATTGTCGCCGAAATCACCAAACATGTTGCTGGTCGGTCTGCCATCGCTATTGAAGGCTTTGCCGATCTGATCAAGAGTTTTAAACTACTCCTCGACCAGAAAGATGCCTACGAAGTAGCCTCACACATTGCCAAGGCATCGGGTCTATTAAAAGAGCTGTATGACGACAAAACCGTGGAAGGGCTGGCCCGCTACGAAAACGTGCAGGAATTGCTGAACGCCATCAAGGAGTTTGTCGATAACCCGGATAACGAAGAGAAAAGTCTGGCCGCGTTTTTGCAATCTGTCTCGTTGCTAACCTCTGCTGATGAAAAAGAGGATGATGGTGATAACGACAAAGTAACGCTGATGACCATTCACGCAGCCAAAGGACTGGAGTTTAAAAACGTACACATCGTCGGCATGGAAGAAGACCTGTTTCCCAGCCAGATGATGCTCGAAAGCCGAAACGATCTGGAAGAAGAACGGCGGCTCTTTTACGTAGCGATTACTCGTGCCGAAAAGCGGCTGACGATGTCGTATGCCGAAACGCGTTATCATTACGGACGCCTGAAAATGTGTGAACCCAGCCGGTTCCTGATGGAAATCGATCAGCGGTATCTGAAAATGTCGAAACTACGCTCGGCCCCCAGCCGAATGGATTTCGACCGACCTGAGCGTGCCAATCCAGGCCGGGACCGCAGCGAAAGCACCTCGACGGGTTCGATGGCGTTTGTACGGTCGCTGGCACAGAAAACGGCCCGTACACAGACGCCACAAACAGCCGCTACGCATACACCCTCACCCGATTTTGCACCAAGCAACACCGCTGATCTGGCTTCGGGTCAGCGCGTTGAACACGCTAAGTTTGGATTTGGAACCGTAAAACAGGTAGATGTAAATGGCACCGAACGTAAGGCTACCATTCTATTCGATGTAGTCGGCGAAAAGACGTTATTGCTGAGTTTCGCCAAGCTACGAGTAGTCACGTAGAAGCTGATAATTAAAGGTTTAAGCTAATGAAAAAGATCATGCCAGCCAAAACAAAAATCGCCAAACAATATACCCCTGGCTCTGTTCCGGTTGTGAATCAGCCGAAAATTTACTTTTCCTCAGATATTCAGGCAGCAGGTAGTATGGATGCTTTTTTAAAATCAGTAGGCAGCGACAAAGCCAAGCCACTACCTGAGCTAGACTTTTCAGAAGAACAATGGGAACGCATGCTAAAAGATGAAAATTAATTAATGTTACACCTTTTAGATACTAACGTCCTTATAAACCTAATTCGTAGCAAAACTGAGTTACCTGCTTATTCGGTTATATCCATTGTCACAGTAGGTGAGTTAAAGGCGTTCGCCACTAAGCGAAAATGGGGTTATCAAAAACGGCTCACTCTTGAAAAGATCCTTAACACAATCCCCATTTTTGGTATAGAGTATAGTCTGACTGACATATAGGCAACAGTTGATGCTTATAGTCAGGGAGAGTTATTAAATGATCCACTACCAGCAGGCACCTCTGCCCGAAATATGGGAAAAAATGATATTTGGATTGCTGCCACCGCTCTTTTCTACGACGCTGAATTGCATACATCTGATAACGATTTTGATCATTTAACAGGTATTGGCCTTAAAATAAACAAGCTTAATTCAAAGACTTAGCTAACATAGCAGCATACAAAACCGTCCGCTCTTATCGTTCTTTTCAAAGTACTCCACTCCCATTTCCTACAATCCACATGAATGCCCACGGTATTATTGTCGCAGCTTTTTTCTCCGTTGCCGGTCACTTGTATGGACAGGCGAAGAAAGACTCGACAGTATTGGCTAATCCCGCTGTTGAAAACCTCGGTAATCAGGTCAATTCTGAATACAACGAGATCAATCCAGTTATTTCGCCGGATGGGAAAACCTTGTATTTCGCCCGTATAAGCCACCCCAACAATACCCACGGCACCAAAGGCAGTCAGGATATCTGGTTTTCTGATCTGGACGCAGTCAGTGGCAAATGGGGCCCTGCCCGGCGCATGGGCTTTCCCTTAAACAAAGACGAGTACAACTGCGCCTACAGCATCACGCCCGATGGCAACACCATGCTCATAAAGGGGCAATACAACAACGGAAACTACGAAACACGCGGCTTTTCGATCAGTAAGAAAACCGCTACTGGTTGGTCGCCCCCACAAAAGATTGATATTCCGGGCTATGTCGGTATGAGCAAAGGCCAGTTCGACTGCGGGTTTATGTCGGCCGATGGCAAAACGCTGGTCATGGCCTTCAGCGAGAAGAAAAACAGCAAGGAAGATGACATTTACGTTTCCTTCCGGCAAAAGGATGGCTCCTGGACCAAACCAATGGACTTGGGCTCTGAGGTAAATACAAAATTCACCGAAACTACACCCTTTCTGGCTCCTGATGGCGCTACGCTGTATTTTTCCAGTAACCGGGATGGCGGCCTGGGTAGCAACGATATTTATGTGACCAAGCGCGTCGATAAAACCTGGAAACACTGGACCAAGCCCGTCAACCTGGGCCCGAAAGTGAATACCGATGGATACGACGCGTATTATACGCTGTCGGCTTCGGGAGATTATGCGTATCTGACCACCTTTAAAAACACAGTTGGAAAAGGGGATATTGTCCGGGTTAAGCTTACCGAAGATCGACCGACAAATCAACCAAGTCGTTTGGGTAGTGGCGATGAAGTAGCGGGCCAAACAGACGCCACTCGCCCCGATCCAGTTGCGCTGATCAGTGGCAAAGTAGTCGACCAGATTACTGGCAAGCCCATTGAAGCCCGCATCGTTTACCAGACCTTACCCGATGGTGCCGAAGTTGGCGAAGCTACCTCCGATCCGCTTACGGGCGAATACAAAATTGTGCTTCCTTACGGCCAGAAATTTTCTGTTCGGGCCATTGCAAAGGATTTTATTTCCGAAAGTATAAATATTGATCTGACGCAAGCCAAAGGCTTTCAGGAAATTAAGAGCGATCCCGTCAAAATGGCCCCCATCAAAGAAGGCTCCGTTATCCGGCTGAATAACATTTTCTTCGATACGGGTAAAACAGAACTTCGCCCGGAATCGGGCCCTGAGCTGGACCGATTAGTGACCACGCTGAATGAGAATCCGAAAATGACGATCGAGGTTCGCGGCCACACTGATAACACGGGTTCGAATGAAATCAATAACAAACTCTCTCAGGACCGGGCCGATGCCGTTCGGGAGTACTTCATCAGCAAAGGTATTGAACCAGATCGGGTTGGAAGCAAAGGCTTTGGCGAAAGCAAACCGATTGCCACAAATGATACCGAAGCCGGTCGTCAGCAAAACCGTCGTGTTGAGTTTGCCATTGTCAAGAAATAAAGCAGTAATAGAGCCTGGCTATGAGCAGATAAAAATCGGTAAAACGCAACCATAAAAGCCTGTTTGAGTTAACATTGTATAACTACACGCAAACAGATTTCTCTCAAATCACTATGCAACTGAATGCAGGCTGTGAACTTTATTTTGACGCCGAAACGCCAACCCCTTTAATATTAATGCTACGCCCCCGCTCTGGAGCAGGGCAATGGATTATTCGGGAAGAGTACCAGATTACCCCAGCGGTTAATGTTACGGAGTTTACCGACATGTATGGCAATCTTTGTCAGCGGGTTGTTGCTCCAGCAGGACCTTTCTCCATTCATTTTTCGGCCACTGTTCAAACCGCTGATCTGATCGATGTGGCACCAGGCGCGCCCTATACACCCGTCGAAGATTTGCCCGACGATGTGCTCCATTATACCCTGCCTAGCCGGTATTGTCAGTCGGATCAGTTAGGGAACCTTGCCGCTGATATTACCGCCAATACTGAACCAGGCTACGACCAGGCCGAAGCTATCCGAAAATGGATTCATGAGAACGTCAAGTACGAATACGGCACCAGCGATGCCAGTACATCGGCTGTAGATACCGCCAACAATCGAATCGGTGTTTGTCGGGATTTCACCCATTTGGGTATTTCTCTTTGCCGATCGCTAAATATTCCGGCCCGTATGGTCGTTGGGTATTTGTATCAGCTCGATCCTATGGACTTACACGCCTGGTTCGAAGCCTATGTCGATGGGCGCTGGTTTACGTTTGATGCCACTCAGACCGAACCGCGTGGTAATCGAATAACGGTAGCCTATGGACGTGATGCAGCCGATGTAGCTTTTACGACGCAGTTTGGTCCGATGAAACTTAACGACATGAAGGTGTGGGTAGATATGGCTCAGCCAGAAATCCACGAAGCAGAAAAAAAAGTTGACGACGCTCCAACCCTTTCGGCATCTGTTGGGTCTAACCAACCAACGACCAATACACCATGAAAATACAACTGCTTTTCTGTGCTCTGATCGGTGTACTGACGGCTTGCCAGCACGAGTCTGATATTCAGCCGAGCACCTCTTCCCTTGCCAGCGAAGCAGTTGGAACCTACCGCACTAATTTTTACCTCGACCCATCGTATGTAGCCCTTTCGCCAGGCCAGATGCCCTATGTTGAGCTAAAACAGGAGTCAGATAGTAATGTAACCCTGCTACTCAACAAACCGTATCCTTCTTCTGAGACAAAGGCCATTTCACATGTACGGCTACAGCGTAAATCAGATGGAGTCGAGCTACAAGTAGCCAATACCAGCATAGGTACCCTACAAACCGATCGCGTATTCACAAATAGCGGTATGGAAAAACAGGGGCAACTGCTGCGGTTGGCTGCTCAGGATGGCTCAATCAGTGAGTTTGTCGGGGTTAAGCAATAAACGAGTTTCTTCAGCGACGGTTAAGCCAAAATTCTCTTTTCATCGACGCTGAAGCACTTCGTCGAGTTTGGCTTTGTAGATCCGCCCAATAGGTAGTTCTTCATTATTGACCCGGATATAACTGGCGCTGATAGCCTGAATGTGGTCCAGCGATACAATAAACGATTTGTGGATTCTGACGAAGTGGTCGGGAGGGAGTTTTTCTTCGAGGTAACTGATGCGTAAATAGGAGACTAATGGACCAGATACGGTGTGAATCCTGACATAATCTTTCAGGCTCTCAATCCATAGAATATCGTCCAGGTCAATCTTAACCATTTCCTTATCGACCTTAAAGTACTGGTAGTTCTTGGCAGGTCGAACCCGTTCAGGCGCTTCGGTCTGCGCGGTTTTAGCGGGCAGAAACCGATAGATTTTACCGACCGATTGCAGGAATCGTTCAAAGGAAATGGGCTTTACCAGAAAGTCCACCACATCGAACTCGTAACTATCCAATGCATATTCCCGAAAAGCCGTGGTGAAAATTACTTTAGGCCGATAGCCTAATGGTCGTAACAGATCGAAACCGGTCAGGCGGGGCATTTGGATGTCTAGAAATAAGACATCGACGGTAGTTTGCTGAAGAAATGGCAGGGCACGCGTTGGGCTATTCGATACGCCCATCAGTTGAAAATCTGGCAACCGACCTATGTATTCTTTTAACAGGTCGGTTGCCAGAGGCTCATCATCCAGTACAAAACAACGAACAGCCATCAGATCGGACAGTAGTTTGGAACGAACTGACCCGAATGGACCATCCGTCGATAACCGTATAGCAACGCCTTATTTTTTATCGATTCGGTATAACCGCCCCTGATCGGTAACGGCATATAAAGCGCCATCTTTCCCCTGGGTAATATCCCGGAAACGCTGAAGCTGGTCCGACAACAGTCGTTCTTCGCCAACTACTTTGTTGTTCTCAATAACCAGTCGTAGCACGTGCATGCCACTCAACGTACCAATGAACAGGTTGTTGTTCCACTCCGGTACGTTGTTGCCACTGTAGAACGTCATACCGCTTGGCGAAACACTGGGGTCCCAGTAGTAAACGGGCTGTTCGAGCCCATCTTTCTGCTGGATACCTTCTCCTACTTTCTGGCCACTGTATTCGATGCCATACGTAATAGTGGGCCAGCCATAGTTTTTACCTGGCTGAATCCGGTTGATCTCATCGCCACCCCGTGGTCCAAACTCACCTTCCCACAGATCGCCCGTTACCGGATGAAATGCCAGACTCTGTACATTTCGATGCCCGTAGGAGTATAATTCAGGACGCGCGTCGGCCCGACCCACGAATGGATTTCCCGAAGCGGGTTTACCATCTTTAGTAATGCGAATCACTTTGCCTAAACCCGAATTAAGGGATTGGGCCTGAGGACGCGTTACAAGATCCGACCGTTCGCCAGTACTGATCACCAGATTACCCTGCTTGTCGATCAAAATCCGGCCACCATAGTGTAAATTTCCTTTATAGGCAGGGGTAGCCCGGTAGATAACCGTGGCATTTTCTATTTTCTTCTCATCTGCCGACAGTTTACCCTTTGCAACGGCTGTCAGATTTCCATCAGACAGAGGCTCTGAAAACACCCAGTACACCATACGATTCGTGGCAAAATCGGGGTCGACACGAACACCCAGAAGACCGCCCTGACCGGATGAGTTCACGGCTGGTAAACCCGTAATTGGGTCACTCACCTTTCCGGCCGTTGTCACGATGCGCATGGAGCCTTCCCGCTGTGTGACAAGCAATCGACCATCGGGCAGACTAGTTATACCCCAGGGACTTGTAAGAGCTTCGGTTAGGACTTTGCCTTCGTAGGGAGTTGTTGTTTTTGTAGCTGCGATCCGTGTTTGACCAGCAAAAGCCGATTTATAAGCAGAGTTAGGCGCTTTTGTTTCGACAGATGCGGTACTACTGCCAGCCGTTGGCTGACCACAGGCGTCCATCGTAAGACCAATCAGGACCAAGCCTACACTACTGATTGGCACTATCATTCGTTTTATCATGGTTAATTAACGTTAGATTCTTTGATGTGATTGATGTTTAGTTGATTAAAGCGTTAAGTTAAGGCGAATTTCAGGACAGCCAAAAACTGACTATCTTCGGGCAAGGTCACCAGCTCATATTGCCCTGGAAATAAGATGTCCAGCCGTCGTTTAAGATTCGTTAGTCCAAGCCCCGATGCTTCGGGATAGACAACATCATCAGGCACCGAGTTTTCGACAGAAAAAACCAGCCGGTTGCTACTCTGCGACAAATGTAGCTGAATCCAGCAAGCCGTTTCTGTTTGGGCAGCCCCATGTTTGAACGCATTTTCGACAAAGGGTAACAAAAGCATGGGTGGAATCATAACCTGATTCAGACTAGTCAGTTCATCAAAGTTTGTCTGTACATCCAGTCGATCGCCATACCGGATCTTTTCCAGCGCAATATAATCTGACAGATAATCGATTTCTTTGGTGATTGGCACTTCGGAGCGGTGACTTTCGTGAAGCTGGTAACTGAGCAGTCCGGCCAGTCGTTGCAGTAGATGCGGCATCTGTGCTGGCTGGTGTATCGAAACCGAAATCAGGTTATTGAGGGTGTTGAACAAAAAGTGGGGCTGTACCTGCGATTGCAGCAATCGGTATTCGGCCGATAGTTTTTCCCGCCGATAGGTTTCGCTCAGTTGCTGCTGGCGCAGCGCGTGCCTGACCAACTCAACTGCTACAAACAGGCCAACCACTAAATGAAGCTGCATGGATTCGGCCAGAATTTTTGGCCAATAAAAAAGTGGCTTTTGCAAACCATCCGGGTAGTAGACCGGATATAGAAATGTATAGTTCGTCATCCGGCGCAAAAGCCCGAACACGACGATTCCACCAATCAGACTCAACCAAAATCCAGGCATACGACCCGTCAGCAAAAACCGCCGTACTGTGATGAGCAGATGCCAGTATCCGGCAATCAGGAGCAATGGAATATTCAAGGCTATCTGGCGAAAGCTTTGCTGGAAATTGTCCATGTACGCTCCTGTGTTGAGCCATTCGAACAGAAAATAGCCTATCCAGAAAAGGCCCTGCGTCAAGGCTTCTCGCCGAGGTCGTCCGTCCTGGTTAAGCGTCCGCAACTGAACCATCTTCACAATGCTTGCATTCAGGCTTCGAAATTACAGCGTCGGAGGATTCATTCAGGAATAATTTGCCCAACAGCGTCGACAGGCTCCTCAACGGAATCCTTACTCGACAAATGACACGATTTACTCGACCAACTGCGCTTCTGGCGTTTACGGAGTCATGTGGGCAAGCAGACCTGTCATTAGGCTAAAATGCCCTTCTTGTATCAGGCTAATCGATTGATTTGTCGACGGGAATACAACGTCGAATTTAAATCTATCAACAAGTATGCACAATCATTCCATGGCCCTGCACAGACAAAGCAACATCTCAACTCGATTTGTAACTAAACGCTATCTGGCCTTACTAGGGCGTCTAATCCGCACGAATCTGCGTTTTGATTTACTACTGATCAGCGTAGTTTTTCTTTTAGTAAGCGCATACTCGCTAAAAGCCCAGCCTGATCGGTATACATTACAACCCATGGATGAGCCAGACTCTAGCCAGGGCTATTGGCGGCTGAAAACACTGGCTGCTTCGCGGAGTACTCAGATTCAATTTTTTGGCGCTGATCGTCAGCTGCTTTACGAAGAAAATCTGCCGGGGCAATGGGTACGGCTCAGCCGCAGAAACCGGAAACAGTTCGATCAATTGCTGGCTCAGCTAGTAGCCAATCAGCTCTTAACGACTCGCATCAAAACGGAACTCTTACCTTCTGAACCCGCCAAACTGCGTCCAAATCTGGCTTCCCGACCTGATATTGATACGACTAACGCAGCCACTTCTGCTTCATATCATGTTCACGCTTATATAAATCAAGCGGGTAAATTACACCTACTGGTCAACAATCCCGAACGGTTACGCTATAAAATTGAGATCGTCGATCAGCATAAACGGCCGCTCTACGAAGAATTCAGTAATCTGTATTCGTACAGAAGACGACTCGATTTAGCGCTTATTCCCGACACCATCTGCCGGGTCATGGTACATATCGCTCAGAAACGGTTTCTGTATGCAGTAAAGAGGCACAATGCCCGATTCAGCTTCACCTTGCAACCTCAATTCGTTAACCCCCGGCAGCCTAACTTAATCCCCAAGCCGGATACCAGCGAACAGCAATTCACACCAATTCCGATCAGTTTGTAATCACGTTTTCCGTAACTCTTTGCTACTTCTTCCGATAGATAATAGACACAGGATAAACAATCCTGATTGAGCAGTCAAATTAGCCAGCCAATCGTTATATTCGCCAAAATATAACGATTGATAGGTCGATTGTACAACCTATATGCTCAACTCTACACTTATCTGGCTAGGTTTTGCTTCTATGCATGTTGCAGGCGATACAATACCTAGTCCAGATACCCTGCGTTCACGCGAATTGGCTGAAGTTGTTGTTTCGGCCTCGAGGGTACCCGAATCAATTCTACGCTCTCCGGTAAGTATCGAAGTGCTGGATGCTCGACGAATTCGACTATCGGCTCAACCCTCTTACTTCGATGCCATAGAGAACCTGAAAGGTGTTCAGGTATTGACCTCTAGCCTGGGTTTTAAGGTGTACAACACACGTGGCTTTGCCAACACAACCAACGTCCGTTTTGTACAGCTCGTTGATGGGCGCGATAATCAGGCTCCCCATATCGGCGCTCCCATTGCCAGTGCCTTAGCGCCCTCTGATTTAGACATTCAGCGTGTTGAGGTAGTGCCCGGTGTTGCCTCGGCTTTGTACGGTATGAATGCGCTCAATGGTCTGGTCAATATTATTACACGTAACCCGTTCGATTCGCCTGGTCTGAGCATCGGGCAGAAAACCGGCGTCAACCATGTAGCTGATGCAGCCGTTTCAGCGCAACTATATTCCGAAACCAGCTTACGCTACGCCCAGCGGATCGGCAACCGATTGGCCTTCAAAGTCAATCTGGTCTATCAGCGCGGGTATGACTGGATTGCCGCTAATTCGATGGATCTGAATCCAACGGGAAACAGCTCCCTAGGGCTGCTGGGCGCGGATAACCCGGCACTCGACCCAGTGAACAGCTATGGGAACGAATCAGCTAACCGACGAACCTTAACCCTGGGCGGCAAACGCTATAGCATAGCCCGTACAGGGTATTATGAATCTCAGGTCACCGACTATCGGCTGCTGAATCTGCGGGGTGATCTCTCACTACACTACCGCTTTTCCCCTACTATAGAATTGGCCTACACGTACCAGGGGGCTACGCTCAACAATGTGTATCAGCGTACAAATCGATTTCGACTGGAAAATTATGTGCTTGACCAGCATAGCCTGACGTTTACATCGCCTTCCGTACAAATCCGCGCATATCGCTCTCGGGAAAATACAGGTGATTCTTACAACATCCGGTCGATGGCGGAGAACATCGATAAATCGTTCAAATCGGATAATCAATGGTTCGCTGATTTTACCAGTCAGTTTAATGCCGATACCAAAGCCGATATGACGGTTCCTGATGCACTCCGGGATGCCCGATCGTTTGCCGACCGGGGTCGACCAATTCCAGGCACAGCAGCATTTAACACACTGATTAGCAACCTTCGAGCGATCAACAACTGGGATATTGGTGCTGCTTTACAGGTTAAATCCTGGCTATACCATGCCGAAGGACAGTGGGAACCAACCAAAGTGCTCTGGAAGAATTTTCGACAGCAAACGGGTATTGATCTATTGATAGGCTTTGATTTCCGGCGCTATGTCGTCTTCCCCGATGGTAATTATTTCATTAACCCAACCGAACCTGGGCATAATCTGGTCTATGGAAAAGAAGGCGGTTTTGTGCAGGCCAGCCGCAACTTTCTGGACGACCGACTAAAAGTGACAGGCTCACTACGACTCGATAAGAATACCTACTTTGATCCTCGGCTAAACCCTCGACTGGCACTGGTCTACTCCCCTACTGACTACCACAATCTCCGGGTATCTTATCAGAATGGGTATCGGTTTCCATCGCTTTTTGAGGCTTTTTCAAATGTCAATTCGGGGGGTGTCAAGCGAGTCGGTGGACTTCCGATCATGTCGAAGGGTATTTACGAAAATGCCTATCTGGTCACCTCTATCAATGCTTTTCAGGCAGCCATTACAACCGATGTCAATACTAACGGCCTATCTACCAGTCAGGCTATTCAGAAAAACAAAGGGCTCCTGAAGGCAAGTCCCTATACGTACCTTAAACCTGAGCAGATCAATAGTTTTGAGATCGGTTATAAAGGACTTTGGTTTGCTCAGCGCCTGTATGTCGATGTTGATTTCTATTACAGCGCCTATCGAAACTTTATCGCACAGGTCAATGCCAATCTGCCCAAAGGAAGCAACTCCGACTCGCTGGCTTACTATTTTTCGAGTTCAACGACGCAGGATCGGTATCGTCTCTGGACCAACTCGCAAACCCGTGTGTACAACTATGGCGCCAGTGCTGCCCTACGTTATAGCGTGACGACTAACTGGTCATTGGGCGGTAATGCCTCCTTTGCGAAACTCGACCGGGCCGAAAATGGGGACGGGCTGGAAAGCGCCTTCAACACACCTCAGTGGATTACCAACCTAACCGTTACGAACGGAAACCTTTGGAATGGGATTGGCTTCTCTATCAATTACAAATATCAGCGCAGCTTCCTGTGGCAATCAGAACTGGCTACGGGAACAGTGCCAGCCATCAACACTGTAGATGCTCAACTCAGTTATCAGCTCCGCAAAGCAGGCCTATTAGTTAAAGTAGGTGGCACCAACCTATTAAATCAACCTTACTATACCTTTATTGGTGGCCCCGCTGTAGGTGGTTTCTATTACACAAACCTGATTTGGGAGTTGCCCAGGAAATAGCAAGTCCAGTTACTTCATAAAAAAATCGCGCTACCGTCGGGCAGCGCGATTTTTTTAAGTTATCTGCTTAACCAATTAGCGTATAGCAAATTCACCCGAACCGATACGGAAACCTTCCGAATACAGTTCAACAGTGTATTTACCAGGCTTATATGGAATACCACGGCTATACAGCAACTCAACATTCTGGTTGTTGTTGGTATAGTTCACCGTTTGTTTCGTGGTATAGATGGTTTCATTACCGTCAACGGTGAATGTACCAGAGCCATTAGCCATATCCGAAACAACAGCGCCGTCAGGATCAAGCACCCGAACATAGACATCTTTCGCTTCTTCTCTCGTCAGCGGGTTATCCAGCAGCGTGTATACTACTTTGATTTTGTCCAGCTTTTTGGCTTTGTAGGCATCGTCTTCTTTCACTTTGCCCTTCGAATTAACCGCGAATACTTTTACGTTCTGTGCTTTCAAGGCAGCAGCACGAGTTACTTTAGTGGTCAATTCATTGTTTTGCGCAACGAATGTGTTCACAGAATCCCGTAATTGCTGACGATTTGTTTTCAGACCGGTATTCTCTTCATCCAGCGTTTTTACGTTGGTAGCGAGTGTGACATTTTCACGTTGCAGACCAGCAATGAGCGTATCTTTTTCCGCCAAGAAAGCTTCGTATTGCTTGATTTTAGCTTCATACTTAGCAATCGAAACCCGGTTACCGCGTTTTAAAGCCGCTTTATCCTGCTCCAATTGCACTTTCATCTTCTCTAGCTCCGATACATCACCGCCTAATTTCTGTACTTCAGCAATTTTAGCATCCAACGCCGTTGAGATCGAGTCCAGCTTAACGCGAGTGGTCGACAGTTCTTCAACACGTTCTGATATGGTTACTTCCTGGTTTTCAGAAACCTTCTTTTGATCAAAGTACAGATAACTCGATACACCGGCTAAACCCGTCATAATGATCAGGGCAGCCAGAAGAGCACCATTTGCTTTTGACTTGGGCGCATTATTTTCCATTGCAAATTTTCAGTTTAACGATTAAACATGCACAAACTTAAAAAAGCCGCTTTCGCGGTTGTGTAGAGGTTGTTACATCCAAGCTTTTGTTTGAATGAAAAATGATAGATTTTTTTATGAGCGACATTACCGGAACGCCAGCTTACAGCAACCTATTGTAATGAACAACTCATGGAGTTAAAAAAAGGTTTAAATAGTACCTATAAAACACCGCAAATTTATATAATGATTATCAGACACATAGACCGTTCGATAAATATTTTATTTACTCTATAGTAAGCATATTCCCTTAGTAGGATAAACTCCATATCCCAAAACAACCCTGACACACAGAAGGTTTACGTCCAAAATCAAATCCGAATGCCAGAACTTCCAGAGGTCGAGATCCGACGCCAATACCTCGAAACGTCATCGCTTTATCAGCCTATCAGCCACATTGAGGTGGAAGATAAAAAACTGCTTACTACAGACTACCATACACTACAGGCTAGGTTAACTGGGCGGCAATTCGTCGGAACAGAGCGGGTGGGAAAAAACCTGTTCATACACACCGATCAGCCGGGCATCATCGTCCACATGCACTTTGGTATGACGGGCGATCTGGAATACTACCACTCGTCTCTCGACCGTCCGCGCTTTGCCCGAATCGTATTTGAATTTACAAACGGCTTCAATCTGGGTTTCTTATGCCCCCGGAAATTCGAGCGGATAGGCCTGATTGAAAACATCGATGAATTCCTGAACCGAAAGAAAATTGGTGCGGATGGCCTTGCTATATCTGTAGACGAATTAACCGAACAAGTCCGGCGTAAAAAAGCGTTTATCAAGCCTGTTTTGCTCGACCAACGAGTGGTGGCAGGGCTGGGCAACTGGATTGTCGATGAAGTATTGTTTCAGGCACGGATTCATCCTGAACAACGCGCCGAAACGCTTAGTGATATTCAGATAAGCCAGCTACACGACGCAATCCGGCTTGTTCTCGAAACGGCTATCCGGTACGAAGCTACCTATCGTGATTTCCCTATTGATTTTCTGATTCACGTTCGTGAGTGGGATAACTCACCCTATGATGACGTTGAAGCGCACAAATTCTGTCCCCGTTGTCATACCCGCATCGAGCGTTCGGTGGTTGGCGGACGCACTACCTTCTTCTGCCCCCGTGAACAATTTATCCATTGAACTTGCATCGCCAAAAACATGTTCTTGTATTAAATGTATATACATTTAAAATGACAACACAACGAACAATTTCTGATATACGCACGGCTACACCCAATAGTGTTGGGGATGGCTTCATTGGTCTGAATGCGTTTCATCCACAAGGGTCGCGCCCTTTCAGCCCGTTTCTGCTTCTGGATCATCATGGCCCAATGAAGGTAAAGCCCTCTGAATACCCCAAAGGAGTGGATCAACACCCACACCGGGGATTTGAAACGGTTACGATTGTTTATGAAGGCGCTTTAGAACATCGCGATTCGGCTGGAAATCATGGCAAACTCTTTGCCGGTGATGTCCAATGGATGACGGCTGCCGCAGGCATTATTCATGAAGAAAAACATGAGCGTGCTTTTTCGCGGCAGGGTGGCCAACTGGATTTTGTACAGCTATGGGTAAACTTACCAGCCCGATACAAAATGAATCCACCCAGATATCAGGACATTGCAGCCTCAACTATTACAACGGCTACCTTACCGGGCGGTGGTCAGTTGCGGGTCATTGCGGGCGAACTGGCGGGTTTGCAAGGTCCGGCAAGCACATTCAGCCCTGTCGTTGTGGCTGATTTATCGCTGAACCAAGGTCAGACCGAAATCGTAACGATTCCTGAATCGTACGCTCTGATGGTTTACGTATTAAGTGGTTCGGCAACGCTCAATTCAACGCCTATTGATCGGGGACAGATTGCCCTCCTGAACCAGGATGGCGACAGTATTTCGCTTTCGGCTGCTGAAAAAACAAAGCTGCTTATTCTGGCTGGGGAACCCATCCGGGAGCCGCTGGCAGTATATGGACCGTTTGTAATGAACACACGAGAAGAAATTTTGGAAGCGTTCGAAGACTTTCAGGCCGGACGTATGGGTGTCTTGTGATCAGGCAGGTCAAGAGTGGTCAGGTATTGAAAACAATCTCTAAGCCACTCTTGACCGCATCTGACAACAGTCTACAAATCTTTTATATTTCCGAAGCCAATCACATCCCGATATACGGGATTGTCGCGCAGTTCAGTAGCCCGAATCAGCTTATCGGCACCGAATTTTGTTTTCAACTCATAGAGCGTTTTTCGGAGCGTGGCTTTACGGGTATCATTTTCAAATAAACTAAGGGGAACAACTTCAGCAGGAATAAACCGAAAAACAGCTACACACATACTTCGTAACTGTTCGTTCAGAACAGGTTCGCACCGATGGGCGACCTGAAATTTGTCCAACCGCTCCCGAATAATGCGATAGAGTTCAGGGCCATCCTGCTTGGGCTCTGTAAAATGAACTTCATAGTTATAGGTCTTACCCGAATGATAGCGGCAGGAGAATGACAAATCCTGACAAAATAGCTCTTTGCGAACCATTCGTCGTTCGAGTGTCAGGCAAAGCGATTGTAGCAATTCATCCAGTCGCTCGGGCGAGCATCGCTGATCGGCCGAGATAGTACGCATGGCCGACATACTTTTAGTCTCTTCGACGGTATCAAAGTCAACTTCTCCGCCAAAATTTAACCGCAAATGCCAGTGCCACCCTACAATACTCTGACAAACCGCCCGAAGGTGCTCTGGTTTTGCATAGCGTAGATCAATGGGCGTATGCACACCACCCGCCTGCAAACGAGCCGCCATGCGCTGGCCAATGCCCGGCAAATCAGTTAGGGTCAGCGAACGGAGCACATCATCAATGGTTTCAGGCGTAATAAGGGTCATGCCGTCGGGCTTTTGAATATCCGATGCCAGTTTGGCCAGAAACACATTTGGAGCAATACCGATCGAGCAGCGGAGCCAGTCGCCCACTTTTTCACGTATGGCCTGTTTAATTGCCAAAGCCGTTTGTCGTACATCCTTATAGACCAGTTGGTAATTTGTTAAATCCACTACAGCCTCATCAATGCTTTTGGGCACCACATCGTCTGAAAATTGCCGAAGTACGTCGATGATTTTGACATGGAACTCCCGGTACCGATTGGGATGCGTTTCGATAGGTACTAAATCCGGGCAGAGTACGATTGCTTCGTCCAGCCGCATTCCGGTTTTCACCCCACGTAATTTAGCCTCGATTGATGGGGCGATCACACAACCATGCCGACCTGTGTATACGCACACCCCCACCGGCCGACCACGTAACCAGTAGTTCACTTGTTGCTCACACGAGGCAAAAAAGCTGTTCATATCGACAAAAAGTACTGTTGGCAGCGTGTGTGTGCCCAATCGGTTCCGTTTCATTAATTTTTGGATAGAAAAGTGTCTTACAGTACTAGCATACGTCTATATTTGTAGTATGTTCTTTATAATACAACTGCAATATATTTTACTTGTATTATAATATCCAACTATCCAGACCATCATATCCAATAAATTGTTCAAAAAATTAGCTGTATTGTGACGATTCAGGACCGACTAAAGCAGGTTTTCGATGCCCTAGGCATAACGATCTACCAGATTTCCAAGGAGTTAGGCGAAAACCCTTCTAAATTTTATAATATTCTGAACGGTCGGGCCAAACCGTCGTACGATACGATTATGAGTTTGCTGACCTGCTACCCGCAAATCAGTTCCGACTTTCTGATTCGGGGAAAGTTGCCGGTGTTAAATACTCCAGAGACCAATGTCCGGCTAATGACAGCCGACGAGGATACCCTTGAAGTCCCCTTCATTCCGGTCAAGTTTTACGCCAGCTTCGTGGAGAGTTATGCCGATGGGATCAACGGAACGGATATGGAAACTTTCCGGGTTCGGAAAGCGGTCGTAAAAAATCAGAAACAGGCTGTAGTGCTCGAAATTTCGGGCAATAGCATGAGCCCTCAACTAATCCACGGTGCTAAAGTTCTGGCTGTTCCGGTCAGTGACAGTAACTGGGAATACCAGTCGGGTGGGGTTTATGCAGTGATGTATCGGGATTATTTCGTCGTAAAACGCATTCGCGACAACGAACTCTTGACCCGTAAATACCTTACGCTTCACTCCGATAATCCCAACGGCGGTAACGTGACGGTTCCCTTACAGGATATTCGGGGCATCTGGAAAATCGTCTCGATTGTAGAAGCTCCGGTGGAATAAAAAAACCCAAACAAGTAAGGGTAATCCAGTAGGTAAGGAATTGAAAACAATCGCCTTACCTACTGGATTACCCTTACTTATTTTTGATCATTACCTGACCACTTTCTCAACATCCTTCTGGTGCGCCCACATGTCCTGGAAAATAGGGCTGTTTTGTTGAAGCCCTGAAAAAGTACCCTCATCAACGATCCGGCCATCCTGCATGATATAGATATAATCGAACAAGGGCAGCAGATGCAGCCGATGTAAAGTCGATACAACCGCTTTATCAGCAAACTCCTGCAGAAGTTCCCGGTAAATCTGGAGTTCCGTTTTAGGATCTACGCTACTCGTCGGTTCATCCAGTAACACAATACCACTGGCACGAGCGGCTAATACACCGCGTGCCAATGCCAGTCGCTGACGTTGGCCACCCGATAAGTTCACCCCTTTTTCCTGAATATTCGTTTCCAGTCCATTGGGTAATCGACGTACGACTTCGTCAAAACGGGCTGCTCGACACACTTCCCGTATATCTTCATCCTCAAAGGGTAGCCCAAGGGTGATATTATAGGCAATTGTGTTCTCGAAAATCTCTGGTTCCTGCGGAAATAAGGTTACTGTGTTTGCAACAGCGTTCAAATCAGGGTAAGTAGCTCCATCAACCCGAACCGATAACCCTGGCTCAGGAATGTACAGGCCACGCAGCAGGGTTAGCAATGTACTTTTACCAGAACCACTTTCCCCAATAAAGGCGACTCGTTTACCGCGACCCAGGCGAACTGCCAATTCGTTCAGATGAACCGCTTTTTGCTTGCTCCCTGCCGGACGACTGTGCGAGAAATTTAACCCGGTAATGTCGATGGTCTGCCAACCCTCTGGCAAGCTTGCATCTTCCGGGCGTTCATAACGGACATAGGCTTCGTTAATGGATCGCACCGTCTGCACATCGGTATTATACTGCACAATTTGCGTGTACTGCCAGGCAATGTCGTTGAACACGCTGGTAAATTGGTTCACATAGCCCAGCAGGGTTACCAATCCCCCTACCAGAAACACCTTACCCGGCTCATAATGCTGATATACATACCCTGTAGCCAACACCACATAAATAAGCCCAACCAGCATCGACGCCACAAACCACTTCCATTCATTGATTTTTACCTGCCGAATGAACGGCGGAAAAACAGCCGCTATTTTATGTAGCAAACTTTCCTGAATCCGCTGCTCCAGCCGAAGGGTGATAACGGTAATGATATTGGAAAGACTATCGAAAAGCGTCGATGAAACCACATGTTCCCGTTCATTCGTCTCGTCCAGGGCTACGATAAATGGGCGATCAAACCGGAGAATAACCCAGATAGTCACTATACCCAGGCCCACGCCAATCAGTCCGAAAGTAGGGGAAAAATAGAGCATGGCCCCAAAGGAAAAGACAAATTTCGCCAGGGCCTGCAAATACATAAACCCATCCTGAAAAAATGTCTTCAGGGCATCATACGCCTTACGAATCCGATTGATGGTCGCTCCACTGTGGTGATCTTTATGCCAGCCGACCGGTAAATGCAGTGTTTTGTGAAATAAATCATCCAGGAAATTCCGACTCAGGTTAAACGCCAGCTTTCGCTCCATAACCCGAGCAGGTCCATGAAATATCCATTCCAGTACCTCTAGCCCCATATATCCACCCGCATACAACCAGACCAGCCTAAGAATAGACGTAGGCTGTTGCTGCAACTCACCAATAAACCAGCCAAATAATAATGGTCGTAAAGCCGCTACGGCATTGGCCATAATGAATAGGCAATAAACTAGCACATACTGGCGTTTTTCGTGCCGGGCATACACCCAGGCCGTGCGCAGTAGGGCTAAATAAGGATTTTGCATGATTCCAAGTTGCGGCCTTATTTCCTTAAGGCAGATTCTATGCTCACAATGGCCAAAAGGGTAGAATAGTTTCGATTATAATCTTTGCCTAATGGTTGGTTTTCTAATTGAAATTCAGTAATTTTGCGTCCTGATTTGTAAAAGGGTGGCCGAATTATTGGCCAAAGCCCTTCCTTCGAGTTTAGAAAAACATAACTTTCAGTATAACAAGCTAATGGCTCGCGATTTAAATTTCACGAGAAACATCGGTATCGCTGCCCACATTGATGCGGGTAAGACAACCACCACCGAGCGTATTCTGTATTATGCCGGGGTAAGTCACAAGATTGGTGAGGTACACGATGGCGCTGCTACCATGGACTGGATGGAGCAGGAACAAGAGCGGGGTATTACGATTACCTCGGCTGCTACCACTGTCGATTGGACCTATCGCAATCAAAAGTATCACATCAACATCATTGATACCCCAGGGCACGTTGACTTCACCGTTGAAGTAAACCGCTCGCTGCGTGTACTCGATGGGCTGGTGTTCCTCTTCAGCGCCGTTGACGGTGTAGAGCCTCAGTCAGAAACCAACTGGCGTCTGGCCAACAATTATCACGTGGCTCGTTTGGGCTTCGTGAACAAAATGGACCGTTCGGGTGCCGACTTCCTGAATGTCTGCAAGCAGGTAAAAGAAATGCTGGGCAGCTACGCTGTTCCCCTTCAGTTACCAATCGGCGAAGAAGACAACTTCAAAGGAGTTGTTGACCTGGTTAACTTCCGGGGTATCGTTTGGAACGAATCCGACAAAGGCATGACCTTCGAGGTTGTCCCCATTCCAGATGATATGTTGGACGAAGCCACCGAATGGCGGGAGAAACTGCTCGAAGCCGTTGCTGAATTCGACGACCAACTCATGGAGAAATACTTTGAGGATCCTGAGTCGATCTCGGAAGACGAAATTCTGGCTGCGCTTCGCAAAGCGACCATCGCCATGAAAATCGTTCCGATGCTTTGCGGTTCTTCGTTCAAAAACAAAGGGGTGCAAACCATGCTCGACTATGTGATGGCGCTGCTGCCTTCACCGTTGGACAAGGAGAGCATCAAAGGTACCAATCCAAACACAGGCGAAGAAATCTCCCGGAAGCCATCTACTTCGGAGCCATTCTCTGCGCTGGCGTTTAAAATTGCTACCGACCCTTACGTAGGTCGCTTGTGCTTTGTTCGCTCGTACTCGGGTGTTCTGGAGTCTGGTTCATACATCCTGAATAACCGTTCGGGCAACAAAGAGCGGATTTCCCGGATTTTCCAGATGCACGCCAACAAGCAAAATCAGATCGAACGTCTGGAAGCTGGTGATATTGGTGCTGTAGTTGGATTTAAGGACATCAAAACGGGTGATACGCTATCGGATGAAAAGAACCCAATCGTTCTGGAATCGATGGTATTCCCCGATCCCGTTATTGGTTACGCTATCGAGCCGAAGAAAACCGCCGATCAGGACAACTTCTCGAAAGCAATTGGTAAGTTGATCGAAGAAGACCCAACCCTGAAAGTTGAGTCGAACGAAGAAACCGGCCAGACCATTATCCGGGGTATGGGTGAGCTTCACCTCGAAATCATCATCGACCGGATGCGTCGTGAGTTCAAGGTCGAAGTAAATCAGGGAGCTCCACAGGTAGCTTACAAAGAGAAGCTGACCAAAAACGTTGAGCACCGCGAAGTATACAAGAAACAGACAGGTGGTCGTGGTAAGTTTGCCGATATCGTATTCGAACTGGGGCCCCGCGACCCTGAAGAGGATGGCTCGGTTAAACCAGGTCTGCAATTCGAGAATGGTATCGTTGGTGGTGTGATTCCCCGCGAATTCATTCAGCCAGTTGCCAAAGGCTTTGAAGAATCGTTGAAAAATGGTCCGCTGGCTGGCTTCCCGCTCGAAAGCATGAAAGTCCGATTGTTCCACGGTTCGTACCACGATGTTGACTCCGACTCGCTGTCGTTCGAAATGGCGGCTCGTCTGGGCTTCCGTGAAGCGGCTCGTCAGGCTGGTCCGAAACTGCTCGAACCGATCATGGCCGTTGAAGTTCTGACACCAGAAGAATATACCGGTCCTATCACGGGCGACCTCAACCGTCGTCGCGGTGTGATGAAAGGTATGGATTCAAAAGCCGGATCGCAGGTGATCAAGGCTGACGTTCCTCTGTCAGAACTGTTCGGTTACGTAACGGATTTGCGTACGATGTCGTCGGGTCGTGCTACGGCTAACCTGACCTTCTCGCACTACGAAGTCGTTCCACAGAACATTTCGGACGCAGTAGTCGCTAAAGAAAAAGGTACTGTGAAGGCGTAATATTGCATTTCTGGCAAATAAGAAAGGCGATCTGAAACTTCAGATCGCCTTTCTTATTTGCTAGAAATGCAATATTAAATCTAAGGTACAGGTATATACTTAGATGAGGCTAAAACTTGCTGACCAGATTCAGAATAGAAAAGTGTATTTGAAAAAGTATTTTCATCTAAATAAATCAACGTATAGTTTAATGTTGCAGGCGCAGGATAATTAATCACAACTGTCATTTTACTCTCATCATTACGATCAAACTTCCAGGTCAGTGTATACTTATTATTTAAAGGATCGGTAAGTAAGCCGGACCCATCTGTCTTAAATACTAGCCGAACTCTAGAGTAGTCTGAGCCTGTAGTATTTATTCCATTCATTTTGTATGACGTTTGGACGCCACCAATTTGCTGGACTGTTTCATAAAGCTGCCAAGTATGCTGTGTCAATAATTGAGTATTTGTTAAAGGTGCAGGCGTGTCATCTTTTTTGCAACTCGACAATACAAGTATTATACTGGTCCAAATAATTAATAAGTTGATCGCACTATTGTCAAATGATTTACCTGTAAAGGCGCGATAGTAATTCATAAAAATATAGCTCAGTAGTGGTTATGATTTTATTCCCTCAAATTTTAGAAAACTTTTAATAAAGACATATTATAAATTTTTTTTATGTCTTTATTAAAAAGTTGTGAATAGCAAATGCAGACAGCTTTTCCATATAAGCGCCACAAACCATCGTAGTAACTTTATATTGAACTCAATTTTTCTTATCTTTGCACCCGCATTTACCGCCCGACTGGAGTAAATGGTTCTTTCAGCGGGCGTTTGTCTTAAACGAACCACAACACAATGAGCCAAAAAATTCGCATTAAGCTGAAGTCGTTCGACCACATGCTGGTTGACAAGTCGGCAGAAAAGATCGTGAAAGCGGTTAAATCGACGGGTGCTGTTGTTAGCGGCCCCATCCCCCTGCCAACCAACAAAGAAATCTATACGGTGCTTCGGTCGCCCCACGTTAACAAAAAGGCCCGTGAGCAATTCCAGCTTTGCACCTACAAACGGTTAGTTGACATCTACAGCAGCAGCGCTAAAACAGTTGATGCCCTGATGAAACTCGAACTCCCTAGCGGTGTTGACGTAGAAATCAAAGTCTAACGAATTTCAGAAAAAGGCTTACTGCCGCTCGTACGAACTGATTAGGTTTCGTATGAGCGGCATTTTTTATTTGTTAATGTATCAGTAACCACTCATTGAGTGAGTAGCATTCCTCAATGAAAAACATAATAAAGAAACTTAATCGCTGCCACTATTTATCCGAATTATAACACCAATCTGCCTGTTATTTTTGTATCTTGTAAGAATACAGTGAACAACAGACCAGGAAGATTTTACTCGTTATGGTAAACGTCATACAGCTACTGCCCGACTCAATTGCCAACCAGATTGCGGCTGGTGAAGTTGTGCAGCGACCCGCTTCGGTGGTTAAAGAGTTGCTCGAAAACTCAGTCGATGCCAAAGCGAAATCCGTACAGGTAATTATCCGGGAGGCTGGCCGAAATCTGATTCAGATTGTAGATGATGGTGTCGGGATGACTGAAACCGACGCCCGAATGAGTTTTGAGCGCCATGCTACGTCTAAAATCCGTTCGTCGGACGATCTATTCCGTATTCGGACAATGGGGTTCCGGGGCGAAGCACTGGCTTCGATTGCCGCTGTTGCGCAGGTAGAAATGCGGACGCGCCGGGCTGAAGATGAATTAGGAACGCTCGTTCGGATTGAAGGATCGGATATAAAAGCACAAGAGCCCATCACTTGCCTGCCAGGAACCAACCTGCTTATAAAAAATTTATTCTTCAACGTACCTGCCCGGCGTAATTTCCTTAAGTCGAACTCTGTGGAAATGCGTCATATTATCGACGAGTTTCAGCATGTAGCCCTAGCCAATCCCGAAGTAGCCTTTTCACTTTTTCATAACGATCAGGAGATTTATAACCTGCCCGCCGGAAAACTGAGCCGACGAATTGTGGATATGTTTGGCAAGAGCTACCGGGAGCAATTGAACTCTTGTGAGGAAAAGACCCCTTACGTAACCGTTCATGGCTACATCGGCAAACCTGAATCGGCTAAAAAAGCGAGGAATGAGCAGTTTTTCTTTGTCAACAACCGATACATTAAGCACAACTACCTCCATCATGCCGTTATAGGCGCTTACGAAGGAACATTGCCTGAAGGGAGCCATCCCTTCTATGTTTTGTTTATCGAGATCGACCCATCCCATATCGATATCAACATACACCCGACAAAAACGGAAATTAAATTCGATGATGAGCGATCAGTCTATGCGATTATGATGGCTGCGGTCCGAAAAGCCGTGGGCTTGTACAATCTGGCTCCATCGCTCGATTTCGATTCAGATGTTAACTTTCTGGCTGGCGTTACCACAAATCCAGGGAGGCCGTCTGGTAAATTGGACCTTGAAGCCCCCCCCGCACCTGTTTCGAACGTCGGTCCATCTGAATCCATGGCTCCTCGGCCTATTAGTCCATCCTGGGCCTCGGGAAATAGCCAGCCCGTCAAAGAGCGAAGTTCACGACGAGATGACTCGCTGGACTCAGCAGCTGGTAGTAGTTTCAATCTGTCGCCAAAGCCTCCTGTCCGACCATCGGTCAATAACTGGCAGACGTTATATGAGGGAGTCGCCGATCCGGAAACCCGTCCAGCCAATACATCGGGCGACTGGTTAGGCCCAGTACGTGCTACTGGTTCGGCAGTCGATCAGCCAGCCACCGAACCAGAACCTATCACGCTTGGCAGTCGAGCCAACCAGCTACAGGTGAGCCTGACTTCTTCGGAAAAAGATAGTCCTGTACTAATTGAGGATGAAAACATCGTTCAACTGCAAAATCGTTACCTTTTAGCCCCGATCAAGTCAGGAGTAATGCTAATCGACCAGCGTAGAGCCTATGAACGAATCCTGTACGACCAGTTTCATACAGCCCTTACCAAACAAAATGGGTCATCTCAGCAGTTATTATTTCCAAAGACCATTACGCTGACTCCCGTTGATTTTCAGTTGGCAATCGACCTGAAACAAGACCTGACAAACCTGGGTTTCGAATTCGATGAGCTAGGCGCTAATACGTTCGTGATTCGGGGCATACCAGCCTTAACTATGGGCGAGAACGAAGAGGAACTATTTGCTAATTTGCTAGCACAACTTCGAGCCGATACGGGTCGCTTAAAATTAGATAAATTGGAATCCATGGCAAGGTCACTCGCACGGCGGTCAGCGATGCACCGCGCAATACGCCTGAGTGCAACCGAATGCCGCGCTTTAGTTAATCAGTTATTTGCCTCAACGAACCCAAGTTACACTCCTACGGGCGAACCAATAACGGTTGTGCTTACGTTGGATAAAATTGCTGGCCTCTTGCGCTGATTATTAAGTTAATCAGTATAAATTAGTTGATATAAAATGTTTAATCTTACTCCCGTAGTTCGTGCTCTGTTAATACTAAACGTATTGGTCTTTCTGGTGACGAATGATGCCATTATTGAACAGTTTGGGCTGCATTCGTTTCTGTCGGACCGATTCAATCCGATTCAGTTACTGACACATATGTTTTTACATGGTGGCTTTAACCATATTTTCAGTAATATGATTGGGTTAATCGTTTTCGGGCCGATGCTGGAGCAATTCTGGGGACCACGCCGTTTTACATTTTTTTATTTTTTTTGCGGTCTGGGCTCGGCGTTACTATTTTCTGGAGTAAACTATTTTGAGATGCACGACGTATATATGTCAGTAGAGGCATATCGGGCAGCTCCAGGTTTTGAGAATTTTTCGGCTTTCGTTGATCAGCATGCAATTTCCTATTACGATCAGCTAGAGCCATTTATTGAGAAGTTTAAAAGCTTTCCTAACGATAGTAAACTTCTTCAGATGAGCGTTTCCTACGTGAATCAGATTTTTACTAGTCAGGTCGACGAGCCTATGGTTGGTGCGTCGGGTGCAATTTTTGGAGTAATTATGGGTTTTGGGCTATTGTTTCCGAACACTCAGCTTTTTTTATTGTTTCCACCTATACCGGTTAAAGCAAAGTATCTCGTTATCTTTTATGGAGCCTTTGAACTTTACTCGGGCATTTATCGGGCGCAGGCCGACAACGTTGCACACTTCGCTCACATTGGCGGTATGCTATTTGCATTTATTCTGGTAAAATACTGGGGTTCCCAGCGCAAAACGTTTTATTAGTGATGAGCGGGTTATTCGACGACTTTCGAACCGAATTCAATAAGCCCAACAATACGTTGGTGCAATTGATCTTGATTAACACGGTGGTATTTCTGGTACTTCTGCTAGCCAGAATTGGCTTGCAGGTAGCTGAACACGGGGCCGTCTATGACTTTATCCGGGATCAACTTACGATGCCTGGCCAGGTTAATGCCTTTCTGCATAAACCCTGGACACTATTCACCTACTTTTTTACCCATGAGGATATTTTCCATGTCCTCTACAATATGCTCTTTTTATACTGGTTTGGCCGATTGATTGATGAATACCTGGGCAATCGACGGCTGATCGGTTTATATATTATGGGGGGGTTGGCAGGAGGCTTACTCTTTCTGGCCATGTTCAATCTGGTACCTTACTTTCAGGTACGCGCTGGCTTACCACTGCTCGGGGCATCGGCGGCTGCTTTTTCGGTAGCGGTTGGTGCGGCTACATTACTCCCAAATTATACATTTCACCTGTTGTTTTTTGGTCCTGTTCGTATTAAGTACATCGTTTTCTTCTTCATCGTCTTATCAATAGCTCAGTCGGCTGGTGAAAATGCTGGCGGTAATTTAGCTCATTTAGGGGGAGCGATGATGGGCTTTGTGTACGTCAAATTACTGCAAAACGGCACGGACTTGGGCCGACCTATTTACTGGGTTGCCGACGGCTGGAGTAATCTGTTCAAGCCCAAACCAGCCGTTAAGGTATCCTATCGGCAACGCAGTAGCACCAGCGCTCAGACGAGTTCATACATGTCGTCGGGAAGTTCATCTTCCAGCCTGTCAGTACCTGATCAGGATGAAGTTGATATGATTCTGGATAAAATTTCACGATCTGGGTACGAAAGTTTAACGCGGGAAGAAAAACAAAAACTCTTCCGCGCCAGCCAACGAAACTAGCTTTTATCAGCGCTTTCCCGAGAGCCTGTTTATACTCAATCCTTTCTTTCTAAAATCTAAGCCTCTGCCATCTCCGTATATATCCAGAGATACAGAGGCTTAGATTTTTTATAGTTATCAAAAAAATGTATTAGTTTCGTTGTTAGAATACAGTTAGCAATTCTCCACCGAACATTCTATTCTGTATTAGTGTTGTGTAAGACAGACGTTTATCTGCTACTATCATGTTGATTACCCCTGGCAGTCTTCTGGCCACTATCAATACTCCCGACGATCTTCGTAAACTCGATAAATCTCGCTTACCTCAGGTTGCCGACGAACTCCGCCAGTTTATTATCGACGATGTTTCTGTTTATGGGGGCCACTTTGGCGCCAGCCTGGGCGTAGTAGAACTTACAGTAGCGCTTCATTACGTATTCAACACACCCGATGATCAGTTGGTGTGGGACGTAGGCCATCAGGCATATGGGCATAAAATTCTGACAGGCCGACGGGATATATTCCATACCAATCGCTTTTATAAAGGCATTTCCGGGTTTCCTAAACGGAAAGAAAGCCCTTACGACTCATTTGGGGTTGGGCATTCATCAACGTCTATCTCAGCGGCTTTAGGTATGGCTGTGGCTTCACAGCTTCAGGGGAACACGCTACGGAATCATATTGCAGTTATTGGCGACGGGGCTATGACGGCGGGCGAAGCATTCGAAGGTATGAACCATGCTGGGGCTACCGATAGTAATCTGCTTATCGTACTGAACGATAACTGCATGAGTATAGATCCCAACGTAGGTGCCCTGCGCGAATACCTGACTGATATTACTACTTCACAAACCTATAACAAGGTTAAGGACGAAATATGGAATCTGCTGGGCAAAATGGACAAGCTCGGCAAAACGGCTCAGGAATTAGTTTCGCAGGTTCAGTCAGGAATCAAAAGTTCATTACTGGAGCAGAGTAACCTCTTTGAGTCGTTACATCTACGTTATTTCGGACCTATCGACGGGCATGACATTGATCATTTGGTCAGCGTTTTAAGCGATCTAAAACAAATACCAGGGCCTAAACTTCTGCATATCCTGACCGTAAAAGGCAAAGGTTATGGCCCGGCCGAAAAAGATCAGACGAAATGGCACGCGCCCGGCTTATTTGATAAGGTAACGGGGGTTATTCAAAAGAAAGTTTACGATACGCCACAGCCGCCAAAATATCAGGATGTTTTCGGTCATACGCTGGTTGAACTCGCCGAGCAAAACCCGCGCATTGTAGGCGTTACTCCGGCTATGCCATCAGGTTCTTCGATGAACATTATGATGAAGGCAATGCCCAAGCGGGCCTTCGATGTAGGCATTGCCGAACAGCATGCTGTAACCTTCTCGGCTGGTATGGCAACCCAGGGCGAAGTGGTATTCTGTAACATCTACTCAACCTTCATGCAGCGGGCCTACGACCAGGTCATCCATGATGTTTGTATTCAGGAGCTACCCGTTGTATTCTGTCTGGACCGGGCTGGCTTTGCCGGTGCCGATGGCCCCACGCATCATGGTGCTTACGACTTAGCGTATATGCGTTGCGTACCGAACATGATCATTGCAGCTCCAATGAACGAACAGGAGCTACGCAATATGATGTATACAGCCCAATCGGATGAAGTACAGCAGGGCAAAAGAGCCTTTACAATTCGCTACCCTCGGGGCGAAGGTGTTATGCCTAACTGGCGGACACCCCTTGAAAAACAGGTAATCGGGAAAGGGCGTATGATTTCCGATGGCGAAGAGGTAGCCATTCTTACCATTGGTCATATTGGTAATTATGCCGTTCAGGCATCGCAATTACTGGCAAAAGAAGGTATTCGGCCTGCTCACTTCGACATGCGCTATGTAAAACCGCTTGATGAGGAGTTGCTTCACCAAATTTTCAGCCGTTTCGACCGTGTCCTTACGGTTGAAGATGGCTGTCTGATGGGTGGCTTTGGCAGCGCCGTCCTCGAATTCATGGCTAACAACGATTATTCAGCCCGTGTAAAACGGTTGGGAATACCGGATGAAGTTATCGAACATGGCGAGCAAATTGAGCTTCACCGGGAGTGTGGCTTTGATCCTCAAGGCATTGCCAATGCCGTTCGTGAATTACTCTTTACCGGCCGTACAGTAGCAGTCTAGTTTTAAAAGAGTGAAATCGGACCGCCGAAGCGGAGTGAAAGAGTGAATTACCTACCGGACGATTATTGCTGCCGGAGGGGTTTCGCTCTTTCACTCCGCTTCGGCGGTCCGATTTCGCTCTTTATATGTATCCAATATGAAAATTTTCAAATTCGGTGGCGCATCGGTTAAAGATGCCGCCGGGGTTCGTAATCTGGCCGAAATCGTAAAGGCACAGGCAAGTGATGTCGTAGTTGTGGTTTCTGCGATGGGAAAAACGACGAATGCACTCGAAACCATCGTTCGAGCTTATGTTAATCACGATACCCAAACCTTACAGTCGGCACTTGAAACGGTTTCTGGGTACCATCAACACATTATGGATGAGCTTGGCGGCAGTTTTCCGGCCGCTAATCAAACATTGGCCGATCTAAAGTCGATGGTAACCCAGCCATCCGCAGGTACCTACGACGAAATCTATGACCAAATCGTTTCGCTGGGTGAAATCATATCGACCCAAATCGTGGCTGCGTATGTACAGCAGCGTATTCATACGGCCCGTTGGTTCGACGCCCGCCGACTAGTACGTACTGATAATACATACCGGGAAGGCCAGGTCGATTGGGCGAAAACCGGGCAGTTGATCGAACAGGCAATCGGTCATACAGGGGTCAACATCACGCAGGGGTTTGTTGGCCAATCGGCTGATGGGCGTACTACGACACTTGGCCGTGACGGATCTGACTACTCAGCCGCCATTTTTGCCTATTGTCTGAATGCTGAAAGCGTAACTATCTGGAAAGATGTACCTGGCGTATTGAATGCCGACCCCAGGTGGTTCGACGAAACCGTTCTGCTGGAAAAGCTAACGTATCAGGACGCTATCGAGCTGGCGTATTACGGTGCCACGGTTATTCATCCAAAAACGATTAAGCCGCTACAAAACAAAGGAATTCCGTTGTACGTACGCTCGTTTCTGGAACCTTCGGCACCGGGAACGGTGATTGGCAACTTCAAACAATCTCTCTCGACTCCGTCCTTTATTTTCAAAATCAATCAGGTCCTGATTTCGCTGCATCCGAACGATTTCTCGTTTATTGCCGAAGATAACCTAAGCCGGATTTTTGGGCGGTTTGCCCAGGCAGGCGTCAAAATCAACCTGATGCAGAATACAGCCATTAGCTTTTCGGTCGTGGTCGATAGCAACCCTGATCGGGTTCCGGCTTTATTGGAACAGTTAAAACAGGATTTTCGGGTCAATTACAACGATGGCCTCGAATTAATCACTATTCGCTACTACGACCAGCGCACAATTGATCGGGTATTACTCAATAAAAAATTGCTTCTGGAACAGAAAAGTCGCTATACTGCTCAGTTAGTTGTTCGGGATTTGGGATAAATTAACCCGTTGTAGATCTGGCACTAAACAAAGAGAAATATACGCTTAGAAAAGGCCCTTAACAGCTACATTAATTAACCTGCAAGTCCTTTGTAGTCATGGATAAAACGAAGCGAATCCGGCACACAGTTGTATTTAAACTTAAACATGCGAATGGCTCTTCGGAAGAAAGGAACTTTCTAACAAGTGCCAGTGCACTCTCATTCATCGATGGCGTAGAGAATTTTGAGCTACTGAAACAAATCAGCCAAAAGAATTCGTACGACTGGGGAATATCAATGGAATTTGCATCGCAGGCGATTTACGATTGCTATAACCAACACCCCGATCATGTAACTTTTGTCGAGAACCGTTGGCTCAAAGAAGTCGATCACTTCCTTGAAATTGATTACCAGCTTTGATATTGAGCGTATTCAGGCCGCAAAGAATCCTTCCTGTTTACTATCTTTGACATCAGGGAAACCACGTCTGCTTATGTATTTCGGCTATTTCAACGGCACTATTGCTCCAACCGACCAGCTTTCTGTCGGTGTTACTGATCTAAGTTTGTTACGTGGCTATGGCCTGTTCGATTATTTCCTGACGTACAACGGACGTCCGTTTCAATGGGATTGGTACTGGGAACGCTTTCAGAACTCAGCCACCCGGATGCATCTGCCGTTGCCGTTGGGCAAAGAAGAGACCTACAGCATTCTGATGAAGCTGATCGAGCGAAGTGGCGGACAGGATGTAGCGTTTCGATTTGTAATGACTGGGGGCTATTCGCCCGACAGCATCACCATTGATAAGCCAAACTTGCTCATCCTGACCGAACCCATTCATCCCGTACCGCCTATTCAGTATGAACAGGGTATAAAAGTCATTCTGGATGAATATGTCCGGGAAATGGCTGAAGTAAAAAGCACGGATTATAAACGGGTTATTCTGATGGCGCAGGCCATTAAATCGGCTGGCGCATCGGATTTGCTCTACCAGAAAGGCGGCCAGATTAGTGAACTCAGCCGAAGTAACTTTTTCCTGGTTAAAGGCGACCGCCTGATTACGCCCAATCAGCATATTCTGCACGGCATTACCCGGCGAACCATTATCCAGCTCGCTCAAACCGATTTCCGGGTTGAAGAGCGGCCTTTGCTCCTGTCTGAACTCTACGATGCCGACGAAGCCTTTACCACCAGTTCGACCAAAAAAGTGCTTCCTATTGTGCAAATAGGAGATCTGACCATTGGCGATGGCCATGTCGGCCCGAAGTCCAAATTCCTACTAGAGCGACTCAACGATCTGATTAAGAGTTGGTAAGAGTGTGTTTGCGTACTGACTGATCACGGCCTTCGTTATCGCTGACTCCTCTCCAATCCGACCTAGGCACGATAAGCCGGTGTAGTTTAGAATAAACGTTTCGGTAGCTGGAACCGTAGGCCCATTAAACAGAATACCCAACAAGTGTATTCCCCGACGCTGGCAGGCTTCGACCGATAAAAGTGTATGATTGATGCTGCCCAGATAGTTTCGGGATATAAGTATCACAGGCAAGCCTAATGCTTCGACCAGATCGATATTAAGCGTCTGCTCATTGAGCGGAACCATCAAACCACCCGCCAGTTCCACAACCAGATTGTTTGTAGTTTGAGGTAACCGTATCTGGGCTGACTCAATAGTTACCCCATCCAATTCGGCGGCTGC
The DNA here is from genome assembly GCF_001898575.1 of Spirosoma sp. 48-14. Classification (GTDB taxonomy): domain Bacteria; phylum Bacteroidota; class Bacteroidia; order Cytophagales; family Spirosomataceae; genus Spirosoma. The sequence continues at coordinate 370,700 of NZ_MKUD01000058.1, forward strand.
ATGCGGTGACAACGGCTGGGTAAGTCGGTAGGCTTCTGGATGAAAAGCCGATTGACTGTTCGAAATTAATTGACGTACTGTATTCGTATCCGAATCTTCCAGAGCGCCTGATTGTATAGGTTTCCAGTAATCGGCCTGTAAAGCCTCGACCAGTACGGCCGAAGCGACCGTCTTACCAATTTCGGTGCCAATACCGGCCACAATGCATTGAAAAGGCATAGACTAATTTGAATTTTTAAGCGATAATTCGCTCTGTAAAATGGCAATAAGCAGGTCTATTTCGTCCATCGTGTTAAATGCATGCAGACATAATCGCAATCGTTCCTGCCCTACCGGAACCGTAGGACTAAGAATCGCACGTACATCCAATCCCACTTGCTGTGCTTCGCTGGCTACTTTCCGGGCCTGATCGTTACCGGGAACCAGCAAACACTGAATGGGTGACTGGCTATCTGTCCAGCTACTGCCTGGCAAGCGTTCATGAACTTGCTGACGGAAATAATCAAGTCGCTCATTGAGCTGATTACGAGCGTCATTATCAGTCTGTAGCTGCTCATGGGCGCACTGAATAGCCAGCAAGCTATGGGGCGGCAAAGCGGTGGTATAAACAAACGAACGGGCAAAGTTGATCAGATAGTCCCGCAGGATGGCCGGGCCAACAATAGCAGCCCCATGGACGCCCAAGGCTTTGCCGAAGGTATGAACACAAGCAAAGACTCGCTCCTGCAAGCCTAATGCCACCACCAATCCTTCACCAGTAGGCCCGTATAATCCTGTAGCATGGGCTTCATCGACCAGCAAGCCAGCACTGTATTCGTCGCATAGATCAGCCAGTTTTTCCAGTGGGGCCACATCGCCATCCATTGAATAAACTGACTCAACGCCAACGAAAACCTGCCCATCCTGCCTGTTTAGGTTGGCCTGTTTTAACTTTTCTTCCAGATCGGATAGGTCATTATGCCTGAACCGATGACGTGTAGCGTAGCTAAGCCGCGCTCCGTCGATCATACTGGCATGGATCAGTTCATCGGTCAGCAAGGTATCGCCCGCTTTAGGTAGGCAAGCTAGTAAACCGAGGTTCGCATCGTAGCCGGAGTTAAAAATCAGCGCGGCTTCTGTCTGATAAAATGTAGCCAGATTATGCTCCAGTTCATCGGCCAGGGCCGTTTGACCAGCTAGCAACCGGGAACCCGTCGCTCCAGTTGATGCAGATGAGTGGTTCGTGTATGCCTGCTGGATAGCCGTTTTAAGCGCAGCCGATCGGGCAAACCCCAGGTAATCGTTCGAGCAAAAGTCAACAAGGCCATCAGCCGTTTTAAGCTGTCGCAGTAAGCCACTTTGCTGATACGCAGCTAATCGGCTGGCTAGAGTCTGGACAATTGAGGATGTCAACGTGAGCATAGCCACAAAGGTAAAACGACCTTCGGAAAGGTTAGTCACTGCATAGCCTTTACCTGTAAAAATGTGAGTAACATAAAAGTTATCCACAATTGACATGTGGATAACTTTATGAGTACATCTATAAAATGACGAATTGGCAAAACGGACGGCAAAACTTATCCACAATCACTTATAAACCAGTAAGCTTACCCTTCAATCGATAAGACTAATTTGCCAAACTGCTTACCACTATCCATCTTATCCATTGCCTGTTGTGCATCAGCCAATGGTACAATCTCATCCACAACCGGCACGAGTTTCTTCTCATTCACCAGGGCTATCATATCGGCAAATTCGCGTTCTGTTCCCATCGTTGTCCCGAAAATTGACAACTGCTTAAAAAACACTTTTGGCGGAATGATATCAGTTATGCTACCCGTCGTTCCACCGAAAAAGGCAATCCGCCCGCCGGGAGCAGCTACATCAATCAGTTTGGCAAAGCTGGGACCACCTGCACTATCGATAATGACATCGAAAAATCCACGTCGTCCTCCACCGGTTTGTGTCATAAGGGCTTTGTGCCAATCAGCTTGCCGGTAGTTGATACCACCAGCTATACCCATAGTTTGTACGCTAGCCAGCTTTTCGTCGGAACCAGATGTTACCCAAACCTCGGCGCCAACCGCCACCGCAAACTGCATAGCGGCTAACGCGGCCCCTCCGCCAATACCCGTCACCAGAACTTTTTCGGGTATGCTGGCTGGATGTGTATGCAAGCCCGCCCGCGTCATGAGTGCCCGCCAGGCGGTCAGGCCGGTCAGTGGAAGCGCAGCCGCCTGTTCAAACGAGAGATGGTCTGGCTTATGGTGAATGTATCGGGCATCGACGACAATGTATTCAGCAAAGGTTCCATTTTCGGGCATACCCAGAATCCGAAAGTCATCGCCATAAAACAGGGGATTGTCGCCCCAATGCATAGCCGGATTGATAACAACCGACTGCCCCCGCCAAACTTTGTCGACCTCTTCACCAACGTCTTCTACCACACCAGCGCCATCGGAACCCAGAATCACGGGTAATTTTATACCCGGATATAAGCCCTGCTGAATAAAGACATCGCGGTGATTTAAAGCCGCTGCTTTGAGCTTAATCAACACCTGCCCTGGACCTGCAACCGGAGTAGGCGTATCAATTAACTGAACGGGCTGGTGCGTTTCGGCAAGGAGGATAGCTTTCATAGGCTTATTCGATTTGAAGTTGTGATGTACTCATTGAGCGTTTACTTTTGCCTGATAGAACTAGGTATTCATGGACATTCGTTGTCGTTAAGTAGTCATCCATTGTTTATACTTAATGACTATCAATGACAACGAATGTCTATGAATGACTCTACCTATGAATAACAACCTTCTGTAGTATGATAACTTATCGCGTGGCAACTGCCGACGATACCGAGCCCATAACTCAACTACACAGCCTCAGTTGGCAACAAAACTACAGAGGTATTCTGGCAGACAGCTTTCTGGATGGGCCCGTTCTGGATAACCGACGATCCGTTTGGCAGTCGCGTATTAACCAACCAACACCTGACCAGCACATTATTGTTGCCGAAGATAACGCAAAAATTTGCGGCCTTGCCTGTGCCTACGCCAACGACAACCCTGTTTGGGGAACCCTGCTCGATAACCTACATGTTCATCGCGACTGGCAGGGTAAAGGTATAGGTGCTGCGCTTATGCAAAAAACGGCCCGCTGGGTGCAACAGTACGCACCCAAGTCTGGCCTTTACTTATGGGTACTGGCCGATAATATCAACGCGCAAAAATTTTACGACCGCATGGGTGGAGTCAATTATGAAAAAGTTTCTCTGCTCAATCCAGACGGCAACTACGCAGATTGCTTCCGGTATGTGTGGACTGATCTAACCAATTTAGTATGATTCGATTTTTCAATGAGGATGTGCCCTACAAACTTCCTCACAAACAGGCCGTTCGCCAATGGCTGAAACAACAGACCGAACGAGAAGGCTACACCGTTGGCGAGCTGAATTATATTTTCTGTTCGGATGAATACGTACTCCAGGTAAATCGCGACTACCTTCAGCACGATTACTATACCGACATCATTACCTTCGATCAGAGTGAGGAAGAGGGTAAACTGGCGGGCGACATTTACATCAGCGTCGAAAGGGTAGTAGATAATGCTGCTCAGTTGGACGTTCCGGCTGATCAGGAGATGCTGCGTGTGCTGGCTCATGGATTGCTGCATCTCTGTGGGTATCTCGACAAAGGCGAAGAGGAAGAGGCCCAAATGCGGCAGAAAGAGGAAGAATGGCTCCATCAGTACAACAACGCCTGACTTATGCGGCAACTTACCTACCTACTGCTATTGCTGACGCTTACGGTGAAGGCGCAAAAACGCATGGTTATTACCATCGATGATCTGCCGACGGCATCGGCTTTCTATAAGACACCGCCAGCGAAACAGCAGCTAACTCAAAAACTGCTTGCGCATGTTACCTACGCCCACGTACCCGCTATTGGGTTTGTTATTAGCGGTTTACTCCAGTCGGCCAATCGGCCCGATACAGCCCAGCTCGCCCTTCTTCAACGATGGCTGGATGCCGGGCTGGAACTGGGCAATCATACATTTGCGCATAAGGATTACAACCTGATTCCATTCAGCGAATCAAAAACCGATGTGATTCAGGGTGAGTCGATTGTAAAAAACTTTGTTGAAAAGCAAAGAAAGCCGTTTCGCTATTTTCGTCATCCATACCTCCGAAGAGGGGATACGCCAGCCAAAAAAGACTCCCTGGAGAATTTCCTTCGGCAACGAGGCTACCGCGAAGCGCCCGTCACGATCGACAACTCCGACTGGTTGTACGCTCGAGCTTATGATAATGCGTTAAGAATGAACGATGCAGCCCTGATGGCTCAGGTAGGCCAAAGCTACGTTTCTTATATGCTCGATTGTGTTACCTATTATGAAGCGCAAAGCCAGGCTTTATTGAATCGGCCAATCCCCCAGATACTGCTTATTCACGCCAATTCGATCAATGCTGATTTCCTGGGCAAGTTACTTAGCGAGCTCAAAAATCGGGGGTATTCTTTTATCACGCTCGACGAAGCCCTGAAAGACGAAGCCTATAAGTTTACTGATAAGTATACCGGCAAAGGTGGTATCTCCTGGCTGCATCGCTGGGCACTTACCCAGGGCAAAGGGGGTGAATTTTTCAAAGGCGAGCCAGAAGTTCCAGCGAACATCGATGAACTGGCCAATCGGAAATGATTCGTTATCCGGCTGTTAGTCCACCATCCAACTGAATAGCCTGGCCGGTAAAAAACTCATTTTCGTCCGAACAAAGCCACAGGATAGCCTGGGCGATTTCTTCAGGCTCGCCCAGCCGACCAATTGGAATTCGTTTACGCATTTTTTCTTCCATATCGGGAGCCGCCCGAAAAAGCTCATCGACCATGGCTGAATGGGTATAAACCGGACAAACCGCGTTGATGCGGATATGTTGCCGGGCGTATTCCAGCGCAGCCGTTTTGGTCAGGCCGATCACGGCGTGTTTGGAGGCACTGTATGGCGCACCCATCGGCATACCACGCACACCGGCAATACTCGATACATTCACGATTTTGCCCCCTGCTGGCCGACCGACCTCCCGTTGCTTCAACATCTGCCGAATCTGAGCCTGCATCCCATAAAATACCCCGCCTACATTAACGGCCATCATCTGATCGAAATCATCCTGGGTATGATCCAGCAATCGGCCGTATTTCCCACCAATACCTGCGTTGTTTATGCCAACATCCAATCGGCCATACTGTTCAACAGTCTGTTGCACAGCCGTTTCTAGTTGTTGTCGGTCGGCAACATTACAGGGTATAAACAGGGCATTGCCACCCAGTTGCTTGATTTGATCAACCGTTTCCTGACCGCTGACATGGTTTATTTCGGCTACAACCACCTGCGCTCCGGCTTTCGCAAAGGCTAAAGCCGTGGCCCGGCCTATGCCAGAACCCGCTCCGGTAATGAATGCAATCTGATTGGTAAAGGATGCCATACTTCTTGATGTATCTCGTATCGGGCTAGCAAAATAGTGCTATTTTGTGCTTTATTTTTCTAATCTATGCCATCTGCCGTTAAAAAAATCAGCATTGCCTTATTCGCAGTTTTACTTATCGGGTGGGTAGCCATCATGGAATGGCAAAGCTGGCTGATGGGCGATCCTGCTATCATGGTAAAATCATCGGTGGCCGGCCAACGCATTGTTCATATCGAGCGGGTTGGAAAGCGATCCGATCAGGGAAATTTGCTGGGTATTCAGCCCTGGATGGAGCCTGCCGATTACAAGAATGGGCTAACATTTCGGCAAAAATTGCAAGGCTATTTAACCACAGCACAGGACAGTGGCCTGCTAATTCCCGGCAAAACCGTTGCTATTTTTCCGGAATATATCGGCACATGGCTAGTGGCCGCCAATGAAGCAGATCGTGTCTATAAAGCGCAAACTATTCAGGATGGATTAACGGCCATGACCTTAACCCATCCACTTCGTTTCTGGCAGGTATACCGCAGTGTTCCTGATACGGTTGGAAACAAGACGAACTACACCATTTTTGCTCTGAAAGCCCAGCAAATGGCTCACGACTACCAGCTTACGTTCGATATGCTGGCCGCTCAGTTCAATATAACGATTGTGGCCGGTTCTATTCTGCTTCCTGCACCTACTGTCGAACATGGAAACCTACAGGTGGGCAAGGGGCCTCTTTATAATGTATCCGCCGTGTTTCATCCCGATGGGCAACTCGACTCACAGCTTATCCGAAAGGTGTTTCCGATAGCCGACGAATTGCCCTTCGTTTGCCCATCCAAACCTGCCGACATTCCCATTTTCGATCTGCCCATCGGGCGTTTAGGGGTACTGATTTGCGCCGATTCGTGGCATTCAGTAGCTTACAAAACCCTCAGGCAGAAAGGAGCTACCTTATTGGCCGTTCCATCGTATTCGGCAGGTGACGGCATCTGGAAAACAATCTGGCGTGGCTATAGCGGTACATCTACCCCCGCCGATGCACAGGCGGCCGTGGGTAAACTAACTGAAGGGCAAGCCTGGCTGACGTATGCGATGGCCGGTAGAGCCAGGCCGGAAGCAGGGATTACGAAAGGGATCAATGTTTTCCTACGGGGTATACTCTGGGATTTAGGAACCGACGGCACCACAATTATTCTGCAAGACAGCACGACAACCAAACTAACACCTGCTGCCAATGGGGCTACATTAACGTGCTTATGGCTATAAATTATTTTGCACTTTTCTAATAACTTTTCGAAACAATATACAACAATAGCACTCATTACTAGAAGGTTGTCGCCCAACCGATTTAGGATTTATAATTTTTCTTAAAAATTTATAAATCTCTTCTCAGCGAGGCTCCGTAGGTATAGCCGTCCTGGTTGACACATGACCGGATTCTATCACCTAACATTATTTACTCAATGGAAAACATTACGAATCGGCCCGAAACGACAACTTCGGAGTCGGCATCCAGCCGTCGGTCGTTTCTGCGAGTAGCGGGGGCAGCAGCCGTAACAGGCGGTCTACTTACAGCGTGCTCCCATGCAGATGAAAATTATCTGATTCCTTCTGGTAGCGCCCGTGCTGCTGGCGACACCGTCAAGTTACCTACTGGCGACGTTGGAATTCTTGCTTTTGCTTATGTTCTCGAACAGCTTGAAGCCGCTTTCTACGAAATGCTGCTGGCAAAACCATATCCCAACATGTCGTCGGCTGACCGGCAACTCTGGACCGATATTCGCGGTCATGAGATCATTCACCGCGAGCTGTTCAAAGCAGCCCTGGGTGGTGCCGTACCAACACTGACATTCAACTTCAGCAGTATTGACTTTAATGATCGCGCTGCCGTATTGATCGCTGCCGAAGCCTTCGAGAAAACGGGAGTAGGCGCTTACAACGGAGCTGGCAAATACATAAAAGATGCCGGTTATCTGACATTGGCGGGTAAAATTGTTTCGGTTGAGACTCGTCACCATTCCATTCTCCGCGAACTACAGTATCCTAAATCGGATGCGTTTGCTGGTCCAACGATCGTAACCAGCGATACGGGTTTACACCTGGCTTATGAGCCAACTTTCGTGTTACCTATTGCTCAGAAATACATTCTTGAAACCATCGACGCAAGCGCACTAGTAAGCAGCCTCGCATAAACCACTTTACTCCATGAACTTACAGAACTTACTCAGTGATATTGAGAAAGTGGATGGCGAAATCTTTGACCGCCTTGCCCACGTCTCCCGTCGGGGACTGTTTAGCTCCCTGACCAAAAAAACGATTGCAGCAGCGGCTCCAGCTATTATGGCTTCAGCCCTAACAAAATCCTATGGCCAGTCGAGCGGGTTGCCACAGAACGTGAAAGACGTTCTTAACTATGCACTGACCTTGGAATATCTGGAATATCGTTTCTACGATACGGCCAATAACCTGTCGATGATTCCGAACGACTACAAAATGGCTTTCGAAGTCATCCGTCGTCACGAGCAGGTACACGTTCGTCTGTTGAAAAACGTTCTGGGAGCCGATGCGATTCCTGAGCCAAAATTTGACTTCTCGGCCAAAGGAACCTTCACAGATACCTTCAGCAACTTCCAGACTTTTGCAGCTATTGCACAAACGTTTGAAGATACGGGCGTTCGTGCCTATAAAGGACAAGCTGCTAACCTGCAGAATGCACCTGCTATTCTTCAGGTAGCATTGCAAATCCACGCAACGGAAGCGGCTCACGCAGCTAACGTGCGCTACATCCGAGGCCAGAAAGGCTGGATTACGGGCGGTACAGCTGCTATGCAAGGCTTGCCATCGGTTGTTAACGGCAGCTATGCAGGTGAAGATAATGTTACGCAGGGGGGTGTTAACCTGGTTACAGCGCTAGCAGGTGACAACCGTATAACGCCTGCCATGATCATGGAGGCCTTCGATGAGCCTCTTGACAAAAATACGGTAGTTGGTATTGTAACGCCTTTCTTTGCATAAGGCCTACTAGCTACAAAACAAAACGACCCGCCCTAGCCAGGTGGGTCGTTTTGTTTTGTAGCTAGTAGATCAGCTTTACGGTAACGCAGGTGGAAACCCGCGCTATCACACTAAATAGGGCGGGTTTCCACCCGCGTTACCGTTAGATTTATTCCAGCCCAAATGCTGACAAGGATACAAACTGGCTTACGCGTGCCTGTATTTCCTCCTGCGTCAGATTCATAATGCGCTCGGTACCGAACTTCTCCACACAGAACGATGCCATTGCCGATCCGTAGATGATAGCCCGCTTCATGTTATCGAACGAAGCATCGTCGGTTTTAGCAATGTATCCAATAAACCCACCCGCGAAGGTATCACCAGCTCCAGTCGGGTCGAACACCTCTTCTAGTGGCAATGCAGGGGCAAAGAAAATTTTACCCTCACCAAAGAGTAGGGCTCCGTGCTCACCTTTCTTGATAATGACCGTTTTAGGCCCCATTCCCTGAATTTTAGCGGCCGCTTTTACCAGCGAATACTCGTGTGTCAACATACGAGCTTCTTCATCGTTCAACACCAGCACGTCAACACGCTTGAGCAGGTTCAGCAGATCGGCATTGGCAATCTCGATCCAGAGGTTCATGGTATCCAGCACAATCAGCTTGGGGCGGTTGTGCAGTCGATCAATTACCAGTCCCTGAACAGCTGGCGACGTATTGCCCAGCATTAAATACTGACAGTCCTGATAAGATTCGGGAATAATGGGGTCGAAATCCCCCATAACGTTCAACTGTACTTCCACCGTATCGCGGGAATTCATGTCGTTGTGATACTTACCCGACCAGAAGAATGTCTTCTCCCCCTTCCGAATTTCTAGCCCTTCGGTGTTAATGCCGTGTTGACGCAGATCGTCAATCATAGCTTGCGGAAAATCGTCACCAACAACGGCCACCAGATTGTTGGCGTTCACAAAGTAGGAAGCCGAAAGGGTAATGTATGTGGCAGCACCGCCAATAATCTTATCGGTTTTGCCAAAGGGGGTTTCCAGCGCATCGAATGCCACGGAACCAACGGTCAGTAAGCTCATTGTTTGTAGGTTTTCTGTTTACGATTTTCTGCTTTCAGTCAAGCTTAACTGTTAACGATATATCAGCTAACTGAAAACGGAAAATTATTTTTTACGCCCAATTACCGGGCATCGTTTAAATGGTTTTGTTTCGTCGAATAATTTTCGGTAGGTAATATGGGTTTTGACGATTTTCGATCCGAGCTGGCTCACAAATCGTACCATAATCGGGTTAAAATCACCTACCCAGTTCATTTCCAGTTCGGTATACTGAAAGTTGGGATTATGATCGGCTTCGTGCGGCATCCGCAGGGCGATGGCCGCTTCAACGCCTTTTCCCTGATGTTCTGGCGCTACGCCAAACACAACACCGAACGCTTTGTGGTTCGTTTTCATGACCATGTGCCACAAAAACTTCAGCTTCCCGATCAAATCAAGTTTTCCATTCACGTGCTTAAAGACCTGGTTGAGTTCGGGCAGGCAAACGAAGAAAGCCACCGGCTCGCCCAGGTAATAGGCAAAATAGATGATTTTTTCGTCGATAACCGGCTTCAGCTTCTTCATCAACAACTGAGCTTGCTCGGCCGACATCTCTTTAACGCCACTATGCCCCCCCCAGGCCGCGTTGTAAATATGCCGAAACTGCTCGGCCGCTGCCGGAAGGTCTTTCTTATCAATTGTTCGGAAGGTATAATCTGGATTTTGATAGATCCGCTGCGCCCGGTCTTTCACCGCCTGCGACATATCGACCAGTTTCGACCAGGTGGTTGGAATCCCAAACGTATACTGTTTGAAATAATCCTGAAAACCGTATTTCTCGAAGAATGGAATATAATACGGCTTCGTATAGGGCATGCAATAGTTTGGCTCCCGATCAAATCCATCGACCAGCAAACCCCACCAGCGGTCGCGGTCGCCAAAGTTGATTGGTCCGTCCATAGCCTCCATCCCCTTGCTTTGCAACCACACTTTACCAGCGTCGAATAGCATAAAGGCCGCCGACTGGTCATCGATGCATTCGAAAAAGCCGATGCCACCCGTTGGTTGCTCATTATCCAGATTTGCCAGCTCGAAATCTACGAAGGCCGCTATACGCCCGATGGTTTCGCCTTTATCGGAACGAAGCAAATACCGAATGCACTCGCCCCGTTCAAACCGCTTGTTTCGGGCTGGGTCAAATACCTCTTCAACATCGGCATCCAGCGGCCGAATCCAGCAGGGATCATTCCGATAAAGCCGTACGGGAAACTGAATAAACTCTTTCTGGTATTGGGCATTGGCGCCCACCTCAACTACCTGCATTCCTGACTGTAAGCGGGTCAAATCGCCCATTAAAAACGCGAATATAACCAAAAGCTTTGGGTAGCCGAGGAGGGTTGCCGTTTTCCGACGAACAATCCGTAACTTCGCCAGCACAAATCATATGCATTCCTGCCATGCAGCGTAAAGGAAACTTCTTTTTATCGGCCCACTGTTGTTGTTGAGCGCATCAGCCGCTCTTAATAAGCCATTTGGCCCAAATTCCTTTATTCTGTATTCCTGAAACAGTCGATCTAGCAATGCAACCGCTTCACCTGTACAATACTCTTTCGCGTAAAAAAGAACTATTTGAGCCAATCAACCCGCCTTATGTGGGCATGTACGTCTGCGGCCCAACAGTGTACAACTACGTTCACTTAGGCAACGTGCGCACCTTTCTGACATTCGATACACTCTACCGTTATCTGACGTTCATCGGCTATAAAGTTCGCTATGTCCGTAACCTGACCGACGTTGGGCATCTGGTTGGCGATGGCGATGAGGGCGAAGACAAGATTGGCCGAATGGCGAAGCTCGAAAAGGTAGAACCGATGGAAATTGTGCAACGCTTCACCAACGATTTTCATAATGTGATGGCGCAGTTCAATACCATTTCGCCCAGCATTGAGCCAACGGCAACGGGGCATATGGTCGAACAGATTGAGGCTGTTCAAACACTACTGGCGAAAGGTCTGGCGTACGAATCGAATGGGTCAGTATATTTCGATATTGATGCGTACAATCAGCGCGGAGGCAACTATGGCAAACTTTCGGGCCGTATCCTAGACGATCTGCTCAATGAAACCCGCGAGCTGGACGGGCAATCAGAAAAGCGAAGCCCACTGGATTTTGCCATCTGGAAAAATGCGGCTCCCGAACACATCATGCGCTGGAACTCACCCTGGGGCGAAGGCTTTCCGGGCTGGCATCTCGAATGCTCGTGCATGAGCATGAAGTACCTGGGCAAGCAGTTCGACATTCACGGCGGGGGTATGGATCTGAAATTCCCGCACCACGAATGTGAAATTGCTCAGGGCGACGGCCTCACGGGTGTGGACCCTGTCCGCTATTGGATGCACTCCAACATGTTGACGGTGAACGGGCAAAAAATGTCGAAGTCGTTAGGAAACTCGTTCCTCCCCGCCGAACTATTCGCCGGAAGTCATCCCTTGCTTGACCAGCCCTACAGCCCCATGACGGTCCGGTTCTTTATGCTTCAGTCGCATTACCGCAGCACCCTCGACTTCTCGAACGATGCCCTTAAAGCGGCTCAGAAAGGATACCGTCGGCTGGCTAATGGGTTACGGATCGCGAAAACATTGACCTATCGATCCGCAGGGGATGATTCTATAACGATCAGTGAAGACAAACAGCAGGATATTCGGCAGGCGGTTAATCAGTTTTACGAAGCCCTGAACGATGACCTTAATACAGCCGTGGGTATTGCCCAACTATTTACGTTGCTGAAATACATCAATATGCTGTACCTGAATCAACTCCAGCCAGCCGTATTGGGCGAAGAAGTCTTCAACCTGCTAAAAGAATCGTTTGTCTCGTTTATGCAGGACGTACTCGGCCTGACCGAAGAAGGCTCCTACAATCAGTCCATTCTGGAAGGATTACTGACGCTTTACCGCGAATACAAAGAGCAGCGCCAGTACGATAAAGTCGATCAGATTCGCTCGTATTTTAAGGCGCAGGGGTTAGCCATCAAAGACATGAAACACCAGATCGACTGGGCTTATGAAGAGTAAAGGTCATTTTGCGCTATTCATAGTCATTTGGTAAGTGGTCGCTCACCAACGACCTGACAACTTATGACAATCAATGACTCCAATGACCACTAATGACAATACAATGACCAAATCCATCCTTGTTTATTCGGTAGCCCTTGTGCTGGTAGCAACAAGCGCCTGTAAAACCAAACAGTCGCAGAGCGATTCGACACAGACGACGGAACAAAAAACCGTATCGGCTCCCGCTTTCAACGCCGACTCGGCTTATACGTATATTGAGAAACAGGTGGCCTTTGGCCCCCGTGTTCCTAACACACCCGCTCATACCCAAACCGGCAATTATCTGGTCACGAAGTTGAAGCAGTTTGGCTGTGAGGTTACCCAGCAATCGTTTGTAGCCACTACCTGGGATGGAAAAAAGCTGAATGCGCTTAATATTATCGGAAGTATCAACCCCAAAGCAACCAAGCGGATTATACTGGCTTCGCACTGGGATTCGCGTCCACATGCCGATAATGATCCCGATAAAGCAGATCAGAACAAGCCCGTTACGGCCGCAAATGACGGGGCCAGTGGCGTTGGGGTTTTGCTTGAACTGGCTCGTACCATTCAGCAAAGTAATCAGAAACCGACTGTGGGCATCGACATTATTTTCTTTGATGCCGAAGATTGGGGAAATGGGGAAAAAGCCACCAATGATTTTGAACAGGCAAGTGGTAACCAATTCGATTACATCGGTTTCTGCCTAGGCTCCCGCTATTGGGCGAAAAACCTGCACAAACCTGGTTATTCAGCTTACTACGGTATTCTTCTGGACATGGTCGGTGCTAAAGGTGCTACATTCGCTAAAGAAGGCCTATCGATGCAATTTGCCCCAACTGTCGTGAACAATGTCTGGCAAACGGCCAGTAACGCCGGATATAGCCAGTATTTTGTCGATACACCTGGTGGGCAAATTACCGACGATCATGTGGCACCAAACACAATTGCCAAAATTCCTATGATCGACATTATTCACACGAACATCGGTACGGGTGGTTTTTTTCCAAGCTGGCATACCGCCGAAGACGACATGAGTAACATTGACAAAGGCACGCTAAAGGCCGTTGGGCAAACCCTTCTGCAAGTACTTTACAACGAAGAATAAGAAATGAGCGAACGAGTGAAGACCGGGCTGGTATACCAGCAAAAGAGCAGCTATTGGAGTCTGAGCCTACTCTGCTTGTTTAGTCTTTTCTTAGCTGGACTGCTGGGCTGTAGTTCGGCACCGGATCAATTTGGCAAACTGGACATAAAAAAATGGCGGGGAGATCGGGGGGGATGCAATGGCGTTCGGGATAAGCTGCTTCCCGATTTTAAAGCCGAAATTCAGCATCTGAAGGGCAAGTCGGCGAACGAGATCGGGGAACTGCTTGGACGACCAGATATAAATCAGATTGCCGACCGAAATCAGAAATTCTACATCTATTTCCTTGAAAAAGGCCCCCAGTGTGACCAAGCGGGAGCTAAATCGAATAGCCGTTCGGTAGCCATACGAATGAGTGCCATCGGCCTGGCAACGGAAGTTACCTTTCAGAACGGTATCCCGTAACGTGTCTATAAAGCCGCGTTACTGGTAAAACTTCTTTCGCTCAATCATCTCCTCTACAACATCCGGCACCATATAGCGAATCGAGCGGTTGGCCCGTACACAGTCCCGAATAAATGTAGCCGAAATGTCCAGTAAGGGGGCATCAATTACCCGCACGTTTGTATGGGTCTTAAACGGGCTTTCCACAGCGCGCGGACGCTGGTAAACATACAACCCGTAATATTCCAGAATCTTGTCGTAATTCTTCCAGTTGGCGAATTGCTCCAGATTATCTTCACCCATTATCAGCCGGAAGGTATGTTGCGGATATTTTTCGCTAAGCCGAACCAACGTATCAATGGTATAGCTGGGCCGGGGCATCGAAAATTCAATATCCGTAGCTTTCAAGCGACTATTGTCAGCAATGGCCCGTTCTACCATATCGAACCGGTCAAATTCGTGCAATAAGCTTTTTGTTTTTTTAAACGGATTCTGGGGCGATACCACAAACCAGACCTGATCCAGATCGGTAGTCGTAGCCATTGTATTGGCAATAATCAGGTGGCCAATATGAATTGGATTGAACGAGCCAAAGAATAAGCCAATTTTCATTAATTCTCAGGAGCGAGGAGCGAGGAGTTAGGAGCGAGAATGGCTGACGCAGGGCTTTTATTGTTTTCGCGTCAGTCATTCTCGCTCCTAACTCCTCGCTCCTAATACTAATTAAATCACTGTTCCTTTAGCAGGAACCTGGTTTTTCTGTACAAAATCATCAACGAGTTTCTGAGCTTTCTGAAGAGATGTTTCCAGCTCATCGTTCATCAGAACCACATCGAACCGATCCTGAAAACTCATTTCGAAATGCACTTTAAAAAGACGACGGGATAAGCTTTCTTCAGTTTCAGAACCTCGGCCAATCAGCCGCTGACGCAGCGTAGCTTCATCAGGGACTTTCACAAACACGGCCAGTGCTTTATCGCCATAGTAGTTTTTCAGTTTCAATCCCCCCTGAACGTCAACATCAAACAGTACATGTTTGCCGCTAGCCCAAACCCGTTCAATTTCTGCTTTTAGTGTACCGTAGAAAGCACCGGTATACACTTCTTCCCACTCAACGAATTCATCGTTATCGATTCGCTGCTTAAATTCTTCTGGTGTCAGGAAATAATAATCTTTACCATTTTCCTCACTCCGCCCCCGCCGGTCGCGTGTGCATGCCGAAATGGAAAAGCCGAGATTGGTATTCCCGGCCAGCAAATGCTTAACGATAGTCGTTTTTCCGGAGCCCGATGGCGCCGAAAAAATAATCAGTTTACCTTCCAAGTGCTGATTGGTTTACGGTATAAAATTAATTAGGGTAATTAAGGCTGCCTGTAAGCGTTGCCCTAATTACCCTAATCGGTACGGTCACTACTAACTAAAACTTAGAATCCGGGATTTGATCGTTGCAACCAATTGCTCGGGGCAACATCTTTTTTCTATACGCTTAGTCAACAGCTCTTTCACTTCCTTTTCGAGTTGATACATCTGAATACAGGGCTTGCACGACTCGAGATTCGCTTTTGCTCTGGCAAGCTGTTGTTCGGTGGCTTCTCCATCCAAAATCAACTGAATTAACTTCAGGCAGTCAGCCCGGTGACTGCAATGTTCTTTCATCTCTGGCTTTGTGCCTGACGAGGATGGTAACGGCGTTTGCATTGGAAAAATTTTATTAATTCCAAGAATAATAATAACTAGGAGTTATCAGCAGAACCAAAATTGGCTTAGAAAAAGTTCGGTTTATTCGTCATTTTCTTCCTTATATCCCATTGAAGAAGCATAATCACGTAATTTTTCCTTCAATAGATTACGAGCACGGTGCAAACGAGACCGAACAGTGCCAATTGGAATATCCAGAATCTTAGCCATTTCTTCATATGTGAATCCTTCGATATCACAAAGAATAATGACCGTTCGGAAATCAACCGGCAACGAGTTCAGGGCGGTTGCAACTTCATCACCAATTAAGTCAGAAACGGACTCGGCCCGCAGGTCAACCGTGTGTTCAGATTCGGCATCTTCAGAGTTATAAGTCGTCTCAACGTCCTGATAATCTACCTTAGCCGGCTCCTTACTTTTTTTCCGATAATCGTTGATGAAACTGTTCTTCAGAATCCGAAACAGCCATGCTTTAGCGTTAGTTCCTTGCTCAAACGAGGAAATAAACCGAAACGCTTTCAGATAAGTATCTTGCACCAGATCATTCGCATCGTCCTCATCCATTGTCAGACGGAACGCGAAGTTGTACATGGAGTCGATATGGGGCATAAACTCCTTATTAAAAATCTGGTACTTCTGCTCCTCAGAATAACCACGAGAAGGCGCGTTAGCCAGTGGCTGTTCGGCAGAATCGCTGTCGGGTAAAAATTGATCCGGTCCGGTCGGTCCGCCGATGCGGTTCCGGTCGCTGGTTGGCGTATCTGACATAACTTCGGGAATAGTCGCCATAAAAGTAAGAGTTAATTGCCGTTTACAATCGGCAACACTCAACGAATTCGATAATTACCCGATCCAAATCGCTGAGCTTTTTAAAAATGACTGCAAAAATTAATCCTTTGTTCAAAAACAGGTGATAAAAATCAGGATTTATGACGATTTGGCAGGAACGATTCGGAACCTGACAATGTTAAAGCCGATCTATTGATACATTCACACGTATCGATGGATCGGCTTTAACGTGATTTGCTTTACAAATTAAGCCGTCGTAGGCTTAAAATAGCGCTTAAGCCAGGAATTGGCGGCTGTAATCTGCCAATCTGCCAAAAACTCTGCCTTTGTCTTCACCAATGTATTAAAGACAATTGTGTCAGGTGTCAGCAAGCCATCGGCAATGGCTAGTTTAATCAGTGGCAAAGCAACTGTCTGCACCGAGCCCTCGGTCGACAGAACGGCGGCTGATCGGTCAAAAAAATCAACACCAACCTGACGCCCAATTTCCTGTATGGTTCTTACTGAGGAGTCGATAGAACAGCCACTAGGCAATGCATATCCTTCATCAACCGCCACAACAATAAACCGATTTTCGATCACCTTTGCTGATGACAACAATGGCTCGCCATGAGCCGCCCACTGGTTTAGGGCCGTTTGCAACGTTGCGTCAATCGTTTTCACTTCTTCGCTCGTTAGCGAACGATTGGCCTGATATACCCATACACGGGCATGATCAGGTAGCTTATCGAAATCGATATACATAACAAAACAGATAATGTATAATGAACAATGGAAAATGAATCATGATTAGCGATACATCTGATGCTCCGTTATCCATTATTCATTTTCCATTGTTCATTGATTTTACAACCCTTCTTTCTGGGCGATGAGTTCCGCAATGTCATAGACACGAACGGAATCTTCACGATTCTTATTTTTCACGCCATCCGACATCATCGTCATGCAAAATGGGCAAGCTACAGCGATCGTATCAGCGCCTGTACCAAGTGCTTCTTCTGTTCGCTCCACGTTTACGTCTTTCTTGCCAGACTCAGGTTCTTTGAAATACTGCCCTCCACCAGCGCCACAGCACAATCCGTTCGCTTTCACACGCTTCATTTCAACCAAATCGGCATCCAATGCTTCTAAGACATCACGAGGAGCCTCATAAACTTTGTTGGCCCGACCCAGATAGCAGGAATCATGAAAGGTTATTTTTCGTCCCTTAAACGACTGTCCATCTTTTACTTTGATCCGCCCTTCATTGATGAGGCTTTGCAGGAACTGAGAATGGTGAATGACTTCATAGGTACCGCCTAGTTCAGGATACTCGTTTTTGAGCGTATTGAAGCAATGGGGGCAGGCTGTCACAATTTTCTTGACGTTATAGCCATTCAGGACTTGGATATTGGACACAGCCTGCATTTGAAATAAAAACTCATTCCCAGCCCGCCGGGCTGGGTCTCCCGTGCAGGATTCTTCGGTACCCAGCACAGCGAACTTGATACCTACATGGTTCAGAATACGCACAAACGCGATAGTGACCCGTTTGTAACGGTCATCAAATGAACCCGCACAACCCACCCAGAATAGAATCTCCGGTTCTTCACCGGCTGCGGCCATATCCGCCATTGTGGGCACTTTATAATTCGTTTCAGTTGGCATTTTTTCTATGATAACTGTTTACAGTATTCAGTTTACCGTTTACAGTAGCTTATGGATAAGTCTTCTATAAACTAGAAACCAGCTACCGAAAACCTATTTAACTTCATTAACCTGATCGGCCCAGTTGAAGCGGTCACTGGGTGAAAACTTCCAGGGAGCCATATTATTCTCGATGTTGCTGAACATGGCATTCCAGGAGGCCGGTGCCTGCGACTCTTCCATGACCCGATATCGACGCAACTGAAGAATGATATCCAGCGGATTTATATTTATCGGACAAGCGTTTACGCAGGCCTGACAAGTTGTACAGGCATTCAACTCTTCGGCTGTTATATAATCGTTGAGAAGCGACTTGTCATCTTTGTAATCGTACCCGTTGGTTTTCCAGCCTTGTTGAATTTCTTCGAGCCGGTCGCGGGTGTCCATCATAATTTTACGGGGAGATAACTTTTTACCTGTAATGTTAGCCGGACAGGCTGCTGTACAACGCCCACATTCAGTGCAACTATAGGCATTCATGAGGTTAATCCATTTCAGGTCCTGCACATCTTTAGCTCCAAATCGGCCTATTTCTGCAGGTTGCTGCCCATTGTCGTCGGTCTGTGAGCTATCCGTTCCCGTAGTTACTGGCAAGCCAAGCGACAACTGTACCTCTTTTGTGATTTCAGGCATATTCTGAATCTCGCCTTTGGGTTTCAGATCGGAGAAATACACGTTCGGGAATCCCAGCGCAATGTGTAGATGCTTGGAGTACGTAACATAAACCGCGAAGGCCATAATCCCTAAAATATGGAACCACCAGGCTGAGCGCTCATAACCGATCAAAGCGGTATCGCTGAAATTGATAAAAAGCGGTTTTAAATACTGGCTAATCAGAAAATCAGGCACAATCCCCTGCAAGGCAGCGTAATGTCCAACACCCCGATCCCGTAACACACTATCGGAGGCATTCCAGGTCAGAAATGCGATCATAAGCAGAATTTCAGCTATTAAAATAACTGCGGCATCAGTACGGGGCCAACGGGTCATTTCGCGGTGTCGTTCCGGCTGGAAACGGCTTACCTTAACTATAAACCGACGGCAGAGAAAAACAACGCATACCGTCAGAACACCAACCGCCAGGATTTCAAAAACACCAATCAGAAAGGGATAAACGGGGGCTATAAAGGGGGCAAACAGGCGATGGGTACCCAGTACACCATCCAGAATAATTTCCAGTACTTCGATATTGACAATCAGAAACCCGGCATAAATCACGAAGTGCATCACCCCCACTAAGGGATTGTTGAACATCTTCTTTTGCCCGAAGGCTACCAGTAGCATGGTTTTAAGCCGTTCATCAGCATGGTCCGTACGATTTTCGGAGCGACCTAGCCGGATAGCCCGGCTGATAAGCTGAATTCGTTTGGTTATATACCAACCCGTGGCCGCTAATGCTACTACAAATACTATTTGCTGAACAATTTCCATGTATTTATAAAACTTATTTTCTCTGATTGTCAGAAGGATACCAACAATACAACTTCTTTAATCAAAAAAATTACAGGTAAAGTATTGCAAAACGAATAACAAGGCGTACTTTTGCACCCACATTTAAACGGTCCGCCGTTGCGGTGATGTAGCTCAGTTGGTAGAGCAAAGGACTGAAAATCCTTGTGTCGGCGGTTCGATTCCGTCCATCACCACCCAAATCCAAGCCTTCTCAATCGAGAAGGCTTTTTTATTGGTTCCAAGCACGATTAACTGATCCATCATCAACTTTTTCTCTTTGCGTGTATGAAATAGTATGCTTGCATACTATTTCATACACGCAAAGATAGTGCTTTCACCATATCAGGCAAGCTTATTTATGGTATCAACAAAAGCCCGCTTGTTTAGTGAACTACTAACCGAGAAGATAGTCCTGCTAATCTGATTATTTCTTCTGTAACGCATCCATTTCGATACCAATTGCCTGCATAAGCTGGCTGGCATTAAAACTCTGGCAGATACCCTCACGTAACTTATAATCGAATAGAAGCTCACCATTATCGAGATCTGACTGGAAATGGTAATTGCGAACGAAATCGTCGGCATCGGTAAGCTGGCCTAATTCCAGATCATGGGTCGATACAAAGCCAGAAGCAGTTGTGTGATGTAACTGGCGAATCAAGGCCTCAGCACCCCGATGTCGATCAGCCGAATTGGTGCCTTTCAGAATCTCGTCCAGGAAATAAAGTACCGGGATTTTAGATGGCTGTTTTGTCAATTGAATGAGCGTTTGTAATCGCTTCAGTTCGGCATAAAATGAGGATGTGCTTTCTTCCAGGGAATCCTGTGTCCGCATGCTGGTAAACACACGCACAGGCGAACACCAGAAGCGTTCGGCACTAACAACAGCCCCGGCCAGAGCCAGTACCACATTGGCCCCAATCGTTCGCAAAAATGTACTCTTTCCCGACATATTGGAGCCTGTAATCAATATCGTTTGGCCTGATCCAGCCATTTTCAACGAATTAGCAATACTTCGATCAGGAGGGAGTAATGGGTGAGCGGCTAATGTAAAGTCCAAAACGAATTCGTCGTCAACAATATCTGGCGTCGTATAATCAGGATGAGCATAGGCAAAACCAGCCAGACTATTCAGGGCTTCCAGCTCACCCAGGGCTTCGAACCAGCGGCTCAGCTCTGGCCCATGGTTTTGTCGCCAACGTTCGAGCCGATATAGGTACTGAATGTCCCAGAGCGTAGCGATGCCAAATAGCAGAAAAAAGTAGGGATTACGACGGAAGTTTAGTCCTTCGGTTAGTTTCGCCAGAGACCCAATAGCCTCCGATGCCGATTGCTTGTCGGAACTCAGCGCCTGCCGGATGGCCCTAAGCCGAATGGCATCACCTTTTAGTTGCTCAGCTTGCTGAAATAAGCTACGGAAAGCTCGTAATGCGGCCGATATTTCGAATGTCTGCTCACTAACTTCCTTTGCCCGTGCTGCCGTCTGACTAAGAATAAAGCCGTGTACTGCTAAAGCTAGTAAAACAGTCATTCCGGGTAAATAACCTGCTAACCAGGCAATGAACAAGCTTAAGGTGATAGCGGGGAATAGAAAACGAACGATCGTCAAATAGCCTGGTAGAGGGGTAATCTCTGCTGTAGCCCATTTGATTAAGTCAGTCGGTGCTTGACCTACTTTTTCTTCGATGTAGGCTACTCCTTCAAATTGCTGCCGCCAGTCCATTTGCGGTTTCAGTTCATCCACGACCTGATGCCGCAGCCGAATCGAATCGGGCGAGGAGGGGGCTTTGAGCCAGGTCGCTAATCGATTCTGGCCTTCGTAGGTATGGGTCCGGTTAAGCAGGCGAAACAGGGAATGTTTACCAAACACGTCTAAATCACCGGTATAGTAATGCGTCGGGCTGGCAAACTGTTCACCCGTTTCAGGTCGGAGATATTGACGTTTAAGCCGCGCTGACTCGTCCTGATTGATAAACGCTAGTTTCTGGTTCAGATCGCGTTTAAGTCGAACTTGCTGGTGTTTTTTTAAGAGAATCAGGAAGCCAATAACGCCAGCTATCAGCGTTACTAAGGCAGCCAGTTGCTGATTTGTCTGTATAAATGCCCAGGTAGCAACGAGGCTACCGATAAACCACACAAGCCGCCAAAAGGCCAATTGGTTGAACTGACGCTGGGCGGCTTGTGCTGCACTCGTAAATTGTTGTTGGCGTTCTGGAAATAACGTTTCAGGGTTCATTAGGTAACGCAGGCCGTAACCCGCGATTTTGTTGGAGGCACGGGTTACTAGTGACAGGAAATCCCGCTTGAGGGTAGTTTCGCTTTATTACTTATTACAATCCTGACATACGCCCTGAATCAGAAGATTCATTTCTTTACGATTGTACCCTTCGGGTAATGCAATTGTGGGGATTCTTACCTTATCCAAACAGGTCGTTTGGCCGCAGGCTTCACATTTAAAATGAACGTGGTCGTGGTGATGGTGACCATCGGAGCAGGTTTCCCGGCAGAGGGCATATTTCGTTCCTCCTTCGTCGTCAAGGACTTTATGAAGCAGTCCTTTGTCCAGAAAAGTACGAAGCGTTCGGTATATCGTTACGCGGTCATGATCGGGGCCAAGGCCATTCTCAACATCGTTATGCGCCAGCGCATGACCGGCGTTCAGGAACAATTCAAGCACTTCCTCCCGGCCGTTGGTATGCCGAAGATTAAAGTCTTTCAGGGTTTTAGAAGCCAGTGTCATTTTTATAAATGAATAATATAGAATGGGTAATGGATAAGGTTTGTTTCAAGTGACACATTACCCTTTCCATTACTCGATTGGTTCGAACTGCAATTTAACCAGATTTGCGTAGATGCCGTCCTCCTGTAGTGCCAGTTCATCGTGGGTACCCGATTCAGCAATCTGACCTTCGCGTAAAACATAAATTCGATCCACTTTGCGGATGGTGGCCAATCGGTGGGCGATAATGATCGTGGTCCTATTCTGCATCAGTTCATCCAGGGCTTCCTGCACCAGTTTTTCCGATTCGGCATCCAGCGAACTGGTTGCTTCGTCCAGAATCAGAATAGCCGGATCTTTCAGAATAGCTCGTGCAATGGCGATTCGCTGACGCTGCCCTCCCGATAGTTTAATACCTCGTTCACCTACAACGGTCTGAAGGCCCTCTGGGAAAGAGTCTATAAACTGCAACGCGTTGGCTTTTCGGGCGGCTTCGCGTACTTCGGCTTCAGTAGCGCCAGGTTTGCCGTACTGAATATTTTCGAGAATAGTACCTCCAAACAAAATTACCTCCTGCGGCACTACGGCAATATTTTTCCGTAGTTCAGTCACGTTGAAAGTCGTCAAATCGCGGCCGTCGACAGTGATTTGTCCGCCACTGATTGGGTAGTATCGCATCAGCAATTGAACAATTGTTGACTTTCCAGCTCCGCTTTGCCCAACCAGCGCAATTTTCCGACCAGCTTCTACCGTCAGCGAAATACCTTTTAAAACAGGCACTTCGGGTCGGGAAGGATACGAAAAACGAACATCACTGAACTGCACTTTTCCTTGCAGGGGTACAAACAAAGGCAGTTCGTCGGCCGCGTTAACTTCCGAAGGTTCTTCCAGGATCTCCAGAATCCGTTCCGAAGCACCAACTGTTTTCTGAACCTGCGCGTATAAATCGCCCATACCCGCTACCGATCCTCCGATAAAGGCCGTGTAGAAGATAAAGGTGAGTAAATCGGCAAATGGAATTTCGCCCGACTGAACCAGGCTACCGCCGTACCAAACGATCCCCATAATACCACCAAACATGGCGAAGATGATGAATGAGACAAATACTCCCCGGAAACGAGCCGCTTTAAGGGCTATATTCACCATTTTCTGGAGTGCATTGCTATATCGGCCAATTTCCAGACGCTCATTGGTGAACGCTTTTACCACATTAACCGATTGCAGGGTTTCTTCCACAATCACACTAGCAGCTGCTAGCTGATCCTGGGCCTGCTTCGATAGTCGTCGGATGAACCGCCCGAAGAATATAGCCGCCACAATAATCACCGGGAATGTCGCCAGCATAAACAGGGTCAACTTCCAGGAAACGTAGAGTATAAAAAGTGTACCCCCAACCAGCGTAGCCACCTGCCGGAATAGTTCGGCCAGGGTGATGGATAAAATATCCTGCAACTGCGACACATCGGCCGATAGACGACTCGTCAGTTCGCCGACCCGCCGTTTTTCGAAAAATGGAATCGATAAAGTAATGATTTTACTATACACTTCGCGTCGGACATCGGCCATTGACCGCTCACTGACCTGCGCGAAGAAATAGATTCGGAAGAAGGAGAAAACAGCCTGTAAAATCAGGATTCCTCCAAACATCAGAATAACCTGATTCAGGGTAAAGGGTGATTTGCCCTGAATAACGCTGGTTACCTGCCCAATCAACGCCGGAAAACTCAGTGTAGTGGTAGTCGACAGGATGAGGAAAATAAAGCCGACCACAAACTGCATCCGATACGGTCGTACATATCGGAACACACGCAGGGCTTTTTTGTAATCGTCCCGACTATATTTTTTCTTATCAATTTCGCTGGCTTCCTCGCCAAAAGTCCGTCCCCGTTTTGCCATTTTATTTTTTCTTATAGCGACACATTGTGTCTTTTATTCGCACCGTTTTCCGGTTGACGCCAGGCAGACGCAACGTATTGCGTCTCTACTCGTTTTGTCCTTTGTATCCTGACTGTTCAAAAATTTGCCGAGCATCAGCATTGTGCATCAGGTCTGCAATACTGACACTGCTGTGTTCATCAAAAAACATACTCACAATGCGCCAACCCACCCAACGACCGATAGCACCAGGACAATCTTTACCAATTTCGGCCGTAAATGGCCGTTCGTTCAGATAACGCTGCTTTATTGCCGGATTTGTTTGGTATAACAACTGATTATCAATAAAATGTGCCCAAACTACATCTTGTGCATTAAACGTTTGTGTCAATTGTTTGTCTGTATAGCCGATAACCAGGCTGTCGGCTGTGTTGGGTAACATGGTTTTAGTAAACACATACCCTTTGCCATAGTATACCATGTCGGCCAGCATCGTTTGGTCAGTGCGGTTCGTGGCATTGTATTTGTCTGAGATGGCAAAAACAATAGCAGGTACCAGGTGGTCCTTATCGTATCGACGTAGGATGTACTGTGGAAATTCGTTTGCTGGCGGTAGAAATTTGGCTTTGGGGCCAACGAAGTAATCAAGGCCGATGACAATTAAACTATCGGTTACGACCAGATCAGGACCCATAAATCCCGTGACAACCGTTGCTATTTTGGGTGATTGGAAGTCGGGAAAGTCTTTTTTAATGTTAGCGAAGGCCTCGCCTAATTGTTTCCGTAAATCGGTCAAGTCGCCAAATTCAGCCTGAATCTGACGATTGAATTCATTGAGTGCTGGGTTTGCAATCCGATTGGTCAATTCATGAACAACCGATGTATCATTTCCGGCTCCGTTCGCGTTAAAGTACAATTGAGCTATAGCCGGATTCCGGTTCAATACAGCTCGGATACTATCGGGAGATTGGCCGGAAAAGAGCTGCTGATCGAGCCGAATAATCGTAACGTCTTCGTTTTTTGTACACGAAGCCAAAAGAAATAAACAAAAAAGGCCGAGGATGGCCGTTTGTATCCGCATGAAAATCATAGGTTTTCATTATAGAAAACGTGCAAAATTATGAAAAAAGTTGCAGGGTTTGGGCTGATTTTGGGATTGCTGGTAGTTGGTAGTAGTTGGGCCCAATCTTCCTCACCAGCCCTTTACCGCATACGCACTAAAGAATCAAACGTAACCGAAAAGCGATTTCGTAAAATTCTGGGCGATAATTATGATGGTCAGGACCAGAATCGACGCGACTACGATGATGATCGAAAACGCCGTCGTCGGCAGCAAAGTCAGTCCTCCGAAAACAATGGCTACGGCTCGGGACCTGATTACCTATGGACAACGCATCTTATTGAAATGAGTATCCGTTTTGCTCCGTCACTCGATCTAAATACAGCGGAGGGAACGGGTAACTACGCTGGTTTTCGTGCTAATGGAGCCGGGGTTCGAATGAGTGTCGGGCCATCGCTCGATTACTTTTTTTTCAAAGATCGGTATGCATTTAGCTCCGGGCTTTGGTATACCATCAAACGGTCGGGCTTTCAAATGCCGGGTTCGTTTGGCGAAACCCGCTGGAACCCAAGTGCACCGGAGAAAGAATCGGTTTACAACCTCCAGTATCTGCAAATACCGATGACGGTGAAAATGTTTGCCAATAACATCGCGCCCGATCTGCGCCTGTATGTACAAACGGGAGGTTTGTTGAGTATAAAATTAGCAGAACGAGCACTGGACCAGGCCCGAAACGGACTGTATATGGCCGAGACTGGTGGCGACCGCCGTCAATACGGCTTTGGTGATGTTGAACTTCTGCTCGGGGCGGGTGTCCAGTATAAAATCAATCAGAACAACGCGTTTAATCTGGGCATGAGTTATCAGCGTGGCCTGATCGATATTGCGCGAGGGAGTGACTTGCTGTCGAAAAGCCGGGTTGTCAGCCTGGAACTGGGCTTTAAATTTTAATATGTATCGTGGACGGTTAGTCCGCGTAGCCGCCAGGCTACGTTATAGCGGCATTTGCCTGGCGGCTACGCGGACTAGCCGTCCACGATACAGCTCTACAATCGCATTTCGATTCCCTTTTCTCGTAAATACCCTTTTAGGGCTGGAATCTCAATTTCTTTAAAGTGAAAGATACTGGCGGCTAATCCGGCGTCGGCTTTTCCGGTTGTGAACACATCAACAAAGTGATCCATCGAACCAGCTCCCCCCGACGCAATCACCGGAATATTTGCGGTACCCGAAATTTGAGCCGTTAAGTCAAGCGCAAAACCAGCCTTGGTCCCATCTGTATCCATCGAGGTCAATAAAATTTCGCCAGCTCCCCGGTCTTCGACTTCTTTAGCCCAGGCAATCGTTCGTAGAGCAGTAGGTTTGCGTCCGCCGTGTGTATGCACAATGTGCTCGAATTGGGAGCCCTTTTCTTCCTGCTCTACTGGAATCCAGCGCGTATCGATGGCAACGACTATGCACTGACTGCCAAATTCGAGGGCAAGCTGGTTCACTAAATCCGGATTGCGAACGGCCGATGAATTGATCGAAATTTTATCGGCTCCAGCGTTCAGTAGCGCTGAAACATCCGCTACCGACGAAATACCGCCACCTACCGTAAAAGGAATATTGATGGTATGTGCCACGTTTCGAACGAGTTCGATCAGGGTTTTACGCTCGTCGACAGTGGCCGTAATATCCAGGAAAACCAGTTCGTCGGCACCCTGTTCGGCATAAATAGCTGCCAGGGCAACCGGGTCGCCTGCGTCTCGCAGGTTCACAAAGTTTGTTCCTTTGACGGTACGACCATCTTTTATATCAAGACAGGGGATAATTCGTTTGGTGAGCATCAGTAAGAAGTAAATGCTTTGATATACATGGTATTTTCTGGATTGTCGCTAACCTGAAATCCAAATTGTTTGTAAAGGCCGTGGGCATCACGGGTCACCAGCATAATGCGTCGCAAGCCCTGCAACGGCGGGTAGGCCATAATGAATGCCATCAACTGTTTGGATAACCCTTTACCCCGGTGTTCGGGCAGAATAAACACATCGGCCAGATACCCAAATGTTGCTAAGTCTGTTACTACGCGGGCAAATCCAACCTGGTTATCACCTTGATATACGCCGAAACACACAGAATTGTCGATGGATCGCTGAACGAGTTCACGGGGAATATTCAGGCACCAGTAAGCCTCTTCGCTCAGAAATCGATGAATCACATCAATGTCCAGCCTGGCCTTGTCAGCGTTGATGGTGTATTCTTCATTCATAGGTATTCAAAGCACACTATTTAGAGGGTGGAAAAAAAGAGGCTACGAAATCTAAAATACCAACCACTTTCCGAAGTTCAACCACTTCTGGCATAGCACGTAAATACGATTGGGGATTGTCGTACTCATGTATTTGATAGCCATTAAAGTAAAACACTTCAAAAAAGTAGTCCTCCCCATCTAATATCCAAACGGAACGTTTGGTACTGTATCCATAGACCGTGAAGCTACCATCTGGTTCCATTTTCCCACTTCGTTCTATTGCTGGTCCTTGAGCAGGATGAAGTTGCCTATCGATATCGCTCTCATTAGGCAATGAAAGAATACCTTTTTGAGTTAATTGGAGCCATAGACTGTCAGCCAGCGGTTTATGAGGAACAATTTTTCGGGCAGATTTAAATCTTTTTTTCCCTGACTTAAGACTATACTTCACTAAGTCACAATGATTGCCCTGCTTAATCAGAACATAAAGCGTTTGGGCATCGCCATATTGAAACGATTGATTGTTCCAGATACGGACTTCATAATCTCCTTCTTTGGGTGCAGGGGGCTGTAATCTTATTTTCTCTGCCAGTTTTTGAAACCGCTGTTTTAAGATTGGTATTGGCGTACTACCTCCCTCTACCTGATTTGATAGATATATACTAACAAGCAACAGGATAAGCCAAGGTCTCATAATTGAATTATACACCCATAAACCGACTCAATTCTTTTAGTGTCACGCGCCCTTCATAAATGGCTTTACCCACGATAACGCCAAATAGATTCATATCGGCCAGGGTTTCAATATCAGCCATATTACTGACCCCGCCACTGGCAATGACGTTTAGTTTCGGAAACTGATCCTGTAGGTTTCGATACAGTTCAAAAGATGGGCCCTGTAGCAAGCCATCTTTCGCTACATCGGTGCTAATGACATAGCTGATGCCTTTCTCTACCCATTTCTCCACAAAATCATATACCCAAACCTCAGTCGATTCCTCCCAGCCACTGACAGCTATTTTTTCATTTTTCGCATCAGCACCCAGAATGATCGCTTCGGAGCCAAGTTGCGAGAGCCATCGCTCCATCACCTCAGGTTGTTTGACGGCAATACTTCCACCCGTTACCTGTTTGGCTCCACATTCAAAAACGACCCGCAGATCCTCGTCCGACTGTACACCACCGCCAAAATCAATGTGGAGTTTGGTTTTGGAAGCGATCAATTCAAGCACTTTCCAGTTAATGACCCGTTTTTCTTTTGCTCCATCAAGATCAACTAAATGGAGTCGGGTCAGACCAGCATCTTCAAACTGCTGTGCCACTTCCAATGGGCGGGCATTGTATTCTTTCTTCTGGCTATAATCACCCTGCGTCAGGCGAACAGCTTTTCCTTCAATAAGGTCAATTGCGGGTATGATGTACATGTGTAACGCGGGTGGAAACCCGTCTGTTAGCTTTCATTGTAGCGGATTTCCACCACGACGGCGAAGCTTTCGTGTTATAGTTTCAAAAAGTTTTCCAGTATTCGCTGGCCGACATTACCACTGATTTCCGCGTGAAATTGGGCCGCATAAAAATTATCACGCTGGAGCATGGCACTAAATGGCCGAACGTAATCACAGGTAGCCGTTGTATCAGGGCAGACATCAGCCGCGTAGCTATGCACGAAATATACGTATGCATTTTCCGAGACTCCTCCGGTCAGGGGCCCTTGCAGGTTATGAATACTATTCCAGCCCGTATGTGGTACTTTGAGACGTGGCTCTCCGTCTCCACGGCGGGCCGGAAAACGCCGAACATCAATGTCGAAAATGCCCATACAGGTCGTATTATTCTCTTCTGAATACCGACACATCAACTGCATACCAACACACGTGCCGAGCACAGGTTGTTTCAACGATGGAATTAGTTTATCCAGCCCTCGTTCCCGCAGATAAGCCATAGCGGTACTCGCTTCACCAACTCCAGGAAAAATCACCTTATCGGCCGAGCGAATTTCGACTTCATCGTCCGTCAGCAGGTAAGAAGCCCCCAATCGTTCCAGGGCATACATAACCGACTGAACATTACCAGCGTTGTATTTAATAATGACCGTTTTCATAAGGTAATGTATAATGGAAAATGTATAATGAATAACAGCACACTAACTCGGAATTTTGCGTTATACATTGTACATTATTCATTAAAAAAAGCCCGGCTCGTTAGCAGAACCGGGCTTTGTATATGTGGTTATCCGAATTGACGTTCCGAACTCACAAACAAACGCATCTTGTTCTGCCGCGTTACCGCTCAGAGTGATGATGCCGATGATGTGTTGCCTGTGAAATCATAGAGCAAAGGTAAAGGCTTGTTTCTTTAATTCAAAATAAGCTACCCTGTACAACTTTAGGTTGGAGGACCGGTTCACGCAAGTTTAGTCCGCAGTGTTTGTTCAGTTCGCGAATCCAGTGTAGGATCAGTTCGGGAGCGGTATCATTATCGCCACCACCATGAATGAAGAGGTAAGCGGTCTGCAACCCCTTTTCAAACCAGGTTTTCAGCCGTTGAATCCAGGCATCAGAGCGTATGTAATCCGTAGGATGGCCTTCGTTAGCAATGAATCGGAGCGTTAATACGGGGCTGCTTAAACCCATGTGCAATACATCCCGTCGACCCGCTACGTCTGTAATGACCGCATGGCGTCGAAGTAAATAGAGACGTTCGAGCGTTTGCTGCCACACGGCTGCTTTACTGAACCAGTCGGGGTGGCGAAATTCAACGGCTACGTCCAGCTCATCGGGCAGGCTTTTCAAATACGCTTCCAGAACTGGCCATTTTTCGGGACCAAATTGAGGAGGCAGTTGCAGAAATGTCATGCCCAGAAACTCTTCCAGGCTCAAAACAGCGTTGACAAACTCTTCGGTCAGGGCTTCGGTCGCTACCAACTGCCGTTCATGGCTGATAACCTGCGGAAATTTTGGGCAATACGTAAATCCAGAACGATCGGGGGAACCAGCCGCTTCGGCTTTCCATTTCTGAATCATACCCGCCGTTGGAATCTGGTAATGGGTCAGGTTTAATTCGATGGTATTGAATTGCCGGACGTAATAGTGCAGAAAATCACGTTCCTTAGCTGTAGACGGATACACTTTTCCAACGTAATCTTTGTTAGCCCAGACAGGCCCGCCTATGAATACGTTTGGATGTTGTGAGGGTTCAACGCTCGCCCAAATCTTAGCGTTAAAAGCCGCACCCGGCGGTAGCGTAAGATTGATGGCGTCGAGGTTATGTATTTTTCCAAATTCCATAGGCTTCTGGCTGACATATTGCAGTAAAACTGTCAAAGACAGGCTTTCGTTTTTTCGCCCTATCCAATTTAGCTAATTTTGTATTTTATCCATAATCCCAAGGCTGGTTTTTACCGTATAGTCGTATCTATATCTGAAATGCTAGCCTGAGTTTCATTGATTTTTATGATTTCAAAGACATACGCTCCCCAGGAAATTGAGGAAAAATGGTATCAATACTGGCTTGATAACCAGTTTTTCAAGTCTACACCCGACGAACGCGAGCCGTATACGATCGTGATTCCGCCACCAAACGTAACGGGTGTGTTGCATATGGGCCATATGCTCAACAATACAATTCAGGATGTATTGATCCGCAAGGCGCGTATGGAAGGGAAAAATGCCTGCTGGGTGCCTGGTACCGACCATGCCAGTATCGCTACTGAAGCCAAAGTAGTGGCTATGCTCAAGGAACGGGGCATCAACAAAACGGATCTGACACGTGACGAATTTTTAGAATATGCCTGGGAGTGGACCCACAAATATGGCGGCATTATTCTCAAGCAGCTTCGTAAACTGGGTGCTTCCTGCGATTGGGATCGTACTCGCTTTACGATGGAGCCCGCTCTGTACGATTCGGTTATCGATGTCTTCGTCGATCTCTACAACAAAGGCCAGATTTACCGGGGCATCCGCATGGTGAACTGGGACCCGCAAGGCCGTACTGCCGTATCGGACGAAGAAGTAATCACAAAGGAAATTCAGCAAAAGCTGGTATACATCCGTTACGATATAGCTGGAAGCGAAGGACAGGATTCTATCACCATTGCGACTGTTCGACCGGAGACGATCATGGCCGACGTAGCCATTGCCGTTAATCCAGACGATGAGCGCTATAAGCATCTGCACGGCAAAAAGGCGATTATTCCACTGATCAACCGTGAAATCCCAATCATCGCCGACGACTACGTAACGACCGATTTTGGGACGGGTGGGTTGAAAGTAACCCCTGCCCATGATCCGAATGACTATGCGCTGGGGGTTAAACACAATTTGCCGGTAATCGATATTCTGAACGATGATGGTACGCTGAACGAAAAAGCGCAGATACTAGTTGGTGTGGATCGATTTGCAGCTCGCAAGGCAATCATCAAGTTGCTGGAAGAATCAGGCAATCTGGTCAAAACGGAAGATTATAAATCGAACGTCGGTACGTCAGAGCGGACTAATGCGGTTATAGAGCCGCGTTTGTCGATGCAGTGGTTCCTGAAAATGGATGAGTTGTCGAAACCTGCGTTTAAAAACGTTATGGACGATACCATCCAGCTCGTTCCTCCCAAATTCAAGAACATGTATCGCGCCTGGATGGAAAACGTTCATGACTGGTGCATTAGTCGACAACTTTGGTGGGGGCAGCGGATTCCAGCCTTTTATATGCAGGATGGAACGGTCATCGTAGCCAAAAACAAGCATGAAGCACTGGAAAAAGTACAGCACGAAAAGCTACTTTTCGCCATGACCGAAGCTGACCTGACTCAGGATGAAGACGTATTAGATACCTGGTTTTCGTCGTGGCTCTGGCCTATTACCGTATTCGATGGCCTAAAAGACCCAAACAACGCCGATATCAATTATTATTATCCGACCAACGATCTGGTTACGGCACCCGAAATTCTGTTCTTCTGGGTAGCCCGGATGATTATTGCCGGGTATGAATACCGTGGCAAAGAACCGTTTAAGAATGTGTACCTGACAGGTATTGTTCGCGATAAGTTGGGCCGGAAAATGTCGAAACAACTCGGCAATTCACCCGATCCACTCGATCTGATTGATCAATACGGCGCCGATGGTGTTCGAACGGGGATGCTGTTCAGTTCAGCCGCTGGTAATGACCTGATGTTCGACGAAAAGCTGGTTGAACAGGGCCGTAATTTCAGCAACAAAATCTGGAATGCATTCCGACTGGTAAAAGGCTGGACAATTGACAACGGAAACGAAGGAACAATACACACGCTGTCGCCATCGCATCCAAATGTGCTACCCATTCAATGGTTTGAATCGAAACTGAATGCGACGCTGATCCAGATTGAGGATGATTTCAGCAAGTTCCGTATTTCGGATGCACTACAGGCCGTTTATAAGCTGATCTGGGATGATTTCTGTTCGCAGTACCTCGAACTCATCAAACCGGGCTTTGAGCAACCCATTGATCGAGTTACCTACGAGGCTACCATCAATTTCTTCGAGCGGCTCATGTGTCTGGCTCACCCGTTCATGCCGTTTATTACCGAAGAAATCTGGCAGGATATTCGCGAGCGAGAAACTGGAACTAGTATTTGTGTAGCTTCTTTCCCGAAGGCTGGAGCAGTCGACCAACAAATCCTAGCTGATTTCGACATTTTGTTTGAAGTCGTTTCAAATGTGCGAAACATCCGAAATGCGAAACAAATTTCGCCCAAAGTAGCCCTGCCCCTGGCGATCAAAACTGTTTCGGCCGACCGATTCAAGCCCTTAGAACCCTTGATTAGTAAGATTGCTAATGTCGCTGAGGTTAGTTACGTTGATGAAAAAACGCAGGGGATTGCATTCCTGATCAAGAGCGACGAGTTCTTTGTGAACGTTGCGGGTGAAATTGATCTGGACCAGGAAATTGCCAATACACGCAAGGAATTGGATTACAATATCGGTTTCCGCGATTCGATTTTGAAGAAATTATCGAACGAAAAGTTTGTTGCCAATGCCAAGCCCGAAGTTGTTGACCGCGAACGACAGAAACTCGCTGATGCTGAGGCTAAAATCCAGGCTTTAGAACAACGAATGCAGTCATTAAAGTAGCCTAATGGAGCTTTATTCTGGCAATGATTCTTCCATTAATCACCGCTAGAATTAGCGTATAATAAAATTTAACACGAATATCTAAAGCAATAATACAATTATTTGACCGAATAATTGTATTATTGCCTTCAAACACGACAACCTTTCTTCAATGAATAAGTGCATCTTTTTGGACCGAGATGGGGTTTTAAATGAGGATAGAACAGACTACGTCTATCGGGTCGAAGATTTCATTATTCCTGATGGAGTACCCGAAGCATTACGTTTATTGAAGGAAGCAGGTTACCTGCTTATTGTTATTACCAATCAGGCTGGTATTGCGAAAGGGCTTTATACGCGCGACGATGTGATGACCTGTTACAATTATTTACAGGACCAATGTGGCAAGCTCATCGACGATATTTATTATTGCCCACACCATCCTAAATACGACTCTGAATCGTTAACTCGTAAACCGGGCTCTCTACTTCTAGAAAAAGCCATTGCGAAATACAATATCCGGCCAGACGCTTCCTGGATGATTGGCGACGCTCCCCGTGATATGCAGGCCGGTAAACGAGTAGGAGTACGCACTATCCGTATCGCTACCGAAGCACAACCCTCGCCAGATGCCGATGGCTATGCAACCAATTTATTGGAAGCCTCAAGGTTTGTTCTGGAATTCGCGGCTTAATTAGTCCCTATAAGCAAAAGCGGGCAATTTCCTAGACTGGAGATTGCCCGCTTTTTCTATAAAAATCTTCTAGTTACGCCCGCACCTGCGAAGAAGCAGGTTTCTGTACACTACCATATGCTGGGCAATTTGCCTTCCGTGCACACGACCCTAATGACAATACTGCCAGAACAGAACCCAAGATTAGTAGTTTTTTCATGAAAATGTTCGTCCAGAATGTTGGTATCTCTGCAGATAGTAGAACGAAAATAATGCCAAAAACTTTTACATTCCTGCTTGAGAGCACTAATTTTCTTCTTTCATCAGTTCTGCCTCTTCCTGACGTATTTCAGCGGCTTCTGTAGCCTCTAATTCCGTCATACCGGGTTCAGCACCACCAAAGCCCAGAATCTTCAGCATCGTCTCACTATTTTGCTCAGGAGCAAACAAGCGGGAGCGTAAATTACCTTGCTCATCTTTATCGACAATAACGTGCTGCGGAGCTGGAATCAGACAGTGTTGAATACCTCCATACCCCCCCAGCGACTCCTGATAAGCCCCTGTGTGGAACAAGCCTATGTATTGATCCTCGGTATCCTGATCGAAAATTGGCAGATACAAATCGGCACTATGGGCTTCGGTATTATAAAAATCATGCGAGTCGCAGGTGAGGCCACCCAGGTTCACTTTCTGGTATGGATTATCCCAGTTATTGACCGACAGCATGATGTATTTCTGACCAAGCCCCCACGAATCGGGTAATTGGGTGATAAACGACCCATCGATCATATACCACAACTCCTTATCGTTCTGTAACTTCTGATCGATCACTTTATAAATAACTGCCCCACTTTCGCCAACCGTATATGAACCGAATTCCGTAAAAATATGCGGTACCGGAACATTATTCTTGTTACAAATCCACTGAATACTTTCCACAATCTGGTCGATCATGGCCTGGTAATCGTATGTAAACTGGAATGAAGTCTGGATTGGCATGCCACCGCCAATGTCAATCGAATCCAGATCAGGGCACATTTTCCGCAGTTCACAGTATTTGTACATGAACCGGCTCAGTTCACTCCAGTAATAAGCGCTGTCTTTGATACCCGTGTTAATGAAAAAGTGTAGCATTTTCAGCTTGAACTTCTCATTTGGCTGGATTTTGGTCCGGTATAACTCATTTACATCACTATACCGAATACCTAACCGCGAAGTATAAAAGGCAAAGTTTGGCTCTTCGTCAGTGGCAATCCGAATGCCTAGATTTACACTTTCGGCAGTTACCGAATTTTCGTACGCTTCAATCTCCTTGAGGTTATCCAGCACCGGAATACAGTTGGTGAACCCATCATTGATAAGCTCACTAATATATTGTGTATACAGTGGCCGCTTGTAGCCATTACAAACGATATACGTACTCTTGGAAATCTTTCCCATTTTGAACAATTCCCGAATAATGGGAATGTCATAAGCCGACGAGCTTTCCAGATGGATGTTGTTTTTCAGGGCTTCTTCGAGTACAAACCGAAAATGGGAGGACTTTGTACAATAACAGTAGGTATAGCTGCCCTTGTAATTATACCGTTTCATTGCATTTTTGAACAGCAGCTTGGCATGTTCAATATGTTCAGTGATTTTCGGTAAGTACGTTAATTTTAAGGGTGTACCATATTGTTTGACAATGTCCATCAGTGGGACATTATTGAACATCAACTCGTTGTTCTCGACGTTGAATTCCCGTGTCGGAAACTCAAACGTCTGGTCAATCAGATCATAGTAAGTCTTCATCCCTACGTTCGGCGCATAAAAATAAGTGGTCCGTTACTCCGGTTTCCCGCTGTGGCGGTTGTGGTTATGAAAAAACAGGCGCGAATTTGGCTCTTAAAATCGGGCTTTCCAAGTAAGGTCTATCCGCAAGGTAGTCAACGAAAAACAAAACGCTTTGATTCGATAATCATAGAAATTTAACAGGATGTAGATATCCCTTGTTTATCCACTTACTAAGTTCATCAGGCAAACCAAAAAGAAACTGTACTTTTGTTTTTCTACACTGACTGATTTTCCAAATGCCCCAGTCTATTCATTTCATTTCTATTGGTGGCAGTGCCATGCATAATCTGGCTTTAGCCCTTCATCAACAAGGTTATACCGTTACTGGGTCTGATGAAACCATTTATGAACCTTCACGGACTCGCTTAGAAAAACAAAACCTATTACCAGCACAAACTGGATGGTTTCCTGAGAAAATTCACAGTGGCCTAGATGTAGTCATAGTCGGCATGCATGCTCGGAAAGACAATCCTGAACTCATCAAAGCACTTGAATTAGGTTTACCCATTTATTCTTATCCCGAATTTATTTATCAATTAAGTCGGCAAAAGCAACGGGTAGTTATAGCTGGCAGTCATGGGAAGACGACAATAGTTGCCATGATTCTGCATGTTCTGAAGCATTACAACCGGCAATTTGACTTCTGGATTGGTGATCCCATCGAGGAGTTCGATACCACGGTCCGGCTTTCATCGACAGCTCCATTGATTATCATTGAAGGGGATGAATACGCATCATCACCTATCGATTCACGGCCAAAGTTTCTGGCTTTTCAACCCCACATTGCCCTAATTAGTGGAATTGCCTGGGACCATATTAATCTTTACCCTACCTGGGACGAGTATGTCGATCAGTTTGAGTCATTGGCCGAAGCCATGCCTAAAGCAGGCATTTTGATTTTTGATGAATCGGACGATATGCTTGATGTAATTGGCCAAAAAGAACGGGACGATATTACAAAAATACCCTATCTAGCACACCCTAGTGAAATTGTCAACGGAGAGACGTTCCTCATTACAAAACAGGGAAAGCGGGTACCTACTAGACTGTTCGGACAGCATAACATGAAAAATATCGCTGGGGCCATAACCGTCTGCGACCGTATCGGCATCACTGAGGATATGTTTTATGAAGCCATTCCAACATTTACTGGTGTCAGCAAACGCCTGGAGAAAATTGCGGAATCTACCAATAGAACTGTCTTTAGAGACTTTGCCCATTCACCAGCCAAAGTAGAAGCAACAACAGAAGCTGTAAAACAACAATACCCCAATAAGAAATTACTGGCCGTAGTTGAGCTTCAGTCTATTGACAACACGAATAAATCGTTTTTGGATAAATATAAAGAAACAACAGACGCTGCTGACCAGGTAGCCATATTCATACATCCTGGCTCAGCAGATTCAAGCGAACAGATTACGACATCTGATATACAGAAGGCTTTTCAAAAGCCTTCGCTCCAGGTTTTTACAGATTCGGCTGCTTTACAAAATTATCTTCTTCAGGAACGAGATGCCAATCACATTTTTCTCTTCATGAGCTCAGAAACTTTTGGTGGTCTGGATCTACCTAATCTTGCTCCAAAACTGATCTAATCACTCTTTGACTTACTGAATCTACGTAATTAACATGCAAAGTCTTGTTGTCTATTGTGCTTCGAGTCCAGGTACTAATCCAATCTATAACGAAGTAGCCTCTGAACTCGGTAAAAAAATGGCGGAACAGAACATTCGGCTAATATATGGAGGAGGGGGATTTGGGCTAATGGGCGACGTGGCCAACGCGGTTTTACAAAATGGTGGTATCGTAACTGGTATAATCCCGAATTTTCTTGCTGATTTAGAGGTAGCCCATACAACGCTTACGGAATTGCACTTTGTAGAAACTATGCATGAACGTAAGTATAAAATGGTTCAATTAGCTAAAGGCGTAATAGCTCTGCCTGGGGGTTATGGAACCTTAGACGAGTTATTTGAAATTTTAACCTGGAAGCAACTTAAACTCTATGATGGGCCTGTAGCTGTGATCAATATAAATGGCTTTTACGACCTTTTATTGCAACAATTGGACCGGATGGTAGCCGATGGCTTTTTAAAGGCTGAGAATCGCTCTTTGCCGATTATAGCTAATTCAGTAGATGATGCTTTAAAACAGATTAATGATTATTGGGCTACTATTTAACTTTCTAACAAAGTATTAAAACAAAAAAGCCATCTATCGATGGCTTTTTGCTTA